>CAVYGH010000010.1:0-171791 GCA_963767945.1 uncultured Chloroflexia bacterium | reverse complement strand
CCATCCGGCGGACGAGGAGACCCACCTCGCGCCGGTCGACGGCGCGTCATCGGCGGAGGACGCCACGGACGTCACGGGTGCCGCTCCGGCTGGCGCCGCCGCGGCCGAGGACGCGGCGTGAGCGACGCGCCGCACGCGATGCCGCCGGCTCCGCCCGAGGCGATGCCCTCGAGCAGCAACGCCACCAACATCGTGCTGGTCGCCCGGCGCGAGTACGTCGAGCGGGTCCGGTCGCGGGCGTTCGTGTTCTCGACGCTGCTGCTGGTCGGTCTCGCGGTGGTCGTGGCGCTCATCCCGCTCGGCGTCCGGCTGCTCGACAAGGCGACCGTGACCCGCGTCGGCGTGGTCGCCGACGATCCGGCGCTCGCGGCCCGCGCCGTCGCGGTCATGGACGCGGCCCTCAACGCCAACGCCGAGGGCGACACCGGCGTCCGCCGGTTCGACTTCGAGCCCCGGACCGATGCCGGGGAGGCCGCGGACGACGTGCGCGACGGCGTGCTGGCCGGGGCGGTCCTCATCGTCCGCAAGCCCGACAACGGGCTCGACTTCCGGGTCCTCACGACGGGCGCGCTCAGCCCGGACCGCGCGCAGCTGCTCCAGATCGGCGCGTTCGGCGTCGGGATCCTCGACTGGACGGCGTCCCAGCCAGCGTCGTCCCAGCCGTTCGTCCTGCCCTCGTTCAGCGTCGCCGACGCCGGCGCCTCGGCGTCGGGCGACGGGACCGGGCTGACCATCGACACCGCCGAGTACGCGAGCCGCCGGATCGTGGGCATCGTCTTCGTCGTGCTCTCGTTCCTGACGCTCGTGTTCTATGGGCTGTGGGTCGCCTCGGGCGTCGTGGCCGAGAAGGCGAGCCGGGTCATGGAGCTGCTGATCTCGGCCGCGACCGCGCCGCAGCTCGTCGTGGGCAAGATCGGCGGGATCGGGCTGGCCGGCCTCACCCAGGTGAGCCTGGTCCTGCTGCCGGCGGTGATCGCGCTGCTGCTGTCCGGGCGGCTCGCCCAGTCGATGTTCGGCATCGCCGACGCCGCGCCGTCGCTGGGTGGCCTGTCGCCGGGCCTGCTGGCGGCGTTCCTCGTCTACTTCACGCTCGGGTTCGCGCTGTATGCCGCGCTGTACGCGGGCGCGGGGTCCCTGCTGAGCCGGCCCGAGGACCTCCAGATCGTCGCGCTGCCGCTGTCGATCCCCGCGATCATGGGCTACTTCCCGGCCGTGCTGGCGCTGTCGGGGGGAGCCGGCCCGCTGATCCGGTTCGCCTCGTACGTGCCGCTGTGGAGCCCGTTCGTGATGATGGCCCGGCTGTCGGTCGGGTCCGTCGAGCCGTGGGAGGTCGCGCTCTCGCTCGGGCTGCTGATCGCAACGGTCCCGATCGTGACCTGGCTGTCGATCCGGGTCTACCGCGCAGGCGTGCTGCTGTACGGGCAGCCGCCCACGATGCGGACCTTCGTTCGCGCCGTCCGCGGGTAGCCGCTACTCGGCGGCCTCCTCCTCGAACGGGAGGCGCCGGAAGAGCGCCAGCACCGGCGCGGTGCCGACGGCCTCGTCGACGGAATCGGCCTCCGCGCCCGCTTCGGCCACGGCGTCCGCGTCGGGCATCGGGCCGGCCACGATCGAGCGCCAGAGCGCGCTGTGGACGCCCGGCAGGTACGGGCTCGTGCGCCGACGGGCGAGCACCCCCGCGATGCCCTGCGCGGTGACCGCAGCATGGAGCGCGCGACCCTCCCCGGCGATCGCGGGCACGACCACGACCTCGTCCCCCGGCCGGAGGATGCGTCGCAGGGCGAGCCGCCGCTTCTCGAGGGGCAGGTTGAGCAGCCACTTGCCGTCGAGGTGGAGGACGTCGAACACGAGGTAGGCGACGGGTCGTCCGGGGTTGCCGTTCAGGCGCTGGCGGAGCGCGTCGTCGTCGCCGCGGCCGTGCGCGTCGACGACCACCAGCTCGCCGTCGAGCACGGCGGAGCGCGCGGCGACGCGGACGGCGAGCCCGGCGAGCTCGGGGAGCCGGTCGGCCAGGTCGCGGCCGGTCGGGTCCACGATCCGCACGGCGCCGTCGCCCGCCCGCTCCGACGGGCCGATGAAGGCGAGCACGCGGTGTCCGCCCCAAGTGGGCTCGAACAGGTAGTCGGAGGAGTCGAAGGGGTCCGGGCGCGCCGTCGGCCACATCGGGGCCACGTCGCCCGGGCGCGGCAGCGCCGGCTCGAGCCGGAGGTTCAGCTGCTCGACCATCTTGCGCCGATGGTAGCCCGCCCACCGGGGATAGACTCAGGTGCCGGCCAGTTTCCGCCCAGACCACGCGGACGGCGGCGCAGCGATCCACGCCCCCGACGGCATCGTCCGTCACGCGACCGGAGGAGCCCGTGCCCCGACCTGCCCGGCCCGACGACCTGTACCGCCTCCGCGTTCCGATCGACCCGCGGCTGTCGCCCGACGGCCGCCTGGTGGCGTTCACCGTCAAGCGCAGCGCCCCCGGGCACGATGGGTATCGATACGCGGTCTGGCTCGCGTCGACCGACGGATCGGCGCCGGCCCGCCAGGTCACCATCGGGACGCGCTCGGATCGACATGCCCGCTTCTCACCCGATGGCCGCACGCTCGCGTTCATCTCGGATCGCCGGCTGACCGCCGAAGAGGAGCCGGACCGCCCCAAGGAGGCCAAGGACCGCCTCGACACGGACCAGCTCTACCTGCTCCCGCTGGACGGCGGCGAGGCGCGCCGCCTGACCGACCTGCCGCGGGGCGTCGGCGACTTCGACTGGGCGCCCGACGGGCGGTCGATCGCGGTGCTGACGAGCTCGCGCGGGGCCACGCTGGCCGAGGACACGCGGCGCTGGGGCCGGCCGCCCAAGCCGAAGCCCGGCGAGACGCCGCTGTCGGACTACCGCTACCTCGACCGGCTGGCCTACCAGTACAACGGGGTGGGCTTCATCGACGATCGCGACGCGCACCTGTGGGTGGTCGACGCGACGACGGGCGAGGCGCGATCCCTGGTCGCCGGCCCGACGGCCGAGGCGAGCCCGGTCTGGAGCCCCGATGGCACGCGCATCGCGTTCACGGCCAACCGGCGCCCGCACCCGGATCTCGACGCCCGCTCGTCCGTGTTCGTCGTCGACGTCGCCTCTCGCGACGTCACCGCGATCACCGGCGGCGCCGACGCCGTGTTCTACAGCCCGGCGTGGACGCGCGACGGGGCCGCGATCCTCGCCCTGGGCGACCGGTTCCCGCGCGTCTACTACCGCTGCGGCATCTGGCGCTTCGCGGCCGACGGCTCGGACGCCGGCCCGGGCGGCGGGACCGACCTCCTCGCGGAGAGCGGCCTCAAGCCCGACGCGTCGCTCAACAGCGACGCGACCATCGGCGAGGGCGCCCACCTCGTGCCGGGCACCGACGGCGAGACCGTGCTGTTCACGGCGCCGGTCGAGGGAGCCTACGAGCTGTGGCGCGTCGCGCTCGACGGCGACGACGAGCCGGTCCGGCTGACCGAGGATCGCCACTACCTGTCGGGCTGGGACGCGGTGCCGGCGGGCGACCGCGATCTGGTAACGGCGATCCGCTCGGCTGCGACGACGCTGCCCGAGGTCGTGGTCTTCGAGGCGGCGGCGACGGCGCGCGGCACGAAGGCGCCCCGGGCCCTGTCGTCGCTCAACGACGAGCTCGCGCGGGAGATCCACTGGGTCGAGCCGGTCGAACGCCGCTGGCAGAGCGACGGGCGCGACATCTCTGGCTGGCTGCTCCCCGCCGGTGACAGCCGCCAGCCGCTCGTGCTCCAGATCCACGGCGGCCCGCACACGCTCTACGGCTGGTCGCCGATGCTCGAGTGGCAGGTCCTCGCCGGATCGGGGATCTCGGTGCTCGCGTCGAATCCGCGTGGCTCCGAGGGCTACGGCGAGGCGTTCAATCGCGCCAACCTCGGTGACTGGGGCGACGGCCCGATGGCCGACGTGCTGGCGGGCGTCGACCAGGCGATCGAGGACGGGCTCGCGGACCCCGAGCGGCTGGGCGTCACCGGCGGCTCCTACGGCGGCTACCTCACCAACTGGATCGTGGGCCGGACGGACCGCTTCCGGGCGGCCATCACCTGCCGCTCCGTGGTCGACATGCGGCTGCTGTTCCTCACCGGCGACATCTCGGGCGCCGAGTGGGCGCGGATCGAGTTCGGTCGCAGCCCGTGGGAGGAGCCGGAGTACTTCCACTCGATCTCGCCGCTGTCGCTGGCGGCCAACGTCCGGACCCCGCTTCTGATCCAGCACTCGGAGCGCGACATCCGGACCACCGTGGCCCAGGCGGAGTCGCTGTTCACGGTGCTCCGCTCGCTGCGGCGGCCGGTACGGTTCATGCGCGTGCCCGAGGAGAACCATGAGCTGACCCGCGGCGGCGTGCCGTACCGGCGGGCCGAGAACCTGGTCCAGGTGCGCGACTGGTTCGTGCACTTCCTGGTCCGCGGCGAGCGGCGCCTCCCCGCGCCGCCGAAGAACCGCGCGGGGCGGTAGCGCCGCGCGGGTAGACTCGCGCCCATGACCACGTCCGTCGCCCGGGACACCGCCACGCGCGAGCGGGCGCAGGAGCTCATCCGCGCGTTCGACGGCCGCGCCGGGAGCCTCGGCAGCCTGCTCGGCCGGGTGACGCCCGTGGACGCGGTGGGGATCCAGGAGCGGGTCACGTCGCTCAGCCGCCGGTCGATCAAGAAGGCATCGAAGGTCTGGGCGCTCGATCTCGCGATCCGGATGATGGATCTCACGACGCTCGAGGGGAAGGACACGCCGGGCAAGATCCGCGCCCTGTGCGCGAAGGGGATGCGCCCCCAGCCGGGCGACGCGTCCATTCCCCACGTGGCCGCGATCTGCGTCTACCCGACGTTCGTGGCGGAGGCCCGCGAGGCGCTCGGGGCGTCGGGCGTGAAGGTCGCGTCGGTGTCGACGGCCTTCCCGTCGGGCCAGTCGTTCCTCGACGTCAAGCTCGCCGAGACGCGGGCCGCGGTCGCGGCCGGCGCCGACGAGATCGACATGGTCATCGACCGCGGCGCCTTCCTGTCGGGCGACTACGCGACGGTGTTCGAGGAGATCGTCGCCGTCAAGGACGCGAGCGGCGACGCGCACCTCAAGGTGATCCTCGAGACCGGCGAGCTCGGCACCTTCGACAACGTGCGCCGCGCGTCGGTCCTGGCCATGGCCGCGGGTGCCGACTTCATCAAGACCTCGACCGGCAAGATCGTGCCCGCCGCGACGCTGCCGGTCACGCTGGTCATGCTGGAGGCGATCCGGGACTTCGAGCGCGTCACGGGCAAGTCGATCGGCATGAAGCCCGCCGGTGGGATCCGCACGGCCAAGGAGTCGATCCAGTACCTGGTGGTGCTGTACGAGACCCTGGGGCCCCGGTGGATGACGCCCGACCGGTTCCGGTTCGGGGCGTCATCGCTGCTCAACGACGTGCTGATGCAGCTCGAGAAGGAGCGGACCGGCGCCTACCAGCGCCCGGATCACTTCACGATCGACTGACCGGGCGGTGTCGGGGACGGCCGTCGTCGATCCCGGTCGCGCACGGGATCTGCACAGTCGCCCGATGATTCGCCCACACCGCCGGACGACCATGGCGGCATCGGACGGCGCCAGCCGTCGATCCACGGAGATCCTTCGATGCCTCAGCAGCGACCCAGCACGCTCCCCCTCGTCGTCGGCGGGGTCCTGATCCTCGCGACGATCGCACGGCACCGCCGTCGCGCCCGTCTCGCCGGACGGTCTGCACGCGCCGACCTCGACAACGCCGGCCGCCACGCCGGCCATGGGCGTCACGGGCACCTCGCGGCCCGCCTCGCGGACTGCGCCGAGCGGATGGCCGCCGAGCGCAGGGTCGAATACGTCTGACCGTCAGGCGGCGGGCACGGCTCCCGGCGCGGCGACGTAGGCGTCGAGGCCGTCCACCCGCTGGACGCCGGGCACGCTCCGGGCCAGGAAGTCCAGGGCGATCGCGCACTGCTTCACCCGCTCGTCCACGTCGAACGACGAGTGACCGGTCGAGTACGTGTAGACCTCGGGCTCGAGGCCGCGCGCGCGCAGCCGCCCGACGTAGTTCCAGACCTGGCGGATCGGACAGCGCGAGTCGTTCTCGCCCGCGAGGATCAGCAGCGGCACGTCGACCCCGTCGGCGTAGGTGATCGGGTTCCGCTCGCGGTACAGGTCGGGCACGGTCTCGGGCGAGCCGCCGAACAGGGCCCGGTCGAGCGACTGGAGGATCGGCGCCTCGTCCTCGTAGGACGCGATGTAGTCGGCGATCGGCACGCCCGCGATCCCCGCCACCCACCGTTCGGGATGGCGGCCGAGGCCCAGCAGCGTCACGTAGCCGCCCCACGACCAGCCCGCCAGGACGACCCGCGCCGGATCGGCCAGGCCGCGGGCGACCAGGTCGTCGAGGCCCGCGAGCTCGTCCTCGAGCTCGAGGAAGCCGACGTTGCCGGTGAGCTCGTCGCGCCACGCCTGCCCGAACCCGTCGGATCCGCGGTAGTTGACCATCGCGACGAGGAACCCGGCGTCGACGTGGGCGAGCACGTCCGGGTACCAGCGGTCCATGTCGAGCGAGTGCGGCCCGCCGTGGACGCGCATCTCCACCGGATAGGGCCCGTCGCCGTCCGGGCGCACGATGAACCCCTGGACCCGCTGGCCGTTCGGGTTCTCGAACCACCACTCCTCGAACACGCGGCCGGCCGGCGCCTTCGCGCCCTCGGCCTCCACGATCGGCGTCGACGAGCCGACGGCGAGGATCGCGGCGGGGTGGAGCCCGTTGTGGACCCGGTACCAGACCTCGCCGTCGGGCCGCACGGCCGCTGCCGTGATCGAGCCCGGCTCCGTCTCGAGCGTCGTGACGGATCCGGTGCCCAGGTCGTAGCGGTGGAGCCGATGGCGTCCGGCGACCAGCTGGAGCAGCAGCAGCGCCGAGCCGTCCGGCCACCAGTCGACGGGCTCGATGGGTCCCTCGAGGTCGAGCGGCAGGTCCACGAGCTCGCCCGTCCGGGCGTCCCACGTCGCCGGCCGTCGCTCGCCCGTCCGCTCGTGCGTGATCGCCATCCGCGTGTCGCCCGGCGCCGGCGAGAACCCGAACCCGGACAGCTCGAGGCGGTCGTCGCGCAGCTCCGCGACGGTCGCGCCCGTGACCGCGTCGATCGACCGGAGCGACGGGTGGAGCACGTCGCCGTCCTCCATGACCTCGAGCACCGCGAGCGAGTCGTCGCTCGACAGCGCCCGCCGGTCGACCGCGCTCATCAGCCCCCATCCGCCCGCGAGCCGCACGGGCTCCGCGTGCTCGTGGATCCGGCGTGCGGAGCCGCCGTGCTCCGCCGTCCAGATCGAGAAGCCCTCGTCGGTGCTGACGCCGGCGATCGAGCGGGTCCGCCCGATCGCGAGGCCCTCCGGCCAGCCCTTCGGCAGCCCCTCGATCAGGGGCTCGGGGCCGGTCCGCTCGTCGTACGGCGCGATCACGTAGGTGCCGGACTCGGCACCGGTCTCGTCGTGGAACCAGACCACGCCGCTCCCGTCGCGCGTCGGCCGGCCCTCGAGCACGCCAACCGGGTCCTCGGTCACCTGGTGGCGCTCGCCGGTGACCCGGTCCCAGGTGTGGAGCTGGTAGAAGCCGCTCTCGGTCGAGGCCATGACGAGCCGGTCCGGCGCGTCGGCCGCCCAGGCGGGGAAGGCGAGGAGGGGGGCGCGGAACCGGCGCTCCCAGGTGGGCAGGTCTGACATGGCGCGAGGGTACCCCGCACCGCTCACCCCGGCGTTGCCGTCAGACGGCGCCGAAGACCAGCGCCGCGTTGAGACCGCCGAAGCCGAACGACGTCGAGAGGGTCCGCCGGACCGCGCCGTCGCGGCCGTCGTGCAGGAGGCCCGGCAGGAGGGTGCCGAGGTCGGGCTCGGGGGCGACCAGGTTGGCCGTGCCCGGCACCCAGCCGTCGCGGAAGGCGAGCGCCGTCATCACGGCCTCGATCGCCCCGGTCGCGCCGAGTGGGTGGCCGGTCAGGCCCTTGGTGGCGCTCACCGGGACGGTCGCCGCCGCGTCGCCCAGGGCGGCGGCCAGCGCCCGGGCCTCGGCGATGTCGCCGATCGGCGTCGACGAGGCGTGCGCGCTGACCCAGTCGATCTCGCCCGGCTCGACGCCGGCATCCGCGAGCGCGATCCGCACCGCCCGGGCCGCCTCGCGACCGTCGGCCCGCGGCTGGACCATGTGGTGGGCGTCGGACGTCGCGCCATAGCCCAGGACCCGCGCGTACGGCGTCGCACCGCGCCGCTCCGCCAGGTCCGCCGCCTCGAGCACCAGCAGGCCCGCGCCCTCGCCCATGACGAAGCCGTCGCGCCCGGCGTCCATGGGCCGCGAGGCGTGCGGCGGGTCGTCGTTGCGGTGGCTGCTGAGCGCCCGGATGATGTCGAACGCCCCGAACGCGAGCGGCGACAGCGGGCACTCGACGCCGCCGGCGATCGCGGCGTCGATCTCGCCGCTCCGGATGGCGCCCATCGCCTCGCCGATCGCGACGGCACCGGACGCGCACGAGTTCGCGGTCGAGAGGATCGGCCCGCGAACGTCGAGCGCGATGCCGATGTTGGCCGGCGCGGCGCCGCCGAACACGGCCAGCGCGAGGGTCGGGGACACCGACCGCAGCCCGCGGTCGAGGTACTTCTCGTGCTCGCCCTCGGCGAAGGCGATGCCGCCCAGCGCGGACCCGAGGTAGATCCCGATCCGGTCCGCCTCGGCCGCCCCGTCCACGCCGGGAAGCAGCCCCGAGTCGGCCATCGCCATCCGGCCGGTCGCGAGGCCGAACTGCGAGAACCGGTCGAGGCCGCGCACCGCGCGGGCGTCCATGTGGTCCGCCGGGTCGAAGTCCTCGACCTGGGCGGCGACCTGGGACCGGAACGGCGACGGGTCGAAGCGGTCGATGCGCTTGACGGGCGAGGCGTTCGCCCGCAGGCCCGCGCGGAACGCGGGCAGCCCGATCCCGATCGCGGAGATCACGCCCACCCCGGTGATCCAGACGTCGCGCCGGTCGGCCATGTCAGGGGCTCGCCGCTGCGTCGGGCGCCAGCGCCTCGGCGAGGTCGCGCATCGTCGCCAGCGTGCGGCCCGCGATCGGCCGGGTGAACGCCCGGTCGACGACCGCGGCGAACGCGGCCACCCGCGGGCGGAACACGTGCTCGATCTCGATCCGGGTGCCGCCGCCCGCGGGCTCGATCGTCCAGGTGACGTCCATGCCGCGCGTCGCGCCCGCGACGTGGCGGAACCGCAGCCGCCGGGTCGCCGGCTCGTTCCAGGTCCGGCTGCGCCAGGCCACCGGGATCCCGAGGCCGAGGAACGGGACGACGACCCGCCGCGCGACGAACTCGCACACGAGGGAGCCGTCCGGCTCGCGCCGGATCACCCGCGATCGCGCGTAGTGGGGGAGGAGGCGCTCCCAGCGCGTGACGTCGTGGGCCACGCGGAACACGAGCTCGGGCGGCGCGGCGACGTCGATGCCGATGGTGGTGCGCATCGCTCAGCGGCCCACGGTGGCGCGTGCCCAGGCGACGAGGTCGACGGTTCGAAGGGCGTCGATCTGGCCGAACGGCACCCATTCCGCGTGATCGGTCGAGCCGTCCGGCTCGTCGCGCAGGCTCCCGCCGGTGACCGTCGCGCGGTACAGGATGGCGACGTAGTGGATGCGGTGACCGCTCGACGTCTCCTCCGGCTCGAAGACCTCCGATCGGACGCCGGCGAGGCCGTCGATGCGGGCGGCATACCCCGTCTCCTCGGCGAGCTCGCGGAGCGCGCCGCTCGACCGGGTCCTCACCGAACTCGAGGCCGCCGCCGGGCAGTGTCCATGCACCGCCGTCGGGGTCGTCCATGCGGAGTCGGCACAGCAGGATCCTCTCGTCCGCCTCGCACCACGCGTAGGCCGCGAGGCGGGTCCGCTGGACGATGCCGCCGGCCGCCGCGGGATCGACCGTCACGGCCCGAGGAGCCCGACGAGGAACCGCGGGTCCAGGGCTCGCGACGCCGGGACGAGGTCGCCCATCACGAGGCCCATCGTCGCACGGATGGCCGCCCGGCTCGCGAGGTTCCGCGCCGCCTGCTCGAACAGCGGCGGCCGGCCGAGGAACGCCAGCACCAGCCGCGAGACCACGTCCTTGCTCGTGAACCGGGCCCGCATCGCCCGGTCGTAGGCAACGAGGTCGATCCCGTCCCGCCCGCGGAGATGGCCGTCGATGGCGGCGGCCGCGAGGCGAGCCGAGACCAGCGCCCGGTGGAGGCCCTCGCCGGTGAACGGGTCGAGGAACCCGGCCGCGTCGCCCACGACGACCCAGCCCGCCCCTGCACGTCGGGCGACCCGGCAGCCGAGCGGGCTCGCGCCCGCGATCGCGTCGGTGGCCCGGCCCGCGCGCCACGCCTCGGGATCCCCGGGGAGCGTCGGCACCGCCGCGAGGACACGCTCCGCCGTGGTCGCGGCCCCGTCGGCCGCCAGGTCGCGACGCCATCGATCGCCGGCGAGCACGATGCCGATGTTGACTCGGCCGCCCGGCACGGGCGCGATCCCGCAGTACGCGCCGCCGGGCAGCACGACCATCCGCGCGTCCCTGGGTCGATCGCCGGGCTCGTCCGCGAGGTGCCACGTCAGGCCGACCCGCCCGCCGAGCGACGGAGGCCGGTCGACGCCAGCCGCGCGGGCCACCAGCGACCGCGGTCCGTCGGCCCCCACGACCACGCGTGCCTCGATCGCCTCGTCGCCGGCCTCGACGATCGGTCGCCCGCCGCGATCCGGCCAGGGCGACGCCGCGGACCGGGATCCCGCAGCGGACGTCGGCGCCGGACGATCGGGCGAGGTCGAGCAGGGCGGGATCGAGCGCCGACCGGTCGAAGCCGACGGCCGTGTCCCAGGCAGCGTCAGGGCCGGTCGGTGCCCGAATCGTCGGCCCCGTAGGTCAGCCGGAACGCCGTCCCGCGCGGCGACTCGACGCGCATGGCGGGGATCGGACGCGCGACCCGCCGCAGCGTCGGCTCGTCGACCCCGAGCCGCCGCAGCTCGCGGATCGACGCCGGCGAGGCGAACACGCCGCCGGCCCGCCAGCGCCAGGTGGCCGCACGCTCGAGGACCACCACCTCGTGGCCGGCCCGGGCGAGCGCGGCGGCCGTCGCGGCGCCCGCCGGGCCCCCGCCGATGACCGCGACATCGACCCCGCGCGCCATCACCCGGCGTCGGCCTCGGCGGGATCCGACGGCAGGGGGCGTGCGGCGTCGCGCATCGACACCGCGGCGATCGCCACCCGATGGCCGAACCCCACCGGCACCTCGGCCACCGGCCGCAGGTTCGCGCCGGCAAGCAGGGCGTGGAGCTCCACCCGCGTGTACGCGCGCTGGACGGACATCGGCCCGTCGTGGCGCGTGTACCGGTTGCGGGTCATCAGCGGCAGCAGGATCCGCGCGCCGACCCAGTGGTGGCGAGCCCGGACGAGGTCGTTGACGACGACGCCGAGCCGCGCGACGCGCCCCGCCTCCCGCAGGAACGCGATCGCGTCGCGCGGCTCGAGGTGGTGCAGGAGGAGCGAGGCATGGACGACGTCGAACGAGCCGTCCGCGAACGCGAGCGTCCGGCTGTCGACGATGTCGAGCGTCAGGCCCTGCGGCGGTCGGCAGCCCGGGGTCGAGCGCCACGGCGGCGTCGATCACCTCGGGCCGCGAGTCGACGGCCGTCACCCGCAGCGGCCGGCCGCGCCGGGCCTGGTCGGCGATGAGGGCGAGGGGGATGTCGGCCGCGCCCGTCCCCACGTCGAGCAGCGTGTGAGGCACGGTCCGCTGGCCGAGCAGGCGTTCCAGGGCCCGGGTCGAGGCGCGCGTGCCGCCGAGCCAGCGATTGATCCGCGCCAGGTCGCGGAGGTTGCCGCGCAGGACCGCCGGGTCGTCCAGCGGGCCGTCGAGGAGCTCGCTGGCACCGGCGAGACGTCGCATCGGCGCAGCGTAGCCGACGCTCGCGGCCGGAACGGGGAGGTCCCGATGCCATAATGCCCACGTGAGCACCGATCGGGCCGTCACGCGGCGGGACGCCGTCGCGCCGTCGTCGTGGGGGATGGGCGACGGCCAGGCGATCCCGTGGGAGTACGCGCCGGCGCCCGAGGCCCGCGACATCGTCCGACTCCGCGAGCGCTACGGCCTGTTCATCGGTGGCCGCGACGTCGAGGCGTCGGACGGCGGCACGTTCACCACCATCGACCCGTCGACCGAGCAGCCGCTCGCCCTGGTGTCCAAGGCCACCGCCGCGGACATCGACCGCGCCGTCCGGGCCGCCAAGCGGGCCGGCCGCGGCTGGGGCGAGCTGCCCGGCCGCGAGCGCGCCAAGTACCTGTTCCGGATCGCCCGCATCCTCCAGGAGCGTGCGCGCGAGTTCGCGGTGCTCGAGTCGATGGACTCGGGCAAGCCGATCAAGGAGAGCCGCGACGTCGACGTGCCGCTCGCGGCGGCGCACTTCTGGTACTACGCGGGCTGGGCGGACAAGCTCGAGTACGCGTTCCCCGGCCGCGTCGCGCGGCCGCTCGGCGTCGCCGCCCAGATCATCCCGTGGAACTTCCCGCTGCTGATGCTGGCGTGGAAGATCGCCCCCGCGCTGGCGGCCGGCAACACCGTCGTCCTCAAGCCCGCCTCGACGACCCCGCTGAGCGCCCTCCTGTTCGCCGAGGTCTGCCGCCAGGCCGACCTCCCGCCGGGCGTCGTCAACATCGTCCCCGGCCCGGGCGAGATCGGCATGGCCCTCGTCACCCACAAGGACGTCGCCAAGGTCGCGTTCACCGGCTCCACCGAGATCGGCAAGAAGATCCACCGGGCCATCGCCGGCACCGACAAGGCGATCACGCTCGAGCTCGGCGGCAAGGCCGCCAACATCGTGTTCGAGGACGCCGCCCTCGACCAGGCCGTCGAGGGCATCGTCAACGGCATCTACTTCAACCAGGGCGAGGTGTGCTGCGCGGGGTCGCGGCTGCTGGTCCAGGAGTCCGTCGCGGACGAGATCGTCGACCGGCTCAAGACCCGGCTGTCGACGCTGCGGGTCGGCGACCCGCTGGACAAGAACACCGACGTCGGCGCGATCAACTCGAAGAGCCAGCTCGAGAAGATCACCGAGCTCGTCGCCTCGGGCGTGGCGGAGGGCGCCGAGCTGTACCAGCCGGCCTGCGACCTCCCGGAGCGCGGCTACTACTTCCGCCCGACGCTGTTCACCAACGTCGCCCAGAGCCATCGCGTGGCCAAGGAGGAGATCTTCGGGCCGGTGCTCTCGGTGCTGACGTTCCGCACGCCCGGACGAGGCGGTCGAGAAGGCGAACAACACGGCCTACGGGCTGTCGGCCGGGATCTGGACCGAGAAGGCGTCCAAGGTGTTCGCGATGGTCCAGGCGATGAAGGCGGGCGTGGTCTGGGCGAACACCTTCAACCGCTTCGACCCGACGGCGCCGTTCGGCGGCTACAAGGAGTCCGGGTTCGGGCGCGAGGGCGGCATGCACGGGCTGCACGCCTACGTCCGCCTGGAGGACCGCTGATGGCCTCGCGGGCCCTGGTCCGGCCGAAGCCGGTGGCGGCGGACGGCGCGCGCCTCCCGGTCCTCAAGACCTACAAGCTGTACCTCGGCGGCCAGTTCCCGCGCACCGAGTCGGGGCGCTCGTACGTCGTGAGCGCGGCCGACGGGGCGCCGCTCGCGAACGCCTGCCGGGCATCGCGCAAGGACGTCCGGGACGCGGTGCGGTTCGCCCGCGGCGCGACCGGCGGCTGGGCGGCGCGGACGGCGATGAACCGCGGCCAGATCCTGTACCGCGTGGCGGAGCTGATGGAGGGCCGCTTCGACCAGTTCGCGGCCGAGGTCGCGGCGGCCGAGGGCATCCCGGTGGCCGCGGCACGGACCGCGGTCGGACGATCGATCGACCGCTGGGTGTGGTACGCGGGCTGGGCCGACAAGATCGCCCAGGTCCTCGGGTCGGCGAACCCGGTCGGGGCGCCGTACTTCACCTTCACCGTGCCCGAGCCGACCGGGGTGGTGGGCCTGGTGGCGCCCGAGCGGTCGTCGCTGCTCGGCCTGGTGTCGCGGCTGGGCCCGGTGCTCGCCGGCGGCAACGTCGCGGTCGTGCTCGCGTCCGAGACGCGGCCGTTGCCCGCGATCACGCTGGCCGAGGTGCTCGCCACGTCCGACGTCCCGGCCGGGGTCGTCAACATCCTCACGGGCCATCGCGACGGAGCTGGTCCCGGTGCTGGCGGCCCACGTGGACGTCGACGGGCTCGACGGCTTCGGGATCCCCGACGACCTCCGGGTCGCGGCGGAGGTGGCCGCCGCGGACTCGGTGAAGCGGGTCGCGCGCCGCCCGTCGGGGACGACCGACGCGCGGTTCGACTGGCTCGACGACCGCGCCGCCGAGCGCCCGGAGTGGATCGCCGCGTTCCTCGAGATGAAGACCGTCTGGCACCCGATCGGCGTCTGAGGCCGTGAGGCGGCCGTGATCGTCGTCGCCGGCGAGGCGTTGGTGGACGTCATCACGCGGCGCGACGGGTCGATCGACACGGTCCCGGCGGCGGCCCGTTCAACACGGCGCGGGCCATCGGGCGGCTCGGCGTCCCCGTCGCGCTCGCGGGCGTCCTGTCCGTCGACGAGCACGGGGAATCGATGGCCCGATCGCTCGCCGCCGACGGCGTGTCGCTCGACCTCGTCCAGCGCACCGACCTGCCGACGACGCGGGCGTTCGCGGAGCTCGACCGATCACGGCGAGGCGCAGTACCGGTTCGACGTCGTGGGAACGTCGGCCCCCGCGCTCGACGCGGGCACGCTGCTCGCCGCGCTCCCGTCCGACGTCGTCGCGCTGCATGTCGGGACCCTCGGGCCTGGTGTTCGAGCCGATCGCCGCCGCGATCGAGACGCTCGTCGAGCGACTGGCCGACGACACGATCCTGGTCGTCGACCCGAACTGCCGGCCATCGGCCATCGCCGACGCGTCGGCCTACCGCGCGCGCCTCGACCGCATCCTCGCCCGCGCGGACGTCGTGAAGGTCTCGACCGCCGACCTGGCGTACCTCGGGGTCGACCCCGATCGCGCCGGTCGTCGTCGTCACCGACGGTCCGGCGACCTGCGGTCGCGCGGCTCGGGCAGGCCAGGCACGTGATCGCCGTCCCGCGGTCGAGGTCGTCGACACGGTCGGGGCAGGGGACACGTTCGGCGGCGCGATGCTGCCGTGGCTGGTCCACGCCGGCGTCCCGAGCCGGTCGTCCGATGGCGACTCCGACGGTCGTCCTCCCGGCGGTCCGATTCGCGGTCTGCGCGCCGCCTCGATCGTCTGCCAGCGCGCCGGCGCCGATCCGCCGACCCTCGCCGAGCTCGGCGGCTGGTGACCTGTCACGAAGTTTCAGTATTGACTGAACGTTCTGAACGGGACTAGCATCGACGGCATGAACGAGCGGGAGAGCGCCTTCGTCGAGGAGATGGGCCAGTACCTGGCGTCGCTGAGCATGACCCCGATGGCGGGCCGGATGCTTGCCTGGCTGCTCATCTGCGACCCGGCCGAGCAGACGGCGGCCGAGCTCGCCGCCGACCTCCGCGCGAGCCGCGGCGCGATCAGTGGCGCAGCCCAGGCCCTCGAGTCCGCCGGGTTCATCCGGCGCTCGCGGCGCCGCGGCGACCGGCGCGAGTACTTCAGCATCCCGCCCGGCGCGATGCGCACCATGGTCTCCGGCGCGGGGGCGATGTACCACCGGATGGCGGTGATCGCCTCGCACGGGATCGGCGTCGTCGCCGACCTGCCGCCGCCGGCGCGGCGGCGCATCGAGGAGTTCCACGACTTCGTGGCCTTCGTGGAGCAGGTCTTCCCGACCCTCATCGCGCAGTACGTCGCGGAGCGGGAACGAGCCGAAGCCAAGGCCATCGCCGGCGACGAGGCCGGCATCGCGGTCCCGGCGTGACCCGTCCGGACCGTCGCCAGATCACCCAACGAGGACCAGCATGACCAGCATCATCCGCACCGAGCGCCTGACCAAGGCGTACGGCGCTCACCGCGGCATCAACGACGTCGACCTCGAGGTCGCCGAGAACGAGATCTTCGGCTTCCTGGGGCCCAACGGCGCCGGCAAGACCACGACCATCCGGACGCTGCTCGACCTGATCCGGCCGACGTCCGGGCGCGCGTTCGTGTTCGACATCGAGACGACGGTCGACCCGGTCTCGATCCACAAGCGGATCGGCTACATCCCGGGCGAGTTCGCGCTCTACGACCGCCTGACCGGCGGGCAGACGATCCAGTACTTCGCCAACCTCCGGGGCGGCGTCGACGCCGCGTACCAGGGAACGCTCGTCGAGCGGCTCGACATCGACCCGACCCGCAAGTTCAAGGAGCTGTCCAAGGGCAACAAGCAGAAGATCGGCCTGGTCATCGCGCTCCAGCACCGGCCGGACCTGCTGATCCTGGACGAGCCCACGTCGGGCCTCGATCCGCTGGTCCAGCAGACGTTCTACGAGCTGGTCCGCGAGGCCCGCGCGGAAGGCCGCTCCGTGTTCCTGTCCAGCCACATCCTGTCCGAGGTCGAGCGGACCTGCGACCGGGTCGCGATCATCCGCGACGGCCGCCTCGTCAAGGTCGACCGGACCGAGGCGCTGCGGGACCTCGCCCATCACCAGGTGGAGCTGCGCTTCGTGGACACCGTCCCCGTCGACGCGTTCAACGCGCTGCCGGGCGTGTCCGACGTGAGCGTGGAGGACCACACGCTGCGACTCCGCGTGTCAGGGCCGATCACCCCGGTCGTCCAGACCGCGGCCCGCTACGAGCTGCTGGACTTCGTCAGCCGCGAGCCGAGCCTCGAGGAGACCTTCCTCGCCCAGTACGGCCACGGCGCCGACGGCGCAGCCGAGGTCGAGCCCCAGGCGGTGGCGTCATGACCGCCGCGAGCCAGGTCGGGACGCGGTTCGTCCCGCCCAAGGCCCGGCCGTGGAGCCGGATCTACGGCCTGGGCACCGTCTACGCCAAGACCCTCCGTGACTCGCGCCTGGCCGTGATCATCGTGGCCGGCCTGGTCGGTGCGTTCCTGCTGTCCGGCGGCGCCGCGTTCGGCGAGGCGTACAACACGCCCCAGTCGCGCCAGGAGCTCGTCAACCTCGTCAACAGCCTGCCGCCGGTCATGTCCGGCGTCTACGGCAACCCGTTCCCGGTCAACATCGAGACGCTGGGCGGGTCGATCGGCTGGAAGACCGGCGCCTCGCTCGGCCTGATGGCCGCGCTGTGGTCGGTGCTGGCGCTGTCCGGGACGCTGGCCGCCGAGGCCCGTCGCGGCAGCCTCGAGTTCGTCGCGACGACGCCGCTCGGCATGCGCCGGATCGCCGTCGAGAAGCTGTTCGCGCACATCACCGGGATGGCGATCGTGGTCCTCGTGACGTTCCTGTCGGCCTACGTCGCCGGGTCCGCGTTCGCGACCCTGCCGGGCGACGAGATCCCGGCCTCGGCGGCCCTCGGGTTCGCGCTGTGGGTGGGGATCATGGCGCTGGCATCCGGGGCGGTCGCGTTCGCCCTCAGCCCGCTGATCGGCCGCGGGGCGTCCGCGGGCATCGCCGGCGCGATCCTCGTCGTCGGCTACTTCGTCAACGGCTACCAGGCGGCCGTCCCGGCCTTCGGCGGCGTCGCCAACCTCACCTGGTGGGGATGGACGGCGCACCACCAGCCGCTGGCCGGCGAGAACGACTGGGTGTCCCTCGTCCCGGCCGCGATCGTGGCGATCATCCTGTTCGTCGTGGGCGTCGAGCTGTTCGCGCGGCGCGACCTGGGCCTGACGTCGCGCGTCCCGTGGCCGGGCATCCCGGCGGCGCTCATCGGCCTCCGCGGTCCGACGAGCCGCTCGCTCGGCGAGCGCCTGCCGCTGGCGGTGTCGTGGGGGATCGGGGTGGGCCTGATGGGCTTCATCTTCGGCGCCGCGTCGCTGTCGCTGACCGACGCGGTCTCGAACCTGTCGCCCGAGACGCAGCAGATCTACCGGAACCTGTTCCCGAACCTCGAGCTCAACGGCGCCGGGGCGTTCCTCCAGCTGGCGTTCGTGACGTTCGGGCTGATCCTCGTCGGGTTCGCGACGGCGACGCTCGTCAGCGGCTGGGCGACGGACGAGACCGGCGGCCGGCTGGAGACGCTGCTCTCGACGCCGATGTCGCGCGTCCGCTGGGCGCTCTCGAGCGGCCTCGGCGTCTACCTCGCGATCGCGCTGATGACCGCCGTGATCGCGCTCGGGATCGGGATCGGGGCCGCGCTCGCCGGGTTCGACGTCGTGACGCCGGTGACGGGCACCGTCGTGCTCGGCCTGTATGCGCTCGCGCTGGCCGGGATCGGCCTCGCGGTGGGCGGCGTCGTCAGCACCGGGATCGCCGCCGAGGTCATCGCCGCGATCGTGATCCTGACGTTCGTGATCGACCTGCTCGCTCCGGCGCTCAAGCTGCCGGACTGGGTGCACCAGCTCGCGCTGACGTCGCACCTGGGCCAGCCGATGATCGGCAACTGGGACTGGATCGGCATGGGTGCCTGCGTCGCGATCGCCGCCGGCGGGCTGCTGCTCGCCGGCTGGGGGTTCTCGAGGCGCGACATCGAGCGCTAGCCGCGCGGGGAGTGGCCGCCGCGGCCGGCCGCTCCCCATAGACTCGGATCGTGGACCCGATCGCGCTCGGCTGTGTCGCGCTGGCCGCGGTCCTCCACGCCGCCTGGAACATCATCCTCAAGGGCGCCGACGACCCGCTGCGCACGGCCGCGGTCGGGGTCGCGGCGGCCTCGGCCGTCATCGTCCCGATCGTCGTCGTCGCCTGGCTCGTCTTCGACCGCCCGTCGATCCCGAACACGGCGTGGGCGATCGGGATCCTGTCGGGCGGGGTCGAGGTCCTCTACTTCGCGTTCCTGGCCGCCGCGTTCCGGCGGGGGGACCTGTCCGTCGTCTACCCGCTCGCGCGCGGCAGCGCACCGCTGCTCGCCATCGCGATCGGCATCACGCTCCTGGACGAGCAGCTGGCGCCCGGGGCCTGGCTCGGCGTCGGGCTGCTGCTCGCGGGCCTGCTGCTGGTCCAGCGGCCGTGGCGGCTGCTCCGGTCGGCCACCAGCGCGAACGACCGCGCCGCGGCCGGGTTCGCGCTGCTCACCGGGGCGACGATCGCGATCTACTCCGCCCTCGACCGGGTCGGCGTCCAGCAGACGCCGGTCTGGGTGTACGCGGGCATCCTGTGGCCGACGTGCATGGTGGGCCTCGCGTTGCTGGTGTTCGCTCGGCGGCGCGTCGCCGGCGGGCGCTTCGCGCCGGCCGAGGCGCCGATCGACCGGCGGACGGCCGTGGTCGGCGGCTTCCTCACGTTCTCGGCCTACGGCCTGGTGCTGGTCGCGCTGAGCCGGGCGCCGCTGGCGATCGTGGCGCCGCTGCGCGAGTCCGCCGTGGTCCTGACGTCGCTGTGGGGCGTCATGCGGCTGGGGGAGGCGGCCGGGCGCCGCGAGACGTCGATCCGGATCGGCGGGCTCGGTGCTGGTGCTGGCCGGTGCCGTGGCCCTCGCGATCGCCCGCTGATGCAACAATCGAGGGCATGCAGCCCTACCGACCCCGACCCCGAAGCTCCCGCTGATCCTCGGCTACAAGGCCTCGGCGGAGCAGTTCCACCCGCGTCGCCTGCTCGACCTCGCGGTCCTCGCCGAGCAGTCCGGCTTCGAATCGGTCTGGACCAGCGACCACTTCCAGCCCTGGCGCCACACGGACGGCCACGCGCCCAACGCGCTCGTCTGGCTGGGCGCGGCGGCGGTGGCGACCAAGCACGTCACGATCGGCACCAGCGTGCTCACGCCGTCGTTCCGGTACAACCCGGCGATCGTCGCCCAGGCGTTCGCGACCCTGAGCTGCCTCGCCGAGAACCGGATCATCCTGGGCGTCGGGACCGGCGAGTCGATGAACGAGGTCCCGGTGGGCATCGACTGGCCCGACCAGAGCGAGCGGTTCGCCCGGCTGCGAGAGGCCATCACGCTGATCAAGCAGCTGTGGGCCGAGGAGTTCGTCAGCTTCGACGGGCAGTTCTTCAAGACCCACGACGCGACCGTCTACGACCGGCCCAAGGTGCCGGTCCCGATCTACATCGCGGCCTCGGGCCCCGCGGCCGCCCGGCTCGCCGGCCGGATCGGCGACGGGTTCATCTGCACCAGCGGCAAGGGCGAGGAGCTGTACACCCAGACGCTCCTGCCGGGCCTCGCCGAGGGCGCCGAGAAGGCCGGGCGGGACGTCTCGACGATGAACCGCATGATCGAGATGAAGGTCAGCTTCGACACCGACTACGCCCGCGCGAAGGAGGACACCAAGGTCTGGGCGGCGCTGGCGCTGTCGGGCGACAAGAAGACCGGCGTCCACGACCCGCGCGAGCTCGAGCAGCTGGCGAAGGAGGCCGAGCCGATCGCGCACACGCGCTGGCTCGTCTCGTCGGACCCGGACGAGCACGTGGAGCAGATCGCCCAGTACGTGGACTGGGGCTTCAACCACCTCGTGTTCCACTTCCCGGGCGAGGACCAGGAGGCGGCCGTCACCCGCTACGGCGAGACGATCCTGCCGAGGCTGCGCGCCCGCTTCGGCTGACCGCCGCGGGTGGGCGAGGCGCGTCAGTCCTCGACGCGCACCCAGGTCGACGGGCTCAGCTGGGACACGGTCCGGCCGTCGTCGCTGCTTGCCCACATCGTCATGCCGACGATCAGGTTGCCGGTGCGGGCGGGGACCGGGATGGTGACCTCCGCCGGCCCGTCGGCCACCGGGCCCTCCCGGGTCGTGTCGCCGCTCTCCGCGCGCTTGTCGCGGTCGAACGCCTGGATCCACCGGATGTGCCAGCCGCCGTCGACGGCGAACGTGAGGTCGTCGCCAGGGTGTCCGATCAGCGGCGCGGGATAGTCGAGCTCGCCGACGTCCGCGACCTCGGTCATGCCACAGGTCTGGGTGGTCCACGATCCCATCGTCGCGGGGACCGGGGCACCGTCACCGATGCGGACGCTGACGTTCGGCTCGCGTGGCGGCCACGGCCGGTCCGGGGCACAGCGGCACCGGGGGCTCGAGGTCGGAGGTCACGACGACCTCGGCGCTGGACGAGGGGACCGGGACGGGCGTCGGCAGCGCGACGGACTCCGTAGCGGGCGTGAGGGATGGGATCGCCGGCGCGCTCGAAGGCGGCGGCGTCGTGGCACAGCCGACGCTGGCCAAGGCCAATCGCGATGATCGCAAGCACACGAGCTCGAGGTTGCTGCACGGACCCCTCCTGCGCATCCCGCGCTAGCACCATGACGCCGTCGCGACGGGAACGCAAGGACGCACGGCGCGCGCGGTCCGTGCCGAGGCGCCCGGTGCTCGACATACGATCACCGGATGGCCCGCATCCGGTTGCTGTTCATCCTCAACGGCATCGCCATCGCCGCGTTCGGGCCGTTCGCCTCGGTGATCCTCGCCGACCGCGGGTTCGAGACCGCCCAGATCGGCCTGCTGAGCGCGCTGGTCTCGGTCGCCTTCGTGCTGTCGATCTCGGCCTGGGGCCACCTCGGCGACGTGGTGCTCGGCCGGGCGCGGGCGCTGCGGCTCGCGGTGCTGGGCGCGGCCGCGCTGCTCGCGCTGTTCATGCTGCCGTTGCCGCTCGGCGGCGGTCGGCCTGCTGTACATCGCCTACGCGGCGTGCAACGGGGCGGTCGGGCCGCTGTCCGACGCGCTGGCCGTCAACGCCATGCGCGACCCTGGCCGCCAGTACGGCAAGGTCCGCGCGCTGGCCAGTGCCTCGTTCACCGTCGCGGCGGTCGCGTTCGGGTTCCTCTACGGGCAGGCCGGCTACTGGCCGTCGGCGGTGCTGTTCGTGGGCGTCGCGATCGCGATCGCCGTCAACGCCGGCGGCGTGCCGGACCTCGGCCGCGCGAAGCTGACCGGCAGCCGCCGCGGCGGCGCGGTGCGCGAGGTGCTGGCGATCCAGCCGGCGCTGCCGCGGGTCCTGGCCGCGGTCGGGCTGGCGCACGTCGGGGTGTTCGCGGGCTTCACGTTCCTCTCGCTCCGGATCGTCGAGCTGGGCGGCGGGCCGCCGGAGGTCGCGCTGTCGTCGGCGGTGGCGGCCGCGGCCGAGGTCGGCGCCATGATCGTCGCCAGCCGCCTCGTGCCGAGGATCGGGCTGCGGACGCTGTTCACCGTCTCCTCGCTGCTGTACACGGTCGCGTTCGTGCTGTGGGCGGTGCTCGCGTCGCCGGTCGCGATCATCGCGTCCCGGCTCATCTCGGGGGCTGGCTACTCGGGGCTCTGGATCGCGAGCGTGATGGCGATGCAGACGCTGCTCCCGCCGCGGCTGCAGGGCTCCGGGCAGGCGCTGATCTCGATGACCACCGTCGGCCTCGCGGCGTTCACGGCCAACGTCGTCGGCGGCCTGCTGTACGCGAGCTCGGGGCCGGAGGTGCTGTTCGGGATCTCCGCGCTGTTCGGCGTCGCCGGCGCGCTGGTCGGCTGGCTCGTGTTCCCGCACCGGGGCGCCAGGCGCTACGTCGAGCCCGCGCCCTCCGAGCCCGCTCCGGCACCCACCCCCGCCTGAGCGCGTCGCGGCACGAGGCGCCGGAGCGCCGGGCCGCTGTTGACGAGCGCGATGCCCGCGATGATCAGCGCCGTGCCGCCCACCCGGTTGGCCGTGATCGGGTCGCCGAGCACGATCGCGCCCATCGCGATCCCCACGACCGGCAGCAGGTAGGCCACCATCGAGGTCCGGGTCGCGCCCCAGGCGCGCAGGATCGTGAAGTAGCACAGGTAGGCGAGGCCCGAGCCGAGCAGGCCCAGCCAGATGACGGCCACGACCGCGTCCGGGGTGAGCGTCACGGTCGAGAACGGGCGGTCGATGACGAGGGCCAGCGGGATCACGATCAACGCGGCGAAGGCCACCTGGAACAGGGCCGGGATCATCGGTGACAGGCCGTGGACGTTGCGCCGCGCGTAGACGTTGCCGATCGCGTAGGACAGGCTCGAGAGGAGCAGCAGCACCTCGCCCGTCGGGTCCGCGTCGCCGAGGTTCACGAGGTCCGGCGCGACCAGCAGGACGACGCCGGCGAAGCCGACGGCCAGGCCGGCCACGCGTGCGGGCGTGATCCGCTCGTCGGGCAGGAAGAACGGCGCGATGACGATCACCGCGAGCGGCACGGTCGCGTTGAGGATCGAGGCCAGCGCGGAGTCGATCGACTGCTCGCCGAACGCGATCAGGACGAACGGCAGCACGATGTTGACGACGGCCATCACCAGCAGGTGGCCGTACATCCGGGCGCTCCGTGGGAGCGGCTCGCGGAGCACGGCCACGACCGTCGCGAGGAACAGCCCGCCGATCGCGAGCCGCGCGCCGATCAGCGTCAGCGGCGGCAGGGACTCGAGCCCGATCTTGATCCACAGGTAGCTCGACCCCCAGAGGAACCCGAGGGCGAGGAACAGGACCCAGATCCAGCGCCGCATGCGCCCGATCATACGCGCGCTTGGCCCAGTCTCATAGGCCAACCGCCGGAAGGCGGACCGGTGACCGCGCGCACCGTCGGCGCCGCTAGACTCGCTGCGCCATGCCCGAGACCGACGCCGGCGGCCTCCTGCCGGAGCTCGCCCGAGATCCCGACGCGCTGCGTGACGCGCTCGTCGCGCGCGAGCCGCTGGCGGCCGCCGACCCCGGGGCCGTCCGGGTCGTCCACGCCCCGGGCCGGGTCAACCTGATCGGCGAGCACACGGACTACAACGACGGGTTCGTGCTCCCGGTGGCGATCGACCTCGGGATCTCGATCGCGCTGGTGCCGGCCGACGACGGCCGTGCCGAGCTGACCCTCGCGGCGACGGGGGAGACCGGCGTGTTCGACGTCGCCGACGCCGGGGAGCGGCGGGGCTCGTGGCTCGACTACGTCGCCGGGATGGCCTGGGCCATGGCCCTCGCGCGCATCGCGCCGCGCGGGTTCCGCGCGCTGCTCGCGTCGGACCTGCCGCAGGGCGCCGGCCTCTCGTCGTCGGCGGCGCTCGAGGTCGCGTCGGCGTGGGCGCTGTCGGGCGGCGACCGGCCGCGCGGCGAATCGATGGACCTCGTCCGCGTCGTCCAGCGCAGCGAGAACGGCTACATCGGCCTCAACAACGGGATCATGGACCAGTTCGCGTCGATCTTCGGCGAGCCGGGCCGGGCGCTGCTGCTCGACTGCCGGTCGCTCGAGCACCGGTCCATCCCGCTCCCCCTGGACGACGTCGCGCTGGTCGCCTGCCACTCGGGCTCGCCGCGCAGGCTCGAGGCGTCCGCCTACAACGAGCGGCGGGCCCAGTGCGAGGCGGCGGTCGCGGCGATCGCGGCGGTCGAGCCCGGCGTGCGCTCGCTGCGCGACGTCGACCCCGACCTGCTGAGCCGCGTCGCCGACCGGCTCGACCCGCTCGCGTACCGCCGGGCGCTCCACGTCGTCGACGAGAACCGGCGCGTCCGGGCGACGGTGGCCGCGTTCGAGGCCGGTGACCTCGAGGAGGTCGGCCGCCAGTTCTTCGCGAGCCACGACTCGCTCAAGCTGCTGTACGAGGTGAGCAGCCCCGAGCTCGACGAGCTCGTCCGGATCGCGGCGTTGACGCCGGGCGTGATCGGTGCCCGGCTGACCGGGGCGGGCTTCGGCGGCTGCACGATCAACCTCGTCCACCGCGAGGCGGTCGACGCCCTGCGCGAGGCCGTGCTGCGCGACTACCCGGCCCGGACGGGCCTCACCCCGCGCGTGTTCGTGGTCGAGGCGTCCGCGGGCGCCCGACGGCTCGCCTGACCCGCGGGTCGGTCAGCCCGGCGCGTCGCCGTCGGCGTGCTCGTGCGGCGCCAGGCCGTGGAGGCGCGAGACGAGGCCGTACACCATCGGGACCGCCATCTCGGGATGCTCCTCGAGCAGGCTGCGGAACTCCCACGCGGGGACCATCACGCAGGTGACCTCGTCCATCGCCGATGACCGACGCCGTCCGGGGGTGGCGCTCGATGAGGCCGAGCTCGCCGAAGAAGTCGCCCGAGCCCATGGTCGCCCGCTGCCCCTCGTGGGCGGTCGCCACGCGCGCGGTCCCGCTCACGATGAAGAACAGGTTGAGCGACCGCTCGCCCTCCTGGACGAGGGTCGCGCCCGGCGCGTACGTCCGATGCGTCACGTTGCCCAGCACCTTGTCGCGGTCCTTGGACTTGAGGGCCGCGAAGACCGGGATGCTCGCGGCGGCGTCGGCTCCGCTCATCTGTTCTCCCACGCTGCGTTGAGGCGCCCGGCAGGGCGATGGACGATGGTCTCGACGAGCATCCTAGACCACCCGCTCAGCGTCTCGTGAGCTCGAACAGGCGGGCCTGGAAGTCGCCGCGCGCGATGCGCGTGCCATCGAACGACTCGTTGCGCGGCATCGGCAGGTCGGGCGGCTCGATCCCGAGGCCGATCGCGAGGAGCTCGTCGCCCGCCCGGTCGGCGGTCCCCGCCGGTGCGGCGAACCCGTCCATCCAGGTGGTCACGCGGTAGGTCGCCGCCGGGTCGAGACCGCGCAGCCGCGAGCCGGTTCCGGGCGGGGAGGGGACGGGCGAGCACGCGGTACCAGCCCACCACGGCGTGCGTCGGCGTCGTCGGCGACCGCCATCCAGGCCGTCTCGTTGCCGTCGCCGTCGAACGGGCTCCGCAGCCGCAGGAAGCGGCCGCGCTGGAGCACCTCGCGGTGCTCGACGTACCAGGCGATCTGGCGGGCCACCTCGGCCTGCTCGGCCTCGGACATCGCGGTGGGGTCGAGCTCGTACCCGAACGCGCCGAAGATCGCCACCGCCGCCCGCGTGAACAGCGGCGTGACCCGACCGATCTGGTGGTTGGGCACCGCCGACACGTGGGCCGCCATCGACGACGGCGGGAACGCGAGCGAGGTGCCCCACTGGATGCGCAGCCGCTCCACCGCGTCGGTGTCGTCGCTGGTCCAGGCCTGGGGCGCGTACGCGAGCAGCCCGGCGTCGAAGCGCCCGCCGCCGCCGGCGCACGACTCGAACAGGATGTCCGGGAAGCGCTCGATCAGGCGCCGGTAGAGCTCGTACACGCCGAGGATGTAGCGGTGGTGGAACTCGCCCTGCCGCTCGGCCGGCACCGACGCCGTCCAGGGCTCCGTGATGTTGCGGTTCATGTCCCACTTGACGTAGTCGATCGAGGCGCTGCCGAGGACCGCGATCAGCGCGTCCGCGAGATGGTCCACGACCTCGGGCCGCGACAGGTCGAGCACCAGCTGCTGCGCGGCTCTCCGTCCGCGTGCGGCCGGGCACGCCGATCGCCCAGTCGGGGTGGGCGCGGAACAGGTCGCTGTCGGCGTTGACCATCTCGGGCTCGATCCACAGCCCGAACCGCAGGCCGAGGCCGCGCACGTCGCGCGCGAGCGCCTCGAGGCCGCCCGGCAGCTTGCGCCGGTCGACGATCCAGTCGCCGAGCGACGAGTCGTCGTGGTCGCGCCGCCCGAACCAGCCGTCGTCGAGCACGAACAGCTCGACGCCGAGGGCCTTCGCGCGCTCGCGCGATGCCCACGATCCGCTCGTGGTCGAAGTCGAAGTACGTCGCCTCCCAGTTGTTGAGGACCATCGGCCGCTCGCGGTCGCGCCACGGGCCGCGGGCGAGCCGCTCGCGGTACAGGCCGTGGAACGCCTCGCTCAGCGCGCCCAGGCCGTCGCTCGACCAGGCGATCACGGCCTCGGGCGTGGTGAACGCGTCGCCCGGCTCCAGCCGCCACGAGAACGCCTCGGGATGGATGCCGATCCGCAGGCGGCGTGGTCGCGAACGGATCGACCTCCGCCTCGGCGAGGAAGTTGCCCGAGTAGACGAGGCTCACCCCGTAGCGCCTCGCCCGCGTCCTCGGTGGTGGCGCCGCGCCGGAGGGCGAGGAACGGGCTGTGCTCGTGGCCGCTGGTGCCGCGCAGGCTGCCGACCGACTGGCGGCCCGGGACCAGGCGCCCGGTCGTGCGACGTGGCGCTCGCGCGCCCAGGCACCGCTCAGCGTGACGAGCTGCCAGTCGTCGTCCGGGAGGTCGAGCACGGCCGACATCGCGGAGCGCACGGTCAGCGCCGCCTCGCCGCCGTTGCGTGAGCGTCAGCGACCGGGCGATCGCCGGCCGGTCGGCGAACAGCGTCGGTCCGCACCGTGACCCGCAGGCCGGTCGGCTCGTCGACGAGGTCGACCTCGAGCGTCTCGGCCTCGTCGTCGCGCTCCACGTACGTCGACGGGAGGCCGGCCAGGTCCGGCTTGCCGGCGGCGATGCGGTGGCTCGACGTAGCGCAGGTCGAGGACGGTCGAGCCGTCGGGGCCCTCGACGACCAGCGCCGGCACCCGGAAGTCGCCGCCGGCCGGCATCGGCACCTCGAGCCCGATCGGCTCGCCGACCCGGTTGGTGAACCCGTCGAACGGTCGCGGGACGAGGTGGCCCAGCGACGCCGCCTCGCGCAGCGGGGCGCCCGCGTGGAGGTGGCCGAGCCAGCCGTTCTCGAGGACGCCCATCGCGAAGCTGATGCGGCCGTTGTGGAGGTGCGACTCGCGGTCGGCCTCGTCCCAGTGGATCGGTCACGATCGCGTCGTCGGAGCGGATCGTCCAGGTCCAGCGGTAGCTGCCGCCGCGCAGGACGTACGGGCTCGAGCGTGTCCGGGCCGCAGCTCGCCGTCCCGAGGCCGCGATGCGCGGCGTCGAGGTGGACGATCGTCTCGGCCCGTGGCCGGAGCTCGACGTCGTGTCTCGCGGCGTCGAGGTCGGCGGCGCGTGACGTGGGTGGCGGAGACCTGGACCGGGGCGGTCGAGGTCGATGCGGATCCAGCCGCCGTCGGCGTCGCTCACCCCGAACCAGCGCATGTCGGCGTGGCCGCCGTTCTCCTGCGGGCGGACGTAGCGGACGAGCTGCTCGGTGATCGTCGACCACCAGCGCCCGACGCGGCCGCCCCGCTTGCGGTCGGGGTACGTCTCGTGCGGCCCGCGCCCGAACCACTCGAACGCCTCGTGGCCCGGCGGCCAGCTCGAGCACCGTGCCGACCCGGGCGAGGTCCTTGATCTCGGCCGGGATCGCCGCCGTCTCCTCGACGCGGGTGCGCGCCGTCGGCGGAGCGGGACAGGCGCTGCGGTGTGCGGGATCTCGAGCCCCGTGGCCGTCGTCCAGGTCGCCCGGACGGTGACCGCGTCGCCGTCCCGGTCGATCCCGTCGAGGCGCCGCGTGAGCGCGGCGAGGCCCCAGCCGGCCCAGCGGTCGGCCATCCCGCCGATCCGGTCGTTGTCGGTCGGCGCGCGCCAGAGCGACAGGGCCGGCGGCGCCGCGAACGCGGGGTGGAGGAGGTACCCCTCGTCATCGACCGCGACGTCGCCGGTCCAGCCCTCGTGTGGTGCCGTGCCGCCGGCCGCCGCGTCGTCCAGCAGCACCTGGGCCCAGCCGATCTCGTAGCCCGCCGCGGCCCATTCGGTCGCGTCGGCGGTGAGGAAGCGGAGCGTCAGCCAGCGCTCGCCGCCGGCGCCGTCGGGCAGGACGCCAGCCCGGGATCGATACCTCGGCCGTGTCGCCCGGCTCGATCGCGGGCAGCGGCAGGTCGCCCGACGCGACCACCTCGCCGTCGACGCTCGCCTCCCACGCGGCCCGGAGCCAGGCCGTGTCGCGGAACTCGCCGCGGTTCTCGAGGGTCACCCGGCCCTCGCGCGCGGCCGCGATCGCCGCGTCGTCGGACCTGGCGCGCACGGGCGACGCGAGGAACACGTGCTCGAACATCGCGGGCTTCGGCGAGCGATCGGGGAACGTGATGCCGTCGATGCAGAAGACGCCGTCGTTGGGCGTGTCGCCGAAGTCGCCGCCGTACGCGTGGCGCACCGTGCCGTCGGGCAGCCGCTGCTCGAGCCCGTGGTCGCGCCACTCCCAGATGAAGCCGCCCTGGAGCCCGGGCGTCGCCTCGATCGCGTCCCAGTACTCGGCCAGCGTGCCGTTGCTGTTGCCCATCGCGTGGGTGAACTCGCACATCACCAGCGGGTGGCGCTGCTCGCCGCCCGTGGCGTGGGCGACGATCGCCGCGATCGGCGGGTACATGGGGCAGGTGAGGTCGCTGACGCGCTGGTCGCTCGTCCAGTCGAACCGGATCGCGCCCTCGTAGTGCAGCGGCCGAGCCGGGTCCGCGTGGCGCGCCCAGCCGGCGGCCGCGTCGTGGTTGGGCGCCGTGGCCCGACTCGTTGCCCAGCGACCACGCGATGATCGACGGGTGGTGGCGGTCGCGCTCGATCATGCGCGCGACGCGGTCCACGAACGCCAGCCGGTAGCGCGGGTCGCGGCAGACGTCGTCGTACCAGCCGTGCGACTCGATGTCGGCCTCGTCGATCACGTACAGCCCGAGCTCGTCGCACGCGTCGAGGAACGCCGGGTCGTTCGGGTAGTGCGAGGTGCGCACGGCGTTGAAGCCCCAGCGCTTCATCGCGACGACGTCGGCGCGCAGGTCCTCGCGGCGCGACGACCCGCCCGGTCCGCGGATCGAAGTCGTGGCGGTTGACGCCGCGGATCAGGATCGGCCGCCCGTTGACCAGCAGCTCGACGCCGCGCACCTCGACCCGCCGGAACCCGATCCGGCGCTCGACCCGCTCCGCGACGCTCCCGTCGGGCGCGATCAGCGACACCGTCACGGTCCGGAGCGCCGGCACCTCGGCGGACCACGGCGTGACGCCCGGGATCCGGGCAGCCAGCTTCGCTCGCCCGATCCGCGGCGGGTGCACGCGCGGCTCCGCCTGCTGCCAGCGCTCGACGTCGGCGGGATCGGTCAGCGCGCCGGCGGCGTTGAGGCTCACGAGGTCCAGGACGCCGCGGCGCGGCGGACCCGGCACGACCCAGTCGCCGGGACCCGGCGCGGGCGGCGGCGCGCTGGCGATGGCGGCACGCAGCGGCTCGGCGAGGCCCTCGACCGTCGCCTCGACCCGCCAGCCCGCCTCGGGCGGATCGGTGGCGAAGCCCGACGCCGACCTCGAGCTTGAGCGTCCCGGTGACGCGGTCGGCGTCGAGGCCGGCGTCGATCACGAGGTCCGCGAGGTACGTCGGCCCGGTCGCGTACAGGAACACCGGGCGCGTGATGCCGCCGTGCCACCACTGGTCCTGGTCCTCGATGAACGAGGCGTCGGACCACTTCACGACCGTCAGGCGCGAGGTCGTTGGCGCCGGGCCGGAGGACGGCCGTGACGTCGAACTCCGCGGCCAGGTGCGAGTCCTTGCTGATCCCGACCTCGTGCCCGTTGAGCGTGACCAGCAGCACGCTCTCCGCGGCGCCGACGTGGAGCACGATCCGGCGCCCGGCCCACGCCGCCGGCACCTCGAACGACCGCTCGTAGACGCCGGTCGGGTTCTCCTCCGGGCGTCGCCGGCGGCCGCTGCGGAAACGGCATCTGGACGTTCGTGTAGTGCGGCTTGTCCCACGTGTCCTGCATCGTCCAGCAGCCGGGGACGTCGGCCTCGCCCCACGCGTCGCCGGGGGCCTCGTCGGGGCGGTGGAGCAGCTGGAACCGCCAGGTGCCGTCGAGCGGCAGGCGGTCGTCGTGCGGGACCGCGTGCATCGGCAGGCGCCCGCGTGACGTCAACTCGGGATCGGCCCACGGCGCGGGCGTCATACGTGCGAGGTCCTCCTCGTTGCGACCGGTCCTGGCAGCCCGGATCAGCCCTTCGTCGCCCCGAGCGACAGGCCGCTGATGAAGTGCTTCTGCAGGGCCAGGAACACGAGGATCGTCGGGATCGCGGCCAGGAGCGCGCCGGCGGCGAGCAGGTTGGTGTCGGTGAAGAACTGCCCCTGGAGGTTGTTGAGCGCCGAGGTGATCGGCCGCCGGTCGCCGTCCTTGATCAGGATCAGCGCCCAGAAGAAGTCGTTGTAGATGAACGTGAACAGCGAGCGTCGCGAGGGCCGCGAGGGCCGGCCGGCAGAGCGGCATGATCACGCCGCCCCAGATCCGCAGCACGCTCGCGCCGTCGACGAGCGCCGCCTCCGTCAGCTCGTGCGAGATCGTCTTCATGTAGTTGCTCAGCACGAACGTGCAGAAACCGAGCTGGAACACGAAGTTGATGAGGAACGACGCCGAAGTACTGGTTGTACAGGAGCGCCGTTGTCGCTGAGCGGCGCGGGCACGCCCTTCAAGGCCGTGTACAGCTTGAACAGCGGCACGATGATCACCTGCGGCGGCAGCAGGTTGCCGGCGGTGAAGATCAACAGGATCGACGAGGTTGAAGCGCCAGCTGAAGCGCGATACCGCGAATGCCACCATCGAGGCGACGATCAGCGTGACGATGACGGCCGGGATGGTCACGATCAGCGTGCTCAGGAAGTGCTGGGCGAAGTCCCCGCCGTTCCAGGCGTCGATGAAGTTCTGGAAGTTGAGGGTCTGTGGCAGCGAGATGTAGCCGGCGGCCTGCGTGTCCGAGTACGGGCGCAGGGCGGTGTAGATCGGCCCATGCGAGCGGGAACAGCCAGATGACGGCCATGATCGACAGGAACACGTACATGGCCACGCGGCCCCACGGGATCCGGCGCCGCTTCCGGGTGCGTCGCACCGGCCGCGGTCGTCAGCTTGGGCGTCGCGGCCGTCATCGCTGCCCTGGTCGCGCATCATCCGGGTCAGGAACGCGATGATCGGCCCGAGCGAGATGACCAGCAGCACGACGGCGATCGCCGAGCCGAATCCGAGCCGGTTGGACTCGCTGATGGCGTTGTTGGTGATGAGCGTGGACAGCAGCTCGAGCCCGTTCTTGCCGCGATTGATGATGTAGGCGATGTCGAACGCCCGGAGCGCCTCGATCGTCGTGATCACGACGATCACGACGTTGATCGGCATCATCACCGGGAACACGACCCGGAAGAACGTCTGGCGCTCGTTGGCCCCGTCGACCTTGGCCGCCTCGCGCAGCGTCGGGTCGAACGCCTTCAGGCCGGCCAGGTAGAGCACCATGATGTAGCCGACGTGGCGCCAGCTCGTCGCGACGAGCGCGGCCCACAGGTTGAGGCTCGGGTCGCCCAGCCAGTCGATCAGGTTGTCGTTCGCGGTCCGGCCGAGCACGTTGTTGATGAACCCCTGCTCGGGCGCGTACTGGAGCTTCCAGATGATCCCGATGACGGCCAGCGACAGGACGACCGGCAGGTAGAACACCGTCTGGTAGAAGCGGGTCCCGCGCCCGACGCGGTCGAGCAGCACCGCGAACAGGATCCCGATCGGGGTTGCGATGAACATCAGCCACGCGAGCCAGATCAGGTTGTGCGAACAGCGCCGGCCAGAAGAACGGGTAGGCCGTGAACAGGTTCACGTAGTTGGTGGTCCCGATCACCTTGGCGTCGAACGGGCTGCCGATGCCGTTCCAGTTCGTGAACGACACGAAGAACGACGACGATGGTCGGGCCCCAGATGAAGATCGAGGTCGAGGATCAGCGGGATGCCGACCATCAGGCCGAGGACGAGCTTGTCCCGGCCGGTCAGCAGGCTGTAGCGACGGCGGAAGCGTCCGGTGGTGCGCTTGCGCGCCCGGCTGTTCGATCGGCGAGACAGCCGACGCCCCCGCCGCGCCGCTTGCGTCGGCGGTGGCGGGGGCGACGGGTTGAGTCGCGCGATCGGCCACGGTCCGGAAAAGTCTAGCCAGACGTGGCGATAGCGGCTACAGGGTGTCCCAGAAGCTCTGAATCTTCGCGAGGAAGGCGTCCAGGTCCTGGTCGGGGTTCTTGAGGAAGTCGAGCAGGAAGGCCTGCATGCCGTTCGGGCCCGCGAAGTTCGGGTTCGTGTCGCGGTCCAGGAACTGGGTGATCCGCTGGGCGCCGCCGATGAGCTCCGCCGCCTTCTTCTGGAGGTCGGTGTAGCCGCTCGTGTCGGCGTCCTTCGCGGCCGCGATGTTGCCCTTGTCCTGCGAGACCCAGGCGACCTGCGTCGCGGGCTGAGCGAGGTACTCCATGAACGCCTTGGAGGCGTCCAGGTCGTCGGCCAGCGTCGGCGAGTTGGCGCTGATCATGAACCCGTCGATCGGCGCGTCGAGCGCCTTCTCGGCGTCCCACTCGGTCCCGAAGTTCGGGTAGGGGAAGAAGTCGAGGTCCGCGAGGTCGGCGTCGCCGGCCTCCTGGAACTGCTGGGACACGAACATCCCGAGCAGGTACATGCCGGCCTTCTTCTGGACCAGCGCCTGCGCGGCGTCCTGCCACGTCCGGCCGGCCGCACCCTCCTGGTAGAACGGGAGGAGCGTCTTCCAGGTCTCGAAGGCCGCCTTGACCTTCGGATCGGTCCACTTCTGGTCGCCGGCCATGAGCCCGACGTGGAAGTCGTACCCGTTCTGGCGGAGGTTGATGATGTCGAACGTGCCCATGGCCGGCCAGCCGTCGCTGTCGCCGAACGCCATCGGGATCAGGCCGTCGGTCTGCATCTTGGTCGCCAGCGCCTTGAACTCGTCGAGGGTCGTCGGGATGGTGTAGCCCTTGTCCTCGAACATGCTCTTGCGGTAGAAGACGGCCCACGGGTAGTTGTAGATCGGGATGAAGTACTGCTTGCCGTCGTTCCCGGTGGATCCCACCTTGAACGCGTCCGAGTAGTTGGCCCCGACCTTCGCCCACACGTCGCTGATGTCGGTCGCGAGGCCCTGTTCGGCGAAGAACCGCATCCGGAAGCCCGAGAACCAGGTGAACACGTCGTCCGGCGTGCCCTGGAGGTACGAGCTGATCTGGTCCTGGAACGTGCCGTGGTCGGTGGTGTTGATCTTGACCGGGATGCCGGTCTGCTGGGTGAACGTGTCGACGATCCCGGCCAGCACGCCCTTGGGGATCTCGTCCGAATAGTTCGACCCGAGCGTCACGTTCCCAGTGACGGCGGTTGACGGGGCCTCGGCCGAGGCCGGCGCGGACGCCGGTGCGGATGCCGGCGGTGCGGACGCCGCCTGTGATGCAGGCGCCGCCGTTGCGCCCGTCCCTGAGCACGCTGCGAGGAACGCGGACACGCCGCCGAGGGCCGCGACGGCGGCCCCGCCCTTCAGCACCTGACGGCGCGTGACGGTTCGCAGGCCGTCGAAGTCGTCCATTCGATCTCCTCCTGGGTGGACCGACCCGCGACGCATCGGCGGCGTTGGCCACGGTGGGATTGTTGTCAGGTCGCGGCCCGATGTCAAGACAGTCGCGCGCATTCGAACGACCGTTTTTGTTCGGTTTCGTTGACTTCGACCCGGATCGGGATCAAGATGCAGGCTGCGCCGAAGCCCGCCGCGGTGACGGCGGTCGCGGCGGCAGCCGCTCCGGCGCGGGGTACTGGGAGCGGAGTGGATGCTGGCCCGTCAACGCCAGGCACTGATCCTCGACCGGGTCCGCGAGACCGGGCGCGGTCCGCGTCGCCGACCTCGCGCGCGAGCTCGACGTCTCGGACATGACGGTCCGCCGCGACCTCGAGATCCTCCACGACCACGGGCTGCTGGAGAAGGTCCACGGCGGCGCCACCGCGATCTCGGGCCTCGCCTCGTACGAGCCCGGGCTTCGTCGCCAAGTCGGCGCTCCAGCAGGTCGAGAAGGAGCGCGATCGCGACCGAGGCGGCGCCGGCTCGTCGAGCCCGGCATGGCGATCGCGATCTCGGCCGGCACGACGACCCACGCGCTGGCCGCCCGCGTGGCGGAGATCCCCGGGGTCACGGTCGTCACCAACTCCCTGCGCGTCGCCGAGGTCCTGTATCGCTCCGGGCGGCGCGACCAGACGGTGATCCTGACCGGCGGCGTGCGGACGCCGTCGGAGGCGCTCGTCGGGCCGTTCGCCGTCGCCCAGCTGCGCTCGGTCCACCTCGACCTCGTGTTCATGGGCGTCCACGGGATGGACGCCAAGGCGGGCTTCACCTGCCCCAACCTGTCCGAGGCCGAGACCGACCGGGCCCTGATCGAGGCGGGCCGCCGGCTCGTCGTCCTCGCCGACCACACCAAGTGGGGCGTCGTCGGGATCGCGTCGATCGCGCGGCTCGACCAGGCCGACGTCCTCGTCTCCGACGCCGGGCTCGACGCCGTCGCCCTCCAGACCCTGCGCGACGTCGTGGGCGAGGTCGTCCTCGTCGAGTCCGAGGATCCCGAGCCGCCGGTGACCCTCGCGGTCGCCGGCGACGATCACCAGCAGGGCGCCCGGGCCGCGAGCCGTGCCCACTGACGACCCGCCCCGACCGCCCGACGCGACGGTCCGCGCCCTCGCCGCCGAGCCGCACCGGCGGCGCAACGCGCTGACCGGCGAGTGGGTCCTGGTGTCCGCCGGGCGGACCGAGCGCCCGTGGCTGGGCGCCGAGGAGCCCGAGCCGCCCGAGGACCGCCCCGCCTACGACCCGGGCTGCTACCTCTGCCCGGGCAACACGCGCGCCAAGGGCGACGTGAACCCGGCCTACGACCAGACCTTCGTGTTCACGAACGACTTCGCGGCCCTGCGGCCGGACACCTCCGACGCGTCGGTGGACGCCGGCCTGTTCCGCGCCGAGGGCACGCGCGGCACCTGCCGCGTCGTCTGCTTCTCGCCGCGCCACGACGTGACGCTGGCCGGGATGACCACCGACGAGATCCGGCGGATCGTCGACGTCTGGGCCGACGAGACGACCGAGCTCGGGCGACGCTTTCCGTGGGTCCAGGTGTTCGAGAACCGCGGCGAGGCGATGGGCGCGTCCAATCCGCACCCGCACGGGCAGATCTGGGCCGGCGACGCCGTGCCCGTCGAGGCGCGCCGCGAACAGGCGGAGCAGGCGCGCTACTTCGAGGAGACCGGCCGCCCGCTGCTGCTCGACTACGCGGCCCAGGAGCGCGGCGGGCCGCGGGTCGTCGCCGAGTGTCCGGACTGGCTGCTCGTGGTCCCGTTCTGGGCCGCCTGGCCGTTCGAGACGCTGGTGGTCCCCACCACCCGCGCCGCCCGGCTCGCCGACCTGGACGACGCCGGCCGCAACGGGCTGGCCGAGGCGCTGCGCGATCTGACCCGTCGCTACGACGCGCTGTTCGACCGGCCGTTCCCGTACTCGATGGGCTGGCACCAGGCGCCGTTCGACGCGTCGTCGACCGAGCCGTGGCAGGTCCACGCGCACTTCTACCCGCCGCTGCTCCGGGCGAGCGTGCGCAAGTTCATGGTCGGCTACGAGCTGCTCGCCGAGCCGCAGCGCGACCTCACGCCCGAGGAGGCCGCCGAGCGCCTGCGCGCGGTCGCGCCCGGGAGCGCCTGACCGCTGCCGGCGCCGGTACGATGGCGCCCACCGGTGCACGGAGGGCGCATGCGGATGTGGGGCGGCCGGTTCGACGACGAGCCGGACGCACGGATGGCGGACTTCACCCGTTCGATCGACGTCGACGCCGAGCTGGCGCTGGACGACATCGCGGGGTCGATCGCCCACGTCCGCGGGCTCGGCCGGGCGGGCCTGCTGACCGACGACGAGGTCGCGACCCTCGAGGGCGGGCTGGCCGCGCTGCGACGGGACGTCGAGGCCGGCGCGATCGCCTGGGACCCGACGCTCGAGGACGTCCACCTCAACCTCGAGACGATGCTCACGTCGCGGGTGGGTCCGGTCGGCGGCAAGCTCCACACCGGCCGCTCGCGCAACGACCAGGTCGCGACGGACCTGCGGCTGTGGTCGCGCCGGGCCGTGGACCGGCTGGACGCGGCGATCGTCGGCCTCGAGCGGGCGCTCGTCGACCTCGCCGAGCGCGACGGCGACGCCGTGCTGCCGGGCTCGACCCACATCCAGCCCGCCCAGCCGGTGCTGCTGGCCCACCACCTGCTCGCCTACGTCGAGATGCTCGAGCGCGATCGCGGGCGGCTCGCCGACGCCCGCGCCCGGCTCAACGTCTCGCCGCTGGGCGCCGGGGCGCTCGCCGGCGCGGGCTACCCGCTGGACCGGGAGACGACGGCCGCCGAGCTCGGCTTCGACGGCGTCACGGCCAACTCGCTCGACGCGGTCTCGGACCGCGACTTCGTCGTGGAGCTGCTGGCCGCCGCGGCCCTCGCGATGGTCCACCTCAGCCGGCTCGCCGAGGAGGTGACCTGGTGGTCGAACCCGCGCTTCGGGTTCGTCCGCGTCGCCGACGCGTTCTCGACCGGCTCCTCGATGATGCCCAACAAGAAGAACCCGGACCCGGCGGAGCTCGTCCGCGGCCGGACGGCGGCGGTGATCGGCGCGCTGACGACGATGCTCGCGCTGCTCAAGGGCCTCCCGCTGGCCTACCAGCGCGACCTCCAGGAGGACAAGCCGGCGCTGTTCGCCTCCGTGTCGACGCTCGAGGGCTCGCTGGCCGTCATGGGCGGCCTCGTCGAGACGCTCGCGATCGACCGTGCGCGGATGCGCGACGCCGCCGAGGAGGGCTACACGACCGCGACCGCGCTCGCCGACGTCCTCGTCCGGCGCGGCGTGCCGTTCCGGGCCGCGCACCACATCGTCGGCGGCCTCGTCGGTGGGGCCGAGGCGGAGCGGATCCCGTCGCTGGCCGGCGCTGCCCGACGAGGCGTACCGGGCCGCGCTCGACGGCAGCGACGACCCGGTCGCCCGGAGCCTCGCGACGGAGAAGGGGATCGCCGCGGCGCTGCGCGACGCGTCGAGCATCGAGGGCGCGATGGCGGCCGCGGATGTCACCGGCGGGACGGCCCCCGAGCGCGTCCGCCAGGCGCTCGATGCCGCGAGGTCGCGCCTCGGCGGCCTAGAGCTCGAGCGTCGTCGCCATCGCGACGTCCCGTCCCGCGTGCGCGTCCTGCGCCCAGGCGCGGTCGAGGATCACCTCGAACCGCGTCGAGGCCGTCCCGTGGGGCAGCTCCGTCGTCGGCGGCGCGGTCGCGTCGATCACGCCCTGACACGTCGAACGTGGTCTCGGTCGCCACGGTGCCCGCCCCGGCGAGGTCGGCCCGCCACACGGTGAGGGTCTCGGACAGCCCGCCGCTCACGGTCGCCTTGACCAGCGTCCGCAGCTCGGCGCGGATCCCGCGGACGCCGATCGGCGCCGACGGCCGGAGGACGACGGTCGCGCGGAACGGGGCTCCGGCGCACAGCGGGACCGGATCGAGGGAGATCGTGGCGCGCAGGTCGCGATCGTCGTCCGCCGACGGATACAGCGCGAACTCGCCCACGTGGACCACCCCCGCGCGAAGCAGGGCGACGGGCTGGAGGATCCGGACGGGCGCGTCGATCGAGCTGTCCATGCCGCCCTCGATGTCGAGCCGGGCGTTCACCGACCAGTCCACCCGCGAAACCGTCGCGATGACGGTGGGCGGTCCCAGCGACGGAATCGGCAGCTGGAACGGCGCCTCGGCCGTCTCGCCGCGCGCCAGCCGCACCGGTGCGAGCACCTGGACGGGGACGGCAGGCAGGTCCTGGCTCCCGGTATGGCGTTCCGTGTGCGTGTGACCCTCGGAGTCGGTCGAGGTGGTCTCGTACTCCCAGCGCTCCTCGCCGCGCAGCTCGACGATCAGGCGACGCGCCTCGAACGCGCCGCTCGCCGTGACCCGGACGCGTCCGTCGACCAGCCGGCCGGGCAGCAGGTCGCCGCGCTCGAGCTCGAGGTGCCACCGCACCCCGCCGTCGTCCGCGTCCCAGGCGGCGGTCACCGGGCCGCGACCTCGGCGGAGCGGTCGGCGGGTCGCGGCGAGGGGTGGGGTCGGAGGGCGTCCACGCTGACCGAACTCTAGCCCGCGAATCGGAGGGTCCATCGGTCGTTTCACCGATGCCGCGGGCACCTCGCTCCGCGAGGCTGGCGGCACCGAGCGGCGATCGCCGCTTCCAGGAGGAACGATCGATGGGCAAGTTCATGGACGTCCACAGCGGGTTCGTCGGCGTGAGCGGCGAGCAGCTGCGTGAGGCACACGAGCGCGACCTCGCGATCGAGAAGGACGAGGGGGTCCACTTCGAGCGGGCCTGGATGGACCCCGAGGCGGGCAAGGTCTTCTGCCTCGCGACGGGTCCCTCGAAGGAGGCGGTGATCCGCATCCACGAGCGTGCCGGCCATCCGACGCCCGAGGTCTACGAGCTTACGGTCGAGGTCGCCTGACCCCGCGGGCTCCCACCGCGGCAGACCATCACGCCGCGTCGTTCCCTGCTCCTCAGGGCGCGACGCGGCGTTTTCGCGTCCGCGTCTCGCGGCGGCCCGACCTCAGCGGCGGGCGACCCCGATCACGGGCGACGACGCCGGCCATCCCCGGCGCCCGGACCGTGGACACCCAGGTCGCGACCTCCGCCCGGCGCATCGCGCCGAGCTTGGCCAGGATGTGCTCGAGGTGCGCGCTGACGGTCTTGGGCGACAGGCCGAGCTCGTCGGCGATCTCCGCGTTGGTCATCCCCTCGGCCACGAGTCGAGCCACCTCGAACTCGCGGGTCGTGAGCGGGCGCCACGGCTCGTCGGTGACGCCACGGCGCCGCGCGAGGCTGTTCAGCTCGTCGCACCGGCTTCGGAGCGGCGGGCTGTCGAGTCGATCCGCGACCTCCTGGACCGCCCGGAGCACCGGGAGGGCGTCCGCATGCCGGTTGCTCCGGATCAGGCAGGCCGCGAGGTCGAGGCGCGCCCACGTGCCCTCCCAGATCCGCCCGATCGCGTCCCAACCCGCGATCGCCGCCTCGAGATGGCCGCGCGCGGAGACGGTGGACCCGGCCTGCAGGCGGAGCAGGCCCTCGCCGTGCTCGAGGGCCACGCTCGCACGCGTCCACCCCTCCAGCTGCGCGCGCACCCGTTCGAGCCAGGCCTCGGCCGCGTCCGGGCGGACCAGCGCCTGGCAGGCCCGGACGCCCGTCACGACGAACGGCACCAGCAGGGCCTGCTCGCCGGTCGCCCGGGCGACCTCGAGGGCCTCCTCGCACCAGTCGATCGCGACCTGCGGCTCGCGGGCGACGAGCGCGGTCTCGGCGAGGCCCCACATCGGCGGCACGATCAGGTCGACCTCCGCGCTCGACCGCCCGATCTCCAGCGACGCCTCGAGCAGCGTCCGCGCGCGCTCGACCTGGCCGCGGCCGAAGGCGACGTAGCCCAGCGCGTCGCGCGACCCCAGCGTGCCTCGCCGGCTGCCGCGCTCGACGAGCTCGATCTCGGCGGTCGGGATGGCGTCGTTCCAGCGCCCCTGGGTCCAGGCCACGTGGGCCGACGTCGCCGCGAGGACGTGGCGACAGTAGGACTGCTCGATCTCGTCGGCGTACTTGAGCCCTTCGCCGATCCCGATCTCCGCGGTCGGGTAGTCCATCACGCGGACGGCCATGTGCGCCGCCCAGCGGAAGGCCGTGACGCCCGTGCCCTCCCGGCGAGCGCCTCGGGCGTCGTAGGCCACCCGGAGCATCGCGGCCAGGCCCTCTTCGACGCGCCCTTCCAGGATGTCCCCCTCGGCCGCCATGAAGTCGATGTCGCCGAAGTCGGTGTCCGCCGTCTGGCGCCGGAACTCGCGCGCCTCCTCGAACAGCCGGGCGGCCTCGTCCAGCCGGACCGCGTCGATCGCGATGATCGCCTGCATCGTCCGGAGGTCCGACAGCACATAGCGCGCGGTCCGGCGTGTCGGGGAGCGCCAGCAGCTCCGCCTCGGCCTGGGCCAGGAGCCGCTGCCGCTCCTCGACGGGGCGGACGTCGCGGCGTGCGTTGCTGGCGAGGTTGACGAGCGCCGACGCGGCGTCCACGGGCCGGCCGGCCTCGAGGAAGCACTCCCGGGCGCGGGTCGCGCCGCGCTCGATCGCGGCCACGTCGTCGACGGCGAACGCCGCCTCCAGGTACGCCTCGTAGAGCTCGCCGCGCTCCCCGGGCGGCAGGTCGTCCGGGACGTTGGCGACCGCCCGGCCGTAGAGGACGAACGCCTCGTGCCGGCTCGAGATCGCGCTCGCCGCGATGGCGCCCTCGCGGGCCGTGCGATAGGCCTGGGTGCGCAGCCCGGCCCGCTCGAAGTGCACCGACGCGTGGATCTCGGTGGCCCCGACCAGCTGGGTGCCGAACTCCGCCGCGCGCGCGTGCAGGCGGCGCAGCTCGCGGACCGGCACGGACTCGTACAGCGCGTCCCGCAGGAGCTGGTGACGGAAGTCGAAGTAGCCCTTGTCGACCCAGCTGAACGTGTACAGGAAGGAGCTGTCGACGAGCTCCTCCAGCGCGTCGTCGAGCTCGGCGACGTTGCGGTCCATGATCCCGGCCAGGACGTCGGGCACGAAGCACCGGCCGACCACGGCGCCGGCACGTGCCACCGCCCGCGCGTCGTCGGACAGCCGCGCGAAGCGGGCCAGGATGGCGTCCTCGATGGTGCTCGGCACGTGCGCGTTGCGGATGGCCTTGCCGTCGGTGCGCGCGTCGTCGCCGAGGGCGCCCAGCAGCTCCTCGATGTGCAGGGGAATGCCGTCGGTGCGCTCGTAGACCGCGCTCACCACCTCGCGCGGGGCGGGGAGCCCGGTGGCCAGGATCAGCGACGTCACCAGCGCGGTCTCGTCGTACGACAGCGGCGCGAGCCGCGCCTCCTCGGCCCGGCGCTGGCTGAGCAGGCGCGCCCGCCATTCGCGGTGGTTGGTGTCGAGCGGCATCTCGTCCGCGCGGTAGGCCCCGATCACGAGGGCCGGACGATCGGCGATGAGCCGGGCGACCTCGCCGATCACCTCGAGGCTCATCTCGTCGGCCCACTGGAGGTCCTCGAAGGAGAGGACGGTCGGCCGGTCGATGGCGTTCGCGATCCGCTCGGCGAGGTCGCGGACGAGGATGCGCCGCGATCCCAGCGTGTCGCCGCCCTGCCCGTCCTGTCCGCTCTGCATCGCCAGCAGCTCGTCGCCGAGGCCGCCGAACGCGGGGACCTCGCGCATCGTCCGCGCGAGGTCCTTGGTCGACGCGAGGGGAACGAGCCGGTCCTGGGGCGCGAGATCGGCCTGCGCGATCCGGAAGCCGGCCGCATCGGCCTTCCTGAGCACCGCCCGCAGCAGGCGGGTCTTGCCGATGCCGGCCTCGCCCGCGAGGAGCACCATCTGGCCGCGCCCGGCGGCGGCCTCCTCGATGCGCCGGTCGGCGAGCGCCAGCAGCTCGTCGCGACCGACGAGGAGTGGACTGAGGAGCGGCCCCAGGTGACTCATGCGAGCGGAGTGTAGGTCCGCAGGGGCGGGGTCACATCGGTCGTACGACGGATGTGCCGCTCCCTTGGGATTGTCGGTGCCGCCTCGGGTACTCTCCGGGCGTGCGCGTCGGAATGATCGGAACCGGGCTCATGGCGCTCCACCACCTCGACACGATGGTCGGGCGCGAGGACACCGTCATCGCCGCCATGTGCGAGCCGTCGCCGGACGCCTATGCCGCCGCCGCGGCCAAGGTCGAGGCCGCCGGGGCGCCGCGGCCGCCCAACGAGCCGGACTGGCGCCGGTTCATCGAGGTCACGGCGCGCGAGCGCGAGCTCGACGCCGTGATGATCGTCACGCCCCACGCCTTCCACTTCGCCCAGGCCGGCGCGGCGCTCGAGGCCGGGCTCGACGTCCTGCTCGAGAAGCCGATGGTCATGAACGCGGTCGAGGCCGTGGAGCTCATCCGGATCCGCGACCGGACCGGGCGCCTGCTCGTGGTCGCGTTCCAGGGCAGCCTCTCACCGCACGTCCGCGCGGCGTCGGCGATGATCCGTTCCGGCGAGGTCGGGGCGATCCTCAACATCAGCGCCGTCGTGTGGCAGGACTGGCAGGATCAATCGCGGGGCACGTGGCGGTCGGACCCGGTCCTGTCGGGCGGCGGGTTCATGTTCGACACCGGCGCCCACCTGCTCAACACGGTCGCCGACCTCGCCGGCGAGGACGTCGTCCAGGTCGCCGCCTGGCTCGAGGACGACGGCAGCCCGGTGGACATCCGGGCCGCGGTCATCGCCCGGCTCGCCTCCGGGGTGCTGATCACGATGAACGGGTGCGGGCGTTCCGTCCCGGGTACGGGCTCCGACATTCGGGTGTTCTGTGAGCGGGCGACGCTGCGGACAGGGATCTGGGGCGAGCGCCTCGAGCTCCAGCGCCACGGCGCGGCGTCCCTTCGGCCGGTCCGGTCGGTGCGGCCGGCGCACGTGTGGCAGCAGTTCGTCGACGTCCGTGCCGGGCGCATGGCCAACCCGAGCCCGCCCGAGGTCGGCCTGCGCATGGCGCGCCTGTGGGACGCGATCCGCGAGTCGTCGGCGAGCGGCGGGGCGCTGGTGAGCCCGGCGCGCGAGGTCGAGGCCGCATGACGATCCGGGTGACCGTGTGGAACGAGCACCGCCAGGAGCGATCCGACCCGCCCGTGACCGCCGTCTATCCCGACGGGATCCACGCGGCGATCGCGGATGGGCTCCGCGCGTCCGGCGACGACCTCGACGTGCGCACGGCGACCCTCGACGAGCCCGAGCACGGCCTGACGGACGCGGTGCTCGCCACGACCGACGTCCTGACCTGGTGGGGCCACGTCGCCCACGACGAGGTGTCGGACGCCGCCGTCGACCGCGTCCACGCCCGCGTCCTCGACGGCATGGGCCTGGTCGTCCTCCACTCGGGCCACTTCTCGCGGATCTTCCGACGGCTGATGGGGACGTCGTGCGACCTCAAGTGGCGCGAGGACGGTCGCCGCGAGCGGCTGTGGGTCGTGGACCCTTCCCATCCGATCGCGGACGGCCTGGGCGAGTCGATGGTGATCGACGAGGAGGAGATGTACGGCGAGCACTTCGACATCCCCGCGCCCGACGAGCTGGTCCTCGTCAGCTGGTTCGAGGGCGGCGAGGTGTTCCGCAGCGGCTGCACCTGGCGCCGGGGCCGGGGCCGCGTGGTCTACCTGCGACCCGGCCACGAGACGCACCCGACCTACTTCGACCCCGGCATGCGCCGGCTGATCGCGAACGGCGTTCGCTGGGCGTCGGGAGCCCACGGCGCGCGACCGACGTACGGCAACGCGCGGCCGGTCGAGCCGCCGGCGTAGGGGAGGGACCGCGATGCTCGGCGAGGCGACCATCCGCAAGGCGCCCAAGGCGCTGCTCCACGATCACCTCGACGGCGGGCTGCGCCCGGCGACGATCATCGACCTCGCGTCCGAGTACGGCTACGACGCGCTGCCGACGACCGACGTGGAGGCGCTGACAACCTGGTTCCGGCGCGGCGCCGACCAGGGATCGCTCGAGCTGTACCTCGAGACGTTCGAGCACACGTTCGGCGTCATGCAGGAGCGCGACGCCATCGCTCGCGTGGCGTCGGAGTGCGCCCGCGATCTCGCCGCCGACGGCGTCGTGTACGCCGAGGTGCGCATGGCGCCCGAGCTGTGCACGGCCCGTGGCCTGACGCTCGACGAGGCCGTCGAGGCGATGCTGGACGGCTTCGCCCGCGGATCCGCGCAGGCCGCCGCGGACGGCACCCCGATCACCGTCAAGCTGCTCGTGACCGCCATGCGCCAGGCGGCGCGCTCGGTCGAGGTGGCGGCGTGCGCCGTCCGCTGGCGGGACGCCGGGGTCGTGGGCTTCGACATCGCCGGACCCGAGGCGGGCTACCCGCCCACCCGACATCTGGACGCATTCGACCTCGTCCGCCGCGAGAACTTCCACATCACCATCCACGCCGGCGAGTCGTTCGGGCTGCCGTCGATCTGGGAGGCGCTCCAGTTCTGTGGCGCCGAGCGGCTGGGCCACGGCGTCCGGATCGTCGACGACATCACGGTCCACGACGACGGGTCCGTCTCGCTGGGCCGGCTGGCCGCTTTCGTCCGCGACCGGCGGGTGCCGCTCGAGATGTGCCCGACGTCGAACGTCCACACCGGCGGCGCGCCGTCGATCGCCGAGCACCCGTTCGACCTCCTGCGACGGCTCCGTTTCCGGGTCACGGTCAACACCGACAACCGGCTGATGAGCGGGGTCTCGGTGACGTCCGAGTTCGCCGCCCTCGACGAGGCGTTCAACCTCGGCCTGGGCGAGATGGAATGGCTGACGATCAACGCGCTCAAGTCGGCCTTCGCGCCATTCGACGAGCGGTTGCGGCTGATCAACGAGGTCGTCAAGCCCGGCTACGCGCGCCTGCGCGCCGAGGCGCTGCGGGTCGCCGTCCCGGGCTGATCGTCAGCCGAGCAGGAGCGCGAGCGACACCTCGGACCAGGTCGCCAGCAGGCCCAGGGCGACGGCGACCGCGAGCCCGCCGTACCCGAGGACGGCGACGACAGTGGGGATGTCGTCGCGGCGCCGCAGGCGGAGCGCCCAGGTCGCGAGCGTCGCCACGCCGACGGCGAGCAGTGCGAACCCGGCGACCCGGTTCTCCGAGCCGAGGTAGGCCACGATCACCAGGCCGCCGAGCAGCAGGCCGATCAGCGTCACCACCGCATAGATGCCGGCCGGCATCGGGGTCCGGGCATTCGCCTGAGGCAGGTGACGGTCGAGCCAGGCATCGACGAGCGCGGTGCGAGGCTCCGGCAAGCATCACCAGGCCAAGCAGGAGTCCGATGACGACCGGTTGGTGTTGGAGGACGAGGAAGTCGACGTTCGTGCCTTTGATGAGCACGAACGAGCCGAGCGCGACCGCGACCGGCATCGCCAGCAGGGCCCTCACGCCTGTGCCGCCGGGGATCCATCGCTCGACGGTCACCCACAGGACGCCGCTGATGAGGCCGACAAACAGGCCGGCGAACGCGATGAGGGCGACGCTCCCGTCGACCGTGATCGCGCCGATCCGATTGCCGTTCTCGGTGAACGCCCCGGTCGACTCCGGCACCGCAATGGCCGCGAGGCGCATGGCGACGCGTCCTCCGATCCCGCCGACCACGAGACCGACAACGAGACCCGCGATCCCGCCGCGCGTGATGTCCCGCAGGACGCCGCCCAACGGCCAGGCACCCTCGCGTCCCCCCGTCTGCCCCTCGTGGACGCTGATCGCCGCAGCCACTTCGATGTCACCACCGCGTCACGACATCTCGTCGGGCGTCAGTCTGGCCGGTCGCGAGCGGACGTCAACCCCGGTCGTGAGCCGCCCGGGGGCCTAGGCAGCCGGCAGCGCGACCACGAAGCGGGAGCCGCCGTACCCGTTGGCCTCGATCCACACCCGGCCGCCCATGGCCTCCATGAGTCGCCGGGCCGCGAACAGGCCGATCCCCGAGCCGCGCGACCGGACGCGATCCACGCGCACGTACGGCTGGAAGACCGCCTCCCAGTCGTCGATCGGGACGCCGGGTCCGTCGTCGGTGACGTAGACCTGCACCTCGCCGCCCTCGCGCCACACGCCGAGCGAGACGGCCTGCTCGGGTGGCGCGTACTTGGCCTCGTTGTCGAGCAGGTGCTCGAGCACCTGGCGGAAGCGCGCGTCGTCGCCTCGGGCAACCAGCGCCCCCGGCGGCGCGTCCCAGCGCACGGGCCGCGTCCGCATCAGGATCGCGAGCGTGCCGACGGTCGCCGAGATCGCCCCGACGACGTCGAACGGGTCGCGCCGGAGCCCGGTCAGCCCTTCGCCGCGCACCGAGGCGAGGATCGAGTCGACGAGCCGGTCCAATCGCGTGACCTGGTCGGTCGCGCCGGCGTGCCACGTCTCGACCAGTTCGGCGGAGGCCGCCTCGCTGCCCGTGGACGCTGCGTCCGCGAGCAGGTCGACGTAGGCGCGGACGACCGCGAGCGGCGTCCGCAGCTCGTGGGTGACGACGGCGAGCAGCTCGGCGCGGGCCGCGTCCAGCTGGCTCAGCCGGTCGAGCTGCGCCTCGGCCTCCGCCTGGAGGCGTCCCTTCTCGACGATGCCCGACAGCAGCGCGGCGATCGTGACCAGGAACTCGACCTCGTCGGCGTCGAAGTCGCGCGCCTCGGTCGTCTGCGCGTTCAGCACGCCGACCACCGAGTCGTCCCAGACCAGCGGGACCGAGAGCATCGCGTGGAGGTCGGCGATGTCGAAACCGCGGACCCACGAGAACCGCGGGTCGGTCGTGACGTCGGCCGACATCACGGGACCGCGCTCGGCCGCGGCCCGGCCGGTGATGCCCTGGCCGATGGCGAGGCTGACGCGGCCGACCTGGGTCACGTCGAGGCCGTTGGTGGCCGCGAGCGTGAGCCGCTCGCCGGTCCGGTCGAGCAGGTAGAACGAGCAGACCTCGACGCCCATCGCCGCCGTCGTTCGGTCGACCAGCGTCCGCATCAGCTCGTCCCAGTCGCGGGCCTGGGTGGCGAGCTGCGCGAACTCCTGCAGGAACGCGAGCTGGCGCAGCCGGTCCGTCGCCCGGCGGCTGTGCGTGAGCCGGCTGGGCGGGACGGACGAGCCGGGCGTCTCGGGAGGGCGAGGTCACGGCCTCACCCTACGGCATCCGGTGCCGGGCGCGAGGCGCGCTGGCCGGGGCTTGGACGCGGGCGATCAGCGCGTGCCGGCGGCGGCGCCCTCGGTCACCGCGGTGGGCAGGTCCGCGAGCAGCGGCTGCGTCCAGGTCCAGGCCGCGCCGTGGTGCGCGCCGACCGCGCCGTGGCGGGCCGCCTCGACGCGGAGCGGGAGCCCGAAGATCTCGATGAACCCGACGGCGGCCGCGTGGTCGAACGCGTCGCCCTCGTCGTACGTGGCGAGGTCCTTGTCGTACAGGCTCAGCGGGGAGCGGCGCCCGGTGACGACCGCCTGCCCGTGGTCCAGCCGCATCCGGACGTCGCCCGACACGACCCGCTGCGACGACATCGCGTACGTCCGGAGGTCGCGCGACAGGGCGCTGAACCACAGCCCGTCGTAGATGATCTGGGCCAGCTCGTCGGCGACCAGGCGGTTGAAGCGCAGCTGCTCCTTGGACAGCACGAGCCCCTCGAGCGCGTGGTGCGCGGTGTGCAGGATCACGGCCGCGGGCGCCTCGTAGATCTCGCGGCTCTTGATGCCCACCAGGCGGTCCTCGACGTGGTCGATCCGTCCGACGCCGTGGCGCCCGCCCAGGTCGTGCAGGCGCTGCACGAGCTCGACCGAGTCCAGGCGCTCGCCGTCGATCGAGACCGGGATACCGCCCTCGAAGCCCAGCACGATCTCGACCGGGTCCGGCGCGTCGCCCGGTGCGACCGTCCACTCGTACGCGTCGGCCGGCGGCGTGACCCACGGGTCCTCGAGCACGCCCGTCTCGCACGAGCGGCCCCAGATGTTGACGTCGATCGAGTACGGCGACGCCTTCGTGATCGGGATCTCGATGCTGCGCTCCTGCGCGTAGTCGATCTCCTGGTCGCGCGACAGCCCCATGCCCACCCGCATCGGCGCGACGACCTCGAGCCCCGGGTCGAGGGCGTGGACCGCGACGTCGAACCGGACCTGGTCGTTGCCCTTGCCGGTGCACCCGTGCGCGACGGCGTCGGCGCCCTCGCGCTGGGCGACCTCGACCAGCAGCTGGGCGATCAACGGGCGCGCGAGCGCCGTGGCCAGCGGATAGACGCCCTGGTACAGCGCGTTGGCCTGGAGCGATCGCCAGACGTACTGCGAGAGGAACGTCTCGCGCGCGTCCACGACGTAGGCCTTGGCCGCGCCGGCCGACATCGCCCGCCGCTCGACGCCCTCGCGCAGCGACCCGCCGCCCACGTCGACGGTGAGCGTGACGACGTCGACGCCGTACTGCTCCTTCAGCCAGGCGACCGCCACGGAGGTGTCCAGGCCGCCGGAGTAGGCGAGCACGACCTTGTTCATCGAAGCGAGGCCTCCAAGACGGGTTCGGGGGACAGCTGCAGGGCGTCGAACCGCTCGAGCCACCGCTCGAGGGCCGGCTCGTCGGGGAACAGCACGATCAGCGTATTGTCCCCGGCCACGGTGCCGACCTGCTCGGTCAGCGTCGACTCGTCGATCGCCTGTCCGATGACGTTCGCGGTCCCGGGCTGGCCGGTGAGGACGAGGATCAGGCCGCTCCGGCCGACCGAGACCGGGATGTCGCCGAGGATGCGCCGGAGCCGCTCGTCGGAGGCCGGACGGGCCGCCGGCCCGAGGGCCTCGGGATTGACGTAGACCGAGTGGTCGCCGCGCATGACCTTGGCCAGGCCCAGCTCGGCGATGTCGCGGCTCACCGTCGCCTGGGTGACGTCGAAGCCGAGGGCGGACAGCTCGGCGACGAGCTCGCCCTGGCTGCCGATCGACCGCGCGCCAACGAGCCGCCGGATGGCGGCGTGGCGGTCGCGCTTGGCGAGGACCACGGCCATCAGGCCGCTCCCGCCCGGGCGCGCGCGGACACGCGCGTGCCGAACGTCGGGTCGTCGAGGGCGCGGGTCAGGGCCTCGGGCGCCGACGAGTCCGCGATGATCGCCTCGGCGTCGTCCCACGCCAGCGCGGCCAGGGCCGCCTTGACCTTGGGCACCATCCCGCCCCGGATCGTCCCGTCCGCGATCAGGGCCTCGGCCTCGTCCGCGCTGATCGAGTCGAGCTTGTTGCCGTCGCCGTCGCGGACGCCGTCGACGTCGGTCATCAGCACCAGCTGTCGGGCGCCGAGTCCCGCGGCGAGCCCGGCCGCCGCGTCGTCCGCGTTGACGTTGCAGACCACGCCTTCCTCGTCGCGCGCGAGCGGCGCCACGACCGGCACCTGGTCGGCGACCAGCAGGGAGTCGATGAGGTCGCGCCGGATCCCGACCACGGTGGCCACGAGGCCGACGTTCGGGAGCCGCTGGCCGATGAGCAGCCCGCCGTCGACCCCGGACAGCCCGACCGCGTCGCAGCCGACGTCGCGCAGCGCCGCGACGAGCTCGCTGTTGACCACGCCCCGGAGGACCGCCGCGGCGACCTCGAGCGCCGCCGGATCGGTGACGCGCAGGCCGCCCTCGAAGTGCGTCGGCACGCCCAGGCGCTCCAGCCACTCGGTCATGCGCTTGCCGCCGCCGTGCACCAGCACCACCGGCCGCTGGCGGGCCACCGCGGCGACCTCGGCGAGCACCTGCCGCTGGTCCGCGAGCGTCGTCCCCCCGAGCTTGACGACGACGATCTCGCTCACCGGTCGCCTCTCATGCGGCGCATCGCGGCGTTGCCCGCTGCGCTCGCTCGCTCACGCACGTCGAAGTGCGCTCGCTCCCGTGCTCTCGGGCGCCTTGCGCTGCCCGCGCCTGAGCGGCGACGCAGGAGCCGTGTCATGTCGTGTATTCCGAATTTTCGCGGACGTAGGCCTCCGTGAGGTCGCAGCCGAAGGCCTCGCCGGTGCCGTCCCCGAGCCCGAGGTCCAGGCGGATCAGCACCTCGTCGCCGGCCATCGCCGCGCTCGCGGCGCCCTTGTCGATCTCGACCGGCCCGCCCGCTCGGCCGTCGTAGACCAGGTGCCCGGCGATCGCGATGCGGAGCGCGCCCGGGTCGAGCTGCGCTGGCGCCCCCGCCCGCGCGGCCGCAGTCTCGGCGTCGAGCCCCGCAGCCTCGAGGATGGGCGCGGCGGCGACGGTCGCGTTCCCGGCCGCCCCGGCGACCCGGCCCCAATTCGGGTCTCGGCCGTGGACGGCGGCCTTGACGAGCGACGACGAGATCACGGCCCGGGCGACCGCCCGCGCGTCCGCGTCGTCGACCGCGCCGGTCACCTGGCACGTCACGAGCGCGGTCGCGCCCTCGCCGTCGGCCGCCTGCTGGCGCGCGATGTCCCGGGCGACGGCCTCGACCGCCCGGCCCAGCGCGGCCCGGGCATCGGGATCGGCGCCCGCGTCCACCGCCCCGGCCCGCCCCGACGCGAGCAGGAACACCGTGTCGTTGGTGCTGGTGTCGCCGTCGACCGACATCTGGTCCCAGGTTCGAGCGGCGCTCGCGCGAAGGATGGCGTGAAGCGTGGTGGGGTCGGCGGTCGCGTCCGTGAGGACGACGGACAGCATCGTCGCCATGTTCGGATGCATCATCCCGACGCCCTTGCAGATGGCGGTCACGGTCACCTCGACCGTCCCCCCGGAGGCCGCCGGGACCGCCACCTTCGTCGTCGCGGCCTTGGTCGTGGTGTCGGTCGTGCGCAGGGCCTCGGCGGCCTGCCAGAGCGCCGCGTCCGTCCGGGCGAGGCCGCTGGCGACGACCCGTGCGACGGTGGCGGTCACGAGATCGACCGGCAGCCGGGTGCCGATGATGCCCGTCGAGAGGTGCAGCACCTGATCCACGGGCGCGCCGATCGCCGAGGCGACGGCCGAGCCGATCGCGGCCTGGTCCGCGTCGCCAGCGGGGCCGGTCGCGGCGTTGGCGCTGCCCGACGTCGACACGACGACCCTCGCGAAGCCGGCCGCGACCCCGCCCCCGGTCGCCTGCAGGTTCGCGCGCGATAGCCGGACGGGCGCTGCGGCAAAGGTGTTGGGCGTGAACACGCCGGCAGCGGGCACCGGCCCGTCGTCGGCCACGATCAGGACGAGGTCGGGCCGGCCCGACGCCTTGATGCCGGCCGTCGCGCCGGCCGCGGCGAACCCGGCGGGCAGGCGCGCGGCTCGCTCCACCGCCGGCCCGTCGGGCGGCAGCGCCCTCAGCACTGGATCGGTGGCAAGCGTCATGGCGCCAGTGGCAGCTGGAGCAGGCCGGCCGTCTCGGGCAGGCCGTGGACGACGTTGAACGCCTGGATCGCCTGGCCCGCTGCGCCCTTGACGAGGTTGTCGAGGACGCCGATCGCGAGCACGCGGCCGTTCCGCTCGTCCAGCCGGCACCACACGCGGGCCTCGTTGCTGCCCAGCACGTGCTTGGTGGCGGGGGCGGACTCGGTGACGGTGACGAACGGCTCGTCGCCGTAGGCGTCGTGGTACAGGTCGTCGATCTCGGACTGGGTCACGGTGCGCGTCGTGCGGACGTGGCCGGCCGCGAGGATGCCCCGGGTCATCGGGATCAGGTGGGGCAGGAAGTCGACGCCGCTGACCCCCGGGTTGGCCGCGGGCCCGCCGCCGAGCGCGCCGAGCTCCTGCTCGATCTCGCCGATGTGGCGGTGGCTGAAGATCCCGTACGCCTTCACGCTCTCGTTGACCTCGCCGAACTGGAGGTCGGGCTTCGGCTCTCGGCCGGCGCCGGAGACGCCGCTCTTCGCATCGACGACGAGGTCGGCGATGAGCCCGGCGCGGGCGAGCGGCGCCAGCGCCAGGATCGTGGTGGTCGCGTAGCAGCCGGGCGAGCCGACGATCGCCCGCGGCGTGCGTCCTGCGGCCGCAAGCTCCTCGCGATGCAGCTCCGGGAGCCCGTAGACCGCGGTCTCGAGCAGCTCGGGCCGCGGATGATCGAGGTGGTACCAGCGCGGGTAGGCGTCGGGATCGTGCAAGCCGGAAGTCGGGCCCGAGGTCGATGACCGTGAGCCCGGCGTCCCCGAACTCGTCGATGCGCGCCGCGGCCGCGCCGTGCGGCAGCGCGAGGAAGACGGCCTCGGCGTCGTCGGGGACCGCGTCGAACACGCGCAGCCCTTCGGTCGCCAGGTGGGGGTGGATGTCGGCCAGGGGGTCGCCCTGCCGCTCGCGACCGACGAGGCCCACGATGCTCGCGTGGGGATGGCGCGCCAGGAGCCGGACGAGCTCGGCGCCGACGTACCCGGTGGCGCCGACGATCGCGACCCGGATCGGGTCACCGTCGAGCGCGCGCAGGCCGTGGGCCGCCGCCGTCCCGGAAGCAGGCGTCGAGTCGAGAGGACGGTCCGCCGCGATCGCCGCGCCCGCCGAGTCCGCGCTCACCGGCGCGCCCGACCGCTCACCGGCGGCAGGCTCACGGGCTCGGAGAACGGGCGGCACGTCATCTCCTCATGACTATACATGCGCCCTGCATAGTCATGCAACACGAACCCGGGGGCGGAGCGGCTACGCCAGCTCGGCGAGGTTGGCCGCCTCGGCCTCGAACTGCTCCTCGTACAGCCGCGCGTAGAGCCCGCCGCGGGCGATCAGCTGGCGGTGCGTGCCGCGCTCGACGATCCGGCCGCGATCGAACACGAGGATCCGGTCGGCGCGCAGGATGGTCGACAGCCGGTGGGCGATCGCGATCGTCGTCCGGCCCTCGGTCAGCCGCCCGAGCGCGGCCTGGATCAGCCGCTCGCTGACGGTGTCGAGCGAGGACGTCGCCTCGTCGAGGATCAGGATCCGCGGGTCCTTCAGCAGGACCCGCGCGATCGCGACCCGCTGCTTCTCGCCGCCCGACAGCTTGTAGCCGCGCTCGCCGACGACGGTGTCGTAGCCGTCGGGCATCTCGCTGATCCGGTCGTGCATCGCCGCCGCCCTGGCCGCGGCGATCAGCTCGTCGTCGGTCGCGTCGGGCTTCGCGAACAGCAGGTTGTCGCGGATCGACGCGTGGAACAGGTACGTCTCCTGGGTCACGAACCCGATCAGCCGACCCAGCGACTCGAGCTTGACCTTGCGGACGTCGATCCCGTCGATCGTGACCCGGCCGTCCGTCACGTCGTACAGGCGCGGGATCAGGTAGGTCGTCGTCGTCTTGCCGGCGCCCGAGGGTCCGACCAGGGCGACCAGCTCGCCCGGCTGCGCCTCGAACGTGAGGTCCTCCAGGCCGAACGCGGGCGGCGGCTCGCCCTCGGGCACGGCCTCGTCGACCTCGGGCTCGGGTGCGTCCTCGAACGCGTCCGCATCCTCGAACACGGCCTCGGCGAGGCCCGGGCTCGCCTCGAGGTCCACGGCGGCGGCGACGTCGCCGACCGTCGGGCGGGCGGTGCCGGCCTCGGGCTGGTAGTGGAACGACACGCCCTCGAACGCGACGGCGCCCCGGATCGTGTCACGCTCGAGCCCGACCGCATCGGGGGCGTCCGTGATCTCGGGGTCGAGGTCGAGGTACTCGAAGATCCGGTCGAACAGCGCGAGCGAGCCCTGGATCTCGACCTGGACGTTGAGCAGCTGGCCGAGCGGGAAGAACAGCCGGCTCTGGAGCGTCGTGAACGCGACGATGTCGCCCGCCGTCGGGGCGTCGGGCGATCCGTTGGCCGCCATCGTGCCCGCCAGCCAGTACACGAACGCGGGCATGATCGAGAAGATCGTCCCGATCACCATGAAGAACCACCGGCCGACCATCGCCTGCCGGATCTGGAGCCGCGCGAGCTCCTTGTTCAGCCCCCGGAACCGTTCGACCGACCGCTCCTGGGCGGCGAACGTCTTGCCCAGCAGGATCCCGGAGACCGACAGCGTCTCCTCGGTGACCGCGCTCATCTCGGCCAGCCGCTCCTGCGTCTCCTTGCTGACCTCGCGCCGCACCTTGCCGACCCGGTAGGTGAGGTAGATGAAGAACGGGGTGATGCCCAGCGACAGCAGCGTGAGCTGCCAGCTCAGCAGCAGCATCGCGATCACCGTGCTGACCGTGATCGCGATGTTGGACGTGATCGACGACGCCGTGTCGGTGACGACGGCCTGCACGCCGCCGACGTCGTTGGCGAGCCGGCTCTGGATCTCGCCCGTGCGAGTGGCGGTGAAGAACCGCAGCGGCAGGCGCTGGAGATGCGCGTACAGCGCGTTTCGCAGGTCCTGCATGACCGACTGGCCGATGATGTTGTTGAGGTAGCTCTGGCCGACGCCGATCAGGCCCGACACGATCGGGATCACGATCATCAGCCCGACGTACAGGTTCAGGTCCTGGTATTGGCCGCCGACGATGACGTTGTCGATCAGCAGCTTGAGCAGGTACGGGTTGACGATCCCGAGCAGGCTCGTGGTGATGATCGCGACCAGGACGACGAAGACCTGCGCGCGGTACGGCCCGAAGAAGGCGACGATCCGGCGGATGGTCGAGGCGCGCCGCTCGGCCGGGACGGGCTCGAAGTCGTCGGACGGCGGTCGGAGGCGAGCAGGCCCGGAGCCGCCCCGGGACATGGCGCGAACGCCGCCGCCGCGAAGGGTCATGAGAGAGGCGGTCGCCGCTACCAGGCGGTGGCCGTCGACGCCTCCGCGATGCCCTCGGCCTCGAGCCACCGCTCGGCGTCGATCGCCGCCTTGCAGCCGTCGCCGGCCGCGGTGACCGCCTGCCGGTAGCGGTGATCGTGCACGTCGCCGGCGATGAACACGCCGTCGATCTTGCTGCGCGTGTGGTCGTGGGCGACGAGGTAGCCCTTGGCGTCGGTCTCGAGCCAGTCCTTGAACACGCCGGTGTTGGGCTTGTGGCCGATGGCGATGAACAGGCCCTCCATCGCCATCTCGCGCTCGTCGCCGGTCTCCGTGTCGCGGATCCGCAGGCCCTCGACCTTCGCGTCGCCCAGGACCTCGGCGACCTCGGTGTTCGTGTGGACCTCGATCTTGGGGTGGGCGAGCGTCCGGTCGACCATGATCTTCGACGCCCGGAACGCGTCCCGGCGGTGCATGAGGTGGACCTTGCTCGCGAACTTGGTGAGGTAGGTCGCCTCCTCCATGGCCGAGTCGCCGCCGCCGACCACGGCGATCTCGCGGTCGCGGAAGAAGAAGCCGTCGCAGGTCGCGCACGCCGACACGCCACGTCCGCGCAGCCGCTGCTCGCTCTCGATGTCCAGCCACATCGCCTCGGCGCCCGTCGCGATGATCACGGACTGGCCGCGGTACTCGGTGCCGCGCGCCCAGACCCGGAACGGGCGGCTCGAGAAGTCCACCTTGTCGATGTCGACGTCGACGAGCGTGGTGCCGAAGCGCGCGGCCTGCTCGCGGAAGCGGTTCATGAGGTCGGGGCCGTCGATGCCCTCGGGGAAGCCCGGGTAGTTCTCGACGTCGCTGGTGAGCATCAGCTGACCGCCCGCCGCGGACCCGGCGATCACGATCGGCTCGAGGTTGGCGCGGGCCGCGTAGATCGCGGCCGTCAGCCCGGCCGGACCGGAGCCGATGATCAGCACCTTGCTCTCGGTGCGGTCGGGCTGGTTCGCGTCCGCCCGGGGACCCCCGGGCGTCGGCACCGCGGCCGCCGCGGCCCCGCCGTCGTCGATCATCGTGATCGGCCCGCCGAACCCCGCGCCCGACGGGGTCGGCCGTGTTGCCGGCGCCGCCGAAGTCGATCTTCAGGCTCGGGAACGGCTCGCTCGTGGCGTTGCCGGTCCCGGCGGCGGGCGTCGAGCCGTTGCTGGAGGGTTCGGCCGCGTCGTCGCGGGGCGGGATTCGCTCGCTCATCGGGGCCATTGTCGTCGGTGTCTCGCGTTCATGCTCCCTCGCACTGTAGCACGGCACACGCATACTCCCAGGGGGTATCCGAAGCCCCGTCCGTGCGCGTGAGCCGGGGCCCGGTACCCTCGGCGCGTGACCACGACGCAGGACCGCCGCGACCACGACGTCATCGAGGGGCCGGTCGGCGCCGAGGAGACGTCGGCCCGCCTGGCCCCGGCCGCGACGTTCGACGCGCCGGCCGACGTCCCGGAGGCCCGGCTGCGCGACAACCGCGACTTCCTCGTCGTGCTGTTCGGCCAGGGCATCAGCTCGTTCGGCGACGCGATCACGGTCACGGCGCTGCCGTTGCTGGTGCTGGCGCTGACGGGCTCCGGGCTGGCGATGGGCGTGGTGGGCGTGCTCACGACGCTGCCTGACCTGATCCTGGGGCTGCCTGCCGGCGCCTACGCGGACCGCTGGAGCCGGCGCACGATGATGTTCGTCGCCGACCTCGGCCGGTGCGTGCTCACCGCCCTGATCCCGGTCTCGGTCGCCCTCGGCGGCCCGACGCTCGTCGTCATCCTCGCCGTCACCTTTCCCCTGAACTCGCTGCGCGTCCTGTGGCTCGCCGCCTACACCGCGGCCGTGCCGGGCCTGGTCGGCCGCGCCGAGGTGCCGCGCGCGAACGCGATCTTCGAGGCGGTGTTCAACGTCGGCTGGATCGTGGGGCCCGCGCTCGCCGGCCTGCTCGCCGCCACGATCGGCCCCGGGGCGACGATCGCCATCGACGCCGTCACGTTCCTGCTGTCGGCCGGCGCGATGCTGCTCGTCCGGCGGCCGCTGCGGGCCGAGGCGCGGACCGTCGAGACGCACATCCTGGCCGACATCCGCGAGGGCGTCGCCTACGTGGTCCGGCAGCCGACGCTTCGGGCGTGCATCGCGTTGTGGACGACGACGTCCGTGATCTCGGCCGGGATCATCACCTCGGTGATCTTCTACATCACGATCGACCAGCACCTCAGCGAGGCGGTGGTCGGGGCCGTGCTCTCGGGATGGGCCCTCGGGTCGCTGCTGGGCTCGGTCGCCGCCGCGCGCCTCGCATTCCGCGCGACCGGCGTCGTGATGCTCGTCGGTGCCGCGGTGTACGGGAGCTGCCTGCTCGTGATCGCCGCCGGCGTGCCGGTCGCCGCGATGATCGCGGCGGCGTTCGTGGCCGGGGCGGTCAACTCGAACATCCTGGTCGCGTACCTCACGATGCGGACCCTGCTGTCGCCGGATGCGCTGCTGGGTCGCGTGGGCGCCACGGCACGCACCGTGTCCGTGGGGCTGACGCCGATCGGGGCCCTGACCGCGGGCATCCTGCTGGACACGATCGGCGGCGCGGCGACGCTGGCCCTGATGGGCGCCGCGCTGGCATTGACCGGGCTGCTGTTCGCGCTGCTGCGCACGGTCCGGACGGCGCGGATCCCGGTCGCCGTTCATCCTGCATAACGGTCGGGCGCGCGATCGTCGTGTGCGAGGCGCTACCCTGCGCGGCATGAGGGACCGCGCGCGCGCATGACCTGCCCCAGCTGCGGCACGCCCAACGAGCCCGGTCGCAAGTTCTGCGGCGAGTGCGGCACGAAGCTCGCGGCCGTGTGTGCCGCCTGCGGCACGGCGAATCCCCCCACCGCACGGTTCTGCGGCGAGTGCGGGACGGCCCTCGCCGCGCCGGCCGCCGGAGTCGCCGCGCCCGGGCGGAGGGCAGGCGGTCGTCGCAAGCGCCATCCCGGTCGCCGGGCCGATCGCGGAACGCCGACTGGTCACGGTGCTGTTTGCCGACCTCGTGGGGTTCACGGCGTTGTCCGAGGGTCGCGACCCGGAGGCGGTGCGCGAGCTGCTGTCGGGCTACTTCGACCTCGCCACGGACGTCATCAAGCGCTACGGCGGCACCGTGGAGAAGTTCATCGGCGATGCGGTGATGGCCCTGTGGGGTGCCCCGGTCGCGCACGAGGACGATGCCGAGCGAGCTGTCCGGGCGGGCCTCGACCTCGTCGACGCCGTGCGCGCCCTCGGCCCCGGGATCCAGGCCCGCTGCGGCGTGCTCACCGGCGAGGCGGCGGTGACGCTCGGCGCGACCGGCCAGGGGATGGTCGCCGGCGACCTCGTCAACACGGCATCGCGCCTGCAGTCCGTCGCGCCCGCCGGCGCGGTCCTGGTCGGCGAGTCGACCAGGCACGCGACGAGCGGGGCGATCGCGTACGAGGAGGCGGGCGAACAGCTCCTCAAGGGCAAGGTCTCCCCGGTCCCGGCGTTCCGGGCCGTGCGCATCGTGGCCGAGCGGCGCGGGCGCGGGCGTGACGACCGCCTCGAACCGCCGTTCGTCGGCCGCGACACGGAGCTGCGCCTGCTCAAGGACCTGTTCCACGCGACGTCGCGTGAGCGACGGGTCCGGCTCGTGTCCGTCACCGGACAGGGCGGGATCGGCAAGAGCCGCCTCGCGTGGGAGTTCCAGAAGTACCTCGACGGCCTCGTCGAGAGCATCTTCTGGCACGAGGGTCGGTCGCCCGCCTACGGCGAGGGGATCACGTTCTGGTCGCTGGGGGAGATGGTCCGCTCACGCGCGGGGCTGCTCGAGACGGACGACCCGGTCACGACGCGGACGCGGATCGCCGAGATGGTCGCGAAGTACGTCCCCGACGAAGACGAACGGCGACGCATCGAGCCGGCCCTGCTCGCCCTGCTCGGCCAGGGCGACGGGACAGCGGGCGGGCCCGCGGAGCTGTTCTCGGCCTGGCGCGCCTTCTTCGAGCGAGTGGCCGCCGACGGCGTCGTCGTGCTCCAGTTCGAGGACCTCCACTGGGCGGACCCGGGCACGCTCGACTTCATCGAGCACCTGCTCGAGTGGAGCCGCAACGTCCCGATCCTGATCGTCACGCTCGCCCGCCCCGAGCTGCTCGAGCACCGCCCCGGGTGGGGCGCCGGCAAACGGGCGTTCCTCGCCCTCGACCTCGCGCCGCTCGACGACAGCGCGATGCGGGAGCTGCTCACGGGGCTCGTCCACGGGCTCCCGGAACCGGCCGCGCGATCCATCGTGGCGCGCGCCGAGGGCATGCCCCTGTACGCGGTCGAGACGATCCGGATGCTGGTCGCCGACGGACGCCTTCGCGAACGCGCCGACGGCGTGGGCTACGAGCCCGCGGGCGAGCTGGGCGAGCTCGCCGTTCCGGACACGCTGCATGCGCTGATCGCCGCGCGCCTCGATGGCCTCGACCCGGCTGATCGGGCGCTGATCCAGGACGCCGCCGTCCTCGGCCAGTCGTTCACGCTCGAGGCGTTGGCGGCGGTGGCCGGGCTCGACGGCCCGACCGCGTCGGCGCGGATCGAGCGCCTCGTCCGGGCCGAGCTGCTGCGCCAGGAGCTCGACACCCGGTCGCCGGAGCACGGCCAGCACGTGTTCGTCCAGGCGATGATCCGCGAGGTCGCCTACTCGACCCTCGCCCTCCGGGACCGGCGCTCGCGCCACCTCGCCGCCGCCCGCTACTTCGAGTCCATCGGCGACGACGAGCTGGCCGGCGCCCTCGCCGCGCACTATCTCGCCGCCTATCGGGCGTCCACCGATGGGCCGGAGGCCGAGGCGCTCGTCTCGCAGGCGCGGATCTCGCTGCGGGCCGCCGCCGACCGCGCCATCGCGCTCGGCGCGCCGGGCCAGGCCGTGACCTTCCTCGAGCACGCGATCGAGGTCACGGACATCGACGCCGACAAGGCCGACCTGCATGAGCGTGCGGGCAACGCTGCCGCGACGGCGGCGACGATGGAGGTCGCCCTCGGCCAGTTCGAGGCCGCGCACCGGCTGTACACGCGGCTCGGCGAGCGGTCGAAAGAGGCGCGGATGATCGCCCGCGAATCGCAGGCGCTCGGCAGGCTGCGTCGCAACGAGGAGGCCTGGGGGCGGCTCGACGGCTGGTGGGACGCGACCGCCGATCTCGGCGATGAGGACCCGGGGCGCATGGCCCTCGGCCGCCAGATCGCGTCGCTCGCGCTCATCCGCGGGGACTACGACCTCGCGACCCGATTGGCGGATCGCGTCCTCGGAGCGGCCGAGCGCGTGGGGAACGCCGAGATGGCGGCCGACAACCTGACGACGCTCGGGATCGCCGGGTTCTACCAGGGCCGGCAGTGGCAGGCCCGCGCCCTGCTCGAGGGCGCGCGCAAGATCGCCGAGGAGGCGGGCCTGTACGAGAACCTGTTCCGGGTCCTGGTGATGCTGCCGTCGGTGTCGGCCCTCGATGACCCGGCCGCCGCGCTGGCCGCCGAGCGCGAAGGGATCGCGCTCGCCCGCCGGGTGGGCAACCGGAACGGCGAGATCAACATCCTGTTCAACGCCGTCGAGGACGCGCGCCGGACCGGCGACTGGGACTGGGCGGCGGGCGAGCTGCGGGCGACCGGCCAGCTCGAGATCGACGAGTCGAGCCTCATCGGCAACCGGACCCAGGAGGTGTTCTTCGAGACCTTCCGTGGGACCCTCGACGAGGCGGGCATCGAGGACCTGCGACGCCAGATCGACACGCTCGACGACAAGGACGTCCGGGCGGGACTCATCGACATCGAGGCCTCCATCGCCTACGCCGCCGGACGATGGGCCGACGCGGCGGCCGCGTGGATGACCGTCACGGGGATGAGCGATCTCAATGCCCCGTACAGCTTCCCGAAGGCGGGCCGCGCGGCGGCCCTGGCCGGGGACCCGGTGACGGCACGCGCGGCCCTGGACGGTCTGGCCACCCTCGGCACCCGCGGGCGGGCGATGGACGCCGACCGGGCGGCCATCCGCGCCGGGATCGCGGCGATCGAGGGCGACCTCGTCGGCGCGAGGACTGCCTACCGGACGGCCGTCACCGCGTTCCGCGACCTCGGGCTCGTCTGGGACGAGGCGCTGGTCGGCATGGAGGCCGCCCGCCGGCTCGGCACCGCGGACGCCGAGCTCGCCGGCTGGATCGACGCGTCGCGCTCGATCCTCACGGCCCTCGGCGCGACGCCCGTGCTCGTCCGCCTGGATGAGTGCATCGAGCAGGGCGACGCCGCGAACCCCGCCGCACCGTCGTCGACCTCCAGCGAGACGCCGTGCCGCGGATCGAATCCTCGGGCAGCTCCGTGACCGTCGGCGAGGGCTGAGCCCTAGAGCTTCGCGACCTCGGGCAGCACGTCCCGGCCCAGGCGCTCGATCGTCCGCGGGTCCCACACGTCGTGGATCCCGAAGATCACGTGCTGGCAGCCGGCGTCCGCGAGCTCGCCGAACCGGTCGATCACCTGCTGGGGACTCTCGCCGTCGCCGCCGTCGACCGCGATCCGCACCGACTGGAGCGTCGAGCGTTCGATCTCGTCGGGGTCCCGGCCGATCGCCTCGCAGTGCCGCCGCAACACCTCGTACTTGTGGTGGATCGTCTCCGGGCCGCCGAACACGTTGGTCGCGTCGGCGTACCTCGCGACCAGGCGCAGGGTCTTCTGCTCGCCGCCGCCCCCGATCATGATCGGTGGCCGCGGCCGGCTGATCGACTGCGGGGAGTTCAGCAGGTGGGTCGCGGCGACATGGCGACCCTCGAACGCCGCCTCCGTGCCCCGCTCGCCCGACCACATCTCGTGGGCGTAGCGCAGCGTGTCCTCGAGCATCTCGAACCGCTCGCCGAGCGGCGGGAACGGGAACCCGAGCCCGATCGACTCCTGCTGGTTCCAGGCGGCGCCGATGCCCAGCCACGCGCGGCCGCCGGACAGCACGTCGAGCGTCGTCGTGGCCTTGACCCAGAGCGGGGCATCTCGATAGTGGACGCCGCCGACCATCAGGCCGATCCGCGCCCGGCTCGAATGCGCGGCCATGAACCCGAGCGCCGTCATGCCCTCGAGCATCGGCTCCTCGGCGCGTCCCACGCTCCGGATCTGGAAGAAGTGATCCATGACCCAGATCGAGTCGAAGCCGGCCTGGTCGGCGTCGCGGACGACGCGACCCAGGGTCGGGCCGATCGCCTCGGTCCCGCCGGGCCAGGTGAACGACGAGATCTGCAGTCCGCTCTTCATGCGGCGAGCGTAGCGCGACTCCCGATCAGCGGAAGAGGTCGTTTTCGGACGGCATCACGAGCTCGGCGATCCGGCCCTCGCCGCGTGACGGCCCGGCACCCCGGACGAGCGCGACGGGCCGGCCGGTGGTCTTGCCCAGCGCGAGCTCCGCGGCCGACGCGATCTCGTCGGCGACCGCCCGCACGGTGGTCCGCATCACGCGCCCGTCCGCGTCGGGCGTCCCGCGGAGGTCGTCGAGCGGGAGCAGGCCCGACACGCCGAGGGCGACGTCCACGATGCCCCAGCGCCAGGGCCGTCCGAAGCTGTCGGACACGATCACCGGGACGTCGGTGCCGAACCGGTCGCGGACCGCGTGCCGGATCCGGTCGGCCGAGGCGTCGGGATCGTGCGGGAGCAGCGTCACCACGTCGCCCGATCCCGGACCGACGTTCGAGGCGTCCACGCCGCCGTTCGCGCACACGAAGCCGTGCTCGGTCTCGGTGATCAGGACGCCGTTGGCCATGCGCACGATCCGTCGTGCCTCGCGGAGCACGACCTCGATCTGGCGGGCATCGCGGCCCCACGCCTCGGCCCACGCGACCGCCTCGGGGCGGGGCTCGACGGTCCGCAGGTCCACGACGGCGCCCTCTGCCTTGGACACGACCTTCTGGGTGACGACGAGCACGTCGTCGTCGCGGAGGGGCAGGACGTCCGGCGTCGCCGCCAGCGCGTCGCCGATCATGGTCGCGAGGTCGTCGCCCTCGCGGATCTCGGGCAGGCCGGCGAGGGCCAGGATCTCGACCCGGCCGTCGGCCTCAGTCGCCAACGCCGACCTCGTCGCCCCGGCGGTCGGCGTGCCGTCGTCTCGGCCTCCGCCAGCAGCAGGTCGTCGGGGGTGTCCACGTCCAGCGCCAGCACCTCGGCGACCTCGACGAACGCGGCGTCGGCCGAGGAGGCGAGCCACGCGTGGCCGGACCGGCTGCTGACGCCGAAGGCGGGGTCGATGACGTCCGGCGGGTCGAGCAGCAGGGCGTTCGTGCCCCGGCCGTGCCGGTCCGGCGCGAGCACGACGCTCGGGCTCCCCGCGGCGTCGCCGGCGACGAGGAGGGCGGTCAGGGCCGAGACGTCGACCCCGGGCAGGTCCGCCGGCAGCACGAGCAGGCGGTCGGCGTTGATCGCGCCGCGGGCCTCCTGGAGGGCGGGGTTCAGGCCGCGTGACCGCTGCTCGACGGGGCGAGCCCCGGCGGCCTCCGCCACGCTCAGCACCGCGGGGTCGGGCGAGACCACGACGACGTCGCCGACGCCCTCCGTCGCGAGCGCCGCGGCCACGGTGCGCCGGAGCAGCCGCTCGACGAGGTCGCGGCGCTCCTCCGGGTCGAGCACGGCGCCGAGGCGCGACTTGGCGTCCTCGAAGGCACGTACCGGGATGACGACGGCCGTGGTCCGGCCGGGGCTGGGCTTCACGCGTCGATCGTAGCGGGCCGGCCCGCGTTCAGGTCGTGAGGGTGACCTTGCTGATGTGGCGGGGTGCATCGGGGTCGAGCCCGCGGGCGATCGTCGCGTGGTAGGCGAACAGCTGCGCGGGCACGATCGAGACGATCGGTGACAGGTGGTCGGGGACGCCCGCCGGGACGACGATGGATCGCTGGCCGATCGCGCGCACGTCCTCGCGATCGGACACGACCACGAGGTCCGCGCCGAAGTCCTCGCGGATCTCGCGCAGCAGCCCGACGAGGTCGGCGGCGACCGCGCCCGACGTCGCGATCGCGAGCACCGGGTAGCCGCGCTCGACCAGGGCCAGCGGCCCGTGCCGGAAGTCCGCGGCGGAGTAGGGGTCGGCGACCACCCGGGCCAGCTCCTTCAGCTTGAGCGCCCACTCGCGCGCGGTCGCGTACTCGTACCCGCGACCGAGCACGGTGCAGGTGCGCCAGGCCGCGTGCGCGGCCGCCGCGTCGCGGGCCGCGTCCTCGGTCTCGAGCGCCGCCCCGATGGCGTCGGGCACCCCGGCGAACGCGCCCGCGGCGTCCTCGCCGCCCAGCGCGGCTGCGAGCAGGGCGATCGCGGCGAGCTCGGCCGTGTACGTCTTGGTGGCGGCGACCGCGCGCTCGGGCCCCGCGCCGAGGTCGATCACGTGCTCCGCCGCCTGGGCCAGCGACGAGCCGGGCTCGTTGGTGATCGCGATCGTGGGCTGGCCCTGGCGGCGGGCCGCGTCGACCACCCCGACCACGTCGGGCGAGGCGCCGGACTGGCTGATCCCGATGACCAGCGACCGCGCGAACACGGGCTCCACGTGGTACAGGGACACGATCGACGGCGCCGCCAGCGCGACCGGCAGCCGCAGCCGGATCCCGAACAGGTACTGGGCGTAGATCGCGGCGTGGTCCGAGGTCCCGCGGGCGGCGATGACCACGTGCTCGACGTGGTGCACCCGGACGGCGCCGCGCGACGGCCTCGATCTCCGCCGACCGGGCGACGAGGCGCGCGACGACGTCCGGCTGCTCGCGGATCTCGTCGCGCAGGCCCATCAGGCCTCCTGGCTGTCGCCGGCCGGGCCGGCCAGCCCGTGACCGACAGGGTAGAGGCCGGGGATCGGGGCGGGGAGGCGGCCGCGGAACGGCCGCTCGCCGAACAGGGCACCCGCGATGGCCTCGCACGACGGCTCGAGGACGCCGTAGGTGCAGGCGTGGGTCGTCGACGACGCGTAGGCCGCGAGGTCGAACGGCGTCCGGAGGGCGACGGTCACGGTCGGCACGCCGGTCGCGAGGAGCGCCTGGCACAGCGCGGCATGGGCGGGCCGGAGCGAGGCGCTGACGCTGCCGAGCACGAGGAGGTCGGCGCCCTCGACGGCCGCGCGGGCCGCGGCGATCTCCGCGTCCGACGCCTCGTCGACGAGGAGCTCCACCGTCGCGGGGTGGCGTCGGCGGATCGCGGCGGCGAGGCCGGGCGGGACCGTCGACGACGTGTCCGCCGGCGTGAGGTCGCGCCCGACGGGCTGGACGACGACGACCCGGGCACCGGCGTCGAGGCGCAGGGGGAGCAGGCCCGCCTCGTCCCGGACGAGCGTCACCGATCGCTCCGCGACCTCGCGCGCCAGGGCCTCGTGCTCCGCCGACCGGACGACGTCGACCGGCGGCTGGGCGACCGGGGCCAGCCGCCGGCGCAGGGCGAGGATCCGCCGCGCGGACGCCTCGAGCTCCCCGGCGTCGAACAGCCCACGCCCCGCGGCGTGCCGGAGCCCGCCCTCGATGCGCGCCTGCGCCACGGGCTCGCCCATGCACAGCAGCAGGTCGACGCCGGCGCGGATCGCCGCGATCACGTCGATGACCTGGGCGTCGCCCTGGGGCAGGGCGCCCATGTCGAGGGCGTCGGTGATCGTCAGGCCGCGGAACCCGAGGCCGTCGCGCACGAGCTCGTGCATCACGGCCCGCGACAGCGTCGCGGGGAGCGTCGGGTCGCCGGTCAGCGCCGGCAGCGCGAGGTGGGCGGACATGATCACGTCGGCGCCGGCCTCGATGGCCGCCCGGAACGGCACCAGCTCCGCCGCGTCCAGGCGGGCCCGGTCGGCGTCGACCACGGCCAGCTGCTCGTGGGTGTCGAGGTCGGCGCCGCCGAGCCCCGGGAAGTGCTTCGCCCCCGCGGCGATGCCCGAGCTCCGCAGGCCCCGGACGTGCGCCGCCGCCAGCCGGGCGACGGCCGCCGGCTCGCTCCCGAACGAACGGATGCCGATGTGGGGGTTGGCGGGGTTGTCGGCGAGGTCGCACACGGGCGCGTACGAGACGTTCACGCCCATCGCGAGCAGCTCGAGGCCGGTCGCCCGCCCCACCCGCTGGGCGAGGTCATCGTCGCCCGCGGCGCCGAGCGCCATGTTGCCCGCGAACGGCGTCCCGCCGCCGAGCGCGTCGAGCTGCCCGCCCTCCTGGTCGGCCGCGATCAGGAGCGGCGGGGCGGCCGGGTCGAACCCGGCGGCCGCCCGCTGGATCGACGCGACCAGCTCGCGCACCTGGCCGGGCGTCCGCGAGTTGCGGTAGCGGAACAGCGTGATCCCGGCGGCCGGGGCGCTCGCGAGGCGCCGCTCGATGTCGTCGGGCAGCTCGAACCCGTCGAACGCCAGCATCAGCCGTCCGAGCGGATCGATCGGGGAGCGCGCCTCCGCCACCCTCAGCCCTTGACCGCGCCCGTCAGGCCGCGGACGAAGTAGCGCTGGACCAGGACGAAGAACAGCAGGATCGGGATCACGGTCATCGTCACCCCGGCCGCGATCGACCGGAAGTCGGCCGAGAAGAAGCCCTGCAGCGCGGCGAGGCCCACCGGCAGCGTCATGCCGTCTCGGGTGTGGAGCATCAGCGACGGCCACAGGAAGTCGTTCCACGTCGTGACGAACGTGAAGATCGCGACCGCCGCCAGGGACGGCCGGACCACCGGCAGCACGATCTGCCACCAGATCCGCCACTCGCCGGCGCCATCGACGCGCCCCGCGTCCAGGAGGTCGCCTGGGACCCCGCGGTACGCCTGGCGGAGCAGGAAGATGTTGAACGCGCTCACGAGGTTCGGGAAGATCAGCGCCGGCAGCGTGTCGTAGTAGTGGAACACGTTGACCGCGAGGATGAAGCTCGGGATGTAGGTCAGCTGCGCCGGCACGATCAGCGTCGCCAGGAGCAGGTAGAAGATCGCGTTCCGCCCGGGGAAGCGCATCTTGGCCAGCGGGTACGCCGCCAGCGCGGCCACGAGGACGTTGAGCAGGCCCACGGCGACCGACACGATCACGCTGTTGAGGAAGAACCGGGGCACCGGCAGGGCGCCGAGGACGCGCTCGTAGTTGGCCAGCGTGGGGTTGCTGGGGATGAACTGCGGGGGCACCGACGAGATCGGGTCGAGCGGCCCCTTGAGCGAGGTCATCAGCATCCAGAAGAACGGGAACACGGTGACGACCGCGATCGCGGTCAGGACGATGTACCAGCCGATGGTCGACGCCAGCCGGCGGCTCCGGACGGTCCGCGGCGCGTGGCGCGCCTCGCTGACGATCGGGGCCACCTCGACGCGCTCGGGGAAGGAGCCGCTCATTCGTCTGCCTGCCCGCGCTCGAGGATGCGCACGTTGACCACCGAGAACACGAGCGTGATCCCGAGCAGCACGATCGCGATCGCCGACGCGTACCCCGCGTGGCTGCGCTGGAACGCCTGCTGCCACAGGTAGAACACGATCGTCACGCCGCTGTCGAGGATCCCGCCGGTCCGGTTGGTGAGGACGTAGATCTCGTCGAACACCTTGAGCGCCGCGAGGCTCGAGATCACGGCCACGAACACGATCTGGGGCCGCAGCCCCGGGATGCTGATGTAGCGGTGCTTCTGGACGTCGCTGCAGCCGTCGATGCGCGCGGCGTCATAGAGCTCCTCGGGGATGTTCTGGAGGCCGGCCAGGAAGATGACCGAGTAGAACCCGACGCCGGCCCAGATCGTCAGCAGCATGGCGATCGGCAGCACGAGGGCGGGGGTCGCCAGCCACTGGACGGGCTGGGAGATCAGTCCCCACGAGAGCAGGACGCTGTTGATGAACCCGTTGCGCTCGAACAGCCAGGTCCACGCGAGGCCGATGGCGATGCTGCCGCTGACCGCGGGCACGAAGTACAGCGCCCGGTAGATGTGGATCCCGCGCAGGGCGCGGTTCACGATGATCGCGAGGATGATCGAGAGCACGATCAGGATCGGCGTCACGATCAGGTAGACCAGCGAGTGCTGGAGGGCCAGCCAGAAGGTGTCGTCGGTCAGCAGCTTCTGGTAGTTCTCGAGCCCGACGGGGACCGGGGGCCGGACGATGTCGTAGTCGGTGAAGCTGTAGTAGACGACGGCGATGATCGGGTAGATGACGAAGATGCCCAGCAGCACGAGGGCCGGGGCGAGGAACAGGTAGGGGGTGGCGGTGAGCCGTCGCCGCATCGGACCGTCCGCTGCCTCAGTGGGGTTTGGGAGCGGCCCGCCCTCGGGGAAAGGCGGGCCGCTCCACTGGAGGAGGAGGGTTACTTGAGGGAGGCGTTGGCCTTCTGGACGGCGTCCGAGAGGGCCTGCTGGGTGTCCTTGCCGTTGAACAGCGCCGCTTCCACCGCATCGAGGACGATCGCGTTGACGTCGGCCTTGTTGGGGATGGTCGGGACGATGTCCGCGTACGTCGAGATGATGTCCTTGGCCAGCGGCCGGGCACTGTCCTCGACCGCCGAGGGGGTCTCGGCGAAGAACGGGTCGTCGTAGGAAGCCGGTGTCGACGGATAGATCGCGACCTGCTTGCTGAAGTCCGTCATGGACCGGGCGTTGGTGAAGAACTGGGCGAGCGCCATCGAGGCGTTCGGGAACTTGGTGTCGCCCTTGACCGACAGCGACATCAGGCCCTTGCCGCTGACGTTGGACTTGCCGAGCGGCGCCTGGACCATCGCGAGGTTGTCGTACAGGGTGGCGTTCTGGTCCTTCACGGTGCGGGCCAGGTTGGGGCCCGTCTGGTAGAAGGCGGCGTTGCCCGCGGCGAAGGCGTTGAGCCCGACGCGGTCATCGGCGGTGGTCAGGATCGTGTTGTCCACGGTCCCGGCCTTGACCATGTCGACGTACATCTGCAGCCACGCGACCGCCTCGGGCGAGTCGAACGTGAACTTCTTGCCGTCGTCGCTGAGGACCTTGACGTTGCCCTCGTAGACCATCTGGGCGAGGAGGTCGCTGACCGTCAGCCGGATGTCGCACACGGTCCCGGTCTTCTCGAGGATCGTGGCGCACAGGGCGGGCAGGCCGTCGATGGTCTTGGGGAAGTCCTCGACCGAGACGCCGGCCTTGTCCATGATCGCCTTGTTGATCAGCTCGACGCTCAGGCCCTGGTACCAGGGGAACTGGTAGTTGACACCGTCGATGAGCTGCTCCTTCCAGAGCCCCTCGAAGTAGGTGCCCTGGATCTCGGCCGGAACCTTGTCATCGAGCGGCAGCAGCAGGTCCTTGCCGGCGTACTCGCTGACCCAGCCCTCGCTCACCGAGAGGTTGATGACGTCGGGCGCGTTGCCGGCGGCGAACGCGTTGTTCAGGTCGTCCTTGAACGTGGCCTGGTGGTCCTCCCACTTGACCGTGACTCCGGGATACGTCGCCTCGAAGCGGGCGATGGTGTCCTTGATCCACGGGTCGAACGTGGGCGACAGGTAGAACGTCCAGAAGCCGATCTCGGCGCCGGGCTCGATGCCCTGGATCACGGCCTCGGCGGGATCCGGGGCGAGGGCCTCGGCGCTGGGGCTCTCGGCCGCAGCACTCTCGGCGGGGGCGCTCTCGGATGCCGCAGGTGCGGGGGTCGCGGCCTGGCTCGCCGGCGCCTGGCTGGCAGGCGCGGGGGTCGAGGCGGCCTGGGTGCACGCGCCGACCGCGAACAGCGCGGCGAGCGCGAGGCCCAGGAACTTCTTGCGTGAACTCATCGTGCGTTGCTCCTCTCTTCCAACATGTCGATCGTTCTCAGCCAACCTCCATGCCCGTGACCGCGGCGGGCTTCCCGCCGGCGGTCCGGGATCGCGGGGTGTCTCGTGCGATCACCTCCTCCAGGTGCACGGGCGGGCGGCTCGATGAGGGCCCGGCCCTCGTCGCGCTACCCGGTCGCCACCTCCCTTCCGGGGATCGCCGCTGCCTCGGGTCGGCCGGCCGCGACGGTGGCCGCCGAGCGCGCGAGGATCACGGCTCCCCACCCACCGGCATCCGCATCCGGGGGCAGGAGATGGACGACATCGGGGGGGAGCGCCTCACGGGCGAGCTCCGAGCCGGCCCGGAGCTCCTCGAGGGCGCGCAGGACCGGCGCCAGGAACGTCTCGCCGGCGCCGGTCACGCCGCCGCCGAGCACGACGCGCCGGACGTCGTAGGTCATGACCAGCTCGTGCACCGCGCGGGCGACCCAGCGACCCGCGGTGTCGGCGATCTGGAGGGCGAGGGCGTCGCCGGCCGCGGCCTCGCGGTAGACGTCGACGGCGGTGACCGGCCGGTGCTCGTGGAGGGAGCTCGCCGCGCCGGCCTCGAGGGCGGCCTCGGCCCGGACGCCCACCGCGCGACCCGAGGCGACCGCCTCGAAGCAGCCGCGCAGCCCGCACTGGCAGCGGGGGCCGCTGGGATCGAGGACCACGTGGCCGATCTCGCCGGCCAGGCCGCGGACGCCGCGGTGGAGCTGGCCGTGGAGGACGACGCCGGCCGAGATGCCGGTGCCGATGCTGAGGTAGGCGAGGTCGCCGACGTCGGGCAGGACGCGTCGCTCGTGCAGGCCCGCGGCGGCCGCGCGGACGTCGTTCTCGATCTGCACGGGGAGGCCGTAGCGCTCGGCGACGAGGCGCACGAGCGGCAGGTCGTGCCAGCCGAGGTTGACCGCGAGGGTCACCCGTCCGGCGACCGGGTCCACGCGACCGGGAACGCCGACGCCGATGGCCGCGAGATCGGCCGTCGTCCGTCCCGCGAGCGCCAGGGTCGCGTCGACCGCCTCTGCGATCCGGTTGACCGCGTAGCCGGCATCGCCGACGCCCGGTCTCGATCGTGTGCCGCGCGACGGGATCGAGGTCGCGGGTGGCCAGGACGACCGCGATCTTGCTGCCGCCGACGTCGACGCCCGCGAGCAGGGTGCCGTTCGCCGTCCGGCCGGTCATCGCGTCGGCACCAGGGCGAGCTCGCGGGTCATGAGCAGGGCGGCGGCGCCCAGGATCACGACGTTGTCGACCGGCCGGCCGATCTCGATCCGCGTCTCGTCGGCGAGCAGGCGCAGGGACCGGCGCGAGGCCTCGTCGCGGACCGCGGTGAGCCACGGCTCGCCGAGCGCGGTGACGCTGCCCAGGAGCACGACGCGGCCGATGTTGATGGCGCCGATCAGGGCCGCGATCGACTGGCCGAGCGAGCGACCCGCGGCGACCACCACCCGGCGCGCGGCCTCGTCGCCCTCGTCGAGCGCCTCCGCGACGTCGTTCAGGGTCAGGGCGCCGGAGGCGTTCAGGCGTCGTGCAAGCCCCGAGTCCGGGCTTTCGGCGGCGGCCTCGGTCGCGGCCCGGACGATCGCCCGAGAGCTGGCCACGGTCTCGAGGCAGCCGAAGCGGCCGCAGCGGCACTCGGCGCCGTCGTCGACGATCACGGTATGGCCGATCTCGCCGGCCCCGAAGCCGTCGCCGTTGAAGACCTCGCCCTCGATCACGATGCCGGCGCCGATGCCGAGGCCGACCTTGACCGCGACCAGGCTCGGCGCGCGGCGGCGTCCCTCGAACAGGTATTCGGCCAGGGCCGCGGCGCGGGAGTCGTTGGCGACGCTCGCCGGCAGGCCGGTCCGCTCGGTGAGGATCGAGGCCAGCGGGAGGTCCTGCCAGTCGAGGTTGACCGCCCAGCGGATCGTGCCGGTGGTCGCGTCCACGAGGCCCGGCGTGCCGACGCCGATGCCGAGGATCGGGCTGGTGTCGGGGGCGAGCTCGACCAGCGCGTCGACCAGGCCGATCAGCGCGGCCAGGGCCTCGTCGCCGTCGAGGCCGTCCGCCGGGACCTCGCGCGTCGCCCGGACCTCGCCCCGGAGGTTGACCAGCGCCCCGGCGAACACGCGCTCACCGAGGTCGACGGCGACCACGAGCCGGGCGTCGTCGACGACCTGGAGCAGGATCGGGGCCTTGCCACCGGACGAGGGCCCCAGCCCGATCTCGCGGACGAGGCCCTCGGCGATGACGTCCGACACCAGCTCGCTGACGGTGGTCCGGGTGAGGCCGGTGAGCCGGGCGACCTCGGCCCGGCTGACGGGGCCGTAGTCATAGAGCGTGCGCAGGACGAGGCCGCGATTGAACCCACGCGTCTGCTGGTGGGTGGCCTTGCCCGGCAGCGTCACTCGCCTTCGCCCTCCTCCGACACCCGGCCGCCGGGCCTGGCCCGCGCACCGCGCGTGCCCTCGCCGACTTTGCCAAGTGAGTTGACAAAGCGGAGGATGGCGAGGGCACCGTCCTTTGTCAAGACTCCTGACAAAGTGAGTCCAGTGTCCTCGCGGGGGAGAATCGAGACGCGCAGAGTCAGGCGCTGGCAGTCGATTGGCTCACGATGGCCGCCGCCCAACTGTCACGCGGTGGTCGCAGGACGATGCCTCGCCGACCGTCGTGCCGGCACTGCCTCGCCGACTATGCGCGTTCGCCTGACGCCCAGCGGCTCCGTCGACGCGACCGCCGGGCGGCGTCGCCGTGATCGCAGTCATCACTGGCCCGCCAGGGACCTCGCCCTCAAGTGCCGACGCTGACGGCGCTCGCCAGGTCGTCCCTCGCGCCCACGACAATGCCCGCGAGGCGGCCGCCCGTGACGCGTCGTCGGTCATGACCGTGTCGGCGACGACCGGGCGGAGGCCGAGCGCCTCCACGGCGGGGGCGAGCGCCGCGTCCACGGCGTCGAGCACGAACACGTCGGCGAGGTCGGCGTACAGGCGCGCGACGCCCAGCGCCGAGGCCTCGTGGCCCAGCGAGGCGAGCATCCGGTCCGCGGGTCCCTTCAGCGCCCGGCCGCCGATGATCGGGCTGACCGCCGCGACGCGGACGCCCCGGGCGCGGGCCCTCGCCACGGCGTCACGGAAACCGGGCACCGCGAGGATCGGACCCACGGAGACGATCGGGTTGGACGGGCAGACGACGATCGCCTCGGCCGCGTCGAGCGCGGCCACCACCTCGGGCGACGGACGGGCCGACGCGACGCCGGCGAGCCGCACCTCGTGCACCTCGGGCGCCTGGCGGCGATGGACGAAGTACTCCTGGAACTCGAGCCAGCCGTCGTCGGTCCGCACCTCGGTCCGGACCGGGTCGTCGGCCATGGGCAGGATGCGCGGCGCGATCCCGAGCGACCGCTGGAGGCCGAGACACACGTCCGTCAGGCGGGAACCCGCCCGGAGGCGCGCGGTCCGGGCGATGTGCAGCGCGAGGTCGCGGTCGCCGAGCGAGAACCAGTCCTCCTCGCCGTAGGCGGCCAGCTGGGCCATCGTCGCGTGGGTGTCGCCCTCGATGCCCCAGCCCCACTCGACCTGCTCGATCCCGGCCAGGTTGTAGAGCACGGTGTCGTGGTCGGGCATCACCAGCAGCCCGTGGCGCTCGCAGTCGTCGCCGGTGTTGACGACGACCGAGAGGCGATCCGCCACGTGCGCGGCGAGCCCCTCGGCGAGCTTCGCGCCCCCGACCCCGCCGGCCAGCGCGACGACCGACGTCGCCGTCACGCGTTGAGCAGCTCGACCAGCTCGCCGATCCGTCCGAGCGTCTCCGTGTCGTACGGCGCGGGCATGTCGATGAGCACGTGCCGGAAGCCCAGCTCGAGGATCGGCGCCAGGCCCTCGGCGATCTCGGCCGGGGGCCCGACGAAGAAGTTCCAGTCGGGATCGAACTCCTCGCCGTTCGCCTCGAGCCGCGCCTTGTAGTAGGCGAGCCCGTCGTCGTGGGAGTCGCGGATCACGATGTCGACGGTCGTCGTGCGCTCGATCTCGGCCTCGTCGCGGCCGATCGCGTCGCAGTGCTCGCGCAGGATCGCGTCGCGCTGCTGGAGCTCGTCGACCGTGCCCATCGAGTTCCACTGGTCGCCGTAGCGGGCCAGCGTCCGGAGCGTCTTCTTCGGCCCCGACCCGCCGATCATGATCGGGAGCCGGACCTGCACCGGCCGCGGCGTGCACAGGGCGTCGTGCATCCGGTAGACCGGGCCGTCGTGCGTGACGGTCTCGCCGTCGAGCAGGCGCCGGACGAGCATCGTCGCCTCGTCCAGCCGGTCCAGGCGCTCGCCGAAGCCGCTGCCGAAGTCGATCCCGTAGGCGTCGTGCTCGCGCTCGAACCAGGCGCCGCCGAGGCCGAGGATCGCGCGGCCGCCCGACAGGTGGTCGAGGGTCGTGGCCAGCTTCGCGGTCAGCCCGGGATTGCGAAACGTGTTGGCCGCGACCATGAGGCCCAGCGTCGCGCGCTCGGTGACCTGCGACCAGCCCGACAGGACCGACCAGCCCTCGAGGATGGGCCCCTGCCACGGGCCGACGATCGAGTTCAGGTGATCCCAGGTCCACAGGCTCGACGCCCCCGAGCGGTCCGCGAGGGCCGCGGCGTCGCGGATCTCCGGCCAGCTCGCGGTCTGCGGCCAGAGCAGGACGCCGATCCTGGTCGAGGCCACCGTCAGTCCTCGAGGTGGTCGTGGACGCCGGTGATCCGGACGAGGAACGTGACCCGCGGCTGCGAGCGGAACATCGCCACCGACGCCTCGGTCGGCCCCTCCGGCCGGTAGCGGTGGGCGAGGGCCACGATGTCGTCCCGCGCCCGCTCGACGTCGTCGACCACCTCGTCCACGACCCCGGTCAGCCCGATCCAGCGGTAGGCGTCCGCGGCGTCGATCACGGACAGCGCCACGCGGGGGTCGCGCTTCAGGTTCTCGCACCAGCGGCGGGGCGTCCGCGAGTTGAGCAGGACGCGGCCGTCGGGCTCGAGCCGGTACCAGACGACCGCCTGGCGGGGCCGGCCGTCGTCGTCGGTGGAGGCGACGGAGGCGACGTGCGGCTGCTCGAGGAACGCGCGCACGGCGTCTGTGAGGGCGAGGTCGGTGGGCATCGACCCATGGTATGTCGGGCACCCGCGCCGCCGCGCCGCCCGGCGCTACGATCTCGAGCGTGGACCCGACGCCCGCCGACGTCACCGGGCGCCGCGTCACGTGGACGGCGTACGGCTACCTGTGCGTGGTCGGGTTCCTGGGGTACGTCATCGGCGCGCTCACGCCGTACCTCCGCGACGAGCTGCACGTGTCGGCCGCGACGGCCGCGCTCCATGCGTCGCTGCTCGCGCTGGGGGTCATGGCCGCGGGGACGACGGCGGACGCGGTCGAACGGCGCCTCGGCCGGCGCCTGACGGGCGTCCTCGCGGGCGGGCTCGTCGTGGCCGGCGGGCTCGCGGTCATGCTCGGCGGCACCCTCCCGGTCACCCTGGTCGGCGCGTTCGCGATCGGACTCGGGGCGGGCGCGATGCTGGCGGCGATCAACCTCGTGCTGGGCAGCCCGGGCGGCGCGCGGGCGGAGGTCCGGTTCGCGAGGGCCAACGCCTGGGCCCTGGTGGCCTCGATGTTCGCCCCGCTGCTGATCGCGGGGCTCGCCGCGTCGGCGCTGGGCTGGCAGGCGGTGCTCGTCGTCCCTCTCACCGCGATCGTCGTCCTCGAGAGCACGGGTGGGCTGCCGGCCGCGGGTCGCCGCGCGTCGCGGACGGCTGCGGGCTCGCTGCCGCGGTCGTTCTGGATCGCCTGGCTGTTCGTCGTCGCGGCCGTGTCGATCGAGTTCGCCTACGTCGTCTGGGGCTCGTCGGTCGTCGCGGCGAGGACGGGCGTGTCGCGGGAGGCCGCGACCGCGCTGGCGACGCTGTTCATCCTGGGCATGCTCGTCGGCCGAATCGCCCTCGGCGCGGGCCTCGTCGGCAACGCCCGATGGCGGCACTGGGTCGAGGCGAGCCTCGGCATCGCGGCGGCCGGGGGGTTCGTCGTCTGGCTGGCGACGACGCCCGTGGCCAGCGCGGCCGGCCTGCTCGTCGCCGGGTTCGGGACCGGGTCCCTCTATCCCCTCGGACTGGCGAGCGCCCTCGACCGGGCGGGCGACGCGGCGCTCGCGGCCGGCGCCCGGCTGACGCTCGCGTCGGGCATCGCGATCCTGGCGATGCCGCTGCTGCTGGGCGCCGTCGCCGACACCCTGGGCGTCGTCGCCGGCTGGCCGCTCGTCATCGGCCTGTGCCTGGTGGCGTTCGGGTTGCGCCGCCTGTCCGCGAGCTGAGCCGGACCGGCGGTCGGCGGCGCCGACCGGCGATCAGCGGAGCCGCTCGCCGGCCTCGATCCGGGCACCCAGCCGGTTCTCGGGCGGCGCGAGCGGGCACGCCCACTTGGGATCGAAGGCGCACGAGGGCTGGAACGCGAAGTTGAGGTCCACGACCAGCGTGCCGGCGGCCGGGTCGCCGCCGAGGTCCGCGCCCTTCGCCGTGTCGAGGACGTAGCGCCCGGCGCCGTACGTCGCCTCGCCGCTCGTCCCGTCGCGGAACGGCAGGAACAGGCCGCCGGCGTAGCCGCGCATCCAGAACAGCGACAGCTCGGCGTCGCCGTCGGGCAGCGGCAGGCGGACTCGCCCGATGCGATCGAAGGCGAGCACGTCGGCGCCGCTGTTCGGCAGCTCCAGGCCGGCCAGGCCGCCGAGGTCGGCCGTCGGCGGGCGGTGGCTCGGCGCCGACGACGAACCGCAGCCGGTCGTCGTACGGCCAGTGCTGCGCCCGGAACCCCGCCCGCTCCGCGGCCGGCAGGGGCGACGACGGATGGGTGCGGTACAACGCCTCGCGCTCGACGCGCCACGCCTCCCAGGCCGCGGCCGGGTCGCCGGCCGCGGCACCGCGCGGACCTCCACGTACAGCGCGGCGACCCGCCGTCGCCAGTCCGCCAGGAAGGCCCGTCCAGCCAGGTCCGCCTCGGTCGAGTCCATCGCCCGCATCGTAGGCCCATGCGAGAATGCCCGGCATACCAAGGAGGTGGTCGTGGCGGATCTCGCGGAGATCGGCGTGTTCGGCGGTTCCGGGTTCTACACGCTGCTCGACGACGTCCGCGAGGCGAAGGTCGACACGCCCTACGGACCCCCGTCGGACAGCGTCTTCCTGGCCACGGTCGCGGGCCGCCGGCTCGCGTTCCTTCCCCGGCACGGACGGCGCCACACGATCCCGCCGCACCGGATCAACTACCGCGCCAACGTGTGGGCGATGCGCTCGCTGGGCGTGAAGGCCGTGATCAGCCCGTGCGCGGCGGGGTCGCTGCAGCTCGAGGTCGAGCCCGGCCACTTCGTCGTGAGCGACCAGTTCGTCGACCGGACGACGGGCCGCGCGGACACGTTCTTCGACGGCCCGATCGTCTCGCACGTCTCGTCCGCCGAGACCTACGACCCGACCCTGCGCGCGATCGCGCTCGAGGTGATCCGCGAGCACGGGATCACCGTCCACGACGGCGGGCACGGTCGTCGTGATCGGTGGGCCCCGGTTCTCGACCAAGGCCGAGTCGAAGTGGTTCAGCGACGCCGGCTGGCAGGTCATCAACATGACCCAGTACCCCGAGGCCTACCTGTGCCGCGAGCTCGGGATGGCGGTCGTCAACATCGCCCTGATCACCGACTACGACGCGGGCGTCCTCGAGGGCACGCACGCCGTCACGGCCCACGACGTGCTGGCGGTGTTCGAGCAGAACGCGGAGCGCATCCGGCGCGTGGTCCTGGACATGGTCGGGCGGTTCCCGGCGGATCTCGACGCGCTCGGGGCGCGGGACGCGCTCGTGCACACCCGGGGCGACGGGCACGTCGCGGGCGACGCGGACATCCGGATCTTCGAGACGGGGCTCGAGCGATCGATCGGATGACCTCGATGCCGACCACCCCCGCGCCCGCCGCGCCGGCCCCGACCGAGCCGATGCACGGGTGCGTGCGGTGCGGGGCCAGCATCCCGATCTCGGAGTCGATGTGCGAGCGGTGCAATCCGCTCGGGCTCAAGGCGCCGGCCGCGTCGCAGGCGCACGGCACGGCGATCCTGGGGGTCGCGGTGGCGGTCGTGTTGCTGGCCGTCGTCGCCCGGATCGCGGTGAGCGGCGTCGGGCCGTTTCCCTCGGGCCTGGTCGACGTCGCGCCCGATCCCGCCGGCCTGCGGCTGACGATCTCGATCACCAACGGCGGATCGAGCGCGGCCGCGTCGAGCTGCCGGATCGGCGATCCCGAGCTGCTGGGCGTCGGGCCCGAGACCGCCTTCGTGCAGAGCCCGGTCGTCCAGCCGGGGGCGACGGCGACCTTCGAGGCGGTGGTGACCACCCTCGGGACGGTGCCGAGGCCGCTCACCGTCGACTGCGGCAGGTGACGACCGACGCGATCGCGAGCCGGTTCGCGGCCGACGTGGCCTTCGCGCGCGACGCCGCCGAGCGGGCGGGGCGGATCCTGCTCGAGCGCTACGAGCGGGTGGAGCAGGTCGACTACAAGTCGGCGCGGGACGTGGTCACCGAGGTCGACCATCTCTCGGAGGCCCTCGTCATCGCCGCGATCCGGGACCGGTTTCCGGGCGACGGCATCCTGGCCGAGGAGTCCGGCGCCCACCGCACCCCGTCGGCGGACGGGCCGGCCAGCCTCGCCGCCGGGCGGACCTGGGTCATCGACCCGCTCGACGGCACCATCAACTACGCGAACGGCATCCCGTTCTTCTGCGTGTCGATCGGCCTCGTGGTCGACGGCGTTCCCGCGGCCGGCGTCATCCACGACCCGATGCGCGGCGAGACGTTCTGGGCCGCCGCGGACGGCGGGGCCTACCTGGGCGAGGCGCCGATCCAGGCGTCGGACAAGGCGCAGCTCGGGGACTACGTCGTCTCGCTGGCCCTCGGGCGGGCGCGCCGTCGCGACCCGGGCCCGCGCGATCCGCAAGGCGATCCGCGTCTCGCGCAACATGGGCTCGGCCGCCCTTGCCCTCGCCTACGTCGCGAACGGGCGGTTCGACGCCTTCGTGCAGTCGGCCGGGATGTCCGCCTGGGACGTGGCCGCGGCCGGGCTCATCGCCCAGCGCGCCGGCGCGACCGTGACCGACATGGCGGGCGGGACGTGGTTCGACGTCGATCGGGCGACGCGGACGTTCGGGCTCATCGCCGCCCCGCCGGGCCAGCACCCGGAGCTGCTGCGGATGGCCGGCGAGCCGCGCTGACGGGTCCTCGCCGAGCCGATCGGCGGCGCACGGACGGGTAGACTCGCCCGACGACCGTCGGCGCGGCCGCGCGGCATCTGGGACGGATCGGGAGGCCGGGGTTGAACATCTCCGAGATCGAGGGCATCGGGCCCGAGTACGCCGCGAAGCTCGCCGAGGCGGGCATCCACACCACCGAGACGCTCCTCGAGCGGGGCGCGACGCCGCGCGGGCGCACCGGGATCGAGGCCGCGACCGGGATCTCGGGCAAGCTGATCCTGGAGTGGGTCAACCTCGCGGACCTGATGCGGATCGACGGCGTCGGCTCCGAGTACGCCGACCTGCTCGAGGCCGCGGGAGTCGACTCGCCGGCCGAGCTGGCCCACCGGAACGCGGCCAACCTCGCCGCGACGTTCCAGGAGATCGATGCGGCCCGGCCGGACTGGATCCGCCGCCTGCCGTCCGAGGCGACGGTCGCGGGCTGGATCGACCAGGCCAAGGCGATGGACCGGGGCGTGTCCCACGGGGGCGACCTGCCGGCACCCTCGCCCGCGCCGGCACCTGCCGCGGCCGCCCGGCTGCGCCGTCGCCTGCCTCGGCCCCCGCGCCTGCGCCGGGCCCCGCTCCGGCCCCGGCGCGCGCGCCCGGCCGCCACGAAGGCCGAAGCCGCGCCGGCGAAGCCCGAGTCCACCGGGATCTGGGGCCGGATCAAGCGGATGTTCGGGGCCGGCTGACCGTTCCGGCCGGTTCACGGCGGTCGCCGGGCGGGCTACGCCCAGCGGTGGGGCCGGCTCCGGAGACGCGTGAGGCCCCACTCGTCGCAGAACGCCTGCCAGGCGTCGCGGTCGGCGCCCCGCCACTCGAGCTCGTCGACGTCGTTCTCGGGGATCGCGACGCCGTCGGCGGTCGTCCGGAGCCGCGCGAGGTCGCGATACAGCAGGGCCTCGGCCATGTGGTCGCGCAGGGTCGTCGCGAGCCCGACCGGGTTCCGGAGCCCGGCCACGTCCCACGTGCTGCCGTTGGCCGGGATCGACTCGAAGTGTCCGTACCGGGCCAGCACCGCGGCCGCCGACTTGTCGCCCCAGCCGGGGAGGCCCGGATACCCGTCGGCCGCGTCGCCCACGAGCGCCAGGCGGTCCGGCACGCTCTCGGGCGCGACGCCCCACTTCGCGCGCACGCCCGCGTCGTCGTAGGTCAGGTCGCGCCGCCGGTCCCAGAGCACGACGCGCTCGCCGTCGACCAGCTGCGCCATGTCCTTGTCCGGGGTGCAGACGACGACCTGCTCCACCCGCGGGTCCGCGGCGAACCGGTCGGCCGCGGCCGCGATCGCGTCGTCGGCCTCGAACTCGAGCATCGACCACAGCACCAGGCCCAACGCCTCGATCGCCCGCTCGGCGATCGGGAACTGGGCGAGCAGCTCGGGCGGCATCCCGGCCTCGGTCTTGTAGCCCGCGTAGAGCTCGTTGCGGAAGGAGCGGATCACCCGGTCCGTGGCGCAGCCGACGTGGGTCGCCCCCTGCTCGCGGAGCAGGAACAGGAGCTGCTCGACGAGGCCGCTGACGCCGGACAGGACGACACCATCCTTGCCGAGCGTGGGCGGCCGGGGCGCGAAGTGGGCACGGAACAGCTCATACGTCGCGTCGACCAGGTGGACCTGCATCGGCTCCGGCTCCCTGCAGCGGCTCAGGCGGCCGAGCCGGTCTCGACCAGGCGCTTGAGGCGCTCGAGGTCGGCCTGGAAGATGGCTCGGAGGATCGGTGCCTGGACGGCCGCGCCGAGCGCCGGCAGCACCGGCGGGACGAGGCGCTCCTCCCAGCGCACGATGGTGGTCGTGCCGTCGGCGCCGGGCTCGAGGGTGATCAGGCCGCTGCCCGAGAACACGCCGAGGTGCCGGATGGCGTAGCGCGAGGGCGGGTCCAGCTCGATGATCTCGACCGGATCGTTGACGGCGATGCCCAGGATCCGCACCGTCGCCCGCGCCGTCGTCCCGACGCGCACGGGACCGGGCGTGTCGATGCTGACCGACTGCATCTCGCGCATCCACTCGAGCTGGCGGGGGATGTCGACGACGACACGCCCACGTCGTCTCGATCGGCGCATCGACGACCGCGAGCATCTCGAGCGGCGCCGGCCCATCGGCATCGCCGTTGGCCGCCAGCCAACGGTCGACCAGCCAGGCGACGGGCACGGCGACGATGGCGAGGGCGACCGCGCGGCGCAGCACGACGCGGTCAGCGCACCCGGCTGGACTGGAGGACCACGCCGGCGTCGCGCATCTCGTCGAGCGCCCGCTGGCCGTCGCCCGGCTGCAGGTCGACCGCCGCGACCGCGTCGGTGAGGACGGTGGCCGGGAAGCCGAGCCGCACGGCGTCGAGCGCCGTGGCCTTCACGCAGTAGTCGGTGGCGAGGCCGGTGATGACGACGTCGTGGATCTTGTGCCGCTTCAGGATCGACTCGAGCGGGGTCCGGATGAGCTCGCCGGTGTGGTGATCGCGGCAGGTGAACGCGGAGTACCCGTCCTCCCGGTTGTCGCCCTTGTGCACGATCGGCGAGCCGTCGGCGACCTCGAGGTCCGGGTGGAACGATGAGCCCCACGCGCCCTGGACGCAGTGGACGGGCCAGATGCCGCCGTCCTTCTGGAAGTGCGGGGTGCTCTCGGGGTGCCAGTCCTGCGAGTAGGCGACCAGCGCACCGGCACTCCTGGCGAGCTCCGCCTCCCGGTTGATGATCGGGATGACCTCGTGGCCGTCGCGCACGTGCAGCGATCCGTCGGGGTCGGCGAAGTCGTTCTGGACATCGACGACGATGAGGGCGACGTCGGGTCGATAGCGGAGCATGGCCAGAGGGTAGCGCGCGACGAACGACGGCGGGCGCCTCGCGTCAGGCCGGGCGGGGAGCGGTGGCGGGCGCCACGTCCAGCAGGTAGCCGATGCCCTGGAACGTGCGGATCCGGCCGGCCTGGCCGGGCGGCGTACCGAGCTTGCGCCGGACCCGCGAGACCCAGACCCGCAGGTACCCCAGGTCCTCGCGGTACTCCGGGCCCCAGACCTTCGTGAGCAGCTCTCCGTGGAGCACCACGCGGCCGGCGTTGGCGGCGAGGTGGCTGAGCAGCAGCCATTCCGTCCGCGACAGGTGGACCAGCTTGCCGCGGCGGGTGACCAGGCGCCGCGAGAGGTCGATCGCCACGTCATCGAACGCGACGACCCCCTGCCCGCCGGCGATGTCGAGCGTGCGGCGGAGGATCGCGCGCACCCGCGCGGCCAGCTCCTCGGGCTGGAACGGCTTGGCGAGGTAGTCGTCGGCGCCGAGGTCGAGGCCGCGGGCCTTGTCGGTCGTCGAGCCCTTCGCGCTGAGCAGCACGACGGGGACCTGGCGCCGCTCCTGGAGCTTGCGCATGACCTCGAACCCGTCGAGGTCGGGGAGGGCGAGGTCGAGCAGGACGATGTCCGGCCGCAGCTCGTCGTCGATGGCGAGCGCGGTCTCCCCGCGAGTCGGCGGCGACGACGCGGAACCCTTCCCCGGACAGGGTCTCGGCGACGTGGCGGGTGATCCTGGGCTCGTCCGCGACGAGGACGAGCGGCGGCGTGCTCATGGCTTCATGGACCCCCTTCGACGCCGCCTAGTGTGCGCCAGGACGGCAAATCGCGACGCGACGGCGGATGCCGCCGGGCCCGGGGGGAAATCCAAACGGCGCCCGGCGGGTCGTCGCCAGGCGCCGGATGGAGGTCCCGAGACCGTCCGTGAAGGCGCGGATCAGGAGCCGTTCGGCTCCACCGTCGGGAGGTTGACGTCCACGTTGACCCCGAACGGCGGCCGAGGGCCGCGGCGGACGCCCGCGGGGACGGTCGCATCCCAATCGAAACCAACGGCGGCGGCGCATCGAGCCCTGAACAGGGCTACCCTGTTTGCCGTCTCCGGGCGAGCGTCGCCCAGCGTCACGGAGCCCCGATGTACTTCGACGAGTTCAAGCACCAGCTGCCCGACATCGACGAGGTCGAGACCCAGGAATGGCTCGACTCGCTCGACCAGGTCGTGGACCAGGAGGGTGAGAACCGCGCCCGGTTCCTGATGTTCAAGCTGCTCAAGCGGGCCCGGCAGCGCCACGTCGGCCTGCCCAGCCTGACGAGCACGCGCTACATCAACACCATCAGCCCCGAGCAGGAGCCCCACTTCCCGGGCGACGAGGAGCTGGAGCGGCGGATCCGCCGGCTGATCCGCTGGAACGCGGTCACGATGGTGCTGCGGGCCAACAACCGGTTCTCGGGGCTCGGCGGCCACCTCGCCACGTACGCGTCGGCGGCCAGCCTGTACGAGGTCGGGTTCAACCACTTCTTCAAGGGCAAGGACGATCCCGGCGGCGGCGACCAGGTGTTCTTCCAGGGCCACGCGGCGCCGGGCATCTACGCCCGCGCGTTCCTCGAGGGCCGCCTGTCCGAGGACCAGCTGGACCACTTCCGGCGCGAGGTCGAGGGCAAGGGCCTGAGCTCGTACCCGCACCCGCGGCTGATGCCCGACTTCTGGGAGTTCCCGACGGTCTCGATGGGCCTCGGGCCGCTGGCCTCCGTCTACCAGGCCCGGTTCAACCGCTACCTCCAGAACCGGGGCATCCGCGACACGAGCCAGCAGCGGGTCTGGGCGTTCCTGGGCGACGGCGAGATGGACGAGCCGGAGTCGATCGCCGGGATCTCGCTCGCCGCGCGCGAGGGCCTCGACAACCTGACCTTCGTCATCAACTGCAACCTCCAGCGCCTCGACGGGCCGGTGCGTGGCAACGGCAAGATCATCCAGGAGCTCGAGGGGCTGTTCCGCGGCGCCGGCTGGAACGTGATCAAGGTGGTCTGGGGCCGCGAGTGGGACGAGCTGCTCGCCCGCGACGTGGACGGCGTGCTGGTCGAGAAGATGAACGAGACGGTGGACGGCGAGTTCCAGAAGTACTCGGTCTCGAACGGTGCCTACGTCCGGGAGCACTTCTTCGGTCCCGACCCGCGGCTGCGCCGGATCGTCGAGCACCTGTCCGACGACGACCTGCTCAAGCTCCGCCGCGGTGGCCACGACTATCGCAAGGTCTACGCCGCCTACAAGGCCGCGACCGAGTACGTCGGCGCGCCGACGGTCGTCCTGGCCAAGACGGTCAAGGGCTGGACCCTCGGTCCGGGGGTCGAGGCCCGCAACATCACCCACCAGGCGAAGAAGCTGACCGAGGCCGAGCTCAAGATCTTCCGAGATCGCCTCGAGCTGCCGATCCCCGACGACCAGCTCAAGGACGCGCCGTACTTCCATCCGGGCCCGGACTCGGAGGAGGTGCAATACCTCCAGGAGCGGCGCAAGCAGCTGGGCGGACCCCTCCCGCGTCGCGTCGTGCGCGCCGAGCCCCTGCCCCGGCCGGAGCCGGTCGTGGACGCCGAGTTCGCCGCGGGCAGCCCGACCGCGGTGTCGACGACCATGGTCTTCGCCCGCATCCTGCGCAACCTCATCCGCGACCCGAACCTCGGCAAGCGGATCGTCCCGATCATCCCGGACGAGGCGCGGACGTTCGGCATGGACCCGCTGTTCAAGGAGGTCGGCATCTACGCCGCCAACGGGCAGCGCTACGACCCGGTCGACTCGAACCTCGTGCTCTCGTACCGCGAGTCGCAGGACGGACAGGTGCTCGAGGAGGGCATCAACGAGGCGGGCTCGATGGCCTCGCTGATCGCCGCCGGGACGTCGTACGCGACGCACGGCGAGCCGATGATCCCGTTCTACATCTTCTACTCGATGTTCGGCTTCCAGCGGACGGGCGACCAGGCCTGGGCGTTCGGGGACCAGCGCGGACGCGGGTTCATGATCGGCGCGACCGCCGGGCGGACGACGCTCACCGGCGAAGGCCTCCAGCACGACGACGGGCACAGCCACCTGCTGGCCTCGACGGTGCCCGTGATCCGCGCGTACGACCCCGCCTTCGCGTACGAGCTGGCGGCCGTCGTCCGCGACGGCGTCGAGCGGATGTACCACGACGGCGAGGACGTCTTCTACTACGTCACCGTCTACAACGAGAACTATCCGCAGCCCCCGAAGCCCGATGGCGTGGACGAGGGGATCGTCCGCGGCATCTACCGCTTCGCCGAGGCCCCCGAGGTCGACGGCGCGAAGGGCCGCGTGCGGCTGGTCGGCAGCGGCTCGATCCTGCAGCAGGTCATCGCCGCGCGCGACCTGCTGGCGAACGAGCTGGGCGTGGCAGCCGAGCTCTACTCGGCGACCTCGTTCCAGCAGCTCCGCCACGAGGCGCTCCAGGCCGAGCGCTGGAACCGCCTCCATCCCGACAAGGGACCGCGGGTGCCATACGTCGGCCAGGTCCTGGGGCAGGACGGCGGTCCGATCGTCGTCGCCACGGACTGGGTCCGGACGCTGCCCGACCTCGTCGCCCCGTGGGTCCCGGACCCGTACATCGTGCTCGGCACGGACGGCTTCGGGCGCAGCGACACCCGCGAGAACCTGCGCGCCCACTTCGAGATCGATCCGCCCCACATCGCCGCGGCGGCGCTGGCCGGGCTCGCGCGTTGCGGGAGCCTCGACCCGGGCAAGGCCGCGAAGCAGATCCGGGCGCTGGGCATCGATCCCGAGACGTCCGACCCCCTGACGCGCTGACCCGCTGACGGGCGCGCCGACGGCCGGCACCGCCGCGACGACGTCGCGGCCCGACGGCGTCCCGACCGGAAGCGCCCGCGAGGTCTTCTCGGTCACCCTGCGCCTCGGGCTGAGCTCGTTCGGGGGACCGATCGCGCACATCGGCTACCAGCGGCGAGCCTTCGTCACCGAGCGCGCGTGGGTCGACGAAGCGATGTTCGCCGATCTCGTGGCGCTGTCCCAGACGCTGCCGGGTCCGGCGAGCAGCCAGCTGACGATCGCCATCGGACGGCTGCGGGCGGGGTGGACCGGGGCGCTCGCCGCATGGCTGGGGTTCACGCTCCCGAGCGCGCTGATCATGACGATCCTCGGCCTCGTGGCGGCGAACGCCCGGCTGCCGCAGACCGGGCCGGTGGCGGGCGCGATCCACGGGCTCGAGGTGGCCGCGGTCGCGATCGTGATCCAGGCGCTGCTCACCATGGCCCGGACCCTGGCGCCGGACGCCCCGAGGCTGCTGATCGCGGCCGCGGCGACCCCGGTCGTGCTGCTCGCCCCGTCGCCGCTCGCCCAGGTCACGGTGATCGCGATCGGCGCGGTCATCGGGCGCCTGGTGCTCGAGGGGCGGGTCAGCACCGCGGCCGACGCGGGACGCCGGCCGGACGCTCACCCGGCGCGACCCGATGCGGGTCGCCGTTCCGAGGCCATCGCGCTCGCGATCGCCTTCCTGGTGGTCGTGGCCGGCAGCCAGGCCCTCGCCGCGGTGACCGATCGCCCGGACCTCGGGCTGGTCGCCGCATTCGTCCGCGCGGGCGCGCTGGTGTTCGGGGGTGGCCACGTGGTCCTGCCGCTGCTCGACGCGGGCATCGTCCGGCCGGGCTGGGTGACGGAGCCGCAGTTCCTCGCCGGGTACGGCGCGGCGCAGGCGCTCCCGGGTCCGTTGTTCTCGTTCGCGGGCTACCTCGGGGCCGTGGCCTCGGTCGGCCCGGGCGGCGTGCTCGGCTCGATCGTCGCCCTCGTCGCGATCTTCCTCCCCGGAGCGCTGCTCGTGCTGGCCGCGCTGCCGCTGATCGGCTGGCTCCGGGGACGGCCCGCCGTGGCGGCGTCCCTCGCGGGCGTGAACGCGGCGGTGGTGGGCATCCTCGCCGCCGCGCTGATCACGCCCGTGATGACCGGGGCGTTGACGTCGCCGGCGGCGGTCGTCGTCGCCGCGGCCGGGGTCGCGCTGCTGCTCGTCGCGCGGGTGCCGCCGATCGTCGTGGTGGCCGCGAGCGCGGGCGCGATGGCGCTCCTGGGCTAGGACCTCGGGGACAAAGAACGCCGCACGATCCGGGAGGGGACCGGACCGTGCGGCGTGAGGCCCGCGGCAGGCCCCGTCACAGGCGCTGCCGCGGCGTTGGATTCGCGTTGCCAACCAATTCTATGGTGACCGGGGCCCGCGTGACGCGCGGAGAACGTTGCACGCGCATTACAGCGGCATAACATCCCCGGGCGCCAGCGTCGTCGCGCGGTCCGGCACGACGACCGCGCATCGCGCTCCTGGCCACCGGTCCGGACAGAGTCGGACGGCCGGAGGAGGGGACTCCGGCCGTCCGAGAGGAGAGAGGGACGCCCCGTCACAAGCGTCCCTGAGGGTGATGGGAGGCGATGTGGGTGTCGCTGTCTGCGCCGAATCGTAGGAAGGCGCCGCATCGGGTCGCGTGACAGATGCCCGGCCCGATATCACGTCCGCATTGCGATCCGCGTCACGGCTCCGGCGGGGGCGCCGGCGGCTCGTGGCCCGGCGGGCCACCGGGCGGCCCGTGACCCGGTGACGGCCCGTGGCCGCGCCCCTTGTCGGTGCCGTTCCCGTGGTCCGACCGCGTCGGGACGAAGCACGCGCCGGCGAGCGGGCCGCCCCACCCGCTGCGATCCCAGAAGTACGCCGTGCGCGATCCCATGGACCCCATCACGCCGACGCCGCGACGGGCGCGGCCGAGCCAGGCGTAGACGTCCGGGTCCCAGCTGCGCGGTCCGAGCTCGGCCTTGACCGGGTCGACGACCCACGTGCCGCACGACGCGCTGTACAGCAGCCCGGGCCGGTCGATCGCGTTCTTCGCGCCCGGCTGCGTGCCGGCCCGGAACAGCTCCGACGTGGTCTGCCGCGTCCAGGGCCCGGGCGCTCCGCCGGACCAGGCGTCGATCCGGCTGCGGACGAGGCCGTTCGGCTGGCGGAAGTCGGCGACCGGCTGGCCGTTGGTCAGCTGGCGGACCACGGACCGCCACAGCGGCGCGGCCGCGGTGAGGGAGATCGCGGGGTCCGACGAACGCGGCATCGAGTGGTCGCTGTTCCCGAGCCAGACGCCGATCGCGAGGGCCGGCGCCTTGGGGTTGGCGGGCGGCGCGAGGTAGCCGTACGTCGAGAGGTCCCGGGCGTCGGTCGCGGTGCCGGTCTTGGCGGCTGCCGGCCGCCGCTCCCCGTGGGGACCGTTGCGGATCGCGAGCTTCGCCGCCCAGATCTCGTTGACCGCCGGGTTGGTGTTGCCCTTGAGGATGTCGGTCACCTGGTAGGCGGCGGCCGCCGACAGGGCGCGCTTGCCGGCCTCCGGCGCCCGGTAGACGACCTTGCCGGTCTGGTCCTGGATCTTGAGGATCATCCGGACCGGCTCGTGGACGCCGTCGTTGGCGATCGTGCCAAAGGCCTCGATGAGGTCGAGCGGGCGCGTCTCGACCGTCCCCAGGGCACCGGCGAGCCCGGCCTGCATGAACGCTCGCTTGCCGCCCTGGAACGGCAGGCCCATCCGCGCCGCCTCGTCGGCCACGGCCTCGTTGCCGACCCGCTGGAGGGCGCGGATGGCCGGGATGTTGAGGGACATCTGGAGCGCCTGCCGGACGAGCACCGGCCCGCGATCGAGCCCGTCCGCGTCCTTGGGCGCCCAGTTCTGAGAGCGGTCGAAGTGGGTCGTGATGTCCAGCAGGAGCGAGCCCGGCGTCAGCTCCTTGCGTTCGAACGCGGTCGCGTAGAGCACGGGCTTGAACGCCGATCCCGGCTGGCGGTAGCCGACGCCCGCGGCGTCGAACTTGGGCTCGAACCGGCGGCTCCGAAGGTTGTCGAGGTAGTAGCCGGCGCTGCCGACATAGGCGCGCACGTCGCCCGTGCGGTAGTCGAGCACCACGATCGCGCCGTTGTGGAGGTCCTTGCCCCGCAGGCGGTTGATCCAGCCCCGGTCCCGGCGCGGGATGCGGAGCCGATGCATCAGGCGCGCCGCGCGGGCGGGGGCGAGGTTGGGCGCCACGGCGGCCGCCTCGAGCTGGTGCTGGGCGATCTGCTGCGCGCGCCAGTCGAGGGTCGTGGTCACGCGGTAGCCGCCCGTCTCCACGGCGTCGGCCGAGCCCAGGATGTCCTCGAGCTGGCTGCGCACCTGCCACATGAAGTGAGGCGCCCGGTAGATCAGCGGCTCGTCGCCGTGGAGGATCACGGGCTCGGCCCTGGCCTCCTCGATCTGCGACGGCGTCAGGTGCGTCCAGCGCGAGCCGGCCAGGTTTTCGAGGATGTAGTCGCGGCGGATGACCGGCGGGGCGTCCTGGGGCACCACGAGCGTCCCCTTCTTCGTGCGCGTCGCGTAGTGGTACGGGTCCAGGCTCGAAGGCGACTTCGGCAGGGCGGCGAGCAGCGCCGCCTGGGCCGGCGTCAGGTCGGACAGCTTCGAGATCCCGAAGTAGATCTGGGCCGCCGCCGCGATCCCGTACGCCCCGTGACCGTAGAAGACCTGGTTCAGGTAGGCCGTGATGATCTGCTGCTTGCCGGTCTGGCCCGGGAAGGCCTCGGTGAGGCGTGCGGACTGGATGAGCTCCTTGGCCTTGCGGACGTACACATCGGCCGTGGGGTCGACGATCTCGGCCGGGAGCAGGCGGGCCCGGACCAGCTGCTGGGTGATGGTGGAGGCGCCCCGTCCGTCGCCCTGGATCGTCTCGATCGCGGCGGCGATCATCGCCTGCAGGTCGTAGCCGTCGTTGGCCCAGAACGTGCGGTCCTCGGCCGTCGTCGTGGCATCCAGGACGAGCCCGGGGAGGTCGCGGTAGCTGACGACGTGCCGGCTCGCCCGCTCGAACCGGCCGAGCTCGACCTTGCCGCTGCGGTCGTAGACGAGGGTCGGCTGCTCGAACGACAGGGTCGCCAGTGCCTTGGGATCGGGCAGGTCCCGCGACAGCGTCGCGTACGAGCTCATCGGCCACGAAGCCGGTGGCGCCCACGGCGGTCACGCCGGCGAGCACGACCAGGGCCGTCACGAGGAGGATGCCGCGCAGCACCCACGACGGCGCCGAGCGACGCCTCGCGCGTGGCCGGGCGCGGCGCAGCGGGGGACGGCTGGCCGATGGACGGCGGGCCGCGGCCCCGAGCTCCCTGCGTGGCATACCCGTCAAAGGCATGCGTCCACCCCGATCGTCGCTCACCGAGTGATGGTGTGCGGCAAGCGATCATGCGCCGCTCGTCGCGATCTGTCCTGCGCTTGCAGGACGATTGCGGTTTCGGCGGGTCGTCAGGAAGCGGCGGGCACCAGCTTCACGAGCGCGCCGCCGAGGTCGGCGAGGTAGACCTCTCCCGCGTCGTCGATCCCGAACCCGCTGATCGAGCGGTCCGTCTCCAGCAGCGTGATCGGCGCCTGGGGCGCGTCGAGCCCCGCGTCGATCGCCCACAGGGTCCCGGAGCAGTTGTCGGAGAACAGGTAGGCGCCCTTCAACGCCGGGATCGCCTCGCCGCGATAGACGACGCCCCCGATGACCGAACAGCCCAGGCTGTGCGGGTACTCGGTCACCGGCATCGTCACGCCGGCCGGGTCGCAGCCCGGGTTCGGGTTGTAACAGTGGCTGCCCTCCCACCGTCGCCAGCCGAAGTCGAGGCCGCTCGCGCCGGCAGGCGCCACGTCGACCTCCTCCCACGCGCTCTGGCCCACGTCGCCGATCCACAGGTCGCCGGTCGCCGGGTCGACGCTGTCGCGGAACGGGTTGCGCAGCCCGTAGTGGAGGACCTCGGGGCGGGCGCCGTCCCGACCGACGAACGGGTTGTCGGGCGGGATCGCGTACGGCTCGTCGCCGGCGTTCAGGACGTCGATCCGGAGCATCTTGCCCAGCAGCTCGCCGAGGTTCGAGGCCCGGTTCTCGGGGTCGCCGCCGGCTCCGCCATCGCCCAGGGCGATCAACAGCATCCCGGTCGAGTCGAACCCGATGAAGCCGCCGTTGTGGTTGGCGTACGGCTGCTCGACCGACAGCAGGATCCGCTCGCTCGCCGGGTCGACGGTCGTGCTGCCGGCGGGCGCGTCGAAGGCGGAGATCGTCGTGTCCCCGTTGCGGTCGGAGTAGTGGACGAACAGCGTCTGGTGCTCGCTGCCGAAGCCCGGCGGGAATGCCACGCCGAGCAGCCCACGCTCGCCGCCCGCCTCGACGCGGTCGGTGATGTCGAGGTACGGGTCGGGGAGGAGCCGGCCGCCGTCGACGACCCGGATCGTGCCGCCCTGCTCGCCGACCGCGAGCCGGCCGGAGCCGTCGGGGATGCGGTCGACCCAGAGGGGCGAATTCGAGCTGATCCGTCACGACGTCGACGGCCAGGCTCGCGGCCGCGAGGTCGGGTCGGTCGCCGCTGCCGCCTGGAGCGGTGCTCGGGCCGGTGCTGGCCGGCGCGCTGGGCGACACGGCCGGGTCCGGCGACGCGGGCGCCGTCGCCGAGGCAGCCGGGGACGGCGTCGAAACCGGCGCGGACGGCACGCCCCGATCCCCGCAGGCGAGGACGGTCACGACGACGGCGAGTGCGACCAGCGGGACGCGAAGTCGGATGGGGCTGACGGCGGGCATCGGTCCGCGTAGCGTAGCCGGATGGACGTGTTCCCTCTGTCGTCGCTCGTCGACCGCCAGGTTGCATCGGGCGAGCCGTACCTCGAGTTCCTCCGCGTGCCGGACCTGTCGCTCGGGCTCTACGTGCTCGAGGCCGGCGCCGTCGACCGGCAGCAGCCGCACACCGAGGACGAGGCGTACGTCGTCCTGGCCGGCCGGTCGCGGTTCACGGCCGGTTCGGAGACGCGCGACGTGGCGACCGGCGACACGATCTTCGTCGCGGCCGGCGTGCCGCACCGGTTCCACGACATCGTCGAGACGCTGCGCCTGGTCGTCGCGTTCGGGCCCGCGGAGGGCGTCGCGGTCGAGCTAGCGACGCGGGCGGTTCAGCCGGCCGAGCGGACCCGCTCGACGCGCTCGGGAAACGCCGCCGCGTGGACGGCGCTGGTGCCGTCCTCGTCGTGCCGGAACAGGACGTAGGCGTCGAGGCCGTCGTCGAGGAACGGGACCAGCCGCCGCGCCCAGGCGTCGAGGGCCGCGTCGTCGTACGTCGTCCGGCGCAGCCGCAGGTACAGGAACCCACCGGTGCGGCGGATGTCCGGGGGCTCCTCGAGCTCGTCGAGGTCCGTCGTGCACAGCACGGCGCCGGACTGCCGCAGCGCCGCGAACGTCTCGTCGACGTGCCACGAGGCGTGCTGGGCCTCGAGGACCAGCGGGATCGAGGCCGGCCAGGCGCCGAGCAGCCCGAGCAGCTTGTCGTCCTGGCGCTTGACCTCGCCCGGAACGCGGAACAGCACGGCGCCCAGCCGCTCGCCGAACGTGGGCAGGGTCTCGGTCAGCCACGGCACCGGACGTCGCCGGGTCGCCGTACAGGGCGCGGATGCTCGCCCCGCGCTGGGCCTTGACGACGAACCGGAACTCCGGCGGCGTCGCGGCGCACCAGCCCTGGATCTTCTCGACCGTCGGGCGGGCATAGAAGGTGTTGTTCAGCTCGCACGCGGCCAGCCGCGTGGCGTAGCGGGCCAGCAGGTCGCGCGATCGCGACCCCGGCGGATAGAAGCGCGGGATCCAGCCCGGATACGAGAACCCGCTGGTGCCCGCGAGGACGCGACCGGACGCGGTCACGCGCGGGTCGTCAGTCGTCGGCCGCGCGGTCCGCTTCGAGCGCGGACGGCTGCGCGAGATCGAGCCCGTCCATCACGTGGCACAGGCCGCGGTCGATCGCCTGCCGGTCGTCGGCCGTCATCGTGTCGAGGAAGTAGCGCCGCACGCCGTCGAGGTGGGTGGTCGACGCGGCGCGGAGCCGGTCGAGGCCGGCGCGGGTGAGCGACGCCTCGGCCCCGCGGGCGTCGGTCGTGCAGGTCGTCCGCTCGACCATGCCGTCGGCGACCAGCCGGTCGACCAGCCGCGTGATGCCGCTCCGTGACAGCAGGACGCGGTCGGCGAGCACGCTCATCCGGAGCCGCCGCCCGGGGGCCTGCGCCAGCTGGACCAGCGCGTCGTACTCCGCGAGCGACAGGCTGTGGGCGGCGCGCAGCTCGTCGTCGAGCCGGCGGGTGAGCCGGGCGTGGGCGTGCAGGAACGTGCGCCACGTCCCGAGGCGTGGATCGGCGGCGCGCGTCACGAGGTCGGTCGACATCCGGGAGATCTTAGCCCGCCCGGAGATCGTTGACAACACAACTACCGACGGACCACCCGGCGCGTGGCATCGTCGCGCTAGGATCGGGCGACGATCCGCCGTCCGAGGTTCCGCATGCCCGAGTTCGACGTCGATGCCCTGCGCGCCCGCTTCCCCGCACTGGCGATCGAGCAGGGCGGGCGACCGGTTGCCCTGTTCGACGGACCGGGCGGCACCCAGGTGCCCGACACCGTCATCGAGGCGGTGAGCCGCTACTACCGCGAGTCGAACGCGAACCACGAGGGCCCGTTCCTGACCTCCCGGCGCAGCGACGCGATCCTCGAGGATGCCCACCTCGCGCTGGCGGACCTGCTCAACGCGGCGGACCCGTCCGAGATCAAGTTCGGCGCCAACATGACGACGCTCACGATGCACGTCGCCCGCTCGATCGCGGCGTCCCTCGCGCCGGGCGACGAGATCGTCGTGACCGGCCTCGATCACGAGGCGAACGTGGGCCCGTGGCGAAGCGCCGCCGCCGACCGCGGCCTCGTGGTCCGGACGGTCGACATCCGCCCGGACGACGTCACCCTCGACATCGAGGCCTTCGACGCGGCGCTCCACGGACGGCCCCGGCTCGTCGCGTTCGGCTGGGCGTCCAACGCCGTCGGGCACGATCAACCCGGTCGCCGAGCTCGTCCGCCGCGCCCACGAGGCGGGCGCCCTGACCTACGTCGATGCCGTCCACGCCGCCCCGCACCTGCCGATCGACGTCCAGGCGACCGGGACGGACTTCCTGGCCTGCTCCGTCTACAAGTTCTTCGGGCCGCACGTCGGCGTCCTGTACGGCCGGCGCGACGTCCTCGACCGCCTGCCGACCTACAAGCTGCTGCCCGCGTACGACCGGTTCGAGACCGGGACGCTGAACCACGAGGGGATCGCCGGGTCGCTCGCGGCGGTCGAGTACATCGCGGAGGTTGGGCGGCGGTTCGGGGCGGCGCACGCGTCGAGGTTCCCGGACCTGACGGGCCGGCGGCTCGAGGCCCACGCGGGGATGGCCGCCATCCGCGCGTACGAGATGCCGCTGTTCGGGCGGCTCCTGGACGGCCTCGACGCGATCCCCGGCGCGCGGCTGTGGGGCATCGCCGACCGCTCGCGGTTCGAGGAGCGGACGCCGACCGCCGCCGTGACGCTCGACGGGGTGAGCGCGGAGGCCGCGTCCGTGTGCCCTGGGCGAGCAGGGGATCGCGACCTGGTGGGGGAACTTCTACGCGGTCGGCCCGATCGACAGGCTCGGGCTCGAGCCCGGCGGAGTGCTCCGCATCGGCCTGACGCACTACAACACGACGGCGGAGGTCGACCGCCTGGTCGAGGCGCTGCGCGAGATCGCGGCCTCCGCCCGCGTGGCCTGAGGTCCCGAGGCATGGCCGCTCGGGCGCCGAGGCCCGACGTGGCGATCATCGGCGGCGGGATCGTCGGCGCGGCGCTCGCGGCGGACGCGGCCGGGCGCGGGGCCCGGGTGCTGCTCGTCGAGCGGGGCGAGATCGCGGCGGGCGCGTCGGGCCGCAACTCGGGCGTCGTGTGGGCGCCGTCCGACCCCGTCCTCGGCGCCCTGTACCGGGAGACCCTGGCCCGCTACCGGGCGCTCGCCGACGAGGTCCGCGCGGAGCTGACCGGCGGCGCCGCGGAGCGTGCGTTCCGGCTCGACGACCGTCCGGCGGGGATCCTCCTGCTGGGCACGGACGGCGCCTGGCTCCAGGGCCGGGCGGCGGCGATCGGCGCCGCCAACCCCGAGTTCCGGCCCGCCTTCCTTGACGGGTCCGGCCTCCGGCGGCTCGAGCCCGGCCTCGCGGACGACCTCTCGGCCGTGCGCCTGGACATCGGGTTTCCGGTCGCGCCGGCCGCCGCGGCGCGCGCCTTCGCCGCCCTGGCCCGGGCGCGCGGCGCCGACGTCCGCGTGGGCACGCCCGCGACCGTCGCCTTCGAGGGCCGTCGGGCGGTCGGCGTCTCCACCGGGGACGGCGTGATCGAGGCGGGCGCGGTGGTGGTCGCCGCCGGACCGTGGAGCCCGGAGCTCGTCGACCCGACCGGCGCGTGGCGGCCGATCCTCCCGTTCTGGGGCGTGATCGTCGAGCTCGCGCTGGCGTCGCCCCCACGGCACGTGCTCGAGGAGGCGGACATCGACGCGGCGATCGAACCCGACGCCGGCGCGCCCGACGAGGCCGAGGAGCCGACCGGGTTCAGCCTGGTGAGCGTCGACGGGCGGACCTCGCTGGGCTCGACGTTCCTGCCGGTGCAGCCCGAGCCGCGCGACTTCGAGGCGCGGCTGCGCGGCAAGGGCGCGCGCTACCTGCCGGCGATCGCCGCCACGCCGACGCGCGGCCTGCGGGCGTGCGCCCGGCCGCTCGCGCTGGACGGGCGGCCGCTGGTGGGCGAGGTCCCCGGGTTCGACGGGCTGTTCATCGCCGCCGGCCACGGGCCGTGGGGCATCTCGACCGGTCCCGCGTCGGCCGCCCACGTGGCCGCCCTGGTGCTCGGCGACGCCGATCCCCGCGAGCCGGGCGTCCGCGCCGGGACCGATGCCGCGCGCTTCGGTGCGCCGCCGGTGCCGGCCTCACCCGTCGGCTAGCGCCAGCTGTTCGCGTCGAACAGGAAGAACGTGGTGATCGTCCACTGCTCCCGCGCGGCCGCCAGCCGCTCGCGGATCCGCCGTCCCGCCGACGGCGTCTCGGCGACCCCGTCGTCCGGGTCGATCACGCCGAGGACCGGCGGCGTCCAGGGCTCAGGCGCCACGACGAGCCGTCCGGACGCCGCGGCGACCCGCCGCCGATCGACCCGTCCGTAGGCCGCGTAGCCGTCCATCGGGCGATTCTAGGCGCGCGCGTCCAGCCTCCCGCGGGGCCGGGCGACCGGGCACGACCGGCGAGGCCGGGGCTCAGCCGTGGTCGATCCGGTAGACCGTCCCGCCGAGGTCGACGACGAACAGCTCGCCCGCGGCGCTCTCGCCGAACGAGCTGACGTTCGCGCTCGTGTTGCGGAGCAGGATCTTGTCGGCATGGATGCCCGCGCCCGACGCCACGGCCCAGATGTCGCCGCTGCAGTAGTCGCCGAACACGTACCAGCCGACGAGGGCCGGGATGTTCGACCCGCGGTACACGTAGCCGCCGGTCACCGCGCAGCGGCCCGCGGAGTGCGAGTAGGCGAGGACCGGCTTCACCTTGCCGGACTTGTTGCAGCCGCTGGAGGGTGCGAATAGCACTTGTAGCCCTCCATCACCCGCCAGCCGAGGTTGTCGCCCTTGGGCGTGCGACAGGCGGTCGACCTCCTCGTACCGGTACTGGCCGACGTCGCCGATCCACAGTCGGTTCGTCGCCCGATCGAACGACCATCGCCACGGGTTGCGCAGGCCGCGGAAGAAGATCTCGTCGCGTCCCTTGCGGCCGACGTACGGGTTGGACGAGGGGATCCGGTAGTTCTTGCTGCCCGACGAGCCGTTGACGTCGATGCGCAGCATCTTGCCCAGGAGCTTGTCCGGGTCCTGCGCCCGGTTGCCGGGGTCGCCGCCGCTGCCGCCGTCGCCCATGCCGATGTACAGGTAGCCGCCCGGCCCGAAGGCGAGGTGGCCGCCGTTGTGGTTGTCGTAGGGCTGGTTGATCTTGAGGATGTTGCGCCCGGATCCGGTCGCGACCCGGTCGGGGTCGGAGGCCGAGGTCTTGTACTCGCGGATCACGGTGTCGCCGCGGTTGTTGGTGAAGTTCACGTAGAACTTGCGGTTCGTCTCGAAGCTCGGGTGGAACGCGAGGCCCAGCAGGCCCTGCTCGCCGCCGTTGGACGTCTGGCTCCTGATGTCCAGGAGCGTCCCCAGGGCGCCGCCGCCGCTGTTGAAGACCTTGATGACGCCGTTCTGCTGCACCACGAACAGGCGACCGGTGCCGTCGTGCGCGCTGGTGATCAGGATCGGCGACGTGATGCCGGAGGTGATGAACGGCGTCAGCTTGATCGACGACGGCGACGGGGCGCTGAAGGTCACGCCGCCGTCCGTCAGCGGGCTGGCGCCGGTCGCCGCGGCCGCGCGAGATGGCGCGAGACCGGCCAGCAGGGCCGCCGCGACGGCGGCTGCCCACGATGGCGCGGGCGAGGACGGAGCGGGGCGCGACGGCGATGGGCATGGTCATCAGGTGCATCCCCCTGGCGTGAGTGATCGACGGGGCCCGGAGCGCGTCCGGCGCTGCCGGGAATCCTGCCCTGAACCGCCCGGAGCGTCCAGCGTGCCCCTATCCTGCGTGACGTGACCCCCGCGTCCAGCCGGTCCTTCGGCGCCCAGAGCCTGACCGCGCCGCTCCGCGAGGTGCTGGTCAAGGCGCCCGGCCCGGCGTTCGGACGAGCCTTCGACGATCCGGCGCACGGCTTCCTGCGGCCCGTGGACCTCGACGTCGCCCGGCGACAGCACGACGGCCTCGTGTCGACGCTCGAGGACCTCGGCGTCCGGGTGCGCGTGCTCGACACGGAGACCGACGACGACCCGGATCTCGTCTACGTGTTCGACCCGCTGCTGGTCGCGGACCGCGGGGCGATCCCGCTCCGGCCGGGCAAGCCCAACCGCGCGGACGAGCCGGCGGTCCTGGAGCGCTGGACGCTCGCCGCGGGGATCCCGACGCTGGGCCGGATCGAGGCCCCGGGCACGGTCGAGGGCGGCGACACCTGCTGGCTGTGGCCGGACCTGCTGTGCATCGGGCGGAGCCTGCGCACCAACGACGCCGGCGCCCGCCAGCTCGCATCGATCGTGGGCGGCGACGTCCGCGTGTTCGACGTCCCGTACTGGAAGGGGCCGGCCGACCTCGTCCACCTGCTGTCGGTGATCTCGCCGGTCGCGGACGACCTGGCGGTCGTCTTCCTGCCGCTGCTGCCCGCCGGGCTGTACGAGCTGCTCGCGGACCGCGGCGTGCGCCTGGTCGAGGTCCCGGAGAACGAGCTCCCGACGCTCGGCTGCAACGTGCTCGCCGTCCGTCCCGGGGTGGTGGTCGTCGCCGAGGGCAACCCGGCCACCCGCCGCGCGCTGGAGGCCGCCGGCTGCGAGGTGCACGCGATCCCGCTGGACGAGCTCGGGGAGAACGGCTCGGGCGGCGTCACCTGCCTGACGCGGCCGATCCTGCGCGGCTGAGCGCCGGCTGAGGCCCCGGCAGACGGGCGCGCGATTTCGCGTCGCTACGAGGCGACGATGTCGATCTCGCCCGGGATGTCGGTGTCGCGGTCGGTGGACCGCCGGAGGGCCCGCAGCGCGAGCACCGGGATCACGATCAGGCCGGCGCCCAGGACGCCCAGGGCCGTGTAGCCCACGGCCGCCATGATCAGCCCCGAGCCGAGGCTGGCGGCCGCGCTGGAGCTCCAGATCAGCGCGTCGGCGACGCCCTGGACGCGCGTCCGCTCGTGCAGCTCGAGGTGGTGGGAGAGCATCGCGCTGCCCGCCACGAAGCCGAGGTTCCAGCCCCAGCCGAGCAGGAACAGCGCGACCAGCAGGACGAGACCGCCGTCGGCGGGGGCGGCCGCCGCGAGGATCGAGGCCGCCGCGAGGACGACCGTCCCGGCGAGGATCGTGGGGACGCTGCCGAACCGATCGGTGAGCCGCCCCGAGATCGGGGACAGGGCGAACATGCCCAGCGTGTGGGCGGACAGCACGATGCCCACGGCCGCGAGGTCGCCGCCGTGCTCGGTGATGTGGAGCGGCGTCATCGTCATGATCACCACCATCACGAACTGGCCGACGACGAGCGCGATGATCGCGGCCGCCACGCCCGGGCGGCGCAGGATCTCGGCGATCGGCCCCACGCTGGGGCCCGGATCGTCGTGCGTGGCCAGGCGGGACGCGTCGTCCGCGAGCTCGTACGGGTCGGGGCGCAGGAGGGCCGCCGACAGGATCCCGGCCAGGCCGACGAACACGATGGGCACGAGGTACGGACCCACCAGCTCCGGCAGGCCCGCCTGGACGGCGAGGTCGGCCGAGATCGGCACCATCGCCGGGCCGACCACCGATCCCACGGTCGCCCCCCAGACCACGATCCCGATCGCCGACGCCCGCCGGTCGGACGGCACCATGTCGGCGGCCGCGTAGCGCGACAGCTGGTTGGCGCTGTTGCCGAAGCCGATCAGGAGCGTGCCGGCGAGCAGGAGCGGGAACGAGCCGGTGAGCACCGCCGCCGTTGCGATCAGCGCCCCGAGGACGCCGATCCCGTAGCCGGCCGCGAGGCCGGTCCGCCGGCTGCCGCGGCGGGCCATCAGCCCCGACAGCAGCACCGACCCGACGGCCGCCCCGAGCACGACGGTCGCGCCGGGTGCCCCGGCCAGTGCCTGGGTGCCGAGCATCTCCCGGGCGACGATCGTCGCCACCGTGACGGCGGCGATGTGCCCGCTGCTGCCCAGGGCGACCCCGGCGACCAGCACGTTCCGGACCCGGCGGCGCGCAGCGGCGAGCTCGGCTCCGGCGGGGCGGGTCATGGACCTGACGATACGGCACCCGCGGCCGGCATGCGGCTCCCCGGTCAGGCCGGCCGGTCGACGTCGTCCAGGTACGGGAACAGCACCAGGCTCGGCCCGTCGGCGGCGTCGGTCACGAGCGCCGCCTCCCAGGGATCGCCCGCGGCCTCGACCGCGAGGCACAGGCCGTTGGCCAGCCGCATCTGGCGCGGCGTGCGACAGGCGACCCGGACGAGCGACGGCGACATCACGACGGCCGCGACGCACTTCGCGCGCGAGGTGGCGACGTTCAGCCGGTTGAGCGAGTACAGGAACTCCATGCCCCGCGGCGCGTCCTCGGGGCTCGACGTCCCCATCGCGTAGATGCTGATCGGCGCCTCCTGCCCCTGGAACTTGTCGACGGTGCCGGCGAACACGGGCGGCAGGCCCTCGCTCGAGGCCGCACGCTCGATGGCGGCCACGTGCGCGTTGTAGGGCGCGACGATGACGATGTCGCCCGCGGTGAGGGTCGCCTCGCGCCCGTCCCGGTCGATCCACGTCGGGTTGGCCGCGAGCAGGGTGCGGACGAGGTCGGCGATCGCCGTAGCCTCCTCGACCGAGTCGGTGTCGTTGCCCGCGTGCGGCACCGGCAGGTAGCGCAGCCCGGTCCCCGACAGCGGGCCCGCGGACGGCGGCGCGATGACCCGCTGCCGCTCGAGGCCCTCGCGCGGGCGCAGCCGGTCCGCGTAGAACGCCCGCGAGGTGTAGTCGCAGATCTCCGGGTGCAGGCGCCAGGTGGTGTCGAGGAACAGCCCCTCGTGCGGGTGGATGGTGGCCCGATCCGGCTGCACGTAGGCGGGGTCCGCGAGCAGGTGGGCCAGCGCGCTGCGCTCGGCGCCCGGCGGGTGGGATCCCTGGGTGGGCTGATCGAGCTGCTGCGGATCGCCCAGCAGGACGATGGTCCGCGCCGCCGGCGCGCACGCCAGCACGTTGGCGAGGCTCATCTGCCCGGCCTCGTCGACGACGAGGACGTCCAGCGCGGGCGCGGGGCGGGCGAACTCGGGGCGGCTCCACGTCCACGCCACGGCGCCGACCACGTCGATCGTCCCCGACCGCAGGGCGGCCTCGACGTCCGCGTTGTCGGCCAGCACGGTCGCGGCCGCGTGGGTCGGCGGCTGCCCGGTCTTCGCCTTCTGGCCGATGCGGACCGGCTGCCCGAGCTCGATCGCCGCCTTCGCGACCTCGTCGAGGACCTTGCCGATGACCTTGTGGCTGTTGGCGACGACCCCGACCCGCCGGCCCTCGCCGACCAGTCGCACGATCATCCGCGCGCCGGTGTACGTCTTGCCCGAACCGGGCGGCCCCTGGATCGGCAGGACGCCGCCGGCCATCGTCCGGACGACGCGCGTCGCCGCGTCGACGGCCGTCTCGCCCGCCCGCCGGACCGGCCCGCCCGGCGCCTGGCCGGCGGCCGGCGGCGTCCGGAGGAGGAGGGCGGTGACCGAGGCCGGGACGCCGTCCCCGTCGAGCCCGAGCTCGGCGACCTGGCGCCCGGTCCGCAGCAGGCTCTCGGCCAGCTCCCGGCTCGGCACGACGCCCTTCGGGACGATGGACCGGGGGAGGGGAGTCGCGGAGAACGTCGAGCCGCGCTTGATCGTGATCGTCCGGGCGACGTCGTCGACCGACGTCACGTCGCCCGCCGACTGTCCCGTCCGCGGATCGGCGATGTCGCTGTCCTCGCCGATCCGGTGATCCTGGGGCGGGAACGAAAACGTGAACGCGGTCGAGCGGGCGACCGGCTCGCTGGACGACGAGCTCGAGGCCGGCGAGCGGCTCCCGCTCCTCGAGCAGCTCCTCGTCGGTCATGGCCATCAGGGCGAAGTAGCGCCACCAGGCCGACTTGTCCTCGCGCCGGTGCCAGGTCAGCAGCTGCGCGAGGAGCCAGCGGGCGGCCGCCTCCGGCCGCTGCGCCCGATCCACCGGGTCCTCGGGAACGCCCGCCGTGAGCCGCGCCGAGATCCCGGCAACCTCCAGGTCGCGCTCGCCGAGCTCGGGCGACGCGGCGCCGTCGCCCACCGCGGGCCTCGGCAGCGCCGCCCCCTCGCGCGCCTCGAGGTCGCGCCGGCGGTCCTCGAGCCAGTCGCGGAGCCGCCAGTTGCTCACCACGTCGTCGCGGTTGTAGCCCGCGATGCCGTCGAGGATGCGGGCGGCGTCCTCCACCGGCGCCTCGGACCCCAGCTCGAGCCAGGTCTCGAACGCGACGATGCTGCTGCCCGCGTCCTTCAGCTCGACCTCGCGCTCGAGCGCGTACAGGGGCTCGATGCGCTTGATCGAGTAGCTCTCGACGCCGGCCCGGACGCCCTGGCGGACGACCTTGAACAGGTCGACGAGCACGCCGCCCCGGAGCAGGCGGTCGACCTCCTCCTCGCGGGTGCCGTGCCGCTGGGCGAGCCGTCCCAGCGCCGTGCGCTCGTAGGCCGCGTAGTGGTAGACGTGGATGGTCGGGTCGCGCTCGAGCCGGTCGATCACCAGGTCGACGGTCCGCTCGAAGGCGGCCTTCTCCGCCGCCCAGGTGACCTGGCCGTCGTCGTCGATGCTCCAGAACGCGTGGAACGCAGGGGTGGGTGCCCCGTCCGGCGCCGCCCAGCGCGGGTCGGTCTCGGGCGCGTCCGGCTCGAGGATGCCGAACAGGTAGTCGATCCCGTCGTCGAGCGCGAACGGGTCGCCCTCGAGGTCGAGGTACAGGTCGCCCGGCCGCGGCTCGGGCAGGCCCAGCAGCCCGCGATCCGGCACCGGTCGCGCCGTCGCCGCCCCGATCGAGCGGCAGGAGCTCCCACAGGATCTCGCCCCGGTCCTCGGACTCGACCTGGATCCGCGCCTGGTCCGAGATCCGCTCCAGCGCGCCGGCGCCCACGCCCTCGAGCTTCGGGTCCATCGGCAGCGGCAGGACGGCCAGCGCGCGCCGGGTCGCCACGCCGCGCGCCTTGAGCGCACGCCGCTGGCGCGACGCCGCACCCGCGACCAGGCTGAGGTCGTCGTCCGAGCGCCGGCGCGCCCGGCAGGCCGGGTTCCAGCGGCAGACGTCGCAGTGCTCGACCGGCTCGGGATAGGTCCCGACGGGCGGGTACTCGGGCGGCCGCGCCTCGCCGCGGAGGCCCACCGCGGTCTCGAAGTCGGCCTTCACCCGCCGGTAGTAGGCCAGGTAGTCGTCCACGCGCAGCGTGTCGGTCGGGCGTTCGCGGCCGCCGAGGACGACGTGGAGGAGCTCGGGCTGCCGGCCCTGGACGGCCGTCAGCTGCTCGACGTACGAGCAGATCTGGAGGATCGCCGAGGCCTTGACGTGGCGGGCCAGCTTGGTGTCCGCGACCTCGTAGTGCCACGGGCCGAAGGCGCTGTCCGGCTCGCCGGCGACGTGGTCGCGACGCAGGAGGAAGTCCGCATGGCCGCGCCACGTCCCGTCGAAGAACGTCGCCTGGTAGACGACGTCGGCACCGGAGCGCATCGCCGCGATCGTCTGTTCGGCGGCGGCCCGCAGCTCCGCGCCGGCGTCGCGTGGCAGCGCCTGGGCCGGATCGTCGAGCGGCCCGACGGCCGACCCGTCCTTCTCGATCTCGACGACGCGCAGGCCGCGCTCGCGCAGCTCCTCGAGGTACCGGTGCTCGTGCTCGAGGCCGCGCTTCGCGACCAGCTCGATCGACGGGTCGTTGCGGATCGGCTTCGCGACGAGGCCGGCGAGGGCGGCGCGCTCGAGCGCGAGGCGGTGGTCGCAGGCGAGGTAGCCGACGAGGTCGGTGGCGGCGTAGACGGGTCGACCGTCGATCAGTTGCATGCCCGCCCATCGTACGGGCGGCGCGTGCCAGCTCGCGTGTCACGGCCCTAGGCGGCGGGCCGGACCGACCTCCAGAGCTCGATCGCCCACTTCCAGTCGTCGGACGAGTCGAACGCCACGCGGATCGCGGCGCCGCTGCCGGTGACCGCCGAGAACCCCTCGAGCACCGCCACCTCGACCCCCGAGCTCGCGTCGGAGGTGACCCGGGCCCGGCCGCGCAGCTCGCCGTCCTCGTGGACCAGCATGCCCTCGCCGAGGTCGCCGGCGACCGTGGTCAGGAACCGGTCGGCCGACATCGGCATCCCGTTCGACGTCTGGGTGACGGTCGCGGCGAAGGTCACCTGGCGCCCGCGCTCGCCGCCGCGCCACTCGCCGTTCGAGCGCTGGTCGCTGAACGTCCCGGGCAACGGCATCGCCCAGCCCTCGTGGACGATCGTGACGGGCCGGCGCCGGTAGCCGACGAGGGGCTGGGCGGGATCGACCCGCTCGGCCATCCGGAACACGCGCTCGGCGATCGGGTCCGGCGCGGCGCGCAGCCGGATCAGCTCGGCCCATTCCCGCCACGGGTAGGCCAGCGACGCGTCGCTCGGGAGGGCCTTGCGCAGCAGGCCGAGGACCTCGTCGACGACGGCCCGCTCGGCGTCGTCGGCGGGCGGCCGCCACCGGATCTCGGTCCACAGCATCACCAGCGCGCGCGACAGCAGGTAGCGCGCGTCCATGACGTCGAACCACCACGGGCGGATGTCCGCGCCGGCCCACGGATCCTTCGAGGCTCGCGCGAGCCACGCGTCGTCGCGGGGCCCGAGTGGCGTCCCGATCGCGCCGTCGAGCTCGAACCGGGTGTCGGGGCGCAGGCCGATCTGCACGAGCTCGACGCCGCGGCGGCGCTGCTCCGCGGCCCGCTCCACGGCGCGGCCGAGGAGCGCGAGGTGCTCCTGCTCGACGACCGCCCGATCGGCGAGCGGCTGCTTGCCGCCGATCCACGGCGCCGGCGTGCCGACGGGCCGGGGATCGCGCTCGCGCGACCAGGCGACCTCGAGCTGGTCGCCGAGGCGGTCGAGCACCCGGCACACGAACGTGTGGTAGCCGGGGCCCGCGTCAACGGTGTCGGCGGTCGCGAACGACCCGGCCCTCGTCGTCGGCCGCGATCGTCACCGGCTCGGCCGCGGGATGGAGGTCGAGCCGGAGCTCCGGGCACGACCCGTTCGCGACGATGCCCGAGGCGCGGACCAGCGGTCCGTACTCGGTGGTGATCCAGTCACGGGCGTCGGCGATGAGCCTGTCCGCCGCCGGGAGTCGCGGGATCATCCCGCGCTTCGATGCCTGTCCCTCGACCCTGATCGCGACTGTCAATGCGCTCCCTCGGACCCGCCCCCGTCCACTCGGGGACCATATCGAAGCCGCCGGGACGCGACACACGGCGTTGGTACCGCTGCGGGGCATCCGACGGTCCCGCTATCGTGTCGCCGATGGCGCAGACCGATCGACAGCCCCCGACGCGACGCCCCGCGAGCCGCCTCGACGCCGAGGGCCGCCGCCAGGTCGCGCCGACCTGGGAGAGCCTCATCGAGCGCCAGCTGCGCGAGGCCATGGACGAGGGGAAGTTCGACGACCTGCCGTTCCAGGGCGAGCGGATCCCGATCGACGACGAGGCCGGCGACTGGGCGCTGGCCTTCCACGTGTTGCGGAACGCCGGCGCCGCGCCGCCCTGGATCGAGGCCGACAAGCGCGGTCCGGACGCTGCTCGACCGGCTCGACGCCCTGGTGGCGCGGGCCGCGAGGTCGCCCGGATCGGCGACGGCGCGACGACGGGATCGGGCGACGCTGGTGGGGCTCGTCAGCGAGGCGAACGCCGCGATCGCGCACCTGAACGCCGAGGCGCCGACCGACCGCCAGCATCGACGCCCGCTCGACCTCGGTCGCGAGCTCGCCCGACTCGACGCCGCCGCGGATCGCTGACCGTGACCGACCCGCAGCCCCGGCCCTCCATCCGCGTGCGCCGCGCGACGGGCTCCGATGCGCCGGCCGTCCGCCGCATCGCCCACGACGGGTGGTGGGCGACGTACCGGGGCCTGCTGCGGGACGACACCATCGACGGGTTCCTCGACCGGGCGTACTCCGAGGACCGGGTGGCGCTGCGCATCGAGCGCCACGAGATGTGGGTGGCCGAGGTCGACGGGGCGGTGGCGCTGTTCGCGGAGACGTCGATCGAGGCGGACCGGGTGACGCTGGTCGCGATCTATGCCGACCCGGCTCGCCGCGGCGTGGGTCTCGGCACGGCGGTCCTCGACGCCATCGTCGCCGCGCATCCCGACCTGCCGATCGCCGCGGACGTCCTCGTGGGCAACGAGCGCGGCGAGACGTACTACGCGGCGCGTGGCTTCGTGCCCCGCGAGGCGATCGAGGAGCAGCTCGGCTCGGAACGCGTCGCGGAGCGCCGCTGGTGGCTGGGCGAGCCGCCCGGGGAGACGGCCTAGCGCCGGCCGGGACCCTCGCGCTGGTCGATGATCGAGGCCCACGGGGCCATCCCGAGGATCGCCGCGAAGGCGAGGACGATCGGCGAGAAGCCGTTGGCGATCGCGACGAGCGCGACCACGACGACGACGACGTCGAGCACGATCGCGAGCACGACGGCCGGCCGCAAGGTCCGTCTCGGAGGATTGGCCATCGGCTAGCCGAACAGGGCCTCGACCGCCTCGCCGAACACCTCGGTGTGCCGGTCGACGTCGGACGCGGTCGTGGCCGGCGACATCAGGGCCATGTTGTGGAACGGCGTCATCAGCACGCCCGCGGTTCATCGCCCACAGGTGCAGGAGCTGCTCGAGCTCGCCGTCCATGTTCGCGAACTGCTCCGAGCCGTTGCGCGGGGGCGTCGGCATGAAGTGGTACTCGGCCCGGGCGCCCAGGCGGGCGACGTGCCACGGGACGCCCTGCTCGCGGATGACGTCGCGTGCGCCGTCGGACCAGCGTTCGCCCAGCGGCAGCATCCGCGCGAACGCCTCGTCGGTCAGGACCTCGGTCAGCGTCGCCCGGATGGCCGCCATCGAGAGGGCGTTCCCGGCCAGCGTGCCGCCCACGCCCCCGACGTCCGCGTCCTCCTCGGGGATGCTCGCCGAGATCCGTTCGCCCAGCGCCTCGGTGAACGCGTAGGCGCCGGCCGGGATGCCGCCGCCGATGGTCTTGCCGATCGTGAGGATGTCCGGCTCGAGGTCGTGGGCGGCCGTGTAGCCACCGGGCCCGGCGCAGATGGTGTGGGTCTCGTCGATGATCAGAAGCGTGCCGTGCCGCCGGGTCAGCTCGCGCACGGCCTCGTGGTAGCCGGGGTCCGGGAGCACGATCCCGACGTTGGTCAGCGCGGGCTCCATGAGCGCGACCGCGACGTCGCCGTGGGCGAGCTCGCGCTCGAGCGCGTCGAGGTCGTTGATCTCGACCACCCGCGTGGTCTCGGACGGGGGCACCGGCGCGCCGAGGTTGCCGCGCCGCGCGACGACGCCGCCCTCGGGACCGATCCAGGCGAACGTCTCGTCGACCGAGCCGTGGTAGTTGTGGTTGTGGACGAGGATCTTCGAACGGCCGGTGATGTGGCGGGCGAGCCGGATCGCGAAGCGATTGGCGTCGGTGGCCGTGAGCGTGAACTGCCAGTACCGCAGGCCGAACCGCCGGCGCAGCTCGTCGGCGGCGACGATCGCGTCCTCGGTCGGCAGCATGTGGGTCACGCCGCGCCGGAGCTGGCGCTCGACCGCCGCGATCGTCGGCCCCGGTCCGTGACCGGCCATCGCGCCCGTGTCGCCGAGGCAGAAGTCGACGTACTCGTGGCCGTCGACGTCGGTGAATCGCGCGCCGACGGCCTCGTCGACGAACAGCGGGAACGGTCCGGCCCAGCGGATCATCCAGTTCATCGGGACGCCGTCGAGCAGGGAGCCCTTGGCGCGCTCGAACAGCGCCCGCGACCGCGGGTTGGCACGCTCGAAGGCGGCCGTCTCGTCGGCCATCAGGCGCGTGAGTCGGGATCGGTCCAGGGTCCTGACCGTCATCCGAGGATGATGGGGGGTCAGGAGCCCCGGTGGGTCCCCGTCGCGCCGCCCGGGCCGCGGCGCACTTGGGCCGCGGCGCAGGGCGCCGGCGTGGGGATCAGTGGAGTCGGCGGGTGTAGCCGCAGATCTCGCAGTGGGCGATGCCGCCCAGCTCGTCGAGGACGAGGTAGCTGGTGCAGCCGTTGGTGGCGCAGTACAGGCGGGTCGAGTTGACGGCCCGGCGCCGCATCCGGCGCATCGAGCTGGCGCGATGCGCCACGGCATTCGTGGTGGCGCGTGAGAGCATGTGTGGTCCTTCCCCTGGCGCGCGTCGGGTGACTCGCGCCTTGCCGCTCCACGGCCACGTCTTTCAGGTGGCCGGAACGGCGATCAATGTGTACCCGGCGCGGCGATCGATTCGCGTGTTGGGCGACGACCAGGTGGCCGCGTGTCATCGGGCGATGCAGGAATCATCGGCCCAATCGGTGAACGTGTCAACTCGGCCGATCGGGGCATCGCCCGCCGGACGATCGGCTGCCGGTCCGTCAGGGGCCGAACACGCGCGTCCGCAGGGTCCCGGCGCCGGCGGGCTCGGAGTATCGTGCGACGCCATGAAGGGCGATCGGATCGAGGTCGTGGTCGACACCGGGCAGGGCACCCAGACGTTCGAGATCCGGGCCTCGCGCGCGGGCCGGCGGCTCGAGGTGACCACCGCCCGCGGGGTGGTCGAGGTGACCGAGGTCACCCGCGGCGGCACGCCGGTCCGGACGGGCCGGTTCATGAGCAGCCGGGTCGTCGCGCTGGTCGAGCACCCGGCGGCGGAGGGCGACGTCGCCCGCGTCGAGGTCGAGACCCGCCGGCGGATGACCGCGGGGGAGGGGAGCGCGCGCCGGGACGGTGGCGCTCGACGGACCCCGGCGGACCAGATGGCGCTGCTCGGCGCCGACGGCGCGACGGATGGCGGCGCCGCCGGGGCGGAGAGCGAGGCCGGGATGGCCGAGGACACGGGCGAGGGCTGAGCCGGGGGGGAGTCCTCGCCGGAACGACGGGCGCCTAGACCGGCGGCCAGGGCAGCGCTGGGCGCCGGGGATCGGGCTGCGGGAACACGCCGGCCTCGATGAGCCGCTCGATCCGGCGGGCGGTGGTGGCGACCTCGATCGGCGCCAGCAGGCCGCGCAGCTCGTCACCCAGCTCGTCGTCCAGGCAGGCCCGCAGCGTCCGCAGGACCTCGAGCTCGTCGTCGTGGAGCGGCTGCCCGCGCCAGCCCCAGAGGACGGTCCGCAGCTTCGGGACCGGCGAGAACGTGACCCCGTGATCGACGCCGTACACGTGGCCGCCGGCCACCGGCAGCAGGTGTCCGGCCTTCCGGTCCGTGTTGTTGACCGCCGCGTCGAAGGCCGCGATCCGGCGCAGCCGGTCGTCCTCGTCGATCACGAGGCCCACCGGGTCGACCGCCTCGTCGACCTTGATCCAGAGCTGGACCATGCCCTCGCCGAACGGCCCGTCGCGCAGCACCGTCGGCGGGACGATGCCCCAGCCGCTGGCCTGCGAGACCGCGAACGCCGCGACCTCCCGCCGGGCGAGCGTGCCGTCCGGGAAGTCGTCGAGCGGCCGCTCGCCCATGACCGGCTTGTAGATGCAGGCGGCGACGAGGTCGGGCTCGGGGTCGGGGCAGCGGCGCGTCGCGAGGCACAGGAGCGCGTTGTTGGTCGAGGCCCACAGCCGCCCGACGACCGACAGCTCGCCGCCGGTCAGCAGGTCGAGCGCGACGCCCTCGGGGAGGACCGGCATCGGCAGCCCGAGGTCGTCCACGGACCTGGCGTCGCCGTCCTCGTCGTCCTCGTCGTCCTCGCCATCGCCGTCGTCGAACGCGCCGTCCGGGCCGGGGGCGTCGGACTCGTCGGACTCGTCGTCGCTGAGCCGACCGTCCCAGCCGCGTGCCAGGGCGTCCGCCTCGTCCCGGTCGTCCATGGCAGCTCGCTCGCGCCCTAGTTCAGCCGGTGGCCGTTGCGACGCGGGCAGAGGTGGCCCTGCGGGTCGAGCGGCTGGCCGCACAGGGGGCAGGGCGGCCGGCCCGCCGCCAGCACGCGCAGCGCGCGGCCGACGAACGCCCGCGCGGCGACCGGCGTGATCCGGACGCGGAGCAGGTCCGGGCCGTCCTCCGCGTCGTCGTCGAACGCCTCCTCCTCGTCCTCCTCCTCGTCCTCGGTCTGCTCCCTCGCCTCGAGCAGCACGAGGTCGTCCTGCGTGTCCCAGCCGAGCGACAGCGTGCCGGCGCGGAATGCCTCGTTGATCGGCTCGTCCAGCGGCGCCGGGTCCGCGTCGAATGCCTCGAGCGTCCCCGCGCCCTCGATGCCCCGCCGCTCGAGCTCGTCGAGCAGCTCGTCGAGACGCTGGATCAGGGCCGCGACCTGCACCTTCTCGAGGGCGACCGAGATCACCCGCGATCCTTCGCGGGCCTGGAGGAAGAAGATTCGGTTGCCGGGCTCGCCGACGGTACCGGCGACGAATCGGTCAGGCGTGTCGAACAGGTAGCGGCGTCGAGTCATCCCTGCCGAGAGCGTACCGGATGCGCGGATCAGGAGACCTGCACCCCGATCTGGTGGTAACCGCGGGCGCCGTCGGGGTCCGGACGGGTGACCTGGTCCGTCTGCGTCTCGCCGGTGCCGTCCGTCGCGCGGACCGCGATGACGTGGTTGCCCGCCGCCGCCTGCAGGCCGACCTGCCACTGCACCCAGGTCTGCGGGCCGATCTCCGTCGCCAGCGTCGCGGGCTGCCACTCGCCGCCGTCGAGCGAGACCTCGACCTTCGAGATGCCCCGGTCGGGCGCCCACGCGACGCCCGCGACCTGGACGACGCCCGCCCGGACGGACGAGCCGGAGCGGGGCACGTCGATCCGCGACTGGGTCAGGATCGGGGCCTCCTTCGCCCAGCCGCGCGGCACCCAGTAGGCGTCGAACGCCTCGAGCGTCGTGAGCTCCAGCTCGGCCAGCCACTTCGTCGCCGAGACGTAGCCGTACAGCCCGGGAACGATGAGCCGGGCCGGGAACCCGTGCTCGGCGGGCAGCGGCTGGTCGTTCATCTTGACCGCGATCATCGCGTCGCGCGGATGCGCGGGGTCGGTCAGCCAGGCGGTCGGGAAGCCCGCCGTCCAGCCGTCGACGGAGCGCGGCACGAGCTGCGTGGCGCCGGGCTGGACGCCCGCCATGTCGAGCACGTCACCGAGGCGGACGCCCGTCCACTTGGCGTTGCCGACGAGGTTGCCGCCGACCTCGTTGCTCACGCAGGCGATGGTGACGTAGCGCTCGATGAGCGGCAGCTCCATCAGGTCGTCGAAGGTCAGCGTGACCTCGCGGTCGACCATGCCGAACACGCGCAGCGACCAGCCGTTGAGGTCGACCGCGGGCGTGATCAGGGCGGTGTCGATGCGGTAGAAGTCGGCGTTGGGCACGACGAGCGGGGTCAGCCCGTCGATGGCGAACGACGCGTCCGGGCCGGGGAGGGCGACCGGATCGACGGCCGCGGGGATCTCGGTCGCGGCCGCGGTGACCTGGGCCGCGCGGCCCTCGAGCATGCGTCTGCCGAGGCCGCCGCCGACGATCGCGAGCCCGCCGAGGACCCCCGCCCGGACGAGGAACGAGCGCCGCGCGGGCGACGGATCGGGCTCCACGCGCGCGGCGCCCTGGGCCGAGGTCATCAGGGCGTTCAGGACGTAGACGGCGAGGCCGGCCTGGATCGCCGCCGACACCAGCACCAGGGTCGACCGAGCTGCCGGCGAGCCGCATCGACGCCAGGAGGCCGACGCCCACGATCGCGAGGACGATGCCGATCGCGGCCCCCATCGACCGGCGCGCCAGCAGGCCGACGCCGGCGCCGATGAGGACGACGACGGCGACGACGAACACGGTCAGCGCCGTCTTGTCGTTGGTGCCGAACAGGGCGACCATGAAGTCCTTCGAGCCCGGCGGCGCGAAGTCGATGATCGCCGCGCCCACCGCGGCGATCGGCGAGGGGACGCCGACGACGATTCCTGCGAACAGCTCGCCCACCGCGAGCGCGACCAGCGCGGTGACGACCCCCGCGATCGCCGCCAGCCCGCGGGGCGCGACGGCCGGTGCGGTGACGGCCGGCGTCGCCGGCGACGGGACGGCTGGCGAGGCGGACACGGGCTGGCTCATGGGTTCAGTGTCGGTCGCCCGGGTGACGCTCGCATGACCGCGTGCCTACGCGCGAACCTCCTGGCGCAGGAACAGGATGTAGGCGAGCGCGAACATCGCGACGGTCAGCGCGGTCAGGATCACGATCTGCGGCCACACCAGCAGGATGCTCTGGTCGATCGAGAGCAGCGTCGGCAGCTGCTCCTGGGAGCTCACGTACTGGCCGAGGTTGCCGACGCCGAGCACGCTCTTGGTGGTCGGGTTCATCAGCGCCGTGACGATGTCCTGGTAGAGGGTCGCCGGCGAGATCCGCAGGAACAGCTGCTGCGCCGTGGTCGAGGCGAAGTAGTCGTCCGCGGTGCCGGTCGTGTTCGACGGGAACAGGGTGTTGGCCACGATCGGCAGCAGGAACTGGCCGAACAGGATCAGCGCGAGCCAGGTGCCGAACCCGACGAGGGCGGCCGAGGCCGCGCCCCGGATGACGACCGAGAGCAGCAGCGCGAACGCCAGCCAGAACGACGCGTAGAGCACGGTCGCGACGAGCCACGTGAGCACCCGCGCGAGCTCCTCGGGGGACGGGATGATCCCCAGCCGGACGATGCCCAGCGCCGTCACCAGCACGACCAGCACGCCGAGCATCACCGCGATGACCGCGATGCCCGCCGCGAACTTGCCGTTGATCACGTCGTCGCGGTGGATCGGCTGGGCGAGCAGCCGGGACAGCGTGCCCTGGCTGCGCTCGCTGTTGATCCCGTCGAACCCGAACGCGATGCCGACCAGCGGGACCAGCAGCGCCGCGAACGCGACCGTCGTCACGCCGCCCACGCTCTGCGACCCGACGACGAACAGGGCGAGGAACACCGCCGGCGAGCCCGCGATCTGGGGCGCGGAGTTGCTGATGTCGGTGGAGATGAAGTACAGCGGCACGATGGCGGCGATCGCGACCACGACCAGCAGCACGAAGAACCGGATGCTGCCGAGGTGGTCGGCCATCTCCTTGCCCGCGATCGTCCGCCAGCCTCCGGACGGCGCGCGCTCGGCGCGGCGCGCGGCGCGCGACACGTCGGAGCGGCGGGTCTCAGTGGGTGCGGCCATCGGGGGCCTCCGGGACGTAGCGGCGGTACAGCTCGAGCAGGTCCGAGCCGCGGCGCCGGAGATGGACGATGGACAGGCCGGCGGCGGCCAGCGCGGCGGCGAGCGGCCCCGCGACGTCGCCGTTGGCCGTGACGATGCGCAGTCGCTCCTGGCGCTCGTCGGGCCGGACGTCGATGACGCCCGGAACGGCGCGGGCGACGGGATCGATCGCCGTCGGGTCGCCGTCGATCGCGACCTCGAGCTCGATCCGCTGGTCCGTGCCGCGGGCGAGCTCCTCGAGCGGCCCGGAGGCGACGAGGCGGCCCGCCGCGAAGAACCCGACCCGGTCGCACAGCGACTGGACCTGGCCCAGGATGTGGGACGAGAGCAGCACGGTCAGGTTCCGCTCGGCGACGAGCCGGCGGAGCAGCGCCAGCAGGTCCTCGACGCCCGCGGGATCGATCGCGATCGTCGGCTCGTCCAGGATCAGGACCGTCGGTTCCTTGACCAGGGCGTCCGCGATGCCGAGCCGCTGGCGCATGCCGCGCGAGTACGTCTCGGACTTCTTGTCGGCCGCGTCGTCGAGCCGGACCTCGTGGAGCAGCTCGTCGATCCGCGCCTCGGCCACCGAGCGCGGGAGGCCGTTGAGCTTCGCCGTGTAGCGCAGGTTCTCGCGACCGGTCAGGCCGCCGTAGAAGCCCACGTTGTCGGGCAGGTAGCCGACCTTGCGCTTGACGGCCAGCGGCTCGCGCGTCGGGTCGAGCCCGACGACCCGGACGATCCCCTTGGTGGGCTCGGTCAGCCCGAGCAGCATCAGGACCGTGGTGGTCTTGCCGGCGCCGTTCGGGCCGAGCAGCCCGAACACCTCGCCCGCCCGGATGGTCAGGTCCAGCGATTCGACGGCCGTGAACTCGCCGTACTGCTTGGTCAGGCGGCGGGCCACGATGACGGCGTCGGCCGGGACCTCGGCGAGGACCTCGGCCACGGTGCGCCGCCGCCGCTCGCGCGGCTGCTCGACGGGCGCCGCCGCCGTGGTGGCGGTCGGATCCGTGGCGGTCGGGTCCGTGGCGGCCGGGGTCGTGCCGGCCGGCTTCGTGCCCACCGTGTTCCGCGGCCGGGTGCGCCGCGGGGGCACGCCTCGCGGCCCGTCGGACCCCGGCGTCGGCTGGTCGGTCATCGGGCTACCGCCGGCCGTACGTCCGGAAGACCCAGTAGAGGCCGGCGAACACGCCGACGATGAGGACGACCCCGACGATCCACCAGAACTGCGGCGTCTCGACCCGGACCCGGATCGAGGTGTCGGCGGTCGCCTCGGCGCCCTTCGCCGTGACGGTCATCAGGTAGTCGCCCGCGATGGCGTCGTTGGTCGGCGTGAGGTGGGCGGTCACGTTCTGGGTCGCGCCGGCCTCGACCGAGGGAATGGTCGCCGGCTCGAACTCGACCTTCCAGTTGGTGGGCGGGCTGGCCGACATCGCGACGTTGGTGATCGGTGCCGTGCCCTCGTTGGTGACGGTGAGCTGGAGGTCCTTCTGGGACCCCGCGTTGGCCGTCGTCGAGAGCACCTGGTCCGGGGTCGACAGCGCCAGCGTGTAGGTCCCGGTGATGGTCACGCCGAGGTCGATCGAGGCGGTCTTGCCGCCGCCGGTGACGCTGGCCTGGATCGGGTAGTCGCCGGCCGTCACGTCGGACGCCGGCGTCGTGGTCACGGTCATCGTGCCTGTGGCGCTGGGCGCCACGGTGACGCTCGTCGCCTGCGCCTGTCCCGAGGACTTGGCCTCCGTGGTCCAGCCGGGAGGACCCTGGGCGTCCATGGTGAACGGGATCTCGGCCGCGGTGTCGTTGTGGATCGTCACGTTGAACGTGAACGTCGTGCCCGACGGGCCGCGCTGCCCCGGGGAGTCCGTGGTCAGCTTGACCGTCCCGGCGGCCGTGTCGCCGATCCGGATCGAGAGCGGCAGGACGTCGGTCAGGCCGGCGCCCGTGGCGGTCACGGTGATCGGGTTGGCCGAGGGCGTGGCGTCATCGGGGATCTCGACGTCGAGCGTGAGGGTCGGCGAGGACTTGGCATCGACGTAGACGCTGTCGACCGTGAGGCCGCCGCCGCGGAAGCGCGCGGTCCAGCCGTCGGGGACGCCGCCGGCCTTGAGGTCCACGCGCATCGCGCTCGGGACCTCGACCTTCAGGTCGAAGGACGCCGTGGAGCCGGGCTCGGCGACGACGGCCGGGAACGGCGTCGTCACGGTGAGGCCGCCGGCGGCGGTGGCGAGGGAGGCCAGGGGCCCGGCGACGATTGCCAGGAGACCCACCAGGAGGAGGGCCCTCGAAGCCGGGCGAAGCCGGCTGGGGCGGCCCGGGACGCGATCCGACACGTGCATCTCCGCGCTCAGGAACGAACAGGTCGATGACGGCCCGCTCGGCCGGTCCTCGAACCGGCCGCGGCCGGGACGGAGCATAGGCTGGATTCCTGAGAAGGTGCTGAGACCGCGCGCGGCGGCAGGGTCAGGGCGCGGGGGCTGCGTCCGCGGCCGACGGCTCGGGTTCCGGTTGCGACGGCTCCGGCGTGGGCTCGGGGGTCGGCTCCGGGGTGGGCGGCTCGGTGGGCGCCTCGGTCGGCGGTTCGGTCGGCGCCTCGGTCGGGGGCGCGGCCGACTCGCTCGGCGGCGGGCACGAGACGGGCGCGGCCGACGGGTCGAGCGAGGCCCCCGGCGACGCACACGGGTCGATGGACTCCGACGGGCGCTCGCTCGGTCGCCCGCAGCCCTCGTCGCCCAGGAGCGGCCCCCACGACCGCCCGTACGGGTTGAACACCGGGTTGTAGAAGAAGGCCGTCGCCGTGTTCTCGGGCCCGCCGACCCTGCCCGGTCCGCGCCGCGCTCGGCTGAGCCAGCCCTGGTTCGCCGCCATCCAGCCCGGGTGCTCGTCCTCGAACCCGGCGGTCGTCAGCACCGCCTCGCCGCAGCGAGAATCCGCGGGCAGGCGGGTCGGCGTCGTGCCCGGCAGGAACAGCTCCGCAACCGCGTTGCCGGCGGACGACGCGAGCCCGGTCCACGGGTCGACCTCCGTGCGCTCCAGGCCGTTGGGGGCGACGAAGGCCTTGATCTCCCAGCCCTTGGTGGACTCCTCCATGAAGCCCTGCCACACGTACGTGGTGACGTCGATCGAGAACAGCGGTCCGCCCGACCCGTTGACCAGCGAGTTGTTCGGAGTTGCCGTTCCATGCCCCCACCACGAGGGCGTACTCGCCGTCCTTGCGACCGCGCTCGTCGGGCGCGGCGATGTAGCCGTAGGCGTTGAGGTCGCGGGCCTCGTTGCTGGTGCCGGTCTTGAGGGTCGCGGGACGACGCCGGCCGCCGTCGGTGATCGCGAACTGGCCCCAGAACGGGTTCTTCCGGGGGTTCGTGTTGCCCGCCAGGATGTCGGTCGTGATGTAGGCCGCGCCCGGGTCGAGCGACTCGGCCGGCTTGGGCCGCTGGCTCTCCTCGATCAGCACCGTCGCCGTTGCTGTCGGTGACGGTCCGGAGGGTCGTCTGCTCGGCGAGCCGCCCGCGATCGCCGAGGACGCCGTAGGCCCGGACCAGGTCCAGCGGATGGACCACCTCGACCCCCAGTGGGAACGCCGCGCCGGCGTCGACCTGGCCGTCCTGGAACTCGATGCCCATCGCCTCGGCCTGGCGCTGCACCCGGTCGTTGCCGATCACGATCCCGGCCTTCACGGCCGGGATGTTGAGCGAGAAGCTGAGGGCGTCGCGCATCCGGACCGGGCCGCGCTCGAGGTTGTCGGCATCGGTCGGCGTGTAGCCGCCGCCGAAGTTGGTGACGACGTCCATGAACATCGAGGCCGCCGTGATGCTCTTGTTCGCGATGCCCGTGGAGTAGACGACCGGCTTGAACGCCGAGCCGGGCTGCCGCCAGCCATCGGCGAGCACGTCGAACCGGGGCTGGAACTTGCGGGTGCCCTTCTGGGCGTTCGGATCCGCCGATCCCACGTAGGCCACCAGGTCGCCCGTCTGGTAGTCCATGGCGACGAGCGCGCCGTTGTGGAGGTCCTTGGACCGCAGGTTCTCCATCCACGGACTCGTACCGGAGGCCGAGGGCCCGCGCGGTGACCCGCGGGTTCTTCGAGTTGGGGACGACCGTCGCCGCCTTGACCCACTTCTCGGCGATCTCCTGGAGCCGCATGTCGAGGGTCGTGGTGATGGTGAGGCCGCCGCGCTCGATCGGCGGGCACGTCTCGGCGTCGGGGCACAGCTTCGTCGTCAGCTCCTTGCGGACCTGCCACACGAACTGGGACGCCTTCCACTGGCTCGACCGCTGCGCGGCGAGGATCACCGGCTCGGCCTTCGCCGCTTCGAAGTCCGCGGCGGTGAACTGTCCCTGGGTCAACGGCGTGCGACCGCGCGCCATCAGGTCGAGGACCAGGTTCCGGCGCTGCACGATGCGGGCTGTCCGGCGGCACGACGAGCTGCGACTTCTCGCACGTGTCCTCGTCGGACGTCTCGGCGCCCGGGTCGAGGCACTCGACGATGGCGTTCTGGACGAGGTCGTAGGTCGACGGCGACTTGGGCAGGGCCGCGAGGATCGCCGCCTCGGCCAGCGTCAGCTCGTCGAGCGGCTTGCCGAAGTAGCCCTGCGCCGCCGCGGCGACGCCGTACGACTCGTTGCCGTAGTAGTTCTGGTTGAGGTAGGCGGCCATGATCTTCTGCTTGCCCTCGACGCCCGGGTAGGCCTGGGTCACGCGGATCGACTGGATGATCTCGCGCAGCTTGCGCGTCGCCGAGAGCTCGGTGACGGCCTCGCTGGTCTGGGTGAGCAGCCGCTGGCGGACCAGCTGCTGGGTGATCGTCGAGGCGCCGCGCGGCGCGCCGCGCAGGGAGTCGATGCCGGCGGCCACGATGCCGATCGTGTCGAAGCCGGCGTTGTCCCAGAACGAGCCGTCCTCGACGGCCGTCGTGGCATCGACCAGCACCGGCGGGATGTCCTTGAACGGTCACGACCTCGCGGTTGAACTCGCCGAACCGGGCCAGCTCGACCTTGCCGGTCCGGTCGTACACGACCGACTGCTCGGGCAGCTCGATCTTCTCGAGCTGGGTGGGCTCGGGCAGGCCCTGGCTGATCGTGGCGTAGGTGGCGAGGGTGACGCCGGCGCCGACGAGCCCGCCGGTCACGAGGACGGCGAACAGGACCAGTCCCATCGTGGCCGCGGGACCGATCCCGCGACGTCGTGCGCGCGGCCGGCCGGCCTTGGCCGGCGCCTGGGCGGGGGTGGTCATCGGCGCAGAGTCTGCCTTGGGTGGCGACTTCGTGCCGCCGACGACGCCGGCGATCCGCCTTGCAGCCGGCTCTCGAAGCGCGGGCGCGGTGACGGCTGGGCGAGGTCAGATCGCCTCGCGGACGACCTCGTACGCCTCGGCGTGGCGGCCCTGCCGCGCCAGGGCCTCGGCCCACGCCGCGAGGATCCGGCGGCGGCGGAGCGGGGACGAGAGCTGGCGGGCCACGGCGGCCGCGTCGGCCCAGGCCGCCTCGGCCTCGTCCGTCCGGCCCGCCTCCGTCAGGGCCTGCGCGCGCGTGATCCGGGCGCCCACCTGGTCGTTGGCCGGCCCGTGCTCGGCCTCGATCGCGAGCGCCCGATCGGTCAATGCCAGCGCCCCGTCGACGTCGCCCCGGGCGAGGTGGATGGTCGCCTGGGTGTCGAGGTAGTGACCGAGCGTCTGGTGGTGGTGGAGGCGCTCCGCGATCGACACCGCGTGGGCGGCGAGCTCGTCGGCGCGGGCCAGGTTGCCGAGCCGCACGAAGGACATCGCGAGCGCGTTCTCGAGCTGGGCCTCCTGGACCTCCTGCTCGGAGGCCCGGAACAGCGCCAGCGCCTCGGTCGCGGCGCGGATCGCGCCCTCGGTGTCGTTGGCCTCGAACCGTGCCTTCGAGAGGGCGTCGAAGTACACGCCGCGCTTGCGGAGGTCGAGGCTGCCCGCGAGGTCGCGCGCCTCCTCGAGGTACAGGGCGCCGCGCGCCGGGTCGCCGTGCTCGGTCTCGATCTGGGCGAGCGCGATCCGCAGGCGCACCTCGAAGTCGGGGTCCTCGACCAGCGACGGGTCCGTGCCCACCATCTCCAGCAGCAGGCGCCGGGCCTCCTCGGGGTCGTCCAGCGCCATGTGCACGTACGACAGCCAGTACTGGGCGCGCTTCTGGTCGGCCGGCCGGCCGCCGACGCTCAGCAGGCGGATCGCCTCGATCAGGAGGGGCGAGGCCGCCTGGGCCTGCTGGAGCTTGCAGTGGGCCTCGGCGGCGCCGAGGAGCAGCTCCCCGCGCGTCACCCGATCGGTCGCCTGGGCGGCGAGGTCCTCGTAGGCCTCGGCGGCCTCCCGGAGCCGGCCCGAGGCGAGGTGGAGGTCGGCGTCGATCCGGCTCCACCGGGAGGTGTGGTCGGCGATGAGCTGGTCGGAGGTCGTGCCCAGACGTGGCGCGAGGTAGTCGAGCGCCGCCATCGAGGGCTTCGCGTGCCCGAGCTCCAGGGCGCTGATGTACGCCTTCGTGTAGCGGTCGCCCGCCAGCGCCTGCTGGGTCAGCCCGGCGGCGAGGCGGGCGGCGCGGATGCGTCCGCCGATCGCCCGGGCGAGCTCACGCTGATCGACGACGACGCGGCGGCGCTTCCTGGTGTCGATGGCTTCCATGGCGGAGATCATACGACCCGGTCAACTCCTGGTCGACCATCTGGGCCTCGATTCGCGCGAAGAACGTCGAGAGCGGGATGCCGGCCGCGCACGAGCATGACCTCGAGGGCGGGGATCGAGGGCACGGCCCGGCCACGCTCGACGGCGGAGACGAACGCGCGCGTGAGGGGAGCGCCGAAGGCCGCCTGGGTCATGCCGCGGCGCTGCCGCTGGTTGCGGAGCTCGGCGCCCAGGGCGCGGCGCCACTCCGGCGTCGTCGCGGCGGACCGGCGTCGGCCGGTGGGACGATGTTGACTAATATTTGACTCGATCATTGCGCGGAGCCTACCATTGCCCGAGCGGCGGAGGCAAGGACGACCACCTGGCCGCACCTCCGACCCGCACGAGCTGAGGTGGGCACCATGCGCCGACTGCGCTTCGTCATCTCCGTCGCCACCGCCTGTGCGCTGTCGCTGGCCACGGCCGCGATCGCCTTCGCGGACGGGGGCGGAGGCGGGTACCCGAAGCTCTAAGTCAATAAACCCGTGACAAGGCCGACATGACCGCGTATCATCCGCTCCGCCCGGTACCACCGCGGGGGGAGTACCGGGAACCCCCGGTCCGACGGGTGACCGGCGGACCCCTTTCGGGGGGAACGAGAGCCGCACCGCTGATACAAGCGGGGCGGCTCTCAGTTGTGTCGGGCCGGAAGCCTGCCGTCAGGCTCTCGCGCGCGAGGGCCTGCAACAGCCGGTCGACGAACGCGGCCTGCGCGGGGTTGAGACGGCGTCGGGCCTCGCCCGGGACCACCCACGCGACGCGGTCGATCTCGGGGACCTGGAGGCGGTGCCCGGATCGCGGCGGCCACTCGATCTCGGCGATCATGCTGTGGAGCCGGCTCGGGTCGAGGTCACCCTCGATCGCCCACGCGTGGACGGTCTTGCCCGACCGCATGCGGACCTCGCCCAGGTCGATGGGGTCGCCCTCGGGCGCCAGGTGGCCGGTCTCCTCGTGGAACTCGCGCCGCGCCGAGTCGAGCAGGGCCTCGCCGTCGAGCGGCGCGCCCTTGGGCAGCGACCAGGCGCCGACGTCGCGTCGCGACCAGATGGGTCCGCCCGGGTGGGCGACGAGGACCTCGACGCCGTCACCGGCGCGACGATAGAGGAGGAGGCCTGCGGACAGCTTCGGCATCGGCATCCGGGGTTCGGCGCACACGAAAGCGCCCGAAGGAACCGTACCGCACCGTCACGCCCGCGCCACTGCCGAGCAAGCTCGGCCTTGTCGCAGCGGCCCCGTGCTCCAGCCACCTCGTCGGCCTTGCGGTCGTCGTGGCGGCGGTCCGGGGACCCGGTCCGATGATCGCTCATCGATCCGGCGTCGGTGCCACCGGCCCCTTCGGGCAGATCGAACGATATCGGCGGGGGCCGGGCACCAACAACCGGCTTGTCCACGAACTTCGCCGGTGCGCCCGAAAAGTTGTCCACGAAACGGCGGCGCCGTGGACAACTTGTGGATGAGTCGGGCGACTGTTCACCGTCAGGCTCGCCGGTCAGGCGGGCCGGCTCGGCGGCGTCAGCCCTCGCCGGAGCCTGCGGCGACCCGGTCCGGGACGTCGTCCGCGACGACGCCGCGTGCCGCCCCGGCCGGGGCGACCTCGTGGTGGCGGAGGCAGCGGGCCTCGTAGGTCTCGATCGCCGGCCCGTCGAACCCGCCGATCACGATCAGCGGGTCGTCGATCGCCGCCGGCCGCCCGCCGACCAGGCGCTGGGTCCGGGTCGCGGTCTCGCCGCACACGACGCAGATCGCGCTGAGCATCGTGATCTCGTCGGCGAGCGCGAGGAGCTCGGGCATCGGGCCGAACGGCCGGCCGGCGAAGTCCGTGTTGAGGCCGCTCGCGATGACGTGGCGACCGCTCTGGCGGAGCGTCTCGGCCGTGCGGATGAGGCCGTCGTCGAAGAACTGCGCCTCCTCGATGCCGACGAGGTCCACGTCCCGCTCCCGGGCGAGCGACAGGATCTCCACCGGGTTGCTGCGCGGCACGAGGACCGACGGGTAGCGGGCCTTGCTCCGGCTCTCGGCGTACTCGCTGGGCGTGCGGTCGTCGACATCCGGGCGGACGAGCAGGATCCGGCGGCGGGCGATCTCGGCCCGCCGGAGGAGCCGAAGCAGCTCGTCGGTCTTGCCCGACGACATGCAGCCGGCGATGACGTGGAGCCACGGGTCCGCGCGGTAGAGCATCGGGTCGATCGTAGCGGAATCGCGCCGCCGTCCCCGCGCTAGCCTTGCGCCGATGGCCACGCGCACCTCGGCCCCCGCGATCGCGACCTCGGGGCTGACCAAGCACTACGGCGGCGGCGGGCGCGTCCGCCGGCGCGAGGCGATCGCCGCGCTCGACGACGTCACGCTCGACGTGGGCGAAGGCGAGGTGTTCGGGTTCCTGGGGCCGAACGGCGCCGGCAAGAGCACGTTCATCCGGCTGCTGCTGGGCTTCCTCCATCCGACGGCCGGCGGCGCCCGCGTGCTGGGCCTGGACATCACGGCCGTCGTCGGTCGCGATCCGGGCCCGGACCGGATACCTGCCCGGCGGCATCGCGTTCCACGACGGCCTGACGGGCGAGCGGCACCTCGACGACCTGGCCGACCTCTCGGGCCGCCCGTCCGTCCGCCGCGCCGCGCTGTGCGACCGGCTCGAGCTCAGCGACCGGACGCTCCGCCGGCCCATCCGCGACTACTCGCGCGGCATGCGCCAGAAGCTCGGCATCGTCCAGGCCCTGCAGCACGACCCCGAGCTGGCGATCCTCGACGAACCCAGCGAGGGCCTGGACCCGCTCATGCAGCGGGCCTTCTACTCGATCCTCGAGGACGTCCGGCGGGCCGGCCGGACCGTGCTGTTCTCGTCGCACGTGCTGTCCGAGGTCGAGCGGGTGTGCGACCGGGTCGCGGTCGTGCGGTCCGGGCGGCTGGTGGCCAACGAGGACATCGCGTCGCTCCTGGCGCGGCGGAAGCGTCGCGTGGAGATCCAGTTCGCGGGCGACCCGCCGGACCTCGCCGCCGTGCCCGGCGTCTCCGCGGTCGCGATCGACGGTCCGCGCCTGACCTGCGACCTCGACGGCGACCCGAAGCCGCTGCTGGCGGCGCTGGCCTCGCTCGACGTCACCGACCTGCTGATCGAGCCCGCCCGGCTCGAGGACGCGTTCCTCGAGCTGTACGCCGAACACGACGAACCGGAGCCCGGCGCCGTCTCCGGCGACGGGCCGCCGGGATGATCAGCGGACCGCTCCTCCGCCAGACGTGGCGCGCCCAGCGCGTGCGGGTCGCCGTCATCGCCGTCGCGCTCGCGATCTGGTCGTCGCTGCTGCCGGTCATCTACGCGACCTTCGGTCGCCAGATGGAATCGCTGATCCAGTCCGGGATCATCCCCGAGGCCTTCCTCCGGCTCCTCGGGTCGAGCGTGTTCGGCCTCGACGCGGCGATCGCGCTCGGCGTCGGCCACCCCATCGCGATCGCGCTCCAGGTCGTGTACCCGGTGGGCTTCGCGGCGGCGGCGATCGCCGGCGAGCGCCAGGCCGGGACGCTCGAGGTCCTGCTGGCTCGCCCGGTCTCGCGGCGGACCGTGTTCGTCACGCTGCTCGTCGCGATCCTCGGCATCGCGGTCGTCACGTCGGGGGCGGCGGTGCTGGGCACGGTCATCGGGTCGGCGGCCTACGGCCTCGTCGGCGAGCTCGACGCGGGCCACGAGGGGCTCCTGTTCCTGAACACGGTGCTGTTGCTGGCCGCCCTCGCCGGCATCTCGCTCGCCGCGTCGGCCTCGTTCGACCGGCTGGGCCCGCCGATCGCGATCGGCGTGGCGGTCGTGCTGCTCGGCTACCTCCTCGAGATCCTCGGCCAGCTGTGGCCCGACGCCGAGGTCGTGCAGCCGTACTCGCCGTTCCACTACCTGCGGCCGTTCGCCATCCTCGGCGGTCAGGGCGAGCCGACCGACCTGCTGGTCCTCCTCGCGGTGTTCGCGGTCGCGGTCGCCTTCGGGCTGTGGCAGTTCCCTCGCCGCGACCTGGCGGCGCCGTCCTGACGCCCTCGTTGACAGGCGGATGCGAGACGAACGGCACCCGGTGTGGCGGCGACGAGAGTGGCTCAACCCGTACGTTGGTCTTGCCCGAAGGGGCCTCGAACATCTAGTGATCCGTCGTTGTTTACAGCGATTGGAACAGCTAGTGATCGACGGTTCCTTCGGGCGTTTTCGTGTCCGGCGTCGGGCTAGAGTGGGGCGATGACCGACAGACGCCGGCTCGCGATCGGCCTCAGCCTCCCGACCTGGCCGCTCCGCGGCGGTGGCTACGCGTCGTGGGCCGACATGCGCACCGTCGCCCAGGACGCCGAGGCGCTCGGCGTCGACACGCTGTGGGTGCCCGACCACCTGCTGCGCGAGCTCAAGGACCGCCCCCGGTTCGGCTTCTGGGAGTGCTGGACGATCCTCACGGCGGCCGCCGAGGCCACGACCCGGATCGAGATCGGTCCGTTCATCGCCTGCACGGGCTTCCGCAACCCCGGCCTCCTGGCCAAGATGGCGATGACGCTCGACGAGGTGAGCGGCGGCCGGGTGGTGCTGGGCCTCGGCAGCGGCGTCCCGGCGCGCGACCCGCAGCTGGAGCGCGTTCGGGTACGACGGGACGCGACACGTCTCGCGCTACGCCGAGGCGGTCGAGATCGTCTCGCGCCTGTCTCCGCGAGCGGTCGGTGACGTTCGCGGGCGAGCACCACCGCATGGACGACGCCGAGCTCATCCCGCGCGGCCCGCGGCCGGACGGTCCGCCGGTGTGGGTCGCGGGCATGGGCGAGCGGACGTCCCGCGTCGCCGCCCGCTGGGGCGACGCGATCAACGTCAACACGCCCCTGGCGTCGCTCGCGGACGTCGAGCGGATCCGCGGCGTGGCGACGGCGGCGTGCGAGGCCGAGGGACGCGATCCGGCGACCCTCCGGCTGACCGGCTGGGGGCGGCTCGCGATCGACGACGACGGGGTCGCGGTCGCGCGGGACGACGAGTACCTCGCGGGCGACGCGGACGAGGTGGCGTCGACGCTGGCCGCGTTCGCGGCCGCCGGGCTCGACCACCTGACGCTCTACCCGGGTGCGGCCGACGACCCGAGCCGGCTCCCCGCGCTGACCTCGGCCACGCTGGCGCGCTTCGCGCCGTTCGTCGAGGCGCTCGACCGGGCGGCGGTCGCATGAGGTTCGCCCTGGACGTCGCCCCGCTGGGCGATTTCGCCGATCCGCTGACCCTGGTCCGCCTCGCCGAGGCGAGCGAGGCCGCCGGCTGGGACGGGTTCAGCACCTGGGACACGCTGGGCCTGGCGCAGGGCACCGTCGCGGCGGACCCATTCGTGGCGCTCGCGGGGGCGGCGGCGGCCACCGAGCGGCTCGCCCTGCTGGCCTCGGTCATCGTGCTGCCGCGCCGCCGGCCGCAGCTGGTCGCGCAGGCGGCGGCCACCCTCGACCGGCTCAGCGGCGGTCGCCTCATCCTGGGCGTCGGCGCCGGCGGTGACCGGCCGGACTACGAGGCGTTCGACGAGGACTGGACGTCGTCGGTGCGCGTCGCGCGGATGGACGAGGCGGTGACGATCGTGGACGCGTTCCTGCGCGGCGAGGTCGTCTCGCGACCCGGGCCGGAGTACCCGGTCCACGACGTCGGGATCGGGCCGCCGCCGGCGCAGCGGCCGCGTCCGCCGATCTGGATGGGCGCGCACCGCCCGGGCGGCATCCGGCGTGCCGCCCGCTGGGACGGCTGGGTCGCCGTGAGCACGGCCGACGACCTGCTGTCGCTGGGGATGCCGCCGTCGGCGCTGGCCGAACGCCTGGAGGTGGTGCGGGCGACCCGGCTCGAAGCCGGGCTCGACGGACCGTTCGATGTCGCCGTGTTCGGCATCGCGGGGGTCGGCGGGTTCTCGCCGGCCGACTACGAGGCCGTCGGCGCGACCTGGTGGCTCGAGTCCGTGTCGCCGCTGCGGGGCTCCGTGGCGGACATCCTCGCGATCGCGACCGCGGGACCCGCCCGCTAGCGCCGCGCCTCCGACACGATCCGGCCCGTCGCGCATCGTCGCGACGGCGGCCGGGTCCCAGCCGGGCGGCGGCCGATGGGTCAGCACCAGCGTCGTCCGGCCGGCCATCACGGGCTCGAGCGAGGCCCACAGGCGCGCCTCGGTGGCCTCGTCGAGGTCGGCGGTGGCCTCGTCGAGCACGAGGATCGGGGCGTCGCGCACGATCGCCCGCGCGATCGCGAGCCGGCGCCGCTCGCCGCCGCTGAGGCGCAGGCCGTCCTCGCCGATGCGGGTCCGATCGCCGTCGGGCAGCGAGTCGACGAGGTCGGCCAGCTGCGCGGCCTCGAGCGCGTGGCGGGCCCGCTCGTCGGTGAGGTCGGCGTCCGCCAGCGCGAGGTTGTCGCGGATCGTGGCGTCGAACAGGTCCACGCGCTGGGACACGACGGCGAACAGCGAGCGGGCGTCGTCCGCGGCGATCTCCCGGAGGTCGCGGCCGCCCACCCGGATGTCGCCGGCGGCAGTAAGCCTCGAACCGGAGCAGCAGCTGGACCAGCGTCGACTTGCCCGCGCCGCTGGGTCCGACGAGCGCGAGCCGCCCGCCCGCCGGGATGGCCAGCGAGAGGTCGTCGAGGACGTCGCGCGACCCGCCCGGGTAGCGGAAGCGCAGGCCGTCGATCTCGAGCCCGAAGGACGTCGGCGCCGGAGCCGGGTCGGCGGGGTCGACGATCGCGGGCCGGGCGTCGATCAGCTCGAACAGCCGGCCGCCCGCCGCCTCGGTCGCGTCGAGGCGCTGCACCGCGGCCGCCAGCGGGCCGACGGCCTCGAACATCGCGATGGCCGCGAGCGGCAGCACCGCGAGCAGGACCGGCTCGATCGTCCCGCCGCGGACCCAGCCGATCCCCAGCCCGAGCAGCGCCGCCGCGCACAGCCCGGTCAGCAACGAGGCCCCGCCCGACGCGGCGGCCCGGATCGTCGAGAGCGCCGCGGTCGCGCCGTCCAGCTCGTCCGCCGTGCGCAGCAGCCGCCGCCGGTGGGCCTCGTCCTGGTCGAACGCCGCCAGGTCCGCGACGCCACGGACGGCGTCGAGCGCGTACGCGGTCGCCAGCGAGCGGGTGGCGATCCGTTCGCGGGCCCGCGAACGCGACCCGAGCCGCACGGCCGACGGCAGGAGCAGCCCGGCGGCACCCGCGAAGGCGAGCAGCACCCAGCCGGCGAGCGGCTGGATCCAGCCCAGCAGCACGCACCCGAACGCGACCGCGGCCGCCGCGGCGATCGGCGGCATCGCGACGCCCGCGAACGCCTCCTCGAGCGTGCCGATGTCGGCGGTGACCCGGGCGAGCAGGTCGCCGCTCCGCCACGCGCGCAGGCCGGCCGGGGCCAGGGGCTCGATCGATCGGAAGAACCACGCGCGCAGGTCGGCAAGCACCCGGAACGTCCCCGTGTGGATGACGATCCGCTCCAGGTACCGGGCGACCGAGCGCCCGATGGCGAGCACGCGCACGGCCGTGATCGCGAGCGCGAGCTCGGCCACGTTGGTCGCCGTCTGGGCCCGGCTGATGAGGTAGGCGGACGTCGCGACCAGCCCGACGTTCGCGATGACGGCAATGGCCGCGACGGCCGCCCCGAGCAGGAGCCAGCCGGGACGCGACGCGGTGAGGCGGAGGATGCGGCGGAGGGTCATCGGATCCGACGCCCGCGTGCCAGCTCGACCACCGCGTCGGCACCATCGAGGAGCGCCGGGCGATGGCTGATGACGACGACCGTCCGGCCCGCGCCGAGGCGTGCGATCGCCTCCGTGACGACCGCCTCGGCGTCGGGATCGAGGTGCGCGGTCGGCTCGTCGAGGACCACGAGGCCGGCATCGCGCAGGAACGCGCGCGCGATCGCGATGCGCTGGCGCTGGCCGCCGCTGAGACGGACCCCGTCCTCGCCGATGGGGGTCTCGTAGCCGTCGGGCAGCTCGTCGATGAACGCGTCGGCGCCGGCCGCGCGCGCGGCCTCGACGATCGACGCCGACGGGGCGTCGGGTCGGGCGAGCCGGATGTTGTCGGCGACCGTGCCGTGGAACAGGTGCGGCGTCTGGGGGACGTACGCGACCCCGGCCCGCCAGTCCGGGCCGGCGATCGACGCGAGCTCGATGCCGCCGACCGTGATCCGTCCGGAGTCGGGGTCGAGGAACCGCAGCAGGAGCCGCGCCACGGTCGACTTGCCGGCGCCCGACGGGCCCACGATGACGGTTCGCCGCCCGGCCGCGATCGACGAGGTCGAGGTCCGCGAGCGCGGGCTTGGGCCGTCCGGGGTAGGCGACGGTGATCCCTTCGAACACGATGTCGGCGGCCGCGTCGGCGGCGGCGTCGTCGCGAGCCGCGACGACCGCCGGGCGCGCGCGGCGCGGTCCGGGCGTGTCCAGGATCTCGAGGACCCGGGTCGCGGCCTCGCGCCCCGCGGCGCCCTCGTGGTACGCGGCGGCCAGCCGCCGGAGCGGCAGGAAGAACTCGGGCGCGATCACGAGCACCGCGAGCGTCGTCTCGAACCCGATGCCGCCCGTCATCAGGCGCAGGCTCAGCTCGACCGCGATCAGGGCCATCGAGACCGCGGCGCCGAACTCGAGCACGAGGCTCGCCTGGAACGCGGTCCGGAGCACCGCCATCGTCGCGTCGCCGTAGCGCAGGCCGATCTCGCGGATGCGGCCCGCCTGCTCGCGGCTCCGTCCGTAGGCTCGCAGCGTCTCGAGACCGCGGAGCATGTCGCCGAAGTAGCCCTGCATCCAGCGCAGCTCGGCGGCCCGGGCGGCCGTGGCCGGACCGACGCGCGACCCGATCAGCCCGAGCAGGGCCACGAGGACCGGGCCCGGTCACCAGCAGGACGAGCGCCGACAGCGGATCGAGGACGAGCACGACCCCCAGCACGAGCACCGGGACGACGACCGCGAGCACGGCCGTCGGTCGGAACGAGCGCGTCCACGCCTCGATGGCGTCGAGCCCGTCCACGAGCGTCGACGCGATCTCGCCGCTGCGCTCGCCGGCCGCGTACGCGGGGCCCAGCTCGGCGAGGTGGGCGGTGACGCGCCGCCGGGTGTCACCGACGAGGCGCCGCGCCGACTGCCCGGCCAGGGCCTCGCCGCCCGCCAGCAGCGCCGAGCGAGCGACGACCAGGGCGATAAATCCGCCGACCAGCGCCGCGGTGTCACTCGCGGACCGCGTGGCCAGCACCGTCCCGGCGATCGCGGCGCTGAGCGCGAACGCGGCCCCGATCGTCGCCACGGCCGCGGCGGCTGAGACGACGATCCCGCGCGACGAGGCGGCGCGCGGCACCGGGATCGAGGGCGAGGAGCCGGGCCTCCGGGCGTGGGGGCGCCGACCGGCGGGTCCAGCGCGCGGTCCGGCGCGCGCTCCCCGCGACGGCGTCAGTACCCGTGCGAGTCGACCCGGGTCTTGCCTCGGAAGAAGTAGTACACGCCGGCGGTGTACAGCAGGATGAACGGGATCCCGATCACCGCGACGACCAGGCACACGAGGAGCGTGTTCTCCTCCGACGCGGCGTTGTAGATCGTCAGGTTGTAGGCCGCGTCCGTGGTCGAGACGATGAGGTTCGGGAACATGCCCACGGCGCCCGAGATGACGAGCAGGGCGATCGTCGCAGCCGACGCGAGGAACGCGGCGAGCTCGCGTCCCTGGCGCACGAACCGATAGGCCAACAGGATGGCCACCAGGGCCGCGGCTGGGAAGATCACGGGCCAGATGTCGTCGACGTAGGTGGTCGTGATCTGGTCGCGGGAGACAGCACCATCGCGACGACCACGATCGTGTTGAGCACGAAGAACGCCGCGATCAGCCGCGGCACAGCGCGCCGGATGCGCGCCTGGAGGTCGCCTTCGGTCTTCTGGACGAGGTACAGGCTGCCGTGCATCGCGAACATCGCGATCGTCGTCGCGCCGACCAGGAGCGGTACGGGCTTGAGCAGCCCGATCAGGGTGACCGACATGTTGCCGTCCGCGTCCATGGGCACCCCGGACAGGACGTCGCCGAAGGCCACCCCCAGCAGGAACGCCAGCCCCGTCGAGGCCAGCGCGAACACCATGTCCCAGAACGATCGCCAGCGTGGCGACGGCTCCTTGCTGCGGAACTCCATCGCGACCGTCCGCAGGATCATCACGAACAGCACGAGCATGAACGCGAGGTAGAAGCCGGAGAACAGCGAGGCATAGACGAGCGGGAACACGGCGAACAGCACGCCGCCGGCGATCACCAGCCAGACCTCGTTGCCATCCCAGATGGGGCCGATGCTGTTGAGCATCGTCCGTCGCTCGACGTCGGTCTTGCCCAGCGGGATCATCAGCATCCCGACGCCCATGTCGAAGCCGTCGAGGATCAGGTAGCCGGCCACGACGAGGACGAACAGCGCGAACCAGAGCTCCTCCAGCATCAGGGTTCTCCGCTCGAGCCGGCGCGATCCCGGCGGGTGAAGATCTCGCGGAAGGTGTCGGGCAGGGTGGCGCGGTCGATCGTCTCGACCTCCTCGAGCGGCTCTGGCCCGTGCTGGATCGCGCGGTTCAGGAGGTACAGGAACAGCGCGAAGAGGATCGCGTACAGCACGATGAACATGCCGAGGGAGACGAAGACGTCGATCCCGCTCAGGGTCGGCGAGACCCCGTCAGCCGTCTTGAGGACGTTGTACACGACCCACGGCTGCCGGCCGACCTCGGCGGTCCACCAGCCGGCGATGATCGCGGCCTCCACGAAGAACACGGTGACCACGAGGATCCAGAGCATCCAGCGGGCCGTGAACAGGCGGTGCTTGCGCCAGTAGAGGAGCCCCGCCAGGAGGCCGATCGGCACGAACAGCGACCCGAATCCGAACATGAAGTGGTAGACCTGAAACACCAGGTTGATCGGCGGGGTCGGGTCCGGGGGCGACATCGAGTTGATGCCCTGCACGGTCGCCTGCGGGTTGAAGTACGCGAGCACGCTGAGCAGGCACGGGATCGAGATCCCGGTCGTCGTCTGGGTCGCCTCGTCCACCCATCCCACCAGGTACAGCGGGGCGCACGAGGTGCTCTCCCAGAGGCCTTCCATCGACGCCAGCTTGAGCGGCTGCTCGTTGGTGACCTCGATCGCCATGCTCGGCCCCATGAGCCCGAAGTTCGCCGTCGCGAACAGGATGAAGCCCGCCAGCGCCACCTTCATGTTCGCCTTCGCGAGCTCCAGGTGCCGGTTCTTGAGCAGGTACCAGGCGCTGACGCTCATCATCAACGCCGCGCCGGCCGTCCACGACGCCATGAACACGTGGAGCAGCCGGGGCAGGAACGACGGCGTGAACACCACCTGCCCGAAGTCGGTCATGACCGCGCGCGTCGGGGCTGGGTCGGTGACGATCTCGTAGCCCTGGGGCGTCTGCATCCAGGAGTTGGCCATGATGATCCAGAGCGCGCTGAAGTGGGCGCCGAACACAACGACCGCCGTCGCGAACAGCCACATCCGCGGCCCGAGCCGGTTGCCGCCGAACAACAGGAGGCCGAGGAAGCCACCCTCGAGGGCGAAGGCGAACACGCCCTCCGCGGCCAGCAGGCTGCCGAAGATGTTGCCGACGAACCGGGAGTAGTCGGCCCAGTTCATGCCGAACTCGAACTCCTGGACGATTCCGGTCGCCACGCCCAACGCGAAGATCAGGCCGTACACCTTGGTCCAGAAGAACGACAGCTGGCGCCACTTCGGGTCCTTGGTCCGCGCGTAGGCGACGCCGACCACGACCAGCATCAGCCCGAGGCCCATCGAGAGCGGCGGGTACAGGAAGTGGAAGCTCGCCGTCAGGGCGAACTGGACCCGAGACAGGAACTCCGGATCCGTGGCGCAGCTCCCTTCGTCGACGCCTGGGCTCGTCACCGCCCGCCGCGATCCTAGCGCGGCGAGTTGGCATCGCGAAAGGGGGTTCTGCGCGGCGCGATCCGGTCAACACGTCCGGAGGCGCCGCAAGCAGATCGCAAGCCCGGCCGCCAGCACCATGACCTGCGCGATAGGGAGCGGCACTGACCCTCGGAGCACATCGGGGGCCACCCCGAACCACGAGGAGTCCGGGATGGACGACGTCAAGCAGGCCGGCCGCGAGGTCGAGACCGGTGCCAAGAAGGCATCACGCAACTGGGACGGCGAGGACCTCGCCGACAAGGTCGGCAACGCCGGCGACGAGATCAGCAAGAACCTCGGCAATGCCGGTGACAACCTCGGCAACGCCGTCGACGACGCCGCCGACAAGGTCAAGGACACGGCCGACGACGCGGATCGCGCCCGAAGCTAGTCAGCGCACCCGGTAACGAAGGAGCGCCACCCAGCCGGGTGGCGCTCCTCTCATGTCAGGCGGCCGCCGAGGGCGGCCGCAGCGTTCAGTGGTGGCGCCAGAGGCGCGTGCGCAGGAACCCGTTGAACGACATCGTCACGGCATGGAGGCCGTGGACGCTGACGCCGCTGCGCGTGAGCGCGCTGAGCGCCCGGCCGTGGCCGAGGTAGATGCCGATGTGGCGGCCGCCGCCCCAGATCACCAGGTCGCCCGGATGGCCGTGGTGACGCCCGATGCGGTGGTGGCGCCGGTAGGCGGCGTAGAAGGAGTCGGCCGAGCGACCCCCGAGGCGGGCGTCTCCCCGGGTGTGGCTGTGTCGCAACGAGAACAGAACGAGGCCGGAGCAGTCGAAGCGCCGGGGTCCGGTCGCGCCGTACACGTAGCGGTCGCCGAGCTGGCGCTTCGCGACCCGGATCAGGCGCTGGGCGGCCGTCCGGCGGTGACGCCGGTGCTCGTCGCGGTGACGGTGGTCGTCGTGGCGACCGGCGCCGGCTCGACGACGACGGGCTCGACCGGGGCGGGCTCGACGGGCGCGGGATCGACCGGCGCCGGCTCAGTCGTCGTGGGATCGACGGGGGCCGGCTCGGTCGCCCTGGCGGGCATGGCGGGGGCGGAGATGGAGATGACGGTGATCGCGATCGCGATCGGGATGAGGGCGCGGGCGATGAGACCTCGGTGGTCCAACGGTGCTCCTTTCTACCAGCGCGTCACGCATGCAGCGGACGGCGGTGGAGGGACCGCTCCGAGCGCGCTCGGCTCAGGAACACGCCGATCGGACATCCGGTCATCGGATGGATCGGGGGATGGCGCAGGGCGCCGGGATTGCCAGTGACGCGAGGACAACGGACCGCGCGAAGGAGCGGTGGCTCTTCGGTTTCGGGTCCTGTCTGCGTACGGTTGGCCGCGCGGGACTGTATCCCGGATGCCCGAACCGTGGACAGTCCCCATTCGGGGAGGGCACCCCCATCCGTGGGTACCAGGCGGGTATCGTTCGGCCGATGCCCGACCGCCCCCTCGTCGTCCTCCGCCCGGCCCCACACGGGATCGACCGGATCTTCTCGGCCGATGCGCAGGCGCGACTCCACCGGGACTACGAGGTCGTGCTCCTGGAGGGTGACGCCGCCGACGAGGCCGGGCTCGACGCCGCCCTGCCTCGCGCGTTCGCGATCGTCGGTCAGCCCGACCTGCCGGCCGAGCGGCTCGAGCGGGCCGCGGCGCTGCGGGTCGTGATGAACGTCGAAGGGAACTTCTACCCCAACGTCGACTACGAGGCGTGCTTCCGGGCCGGCATCCACGTCCTCGGCTGCGGCCCCGCCTACGCCCAGGCCGTCGCCGAGTTCGCGCTGGGGCTCGCGATCGACCTCGCGCGCGGCATCAGCCGCGAGGATCGCGCCTTCCGCGCGGGCCGCGAGCGCTACCTCGCGGCCGGCAACGCCGACGCGATCCTGCTGCGCGGGTCCAGCATCGGGCTCGTCGGCTACGGCAACCTCGGCCGGGCCCTCCACCGGCTCCTGCGCCCGTTCGACGCCACGATCCGGGTCTTCGACCCGTGGCTCCCGGCCTCGGTCCTGCGCGAGGCGGGTCTGGTCGCCGGCGCCCCTCGACGACGTCCTCGCCGAGAGCCAGGTCGTGTTCGTGCTCGCGACCGTGACGGCCGAGAGCGAGCGGCTCCTCGGGCCGCGCGAGCTCGACCGGCTGCCCGATGGTGCCCGCCTCGTGCTGGTCAGCCGCGCGGCCGTCGTCGACGTCGACGCCGTCCTCGACCGCGTCGCCGCCGGCCGGATCCTCGCCGCGATCGACGTCTGGCCCCAGGAGCCGATGCCCGCCGACAGCCTGGCCCGGACGCTCGACGGCCTCGTCCTGTCGCCCCACCGGGCGGGCGGCATCCCGCAGGCGTTCCTCGAGATCGGCGACATGGTGCTCGACGACCTCGACCAGGTGCGGCGGGGCCTGCCGCCGGTCCGGATGCAGCCGGCGGCGCGCGAGCTCGTGGGCCGCTACCGCAACCGGCCGGCGGGCTGAGCCCTTCCCACGTGGCGGGACCCGACGGGGAGGCCACCTTGATCGTCGAGACCGAGGCGATCGTGTTCGACTGCGACGGCGTCCTGATCGACTCCGACGCCGGCGTGATCGCGGCCTGGACCGCGTGGGCGCTGGCCCGTGACCTCGATCCGCAGGACGTGCTTGCCGATCTGCCACGGCCAGCCGGCCCGGGCGACGGTCCGCGCGTTCGTCGATGCGGACGACGCCGACGCAGCGCTCGCCGCCATCGACCGGCTCGAGCAGGAGCTCACGGGCGAGGCCCGCGCCCTCCCGGGCGTCATCGAGCTGCTGGGCGCGCTCCCACACGGCCGCTGGGGCCTGTGCACGTCCGGCAACCGTGCCCTCGCGACCGCCCGGCTGGCCGCGTCGGGGATCGAGCCGCCCCGGGTGTTCGTCACCGCCGACGACGTGGCACGCGGCAAGCCGGATCCCGAGGGGTATGCGCTCGCGCTGACGCGCCTGGGCGCCGACCCGTCGCGATCGGTCGTCTTCGAGGACGCGCCGAACGGCGTCGCGGCCGCGCGGGCGGCGGGCGTCGGGATCGTGATCGGGGTGGGGGAGCGGGCGATCGGGACCGCCGTCGACGAGGCGGTCGCGGACCTTCGCGAGGTCCGATGGGATCGAGGACGGCTCCTCGTCCGAGGCGCCGACCCGTTCGCCTGAGCGTCTGCCTCCGCTGCGGGGAACGCGTGGCGGCGTCCGCTACTCCGTGCCGGTGTGACCGGGCTGCGGCGTGGTCGTCGGCTTGCTCTGCCTGCGCGCCAGGGACATGAGCAGGCCCGATCCAGAGACGGCGAGATATGCCGTGAGCACGGAGACGGCGACCGGCGCGATCTGCAGCGTGCCGATCTGGGTCGTGAGTGCGCCGATCAGGATCAGTGAGAAGGGGGCAGGGACGAGCGCGGCCGGGAGGGCGGCGAACATCGCCGTGAACGCGAAGCCCTCCGGCAGCCCCGGAATCAGCACGTGGGCGGTCACCCCGGCCGTACCGCCGATGAACAGCATCACGAGGAACGGCCCACCGATGAAGCCGGTGGACTCGCAGATGGCGAACACGAGGATCTTCGCGAACACGACCGCGATCAACAGACCGGCGCCGAGCGCCGCCCCGTCGTGGATCACGGTCGTGAGCTGATCGGTTCCGGTGAACAGCGTCAGCGGCAGCGCGACGCCGACGAGCCCGAAGGCGACGCCGCCGATGACCGGCCGCAGGACGGTGAACTTCGCGAGCGGGGCCGTGAGCTTCCTCATGACGCCGATCGCGACGACCGTGATCAGCGCGAGCGCGCCGGCAGCGAGGCCGAGCGGAATCGCCGCGAGCATCTGCCAGTCCTCATACGCATACGGCGGCAGCGCGTAGAGCCCGACGAACGTCGACCCCGCGATCGAAGTAGTACAGCGCGAACGCGACCGAGGAGGCGATCAGGCCTCCCACCAGCGTTTGGCCCAGGCGCATCGCCTGCGGACGCGCCAGCTCGACCGTCAGGATCGACGCCAGAATCGGCGATGACAACAGGCCGCCGTACGCCGCGGACATCCCACTGAGCGTGTTCGTCACGCGAATGTCCTCGCTGAGCTTCCGCCGCTCCGAGACCCAGGTTCCCAGGCCGCCTCCCATCCGCCCCAGTGCGTCCTCAGGCCCCAGGCTCGCCCCACCGACGAGCGACACCAGCGAGACGGCGACCGCCCCCAGCACCATGGAGGGCTCGACCCGCCCCTCCTTGATCTCGACGACCGTGCCCGGCACCTTGGCGGGAAGGCGAAGCCACCGCCGCAGCAGGCCGACGATCAACCCCGCGCCCGCTGTCACCGCCACCCACCAGAGGTTCCCGTCGAACCAGCCGGGGTCTTCGGGAAGCGTGAACCAGAGCGCGCCCCCGGCCGCGACCAGTCCCATGAACGCCAGCGCGGCAAAGGCGAGCACGACGCCGAACAGGACGGCGTAGCGGACGATCACCCAGAACCCGGGTGCCTGCATCAGAGCGGTGGGTTCCCCGTCGGGAGGCGAGTCCTGGTCAGTCGTGCGGGTGCTCATCGGATCCCCAAGGCCCTCCAGGGCGATGCGTGCCGCGGGCGCGGTCGGCTGAGATGCGGCATGTTCCCATGCAGTGAAGGGGAGTATGGTGCACAACTGGTGATGCGCCGGAGGGGCGCGTCGCCTCACCCTCACGACCAAGGGTGACGAGAGACCGCGTGACGGCGGTCCGGGGTCCGTACGACGGCGGGGTGCCGGAGGTCGGGTGCATTGGCAGACGTGACGGCTGCGTTCTTTGACGACCTTGCGCGGCGGGGCCAGGATCCGCTGCTCGGCAAGGTGCGCGCCAAGGTGCGTTTCGACATCGCCAACAAGGGCAAGACGGACCGCTGGCTGCTGGCGATCCAGGACGGGTCGCTGGCCGTGAGCCGCGGCGACGGCGAGGCGGACTGCGTCATCCAGGCGGACAAGGCTGAGTTCGACCTGATCGCCAGCGGCCGGCGGAACCCGATGGCCGCCGCCCTGCGAGGGACGCTGACCATGGAGGGCAACCCGCGCCTCCTGATCCGCGTCCAGCGCCTGTTCTCGACGCCGGTGGGCATGCCAGCGGCCTCGGGCCCTCGCTCCATGGGCAAGCGGCGGAGCTGAGCGATGGCTGCGTCCCTCGTCCGGATCCTGGACGGCAACACGTTCGTCGTGAGCGACGATCGCGGCGACATCGAGGCGTCGAAGACCGACCCGACCGGCCTGTTCTCGTATGACATGCGGTTCCTGTCGACGTGGGTCCTCACGATCAACGACATCCGCCTCAACGCGTTGTCGACGGACGACCTCCAGTACTTCGAGGCCCGCTTCTTCCTCGTCCCGGCGACGGGCACCGTGTACATCGACCCCAAGCTGTCGGTGATCCGCCAGCGTGCCGTCGGCCTCGGTTTTCACGAGGAGCTGACGATCATCAGCCACAGCGCCGAGCCGGCGGAGCTGACGATCCGGATCGAGGCCGCGTCGGACTTCGCCGACCTGTTCGAGGTCAAGGACGCGCTCCCGAAGCTGGGCACGTACGACACCAAGGTCGACGGCCAGTCACTGGTGCTCGGCTATCAGCGCGAGACGTTCCGGCGCGAGACGACGATCTCGGCCACCGCGCCAGCCACCGTCGACGAGCACGGGCTGACGTTCACGGTCACGGTCGAGCCGCACGGCACCTGGACCACGGATCTCAACGTCGTGACGTCGCTGGGCGGCCTCGGCCGGCGGGTGACCGAGACGAAGTACGGCCGGACCAATCGCAAGGCGCGGCCCGACATGGGCCAGAGCCTCGAGACGTGGATCGACGAGGCGCCGCACCTCGAGTGCGACTGGGAGCCGCTCAAGTCGACCTATCACCGCAGCCTGGTGGACCTGGCCGCCCTGCGGTTCTCGCCGCTGATCGCCGGAGGCCACAGCCTCCCGGCGGCCGGCCTGCCGTGGTTCATGACGATGTTCGGCCGGGACAGCATCTTCACCAGCCTCCAGGCGCTGCCCTTCGCCCCGGAGCTGGCGGCCACGACCCTGCGCGTGCTGGGCGAGTGGCAGGGCAGCCGGACCGACGACTTCCGCGACGAGGATCCGGGCCGGATCCTGCACGAGATGCGGTACGGGGAGATGGCCGCGTTCGAGGAGCGGCCGCACTCGCCGTACTACGGCGCCGTCGATGCCACGCCGCTGTACGTGATCCTGCTGGACGAGTACGAGCGCTGGACGGGCGACAAGGCGCTGGTCAAGGACCTCGAGTTCGAGGCTCGCGCGGCGATCAACTGGATCGACCAGTACGCCGACCTGATGGGCAACGGCTACATCTCGTACAAGCGACGAAACGAGCGGACGGGCCTCGAGAACCAGAGCTGGAAGGACTCCTGGAACTCGATCTCCTACGCGGACGGACGGCTGCCGAGCTTCCCGCGCGCGACATGCGAGCTCCAGGGCTACGCGTACGACGCAAAGCTCCGCGGCGCCCGCCTGGCCCGCCTGGTCTGGAAGGACGACGCCTACGCGGACCGGCTGGAGAAGGAGGCCGCCGACCTCAAGCGCCGGTTCAACCGCGACTTCTGGCTCGCCGATCGTGGCTACTACGCCCTTGCGCTCGATGCGGACGGCAGCCAGGTGGACTCGCTGGCCTCGAACAACGGGCTCCTCCTGTGGAGCGGCATCGTCGACGCCAACAAGGCCAAGTCCGTGGTCGGGCACCTGATGGGGCCCCGGATGTGGTCGGGCTGGGGCGTCCGCACGCTGGCCGAGGGCGAGGGCCGCTACAACCCGATCGGCTACCACCTGGGCACGGTCTGGCCGTTCGACAACTCGTTCATGGCCTGGGGCCTGCGCCGGTACGGGTTCAAGGAGGAGGCCGCGATGATCGCGTCCGGGATCCTCGACGCGGCGGTCGTGTTCGAGGGCCGGCTGCCCGAGGCGTTCGGCGGCTACGACCGGAGCGTCACCAAGTACCCCGTCAAGTACCCGACGGCGTGCAGCCCCCAGGCGTGGTCGACCGGAGCGCCGCTGCTGCTGCTGCGGACGATGCTCGGCCTCGAGCCGATCGGCGACCACCTCGTCGTCGACCCGGCGCTGCCGGCGTCCATCGGACACCTCGAGCTGCTCGACATCCCGGGCCGCTGGGGTCGACTCGACGCCTTCGGGCGCGGCCGCGTCCACACCCACGCGGACAAGCGCCCGGCCGCGATCAAGGCGGCGGGACGGCGAACCGCGGCACACGATGACGACACATCCACCACCAAGGCACGGAGGACGAAGTGACCGCTGGCACGAACGGCAAGCCGCCGACGTCGGTCGTGATCGTGGGCGGTGGGTTCGCAGGGCATCGCGTGCGCGCGCGCCCTCGCCAAGCACGACGACATCCACGTCACGCTGATCGACAAGAACGACTACCACCAGTTCCAGCCGCTGCTGTACCAGGTCGCGACCTCGATGCTCGCATCGGCCGACATCGCCTACCCGCTCCGCAAGATCGCGGCGGAGTTCGACGACTTCGAAGCCCATCGCCGGGAGGTCGCGTCGGTCGACCCCGTGGCGAAGTCGGTCACGACGGTCAGCGGCGACACCTACGCGGGCGACTACCTCGTGCTCGCGGCCGGCTCCCAGCCGAACTTCTTCAAGACCCCGGGCGCCGAGCACGCGTTCCCGCTCTACTCGCTGGACGATGCCGAGCGCCTGCGGACGCGGATCATCGAGGCGTTCGAGGAGGCGGATCGAGATCCCGCCCGCGCGGAGGGCGGGGCCATCGACTTCGTCATCGTCGGCGGCGGCCCGACGGGGGTCGAGGTGGCCGGCGCGCTGTCCGAGATGATCAACACGACGATGGTCCACGAGTTTCCGTCGCTGGCCCCGCGGGCGAAGGTCCACCTCGTCGATCACGGCAAGGCACTGCTCAAGATGTTCGCCGACAAGGCCCACCCGTACACGGCGCGGGTGCTCGAGAAGGATGGCGTGGACCTTCGGCTGGGCATCGGGCGTCGCCGAGATCGGCCCGGGCCACGTGAAGCTGTCGGACGGGTCGACGATCAACACGCGTTGTGTCGTGTGGGGCGGCGGGCTGATGGCGGCGCCGGTGGCCGGATCGACCGGGCTGCCGCAGGGTCGCGGGCGGCCGGATCGACGTGAACCCGGACTTCACCATCGACGGCTTTCCTGGCGTGCTCGCGATCGGCGACGTCGCGAACATCCCGGCGGGGAAGGACAAGACCCACCCGCAGCTCGGCTCGGTCGCGCTCCAGAGCGGGTCCGCGGCCGCCAACACGATCCTCGCCCTGCGCCAGGGCAAGCCGACCAAGTCCTTCTCGTACCACGACAAGGGGACGATGGCGATGATCGGCCGGGGGGCGGCCGTCGCCCAGGTCCATGGCGTGGAGCTGCACGGCAAGGCGGCGTTCGTGGCCTGGCTCGGCGTCCATGCCCTGCTGATGACCGGCGGCAGCAACCGGGTCAATGCCTTCAAGAGCTGGGCCGATCGACTACTTCGGGAAGGAACGCGCGCCGGAGGCGCTCGACCGGAGCGGCACGGCTCGCATGCAGTGGGAAGACGACGACGCGGTCGCGACGGCCGGGTCCGCGGGAGGTGCGGGATGAGCGCGAACGACTTCGACGTCATCATCATCGGCAGCGGCGCCGGCGGCGGGACCCTGGCCCGGCACCTCGCGCCGTCGGGCAAGAAGGTGCTCATCCTCGAGCGCGGCGGCTGGCTGCCGCGCGAGATCGAGAACTGGGACGCCGACGAGGTCTTCGATCAAGAACCGGTACGTGTCGGCGGACACCTGGTACGACGACAAGGGCAAGGGGTTCCAGCCCGGGATCCACTACTACGTCGGCGGCCAGACCAAGTTCTACGGAGCCGCCCTGTACCGGCTGCGGCGCGAGGACTTCGGCGAGCTCCGCCATCACGACGGCGTGTCGCCCGCGTGGCCCATCACCTACGACGAGCTGGAGCCGTACTACACGAAGGCCGAGCAGCTGTACGAGGTCCACGGCGCCCGGGGCGAGGACCCGACCGAGCCGTCGGCGAGCGCGCCGTACCCGTTCCCGGCCGTGACCGCACGAGCCGCGCATCCAGCAGCTGTCCGACGACCTCGCCAAGGCGGGCTACCACCCGTTCCACGCCCCGTGCGGCGTGCGGCTGCTCGAAGGCGACATGCCCAACAGCCCGTGCATCCGGTGCGCCACCTGCGACGGCTTCCCGTCGCTGGTCCAGGCGAAGTCCGACGCCGAGATCTTCGGCGTCCGGCCGGCGCTGACAGCATGCGAACGTCACGCTGCTGACGAACGCCCGGGCGACCAAGCTGACGACCGATGCCGCCGGCAAGACGGTCACGGGCGTCGAGGTCGAGCGTCGACGGCGCCACCGAGACCTACCGCGCCGACATCGTGGTCGTCGCGGCCGGCGCCGCGAACTCCGCCAAGCTGCTGCTCGCGTCGGCGAACGACCAGCCATCCGAACGGGCTGGCGAACGGCTCCGACCAGGTCGGCCGGAACTACATGTACCACAACAGCACGGCGGTGCTGGCGGTCTCGAAGGAAGAGAACCCGACCAAGTTCCAGAAGACGCTCGGCGTGAACGACTTCTACTTCGGGATGAAGGACTTCCCGTACCCGATGGGCAACATCCAGATGGTCGGCAAGTCGTCCGCGCCGATGTTCCGCGGCGAGAAGCCGCTCCAGACCAAGCTCGCGCCGACGTTCTCGCTGGACGAGGTCGCCAAGCACGCGGTCGACTTCTGGCTGTCCACCGAGGACCTTGGGCGACCGGAGAACCGGGTCACGCTGGCGAAGGACGGCAACATCACGCTCAGCTACACGCCCAACAACCAGGAGCCGAAGAAGCGGCTGTACAACCAGCTCAAGTCGATGCTCGGCCACCTCGGGATGCACCCCGACCACCTCATCCCGCGCACGACCTACCTCAAGAACGAGATCCCGATCGCGGGCGTGGCGCACCAGGCCGGGACGGTCCGCTTCGGCACCGATCCCGCGACCTCGGCGCTCGACCCGAACTGCAAGGCCCACGAGCTGGACAACCTGTACGTCGTCGACACCAGCTTCTTCCCGAGCATCGGGGCGGTGAACCCGGCCCTGACGGCGATCGCGAACTCGCTCCGGGTCGGCGACCACCTGCTCGAGCGCCTCGGCGCCGTCGGCCGGCGAGCCGGCCGGAAGCGTCGCCGCGGTGGCCAGCGTCTAGCCTGGCGTTCGAAGGCTCGCGCTACCCGTGCCCACAGCGCCCGACCGCCGCGAGGTACGGCGCCGTCTATGCGGCGGCGCTCGCGCAGGGCGTGGCGCTGGTCACGTTCCCGGCGGCGAGCTCGATCCTGACCAGCCCCGACTGGTACGGGCTGTCGAGCACGGCCTACGGCGGGCTGTTCCTGCCCCAGGCGATCGCCGCCATCGCCGCGTCCCTCGCCGGGGCGAGGCTCGCCGGCAGCCTCGGGCCGAAGCGGCTCCTGCTGACCGGGCTCGCCGGCGACCTGCTGGCGATGACCCTGCTGTTCGTGAGCCAGTTCCTCATCGGCGCGGGGCCGCTGCCGTACCTCGTGCTGCTCGTCGCGACGACCAGCCTCGGGATCGGGTTCGGGCTCGCCGTGCCGTCGCTCAACACGTTCGCCGCCGCGTTCTTCCCCGAGCGCGCCGACCGCGCCGTGCTCTACCTCAACGCCCTGCTGGGTCTCGGGACGGCGCTGGCGCCGGTGCTGGTCGCGGTGTTCGTCGGCCTCGGCTTCTGGTCGGGCCTGCCGTTCCTGGTGGCCGTCGTGCTGGCGGGATTGCTGCTCTTCGCGCGGTCGCTCCCGCTCAAGGCGGCGTCGTCGACCCCCGCCGCGCAAGGCGGCGGCCTCGCGATCCCGCCCCAGTTCTGGATCTTCGCCGCGTTCGCGGTCTGCTACGGCGTGGTCGAGACGATGAACGGGAACTGGGCGACGGTGTACATGACCCAGAGCCTCGGGGCGTCGGCGACGGTGGCGTCGCTCGCCCTGACCGCGTTCTGGGGCATGGTGACCGTCGGGCGGATCCTGTTCGCCGCCGTCGAGCGCTGGCTCCCGGAGCGGTCCGTGTACCGGATCCTGCCGTTCGTGGCCGCCATCGCGCTGGCCGGGACGGCGCTGCTCTCCGGGGGCACGGCGGCGGCCGGGATCGCGGTGTTCGGCCTCGCCGGCCTCGGCTGCTCGGCGCTGCTCCCGCTCACGATCAGCTTCGGGCAGCACCGGCTGACCGCGATCGCCGCCTCGGCGGCCGGGCTGATCATCGCCTTCTACCAGGTGGGCTACGGCATCGCCGCGTTCGGCGTCGGACCGCTGCAGGACGCCGCGGGGATCAGCCTGTCCACCCTCTACGGCGCGACCGCGGTCGTCGCGGTCGTCATGGGGGTCCTCGCCTTCGTCGTCGTGCCACGGCGGCCACCGCAGCTCGCAGGTCTCGCCGCGGGCGCCGGGTCGTGAGCAACCGCACCGTCATCGACATCCAGACCATCGCCATCGAGTAAGGGAGGCACACATGTCGTTGCAGAACAAGGCCGCCATCGTGACCGGCGGGGACAGCGGGATCGGCCACGCGATCAGCCTGGAGCTGGCGCGTCAGGGCGCGGCCGTCACGATCAACTTCCACAAGAACGCCGACGCGGCCGACGCGACCGTCAAGGAGATCGAGGCCGCTGGCGGCAAGGCCCAGGCCGTCCAGGGCGACGTCTCGTCGATCGCCGACATCCAGAACCTGGTCGACAAGACCGTGGCCGCGTTCGGGCGCCTCGACATCATGGTCAACAACGCGGGCATGGAGACCCGCACCTCGACGCTCGACACGACCGAGCACCAGTTCGACCTCGTCATCGCGATCGACCTCAAGAGCGCGTTCTTCGGGGTCCAGCTGGCGGCGAAGCAGATGATCAGCCAGGGCGGCGGTGGCCGGATCATCAACATCTCCTCGATCCACGAGGACTGGCCGATGCCCGGCAACTCGCCCTATTGCGCAGCCAAGGGCGGGGTCCGGATGCTGACCCGGACCGCCGGCGTCGAGCTCGCTCCCCACGGCATCACGGTGGTGGGCGTGGCACCTGGCGCGGTCCACACGCCGATCGACGACGTGACGCTCAAGGATCCGGTCGCGCGCGCCAAGCTGGAGAGCGCGATCCCGCTCGGCCACGTGGCGGAGCCGTCCGAGATCGCGAACCTCGTGGCCTTCCTCGCCTCGGACGCCGCGTCCTACGGCACGGCCACGACGTACGTCGTCGACGGCGGGATGATGCAGGCGAGCGTCGGCCTCTAGGGCGCCCGAGCAGGTCCGGGCGCAGCCGATGCAGGCCGTCATCCAGCCCACCGAAGCCGTCGCGCCCGCCCAGGCGGGCGCGACCATCCGATCGGCGCGACCCTCACGCCCGACGGCGTGAACGTGTCCGTGTACGCGAAGCGCGCGTCGGCGGTCGAGCTCCTGCTGTTCGACCGCGTGGACGACGACGTCCCGGCGCGCGTCGTCGACCTGGACACGGACGCCCATCGGACCGGACCCTACTGGCACGCGTTCGTGCCGGGCGTCCGAGCGGGCCAGGTGTACGGCTTCCGGGCCCACGGGCCCTGGGCGCCCGAGCGCGGGCTCCGGTTCGACGGCGACCGGATCCTGCTGGACCCGTACGGTCGGGGCGTCGCCGTGCCGGCGGGCTACCGGCGATCGGCCGGCAGCCCGGGCGAGCACGGCCCGGGCGACGAGGACGCGCGGGCGATGAAGAGCGTCGTCGTGGACCTCGCGGCGTACGACTGGGCGGGGGACCGGCCGCTGGACCGGCCGTTCGCCGAGACCGTGATCTACGAGGCGCACGTCCGCGGCTTCACCGCCCATCCGAGCAGCGGCGTGGATCCCGAGCGCCGGGGCACGTACGCCGGGTTCATCGAGAAGATCCCGTACCTCGTCGACCTCGGCGTCACGGCGGTCGAGCTGCTGCCCGTGTCCCAGTTCGACGCCCAGGACGCGCCCGGCGGCCGGCCCAACTACTGGGGCTACCAGCCGGTGTCGTTCTTCGCCCCGCACGCCGCCTACAGCAGCCGGCCCGGCGCCCAGGGCGCCGTGGACGAGTTCCGCGACCTCGTCAAGGCGCTCCACCGGGCGGGCCTGGAGGTCATCCTCGACGTCGTCTACAACCACACGGCCGAGGGCGGCGACGGCGGGCCGACGTTCGCCTATCGCGGCCTCGCCAACGACGAGTACTACATCCTCGATTCGGCGGACCGGTCCCGCTACGCCGACTACAGCGGCTGCGGCAACACGCTCAACGCCAACGAGCCCGTCGTCCGCCGCCTGATCCTCGACAGCCTCCGCTCCTGGGTCTCGGACATGCATGTCGACGGCTTCCGGTTCGACCTGGCGTCGGTGCTGTCGCGCGACGAGGACGGCAACCCGGTCCCGCGCCCGCCGATCATCTGGGACATCGAGACCGACCCCGTCCTGGCCGGCACCAAGCTGATCGCCGAGGCGTGGGACGCGGCGGGCCTGTACCAGGTCGGGTCGTTCGCCGGCGACCGCTGGACGGAGTGGAACGGCCGCTTCCGCGACGACGTCCGGGCGTTCGTCAAGAGCGACCCCGGCAAGGCGTGGGCGGTCGGACAGCGGCTCCTGGGCTCGCCGGACATCTACGCCCACCTCGGCCGCGAGCCGCAGAAGACCATCAACTTCGTCACCTGCCACGACGGCTTCACGCTCAACGACGTCGTCTCCTACGACCGCAAGCACAACGAGGCCAACGGCGAGGACAACCGGGACGGCAACGACGCCAACGTCAGCTGGAACGGCGGCGTCGAGGGCCCGACGGACGACCCGGCGATCGAGGCGCTCCGCGACCGCCAGGTCAGGAACCTGCTGGCGCTGGAGCTGCTCGCGGTCGGCGTGCCGATGCTGACCATGGGCGACGAGGTGCGGCGGACGCAGCTGGGCAACAACAACGGCTACTGCCAGGACAGCGAGCTCTCGTGGTTCGACTGGGGGCTGGTGGAGCGCCACGCGGGCCTGCATCGCTTCGCCCGGGGCCTGATCACGGGCCGCGGCGCCGCCCAGGTGCTGTTCGACACGCCCTCCGAGCTGACGCTCTCCGAGCTGCTCGTCCACGCGAGGGTCGAATGGCACGGCACGCGGCTGGGGCACCCGGACCTCTCGGACGAGTCCCGCTCGCTGGCGCTCTCGCTGTGGAGCGAACGGCTCGCGCTGCACCTGATCCTCAACGCCTACTGGGAGCCGCTGGACTTCGAGGTGCCCCCGCGCGAGGCCGGGGTCGACGCCTGGCGCCGGATCGTCGACACGACGCTGGCCAGCCCGGACGACTTCACGGCGGCGGCCGACGCGCCGACCGTCGACGGGGGCAGCTACCGTGCCGGCCCGAGGTCGGTGGTCGTGCTGGCGGCCCAACGAACGAACGGAGCGACGTAGATGACCGAGGCGAACGCCGCGGGCGGCGTCGAGCGGCAGCGGATGGAGCACGCGGGCCGGCTCGAGGAGGGGCTGGACACCGCGAGCCCGTGGTACCAGTGGGGCCCGTACGTGTCCGAGCGGGCCTGGGGCTCGGTGCGCGAGGACTACAGCGCCGACGGCGACGCCTGGGCGTCGTTCCCGCATGACCACGCGCGCTCGCGCGCGTACCGCTGGAACGAGGACGGGATGGCGGGCATCTCGGACCTGTTCGGGCGCCTGAACCTGGGCCTGGCCCTGTGGAACGGGAAGGACCCGATCCTCAAGGAGCGGATGTTCGGGCTGACCAACAGCCAGGGCAACCACGGCGAGGACGTCAAGGAGTACTGGTGGTACCTCGACGCCGTGCCCAGCAGCGCCTGGATGCGCTGGCGCTACCACTACCCGCAGGCGGCGTTTCCCTACCAGGACCTGATCGACGAGAACGCCCGGCGCTCGCGGCTGGAGCCGGAGTACGAGCTGCTCGACACCGGCATCTTCGACGACGACCGCTACTGGATCGTCGAGGTCCACTACGCGAAGGCCGACCCGACCGACATCCTGGCGCGGATCACCGTGCGCAACGCCGGCCCCGACGCGGCGACGCTCGACGTGCTGCCGACGATCTGGTTCCGCAACGAGTGGTCGTACGACCCGGCGGGGCCGCGCCCGACCCTCGAGGCCGGCCCGGACGGCACGCGGATCCGCGCCTCGCACCCGCACCTCGGCGCCTACGACCTCCACGTCGGCGCGGGTCCGGGTGGCGCGCCGCCGGAGCTGCTGTTCTGCGAGAACGAGACCAACGCGCCGCGGATCTACGGATCGCCCGCCACCACGCCGTATCCGAAGGACGGGATCAACGACCACGTCGTCGGCGGAGCGTCGACCGTCAACCCCGCCGGGACCGGCACCAAGGCCGCCGCCCGGTACCGGCTGGTCGTCGGTCCGGGCGAGACCACGGAGATCCGGCTCCGACTCCGCCCGCGATCGCCCGAGCTCGCGCCCGCCGAGGCCGCCGACTCGCCCGACCTCCTCGGCGCCGAGTTCGAGGCGGTGATGGCCGCGCGCCTGGCGGAGGCCGACGCGTTCTACGCGGACCTCCGACGGCCCGGTGCCACCGACGACGAGGCCATGGTGATGCGCCAGGCGTTCGGCGGGATGCTGTGGAGCAAGCAGTACTACGCCTATAACGTCGCCCGCTGGCTCGACGGGGACCCGGTCGGGCCGACGCCGCCGCGCGAGCGGCTGACCGGGCGCAACGCGGGCTGGCGGCACTTCGACGCCGCGGACATCCTGTCGATGCCCGACAAGTGGGAGTACCCGTGGTTCGCCGCCTGGGACCTCGCGTTCCACGCGATCACGCTGGCCCACGTCGACCCGGCCTTCGCGAAGTACCAGCTGCTGGTCATGTGCCGGGAGTGGTTCCAGCACCCGAACGGCGCGCTGCCGGCCTACGAATGGTCGTTCGACGACGTCAACCCGCCGGTCCACGCGCTGGCCGCGCTGGCCGTCTGGAACATCGACGGCCGCCAGGACACCGAGTTCCTCGAGCGCGTCTTCCACAAGCTGATGTTCAACTTCACGTGGTGGCTGAACCGCGAGGACGCCGAGGGCAACGACCTGTTCTCGGGCGGCTTCCTCGGGCTCGACAACCTGAGCGCCTTCGACCGCTCGCACCTCCCCGTGGCCGGCCACCTCGAGCAGTCCGACGCGACGGCGTGGATGTACGCCTACTGCGTGTCCATGCTGGCGATGGCGACCACGCTCTCGGAGCACGACGAGTCCTACCAGGACCTGGTCACGACGTACCTCGAGCGCGCCGTGCGGATCGCGACCGCCCTCAACCGGAGCGGCCTGTGGGACGACGTCGACGGCTTCTTCTACGACCTGCTGCGGCTGCCCGACGGCACCTCCGTGCCGCTCAAGATCCACTCGATGGTCGGCCTGCTGCCGATCCTGCCCGCGGTCGCCGTCCCGAGGATCGCCACCGAGCTCGGCGCCGCCCTGGGCAAGCACTTCGCGCGGTTCCTGGCCGGGATGGGCGTGACCGACGAGTCGGTCCGCGCGCGCGGCTCGATCATCGACGCGCCGGGCGGGGGGTCGATGATCCTCAGCCTGCTGCCGCCCAAGCGCCTCGAGCGCGTGCTCACCGAGGCGCTGTCGGAAGACGGCTTCCTCTCGCCGCACGGGCTCCGGGCGCTGTCCCGGCGTCACCTCGCCGAGCCGTTCCGGGTCGTGGTGGAGGGCACCACCGCGTCCATCGACTACGAGCCGGGCGAGTCCACGAACAACCTGTTCGGCGGCAACTCGAACTGGCGGGGACCGGTCTGGTTCCCGACCAACTACCTGTTCATCGAGTCGCTGCTGCGCTGGGACGAGGCCCTGGGCGAGACGTTCACGGTGGAGCACCCGACGGGCTCGGGCGTCCGCATGCGGCTGCGGGACGTGGCCGCGGACCTGTCCGCCCGGCTCGTCTCGATCTGGCTGCCCGACGCCGATGGCCACCGGCCGGTCGCGGGCGCGATCGCGAAGTTCCGCGACGACCCGGAGTGGCGCGACCTGCTGCTGTTCCACGAGTACTTCCACGGGGACACGGGCGCCGGCATCGGCGCCTCGCACCAGACCGGCTGGACCGGGCTGGTCGCCCACCTGCTGGTCAGGGGCGGCCCGCTCGACCGCGACGGGTCTCGGCTGGGCGCCGCCGCCGCGCTCCGGACCCGATTGGAGGCGGAGTGACGACGGCACCCGGGGTCCCGATCGCGATGAACCCGGCGGGTGCGCCGGGCGCCCCGGTCGTCGCCGACATCCCGACGGGTCGACTGCTCGTCCTGTTCCTGCTGCCAGGCGCCCTGGCGGCGCTGGTGTTCGTGCTCGCGTCGGGACCCGTCGCGGCGCTGGGCTTCCCGCCGCTGATGGGCCTGCTGGTCGCGATCGCGGTCGTGATCATCCCCTTCGAGCTCGGGACGGTCGTTCGGGCCAGCCGGCGGGAGGCGCCCGGAGGCAGCGCGCTGGCGTCCGTCCCGTACCGCGAGCCGATGCGGGCCCTCGACTGGGCGTGGCTGGTCCCCGTGCTCCTCGTCCTGTCGATCCTCGGCTTCGGGCTGGTCGGCGTCATCGAGCCGTCGATCCAGACCTCGTTGTTCGGGTGGCTGCCCGAGTGGTACGTGCGGCCGCTCCCGGTCGACGACGTGGCGAGCTTCGGCCGGACGGCCTGGATGGTCACGCTCGTCCTGTACGTCGCGCTCAACGTGTTCGCGGGGCCGATGGTCGAGGAGCTCTACTTCCGCGGCTACCTGCTGCCGCGGATGACCCGCTTCGGGCGCGCGGCGCCGCTCCTCAACGCGGCGCTGTTCTCGCTCTACCACTTCTGGTCGCCGTGGCAGTTCCTGTCGCGGGTCGCCGGCGTCACGCCCTTCGCGTATGCCGTGTGGTGGAAGCACAACGTCTACCTCGGGATGACGATCCACGTGCTGCTCAACCTGATCGGCACCGCGACGGTCATCGCACTGATCCTCGGAAGGCTGGGCTGACATGGCGACCAACGTCGACCGTCTCGATCGGCTCGCCGACGCGGCGAAGGCCGTGCTCGACGCCAACTGGCTGGGGGCCTCGACGCTCCCGTCGCGCACGCTCTATCCGCACCAGTGGAACTGGGACTCCGCGTTCATCGCGATGGGGCGGTCGTGGGTGGACGAGCCGCGGGCGCAGCAGGAGCTGCGGTCGCTGTTCCGGGCCCAGTGGTCGGACGGGCGCGTCCCGCACATCGTGTTCAACCCGTCGGTGGGGGAGGAGGCGTACTTCCCGGGGCCGGCGTTCTGGCAGTCGTCGCAGCGATCGGCGGCGGCGCCGCGGGACGTGGAGACGTCGGGCATCACCCAGCCGCCGCTCCACGCCGGGGCCGCGCTCGAGATGCACCGCCACGCGCGCGACGTCGACGCGTCGGTCGCGTTCCTCCGCTGGCTGTACCCGCGCCTCGTCGCGGAGCACGACTACCTCGAGGGCCGGCGGCGTCCGGGCGGCTCCGCGCTGCCCGTGTTCATGCACCCGTGGGAGTCGGGCCTCGACAACTCGCCCGCCTGGGACCGCGACCTCGCGGAGATGGTCATCCCGGAGGGCGCCATCCCGCCGTACGTGCGCCATGACCTGGACCACGCGAACCCGGCCGACCGCCCGACCAACGCGGCCTACGACCAGTTCGTGTTCCTGGCCGCCCGGTATCGCGACTCGGGCTACGACGACGACCAGCTGTTGGACCAGGTCCCGTTCCTGGTCGCGGGACCCCTGTTCAACGCGATCCACCTGTGGTCCACCCACGCGCTGGCCGAGATCGCCGGGATCGTCGGGCAGGATCCGGCGCCCCACCGCGAATCCGCGCAACGGATCCACGACGCGATGCTGTCCGCCCTCTGGGACCCGGAGTCGAACCGGTTCGGGGCGCTCGACGTCGTCCGCGACGAGCGGAGCGTCGAGGACACGATCGTCTCGTTCGCGCCGCTGCTGGACCCGGACCTGCCCAAGGCCCAGCTGGACGCGATCATGGCCGACCTGCGCTCGGCGAGCTTCCACCCGGACCGGCCGGACGGCTACGTGGCGCCGTCGTTCGACCTCCAGGCCAAGGGGTTCGACGAGCGGCGCTACTGGCGCGGGCCCGTCTGGATCAACACCAACTGGCTGCTGTGGATGGGCCTCCGCCAGCACGGCCAGGACGCCGAGGCCGACCAGATCCTGCGCAGCAGCCTGCGGCTGGTCGACCGGGGCGGCTTCCACGAGTACTTCGACCCGTTCGGCGGGGCGGCGTTCGGCACGGATGGATTCGGCTGGACGGCGGCGCTGACGCTCGACGTCATCGAGCGCCACCGGGGCGCCGAGCGTGCGCGGCTCCTCGACTGGCTCGAGGAGCCGTAGGTCGGTCCCGCGAGGGTCCGATCGGCACTGGGCGACGCCTGCGCCGCTCGCCATGCTCGGGGCATCGAAGGCGCACGAAGGTGCGCGATGAGGTGCGTCATGCATGCGATCGTGGTGTTCGAATCCCACTGGGGCAACACGGAGGCCGTCGCGCGGGCGATCGGCGAGGGAATCGGGGCCGACACGGAGATCCTGACGACGGACGCGGCCACCCCGGCGGTGCTGGCCGCCGCCGACCTGGTCGTCGCCGGCGCTCCCACGATGGCCTTTCGCCTGCCGACGGACGCGATGCTGAAGCACGTCGCGGACGATCCGAAAGCGCCCTCGCCCGGCGACGTCTCCCATCCGTCGATGCGCTCGTGGCTCGACGACCTGCCGGGGACGACGATCGCGTTGTCGACGCGACGCCGGTCCGAGGCCGCCTTCGAGACGGCGCTGCACTGGTCGCCGGGCGGAGCGAAGGGCGCGATCGACAAGGCCCTCAAGCGGGCGGGGTACCGGCGCGCCGGTGCTCCGATGCGGTTCTTCGTCGACGGCAGCTACGGGCCCCTTCGCGACGGCGAGCTGGATCGGGCGCGGGCCTGGGGCGAGGCGCTGGCGGCGGCCGCCGGGGGCTGACCTCCGCGGCCGACGTCAGCCGGCCGTCGCGGGTCGGGGACGGAGGCCGCCGAGGGCGATGACCGCGACCGCGATGACGGCCGCGAGGACGTTCCGGATGATCCAGGCGTCGTCGGGGTCGACGCCGGCCATGATCGGTGCCACGCCGTTGAGCGCGGCGTGGAACAGGGCGGTCATCAGGACGCTCCCGCCGGTGCCGACGAAGACCCAGGTCAGCACGATCGAGTACGAGAAGATGCTGACGACCATCGGCCACACCGACAGGTCGCCGTTGAACTGGCCGGGCACGAACAGGAACACGTGGATGAGCGTCCACGGGATCGCGAGCACGAGGGCGGCCCGGAGCGGCGACATCGCGGACATCAGGCGGGGCAGCGCGAAGCCCCGCCAGGCCAGCTCCTCGGTGAACGACGGGAGCAGGACGACGAGCGGGATGATCAGCACGGCCGGAAACGCCGACGCGAACAGCCCGTCGACCGGCTCGCCGAGGCCGACGGCGACGGCGACGGTCGCGAGGGACCAGAGCACCGGAACCAGGAGGACGAGGTACCAGCGACGGTCCGCAGGGCGGATGGTCAGCGAGTGCAGCAGGACGCGGAGCGCGCCGCCTCCCTCGCGCCAGGCGATCGCCAGGGCGATCACCATCGGTCCGATCGCGAGGATGAACGGCAGCATCGGGGCCGGGGTGCCGGCCGCGAAGGCGACCAGCGCAAGGGCGAGGCTGAGGCCCGCGAACCAGGCGACGCTCGTGAGCTGCGCGCGAGCGGGCCGTTCGATGCCGGATCGCTTCTCGTCCGTGGCGAGCCGGGGACGCGCGGTGGCGCTGGAGATCGTCATGGCCTGAGCCTCGCGGTTCGGTCGGATCGTCCGACGTCGTCCCCCGAGCCTGCGACCACGGCGACGTCCGCTCATCGGGGGACGCCCTCGACATCCCCTCAGGGCCTGCCCGGGGGACTCGGTCAGTTCGAGCGACCTGGTCCCTCGCGATCGCGAGGTGGACCTCGCTCCACGACCTTCGGGTCGTCACCGAGATCCGTGCAGACCCTGCCATCGGCTGCGGGCGCACCCCGTCGCGCGCCCCGGCCACGCAACGCACGCTCCTCGGGTGAGTGATGACGGCGCACGGTTCAGTCGCCGTCCCGCTCGAGTCGAAGGGAGCCACCGATGAGCACCGCGCGCTCGCAGATCGAACGTCACCCGCTGCCGACGTTTTTCGCGGCAACGCTCGGCCTCGGCTGGCTGCTGACCATCGCTGCAGCCACGCTGTCCTCGAACCCGGTCCTCCTGCCGTTGATCGCGATCCCCGTCAGCTTCGTTCCGGCCGTCGTGGCCTGGCTCGTGCTGCATGTCGCCGGCACCACGGAGGAGCGACGGCGGTGGCGTGCGCGCGTCACGCGCGTGCGCGTCGGATGGCAGTGGTACGCCATCGCGCTGCTCGTCCTGCCGTCGGCCTACCTTGCGGGTCTCGCCATCGCGACGGCGGGTGGGGCCGCCTTCCCCTTCCACGTCCAGGCGCTCGCGCTCCTCCCGATCCTCTTGCTCACCAATCTCGGCGAGGAGATCGGATGGCGGGGGTATGCGCTCCCCAAGCTCCAGGACCGGATGAGCCCGCTCTCGGCGTCGCTCCTCCTGGGCGCCATCTGGGGCGCGTTCCATTGGGTCGCGCTCGCCGGCAACGCCGACGCGCCCATTGCGTACATGGCCGTGAGCACGATCCAGCTCATCGCGGTGAGCGTGATCATGACGTTCGTCTTCAATGGATCGCGCGAGTCCGTGCCGGTCGTGGCGCTGATGCATGCGATGTACGACACGGTCGCGATCGGCATGGCCCCGCTCGTCGAGACCGGCGTGCCGTTGATGGCCTTCTCCGCGACGGCCATCGTGACCTGGCTGATCGCCATCGGGCTGATCGTCGCCACCGGTGGCAACCTCGGACGGCCGGCGATCCGTCACGCCCGGCCGCTGCCCAACGCCTGAGCCGGGCGGCCGGGATCCTTGGCGAGATCAGTCAGGACGAAGCCTCGAACGCCATGGCGAAGGTCTTCCGACGGACCCGAGTGGCCGGCGGACTCCTCGGGCGTATGCGTCCGTGCGAACGCGAGGTGCGCGGCCTCGTGCCGTACGACCCGGCGCAGCTCGTCGATCCGCGTCCAGTTCACGAAGATCCAGATCCGGTCGGGAGCGTCCGTGGTGAAGCCGCCCTGGAAGCCGTATCGAAGCCCGAACCTCGGCGGGCGATCGACGGTCTCCACAAACGCCACGAAGGCCTCCGGCACCCCGAGCTCGATGCACGCCTCCGTCAGCGCCGAGAGGACGGCGTCGACGTAGGTCGGGCTCGGATCGGCGACGCGAACGCGGTCCGACTGCACGTGCACGCCGCGTGCGCGCATCTCCTCGAACTCCGGGAACAGGTCGCGCCCGATCGAGAACGTGCCGTCGGGTCCGGCGACGCCCACCCGTGCGACCCCGACCCGGGGTGGTCTCAGGGCGTGACCTTGACCGTGTCCTTCCGCCATGCCGACCAGTTTCCGGCCGAGTCCCTGGCGCGCACGGCGATGGTCCACCTGCCGGTCCGGAGCGTGAGGGCCGTCCGGTGCGTCGTCAGGGCCACGGGCGTGGACCACGGATGGGAGCCCTTTCGGCGCCGGAGCTGATAGCCGGTCACGCCCCGGTTGTCGCTCGCCGACCAGCGGACGACGACGGGCGACTGGCTCTTCGACGGCACGGCGAGCCGGGTCACGATCGGGTTGGCATCGTCGGGGAGGATGGTCATCGCGCCGACGATGTTGTTCAGATACCGCAGATGACGCTTGCTGCCCTGGCGCGTCCCGAGCCAGCGCGCGGACGTCGAGCCGACGGTTCGGTAGCCGTCGTTCCAGTAGCGCCTGAACAGCGAGGCGAGCGCCCGCACGCTCGCCTTCCAGGTCGGGAAGCTCGCGTACGTGTAGCCGTTGCCCGGGGCATACGGGGTCGCGCCGTACTTGCGCGTCCACGAGTAGAACAGGATGTTGCCCCAGTTCTTCGTGACGACGGCATAGCCGAGCGTCCCCGAGTGGCTTTCGGCGTGGAACATCCCGAGCGCGAACGCCGGGTTCACCCCGGCGCGGACGAGCTTGCGGTAGATGGCCGGCCCAGCCGGGAGCGCGGGCGAGTCGGCCGCCCGCAGCCGATCGACGAAGGAGGCCTTGTTCAGCGTCGGCCTGGCGAGGATCCGGTCGCGGTCGTACCGGAGCGTGGGCGGCGGCGGACACAGCGACGGGCTGAGCGTCGCGGCGGCGTCGGCGGTTCGGCCGAGGCCGTCGGTGACCAGCGTGGTGACGCTCTTCGTGGTGATCGAGCAGGTGTTCGTGACGGTCGTCGTGACGCTCGAGGTCGAGCTGGACCCCGAGGCGACAACGCGGCCGCGGACGGCGACGATCCAGCCCCAGGGGACCTGGGCATCCGGCGCGATCACCGTGACCGAGACCGTGGATCGGTTGGTCGCGGCGTCATAGCCCGTCGTCGACTGCGACAGCCCGACCGTGAAGTCGTCCGCGGCGACGACCGACGCGGGCGGGAAGATCGCCCGGCGTCGTCGGCGCGGCTGTGCGCGACGATCTGGGCGTGCCGGCGACGGGCTCGACCGCGATCGCGACCAACAGCAGCGCGAGCCCCAGGGCGCGCCACGATGCCGGAGTGCTCGGCGGACGGCGGAGGCGCGGTCGCACGTGTCGGATGGGCATCGGACGCTTCGGGCGGACGACGGGCCGTCGGTCGTCGTCGGCGGCGGTATGAACCGTTCGACCATACGGGGTGCGCGCAACCCCGACCGGCCGATGCGACCGCACGAGGTTCCCGGCCGGACGGTCCGAATGGCCGGTGACGGGCGGGGCGGATGGCACATGCCCGGAGCAGCCCGGGTGGGGTTGACTGCCCGTGGGCGGCGCGCGGCCGCCCCAAGGAGGAACGTGTCATGGATCCGATCGTCGGGACTCGCCGGGTGGAGCGTCCGGGCTACGCCTGGGTCGCCGCCGGGTTGCAGGTGCTCGTCGGGCTGGCGGCCATCCCGATCGGCCTGCAGCTGATGGCGGAAGCGGAAGGCGCGCCGCTCGGCCTGCCGCAGGCCTGGATCGACACGACGCCGTTCGGCTCCTGGCTGGTGCCCGGACTGTTCCTGTTCGCGATGAACGGCATCGGGCAGCTGGTCGCCGCTGCCCTGATCGTCATCCGCCACCCACTGGCGCCGTGGCTGACGGGGGCGCTCGGCGTGGGGCTGATGGCCTGGATCGCCGTCCAGGTGGTGCTGATGCCGGCTCACGTCCTCCAGCCGATCATGTTCACGATCGGGACCATCGAGGGCGTCGTCGCGCTGCTGTGGCTCCGGCGATTGGGCCACATCCGTGGCGTGCGGCCTTCGGCGTGGACCTGACGATGACCGCCGAGCCGGCCATCCCGGCCGCCACCCCGCCGCCACGCTTCCCCGGGGTTCCAGCGATCGTCGACGGATCCGAGGCCGTCGCCTCGATCGAGACGCGACTGTCCGAGGTCGCCTGCGCGTATCCGATCACGCCGTCGACCACGATGGCCGCGGTGTACCAGGCGGCGGTCGCCGACGGGCTGACCAACCTCTGGGGAACGCCGTTGCGCTTCGTCGAGCCCGAGTCCGAGCACTCGTCCGCGTCGGCGGCCGAGGGCGCTGCGCTGGCCGGCGCCCGGGTGACGAACTTCACGGCGGGACAGGGCCTGATCCTCATGAAGGAGGTCCTGTACGTCATCTCGGGCAAGCGCCTGCCGGTCGTCTTCCACATCGGCGCCCGGGCGCTCACCAGCCAGGCGCTCAACATCCACGCGGGCCACGACGACGTCATGGGCGTCGCCGACACGGGGTGGGGGATCCTGTTCGCGCGCAACGCGCAGGAGGTGGCGGACCTCAGCGCCATCGCCCGGCGCGTCGCCGAGGCGACCGAGGTGCCGTTCTTCGTCGTCCAGGACGGGTTCCTGACCACGCACACGCTCGAGACGCTCGTGTTGCCCGAGGACGGCCTGCTGCGGGAGTTCGTCGGGGATCCGCGCGAGAAGCTCCGCTCGTGGTTCGACCCGGAGCGCCCGCTGATGACCGGCGTCGTCCAGAACCAGGACAGCTACATGAAGGGCCGCCTCGGCCAGCGCGCCTTCTACGACCGCCTGCCCGGCGAGCTGGACGCCGCGTTCGCCGAGTGGGGGAGGCTGACCGGTCGCCGCTACGCCGCCGTCCAGGCGTACCGCTGCGAGGACGCGGCCGAGATCGTGATCGCCATGGGCACGATGGCCGACACCGCGACCGCCGTCGTCGATCACCTGCGAGGCCTGGGTCGGCCGGTCGGCTGCGTCGGGCTCACCAGCTTCCGTCCCTTCCCCGCCGACGAGCTGCGGGCGGCGATCGGCAACGCCCGCGCGGTCGCGGTCATCGAGCGGACGGACGAACCCGCCGCGCACGACAACCCGCTCACCCGTGAGGTCAAGGCGGCGCTGTACGACCACGCGGCGGAGGGGACGATGATCCCGCGCGTCCGGTCGGTGTCGGCGGGGCTGGGGTCGCGCGACGTCGGGCCCGGCGACCTGCTGGCCGTCTTCGACTGGCTGGCCGATCACCATGCGCCCGCCGAACAGCGGTTCGCCACGCTGGGGATCCGCCATCCGCTGGCCCTCGAGAGCCGGCCGCTCGACCTGCGCCCAGCCGGGGCCTTCAGCCTGCGCGGGCACTCGATCGGCGGGTTCGGATCCGTGACGACCAACAAGCTCGTCGCGACGCTCGTCGGCGACCTGTTCGGCCTGTCGGTCCAGGCCTATCCCCGCTACGGCTCGGAGAAGAAGGGCCTGCCCACGACCTACTACCTGACCTTGGCCACGGAGCGGATCCGCCAGCACGGGGAGCTCGAGCACGTCGACTTCGTGCCGCTCCACGACGTGGCGGCGTTCCGCCAGGGCGATCCGCTCCGGGGCCTGGCCGACGGGGGCACGGTGTTCGTCCAGTCGCCGCTGACCGATCCGTCCGCGATCTGGGCCTCGATCCCGTTCGAGGCCCGGCAGTCGATGCTGGATCGGCGGATCCGGCTGGCCGCCCTCGACACCGCGGGGCTCGCCCGCAAGCATGCCCCCCGCCCGGACCTGGTCCAGCGGCTGCAGGGCATCGCCCTCGTCGGCGCGTTCCTTCGCCTGACGCCGTTCGCAGATCAGGCGGGGCTCGGCCGAGACGAGCTGCTGACGGCGGTGCGGCCGGGCCTCCAGCGGTTCTTCGGCAAGCGCGGCAGCCGCGTCGTGGACGCCAACCTCGCCCTGATCGCCGACGCCTACGACGGGGTCATCGACGTGACCGCCCACCTCACCGCCCTGGTCGCGGCACCACGCCACGAGCTGGCGACGACAGGAGCCTCGACATGAACGCCAGCCACACGACGACGCCCAATCTCACCGTTGGCGACCTGATGACCGGCGACCCCGTGACCGTCGACGTCGACCAGCCGCTTGCGGAGGCCGCCGAGATCATGGATCGCCACCGGGTCAGCGGCCTCCCGGTCGTCGACCATCAGGGGAAGCTCGTGGGCGTCATCAGCCAGACCGACCTGCTGCATGCGCGCGCGACGGAGGCGCTCTGGAGCGTCTGGGTCGGGCTCGCGGTGCGCCACGCGATGACCCGTCCCGCCGTGGCCGTGACCGCGGGCGTCTCGATCGACCGGGCGGCGCGGCTCATGGAGGCGCATCGCATCCACCGCCTGGTGGTGACGGCAGAGGACGGCGAGACGCCGATCGGCGTCCTGTCGGTGAGCGACCTGGTCCACTCGCTCGCGAGGCGGCTGGCGTGATGGGCGAGCTGGGCGTACACGAGCTGGCGGCGCCGGATCGCAAGGTGGCCGGCGAGGCCAAGGAGCTCCACGAGAGCCGCCTGTCCGGCGCGACGACCGTGCTGGACATCCATACCTATGTCGACGAGTTCAACGGCGTCGTCGATGCCTACCGGCGCGGCGTCGCCGATGCCGAGCTGCCGAGCGAGGGCGGGGTCGCCCGCAGCGTCATCCCACCCGGCACGGCCGCTACGCGCGACTTCAGCGGGCTGGCGCCCCGGATCCCGGAGTTCCTGCTCGATGCGTGCGTCGGCTGCATGACCTGCGTCAACGCCTGTCCGGACACGGCGATCCTCGCCGTCGCCCAGCCGCAATCCGTCGTCGACGAGGCCATCGGGACGTTCGTCGCGGGCGAGCCCGACCCAGACCATGCCGAGGCGAGCGCGCGGACGCACTTCGCCCACACGACCAAGTACGCGGAGGTGCCGGCGCGCCGTGGCCTGGAGCCCGCGCTGTTCGGCATCTTCGTGGATCCCATCCACTGCAAGGGCTGTTCGGAGTGCGTCGAGGTCTGCCACGCGCTGGGCTACGACGCGCTGCGGATGGTCGACAAGGCACCGGTCGAGGCGAGCGGGGAGAGCACCGTGGAGCGCTATGCGCGCGACCTGCGCCTGCTGCGCTCGCTGGGTCCCACACCGTCGGAGTACCGGAACGAGAAGGCGCTCGCGGACCTGATGCTCGGCGAACACGCCCTCGGCTACGTGGGCGGCGCCGGCTCGTGCTCGGGCTGCGGCGAGGCGACCGCGATCCGGATGGCCGTCGCGGCGACCCGCCAGGTCTACGGGCCGGACGCGATGGGGATCGTCGCCGCGACCGGCTGCAACACGGTGTTCGGCAGCACGTACCCGTACAACCCGTATCTCGTGCCGTGGACGAACTCGCTGTTCGAGAACGCCCCGGCTGTCGCGCTGGGCATCCGAGCCCGCTGGGACCAGGACGGCCACCAGGATCGGAAGCTGTGGGTCCTCGGCGGCGACGGCGCGATGTACGACATCGGGTTCCAGGCCCTGTCGCGGATGGTCGCCTCGGGGGCGGACATCAAGGTCCTCGTGCTCGACACGCAGGTCTACTCCAACACCGGTGGCCAGGCCTCGACGGCCTCGTTCGGCGGCCAGGTGACCAAGCTGTCGGCGTTCGGCAAGGTCGTCCATGGCCGTCCGGAGCCGCGCAAGGAGCTCGGCCGGATCCTCGCCGCCCACGGCAACGCCTACGTGGCGCAGACGACGCCGGCCCACATCAATCACTTCTATCGGTCGGTCATGGAGGCGAACGCCTTCCCGGGCCCCGCGGTGGTGATCGTCTACGCCCCCTGCCAGCCGGAGCACGGCATCGCCGACGACGCGTCGACCGCCCAGGCCAAGCTGGCCGTCGAGTCGCGCGCCTTCCCGCTGTTCACCTACGACCCGCGGCGCGGCGAACGCCTGTCGGAGCGCTGGTCGCTACAGGGCAACCCCGCGCTCCGCGAGGACTGGGCCGCTCGCCCCGACGGCAGCGTCGTCGACTTCCTCGCGTTCGCGCGCACGGAGGGTCGGTTCGCCGCCCACTTCGACGCCGACGGAGCCCCAAGCCCGGAGATCAACGCCACCCAGGCCGACCGTCTCGCCAACTGGCACCTGCTCCAGGAGCTCGCCGGCCTCCACGTCCCGGACCGAGGAACCTGACCACATGGCGCGAACCCGTCCAACCCCCCGGCCGCCGAGCCTGCTCCGGATGGCCTCGATCGGCCTGGCCGCCGGGCTCATCGCCGTCGGCGGCCTCGTGGTCCTCCAGCGTTCGCCCGCCGAGGGGGCCATCGTCGTGCCGTCAGACGTCGCGGAGCGGCCGACCACCGCGCCCGCCGGCCCGGTCGTCGCCGACGCCCGGGTGATCGGCTCGGCCGCCGCCCCGGTCGCGATCGAGGTGTGGTCGGACTACCAGTGCCCGGCGTGCCGCGCCTTCGCGACGGTCCTCCTGCCGCGCATCGTGGATGAGCTCGTCGCCTCCGGTCGGGCGAGGGTCGTCTACCACGACTACGCCTTCATCGGTCCCGAATTCGATGGGCGCCGCCGTCGGCGCGCGATGCGCGGCCCGCGACGGGCGCTTCGAGGCCTACCACGAGATCGCCTTCGCCAACCAGCGGGGCGAGAACCTGGGCGCCTTCGCCAGGGATCGGCTCGTCGCCATCGCCGAGCTCGCCGGCCTGGACGCCACCTCGTTCGAGGCCTGTCTCGCCGAACCGGCGCTCGCCCAGCAGGTCGCGGCCGAGACCGAGGTCGGGGACGGGCTCGGAATCCAGGCCACGCCGACGATCATCGTCGGGTCCCAGCAACTCCGGGGGGTGCCCACCTGGGAGACGCTCATCGCCGCCGTCGAAGCGGCGGAGGCGATCCCGTGAGCGCGTCCCGGACCGCTCGCCGTCGCGAACGGCGGCGCGCACGCGCCAACGCACCCAACGTGGCCGTGGGCGGGGCCGTCGCGCGGTCGGTCGGGCGCGGCGCGCTGGGGCTGCCGATGATCCTGACGGCGCTGGCGGCCGTCGCCGTCGCGGGCTACCTGGTCATCCAGCACCTGACCGGCGCGACGCTCGAGTGCGGGCCTCTGGCCGGCTGCGACACGGTGCAGGAGTCCATCTACTCCGAGGTCGTGGGCATCCCCGTGGCCCTGCCGGGCCTGGTCGCCTCGGCCCTCGCGCTCATCGGGGCGATCGGCTGGTGGTGGCGCGGCGAGCGGCGCTGGCTCGAAGCCGTGTTCGTCGTCTCGCTGGCCAGCGTGGTCGTGTTGGGCTACTTCACCGGCCTCGAGGCGTTCGTGATCCGGGCCTGGTGCACCTGGTGCCTGGCCTACGCCGCGCTGACCCTGGCCACGTTCGTCCTCGCGACGCTCGGGCTCCGTCGTCGGGCCTCGGCCTGAGGCGTCCTTGCCGCCGCGAATGGAACGCATCCGGCCGATGCGCCTGCCCAGTTCGGGCGGATGGACCCTACCGGCGGCCGCGCCTCGTGACGATGCTGGCTGCAGAGGCGCCATCGGTGACGTCTCGAAAGGAGTCGCGAGATGGAGTTCTCCATCGACCTCGGGATTGGAGCATGGGTGCTCGTCATCGCCGGAGCCCTGATCTTCGGCATCATCGCCCAGACCATCGGGGAGACCCGGGCGGGCTTCGAGTGGGTCGTTGACGCGATCGGCGTCGGGGTCGGCGCCGTGGTCGCCAGCGAGCTCATCGTCGCCCTGCAGGCGACCGGACCGGTGTGGGACGGCCTGGCGCTCGTTCCGGCCCTGATCGGCGGGCTGGTCCTCGGCGTCGTCGTCGAGCTGACCACCCGATCCTTGACGCACGGGTCCTATGTGAGCCATACGTCGGCCGCCTGACCGAATCCCGCAGGAGACGAGACCTGCCGGCCAGCGCCGGCAGGTCTCTCGTCTCCCGGTTGTCTTTGGGCAGCCTCAAGCGTGGATCGCGTCGAGCGTGATCCGCTTCGCATGGATCCGACACACCATCCGAGTCTCGCGATCTCGCTGCTCGGCCGGATAGATGAAGCCGTAGAAGGCGGGGTGCCGCGTGTAGCGGCGGGCCAGGGCGTCGAGGTGCTCGACGGCGCCCGTCGTGACCAGCTCGGCGTCACCCCTGATCTGGATGAACCGGCCGGTGTTCTCGGGATCGACCACGAGCAGGCTGACCTTCGCGTTGGCGAGCAGGTTGCGGCCCTTCTGGCGTTCAAGCGTCGTGTTGACGCGTGCGCATTCGCCGTCGTGATCCATCCACACGAGGCTCGACTGTGGCTGACCGTCGGCGCCCATCGTCGTGAGGACGCCGCAGATCGGTCGGGTCAGCAGGTCGAGGTGCGAGGCCGGGATCGGCTGGCGTCTCGAGCGTCGCAGTGCGTCGTCATCGCGCGCCTCCCGGACCGGTGGCGTCGAGGGCGACGACGTGCGTGGGCCGGATCCGGCACAGGACGGGCGTCTCGGTCGCGGCAAAACGGGCGGGGATTGCGTCACCGAAGTACCGGATCGGCCTGCCCGCGTACTTCGAGGCGAGCTCGTCGAGGTGTCTGCCGGCGCCAGCCTCGGTCATGTCGATGACCGTGCCCCGGATCTCGAGGTAGCGCAGCGGCTGGCGTGGGTCGTAGCAGAGGAGCGTGACGAGGGGGTTGCGGCGCATGTTCCGTGCCTTCGCGAAGTCGCGCATCGTGTTGACCCGGACGTACGCCCCGTCGAAGTCGCACCAGACGACCGAGGTCTGGGGATAGCCGTCCGCCGTGACCGTCGTCAGCGCGGCGACGGGCGGACACTCGGCCAGGTCGCGATGCGACGGCGGGATCCGGGTGCGCTCGCGGTCGGTGATCAGACCCGCCGTGCGCACATCCATGACCTCGGCGAGACGCCGTCGACCGCCCGGCGAGGGCAAGAAGTCCCGGATGACCCCGATGACCTCGTCCGGTCGCTCCGAATGCGGGTTGTGCCCGGCCCGCTCGATGATCCGCAGGCGCGCATACGGGATCCCGGCCGCGAGCTGCGCCTGGTGCTCGGGCGGAAACAGGAAGTCGTCCCGTCCCGCCACCACGAGCGTCGGCGCCCGGATCTCGCCCAGTCGGTCCATGACCGTCCAGTCCCTGAGCAGGCGCGGGGCCGCGTAGATCAGCGTCTCGGGGCGCATGCTGCAGTGCCGCTCCGCGATGGCCTCCCGGGCGGCCGCGAGCAGGCCCGTGTGCGGGTTATAGGCGCCGCCCAGCCGGATCAAGGCAGGAAGGAACTCCCGCGGCGTGATCCGCCCGTTGAGAAAACGGCTCGCGAGCCGGACGGTCTTGGGGCCGAAGCCCCGACCCGCGAGGATCCGTGGCGCGTTCTCCTGCGCCCAGCGGCTGTCGCCGCCGGTGTCGAGCAGGATGAGGCGCGACACGCGGTTCGGGTAGCGGAGCGCATATTCGAGGGCAACGTTGCCGCCGAACGAATGGCCCAGCACGGTCCAACGCTCGAACCCGAGCTTTTCCCGCAGGGCGTCGGCGTCGGCGGTCAGGTTCTCCCAGGTCATCGACGAGAGCGGCGCGCCGATCGAACGACCGTTGCAGCGATGGTCGTAGAAGACGAGCGTGAACTGATCGGCGAGCGGCTTCAGCGGCAGCATCGTCCAGTGATCCGCCCCGGGCCCGCCGTGCATGAGCACGATCGGGTCGCCGTGTCCGACGACGTCCACGAACAGCGACACATCCCGGATCGGCATCGTCGTCGATCGCACCCGACGCCGGAGCGTGGGCATGCGGGAGTCGCCCTGGATCGCGTGTGCCATCGCGCCGACCTCCTGGACAGCGCGCCGCCCTTCGTGACGCTCAGCCGAGCGGATGCGCCACCCATGACCGTGCGCCGTCGGTGATGGGTCGCTTCGCCAGTGCCAGACCGCCTGTTCACGATGGTGCCGATGGGCCGAGTGCTGATCCTCTTGGAGACAGGCTAGGCCGGCTCAACGTTGCCGGTCGTGCCATCCACGCTCACCCGCATGCCCGTCCGGAGCCTCGCGGTCGCGTCGCCGCAACCGACGACCGCAGGAATGCCGTACTCGCGGGCCATGATCGACGCGTGGGCGGCGGCGCTGCCGACGTCGGTGACCACGGCCGCGGCTCGTTCGAACAGCGGCGTCCAGGCAGGCGCGGTCAGCGGCGCGACGAGGATCTCGCCATGTTGGAGCTCGTCGAACTCGCTCGGGCCGCGGATCACCCGAACGAGACCGGTGACCCGCCCCGGCGATGCGGGCGATCCGGTCACGATCGCCCCCTCGGAGCGAACCGCCCCGACGAGTTTCGGGAAGGTCTCCCACACGCGGCGCAGGATCGGACTCAGCCGGCCGACGAGGAGCGGTGGCACGAGCAGTCCCTGCTCGGCGTGTTCCGCTCGCCGCGGTCTCACATCGATCGCCGCGCCCGACGGAGACTGGAGTGCGGTGACCAGCTCGGTGCGGGTCAGGAAGAAGACGTCATCGTCGATCGTCAGGACGCCGCGAGCGGCGAGCTCCTCGCCGATCCGGAGGACGGCTCGGCGCATCACCGGCCACGCGATGGTCAGCTCCGCGACCTGCTCCTCCCGGATCGGGACCAGGCGCTGGGTGGCGGTCAGCAGGTTTCGAAACTTGCGCAGGCGGCGGGGTGACGCGGCGAGCGTCTCGACGGCGGCTCCCTCAGCCTTGAGCCTGGCCTCGCGGACGCGCCGGTGATCGGGCGCCGGCGCCAGAGGCGCCGAGGGCGAGGGGGTGGGCTCGAACCACCAGTCCATGGACGCGATCGCCGGGTGTGCGGTCCCTGACGGGATGTCGAAGCCCGCCACGAGCGCCAGGTGGCTGCCACCGACGGTCTTCGCGATGTGGCGCCGGTAGAAGATCGCGAGGTTCATCTCCATCTTGTACGCCGCTCCCGACAGCGCCGCGACTGAGGCGAAGTACTCCCCGGCGAAATCGGCCAGCTCGTCGACCAGCATCGGTAGCTGCGAGGGCGGCGTGACCTCGACGGACCTCGCGGCCGCCGCGATCGCCGCCCGGTAGCGCGGCTGGAGGTCCTCGCGCCATTCGCGCTCGAAGAGCGGGATGCCGTGGCGGACGGTCGGCGGGATCATCGCGGCGACGCGCCGGGGCTCGCGAAGGATGTGCCAGGCCAACGAAGGCCCGTTCCGGATCGACGCGCCGAGGCTGAGCCAGTTGATCGAATAGAAGTACCAGCCGTTGACGACGACGTGATGCGGCCGCGGCGCACCCTGTCCGGTCCACCGCTGCAGCTGCTCGTGGAGGCGGTCCTCCATCCGGCTCAGGAGCCAGGACTCGAAGAGGGGCGTGACCGGCTCCGAGATCCACTCCCCGAACCGAAGCTGTCGTGTGTACGCACCCGGTGCCGGCGCCGCCCATGACACCTCGGGCGGGAGCCCGTTCACAGCGTGCCCGGCCCCGCGGCCGCCGCCTCGCGCTCGGCGATGCGGGCGAACGCCTCGAGCTCGCCCTGGAAGCTGCCTTGGTACGAGCCGCGCGAGAAGACCCAGGCGGAGATCGCCGAGATCCAGCCGACGGTCTCGAAGTCCTGGGTGACCCGGGTCCCGCCGCCCTCGAGCTCGAACGCCGCGCTCGATCGCCCGCGCAGGAGCCAGTTGCCGAACTTCGTCGCGAAGCGTCGTGGCGGCTCGACCTCGAGGATCTCGGTGGGGCTCTTCATGGGCCCGAAGTGGACGACGTACGTGGTGCCGGCCCGGTCGACCGGCCCCGAGACATCGGTGACGCCGGTCACGCCGCCGACCCATTCGCCCATGCGCTCGAGATCCGTCCAGAGCGCGAACACGCGCTCCGGCGGCGCCGCGACGAGGGTGGAGACGGTGTAGCGGGCCACGATCAGCGGCGATTGTGCGCCAAGCCTGCGGCCGCGGTGAGCAGAACTCCGCATCGGCGGAGTAGGCGACCCGGCCGCCAGATGCCCTCGCGGCGCCTCGGCGCCGAGTGGACGCGGCACCTCGCGGATTGGGGCGGGCGGCCAGGTACTGGCCGCCCGGGAATCGATCGGGATCGTGGCCCGAGCAGGCGATCGGGCATTCGAGATCGTGGACGGACGACCAGCTACGGCGCCACGTCGACGGCATCGTCGGGCCGGAGCTGGACGGTCGCGAGGACCTCCTGGAACCACGCCCGATCGTAGGACGCGACGGCGGAGGGGTCGTCGCCAGACCTACGGAGGATGATCCAGTAGCCGCGGCCATCGGTTGTGACGACCGCGAGGTCGCAACCCTCGGACCCGATCAGTCCGGACGCCTCGCCCACGGCGATCGGCTCGGTTGCCGTGCATTCGCCCGCCATTTGCGCGGCCATCCACTCATCGGGGGTGGCATCGCCGATCGGCTGCGAGGTCATGGTCAGAAACAGGTGGTCGGTCAGGATCGGGTCGTACAGGTGGTCCGCATCGGGTTGGGGGTCATCTATCGCAAGGTCAACGGAATGGGTGGACGGGCCATCCGTCCAGGGCTCGGTCGCCGCTCGAGCGAGCCATCCCTCGGGATAGGACACTGAGAACCCATGCAGCGGCGAGGTGAAGGTCTGGGTCAGCGGCGGGGTGGACGCGGCAGGCGAAGCGCTCGGGGCGGTACTCGGGGTCGGCGAGGGCATGGCCGACGGCTGGACCGACGGGACGGCGGCCGGCGCGTTCGGCTCCGCTGGTCGGAGGAACTGGATGCCGACCCCGAGGGCCACGACCACCGCGGCCGCGCCCAGGGCGTAGGGGACGAACTTGCTCATGTCGGGAACCCTCCACGGGCCGAGGACGACCCGTTGTCGTGTCGTTTCCATTCGATCGCGGACCGCGTCGAACGACGGGTCGGGCAGCTCGGTCGGGCCGTCGGTGAGGAAGGCGTCCAGCTGCCGGTCGAGGTCGTGCGGCGCGGTCATGCGGTTCGCTCCTGCGAAGCGGAGGACGTCCTGGCATCGGCCTCGAGGCCGGCCCGGAGCGCTCGTTTCGCGTGATGCATGCGGGACTTGACGGTCCCGAGGGGAATGCCGAGTCGCTCGGCAACCTCGGGCAGCGGAAGCTCGAGGTAGTGGTGGAAGACCAGCACGACGCGCTGCTCGACAGTGAGCCGCTGAAACGCGCGTTCGAGCTGGTCGCGATGTTCGACGGTCAGGTACTCGTCGGGCCCGTGCACGGGCTCAACGGGAAGGAGCCGGATCTGTTCCGACCAGCGGCGGCGACGCCGAGCCTCGGTGTAGCAGGCGTGGGTCAGGATCCGGTGGAGCCAGGGCTCGAAGAGCTCGGGATCCCGCAGGGCGCGGATCTCGCGCCACGCGGTCAGCAGCGCGGCCTGGACGGCATCGTCCGCATGGTCGAAGTCGCGAAGGATCCTGTACGCGATTGCCATGCATCGGTCGCCGGTCAGGCGAGCCAGGGCGTCGAAGGCCTCTCGATCGCCCTGTTTCGCCTGGATGACCAGTGCTGCGTGCACCCGCCCCTCCGAACCGAGGTCCTCAGTCGCGCCCATCCGGGCGTGATCGGACTGGAGAGTGCTCGAGGCAGCCTAGCGGTTCAATCCTGGCCGTGGCGTCGCCACGGAAGCGGTCAACCCCCGAGCCGGGAGCAGACCGCCGGGTCGGCGCAGTAGGCGGCGTTCCCGCCGACGATCGTCGCGACGACGCTCATCGCCCGGATCTCGTCCGGCGTTGCGGCGGTCACGTCGCCGCTCAGGATCGTGACGTCGCCCAGCGCGCCCGGCGCCAGGTGCCCTCGCCGGGCCTCGTCGCCGCAGGGCGTAGGCCGCGTCCAGGGTGACCGCCCGCAGGCCCTGCTCGGCGGTCAGCAGCTGGTCCTCCAGGAACGGAGGCGTCACCGGGCTCGTGCGAACCCGCCCGTCCATCCCGGCGGCGATCTGGTCGACCGGCCGGCCCATGTCATCGGTCAGCTTGAAGTCCGGAAAGGTCCATGGCGCGTCGGTCGCCGAGGCGACGTGCAGCCCGGCGTCCACGAAGTCGCGCCAACGGGTGAGCCAGCCGATCCCTTCGCCGGGGTCTGTCGCGGTCGAACTCCGGCAGGACCTCGTCGTCCAGCACCCAGTCGGCGGCGCCGTCGAGGTGGATCACCGTGGGAATGTCCATGGCGACCAGGCGGGCCAGCTGCTCGTCCGTCACCCGGAGGGCGTGCTCGACCCGGTGGTGGAGCGGGTTCGGCCCGTTGGGCCCGAGCACCTCCTCGTAGGCGTCGAGGAGCAGCTCGAGGGCCGCCGAGCTCATGGCGTGGACCGACACCTGCCAGCCCGCCTCGTTGGCCCGAGCGATGGTCTCGGTCAGCTCGGCGGGCTCCCAGTTGATGGTGTTGCCGTAGCCATCGTCGAGGTGGATCTTCAGCCCTTGGACGCGGAGGTGGTCGTCGACGGGGCCGGGCTCGCGCGACGCGTACCAGTCCCCGTAGAAGTCCTTGTCGAAGTTCAGGGCGAGGTACGCGTCGACGCGAAGGGGCAGGGCGTCGTCGGCGGCCAGGGCCTCGAGCTCGTCGATGCGCTCCTGGTTGACCCACTGCTCGCTGATCGAGGTCCAGCCGCGGGTCATGGCCGCGTCGATGGCCGCCGCCGGGGTGTCGAGCCCGTAGTAGCCGCGGTCCCCGATCCAGTGCGCGTGGGCGTCGATGAACCCGGGGTACGCGACGTTGCTGCCAAGCTCGACGACGGGCACCCGGTCGCCCGCCACGGCCAGCACGTCGTCCCTGGTCCCGACCGCGGCCACGATCCCGTCCTCGATGAGGAGGGCCTCCGCGATGGGTGGCTCGGCCATCGTGACGATGCGGCCGACGAGGACGACGCTCGCGCCCGCGGCCACCGCGGCGGGCGCGGATGCCGACGTTGCCGGTGAGGCGGACGCCGGGCGCTGGCGGGCGATGTCGAGGGGGTCGTGCTGCTCGGCGCGCAGCCGGCGACGAAGGCGAGCCCGATCGCTGCGGCCGACAGGCGCAGGTGCGTGGTCATCGCCCGGCTCCGGGGGATCGGAACGCTGGTCTCCGCCATGTCCGCGTCCGCACGAGATCGGTGTCCATGCCCCTCCCCGGGGTCTCGGCGTCGGATGGGTCCGCGCGCTACATCTCATAAGGCGCCCGGACGAGCGGATTTGTTCAATGAGCAGCGCACGCGACACCAGGTCGATCCAGCCGGCCTCCCTGGCGCCGGGAGTCGCTGCCTACAACCCCACCGCATCGATGACGACGAACTGCCTGCGGCAGCGTTCGATGGTCTCCGTTGCCGGCGCGAGCGTCTCGGCATCGCCCAGCTGGGTCTCGCGGCAGGTCTGGGCGGCCGGGTCATCGAAATGGCCGGTGACCCGGACTTGCGCGTACGGCTCGGAGGGGATCGACAGGCTGGCCGAGGGATGGATGGCCACGAACAGTCCGCGGGACCCCACCTTGCGGGTGTCTCCCAGTGCCTGCAGGCTGAATGCGGAGCACGCCAGCCAGGCCGGCTCTGGGGCAGCCGGGCAGTCGGCCTGACCGCCGCCGACCCAGGTCGCATCGAACGTCAAGGGAGCCTCCCCGAAGCACGCGACGGGGTCACCACCGGCACCTTGCATGTGGATGAGCGCATTGACGTCCGCTTGCTGGGTGACGCAGTCGGCCGCCTCCGGGGCGGTCGGGACCGCCGTCGGCGACGGCGCAGCCACCGGACTCGCACCATCAGCGTGGCTCGCGATCTGCGGGGAGCCAGACGGGATCGCGGCCTGCGGCTGCGAGGGGCCAGATGGGGTGGCGCACGCGGCAACGGCCCAGCCGAGGACCACGGCGAGAGCTGCTCGGGAGCCGACCATCCTTGTTGTCCTCCTGGACGCGCGACAAGGACGCGTTGCGCGAGGGGAGTGTTGCAGGGCGACGCACGCCTTCCCGCAAGGTGCCGTTTACGCGGAGGACGCCGAGGGCACGAACTTGGCACGCCGGAGCGCCAACCGAACACCGCGTTCGTTCGTTCTTACAGTCGAGGCCCGCGATCGACAGCTGGGGCTGTCGATCGGTACCAGCGGTCCTCATGAGGCGAGGTCCGAGTTGCCCCGGGCGTACCCGGATGGCGACGGCTCGGGCCTCGTCCAACTGCGGGACGCATGAAGCCCCGGTCGAGTCGGGGACACTCGACCGGGGCTGTGCGTCGTCGCCTCGGGCGGGGGGTCAACCGGCCAAGGCGCACGAATTTGGGAGGGTCGCGCCAATGAGTGCTGGCATCGAGCCCGGTCCGTCCTGTGACACTCCTCCGGGGACCGGGCTCAGAGGTCCGCGACGCCGATCCCCCCGCGACAATCCGCACTGGCGACGCAGCCCGCGCGACCCACAAGGTCGTCGCCATCGTCCCAGACGCAGGCGAGGCTTGCCCGGCGCATACGGTCATGCACTCCTCGCCCGCGGATGAGCATGATCCCCTGATGACAACGTGCTTCCAGGTCGACGGGGCGGCCGAGTAGCGGCCCATATCGGCGCGCAGATGGAGATCAGCCCGCTGCCTTCTTGACGAGGTCGGCGATCTGCGCCTCCGTGCGTGGTGTGAGGTTGATCACCGCGAACTCGGTCGGCCACATGTCGCCGTCGTCCAGGCTCGCGTCTGGCTGGAACCCGAACGTCGAGTAGCGGACCTTGAACTTCGACTTGGGCTTGAAGAAGGCGATGACCTTGCCGTCCTTGCCCTCCCTCGCGTAGGCCGGCATGCCGTATGCAGGCCACCGCCCGGGCGGTCCGATAACTCGCCACGCGCGCATCCTGACAGGTCAGCCCAGCCTCGAGTCGGTCGCACGGGATCACCGGCCGGGGATCGATCCAACGGGTGAACAGCTCTTTGGGTTTGTGTTTGATCCGAAGATCGACCCAACGCCGACGTGCCGGACCCTGTGCCGCCCGCGCTCGCGACTCTCGTGTGCCGAAATCAGTTCGTGGTCACGTCGATCCGCGTTCTGGATCGTTGAGGTCGCCATGACGCCGCGGTCGGCCCGCCGGGCCCCAGCGATCGGTCAGGCGCGATGCGGAGCCGCCACGGTGCGCTGATGACCGACCTCGAGGCCGCCTGGAGCGAGATCCACGACGCGAAGCCGGACGGGTGGTTCGTGGGCACGCCGGTCTAGATCGAGCGCCGTGGCTGGGAGCAGAAAATGGCAACACGAAGCCCCGGCGTTGCCGCCGGGGCTTCGATGCGGTGTCGTCGCGATGACTAGGCCGTGACGGGGACCCGCACGGGTGACTCGATGACGCCGAGCTGGATGAGCATGCTCAACTGGTCGATGACGCCCCAATGCTCGGTCAGGCGCCCGTTGACGACCCGTCCGATGTGGATCTCGGTCCAGGTCGCGTGCTTCCCGGTCGCCGGCATACCGGCGAACGCACCCTTCATGGTGCCGCTGGCCGTCAGGCGATGCACGATCCGGTCGCCGCCGTCGACCACGTCGTCGATCGTGTAGCGCAGGTCGGGAAAGGCCTTCTTCAGCGCGATCGCGGTCTGCTTGAAACCTTCGCGCGTCGGGGGAACGCCCGGCTGGGGCGTGTGCTCGACGTAGTCCGTCGCATAGAGCTCGTCGATGAGCTCGAACTTGTTGTTGTTGATGACCTCGAGCGGAATGCGCTCGATCATCGTCTGGGTTGCCGTGGTCATGATGGACCACCTGTGCTTCGATCCGCGCCGCCGTACGAGTCCAGGTCAGAGCCCCTCGATGGTGCCCACCGGGTGTGAATTTCCCCGGCACCTGGTCGGTTGGAGGCGGTGCGGAATAGTTCGAAGTGTATGGTACATTTCGTACTATGTCAACGGAACGCCTGACGCCGACGTCGTACCTGGTCCTTGGGCTCCTCGCCCGCGAGGGACCATCGACGCCGTACGACCTCGAGCAGCATGTCAAGGCCACGCTCGGGAACTTCTGGTCGTTTCCGCACACCCTCCTGTACAGCGAGCCGGCCCGCCTGGGGGGCCTGGGCCTGGTCACCGAGGCGCGTGAGACCGAGGGTCGACGTCGACGGGTCTTTGCGATCACGCCCGCGGGTACGTCCGCCCTGGGCGCCTGGCTCGATCGACCGTCGGATGCGCCGACGGAGCTTCGCGATCCGGGGCTCCTTCAGCTCTTCTTCGCGGACCTGGCGTCCGCTGATGCGAAACGTCGACTCGCCGAGCGGCGACTCGCGATCCACGAGGCGAAGCTCGCGGCCTACCGTGAGGCCGATCGGTACGAACGGCGCGCGGATGGACCTCAACGGGGCCAGCGGACGGTCGAGCACTGGCGCGGCGAGACTCTGCCGATGGGTCTGCAGTACGAGAGCGGGGCGGTCGATTTCTGGACCGACGTCCTCGCGAAAGCCGGGCCGGCCGCAGGAGTCGCCATTGGACGCGCCAGACGATGAGTACCCGGCTGATCCCGCTGACCGCGCGCGGATGACGCCGACCTCGGATCAACCGTTACGCGCGGTACCGACCCCGGGACAGATGGACGCCCTCACGCAAAGTGGTCGCCCAGTCGCTTCCGTCGGCCTCACGCACGACCGCTTCCCAGCCACGATCTTGTCCGCTCGGCTCAGGCGTCGCAAGGCGGCCCGAGCCCGCTATTCGGCGTTGCCCCGCGTGTAGCGCTCGACCATCTCGCGGCCCGTTCGTGGGCTCCAGCCCATGAGCTGGATGAGATCAGTTTCCGCGCCGCCGTCAGAGATCCAGTTCTGCGCGAAAGAGTGCCTGACCGACGTGCTAACCAAGTCAACTCAAAGGTTTCCGCAGTTAGGGACCCCTGGGACGCACGATCCGGGGGGGTTGGCTGGCGAGGAAGGACTCGAACCTTCAATTTCCTGATCCAGAGTCAGACGGACGTTACCGACGTGCCCCTCATCGTGGGACGCGGATCGGAAAGTGCGGCAGTTAGGTGACTCAAGGACAACGGCCCCTCCGGGCTTGCAGACACCGGCGGGG
>CAVYGH010000009.1:0-739309 GCA_963767945.1 uncultured Chloroflexia bacterium | reverse complement strand
CCCGGCCGGCGTGCTCCTCGGGAGCGGCAGGCTCGCGACCGAGCTCGACCGGCTGGATCTCATCGACGAGTACGAGTTCCTCGTCCACCCCAGGATCGCCGGCCACGGCCCGACCCTGTACCAGAGCGGGCTGCCCAGCACGCGACGGCTCGAGCTGGTCTCGGCGAAGCCGCTCCGGAGCGGCGCGGTCGCGATGCACTACCGGCGCGCGCGCTGACTAGTGCCACGGCCGCATCCTCGGATCGTGCGTGGGGTCCGCGTACAGGCGCGGGCAACCACGACCGATCGCCTTGGGGCGCAGCTCGTAGTGCCACGGCTCGTTCCGATAGATCGGGCACAGCCCGAACCCGGCGCCGTGCGTCGACAGCCACGCCGTGGCGTCGCGTGGATCCGATGTCGACCGCGTCTCCGGACACGTGCGGAGACGTGTCGGCGGTCGCGACCCAACGCGCGGCTTCCGCTGCAGACCCGTACTCGGAGATTGCCTGGCGAAGGAGCTGGTCCTGGTAGTCGCGGGAACGCCAGCCGCTGTTGACGGTGAGCTCGATGCCGTCGTCGGCGGCCGCCGTCGCCGCTTCGCGCAGGGCCCGGAGCAGATCGGGGTCGAGGTTGGCGACGCCGGGATACTCGTCGTCGAACACCGTCACGCGGTCGGGCAGGGCACCGTCATCCTCGGTGACGTGGCCGTCTTCCTCGGCCGCCGTACCCTCGCGCTCGCCGCGACGAACGTCGCTGAACGCGGGCGCCGATGACGACGCCGACCGGGGCGGTGCACCAAGCGCCCCCGGCGCGTGCGCGTCGCCGAACGAGGACGCCGATGACGATGCGGATTGATAGCCGAGGATTCCGATGACCGCAGCCGTGACGGCGACCAAGCCGACCGCGATGGGTCTGCGCGTCCCGGGAGTGGTTCGTGCTGCGCGGTTGACTCACGCTGCGATTCAAGGCCGCGCGCTGTCATCAGGGCGTATGCCGTTTTCGATATGCCGGCAATAGGCGCCGGCAGGGAGCATTGACCGCGTGCGTGTGTTGGTCGTCGAGGACGAGCCTTACATGGCCGAGGCCATCCGCGATGGGCTGCGCCTGGCCGCGATCGCGGCCGACATTGCCGGCGACGGGGACGCCGGCCTGGAGCTGTTGAGCATCAACGCCTACGACATCGCCGTGCTCGACCGCGACATTCCCGGGCCGACCGGCGACGAGATCGCGAATCACATCGTCGCCTCCGGGAGCGGCATGCCGATCCTGATGCTCACCGCTGCGGACCGGCTCGACGACAAGGCCTCCGGGTTCGAGCTCGGCGCCGACGACTACCTCACCAAGCCGTTCGACCTGCGCGAGCTCGTGCTCCGTCTCCGGGCCCTCGACCGCCGGCGGGCCCACAACCGGCCGCCGGTGCTGGAGCTGGCCGGCCTGCGCCTGGATCCGTTCCGTCGCGAGGTGTACCGGGAAGGGCGCTACGTCGCGCTGACCCGGAAGCAGTTCGCCGTGCTCGAGGTCCTCGTGGCGGCCAGCGGCGGCGTCGTCAGCGCCGAGGAGCTGCTGGAACGGGCATGGGACGAGCACGCCGACCCGTTCACCAACGCCGTGCGCATCACGGTGTCGGCCCTGCGGAAACGGCTGGGTGAACCCTGGCTGATCGCCACCGTCGCCGGCATCGGCTATCGCATCGACATCGGAGATGCCCGGGGCGAGGGAGTCGAGCGTGGATAGGGCACCTGGCTTGAGCGTTCGCCTCAAGCTCACGCTCAGCTATGCCGGGTTCCTCATGCTGGCCGGCGTCCTGCTGCTCGCCGTGGTGTGGGTCTTCCTGCTGCGGTACGTGCCCGACGCCGAGGTCATGGTCAGCATCGCCGGACCCATGCCCAACCGCTCCGACCTCCAGGAAGCGTTCGCGCCGCGGGCGGCGGCCGCGTTGGCGTTCCTGCTCGTGTTCGGCCTTGTCGGAGGGTGGATCCTCGCAGGTCGCATGCTCGCCCCGCTGACCCGCATCACGGACGCCACCCGCATGGCCACCAACGGATCGCTGTCCCATCGGATCCGGCTGCCCGGTCGCCACGATGAGTTCCGGGAGCTCGCCGACGCCTTCGACACGATGCTCGCCAGGCTCGATGCCCAGCTCGCCGAACAACGGCGGTTCGCCGCCAACGCGTCCCACGAGCTCCGCACCCCGCTGGCGATCACCCAGACCCTGCTCGACGTCGTGCGCAACGATCCGAGCCGGGAAGCGCGACGTCCTCATCGAGCGTCTCCATGCGGTCAACGCCCGAGCCATCCGCCTCACCGAGGCCTTGCTCCTGCTCAGCCGCACCGACCAGCGATCGTTCACGCGAGAACCGGTCGAGCTGTCGCTCATCGCGGAAGAGGCCACCGAGACCCTCCTGCCGCTCGCCGAGAAGCACGGCGTCACCATCCGGACGTCCGGGGACCTCACGCCCACCGTCGGGTCACACGCGCTGTTGCTCCAGATGACCACGAACCTCGTCCACAACGCCATCGTCCACAACCTCCCCGAGCGCGGCACCGTGCAGGTGAACACCGCCATCCGCGACGAGTCCGTCGTGCTCACCGTCGAGAACACGGGCGAGCGGCTCAACCCACAGCTGGTCTCGACGCTCACTGAACCGTTCCAGCGCGGCACCGAACGGATCCGAGCCGACGATGCCGGCGTCGGCCTCGGCCTGGCCATCGTGAAGAGCATCACCAACGCACACGACGGAACGCTCACCGTCGTCCCTCGTGAGACCGGCGGCATCCGCGTCACGGCGCGGCTCCCGGCCGGGCCCGCCTGAGCACCGCGTCGCGCCTGCGCACCGGAAAGTGCGCGCCCGGCCCACCGGGGCGATCGGCCGCTGCCATACTCCGCCGATGGATCTGACATTCGTTGGCTGGATCGTCGTTGGACTCATCGCCGGAGTGATCTCCGGGGTCATCGCGGGCGGGCGCGATATGCGAGGGTGGATGCCCAGCCTCGCGATCGGGCTCATCGCGGCGGTCCTCGCGGGCTGGCTGCTCGACAACTTCGTGGGCACGGACGGGATCACCAGCATCTGGGTCGCCGCCATCTTCGCGACCGTGGTCGCGATCGTCGTGCGGCTGCTGATCAAGACCGTCTCGTTCTCGGGCGACTGACCGCGCGCTGAGCCAGGCGATCGCCGACGAGGCCCGCTGATGTGCTGCGCGATCGCGTTCCTGCTGCTGCTCGGGCCGCGCGCCGCGATCTTCTTCTGGTGGCTGGTCGAGCCGGTCCGGTGGGGGGCGACCTTCGACACCGTCATCTGGCCGCTGGTCGGCTTCATCTTCGTGCCCTGGACGACGCTGATGTACGTGCTCGTCTTCCCGGGCGGCGTCGACGGCCTCGACTGGCTGTGGCTGGGGCTCGCGTTCCTGGTCGACCTGATGAGCTGGTCGGGCGGCGCCTACGGCAACCGCGGCCGGATGCGGGGCGCGGCCGCCTGACCGGCGCCCCGGTCCGCTACAGGCCGGCCTGTGCCTCCACTCGGCCCGACTCCACGGCCGCCTTGAGGGCCGCGTAGTCGCGCTCGTTCTGGTCCGCGTACTTCTCCGCGAACACGGCCATGGACTTGTCGAACGTGTCCGACGTCCCCAGGTAGGCCCCGATCGCGATCGCGTCGCCGGAGCGGGCGTGCGCCTTCGCCAGCGTCCAGCCGCACAACCTCGCGTACGCCGACATCGCCGTCGGGTCCATGAGCTCGACCAGGGCGGAGCCCTTGGCGTCCCACAGCTGGCGGAAGTAGAAGTCGCGCTCGACGCCGTCGATGCCCTGCGTGCGGAGCCAGCCCAACAGGATGTCGCTCTCGGCCTGCATCAAGCGCTGGCCCTCGACCACGCGCTGGCCGTGGTTGTTGTACGCGCTCTTGCCGAGGTACGGCTCGAGGACCGAGACCTGGGCCTCCTTCGCCTGGAGCAGCAACGGGTCGTTCCCGTCGCGACCCAGCATCAGGACGATCCACGCCCGGGTGCCGACACTGCCGACGCCGACGACCTTGCGCGCCATGTCCACGTAGCGGAAGCGCTCCAGCAGCTTGCGCCGGTCGCTCGGCAGGGAGCGCCGATAGGAGCGGATGAGGCGCGTGACAGCCTCCTTCGTGGTCATCAGGCTGCCCGCCGGGACGAGCTCGTCGATCGGGACGATGAGCGGCGGGTCGCTGGTGATCCGGGGCTCCCCGTCGACCAGCGTGACCAGCTTCGAGAACGCCTTGAGGCTGTCCTTCGTGCGCGCCTTCGCGACGTTCTTCTCCATCCGCGCGACGGCCTCGGGGTCCAACTTGCTGCGGATCTCCTTGATCCGGGCATCGATGTCGAGGCGGGCGTACCAGACGTCGAGGTTGCGCATGGCGGCGAAGCCCTGCACGGCCTCCCGGTAGCTCTTGACCACCTCGGCGTTGATCCCGGCGCGGAGCTTCGGGTTGAAGCCCCGGTCGCGGCCCGCGACGGCGAAGCTGGCCACGAGCCGCTTGACGTCCCACTCGAACGGACCGGGCAGGGACTCGTCGAAGTCGTTGATCCCGAACACCATCCGCCGGTCGGGAGCGGCGTACGAGCCGAAGTTCATGAGGTGCGCGTCACCGCACAGCTGCGTGTGGAGGCCCGACCGGGGCCCACCGGACAGGTCGCCCGCCATCAGGGCCGCGGCGCCACGGTAGAACGTGAACGGCGTCACGAGCATCCGCCCGTAGCGGATGGGCACCAGGCTCGGCTCGCGACTGGCCGCCTGGGCCTCCAGGACCTCGACCGGGTCCGGACGAATCGGTGACGGCTCCCAGTCGGCGTGCGAGCTGCGCGGGACCTCGGCGCGCGCCGCCTTGCCGCGGGCGGCGCGCTCCGCCGGCGTGAAGTGTTCGACCTTGGGGGGCGTCGTCGCGGCGGCCGGCGCGGCCGCGCCATTGGGTGCCGTCTCGACGGGGACCGGCGCCGCCGGCACGGCGGCCGCTAGATCGTTGTTGGCCATCGCAGCTGGCGCCCCTTCCTTATGACCGCGCCCGGGCGGTCCATGACGGATGCGCACGATACCAACTCGGTCAGCCATCGCCTACGCCTGATTGTGGTGAAACCGTAAACGGCCTGGCCTCCGTACCTCGAGACATCGCCGGTCCGCAGGCCGCCGCAGGCGGCACGTCTCAGGCCGGCGCCTGGAGGTGCGTGATGCGACGAAGGCTCCTGGCAACCGGGGTGCTCGTGGGTGCCGTCCTGCTCGTGGCGGCCGTGCCCGCCGCCGTCGGCAAGAAGCCGGGGCAGATCCTGGACTTCCAGTCGATGGTCGGCGTCACCAAGGCGCTGGGCGGCGCGGCCGGGGCGATCCGCGGCATCAACGGCGCAGGCCTCCCGTGGGTGATCGACTCGGCGAAGGGCGACCTGTCGGCCGATGGCGTCCTCGAGGTCAAGGTGAAGGGCCTCGTGATCGACCCGAACGATCCCGACGCGATCGCGCGCGGCGTGGCGGGCGTGAACCCGAGCGCAAACTTCGTCGCCGTCGTGAGCTGCCTGACCTCCACGGGCGCGATCGAGAACCGGGCCTCCGACCCGTTCCCGGCGACGACCGGACTGGGCGGTGGCGACGCGAAGGTCGAGGTCCGGCTCGACCTGCCGGAGCCGTGCATCGCGCCGATCGTGCTCGTCACGAGCCCGAACGGCCAGTGGTTCGCCGTCACCGGCGGCTGAGCCGAGGCAGAGCGCCAGGCGGCCGCAGGACGGCGGCCCAACCTGGGAATCGGACGGCCGGCCCCTCGCGGGACCGGCCGTCTGTGCTGCTCGGAGCGAGCGGGCTCTAGTTGCCGCCGGGCGTGACCTCGACGGTGCCCTTGGTGAACGAGTCACCCGTGGTGTCGCCTTCGATGCCCTCGAGGGCCTCCTGGGCGATGGTCGAGTCGTACGCGGTGGTCGACGGATCCTGCTTGATGATCCCGGCGCCCTTGGCGACCTGGACCGTCTGGTTCCAGCCGATCGGATCGAGCACGCCCACGCCACCGGCGGACGGCCAGACGAGCGCGTTGACCTCGTTCATCTGCCAGGCCTGGTGGCCGGCACCGAGCTGGCTGCCCGCGTCGAGGGCGTACTGGACGCACTGGTCGGGGTTGTCCCGGCAGAACATCCAGCCCTTGAGCGACGCGCGGACGAAGCGGACGGCGACGTCGCGGTTGCCGGGCTCGGCGAGCCATGCCTCGCGGGCGAAGATGGCGTCCTGGAGCATCGACGACCGGAAGTCGTTCCAGTTGAAGACGTTGAGGTCTTCGGGCTTGTACAGCTCCCCGGTCTCGGGGTTGGTCGCCTCGAGGACCTGTGCGTACTCGTTATAGGTCATCGCCTCGGCGGCATCGATCTCCTTGTTCAGGAACGCGACCATGTCGAAGGCCTGGATGACCTTCTCGTACTGGGTCGCCGGATCGCCGTTGTTCTCGAGGCCGGGCGTCAGGCCGCAGTTGGCGCTGAGACCCGCGGTGACCTCGAACTCGTTGCCGAAGTCCCAGACGCCCACCTTCTTGCCGGCGAGGCCGCAGGGATCCGCGATGCCGCTGTCCTTCCAGGCGACCGACAGGGTGCCGGAGCGCTGGAAGATCTGGGCGATGTCGACGAGGTCGGAGCCGGACTCACGAGCCTCGAGGACCTTCGGCACCCAGGAGATCGTGAACTCGGGGCCATCGGGCGCCGAGCCGACCTGCTGCGGGACGACCGTCGGCCCGCCGTCGAGGAACGTGACGTTCAGGTTCTCCTCGTCGAAGTAGCCCTGCTCCTTGGCCGCGAAGTAGCCGGCGAACTGGGCCTGGGGGGCCCACTGGAGCTGGAGCCGGACGTCGGCCGCCTCGGCCGCCGGGGACGCCGGGGCCGAGCTCTCGGGGGCGGCCTGGCTCGCCGGCGCCTGTGACGCGGGCGCCTGGCTGGCGGGTGATGGTGTGGCGGTCGTCCCCGAGCACGCCGCGAACAGCACCGCCGCGGACACGAGTCCGAGGACGCGCGCTTGCTTCCTCATGCCTCTCCTCTTGCTGTGGCGCCCCGTCAGCTGTGGGGCGCCCTCTCCTCCGCCGCGGCGATGACGCCGCGGATCGGGCGGAACGATACCGAATCCGGGCCGCGGGCGAAACAGGCAGTTACGACGTCGGCCGGTTGCGGGCGCGTGCCATCAGCCCTCGTTCCGCGCCGAGCTGTGCCACGGGATCACGATTCGCTCGACGGCGGCGATCACCACGTAGAACACGATCCCGGCGACCGCGGCGAGCGAGACCGCCGCCCAGGTGATGTCGAACCGCAGCGCGCTCGCGCTCTGGACGATCATCCGGCCGAGCACGGACCCCGACCCGCCGAAGTACTCGGCGACGATGGCGCCGATCAGGCTCAGCGTCGAGGCCACCTTGAGCGCCGTGAAGAAGTACGGCAGGGCGTTCGGGATCCGGACCTTGCGCAGGACCTGCCCCTCGGAGGCGGCGTAGGAGCGCATCAGCTCGAGGGAGCTCGGATCGACGCCCGCCAGGCCCCGGGTGACGTTGGCCATCACCGGGAAGAACGACAGCACCGCGGCCATCATCATCTTCGAGAGCGGGTTGGTCAGCCCGAACCAGGTGTTGAACAGCGGCGCGAACGCGATGATCGGGATCGCGCCCGCGGCGATCGCCGCCGGAAGCAGCACGGCGCGCATCCCACCCCAGCGCGCGGCGGCGAAGGCCACCAGCGTCCCGGCGGTGACCCCGATGACGAAGCCGCCGACCGCCTCGACCAGGGTCGACAGGGCGGATCGGAACAGGGGGAACCGCTGGTCGGTCCAGTTGTCGACGAGCGCCGCCACGATCGCCGTCGGTGCGGGCAGGATGAACGCCTTGAGGTTCAGCCCCCGGATCGCCACCTCCCAGATGACGAGCCCGGCGACCGCGACCAGGACGGCGGGCAGGTACTCGCGGACGATCCGCGTCGAGCGTGCGGCGACGCCCTCGCCGGGTCCGCCGGCTGGGTGAACGGTGCCCGTCGCCGCGCTCACCCGACGGCACCCTCCGCCTGGGTGCGCCGCGCCGACGCGGCGGCGTCCTCGTCGGTCGTGGCCCCGCCGCCGGCGCGGAGCGCCTCGCGGACCTCGGTGATCAGCGCGAAGTACGCCTCGGTCTCGCGGACCGCGTCCGTCCGCGGACGCGGCAGGTCGACGTCCACGACCTTGGTGATCCGGCCGGGCCGGGCGCTCATGACGACGACCCGCGAGGACAGGAACACGGCCTCCGGGATCGAGTGGGTCACGAACACGATCGTCGTGCCCGTCTGCTCCCAGATCCGCAGCACCTCGTCGTTCATCCGCTCGCGGGTCATCTCGTCGAGGGCGCCGAACGGCTCGTCCATGAGCAGGATCCGCGGCTCGAACGAGAGCGCACGGGCGATCGCGACCCGCTGCTGCATCCCGCCCGAGAGCTGGTACGGCATGTGCCGGGTGAAGTCCCCGAGCTCGACGAGGTCGAGCATCGCCTTCGCCCGCTGCGCCCGCCAGTCGCGCGGCTTGCCGAGGATCTCGAGCGGGAGCTTGACGTTGTCCTCGACGCTCCGCCAGTCGAACAGCACCGGGGCCTGGAACACCATCCCGTAGTCGCGGTCGATGCGGGCGCGGGCGGCGGTCTTGCCGTTGACCACGACCTCGCCGCGGCTGGGCTGGACGAGGTCGCCGATGACCCGCAGCAGCGTGGACTTGCCGCAGCCCGACGGCCCGATCAGCGACACGAACTCGCGCGGCCGGATGTCGAGGTCGATCCCCTGGAGGGCGGTCGTGCGGCCGCCGTCACGACTGGTGAACACCTTGTCCAGCCCGCGGATCCGGACGACGGCCTGGTCGGCGGCGGGCACGGCCGCCGAGGCGACCGCGGGCGGCGTGGCGGCGACCGCGGGCGGCGTGGCGGCGTCGTCGGTCATGCGTCCACTCCCGGCCGGCCGCGCAGCACGAGGATCTCGGCCACCCGGATGACGATGAAGAACATCACGCCGAGCACGCCGGCCACGAAGATCGCGGCCCACAGCTTCTCTGGCCCCGTGGCGTAGTACTGGTTGAAGGTCGTGATCACGCGACCGAGCCCCTCCTGGATGGCGCCGGTGTCCTCGGCGATGATGGCCCCGACGATGCTGGCCGTGGCGGCGATCTTGAGCGCCGTGAAGAAGTACGGCATGGACGCCGGCAGCCGCAGCTTCGTGTAGATCCCGGTCTTCGAGGCGCCATACGAGCGCATGAGCTCGAGCGCGCGCGGGTCGAACGATCGGAGCCCGCGCATCATCGCGATCGTGACCGGGAAAGAACGTCAGGTAGGTCGCGATCACCACGACCGACAGCACGCCCTGTCCGAGCGCGAACACGATGAGCGGCGCGAGGGCGATGATCGGGATCGTCTGGCTGGCGATGACGTACGGCACGAGCGCCCGCTCGGCCAGGCGGGAGTGGACGAACATCGTCGCGAGACCCAGCCCGAGCAGGCTGCCCAGCACGAAGCCGATGAACGCCTCGCGCCACGTGTACAGCGCGGCCCCGATGAGGTACTGGAGCAGGGTCGCGTCGGCGCCGCGCTGGAACGGCTGCCCCATCACGTAGACGATGTTCCAGACGTGGGGCAGGTTGAGGTCGTTGGCGAACGCCCAGCGGAACGGCGGGTTCCACAGGATCGGCGAGCCGGGCAGGGCCCCGGGCGCGCGCCACGGCGTCCCGCCCAGGAGCTTGACCCCCTCCCAGAGGACGACGACCACGACGAGGACCAGCGCGATCGTCAGCGGGCCGCGGATCGACGGTCGCGACCGTGACGGGCGCGCCTCGGCGACCTCGGGCTCCGCGTCGAGGCTTCGCTCGAGGGGCTGGACGTCGTGCTGGGCCGGGACGCTCACGCGCGCCGGTTCCTCCTCGCTCCGGAGCTGCCGGCGTCAGCCGCTGACGGCCTGGTCGGCGATATCGAGGGCGCGGTCGATGATGTCGAACCCCTCCGCCAGCTGGTCGGCGGTGATGCACAGGGGCGGGTTGGTGTGGATCGCGTTGTTGGCGATCATCGTGTACAGGCCGTTCTCGCGCAGGAACTTGCCGACGGCCTTCATCTCGTCGCTGGTGCCGTTGAACGGCGTGATGGGCGTCCACGGGTCGCGCGATCGGACGAGCTCGAGGATGCCGAACAGCCCGAGGTTGCGGTGCGCGCCCACGGACGGGTGCTTCGCCGCCAGCGCCTCGTGGTGGCCGCGCATGACGGAATCGAGGCGCGCGGCGTTGCCGATGAGGTCGTCCTCCTCGTAGACCGAGATGGTCGCCAGCGCCGCGGCGAGGCTCACCGGGTGGCTGCTGTAGGTGAGGCCGCCGAAGAACATGCGGCTCTCCATCGCCTCCGAGATCGTGTCCCGCATCGCGACGGCGCCCAGCGGCAGGTAGCTCGAGGTGAGGCCCTTGGCCATCGTCATCAGGTCGGGCACGACGTCCCAGTGGTCGACGGCGAACCAGCGCCCGGTGCGCCCGAAGCCCGGCCATGACCTCGTCGCAGACCATCAGGATCCCGTTTCGATCGCAGATCTCGCGAACGCCGGCGATGTAGCCGTCGGGCGGGATGAGGATCCCGTTGGTGCCGACGATCGTCTCGAGGAACACGGCGGCGATCGAGCTCGGTCCCTCGTACCGGATCACGTCCTCGAGGCCCTGGAGCGACTCGGCGACCGGCCGCGGCTCCGCCTCGCCCCAGCGATGCGTGTCGGGGTAGCGGATGACGCCGACGAGGCCGGGCTCGTTCGCCCAGCGGCGCGGGTCCCCGGTGAGGGTCATCGCCCCGAACGTCGCGCCGTGGTAGGCGCGGTAGCGGGCGAGGACCTTGGTGCGGCCGGTGTAGTGGCGGGCCAGCTTGATGGCGTTCTCGATCGCCTCGGCGCCGCCGAGCGTGAAGAACACCTTGTTCATGTCCCCGGGCAGGATCTCGGCGAGCTTGGCCCCCAGGCGGGCGCGGATCTCGGTCGCGAACGCCGGCTGCACGAACTGCAGCTTGAGCGCCTGCTCGTGCATGGCGTCGATGACGCGCCGGTCGCCGTGGCCGATGTTGACCGACATCAGCTGGGCGTTGAAGTCGAGGATCCGGCGGCCCTCGGGCGTGTACAGGTAGACGCCCTCGGCGTGGTCGACGGCGATCGGATCGAGGGTGTTCTGCTGCGACCAGGAGAACAGGGTGTGCGCCCGGGACAGCGAGACGATCTCCTCGCTCGTCAGGCCCGGCGAAGTGCTGATGCCCATCGATCCTCCGTTCCGGGCGACCGCGGGTCGGCCCGAGCCTTGGTCACGAGTCGGGGTAGCGGCGTGGCCTGCCGCCGCAGCCAGTCAGCCAGGCGGCGGCCGGTCAGCCGCAGCGGCCATTACAGCACACGGCCCGCCCGACGGAGCGGCGCGCGGCCGGACGCGCCGGCTACGCCGTCCGGACCTCGTCGGCGACGCGGCGGATGACCGCCAGCGAGGCGTCGACGTCGGCCTCCGACGTGGACCAGCCGCTGACGGAGATGCGCATCGCGCGCAGCCCGTGCCAGCGCGTCCCGCCCAGCCACAGCGTGCCGTCGCGCTGGACGGCGGCGATCACGGCGTCGGTGCGCGCGTCGCCGGCCTCGACGTCGCCAGACGGGTCGTCGAAGCGGACGAGGACCTGGTTGAGGACGACGTCGTTGAGGACGCGGGTCGCCGGGGCGTCGGCCAGGCCGTCGGCGAACCGTCGGGCGTGGTCCGACGTCCGGGCGATCATCTCCCCCACCCCGCGCGCGGCCGAGCTGCCGCAGGGCCGCCCAGATCGCGAACCCGCGGGCGCGGCGCGACGACTCGGGCACCCAGTTGTAGTTGTCGCGCTCGCCGCCGGTCGTCTCGACGTAGTAGGCGGCCCCGAGCGTCATCGCGGCGTGGTGCGCCGCGGCGTCGGCGACGAACGACAGGCCGCTGTCGTACGGCACGTTGAGCCACTTGTGGGCGTCGGTCGTCCACGAGTCGGCGTCCCCCATCCCCTCGACGAGGTGGCGACGGCTGGGATCGGCGGCCGCCCACAGCCCGAACGCGCCATCGACGTGCAACCAGCCGCCGTTCGCGCGGACGGCCGCGACGATCTCGGGCAGGGGGTCGAACCCGCCGGTGTTCACGTTCCCCGCCTGCGCGCACACGAGCGCCGGCCGGTCGATCGCGGCGAGCGCGTCGCGCAGCGCGTCGGCGCGCATCCGCCCCTGCTCGTCGGTCGCGACGCGGATCACCCGCTCCCGGCCCATGCCGAGCATCTGGAGGGCCGCGAAGATCGTGACGTGGGACTCGTCGCTGACGACGACCGGGATCTCGGGCGCGGCGAACAGGCCCTGACGCTCGACGTCCCAGCCCTGGCGCGCGAGCAAGGCGTGGCGCGCGGCGGCGAGTCCGGTGAACGAGGCCATCGTCGCGCCCGTCGTGAAGCCCACGCTCACGCCGGCCGGCAGCCCGAACAGGTCGGCCAGCCAGGCCCCCGCCACCTCCTCGGCGACCGCGGCGGCCGGGCCGATGACGTACAGGCCGGCGTTCTGGTCCCAGGCGCTGGTCAGCCAGTCGGCGGCCAGCGCCGCCGGGACGCTGCCCCCGATGACGAACCCGAAGAAGCGCGGCCCGGCAGTCGCGATGAGGCCGCCCTCGGCGTTGGCCGCGAGGGCCTCCACCACCAGCACGGGGTCCTCCCCCGACTCGGGCAGCGGTCCGCCGAACCGGCGCCGGAGCTCGTCCAGCGGCACGGTCGGCGCGACCGGCCGCTCCGGCAGGCCGGCGACGAAGGCTCGGGCGATCTCGGCGGCCCGCTCGAGCGCGGCGTCGGTCGGGGTGCTGGTGGGAGCGCGATTTATGACAGCTTCGGACCCTCCGAGTCTGTAACTTGACTGAAGTGGGTGATAGGTTACAACGACCCACCGGTCGAGAGTGAGGTTTGCCGTGACGCACGACGACGCCAATCGCTGGCTCCAAGCCTACGTGGCCGCCTGGCGATCCTACGACCCCGCCGCCATCGCGGACCTGTTCGCGGAGGACGCCACGTATCGCTACCACCCGTGGGACGACCCGCTCGAGGGTCGCGACGCGATCGTCGCCGACTGGCTCGCCAACAAGGACGACCCGGGCGCGTGGGAGGCGGCCTACGAGGCCTGGGCGGTCGAGGGCGACCGCGCCGTCGCCGTCGGGACGAGCCGCTACGACGACACGGACGGCAAGCGCCTGTACCACAACGTGTTCCTCATGACGTTCGATGGCGCCGGTCGATGCCGGGAGTTCACCGAGATCTTCGAGACGCAGAAGTGACCGCAGCCTGGTGACGCGCGGCCTCCGCCGCCGGGTCGTTCCGGTTGCGGCCGCCTCCTGATCGCCGTCCTGGTCGGCGTTCCGGGAGCGTCCGCCGCGCCGCCGTCGGCGCTCGGACCGCGCGCCGTCGGGCCGGCGGCGGACGATGACCCCGTGCTCGTCGGCGCCGGGGACGTCGCCGGCTGCGGACGGTCCACGGACACCCGCACGGCCGAGCTGCATCGACGGCATCGACGGGCGCGTGTTCGCCGCCGGCGACCTCGCGTACCCGCAAGGGAAGCGCCCGGCAGTTCCGCGAGTGCTACGGCCCGACCTGGGGCCGCTTCCTGGACCGGACGTCGCCCGCGATCGGCAACCACGAGTACGAGACCCCGCGACGCGCGCGGCTACTTCGACTACTTCGGCGCCCGCGCCGGCAAGTCGGGGAATGGCTGGTACGCCTTCGACCTGGGGACGTGGCGCGTCTACGTCCTGAACTCCAACTGCGACCGCGTCGGCTGCGGGCCGAAGTCGAAGCAGGGACGGTGGCTGCGCCTCAACCTCGCCGAGACACCCTCGCGAGTGCGTGGCCGCGATCTGGCACCACCCGCTGTTCTCGTCCGGCTACCACGGCAACGACCCGATGGTGCGCCCGCTGTGGAAGGCGCTCGCGGACGCGGACGCGGACGTGGTCATCAATGGCCACGACCACGACTACGAGCGATTCGCGCCCCAGACGGCGAAGGGACGGCCGGCGGCGACCAAGATCCGCGAGTTCGTCGTCGGCACCGGCGGTGCCGCGCTCCGGCCGTTCCCCCGTCGCGCGGCGAACAGCGTCGTCCGCAACGCGTCGACGCACGGCGTCCTGGAGCTGACCCTGTCCGCGGGCGCGTACGCCTGGCGCTTCGTGCCGGTCGCCGGCGAGGCGTGGACCGATACGGGCTCCGCGACCTGCCACTGACGCGACGGGCTCGCGCGCGGCCGCGCCGTCGCCGTGCGCGCTCACATCGACCGTTGACCTGCGCGATCCCTGGCACGACCTTCCGGACAGCGGCACCACGGCCTGCCGCTGACCGAGCGGGCGGGCGTATCCTTCGCCTTCTCGCGGGCCCGTGCGGGCCGACTTCCACTCGAGGAGAGTCTCGATGCCCCGAAACGTCCGAGGCGCGCTGCTGCAGGCGAGCTGGACCGGCGACAAGGAGTCGATGATCCAGAAGCACGAGCGCTTCGCGCACGAGGCCGCCAAGCAGGGCGCGCAGGTGATGCTGTTCCAGGAGCTGTTCTACGGGCCCTACTTCTGCCAGGTGCAGGACAAGCAGTACTACAGCTACACGGAGCTCATCCCGGACGGGCCGACCACGAAGCGCATGCAGGACCTCGCCAAGCAGACGGGCATGGTCCTCGTCGTGCCGATGTACGAGGAGGACGACAAGGCCTCGGGCATCTACTACAACACCGCGGCCGTGATCGACGCCGACGGGAAGTACCTGGGCAAGTACCGCAAGACGCACATCCCGCACGTGCAGGGGTTCTGGGAGAAGTTCTACTTCCGGCCCGGCAACCTGGGCTACCCGGTGTTCGAGACCGCGGTGGGCAAGGTCGGCGTGTACATCTGCTACGACCGGCACTTTCCGGAGGGCGCCCGCGCCCTGGGCCTGAACGGCGCCGAGATGGTGTTCATCCCGTCGGCGACCAGCCGCGGGCTGTCGGAGTACCTGTGGCGCGTGGAGCAGGTCAGCCACGCCCTCGCCAACGGCTACTTCGTGGGCACGATCAACCGGGTGGGCATCGAGTCCGACATCGGGCCCGACGACTTCTACGGCCAGAGCTACTTCGTCGACCCGCGGGGCCAGTTCATCGGCGCCGTCGGCAGCCCCCACGACGAGGAGCTGCTGCTGCGCGACATGGACCTCGACCTGATCAACGAGGTCCGCCAGACCTGGCAGTTCTACCGGGACCGCCGGCCCGACGCGTACGGGGATCTCGTCGCGCCGTAGCCCACCCGCAAATCGGGGCTTCTGTCCGGCTCGCGGTTCGGGTATCATCCCGCGCGGCTCGGCTGCCAGGAGGAGGGCAGCCGAGCCCCTTGTTTTTCGGAGGCCTGCGAGGCGCCGGCTCAGCGTGCTCGAGAACCTCGAGTGCTTCGCCGACCTGTACGAGGTTCGCGACCCTGGTGACCGCATCCGGCAGGCCCTGGCGGCCGTCAACCTCGCGCATCGGGCGCACGATCCATGCGGGACGCTGTCCAAGGGCCTCCGTCAGCGCGTCGCGCTCGCGAGAGCGCTGCTCGGCGAGCCCGAGGTCCTGTTCCTCGACGAGCCGACCGCCGGCCTCGATCCCGTGGCCGCCCGCGAGGTCCACGACCTGATCCTGGGCCTGCGCGAGCGCGGCGTCACGATCTTCCTGACCACGCACCGCCTCGAGGAGGCCGAGCGCCTGTGCGACCGCGTGGCCATCCTGAACACGACCCTCCGAACGATCGGCCGACCGGGCGAGCTGCGCGATCGCCTGTTCGCGAGGACACTCACGATCCGGACCGTGGCGCCGCTCGGTCAGGCCGGCGCAGGTCTTCGGATCCCTGCCGGGTGTGGAGAGCTGGCGCGAGGATGGTCCGGCCGCGTACGTCCTGACCGTGTCGGACGCCGCGGTCGCGGCCCCGGCGGCCACTCGGGCACTCGTCTCGGCGGGTGCCGACGTGCTCGCGATTGCCGAATTCCGGCACTCGCTCGAGGACGTCTACCTCGAGCTGATCGACGAGGACGTCGAGGCGGCGGCCCCGTGAACCTGTCAGCCGAGGCGTGTCCGGGCGATCGTCCGCAAGGAGCTGCGGGAGTACCGCCGCAACCGCTCCGTCGTGCTGACGACGGCGATCTTTCCGCTGATCTTCCTGATCCAGCCCCTCATCGTCGTGTTCATCTCGCCGGCCGCGTCCGGCGGCGCCCTCGCCCAGCGAGCACCTGCTCCTGTACCTGCTCGCGGTCCCGGTGCTGACCCCGGGCGATGCTGGCCGCCTACGCGGTCGCCGGCGAGCGCCAGCAGGGCACCCTCGAGCCCGTGCTGACCACGCCCGTGCGGCGCGAGGAGTTCCTGCTGGGCAAGGCGCTCGCGGTGTTGCTGCCGTGCCAATGCAGTTCGGGTTCACGCTCAAGCCGGAGCACACGATCGAGCGCACGCTCGCGCTGACCCGCCAGGCGGAGGCGGCCGGCTTCGACCACGCCTGGCTGTTCGACAGCCACGTCCTGTGGCGCGACCCGTATCCGCTCCTGACGCTGATGGCCGAGGCCACGACCCGCCTCCGCCTCGGCACCTGCGTGACCAACCCGGCCACCCGCGAGCCGTCGGTCACGGCGTCGTCCCTGGCCACCCTCGACGAGCTGTCGGGGGGCCGGATGGACCTCGGCATCGGGCGCGGCGACTCCGCGCGCCGCGTGCTCGGCAAGCCGCCCACGACGATGGCCCATCTCGAGGACGCGATCCGCGTCATCCGCGCCCTGGTGGCGGGCGAGACGATTGCCTTCGAGGGCACCGACCTCACCTTTCCGTGGACCCGCGGCTGGACGCTGCCGGTCTGGGTCGCGGGCTACGGCCCCATGGCCCTCGCGATGACCGGGCGCGTCGCCGACGGCGTGATCCTCCAGATCGCCGATCCGGACCTGATCGCGTGGTTCGTCGGCCAGCTGCGCGAGGCGGAAGTCGCGGCCGGTCGCCCCGCGGGCTCGGTGAAGGTCCAGTCCGCGGCGCCGGCCCACGTCGGCGACCTCGCCGACGGCCGGGAGCGGACGCGCTGGTTCCCGGCCCTGGTCAGCAACCACGTCGTGGACCTCGTCAACAAGTACCCGCGCGAGCAGCTGCCCGAGGCCCTCACCGGCTACATCCGCGACCGCGAGGGCTACGACTACCACCACCATGCCGAGGTGGGATCGTCCAACGCCGGCTTCGTGGGCGACGACGTGACCGACCGGTTCTGCGTCCTCGGCTCGGTCGACGACCACGTCGCCAAGCTCCGCCGGCTGGCCGCGGCGGGTGTCGACCAGTTCAACATCTACCTGATGAACGGCGACGAAGAGGCGCAGCTCGAGATCTGGGGCCGCGACATCATCCCCGCGGTCCGGGACGTCGAGGCCGCCCGCGCCTGACCCCGGGGCGGCGCGGCTACGCCGCCGCGGTCACCGGTTCCTCGGGGCTCGATCGCGCCTCGGACTCGTCGGCGGCCTGCGTGCGTGACGGCAGGTTCCGGGTGAACGCGAGGGACGCGAGCGCGATCAGGGCCGCCGCCAGCAGCCCGGTCTTGAGCGCCTGCAGCTGGGCGGTCTCGTAGTCGTCGACGACCGCCGCGGTCGTCGCCGCGTCGAGGCCCTCCGCCTGCGCGGCCGCTTCGATGTCGGTCGACGAGACGAAGTCGATCCCGGAGTCCACGGCGTCGTCCACCTGCGCCGCGACCTCGGCGCTGATCCGGTCGTCCTGGTGGACCGTCGAGAGGAAGTTGCTGCTCAGGCCGCTGAGCACGATCGCCCCGATCAGCGCGACGCCCAGCGAGGACCCGAGCTGCTGACCCGTGTACTGCAGGCCGCCAGCCTCGCCGCGGCCGGAGGCATCGACGGACGACTGGACGACGAGGCCGAGCTGTGACGCCACGAAACCCATGCCCACGCCGAGGAGCCCCATGGACAGCGCGAAGGCCGCATCGGCGAGGTCGGGCCGGATGGTCGCGAGCAGGAGTACGCAGGACAGGCAGATGATCGAGAGCCCGGCCTGCGTGATCGACCGGACGCTGTACCGCGTGGACAGCCGGGATCCGGCGGCGGCGGCGATGAACATCGCGATCGAGGCGGGCAGCATCTTGAGGCCGGTCTGCAGGGCATCGAGCCCGAGGACGAGCTGGAGGTACAGGGGGATCGTGAAGAACACGCCCATGAGGATGAGGTTCTGGGAGAACAGGCCGCCGAGGCCGGCCCGCAGCGTCGGGATCTTGACCAGGTCGAGGTGCACCAGCGGGTCGTTGCCGGTCCGCTCCCGGCGCCGCTGCCACTCGACGAACCCCCAGATCAGCGCGGCGCCGGCCGTGATCACGAACGGCGTGAGCGACAAACCGAACGGCTCGACCGGCGACTCCTTCGGCATGACCACGCCCCAGGTGGTCGACTGGAGGACGCCGAGGACGATCAGGCCGAGGCCGGTGGCCGACAGGACGGAGCCGACGACGTCGAGCCTGGGTTTGGGACCGGTGCGCGCCGCGTCCTGGACGTAGCGGACCATGGCGAGGATGCCGAGGACGATCACCACCTCGCCGACGAACACGACCCGCCAGGTGAGCTCGGTCGTCGCCCAGCCGCCGAGGATGGGCCCGATCGCGATCCCCGCTCCGGCGACGCCGCCGATCACCGCGTAGGCCGCCTTGCGCTCCCGGCCCTCGTAGTTGCCCGCGATCAGCGCGGCCATGGCCGGCAGCACGAGCGCCGCCCCGATGCCCTCGAGGATCGACCAGCCGAGGGTGAGCTGGGCGACCGTCTGCGACACCGCGGTCAGGCCGGAGCCGAAGGCGTAGATCACGAGGCCGATCACGAACGCGCGGCGGCGGCCGATGATGTCGCCGATCTTGCCGCCGGTCAGCATCAGCATCGCCATGACGAGGCAATACAGCGTGATCACGGCCTGGATCACCGTGACGGTCGTGTCGAACTCGGCGACCAGCTGGCTGATCGACACGTTCATCACGGACTGGTCGAGGACCATGATGAACTGCGCGCCCGCCAGGGCGACGAGCGGCAACCTCCGGTTCATCGGGCCCTCCTCACGGGCGAACGTCGGTCGCCCTGCCGTCAGGATAGTGATCGTGCACCCCGTGGGGGTCACGCCTACGGGACGGCGTCACCGCCCGACGTCGGGCGGCCGGACGTGGTGCCTCGGCGCACCACCTCTCGGGCCCGGTCAGGGCCGGGACGTTCCCGGTGCGGTGCGGTCGAGTGCGGTCCGGTGCCGTCCGGGTTGGGGGTCAGGGGCCCGGAGGTCACTCTCGATCTCGACGGCATCGAACGACGACACTGGGGGACCTTGGAGGTGCTCGATGTCGACGCTGTCGCTGTTCCGTCGTCGTGATCCGTTCTGGGAGATGGACGGGCCCGCCGCGAGGGCCAAGCGACGCCGGCACCGCTTCGTGTCCAGCGTCGCCTTCATGGCCGCCGTGGCCGCCGTCGCCGGCGCGGCGTTCGCGTGGTCGGTCCAGCTGGGGATCGCCGCGATGCTCGGGCTCCACACGCACCTCGGCATCGGCTGACCGGCTCCTGGCGTCGCGCCGCCGGCGCGGCATCGCCTGGACCCGGACTCGCTCGTCCGTCCGTCCGCCCGTCGCCTTCGGCCCGCTGCCGACGTAGACCTACCACGTTTAGCGAGCAGGGGAATCGCGCCGCCAGCCCTTCTTCACGAGTGGCTGAAGCCCGCGGCAGAAGTACGACGCATATCCGGGCCTCCTCCGTCGCGGTGCGAGCCTGCGTCGCCTCCGCACCCCACCCCTTTGCGCGACGCTAGACGTGGTGCGCATACCAACGCCTGCTGACCGCCGCCTGGCGCGGGTGATCGGCGACCTCGTCCGGGCTGCCGCCCCGAGGAACGCTGCGCGCCCGCACGCCGCCTCGCTACGATGGCCGCCACGAAGTCGATGGGCCGGCCGGGGACGGAGGCCGCTGAGCGCGAGGAGGCAGCATGCGCACCCTGATCGCCAACGGCACGATCGTCACGGCCGACGGCTCGGTCGACGCCGATGTCCTGGTCGACGGGGAGACCATCGCGCAGATCGGGGCGGGCCTCGCGGCGGCCGGCGTCACGGCCGACGAGACCATCGACGCCGCCGGCAAGTACGTGATCCCGGGTGCGATCGACGTCCACACGCACATGGAGCTGCCGTTCGGCGGCACCTTCGCCAAGGACACGTTCGAGACCGGCACCCGCGCGGCGGCGTTCGGCGGGACCACCAGCATCGTGGACTTCGCGGTCCAGTCGAAGGGCCAGAGCCTGCGAGCGGGCCTCGACGCGTGGCACGCCAAGGCCGAGGGCAACGCCGTCGTCGACTACGGCTTCCACATGATCATGAGCGACGTCACCGACGACACCCTGGCCGAGATGGACCAGCTGGTCTCGGAGGGCGTCCCGGACTTCAAGCTGTTCACGGCCTACCCGGGCGTCTTCTACAGCGACGACGCCGCGATCTTCCGGGCCATGCAGCAGACGGCGAAGAACGGCGGCCTGATCATGATGCACGCCGAGAACGGGCCGGCCATCGACATCGTCGCCGCCCAGCTGGTCGCCGAGGGCAAGACGGACCCCTACTACCACGGGGTCGCGCGCTACCCGATCTTCGAGGGCGAGGCGACCCACCGCGTGATCCGCCTGGCCGAGGCGGCGGGCGTGCCGGTCTACATCGTCCACCTGTCGGCGACCGAGGCCCTCGAGGCCATCCGCGACGCCCGCGACCGCGGCGCCCAGGCGTTCGCCGAGACGTGCCCGCAGTACCTGTTCCTGAGCCTCGACGACCTGGGCAACGGGTTCGAGGGCTCGAAGTTCGTGTGTTCGCCGCCGCTGCGGCCGAAGGACCCGCACTGGGAGCAGCTGTGGGCCGGCCTGCGGAAGGACGACCTCCAGGTGGTCTCGACCGACCACTGCCCGTTCGACTTCCACGGCCAGAAGGAGCTCGGACGGGGCGACTTCCGCAAGATCCCGAACGGCCTGCCGGGCGTCGAGGACCGGGTCGACCTGCTGCACGACGGCGGCGTGGTCGGCGGCCGGATCTCGCGCGAGCGCTGGGTCGACGTGATCTCGACCGCGCCGGCCAAGCTGTTCGGCATGTACCCGCACAAGGGCGCCGTCGCGGTCGGCGCCGACGCCGACCTCGTGGTCTATGACCCGAGCCGCACGCGCACGATCTCGGCCAGGACGCACCACATGGACGTCGACTACTCGTGCTACGAGGGCCGGCAGGTGCAGGGCGCCTCGGACGTGGTCCTCAGTCGCGGGTCGGTCGTCGTTCGCGATGGCGAGTTCACGGGCTCGAAGGGCCACGGCCGGTTCGTGAAGCGCGCGACCGCGGACTACGCCCGCCTGGCCTGACCGTCTGCGCCGCCGCGGCCGGTCGCCGGGCGGTCCGGCGGCCGGCGCCGACACGGCCGGGTGAGGCCCGATCAGCCCATCGCGGCGGCCATCACCTTGTCGCCCAGGACCTGGCGCGCCTTCGCCGCGTCGCTGGTCGCGAAGGCGACGTGGACGGTGGTGCCCGACATGCCCGTGGGCAGCGCCGCCTCGAGGTTGATCCCGGCCTCGGCGAGCTTGCGCGTGACCTCCGCGAGCGATCCCGGCTTGTTCTCGAGGCCCACGGTGACCAGCTCGACCTCGCGCACGCGCGAGCCCGTCGTGCTCAACGCGGTCCGCGTGCCGGCCTCGTCATTGGTGATGAGGATCGCGGTGCCGGAACCGCCGCTCGTGGCACCGGCGAACCCCTGGATGTTGATGCCCTTCTGGGCGAGCGCCTCGGCGACCTTGGCCAGGGCTCCGGGCTTGTCGGCCAGCTCGACGATGAAGGCGTTCATGGACGCACCTCTGCGGGCGGGGCCCGGCGGCGGGACGGCGCCGCGTGCGGGCCGGTTGGGCGTCCGATTCTACGCCCGCGCGTCAGCGGGTCCGCGGGAAGCCGAGGTCGACCGACGACGTGCCCGGGTCCGGCCAGCGTGACGTGACGACCTTGCTGCGCGTGTAGAACTGGATGCCGTCGGGCCCGTACATGTGCAGGTCACCGAACAGCGACGACTTCCAGCCGCCGAAGCTGTAGTACGCCACCGGAACCGGGACCGGCACGTTGATGCCCACCATGCCCACGTTGACGTCGAACTGGAACTGGCGGGCCGCTCCCCCGTCGCGCGTGAAGATCGCGGTCCCGTTGCCGTACGGGTTGTCGTTGATGAGGTCGAGCGCCTCCTCGTACGTGCCGACCCGCATGACGGTCAGCACCGGGCCGAAGATCTCGTCCCGATACGCATCCATCCCGGGTTCGACGTTGTCGATCAGGCAGGCACCCAGGAAGTAGCCCGATCCGCGATACAGCGGATGGTCGCGACCGTCGGTGACGACCGTCGCGCCCTGCTCCGTCGCGCTGTCGAGGTACGAGGCCACCTTGTCGCGGTGCTGCTGCGTGACGAGCGGGCCCATCTCGGCGTTCGGGTCGCTGCCCGGACCCACCTGGATCCTGGGCAGCCGCGCGGCGATCGCCTCCACCAGCGGGTCGGCGACGTCGCCCACCGCGACCACCGTCGCGATCGCCATGCACCGCTCGCCCGACGAGCCGTAGCCCGCGGACACGGCGGCGTCGGCGGCCATGTCGACGTCGGCGTCGGGCAGCACGAGCATGTGGTTCTTGGCGCCGCCCGAGGGCCTGCACGCGCTTGCCGTTGCGCGTCCCGGTCTCGTAGATGTGGCGCGCGATGGGCGTCGACCCGACGAACGAGACGGCCTCGATGTCCGGGTGCTCGAGGATCCGGTCGACGGCGACCTTGTCGCCCTGGACGACGCTGAACACGCCCTCCGGGACGCCGGCCTCGCGCAGGAGCTCGGCGATGAACAGCGACGCCGACGGGTCCTTCTCGGACGGCTTCAGGATGAACGCATTGCCGCACGCGAGCGCGTTGCCGAACATCCACATCGGGACCATCGCCGGGAAGTTGAACGGCGTGATGCCCGCCACGACGCCCAGCGGCTGCCGGATCTGGTACACGTCGACGCCCGTCGACGCCTGCTCGCTGAAGCCGCCCTTCATGAGGTGCGGCACGCCGCACGCGAACTCGAGGTTCTCGAGGCCGCGGGCGACCTCGCCGAGCGCGTCCGACGGGACCTTGCCGTGCTCGGCGGTCAGCAGCGCCGCGATGTCCCGGCGGTGGTGGTCGACGAGGTTGCGGATCCGGAACAGGATCTCGGTCCGCTTCGAGAGCGACGTGGCGCGCCAGGCCGGGAACGCGGCCTTCGCGGCGGCGACGGCGGCGTCGACCTCCTCGACCGACGCGAAGTCGACCCACTTCGCCTGGGCGCCCGTCGCCGGATCGAACACGGGGCCGCGGCGACCCGACCGGCCGTCGACCGGGTGTCCGCCGATCCAGTGGCCGATGGTCGGCAGCGAGGCGGACGTGGCGTCCGCGGGCTCGGCGAGCTGGGTCATGGGAGGCCTCCCGGGCGGCTGTCGGCGGTCTGGTGTCAGGGCGCCACTCTAGCGCCACGGACGCGCCTGGGCGAGCGCGCGAGCCGGCGCGACCGAGCCCTCAGATGCGCGGCCGCGAGGACGGATCGGCCCAGCTGGGGCTGTCGGCGTCGGGCCCGGCATCCGGGGCCGTCATCTCGATCGTCGACGGCAGGCTCCGGGCGCCGGCGCGACAACGCGGCGGTGTTCACGACGAGCAGCACGAGCATGACGGCGGCGACGGCGATGGCGAGCACCTGGCCCATGTTCAGGGACCCCACGACCGCCGGATTGCGCCAGGTCGACGCGACGATCGCGCGCGCGATGGCCCACAGGGCGATGCCCAGCAGGAAGACCCCGCCCGCGCGGCGCTCGAACCGGCCCAGCGTGAGCAGCGTCAGCAGGACGAGGATCACGACCAGCGTGCCGAACGCCTCGTAGGCCTGCGACGGATGCGACGGCACCGCCGGCGCGAGCGACCCCCACGGACCGGGGCCGAGATAGGCCGTTGCCCAGCGGGCGTCCCACGGGAGTCCCTGCCCGTCACCGCCGAGCATCATCGCGACCTTGCCGGCGCCGAGCGCGAGCAGCAGCGGCAGGATCGCGGCGTGCATCCAGCGTCCGACGGGCGCACCCAGGAGCGCGGCCACGACCGCGCCGCTGAGCGCGCCGCCGATCACGGCCAGCGAGAGCTCGAAGCCGCCCTGGGTCACGTCGAGAAGGGCGCCCGAATTCGCGTTGTAATAGTCGGAGTGGAGAATGAGATAGCCGATCCGGCCGCCGACGACCGCGCCCGGGATCGCGGCCACCGCGATGAACAGCAGGTCGTCGGGTCGGAGATGGTTCGGCTCGCCGTCGGGCGGCAGCCGGGCGCTCGGCTCGCGTCGCAGGTCGACCGGGGTGGTCCGGGCGCTCCGCGCGGCGAGGACGAGGGCGAGGAACACGACAATGGCCAGGGCGATCGTCTCGAGACGCACGCTCCACGGGCCGACCTGGGCGATCGGATCGAAGGTGAACTGGATGACGGCGACGATCGACGACGGCAGCACGACCCGGGCAGTCTACCGGCACGCTCGGGGCCGGACGGCGGGCTCGACCGGGTCTGCCGCCGCGGTCGCCGGGCGGCCCGCGACGGAACCCCGAGCGGGGGCCGCAGCGTCGGGGAGGACATGGTGACCACGCCCCGCCGCCTCGTCCCGCCGATCGCCGTCGGCCTCACCGCGATCCTGCTCGCCGCGTGCAGCGTGGGGCCGGGCGCGCCGAGTGCCTCGTCCGACCGCCCGAGCGCGTCCGACCGGCAGGTGCCGATCGCGTCGCCGTCCGCAACAAGCGAGAGTGGAGCCGTGCCCGACGAGATCCTCCAGGCGGCCATCGCCGACGCGGCGCAGGAGACCGGCGCGGACCCGTCCACGATCACCGTCGTCTCGGCCGAGGCCACGACCTGGAACAGCGGGGCGTTGGGCTGCCCGAAGCCGGGCGAGATGTACACGCAGGCCCTCGTCCCGGGCTACCGGATCGTCCTCGAGGCCGGCGGACGCGAGCTCGACTACCACGCCTCGGAGAGCGGCACCATCAAGCTGTGCGAGGGCGTCCTCGGGAGCTAGGGCCGGCCCGACTCAGGCAGGCAGCTTCTCGACCAGCTCCCGGACGGCCGCGGCGGACGCCTCGAAGGCATCCCGCTCCTCGGGCGTCAGCGTGATCTCGAACACCCGCTCGAGCCCGCCCCGACCCAGCACCACCGGCACGCCGACGAACAGCCCGTCGACGCCGAACTCGCCCTGCAGCTGGACGGCGCACGGGAGCACGCGCTTCCGGTCGCGCAGGATCGCGTCGACCATCTCGAAGGTGGACGCCGCGGGCGCGTAGAACGCCGACCCGGTCTTGAGCAACGCGACGACCTCGGCGCCGCCGTTCGCGGTGCGCTCCTCGAGCGCGCGCACGCGGTCGGCCGGGAGGAGCTCGGTGATCGGCACGCCGGCGACGGTCGAGTAGCGCGACAGCGGCACCATCGTGTCGCCGTGGCCGCCGAGGACGAAGGCGTGGACGTCGACCACCGACACCCCCATCTCCTGCGCGATGAACGTCCGGAAGCGCGCGGAGTCGAGCACGCCGGCCATGCCCAGCACGCGTTCCCGCGGGAAGCCCGAGGCGCGCAGCGCCACGTGGCACATGGCGTCGAGCGGGTTGGTGACGATGATCAGGATCGCGTCCGGCGACGCCGCCGCCGCCTGGCCGACGACGGACGCGACGATGCCGGCGTTCTTGGCCAGCAGGTCGTCGCGGCTCATGCCCGGCTGGCGGGCCAGCCCGGAGGTCACCACGATGACGTCCGAGCCGGCGGTGTCGGCGTAGTCGTTGGTCCCGGTGATCCGGGCGTCGTGCCCGACGACCGGCGCGGCCTCGGCGAGGTCGAGGCCCTTGCCCTGCGGCAGCCCCTCGACGATGTCCACGACGACGACGTCGGCGAGGCCGGCCTCGGCGATGCGCTGGGCGGTGGTGGCGCCGACGTTCCCGGCGCCGATGACGGTGACCTTGTTACGTGCCATGGCGCGCGGAACCTCCAGGGCTGGCGGGACGGACGTCGGTGGTGGCGGGCGGGGTCGGGCCCGGTCAGCCCTCGCCCGGCGCGGAGACGGCGATGTCGCCGTGGTCCTCGTGGACCTCGATGGGACCCGCGTGCCGGATCGCGTCGCTGACGCCCTCAGCGTACCGGGCGAAGTTCTCGTGGAACATCGTCGCGAGCTTGCGGGCGGCCGCGTCGTACGCGTCGGGGTCGGCCCAGGTCGCCCGCGGCAGCAGCACCTCGTCCGGGACGCCGGGCACGTGCTCCGGGACCGCGACCCGGAAGATCGGGTCCTCGACCGTCGGCGCGTCGTGCAGCTCGCCGCTCAGGGCCGCCCGGACCATGTTCCGGGTGTGGACGATGTTCATCCGCTCGCCGGTGCCGTACGGGCCGCCGGTCCAGCCGGTGTTCACGAGCCAGACCGGGACGTCGTACCGCTCGAGCCGGTCGACCAGCATCGCCGCGTACTCGCCCGGGTGACGCGGCAGGAACGGGGCGCCGAAGCCGGCCGAGAAGGTCGCCGTCGGCTCCTTGACGCCGACCTCGGTGCCGGCCAGCTTCGCGGTGTAGCCGCTGATGAAGTGGTAGGCCGCCTGCTCGCGCGTGAGGCGCGAGATCGGCGGCAGGACGCCGAACGCGTCGGCGGTCAGGAACACGATGTGCCGGGCCCCCGGCGCGATCCCCGTCTCGTCCGCGTTGCCGATGAAGTGGAGCGGGTAGGCCGCGCGGGTGTTCTCGGTGAACCGCTCCGAGTCGAGGTCGAGCTCGCGGGTCAGCGGGTCGATGTCGACGTTCTCGAGGATGGTGCCGAAGCGGCGGGTCGTGGCGAAGATGTCGGGCTCGTACATCGGCGACAGGCGGATGGTCTTGGCGTAGCAGCCGCCCTCGAAGTTGAACGTGTAGCCGTCGCCCCAGCCGTGCTCGTCGTCGCCGATCAGGCTCCGCAGCGGGTCGGCGGACAGCGTCGTCTTGCCGGTGCCCTGACAGGCCGAAGAAGATGCACGCGTCGCCGTCCTGGCCGACGTTGATCGAGGAGTGCATCGGCAGCACGCCCTCGTCGGGCATCAGGTAGTTCATGACCGTGAACGCCGACTTCTTGATCTCCCCCGCGTACTTCGTCCCGACGATCATGATCTCCATCCGCTTCAGGTGGACGAGGATCGCGGTGCCGGTGCGGGTGCCCTCCGTGGCCGGGTCGGCCTCGAAGCTGGGCACGTCGATGATCGTGAAGTTGGGCTCGAAGGTCGCCAGGTCCTCGCGCGGCGGCCGGCGGAACAGGTTGCGCGCGAAGATGCTGGCCCAGGCCGTCTCCGTGTAGACGCGGAGGCTGCGGCGGTGCGCCTGGTGGGCGCCGATGTAGAGGTCCTGCGCGTACAGGTCCCTGTCGCCGCAGGTAGGCCATGAGCCGGGCGCGCAGCCGGTCGTAGTTGGCCTCGCTGATCTCCTGGTTGACCTCGCCCCACCAGACCTTGGCCTCGCTGGACGGCTCGCGGACGATGAACTTGTCGCGCGGCGAGCGGCCGGTGTGCTTGCCGGTGCGGACGACGAGCGGGCCGTCGGCGGCGATGGCGCCCTCTTCGGCGGCGACGGCGCGTTCGTAGAGCTCGGCGACGGAGAGATTCGTCCGGACGTTGCCGCCGAGCCTGGGCGTTGGGGCGGGCCTCGTCATCGTCACGATCGATGTCCTCGACTGCGCCGCGGGCGGCGCGCGCCCGCGAGGGTTCGTGACCGGCCGCGCGTGACGGGCGCTGGCGCCCGGGAGTCGGCTTCCACAGTCAAGGTTGCGATTCGGTTTCGGCGATTGTAGCCGCCCATCCGTCAGGCGACCAGCCGCCGATGGTCACGGCTCCGCGGCAGGCACGAGGCACCGGCGAGGGCCCCAGAGACCGACACGCGGTGGAGGCGCATCGTGCTGCCGGCAGACACGCACGGTCTGGAAGTCAGTTCGAAGCCCATGTCTGGGTATCAGTGTGGGTAGCATCACGGATGGCATCACCGCACGCCCCGGACAACCTGCCTCCATCAGACGACGGATGCCGGCCCGCTGCTGGCGATGGAGGACTCAGATGCGCTTCCTGTTCACGACCATCCCTGGCTCCGGCCACTTCCACCCCATGGTTCCCACGGCGAAGGCCCTGGAGCGCCGCGGGCACGACGTCGCGTTCGCGGCGTCACCGATGTTCGCCCCGGCGATCGAGGCCGCCGGTTTCGAAGCCCACCCGGCCGGTCCGTCATGGCTGGAGAACCTCAGCGATCCGGTGATGCAGACGATCATGGCCGGCGAGTTCTTCGTCGACCTGGTCCGGATGGGCATGGTCGAAGGGATCATCCGGGCCGCCGGGGCGACTCGCGCCGATGCCATCGTGCGCGGTAGTGGCGAGCTGGGCGGCCTTGTCGCCGGCGCCATCCTCGACCTGCCCGTCGCTTCCGCGGCTCCCGCAGCCGCCAAGTTCTACGAGCCGATGATCCGCCCGCAGGTCGCTCGGGCCGCTGCCGAGCACGGCCTCGATGGTGAGCGCGTGACGGCGGTCGACTACGAGGTCCTCAGGATCGATCGCACGCCGCCCAGCCTGGAGATGCCCGGGTATGAGGCGCCACCGAATGCCATCAATGTTCGGCCCGAGCCGTTCGACGCCGGGGGCGAGCTGCCCGCACAGTTCGACGACCTGGGGGGCCGCCCCCTCGTCTACGTGACCCTTGGCACCGTCATGAACGGCAACATCCCGCTGTTCAGGCTGATCGCGGACGCCCTTGCCGATGAGCCGTTCGACGTGGTCATCGCCCTCGGGACGGGGATCCCGCGCGAGGCCCTTGGTGAGGTCGCGAGCAACATCCGGGTCGGAGGCTTCCTGCCGCAGGCCATGATCCTCGAGCGTGCCAGCGTCGTCGTGAACCACGGCGGCTATGGCACCGTGTCCGCCGCACTCGGCGCCGGTCGGCCGCTGTTCCTCCTGCCGATGGGCGCCGATCAGCCCTACAACACCGAACGGTGCATCACCGCCGGCGCCGCGCTCGGGGTGATGCAGGACCAGCCGCCCGGACCGCCCTCGTCTGGGCCGCCGCCGTTCACGGCTCCCGACCCGCAGGTGATCCGCGACGGAACACGGCGACTCCTCGAAGAGCCGGCGTTCCGCGACGCCGCACGGGCGATCGCGGCCGAGATCGCCGCGCTGCCGCCTGCCGAGCACGCGGCCATGTCCCTCGAGCGGGCCACGCTCGACCGCCAGGCGGCGCGTCTCCCCGAATCCGGCGCGCCGGTCAGCGCGTAGGGCGCTCCCCTGTCGATCCAGCCCGAACGAACCAGGCGGCGATCTGGGCGCGGTTGTCCAGGCCAAGCTTGTTCATCACGTTGAGCACGTGGTTCTCCGCCGTCCGGACCGACAGGCCCAGCCGGGTCGCGATCTCCTTGTTCGTCAGGCCCTCGGCGACCAGGCCGACGACCTCCAGCTCGCGATCGGTCAGCGGGCTTCGCCCGCCACGGAGCTCCGCGAGCGAGGCTGCGACGGCTTCCTGGAGCGGCCTCATCCCCAGCTCTGCTGCACCTCGCGCCGACGCTTCGAGCATCGCGCCCGCGCGCTCCCGGTCACGGGCCAAGCCGCGGCGGAGGAGCGCCCTCGCCCAGTCCACGCGGGTCTCGGCGACCTCGGCGCGAGCGCCGGTCTCCAGGTTGCGGCGCATGGCCCGGGCGAAGTCGGTCTCGACTCGATCCCAGTCGCCCATGAGGGTCGCCATCTGACCGAGGTAGCGACTCACGTTGCCCAGCGACGCGGCCTGCCCCGAGGCAGATGCGCCGAGCTGATCCGCGTACGGTTCGAGAGCCGAATAGATCGCGCGGGCGGCATCTTGGCGATCCAGCGCCCAGGCGACCATGGCGAACGCGACGTGGGTCTGGACCTGGAGATCGCTCCCGTTGAGATCGTCGAAGAATGGCAGTGCGAGGGCGAACAGCGCAGCCGCGGTTTCGAGGTCGCCGGACTCGGCAGCCATCATCGCTGGAAACACGTGGAAGACGTCGGGACCGCCCTGGATGAACGCGAACCCCGGTTCCACCGGCCCGCCGCTGGTCTTGAGGCGGCAGCTGCTGACGAGGATTCGATAGGTGAAGTCGGCCGCCTGGTGGCTGCCGCGCGCTGCCAACGCGAGCGCGTCCGTCCCGATGCGAACGGCCTCGTCGAATCGACCTTCGTGCTGGGCCAGGGCGGCGCGCGCCATCGTTCCGCGCCACCTCGCCAGGGCGTCGTTGCGCCGGTCGGCGTACTCCTCCATTCGCGCGATGGCGTTGTCGAGCGCCGGGCGCTGCCCGAGCTGGAAGTGCTGGTCGATCCGCCAGCCGAGCGGCCAGGCGAGGTCATCCTCGAGGCCCGCATCGCGGCAGAGGCGTTCGACGCGGTCGGCGATCTCCAGGCGCCGGGCGACGTTCGCCGGACCAGCCGACACGACGTGCATCGCATGCAGCGCTTCGACGAGGGCTTGGACGTCGCCGGACGCCTCGGCGGCGCGCAGGTTCTCCAGCGCCTCGGTGCCCTCGGTTGGCACGCGCGAGAGATCCGACGCGAGCATCAGCACCTGGCTCTGTAGGCGCGAGCGGAGCACGTCATCGTCGACAACGGCGCGAAGGGCATCACGACACAGGTCGAGCAGGACCGCGCACGTGTCCTGATCCGCGATCCCGCGCACGACGAGGGCAGCATCCGCGAGGAGGCGACCGTCACCGGCGGACCGCGCCTCACTCGCGACGTGACGGCAGACCACCACCGCTTCGGCGAAGAACCCGGCGCGGAACAGACATCGTGCGTGCCGGATCGCCAACGGCCCCGCGCGGCTGTCGTGCCCGCGAGCGGCGACCTCGGCCGCACGCTTCCAGCGCCGTGCCGCGCCCTCCCAGTCGAGGGCCCGCTCGGCGGCGCTGGCGGCATCGTCGAGGGCAGTGAGCGCCTGCTCGAGGCCCAGGACCGCCACTGCCCCAGCTCGTTGCTCGGCGATGCCCGACAGGTCGCCGGGTCGCACCCGCTCCAGCGTCTCCGCCGCGTACGCATGGGCCGTCGCCTGGCCATGCGAACCGAGGCGGTTGTAGGCCGATTCGCGCTGCCCGGGCGTGAACCGCACGAGACCGCCTTCGACGACGACGAGCCCCTCGCGCTGGGCGACATCGATCGCCCGCAGGAGGTCCGCGGGCGCCAAGCCACTGATCTCGACTGCGATCTGAACGTCGAACTGCTCGCCCAGGACGGACAGCGCGCCGATCAGCTCGGGTGCGGCGCCGACGTTCCCATCCACCAACGGACAGTAGCCCCTGAGTAGCCGGCTGGGTAGTCCTCCCGATGGCGGGCGTCGAGGCCCGGACGACGCTTCGGCCTCAACCGAAGAGGAGGAATCGCATGGCCATCGATGGAACGCTTCCCGTGACGCCGGCTGAGGGCGCTGGCGCGACGTCGGCCGCCGTCCTCGCACCAGACGAGAGGACCACGGCGCAGTGGCTCATGCCGATCGCGGCACTCGTCGAAGTCCTGATCGCGATCAACGTCATGCTCAGCATCGGGTTCATCCCGCCGCTTGTCGCATTCACGGCGATCCTCGTCGTGGTCGCCGTCCTCGGCTTCGTTCGCCCGGGACCACGGCTGTTCCTGGTCGGCGGCGTCGTGCTGCTCCTGTTCGTCGGGCTGAACCTCCCGTTCGCCGTCGAGGGTCTCATCGACCCGATCGGAAGCAGCCACGCCTGGACCGACATCATCGCCATCGTCGTGGGCATCGCCGGCGGGATCGCCGGGATCGCGGCCTTCGTGGAGATGCGGCGCGGCCGGTCCGGAGGCCGCGCGCTGCGCGCTCCGCTCGGCGAAGTCCTCGCCATCCTCGTGGTGGGCTTCCTCGTCGGGACGAGCTACGTCTCGGTCAGGGGTTACAGCGCGCTGGAAGGGACGCCTGGACTGGGGGTGGCCAACGGCGTGCTGACGGCGCCTGCCCAGGCTCCCTCAGAGCTCGATGCGATCAATACGACGTTCAGCCAGAAGACCCTCCAGCTCCGCACCGGGCCGGGCACCGTCTACGTGGTCAACGCCGACAGCGGTCCACACACGTTCGACATCGAGCTGAACGGCCGGGTCCTCTCCTATCCCGTGCCGGCCCGATCCACGACGGCGGTCGTGCTCGACCTTGGGGCGCCCGGCACGTACGCCTACTGGTGCGCCATTCCCGGTCATCGATCGAGCATGGAAGGGACCCTCGAGGTGACCGAGTGATGGCGCGAGGGCCTGCGGCGGCCGGTCGGTGTACGCCAGCGGCGTTCGTGCGAAATCGCCCGGGCCCGTCTGCGGCTGGATCAACGACCAGCTGGTCATGGTCCGGTCGCCGGCGGCGTGTGCCTGGAGCACCCGCCCGTTGATCAGGTCCGGACGGTGCGGCGCGACGAGCACCTGGCGCTGGTCCGCACGCATCGGCTCGCGTGGACCCTGATCAACGTGGGGTTCGCTGTCGCGACGGCTGCCATCCCGCCACGAAGCCACGGACGACGTCGCTTGGGATAGAGATCTCGTCTGAAGCCGGCCTACGCCCGGTCGAGGGCCTGCGCCAGGTCGGCGATCAGGTCGCCCGCGTCCTCGATGCCGACCGAGAGCCGGACGAGCGCCGGGTCGACCGCCAGCGCGGACTCGGACACCGAGAGGTGGGTCATGGCGGCCGGGCACCTCGATCAGCGACTCGACGCTGCCCAGCGACTCGCCGAGCGTGAACAGGCGGACCCGCTCGCAGATCGCGATCGCCCGCTCGGCGCGCGGAGCGGCCGCCGTCGCCGCGCGGCGCCGGCCTGAACGACACCATGCCCCCGAACGCCGGCGCGTCGCCGAGGCGCATCTGGCGAGCGGCCGTCGCGTGCCCGGGATGGGCGTGCGGCCCGTCGTCCAGCCCCGGGTACGCGACCCACGCGACGTCGTCGCGATCGGCGAGGAACCGGGCGACCGCCATCGCGTTGGCCGAGTGGCGCTCCATCCGCAGCGCGAGCGTCCGGAGGCCGCGCAGGATCAGGAAGCAGTCGAACGGCCCGGGCACGCCGCCCATTGCGTTCTGGAGGAACCGCAGCCGCTCCGCGACCTCGTCGTCGGTGGTGACCGCGATCCCGAGGATCGCGTCCGAATGGCCGCCGAGGTACTTGGTGGCCGAGTGGAACACGATGTCGGCGCCGAGCTCGAGCGGCCGCTGGAGCGCGGGCGACGCGAACGTGTTGTCGACGACGACGAGCGGGGCGCGCCTGGCCCGCCTGGGCCGCCCGGTCGCGAACGATGGCGGCCGACCGCCGCGATGTCGGTCACCTTGAGCAGCGGGTTCGACGGCGACTCGAACCAGACGAGGCGGGTGCGATCGGTCAGCCCCTCCCACAGCGCGTCCGCTCCCGCCGCGAGGTCGACGTACGTCGCCTCGGCCGCGCCGGCCGGGCGGTGGACGCGCTCGAGGTAGCGGATACGTGCCGCCGTAGACGTCGTCGCCGACGAGGATCTCGTCCCCGCCCGCCGCGAGCTGCGCGATGGCCGCCGTCGCCGCCGAGCCGCTCGCGAAGGCGATGCCGTGGCGGCCGCCCTCGAGGTCCGCGACGGCGCGCTCGAGGCGCTCGCGGGTCGGGTTCTGGCTGCGGGCGTACTCGTAGCCGCGCGCGTGGCCGCCCGACGCCGTCCTGCGCGAACGTCGACGTCTGGTAGATCGGCGGCGACACCGCCCCGGTGACCTCGTCCGGCTCCGCGCCCGCGTGGACCGCGCGAGTCGCGAACGCGTCGAGCGTCGATCGGGATCGATCGTCGGACATCGGGCTCAGGCGCGCCCGTGGGCGAGGAACTCGAGCAGGTCGAGCTTGGTCACGACGCCCGCCGGGCGTCCGCCGCGGATCACGAGCAGGGCCGTCGCGTCGCCCGACAGCAGCCCGAACGCCTCGTCGACCGTCGCCGCCACGTCGAGCGTCGGGAGCGGTCGGTCCATGACCTCGCCGATCGTCCGCTCGACGATCTCCGGGTTGCGGTACGCGCGGTCGAGCAGGCTCTTCTCGCTCACCGAGCCGACGATCCCCGCCAGGTCCGCTCCGTCGGCGTGCTCGGACACCGGCAGCTGGCTGATCCCGTACCGCTGCAGCAGGTCGATCGCCGAACCGACGCGGTCCGTCGTGCGGGCGAGCACGACGTCGGGCATCGGCCGGCCGTGGTGGCGCTCCGTCGAGCAGCTCGCCGACCCGGGCCACCGCGCCGGTCGTCGGCAGCAGGCTGTTGGCGCGCATCCACTCGTCGTTGTAGAGCTTCGAGAGGTAGTTCCGGCCGCCGTCGGGCAGGATCACGACGATGACGGCGTCGCGGCGCCGTCGCGGGCTCCTCGCGCATCAGCCGGGCCGCCTCGTCGAGCGCGGCGAGCATCGCCGTCCCGCACGACTCGCCGGCCAGGATCCCCTCCTCGCGCGTGATCCGGCGCGCCATCGCGAACGCGTCGCGGTCGGCGACCCGCACCCAGCGGTCGACCGACGACGGGTCGTACGTGCCGGGGAAGAAGTCCTCGCCGACGCCCTCGGTCAGGTACGGCCGCGCCGTGTCGCCCGACAGCACGCTGCCCTCGGGGTCGGCGCCGATGACCGTGCAGCGCCGGGTTCTGGCCCTTGAGGTAGCGGGCGATGCCGCTGACCGTGCCGCCGGTCCCGACGGACGCGACGAGGTGCGTGATCCGGCCGTCGGTCTGGTCCCAGATCTCGGGCCCGGTCGTCCGCTCGTGAGCGTCGGGGTTGGCCGCGTTCCAGTACTGGTCGGGCTTGAACGCGCCCGGGATGTCGCGGGCGAGCCGGGCGGCGACCGAGTAGTAGCTCTCCGGCGACTCGGGGGCGACGTTGGTCGGGCACAGCACGACCTCGGCGCCGTACGCCCGCAGCAGTGCCTGCTTCTCCGACGACTGCTTGTCGGCCATGACGAAGATGCAGCGGTAGCCCTTGAGCGCGGCCGCGATCGCCAGGCCATGACCCGGTGTTGCCGGACGTCGGCTCGATGATCGTGCCGCCGGGCTTGAGCAGGCCCGCCTGCTCGGCCGCCTCGATCATCGGCAGCCCGATGCGGTCCTTGACCGAGCCGCCCGGGTTGAGCATCTCGAGCTTCGCGAGCAGCAGCGGCTGGCGATCGCGGGGCCCGAGATCGCGCGTCAGCCGCGAGATGCGGACGAGCGGCGTGCCGCCCACGAGGTCGAGGATCGAGTCGGCGTACTGCATCGGCCGCGAGGATACCGCCGCCGGATGGCCCGCCTACCGGAACAGCGTCGTCAGACGGCGCCCGATCTTGCGGCGTCCCGACCGGCGGCTCGGCGGCCCGATGTGCGGCCAGCACCGCCTCGGCGGTCATCGCCTCGAGCCCCGCCGCGGCCCGATGCGCGGCCTCGCGCTCCGCTCGGCTGCCCGGCTCCGGCAACGGCTCGTCCGGTCCGAGGCCCGCCAGTCGGCGGCGGTGACGGGCTGCGAGGATCCGGATCGACCAGCCGTCGTCCGCGAAACAGCTCGTCGTTGCCGCCGATGACGATCGGCACGATCGGCGCCCGCGACCTGAGACCGACGTACCCGAACCCCGCCGCGATCGTGCGCGCGGTCCCCACGGACGCCGGAGGTCCGGCCTCCGGAAACAGGGCGAAGACCGCGCCGCCGCTCAGCACGTCGGATGCGGCCGCCAGGTGGGTCGCGAAGGCCTTCGGGCCGCCGTTCGACGGGATCGGCAGGATCCCGCCGACGCGCCGGACGACCCAGCGTCGGAGTCGCGACCGGGCCATCGTGCGCGCATCTCCGAAGAACACCAGCCGCGGCTCGACGGGGAGGACGGCCCACAGCAGGAACGGGTCGATCCACAGCCGATGCGGCAGCCCGGCCGCGATCCAGCCGCCGGCGGGCCGCCCGTCGCCGTCCACGCGGCAGGTGCTCGCGCCCCTGGACGTCGATGCCGGAACCCGAGCGCCGCCCCGACGATCCGGAAGGCCGCTCGAAGGGCCCGGTACGTGAGGCCGGCACGGGGGGAGGCTTGCCCGACCAGCCCGGCGGGCAGCTCCGGCGCCCCGGGCGGGTCGGGTTCCGGCCGTCGCGGCACCGTCGTCAGGCCGCGTCGTCGCGGTCGAGCCGCCCCGGCCGCAGCAGCAGCCACGTGAGCCGCTTGCGGAGCCGGCGCGGGTGCTCCGGCGGGTCCACCGTGCCCGGGTAGAGCGACTCGACGGCCGGTCCGAGCACGGCCTCGAAGCGGGCCGTCAGGCGCCGGGCCAGCTCGAGCTCCGCCCGCGACCCCTCGGGCGGGAGCGTGCCGTCCCAGGCGTCGCCCAGCAGCTCGCGGGGGCTCGTCGGCGGCAGGACGCGCGAGGCCATGCGGCGGCCGATGTACAGCTCCTCGGTGCCCGCGATGGCGAGCGGGACGATCGGGGCGCCGGTCCGCAGGGCGATCAGCGCCGCCCCGTTGCGGAACGCCCCGATCCGGCCCGCGGGACCGCTGACCGTGCCCTCCGGCATCTGGACGAAGACCGCCCCGTTGCGGACGACGGCGCGGGCCGCGGCCACGTGATCGTCGACGCCGATGCCGCCGCGCCAGACCGGGAGCAGGCCGCCCACGCGGTGGATCAGCCGCTCGCGCCAGCGCGACGTGAACGTGGACGGCGCGCTGCCCAGGAACCAGCAGCGGGGCTGCTCGGGCAGCGCGTGCATGACGACGAACGGGTCCATCCAGCCCCGGTGGGCGGCGCCGATCAGCAGGTAGCCGCCGGACGCCGGCAGGAGCTCCCGCCCGGTCGCCTCGATGCGGAAGCGGAACAGCCCGACGAGGACGAACCGGGCCACGAGGCGCAGGAAGCGGTAGAGGAGCGACGCCCTCGCCTCCGGCTCGCGCCCGAGCCAGGCCAGCCCTTCGGCCGCGCCCCCGCGACGCGACCGCGCGAGCGCCTCCGGCGAGAGCCTCGAGGGCGGCGGCCGTCGCCGAGCTGCGGCGGCCGGAGCGGCCGCCCGCCCGTCAGGCGGTCGCGCCTCCCCGTCCGTCGCCGGCTCCGGTGCCGGGTCCGGCGCCGTCGTCTCCGTCGCCATGTCCCGCGTCCTCGTCTCCCTCGCTGCCGTCGCCGGTCCCGGCGCCCCGCGTCGTCGTCGGTGGCGGTCTCGTCGTCCGTGCCGGCGTCGTCATCTGCACGTGGCCTCGTCGGTCGCCGCTCGTCGGTCTCGCCGCCGGTTCTGCCTCGTCGTCCTCGATCCACTCCTCGTCGTCGAGGAGCTCCTCTTCCGGTGGCGGCGGGTCGCCCCATCGCTCATAGACCGCTCCGGGCCGGTGGCGCCAGGCCAGCAGCAGCAGCGAGACCACGATCACCGCCACCGAGACGACCATCGCCGTCGGGATCCCGAAGAACGTCCAGTTGTCGATGCGCAGGGTCTCGAGCGCGAAGCGCACCGCCGCGTACCAGATGAAGAAGATGAGCACGAGATCGCCCGGCCGCATCCGGCTGCCCCATCGACGCGCGATCCAGAGCAACGTGACGGCGCCGATGGCGCCGCTGATCGACTCGTACAGGAACAGCGGGTGGAAGCCCGGTCGTCGCCTCGGGGTAGAGCGTGCACGGGTACTGCGGAGGCGATGGGCACAGTCGATCGCGATGCCCCACGGCAGGTTGGTCGGCGGGCCGTACAGCTCCTGGTTGAAGAAGTTGCCGAGGCGACCGATGGCCTGCATCACGAACAGGCCGGGCGCGATCACGTCCGCCCACTTCGCGAACGACTGGTGCCAGCGGCGCGTGATGTACCAGGCGGCGATCGTGCCGGTGATGATCCCGCCGTAGACGCCGAGGCCCGTGTACGGCGGCAGGACGATCTTGATCGGGTCGTCCTTGTACAGCGCCCACTGGTCGATGACGTGGTACAGCCGTCCGCCGACCAGCGCCGCCGCGGCGACGATGATGATCCCGTTGTCGACGAGGCGGGCGTTGAGTCCGCGGCGCCGCGCCTCGCGCGTGATGACGAAGTAGGCGAGCCGTGAGCCCGACGGCGTAGCAGATCCCGTACCAGGCGACGGGGATCGGGCCGAGGTGGAACGCGATCGGGTCCGGCGTGAGGGCGATCAGCGCCAGCAGCGGCGCGAGCGCCGCGACGGTCGTGGTCAGGGGCATCGCGCGCAGCGTACAGCCCGGGCGCGGGTGCGCGTCGTGTCGGCTATCCTCGGCCGCGATGCACCGTCGACCCACGTCTCCCGACGGCCGCCGATGAGCGCCGAGTTCAACTGGTGGCTCCTGATCGTCGGCGTCGTCGCGGGGGCCGCCCTGACCTGGCTCGTGGTCGCCGACTCCAGCCGGCGCGATCGAGAGGTGGGCGAGCGGGAGCTGCCGGCCGAGGCGTCCTGGATCGCTCGATCCCTGGGCCAGCCGCCGGTCGACGCCGACACGGCCGAGCGCGTGCTTCGCGCGCACCGCCGGTATCTCGGCTTCCCGCCGCCGGACGTGCTCGTCGCGCCCGAGGACCTGGCCGCGATCCAGCAGGACCGCCCGACGACGTCGGACCCGGAGCCCATGTCCGGCGATCCCGCCCCGCGAGGCGCCGACGCGGAGTTGCCGCCTCGGAGACCCGCAGGCACGCGAGCCGGGCGATGCCGGCGGCGGCGAGCGGGGCGCGCCGACCGCCTAGCGGCTAGAGGCTCGCCGGTCAGGACGGGCTCCGGACGGGTTGCCCTCGCCGGAGCTGAGCGAGACCCCGAACACCGCGCCGGACGGCGAGGTCGCCGAGGCCGTCCACCGGTCCGGCCCACGTCCAGACGTCGCCACGCCCAGTACATCTTCCCGAGGCGTCGCCGCTCGCCGTCGACCTCGACCCAGCAGCCGTACTCCTCGTTGGAGGCTTCGGGCTCCAGGCCGGCCGCCAGCGCGACCAGCTCGCCGCTGCTCCCCGAGAAGGTGAGGGTGCCGGTGGCGTCGCCGCCGGCGGCGGTCGCGGTGAGCGGGACTCGCTGGGCGTCCGGCTGCGCCTCGATCCGCAGCGCGGTCGTCGCGGCGTCGCTGAGGACGGCCACCTCGGCCGCGCTCGCCTCGAGATCGTCGCGCTGGGTCGCCCCGCCGATCGCGTAGCCCACGCCCACGGCGATGACGACCGCGGCGGCGGCGGCGAGCAGGGCCCACCCGCGGCGCTGCGAGCGGGTGCCGGTCGCGCCGGCGGAGCCGCCGACCGAAGCGCCGGCCGGGGCCGGCAGGACCGTGATCGTCGATGCCGGGTCCTCGACGGCGGGCTGCTCCGGCGACGCCCCTGCCGCGCCGATCTCCTGGCTCGCGTCGCTGCCGCCCGCCGGCGACCGGTCCCGTCCGACGGCGCGCACGAAGGCCAGCGTCCGCTCGCGCAGCGCCGGGTCCGGCTCGGCGCGGATCACGTCGCGCGCGATGGCGCTGGTCCGCCGGATCCGGACCAGCTCCTCGGCGCACGACGAACAGCCGGCCAGGTGGCCGGCGACCGCGGCCGCGTCGACGGTGTCGCCGGCCATGAGCCGGTCGAGCCCCTCGGGCTCGGCCGCCGCGATCTCGATGCGCTCCAGCGCCTCTGCGTGTTCCATCACCATCCATCTCTCGGCACGCCGCCTGGGCTGCCGACCGTTGCGGGACCCCCTTCGAGGGCGACACGCAGCCGGGCGAGGGCCCGTCGCGTTCGCGTCTTGACGGTGCCGAGGGGCCATTCCAGCCGTTCGGCGATCTCGGCCTGCGTCAGCCCCTCGCGATAGGCCAGCACGATCACCACTCGCTCCGGCTCCGGCATCTCCGCGAGGGCCGCGCCGACGGCCGAGCGCAGGTCGCCGGCCTCTGCGGCCGCCTCGGGACCGGGGTCGGGCGCGGCGCCGCCGATGACCACCGGGGCCGGCCCGAGCCGGTCGAAGTCGCCCTCGGACTCGTCGGCGTCCCCTCGGCCCGCGAGCGAGACCAGCGGCGGGCGGCGGCCCGCTGCCCGCAGCCGGTCGACGGTCCGGTTGCGGGCGATCGTTCGCAGCCACGTCGCGAGCGACGCGACCGACGGATCGAACAGCTCGGCGCGGTTCCAGAGCGCCAGGAACGTCTCCTGCACGACCTCCTCAGCGACCTGTCGGTCGCTAGTGAGCCGGAGCGCGACGGCGTGGACGCCGTCGACGTGCCGGTCGTAGAGCGCCGCGAGAGCGGACTCCGATCCGTCGGCCACGGCCCGGACGAGCGTGGCCTCTTCGGGGTCGCCGACCCGGCGCTCTGCCATCTCCTTACGCGTCCCCGTCGCCGGCGGTTTCGCGGCTCGGCTCGCCGGCCGGCGCCAGCGGGAGCGGCCGGCCCTCGAAGCCCGTGCTGAACACGACGTCGGTCTCGGTCGAGAACACGTGCTCGGTCGTCTGGACGCGGCGCACGATCGCCCCGAGATGGTCCATGTCGCGGGCCCGGATCTTGAGGATGTAGTCGGCCTCGCCGGCGATGTAGTGGCACTCCTCGATCTCGGGGATCGCCGAGAACTCGGGCGTGAGGTCGCTCGAGATCGTGCCCGGCGCCTGGGTGACCCACGTGAACGCGACCACGCTCAGGCCGACCGTGGCGGGGTCCACCCGGGCCGCGTAGCCGCGGATGACGCCCCGCGACTCGAGCTTCTTGACCCGCTCGTGCGCGGACGGCCCGGCCATCCCGCAGGTCGTTGCCCAGCTCGGCGTAGGAGCGGCGGCCGTCGACCTGCAGCGCGGCCAGCAACCGCGCGTCGGTCGGACTGATCGACCCGTTCTTCGTCACGTGATCCCTGTTCATTAGGGTAGCCGTCTGGTGAACCTACGATTCTTAGGCTACAATGGCGTGGCAAGGGTCATCAGGACGTCGACCCCGCCGGACCGGCCGGCGGGATCCGGGCAACCGGACCGCGGCAGTCCCGCAAGCAATTGGAGGGTGCACGACGATGGTCATCGTTGCCACGTTCGCGCTCCTCGCGCTGTTCTCGATCATCAGCATCGTCATGGGCACCGCGGATCCGGATCGCCTCACCGATCCGCGCACGGATCCGTACCTGTGGACGACGCTCGGTCGCCGCTAGGCGCGAACGACAGCCTATCCCATTGACGCTCCGGCCCCGGCCGGGGCGTCAATGATTCGTGGCCCGGCGCGTCACCACGTCCCGGCGGGCCGATGGCGCAGCCCGCCGAGCCGGCCGGCGCCCAGGTGGGCCTCGAGGCAGCTGACGCCGTCGGGGCCCACGACGGCATCGTGCGAGGTCCCGGCCGGCAGGTCCAGCCGATCGCCGCTGCGGAGCTCGACCGTCGCGCCGTCGTCCGGCAGGCCGAACCGGATCGACCCCGATGCGCACACGAGGACCTTGTCGTAGTCGTGCCGGTGCGCCGCATAGCGATCGCCCGGGCCGTTCGACCACGAGCCGGGATCGAGGCCCTCGTCCCGCAGGCGTTCGGCGGCGCCCGCCCCGGACGGTCACGACGCTCAGCCGGCCACGCCGACGCCGATGATCGTGCCGACGGCGTAGGTCACGGCCGCCGCCCCGGCGCCGATCGCGAGCTGGCGCAGGCCGGAGAACAGGACGCCGCGACCCGTCAGGAGGCTGACGCCGGCCCCGACCAGGAACAGCGCGACGAGGCTGAGGCCGAGGCTGACGGCGAACGCCGCCGTCCCGCTGAGCAGCAGGTACGGGAGCAGCGGGATCAGCGCACCGATGGCGAACGCGAGGAACGAGCCGCCGGCGGCGCCGAGCGGCGACCCGAGCTCGTCGGGGTCCAGGCCCAGCTCCTCGCGGACGAGCGTGTCGAGGGCCGTGTCGGGGTCCTCGAACATGCGGGCGGCGACGCGCTCGGCCTCCGCCCGCGGGAAGCCCTTGGCCATGTACAGGGCGGCCAGCTCGCGCTCCTCCTCCTCGGGCATCGCCTCGAGCTCGGCCCGCTCGAGCTCGATCTGGCGCTCGAACAGCTCGCGCTGGCTCTGCATCGAGATGTACTCGCCTGCCGCCATCGAGAACGCGCCCGCGAGCAGGCCCGCGATCCCGGCCAGCACGACGAACTGGGCGTCCTGCGAAGCGGCCTCGACGCCCATCACCAGGGACAGGTTCGAGACGAGGCCGTCGGAGACCCCGAAGATCACGGCCCGCAACGTCCCCGACCGCGCGCTCCGGTGCCAGCGCTCGGCGCCCGTGATCGCGCTCGGCGGCCGCGGACGGCCCGGCGCGACCGCGGGGTGGTCATCCGCCGTCACGGCCACGGCCGCCGCGGCGCGCCGGTCCTCGTGCCCTCGCCCGGCGCCACTCCCCTCGCCGTCGAGCCGCCGCCAGATCTCCGCGTGCTCGCGCTCGTCGGCGGCGATCGCCTCGATGTCCGGGCTGTCGCCCTGGGTGTCGTAGATCGCCTCCTCGTCGCCTTCGAGCGCCTTGACGAGGTCGGACACGGCGCGTGTCCCGAACAGGCGGGCGGTGACGATGATCAGCCGAACGCGGGCGCGCGGCCGCCCGGCCGGCGGGACGGTCGCGCCCTCGTCGCGCAGCTTGGTCGCCCAGATGTCCGCGTGGCGCCGCTCGTTGGCGGCGATGTGGCGGAAGGCGTCGGCCCGCCGCGGGTCCTTCTCGATCGTTGCCAGCTGGTCGTACAGCACGATCGCATCCTGCTCGAGCTTGAGGTTCTCGAGGCCCTGCGCGATGTTCACGCCGACAGCCTAGCGAACGCGCGGGGCGATGCGCCTAGACTCCGACCATGACCGGCCTCCCGCCGCTGCGCTACCTCGCCGGTGCCGACGTGACGGCGGCGATGCCGCCGCTCGACCGACGGCTGGCGCTCGCCGAGCAGACGCTCCTCGGGCTCGCGGGCGCGGCGGAGCTGCCGCCCAAGATCGGCGTCCACCCGCGGCCGGACGGGTCGTTCGCCCACGCCATGCCCGCCTACCTGCCGGGAGACGGCGAGGCCGATCGACTCGGCATGAAGTGGGTCCTCGGCTTCAACGCCAACAACGCGATCGGCCTGCCCGCGATCCACGGGATCCTGCTGCTGAACGACCCGGCCACCGGCCTCCCGACCGGGATCCTCGACGCCGGCCCGATCACGGCCCAGCGGACGGCCGCGATCTCCGGGGTCGCGATCCGCACCTGGGCGCCGACGATCGAGGGCCGCGCTCCACGGGCGGCGCTGATCGGGGCAGGCGTCCAGGGCGCCAGCCACGTTCCGGTCCTGGGGCACGTCCTGCCCGGCGCGGAGCTCGCGATCTTCGACACGGATCCGGACCGTGCCGCGCGCCTCGCGGCCGCGGCACGGGAGACCCTGGGCGTCCGTGCCGCGGAGGTGGCCCCCTCCGCGCGCGATGCGGTCGACGGGGCGGACGTCGTGGTCAGCGCGGCCGCGTTCCTGCCGCCGCCACAGCGGCAGACGATGACCAACGCCTGGCTGGCGCCACAGGCCCTCGTGGTGCCGATCGACTACGCGACCTACTGCGCCGCGGAGGTGGCGCGCGACGCGGCCCTGTTCCTCGTCGACCACCGCGAGCAGTTCCTCGCCAATCGGGACGCGGGGCAGTTCGACGGCTACCCCGACCCGGGCACGACGATGGGCGAGGCGCTGGCGGACGGCCGGCCGCGGCCCGCCGGGCGCGTGGTCGCGAGCCATCTCGGCACCGGGCTCGCGGACGTGGTGTTCGGGACGGCGATCCTCGAGGCGGCGGCGGCCATGGGCCTCGGGACAGAGCTCCCCCGCTGACCGCGAGCCCGACGGCCACGCGAACGGCACCCCGACGATGAGCGGAGACGGTCCCGGAGCCCGGGGCCGGCGGCGGCGATCCGGGACGGGTGCGGAGGTCAGGCCGAGCCGGCGGCCGAGCGGTCGGCCTCCCACTGCGCGCGGTCGATGGCGTACTCGACGTCGCCCTCCTCGTCGCCCTCGATCCGGACCGGCCACGGCATGACGAACGTCCGCACGAAGCGCATGCCCGCCTTCTCCATGACCCGCCGCGAGCCGGTGTTGACGGCCATCGTCGACGCGTGGACGCGCCGTGCCCCGAGCTCCGCGAACGCCTTGTCGATCAGGGCGCGACTGCCCTCGGTCGCGTAGCCCAGGCCCCACGACGACCGCACGAGCCGGTAGCCGAGCTCGGGCTCGTCCGCCGGGTCCTCGGGGAGCGGTCGCAGGTGGAACCAGCCGAGGAAGGCGCCGGTCGCACGCTCGATCGCCGCCCAGAACCCGTACCGGTCGCCGGCGTCGTAGTAGGCCAGCCAGAACGGGAGGTAGTCGTCGCGCATCTCGTCGCGGCGGCGTCGGGGCGCCACCGGTGATGTAGCGCATCACGGCCGGGTCGCCGTCGAGCGCGACGAGGTCGTCGAGGTCCGCGGACGTGAACCGGCGCAGCACGAGGCGCTCGGTCTCGAGGTAGACGTGCGGGCCCCCCCGCCCGACCATCCACTGCTCGTTGATCTCGAGGGGGCCGTCGCCCACCTCGATCGTCACCCGTCCATCGACGACCTCGACCGGGTAGATCGCGAGCGGCAGCTCGGCCGGCGGGTCGAGGGGCTCGCCGTCGGTCAGGTCGAACCGCGACAGGTGCAGGGCGCAGGTCAGCGTGCCCGCGGTGAGGAACCCCCGGTCGAGCTCGAAGTACTCGTGCGAGCAGGTCCCCTGCATCGCGTGGAACTCGTCGTTCACGTGGACGACGAGGACGGGCTCGGTCGTGTCGACCCAGACCATCCGCATCTCGCCCTCGGCGAGCTCGTCGACGCCGAGCAGGTCGATGCGGCGGGTCACGCGACTCCCGCGCGTGGCACCGGCGGCGTCAGGCGGCGGCGCCGGATCGCGGTCCGGCAGCGAGGCCCGCGGCCCACTTCGCCTCGAGCGCGTCGCGCAGCCGGTCGCGCGAGTCCTCGAGCGGGACGCGGACGACGACGGGCTCGAGGAAGCCCAGCACGATGAACTTGCGCGCCTCGTCGGGCGGGATGCCGCGGCTCTCGAGGTAGAACAGCTGCGTCTCGTCGATCGGCCCGACGGACGAGGCATGGGCGGCGCGCCGGCAGTCCGGCTGGTCGATCTCGAGCGACGGGATCGCGACCGCGCGAGCCGACTTCGACAGGTTCATGCCGAACTCGCCGAGGTAGCTGTCGGTGCCGATCGCGCTCTTCTCGATGGTGATCAGGCCCTTGAGGTAGCTGCGCGCCCGGTCGAGGAGCACGCCTTTGCTCAGCAGCTGGCCCGTGGTGTCGCGGCCGACGTGGCGCGTGTACGAGGTGAGGTCGTGGAGCTGGCTCTCGGAGCCGAACACGATCTCGACCTGCTCCACCCGGCTGCGATCGCCGGCGAGGACGTTGTCGACCCGCGACCGGACGAGCCGACCGCCCAGCTGCGCGAGCGCCCAGTGCAGGTCCGCGTCGTCGCCGATCCGCGCGCGCCGCTGCTGGAACACGACCTGGTCGGGCCCCAGCTCCTGGAGGCTGGCCATCGCCAGCCGCGCCGCGTTCCCGAGCCGGATCTCGGTCGTGGCGGTGAACAGCGCCTGGCCTTCGGGCTCCGCGTCGGGTGACGCGACGAGCTCCTCCACGAACGACGCGCTCGCACCGTCGCCGATCTCGACGATCGTCCGGGCGTGCAGCGCGCGCCCCGGTGCCCCGACCGACCAGCGCGCGACGATCGGCTCGTCGAGCACGACGCCCGCCGGCACGCGCACGACGACGCCCTGGTTCCACGCGGCCAGGCTCAGCTGCGTGAGCTTGTCGTCCGCCGGCAGGGCCTCGGGGTCGGCCAGCAGGCGGCGGGCCGTCTCGGGGTCGCGGTCGAGCAGGCCGCCGAGCGTCTCCACGGTGACGCCGGCCGCCCGCGCGGACTCGCTCAGGGCGATCGACGCGACCCGGTCCTCCTCGAACGCCGCGAGGGCGGCGATCCCGGCACCCGGACCGCCCGGCCGGCGTGGCGGGTGCGGCGACGTGTTCGTAGGCCCGGACGTCGCCGAGCACGGCGGCCCGCAGGTCGACGTACGGCGTGTACAGCCGGTTCGGCTCGACCCGCAGCGCCTCGTACGCGGCGAGCGCGCGCCGCCGCTCACCGGCCAGCCAGCCCGGCTCGCCCGGACGCCCGGCGCTCCACGAGCGCGGCATCCAGGGCGTAGGTCAGGTCCTGGGGCCCCGCCCGGGTCGGACGGGGCCTCGGCGTCGCCGGGGTCGAGGGGTCGGCCACCTCGGTCACCCGAGCGAGCCCTCCATCTCGAGCTTGACGAGGCGGTTGAACTCGATGGCGTACTCCATCGGGAGCTCCTTCGTGAACACCTCGAGGAAGCCCTGGATGATCAGGTTCTGCGCCTCGTTCTCGGTCAGGCCGCGGCTCATGAGGTAGAACACCTGGTCCGCGGAGATCTTCCCGACCGTGGCCTCGTGCGTCATGGTCGTGTCGTCTTCGCCGATGTCGATGTACGGGTACGTGTCGCTCCGGCTCTCGTCGTCGAGCATCAGCGCGTCGCAGCGGACGCTGGCGGTGACGCCGGTCGCGCCCGGCGCGACCTTGAGCTGGCCGCGATACGTCGCCCGGCCGCCGTCCTTGGACACCGACTTGGACACGATCCGCGACGTCGTGTTGGGCGCCAGGTGGACCGCCTTCGCGCCCGTGTCCTGGTGCTGTCCCCTGCCGGCGACCGCGACCGAGATGACCTCGGCCCGGGCGCCCTCGCCGCGCAGGTAGATCGCGGGGTACTTCATGGTCAGGCGCGAGCCGGTGTTGGCGTCGACCCACTCCACCGTCGAATGGGCGTGCGCGTGCGCGCGCTTGGTCACGAGGTTGTAGACGTCGTTGGACCAGTTCTGGATCGTCGTGTAGCGGACCTTGGAGCCCGGCAGCGCCACGACCTCGACGACCGCGGCGTGGAGCGAATCGGTCGCGTAGATCGGCGCCGTGCAGCCCTCGATGTAGTGGACCTTGGCGCCCTCGTCGACGACGATCAGCGTCCGCTCGAACTGGCCGGTGTTCTCGCCGTTGATACGGAAGTAGGCCTGGAGCGGAAGCGGGACCTCGACGCCCTTGGGCACGTACACGAACGAGCCGCCCGACCAGACGGCCGAGTTGAGGGCCGCGAACTTGTTGTCCTCGGGCGGGACGACCGTGCCGAAGTGCTGCCGGAAGATCTCCGGGTACTCCTTGAGCGCCTGGTCGGTGCCCATGAACACGACGCCGATCTTGGTCAGCTCCTCGCGCACCGAGTGGTACACGACCTCGGAGTCGTACTGGGCGCCGACGCCGGCGAGGAACTTGCGCTCCGCCTCGGGGATGCCGAGCTTCTCGAACGTCGCCTTGATCTGCTCCGGGACGTCGTCCCAGGACTTCTCCTCGCGCTCGGACGGCTTCCGGTAGTACACGATCTTGTCGAAGTCGATGTCGTCGAGCCGGCCGCCCCAGGTCGGCATCTTCCGCTTCAGGAAGTGGTCGTAGGCCCGCAGGCGGAACTGCAGCATCCAGTCCGGCTCGCCCTTGAAGCCGCTGATCTCCTCGACCGTCTCGCGCGTCAGGCCGCGCTTGGTCTCGCGCAGGTAGACGATGTCGTCGTGGAAGGCGAACTGGTCGCGCTCGTCCTTGACGAGGTCGCGGGTCGTGGTCATCGCTGCTCCGATCGCGGCAGGGCGGCCGCGGGTTGGTCGTCGGTCCGGGACGCCGCGACCGCCAGAAGCCGGGTCGCGGGCTAATCCCGAGTGGAATTATCGGAATTCCGGGCCGATACGTCAACGAGGCGCGGCGAGCGCGCGACGTGGGAGGCGCTGCGGGTCAGAAGAACGTGGAGCACCACGGCTCGTCGGCCGTCCGCAGGAGCCCGTCGACCGCCGCCAGCGCGCCCGGACGGTGCTCGTCGACGCCCGTGGCGATCACCGCGTCGCGCAGCCGGCTGCCGCCGAGGTAGGCGGAGCCCAGGGCCGCGACCGACAGCGTGAGGTCGGGTGAGCGGTCGGTGGCGATGCAGGTCGCGCCGTCGGGCGTGGCATCGAGGGCGACGCGGATCGGGGACGCGCGCTCGGGATCGACGATCTCGAGCACCGCGCTCCCTTCGCGCTCGTACGTTCGGGCGGCGAGCGCGCGGGGGACGTCGAACAGCCGGACCCACATCCCGTCACCCACCTCGCGCAGGTTCGCGGCGCGGGCGTTGGTGAGCAGCCACGGCAGGCGCTCGCTCGGGCTCCGGCCCTCAGCCCGGACGCCGGTGACGAGATCGACCTCGGCCAGGAACCGCCACAGCGTCGCGTAGGCCTCGTCGGTCAGCGCGTGGAGCTCGTCGACCAGCAGCGTGCTCGCCGGCTGCCGATCGACGAACTTCTCTTCGGCGTGGAATCGGACGTAGCCGTCCGCCTCCCCGGAGGCGTCGCGGTGGACCACGAGCCAGCCCTTCCAGGTGGGTCCCCAGGCGTTGGGCCGCAGGCCCAGCATGTCCTCCCAGCGGAACTCGCGCCGCCGGATCTCGCTCGGCTGGCGCGCGCGCCAGGCCTCGAACACGGCCGTGATGAGCTCCGCGGCGGCCGCGTCGGGCGTGACGTACTCCACGCCGCTCACCGGGGCGCCGTGGAAGCCGGTCTTCGTGGTGTCCACGGTCCAGGTCGCGACCCGGCAGGCCGGCCCGTAGCCGAACCGGCCGTAGATCGTCGCCTCCGAGGCGTACAACAGCCCGACCGCCTCGTCCCGTTCGCGGATCGCCGCGTGCTCCGCCGCCACCATGCGCGTCAGGATCCCCTGCCGGCGATGGGTCGGCAGGACCGTGACCGCGGCGACGGCCGCGCTCGGCAGCCTCGCGCCGCCGGGCACCGTCAGCTCGGTCGCCCACGACCGGAACGTGCCGCACACCCGGTCGCCGTCGAATGCCGCCCACGTGCGTCCGGGCTCCCACCAGGGCGCGACCTGCTCGGCGAGGAGCGGAACGTCCGGGCGGTCGAGGAACGCGGTCGAGATCGCGTCGATGTACGCCGCGTACTCCTCGACCCGCGCGGTCCGGATCTCGATGGCCATCGCCCGACTCTACCCTGTCGCGATGCGGCGCCGGGCCCTCGATCGGCGGGTATCGTAGGCCGGGTGGGAGGCGTCGCTGGGTCGGAGGTCATGGAGCCGAGCGTCGATCGCGAACCCCCGCCGCTGCCGGTCGGGACGCGCCTGATCCACATCGGCCCGTCCAAGACCGGCACGACCGCCCTGCAGGCGGCCATGTGGGCGGCGCGCGACTCGATGCGGGCGCAGGGCGTCCGTTACGCCGGCCGATCGCGTCATTCCGAGAGCGCGGCGCGGGCGATCGCGGGGCTCAAGTCGCCGCTGTCCGACGAGGGCAACCCGCCGCCGATCCGGCTGTGGGAGGAGCTCGTCCGGAGCATCCACCGGGCGACCGAGCCGCGGCTGATCTTCAGCAGCGAGTTCCTTGCCCACTCGCACGACGACGCGATCCGCCGGCTCGTCGACGACATCGACCCCGCCCGGATCCACGTCGCCGTGACCCTCCGGCCGCTGGGCAAGATCCTGGCCTCGCAGTGGCAGCAGTCGATCCAGGCCGGCAGCGCGTCCACCTACGACGCCTGGCTGCGATTCGCTGTTCAACCGGCCGGCCGGGTCCCGCGAGGCCCTGCTGTGGCACCGCCATCGGCACGACCGCCTCATCGAACGCTGGGCGGCCATCGTCGGACCCGACCGGGTCACGGCCGTGGTGGTCGACGACCGGGATCATGCGCACGTCCTGCGGATGTTCGAGGCGTTGCTCGACCTGCGGGTGGGGACGCTGGAGCTGCAGCAGGACCTGGCGAACCGCTCGCTGACCCTGGCCGAGGTCGAGGCGCTGCGCGCGTTCAACGAATCGTACCGGTCGGCGGAGCTCGGCCGCGCGCTGCGGACCCGCGTCGTGCGCCAGGGCGTGGCATCGCACCTCAAGGCGCGCAAGCCCGAGGCCGACGAGGCGCGGATCGAGACGCCGCAGTGGGCCCTCGACCGGGCCGGCGAGGTCGCTCGCGAGATGGTCGCGAACATCTCGGCGTCCGGCGTCCACATCGTGGGCGACCTCGGCCGCCTGACCGAGGTCGCCGGCGAGCAAGCTCGCCGGCGATCGGCTGCCGGTCGTCGAGGTCCCGCCGACGATCGCGGCGTCGATGTCGATCGGGATCCTCATCGCCGGCGGATTCGCGCGGGACGGACGCAAGGGGCCTGATGGGGCCTCGCTCGGGCGCGTGCCCTCGACACGCGTCGCCAAGGTCATCTACCGCCGCCTCCGCGCCGCGGCGCGTTCGCGCATCCGGGGGACCCGGCGGAGGATCCAGGCGTCGCTGGCCCGCCGATGACCTCGACCGCGACGCCCGACCCGCTGCTCGCCATCCCGAGCCTGCCCGACGGGACGAGGCTCCTCCACATCGGCCCCCACAAGACCGGCACGACCGCGCTCCAGGCGGCGATGTGGGAAGCCCGCGGCGCGATGCTCGCCCAGGGCGTCCACCCGGCCGGCTCGTACCGCAACCCCGTCAGCGCCGTCCGCGCCGTGACGGCGCAACCGTCCTCGTACACGGACCGGCCGCCCCCGATGCGCGAGTGGCGCGCGCTGGTGCGCGAGATCGACGGCGCCGCGGAGCCGCACCTCGTCGTGAGCAGCGAGTACTTCGCCCATGCCGACGGCGCGGCGATCCGGCGGATCGTCGCCGACCTCGACCCGGCACGCATCCAGGTCGCCGTGACCCTGCGCCCGCTCAGCCGGGTCATCCCCTCGATGTGGCAGCAGAACGTCCAGGCCGGCCAGCGCGGATCGCTGGACCGCTGGCTGCACCAGCTGTTCCCCGATGCGCCCGGGGCGTCCGACGCCAACTTCTGGATGCTGCACCGACACCACGAGCTGGTCGACCGGTGGGCCGAGGTCGTGGGGATCGAGCGGGTCACGGCGGTCGTGGTCGACGACCGCGACCACGCGTTCGTCCTCCGGGCGTTCGAGCGGCTGCTCGGCCTGCGTGCGGGCACGCTCGAGCTGGTCCAGGACCGGACCAACCGCTCGCTGACCTGGAACGAGGCCGAGGCCGTCCGCGCCTTCAACGCCGCGTTCCGGCGAGCCGGCCTCGACCGCGGGCTGCACGCGCGCGTGATGCGCTACGGGGCGGCGCAGCACCTCAAGCGACGCGAGCCGGCGCGGCACCGAGGTCCCGATCCGCCTGCCCGCCTGGGTGGCCGATCGCGTCGAGGCGGCCGCCACCGAGATCGTCGCGGGCATCCGGGCCTCGGGGGTGCGAGTCATCGGCGACCTCGACCTGCTCACGCCCGCCGGCACCGGGTCCGGTGGCTCCCCGGAACCGGTCGCGGCCACGCCGGCGATCGCGGCGACGATGTCGATGGGCCTGCTGGCTGCCGCCGGGCGCCACCCGCGGCGGGCCGGCGGGTCCGCACGGCGGCGGGCCGATGAGACCGAACCCGAGGCGGCCGCCGAGGACGGCGAACGAGGCCGAGCGACTGCCCGCCTACATGGTCGCCGGCACGCTTGCGACGCGCGGGCTCGCGACGACCTCGATCCGCTGGAACCTCCTCCGGGAGCGGATCCGGCACCGGTTCGGTCGGGCGGACCGGCGGCCGGCGCCGCGGCAGGCGCGGTCCCGGCGAGCGTGGCCGCAACGCGCGCGCCCACGCCGGGGATGGGTATCCTCGGCCTCGACCCCTGGAGGCTCCCGTCGAGCGCATGGCACCCACTTCCGACCGCGAACCCGCCCTCCTGCCCGACGGCGCCCGGCTGATCCACATCGGGCCGCCGAAGACCGGCACGACCGCGATCCAGGGCGCCTTCCACGCCGCCCGCGAGGCTGCCGAGTCCCAGGGCGTCCATTACGCCGGGCGCAACCGGCACTCGGTCAGTGCCGCCCATGCCATCGTCGGCCGGCCGAGCTTCTACTCGGTGGACACGCCGCCGGACCTGTCCCACTGGAAGCGGCTCGTCAGCGACGTCCATGGCGCCGGCGACCGTCGCGTCGTGGTCAGCAGCGAGTTCTTCGCGGACGCCAAGCCCGACGTCATCCGCACGGATCGTCGACGACCTCGACGCCTCGCGCGCCCAGGTCGTGGTCACGCTGCGGCCGCTGGCCAGGATCCTGCCGTCGCAGTGGCAGCAGTACGTCCAGAGCAACATGCGGGCCTCGTACGACACCTGGCTCGACGCGATGTTCAACAAGGAGCGGCGGCGGCTGTCGCCCTCGTTCTGGCACCGCCACCGACACGACCAGCTGATCGCGCGCTGGGCCGAGGTCGTCGGGCCCGATCGCGTCACCGTCGTGGCGCTCGACGAGCACGACCACGACTTCGCCCTGCGCGCCTTCGAGCGACTGACCGGCCTGCGCGCCGGGACGCTGGTGTCCACGCCCGACGTCACCAACCGCTCGCTGACGATGCCCGAGGTGGAGTCGATCCGCGCGTTCAACGTCGCGTTCCGCCACGAGGGCCTCCAGCGGCCGCTCCACAGCCAGGTCATGAACTTCGGGGCGGCGCGCTACCTGCGCCAGTTCGAGGCCCCGGCCGACGCCCCGCGCGTCGAGACGCCGCAGTGGGCGCTCGACAAGGCCGGCGCCATCGCGCGCGAGATGGTCGACGCGATCGCAGCAAGCGGCGTGCGCGTGATCGGCGACCTCGAGTCGCTGGCCGAGGTCCCGGCGAGCGGCCTGTCCGGCGACCCGCAGCCGCCGGTCACGGTGCCGCCCGCGATCGCCGCCACGATGGCGATGGGCGTCCTCTACTCGAGCGGCCTGGCGCGGGACGGCGCCGCGCCGAAGGACACCAAGGCGAGCTGGAACCGGTCGTCGCGGGTGCCGATCCGCGGCGAGCCGCTTGAGCTGATCCGGGTCCCCACCCGGGACCTGTTCGGGCTCCTCGTCCGGCGCGGGAGCGGCCTCGGTCCGGCGCGTGCTGCCGGGTGGACGGCGGGGAACGCCGGCCTAGATCGCGGCCAGCTTCGCCTCGAGCGCCGCGCGGATGCGGCGCACGGCCTCGGCCACGTCGACCTGCGTCGTGTCGATGACGACCTCGGCGTCGCGCGGCGGCTCGTAGGGCGACGAGATCCCCGTGAACTCGGCGACCTCGCCCGCGCGGGCGCGCGCGTAGAGCCCCTTCCGGTCCCGGGCCTCGCACACGGCGAGCGGCGTGTCGACCCACACGAGCAGGAACGCGCCGGTGCCCGCCGCCAGCGCCCGGGCGTTGCGGCGCCCGGCGTCGAACGGGGCGATCGGGGCCGCGACCGCGATCCCGCCGTGAGATGCGACCAGTGCCGCCACCCAGGCGATCCGATCGATGTTGATCTCTCGCGACTCCGCGTCGAAGCCGAGGCCCCGCGACAGGTGCTGGCGGACCTCGTCGCCGTCGAGCAGCGTGACGCGCCGCGGCGCCCTCGTCGGCGAGCTCGTCGACCAGCGCGCGCGCGATCGTCGACTTTCCCGAGCCGGACAGGCCGGTGAAGAACACGACCGCGCCGGGCCCGAGCCGCCGGCGCGCACGCATGCCCGCCTCCGCCAGCGCATCGGCGGACGCCGGCCGTAGATCGCGTCCAGCTCGAGGCCGCGCCGACGCGCGGCCGGCCGCCGCGATCGCCGCCGCACTCGGCCGCTCGATCCGGCCCATCGCCGATCCGGCGGACCGTCCCGGCGCCGCCGCGGACAGGTCGGGTGACCCCCGGGCGGCCACGGGATCGCGAGCCGGACGACGGCCCGATCGGGTGCGCCTCGGCCACGCATCGGCCGCCGCCCACGCCGCCCGGGTGAGCCCGGCCCAGCCGACCTCGCCCGGTGGCCGGCGCCGGCGGGCGACCGGGACCACGACCACCACGGCCTCGACGCCCGGCCCGCCCGTCGCCGTCACGAGCCGCTCGACGTCGGTCCGTGCCGGGAGCTCGTCGACGATCACCGCCACGACGCCGTCTGCCGACCCGGGCCCAACCGGTCCCGGAGCGCGGCCGCCGACAGGCGGACGCGACGGGTCCCAGTGCGGTCCGCCGCCGCGGGCGAGCGGCCGCGAGCGGCTCGACGACCGGCGCGCCGTCGGGCGCGCGGGGCCACGGGCGAGCGGCGTGTTCTCGGCGTCGGTGAGCACGGCCCCGCCCGGGTCCGCGAGACCCGCGATCGCCGGCCCCGGAGCCGGCCGCCGAGGACGAGCTCGAGGCGATCGAGGCCGTCCTCGTCGAGGACCAGCGTGGGCAGCGGACGCGAGCACCGCCGGTCCGCCGGCTCGGGTTCGGCGCGCATGCGACGTCGGCGTCGTCGCTCCGGCCGGCGGTCGTCCGCCGACTGGAGGCTGCGCGGATCGTCCGGCCGGACGAGCGCCGCGGCATCGCCGCGGCGGGGGCTCGCTCGTGCGGCTCGCGGACGACGCGCCAGCCGACGACCGCCGAACGCAACAGGCCGCCAGCGCGCCGCGCGGACACGCAGCACGGTCTCGTGGAGCGCCGAGCAGCTTCAGGCCGGACGCGAGGAGCACGATCGCGAGGACGCGGCGGATGACGCCGCCCGGCGCACGGCTCGAGACTGGGCCCCGATGAACGCGCCCGGGATCGCGCCGACGCAGCAGCGACGACGCGATCGCGAGCGAGAAGCTCCCGAACAGCAGGTGGCCGAGCGGCCGCGGCGCCGACCAGCGGGATCGCCTGGGCGAGGTCGGTGCCGACCAGCGACGAGGCCTTGAGCGCGGGTAGAGCAGCAGCAGCCCGACGACGACGATCGACCCGGCGCCCGACCGAGGTCAGGCCGACCATGAGCCCGGCGACCGGCGCCGAGGAGGAGCGTCGGGATCGGCCGGATCACGACCGCCGGCCGCGTCACGGCGCCGGGCCCTCGCCCAGCGGCAGGCGGTTGCGCCACATCTGCATCACCGCCCGGAGCGATCAGGCCGACGGTCGCGACGAGGAGCGCGATCCCGAGCGCCGCGCTTGAGGACACGTCGAGGTCCGCCGTCCGGCACGAGGCGAGATCAGCCACGCGCCCACGAACGCCGGGGCACCGACCCGAGGCACAGCCACACCACGAGCTGCCTGTTGACCGTCCCGTGCCGCAGGTGGACGAAGCGCCGACCGGCTTCATGAACAGGCTGACCGACGATGTCGCTCGAGATGGCGGTCAGCGGGTCGACGCCGAAGAAGAACACCAGCATCGGCGTCATGAGCGCCCCGCCGCCCATCCCGGTGAGCCCGACGATGATCCCGACGAGCAGCCCGCCGACGACGAGCGGCAGGTCGAGGGTCACGCCGTCGACCGCGCCGGACGGCGGCGGTCGGGGTACGAGGCATGCGCGCGATGATACCTTCGGTCCCGCACGCGACGACCGCGCCCGGATGGGGTCGCGGCCGGCGGCCAACGGCGCGTCCGAGCCACCAGGGATCCTGCAGCGAGGCCCCTCGACGACCAGTGATCGACCCGACGCGCCGCACGACCTGTCGCGCCCGTGCGACGACGTCAGCCTCGCCGCCGCCCTCGCGGCCGGCGCCGGCGACGTCCTGCTGGTCTCCTCTCCGCGGCCGACGCCGACCGACCCGACGGCGTCGCCGTCGAGGCCGGCACGGCGAGCTGGGCAAGGCCGGCGACGCCGCCGCCCAGGCCTGGCTCGCGGCCGCCCTGGCCGGCGCCCGGCCCGCGACGCGGTGCTGTCCGAGGAGGGCGCGGACGACGCGGTCCGGCTGACGGCGGACGGGTCTGGATCATCGACCCGCTCGACGGCACCCGCGAGTTCTCCGAGCGACCGACGCGCTGGCGACGACTGGGCCGTCCACGTGGCGCTCTGGGAGCGGCGGCGAGCTCGTCGCCGGGCGCCGTCGCCCTGCCCGGCGCACGGCCCGGTCCTCTCGACCGGCGACGCCCGCCGCTGCCGCGCCGCGGCCGCCGCGGGCGCGCCCGCTGCGGATCGCCGTCAGCCGCTCCCGGCCGCCCGCGGCTCGCCGACGCTGGCTCGCCGAGCCTCGGCGACGTCGAGCTCGTCCCGATGGGCTCGGCCGGCGTCAAGATCGTCCGCGGTGCTCGACGGGCGCGTCGACGCCTACGTGCACGGCGGCGGCCAGTACGAGTGGGACTCCGCCGCCCCGGTCGCGGTGGCCCGCGCCGCCGGCTTCTGGCGCGACCCGCGCTCGACGGCTCGCCGCTCGTGTACAACCGCCGAGAACCCGTGGCTGCCCGACCTCGTGGTCTGCGCACCCCGAGATTGCTGGGACACTGGTCGCGGCGCCTGCAGACGGTCGGCGACGCCCAGGAGGACGCTGGCCCGATGAGCGACTACCGCCTCAGCTACCTTCGCGCGCTCGAGGCCGAGAGCATCCACATCATCCGCGAGGTCGCCGCCGAGATGCAGCGCCCGTGCCTGCTCTTCTCCGGCGGCAAGGACTCGATCGTCATGCTCCACGCTCGCCGAGAAGGCGTTCGCGCCGGCGCGGATCCCGTTCCCGGTCATGCACGTCGACACCGGTCTGAACTTCCCCGAGGTCCTCGCGTACCGCGACACGCGGGTCGACGAGCTCGGGCATCCAGCTCATCGTCGCCTCCGTGCAGGACGCGATCGAGCGGGGCCTCGGTGCACCGAGGAGCCGAACGGCTCGCGCAACCGCATCCAGACCCCGGTGCTGCTCGAGGCGGCCGAGAAGTACCGCTTCGACGCCCTGTTCGGTGGCGCCCGCCGCGACGAGGAGAAGGCCCGCGCCAAGGAGCGCGTCTTCTCGCTTCCGCGACGACTTCGGCCAGTGGGACCCGAAGAACCAGCGCCCCGAGCTCTGGAGCCTCTACAACGGTCGGGTCGCGCAGGGCGAGAGCATCCGCGTCTTCCCGCTGTCGAACTGGACCGAGCTCGACATCTGGACCTACATCGCCGAGGAGCATCGAGATCCCGGCCCTCTACTACGCCACGAGCGCGAGGTCGTCGAGCGCGACGGCATGCTCTACGCCGTCAACGAGTTCGTGCCGCTGCGCGACGGCGAGACGCGTCGGCCGCGCGCGGGTCCGCTACCGGACGATGGGCGACGCGAACCTCACCGCGGCCGTCGGTCCGACGCCGACACGATCGAGAAGATCGTCGAGGAGATCGCGGCCACCCGGCTCACCGAGCGCGGCGCGACCCGTGGCGACGACCGGGTCAGCGAGGCCGCCATGGAAGACCGCAAGAAGGAAGGCTACTTCTGATGACGGACATGCTGAGGTTCGCGACCGCCGGGTCCGTCGACGACGGCAAGAGCACGCTCATCGGACGCCTGCTCTACGACAGCAAGTCGCTCTTCGAGCGACCAGCTCGAGCGCCGTCGAGCGCGTCAGCCGCGAGCGCGGCGACGACTACACCGACCTCGCGCTGCTCACCGACGGGCTGCGCGCCGAGCGCGAGCAGGGCATCACGATCGACGTCGCCTACCGCTACTTCGCGACCCCGCGGCGCAAGTTCATCATCGCCGACACCCCGGGGCACATCCAGTACACGCGCAACATGGTCACCGGCGCCTCGACCGCCGACGTCGCGCTCATCCTGCGTCGACGCGCGCAAGGGCATCACCGAGCAGAGCCGGCGGCACGCGTTCCTCGCGACGCTGCTGCGGCGTGCCGCACCTCGTCCTGTGCGTCAACAAGATGGACCTCGTCGACTGCGTCCGAGGAGGTCTTCGAGCAGATCCGCGCGCGAGTTCAGCGAGTTCGCGACGCGCCTCGACGTGCGCGACCTGACGTTCATCCCGGTCTCCGCGCTCCAGGGCGACAACGTCGTCACCGCAGTCGAGCAACATGCCGTGGTACGACGGCGTCGCCGCTGCTCCGCCACCTCGAGCACCTGCACGTGGCGAGCGACCGCAACCTCGTCGACGTGCGCTTCCCGGTCCAGTACGTGATCCGGCCGCAGTCGCAACGACGTCGCTCGACTACCGCGGCTACGCCGGGACGGTCGCCGGCGGGCGTGCTCAAGCCGGGCGACCAGGTCATCGTCGCTGCCGTCGGGCTTCGAGTCGACGATCGCCGTCGATCGACACCGCCGACGGGCCGGTCGACGAGGCGTTCCCGCCGATGTCGGTGACGATCCGGCTCGCCGACGAGATCGACATCAGCCGCGGCGACATGATCTGCCGGCCGCACAACCAGCCCGACGTCCACGCAGGACCTCGACGCGCAGGTCTGCTGGATGGACGAGACGCGCGCCGCTCGCGGCCGGGCGCGAAGTACGCGATCAAGCACACGACGCGCTGGGCGCGGGCGCTGGTCAAGGAGATCGACTACCGCATCGACATCAACACGCTGCACCGCGACGAGACCGCGACCGAGCTGGCGCTCAACGAGATCGGCCGCGTCCGGCTGCGCACGACGCAGCCGCTGTTCGTCGACCCGTACCAGCGCGAACCGCAAGACCGGCGTCGTTCATCCTCGTCGACGAGGCGAGCAACAAGACCGTCGCCGCGGGGATGATCGGGCCGCCTCCCCGGCTGACGCGCGGATCTGCGTGCGGTCACCGCCGCGCGCCGGCCGACCCGGCCGCCAGCTAGAGCCGCGCGCGCACCGCCTTGGCAACGCGCGGTGGCGGCAACCCGCGGCAGCTCGATCTTCGCCATGTCCGCGAACGTCAGCGTGGGCGCACACCGCGGCGGCGAACGCCTCCGCGAACCCCGGTTCGCATCGGCATCGGTCGAAGCCCGTCCTCCCACCACAGGCCGAGGATGCGGAGCGTGGTCGCCGGGCGATCGGCCCGCGGCTCGATCCGGCCCACGAACCGGTCGCCGTACAGGAGCGGCAGCACGTAGTAGCCGAACCGGCGCTGCGCCCGCGGGGTGTAGACCTCCCAGCGGTAGTCGAAGTCCCAGAGCCGGAGCAGGAGGTCCCGGTCCCAGGCCAGCGGGTCGAGCGGCGCGAGGAACGCCACGCCGGCCGCGTCCGCATCGGCCGCCCGTCGGCCTCCCCCGCGACCTCGGCCTCGGCGGCGTCGAGGATCGGGAGCTCGTCGCCGGGCGATGAACCGGGCCGCCGAAAGCCCTCCACCTCGAGCGGGAGATCTCGCCGCGCTCGACCAGCTCGTCGCGGCACGCGCATCGCGCGGGCGGCCGTGCCCATGCCGATCCAGATGGAGTACTCCCCGGTCGCCCCGAGGAGGCCCGTCCCGCGGTAGCGCGACAGGAGCTTGTGCCGCAGCTGGTCGCGGCTCGGCACCCGGCTCGGCGAGGAGGGCTGCCGGGAACAGCCGCTCGACGAGGTCGTAGACCCGGCGATTGCCCTCCCGTCGCGAGATCCCCAGGACGCCCGCCTCCCCGAGCGCCTCGAGCAGCGCCCGGACCTGGTTCGTGGGCCGCCAGTACCAGTCGATCGCCGCGCGCGGCTCGACGTCCGTCGACGACATCGGGCCGCGCTCGCGGATCCGGCCCAGCAGCTCCTCCACGAGCGGCGCGTGCGCGTCGAACGCGTCGCCCGCGTGGCCCTCGCGGTGCCGGTCCCACGTGATCCGGTACCACGGCAGCTGGGCCGTCGGCACCAGCGAGAGCATCTTGTTGTAGGTCTCGTACAGGGCCCGGTCCCGGTACAGCAGGTCCTCCGTCCAAGAGCGCCGGTAGCCCGCGATCCGCGCGAGCAGCGTGAGGTCGTGGTTCCGCCCGGCCACCTCGAGGGGATCGAACTGCAGCGAGCCCGAGCCGGTCCACACGCGCATGACGGACGCGGGCTCGGGCGGGAGCGACCGCGGCGGAGCGAGGAGATGGCGCCGGACGAGGTAGCGCCGCGCCACGGCGATGGACACGGCGCGGGTGCTCGGGGCTCACGGCATCGGATCGTACGGCCGCGCCATGCCCGCACATGTCATGTACCGGCCGGCACCCGAGTCGCGAGATCGAGGGCGGCGCAGGAGTCACGTCGTCGGCGGCGCCGCCCTCAGGTCAAGGCATCGGGCGGGCGTCAGCCCTCCATGGCCTTCTGCTTGAGTGCCTGGTACTCCGGCTCGGTGATCGCGCCGGACGCCTTGAGCTGATTGAGCTTCTCGATCTGGTCGGCGGGGGTGACGCCGGCAGCGCCTTGGTGGCGGACCCTGCCCGGTAATCAGCTTCACCTCCGGGCGGTGACGATCCGGCCGTGATGTAGATCAGGCCCCGATGAACGGGATCAGGAAGATCACGATGATCCAGAGTCGTCTTCCAGCCGCCGGTGAGGTCGTTGCGCCGGAAGATGTCCGCGAAGATCGAGATGAAGATCCAGATCAGCATGAACCAGAAGAAGAAGATCACCATGGACCACACGAGGTCCCAGAAGGTGAACGTCGCCGTGCCGACCTGGTTGCAGGCGGCGACCAGCAGGCCGAGCACGGCCAGGCCCGGCAGCGCCGGCTTGACCAGCAGGCTGCGCAGGTCACGGAATGCCATTCAGGTGTCCTCCTCGCTCTTCGTTGACGCCCGGTCGCCGCACCCGCGGTCCGACCGGGCGGTGGCCGCGCCCCACCCTCGCGGCGCTGCCGACACAGTACAGGCTGACGACCCGCTCACGGAGCGTGCCGACGCCGGCTAGGTGCCTCGGACGAACGTCAGGGCCGGCTTGCCTTCGGGGTTGGTGATGACCAGCTGGTCGCCCGACACCGTGAAGGTCGTGGACAGGTTGAGGGCCTGCAGGAACGCGTCCTCGACCGTGGCCATCGGGTCCTCGCAGGCCAGCTGCGTGGTCGCGACCTGGTCGAACCGGAGCTCGTTGCCGCTGATGTTGGCGATGGCGTTGAACGAGTTGCAGCCCGCCTGGCCGGAGGCCGCGTTGCCGTCGAACCGGATGTTCGGCGTCACCGCCGTGGGCACCGTGAAGTTCGTCCCGTCGACCGACACGTAGTCGGTGAGCAGCCAGACGCCGTCGATCCCGGTGCCGTCGCCGGCGGCGCTCGCCGCGGGGGACGGGGTCGCGGCCGAGCCGCGGCAGGCGGCCGCGAGCATGCCGATGACGAGCCCGAGGCCCAGCACCGACAGACCGCGGAGCCGCCGAGGTCCCTGAGCCATCACGTCCTCCTCCATCGACGCCACGCGAGCCGCGCGTTCGGGCGCCGCCCGGAATGATGCCACCTCCCGGGCCGTTCGCCACCCTCCCGCCGGGCGACGGTCCCGCGCGGAGCGGGGCGAAGGGCCATCCGCACGATCCGGCGATCCGTTGTATCGTCTCGACCGAATGGTTTGGTGAGACCAAACAATCAGCGTCTACCAAAGGAACGATCGCCATCGACACCAAGACCGCGCCGCCTCCGATCGAGGCGATCATCGCCGGCCTCGAGGACCTCATGCGCAGCCTCGCCGAGATGCACGCCCCCGAGTTCCTCGAGATCGCCGTGACGATGCCCCAGGCGAAGCTGCTCTACCTCCTCGGCGTCTCGGGCGAGATGCACATGTCCGTGATCGTCGTGCGCCTGGGCGTGTCGCTGTCGACGGTCAGTGGCCTCGTCGACCGCGTGGTCGACCACGGCCTGGCCACGCGTCGCGAGGATCCGGCGGACCGACGCCAGGTGGTCGTCAGCCTGACCGACGCGGCACCGCCTTCATCGATCGCTTCCGCGAGCTCAACGCCGGCCAGATGCGCGAGCTGCTCGGCATCGTCGCCGACGACGAGCTGGTCAGCGTCCGCAACGCCCTCGACGCCCTCGCCCGGGCCGCGACCCGGCTGTCGCGCCCGACGCCACGTCACCCGAAAGGAACCCGCATGAGCCGCCTCTCCGAGTTCGCCGTCGCCAAGCGCAGCGTCACGCTGCTGCTGGCCGGCGCCCTGTTCATCGCGCGGCATCTTCGCCTGGGGCAACCTCCAGCAGGAGCTGCTGCCGGACATCGAGCTCGCCGGTCATCACGGTGATCGCGCCGCTCCCCGGCGCGCGGCGCGCAGGACGTCGCGGAGCAGGTGACCAAGCCCGTCGAGCGGGCGATCTCGGGCGTGCCGCGCCTCGAGGCGCTCCAGTCGACCTCGGCCAACTCGCTGTCGCTGGTGATCGCGCAGTTCTCGTTCGGGACCGACGTGAAGGAGGCCCGCGCGCTGATCGAGCAGAACATCCAGGCGGCCAACCTGCCGCAGACCGTCGAGCCGACGGTGAGCGCGCTCAACATCAACTCGTCGCCCGTGATCGTGGCGTCTATCGCCGCGACCAGCGACGACGGCCTGAGCGACGCGGCGCGCATCGTCCAGACGGAGATCGAACCGGCGCTGCTGGGCATCGAGGGCGTGGCCGGCGTCGACGTCAGCGGCGGCGACGAGCAGCAGGTCCGGATCACGCTCGACCCGGCCAAGCTCGCCGCGGCGAACGTCTCCGATCGCAGGTGGTGGGCGTCCTGACCGCGAACAACCTCACCGATCCCGTCCGGCCAGGTGCAGGGCGACGGGTCGAAGACCCCCGTCTCGACGATCGGCGCCTATCGGCAGCCTCGACGAGATCCGCGACCTGGTGGTCGGTGTGCAGGCCCCGGTCGTCGCGCCCGGTACGGGCACCCCGACGACGCTGACCGCACCCGGCGCCTCGGCCGATCCCGGCGCCTCGGCCGACCCGCGACCGCGCCGTCGGCGGCCCCGGTCGCCCCCAAGCCCCTCACCATCGGCGAGCCTCGGTACGGTCGAGGTGGCCGGCGTGCCGACCACCGGCTACGCGCGCACCGCCACGCCCGAGGAGGGCGGCCGGCCGGCCTGACGCTGTCGGTGACCAAGACCTCCACCGCCAACACCGTCGAGGTCGCCGAGGCCGTGACGGCGAAGCTCGACGAGCTCGGCGTCCAGCACGCCGACGTCGTGACCGTGTCGATCGTGTCCGACCTGTCCACGTTCATCATCGAGTCCGCGACGGCCTGCTCCGCGAGGGCGGCACCGGGGCGCTGTTCGCGGTCCTCACGATCTTCCTGTTCCTGTGGAGCCTGCGCTCGACGCTGGTCGCGGCCGTCAGCATCCCGCTGTCGCTGCTGGCCGCCCTGGTGATCATGCAGCTCACCGGCATCAGCCTGAACATCATGACCCTGGGCGGCCTGGCGGTCGCCGTGGGCCGGGTGGTCGACGACGCGATCGTCGTGCTCGAGAACATCTACCGCCACCGGGCGCTCGGGGAGGACCGGCTCAAGGCCTCCATCCGCGGCCCGCGCGAGGTCGCGGGCGCCATCACGGCCGCCACCGTGACCACGGTCTGCGTGTTCCTGCCGCTCGGCTTCGTCGGCGGCTTCGTCAGCCAGTTCTTCCTGCCGTTCGCGCTGACGGTCACGTTCGCGCTCATCGCGTCGCTGGTCTGCGCCCTGACGGTCGTGCCCGTCCTGGCGTTCCTGCTCATCCGGGACGTCCGGCCCAACGTCGACGAGGACGGCGAGCCGAAGAACTCGTTCTGGATCCGCGTCTACACCCCGTCGATCAAGTGGGCGCTCAGCGGCCGCTGGACGAAGCTCGGGGTCGTGGGCGTGTCGGTCGCGCTGTTCCTGCTGACCGGCCTGATCGCTCCCCTGCTGCCCACGCAGTTCATCAACGCCGGCTCCGAGAAGATCCTCGCGATCACCGTCGCGCCGCCGCCCGGCACGTCGTCCGAGGCGGTCCTCGACCGCGCCGTCGAGGCCGAGACCATCCTCCTCGCCGACCCCAAGGTCACGCTGGTCCAGACGAGCATCCCCGGCGAGGGCGAGGCCGGCTTCCAGACCATCATCGCCGCGTCCAGCGGCCGACCCGCGAACAGCGCGCGGATGACCGTGCGCCTCGAGGACGACGTCGACCTCACGGCCTATACCAAGACCCTCACCGACGAGCTCGCGCCGATCCGGACCGACGGCTACGACGTCGCGGTCGCCCAGGCGGCCGGGTTCACGTCCAACACGCTCAACGTGATCGTGTCGGGCGACGACACGGCCGCGGTGGCGAAGGCCAACGACGCGGTCGTCGCCGCGCTGGCCGACGACGACGACCTGATCAACCTCAAGTCCGACCTCTCGGCGGGCACGCCGGAGATCCGGGTCACGCCCGATCCCAACAAGTCGATCCTGGTCGGCCTCACGACCGCCCAGGTCGCGCAGGAGGTCCGGGCCGCGCTCGTGGGGACGACGGCGACGTCCGTCCAGCTGCCCGACGAGGACGGCGCGCTCGCGATCGTCGTCCGCCTCGATCCGGAGCAGGTGACCTCGGTCGAGACGCTTCAGGCGCTGCCGGTCGGCACCGTCGCCAAGGTGCCGCTCGGCCAGATCGCGACGGTCGAGCAGGCCGACGCGCAGGGCTCGATCACGCGCATCGACGAGTCGCCGGCCGCGTCGATCACGGCGGAGATCGCCGACGTCGACACCGGTGCGGTGAGCCAGGCCGTCCAGGTCGAGCTTGACGGGCTGCAGGCCGCCGGCGCGATCCCGGACGGCGTCGACGTCCGGCTCGCGGGCGTGACGCAGCAGCAGAACGAGGCGTTCGGCGGGCTGTTCACCTCGATGGCCGTGGCCATCCTGCTGGTCTACCTCGTGATGGTGCTCACGTTCAACTCGCTCGTGACGCCGTTCATCATCCTGTTCAGCCTGCCGCTCGCGACGATCGGCGCGTTCCCCGCGCTGTACCTCACCGGCCGGCCGATCGGCATCAGCGCCCTCATCGGCTTCCTGATGCTGATCGGGATCGTGGTCACCAACGCGATCGTCCTGCTCGACCTCGTGGAGCGCCTGCGCGCGCACGGGATGTCGACCCACGACGCCCTCGTCGAGGGCGGCCGGACCCGCGTGCGGCCGATCCTGATGACGGCGATCGCGACGATGCTCGCGCTGGTCCCGCTCGCCGCGGGCTTCAACCAGGGCTCGATCATCGCGGCCGAGCTCGGCACGGTCGTGATCGGCGGGCTGTTCAGCTCGACGTTCCTGACCCTGCTCGTGATCCCGGTGCTGTACTCGCTCGTCGACGGGCTGCGGCGGCGCGCGTCGCGGTCGCCGTCGGTGGCGAGCGAGCCCACGTCGCCGGAGCCCGCGGCGTCGGCCTAGCGGCGGCCGCATGGCTCCCGGGGCCCATGGCACCCTAGGCTCGACATTGGAGGTGACAGCATGGCCATCACGCGCTACGCCGACGTCAACTGGTCGGGCGGCCTGACCGACGGCGCCGGAACGATCAACTACGTGTCGTCGGGGGCGTTCTCGCGCCTGCCGGTGACCTGGGGCTCGCGCACCGAAGACCACAACGGGCGAACGAGCCCCGAGGAGCTGATCGCCGCCGCCCACGCGTCGTGCTTCTCGATGGCCTTCAGCGCCCGCCTCGCGAAGAACGGCACGCCGCCGTCCTCGCTCGACGTCCGTGCCACGATCACGTTCGACAACAGCGGCGGCGGCTGGAAGATCCAGCGCAGCGACATCACCGTCCGCGGCGCCGTGCCCGGGATCGACGCGGCGAAGTTCGCGGAGCTCGCCGAGGACGCCAAGGAGAACTGCCCGGTCTCGGTCGCGCTCAAGGGCAACGTCGAGCTCGCGGTCGACGCCCAGCTGGCGTAGCTCTCCCGTGGCACGCGACCCGGCCTAGCCGATCGTGAGGATCCGCCTCGGGTTGGCGATCGTCATCCGGTCGATCTCGGCGTCGGACACCCCCGCCTCGCGCAGCCGCGGCAGGAACGTCGACTGCAGGTACGTGTAGCCGTTCCCCCCGTAGCGCCGCAGCTGGCTGTTGTGGCAGACGTCCTGGCTGAGGAGGATCCGGTCCCCGTGGCCGCGGTGCAGCAGCTCGAGCAACAGCTCGACGATGCGGCCCTCCCCGTGACGCTCGGTCGGCGTGAACGACATGCCCAGGAAGTCGAACTCGATCGACGCCCCGCGCCCGATCAGCGACAGGTAGTGCGCGAGCACGGGTAGCTGTCGGCGTGCCCGATGACGACCCGGCCCGGGTCCACGCCCTCCTCCTCGAACACCGTCAGCTGCGCCGCCCCGACGTCCGACATGACGGCGTGGGTCGTGATGGCGAGGCCGGTGCGCCGTGCCGCCCGCGCCGCGGCGCGATGGACGCGCTCCTCGGCGGGCGTGAGCCACGGCTTGTCCGTGCCGATCTCCCCGATGATCCCCGTCCGGATGCCGGTGTCCCCCACCCCCGCGGTCGCGTCCCCGACCAGCTCCTCGGCGAGCGAGTCCACCGATCGCCGGTCGATCAGCGCCTCCGCCGGGTAGTAGGCCGTCCGGTACCAGCCGCCGCCCATCACGACGTGCAGCCCGCTCTGCTCGGAGATGCGTCGCAGCCACAGCGGGTCGCGGCCGACGCCGGGCATCGTGAGGTCGACGATCGCCGTGCCACCGGCCTCGCGGTACGGCCGCAGCTCCTCCAGGATCGCCGGCTCGTCGCGGGTCAGCTCCCAGTAGTCCCAGCGGTCCTGCACGTGCCACAGCGCGATCTGCGTGTGCTCGTGGGGGAGGACGAAGCCGAGGGCCGACGGCTCGACCGGGCCCAGGACGGTCATGACGTGGGGCATGGGCGGATCGTAGCCGCGCCGGGGTCGGACTGGTGGACCCGGCCGACGAGGCGGGCCTACCGGCCGATCGGCCTCGGTCGGTGGGCGACGGTGTCCAGGCGTCGGGCGAACTGGACGATCGGCGGCACCGGTGGCAGGGCGATCCCGAACGGGGCGGTCATCGTGTTCCGCTCGATCTCCGCCTCCGCGCCCTGCAGCGGCCAGGGCGCGTGCTCGACGTCGGTCGCGGTCAGGCGGCCGCGATGCCGGGCGAACAGGGCCATGCGGTCCGTGAGGAACGCCTCGAGGCTCCCCGGCGCGGCGTGCCGGACCGCACCCGCCGGTCGAGTACCGGATCCGCAGCTCGGCCGGTGCCGCCTCGGTGCATCGGCTCGCATGGACGATCCAGGTGCCATCGGTCGACGAGCTGACCCGCGCGTGGTGGTAGGGCACGCCGAAGCCCACGCGTGCCGCCGTCGCGCCCGGAGGTGGGCACCGTCGAGCGAGAAGAACCAGATCCCGCGCGTCCCGTCCGGCGCGGTGACGTAGGTCCGGACGTTGGTCTCGGCGAACGCGAACGCCTCGCCGGGCAGCGGCAGCCCCAACGGCCGGACGTGCGTCATGCGGAACGGCACGATGCCCAGCCAGGCGGAGCCGTCGAAGGTGTCGAGCTCGAGGGCCGATGGGATCATGGGCCGCAGCACGTTGCGTCGTACCGGCCAGTGCGCGAACAGCAGGTCGAGCCAGCGCATGGTGAGGAACGCCCCGGTCATGGCCGAACGATACATGCTACCCACAAGTATGCACAATGTCGCGCCTGATCGCCGTGGGCGCGATCTCGCTCGCCTGCGCGCTCTAGGACAGGCGGGGCCTGGGCAGCTTCTCGGTGATGCTCCACGTCTCGGCCGGGACGCGCGGCACGACCGGCGCCTCTGCCGCGGCCGCCGAAGCCAGGATCGGGCGCAGCAGCGCCAGCGCGCGTCGCTCGGCCTCCTCGCGGCGGTAGGCGTCGCCCTGCTCGAGCCGCCACACCAGCAGGCCGTCGAGGAAGGTGATGTAGGCCGCGGCCAGCGCCGGCGCGTCCGTCCACGCCGGCAGCTCGCCCGTCGCGACGCCCTCGCGGATGAGGAGCTCGCCGGCGGCGGTCATCTGGTCGCGTCGCCGGGACAGGGACGCGCGCAGCGACGGCTCCGCCTCGGCGCGCGCCCACTGCATCACGAGCATCGAGGCCATGTCCGGCTCGTTCGGCACGCCGTCCATCGCGTCGAGGAAGAAGCCGATCGCGATCGCGAGCTTCTCGGCCACGGTCCGCCCGCGGACCAGGCGATTGCCCAGCTCGCCGAGGCCCTGGCCGGCGGAGAACTCGCAGGTCGCGAAGAACAGCTCGTCCTTGCCCCGGAAGTAGGTGTAGATCGCGCCGACCGACAGCCCGCTGTCCCGGACGACGTCACCGATCGTGGCCCCGTGGTAGCCCTTCTCGGCGAAGACCCGGAGCGCGGATTCGACGATCCGGGCCTTGACGGCCTGCTCGTGCGCGACGCTGACTCTCGGCATGCGCGGAGGCTAGCAGAACGAACGCTCGTTCTGCAACACGGGCCGTTAACGTTCAAACGAGACGAATGTCGCGGTTGACAAGGAGAACGTCCGCTCTCTATTGTCCATCCGTACCCGCATCCCTCGCGGGCAGCCAACGACCCCGAACCCGAAACGGAGCCCGCGATGTTCAGCCGCTGGGGAGCCTTCGTCTACCGGCACCGCCGGATCGTCCTCGTCCTCGCCATCGTGGTCGGCATCGCCGCCTCGTTCGGCGCGGGACGCGCCGCCTCGGTGCTCTCGGCCGGGGGCTGGCTGGATCCGGATTCGGAATCGGCCGCCGTCGCGGACCGGCTCGCGGACGAGTTCGGCGCCGGGCGCGGGGCCCTGATCGCGGTCTACCAGGGCGCCGACGGCGCGGACGCGCGTGGGGCGGCGTTCCAGGCGGCCATCGCGGCGTCGCTCGCCGACATCGCGAAGGACCCCGACGTCTCGGGCACGATCGGCTTCGCCGAGACCGGCGACTCGCGGTTCATCTCCACGGACGGCGAGTCCGCGTACGTCGTCATCGACCTGAACGTCAGCGACGAGGCGTCCGTTCCGCTCATCGACCGCTTCGAGTCCGAGCTGCACGAGCCGGGCGACGGCATCGAGATGCTGCTGGGCGGCTACGCCGCGCTGACCCGCGACTCGACCGACCAGTCCGAGCAGGACCTGCTGCGCGCCGAGACCGTCTCGCTCCCGATCGCGGCCTTCGTCCTGATCCTCGTCTTCACCTCGCTGGTCGCCGCGGGCATCCCGCTCCTCGTCGCCGGCCTCGCGATCCCGACCACCCTGGCGCTCGTCTGGATCGTCGGCCAGCAGGTCGAGATGAGCGTCTACGTCTCCAACGTGTCGACGATGCTGGGCCTCGCGCTCGCGATCGACTACTCGCTGTTCATGGTCAGCCGGTTCCGCGAGGAGCTGAAGAAGGGGCGCAGCGTCGGCAACGCCGTCGAGATCGCCGTCGCGACCTCGGGCAAGGCGGTCACGTTCTCCGGGCTGGCGGTCGCCATCGGCCTGGGCGGGCTGCTCGTGTTCAACGCCCCCGCCCTCCGCTCGTTCGGCATCGGCGGGATGCTGACGGTCTTCTCCGCCCTGTTCTACGCGATGACGTTCCTGCCCGCGCTGCTGGGCATCCTCGGTCCGCGGATCAACGCGCTGTCCGTCGCGGGCCTGTTCGATCGCATTCGACGGATCTTCGGCATGCAGCCGCGCGAGGCGGCCGCCGCGGCCCGGCAGTCCCGCTGGGTCTGGATTGCGAACACGGTCATGGCCCACCCCGTCGTGGTGATCATCCCGACACTCGCCCTGCTGCTGCTCGCCGGCCTGCCGTTCCTGCGGCTCGAGCAGGGCATCCCCGACGCCTACACCCTCCCCGCCGGGCTCGAGAGCCGCGAGGCCGCGGTCGCGATCCAGGAGGGCTTCGAGGCCGGCACCACCGCCCCGATCATCTCCCTCGTCGACGTCTCCGGCGATCCGGCGTCCGAGGAGGACGTCCGCGCCCTGGCCGCCTACGGCGAGCAGCTCGCCGCGATCGCCGGCGTGGAGCGCGTCGAGAGCCCGTTCACCGGGATCCCCAACCCGGCCACCGGACAGCCGCTGACCACCGACGAGCTGGTTGCCCTCTACGCGCAGCCGCGCGAGGCCTGGCCGCCGCAGCTGGCCGGCCTGTGGGACCGCTACGTGCACGAGTCGACGGTCCGGTTCGACGCGATCAGCCCGCTCCAGCCCTCGTCCCCCGCCGGCACCGCCGTCGTGGGCGCGGTCCGCGCGGTCGACCCGGGCGACGGCCTGACGGCGATGATCGGCGGCCAGGCCGCGACCGGCCACGACTTCCTCGTCTCGCAGACGGAGCGCATCCCGTATGCCGTGGGCGTCGTGCTGATCGCGATGTTCCTGGTGCTGTTCCTCCTGTTCGGGTCGGTCGTCCTGCCGATCAAGGCGATCTTCATGACGCTGCTCTCGATCAGCGCCTCGTTCGGGGCGATGGTCTGGATCTTCCAGGAGGGCAACCTCAGCGGTCCGCTCGGGTTCACGGCACCCGGGTTCACCATCGCCGGCAACCCGATCATCATGTTCAGCGTGCTGTTCGGGCTGTCCATGGACTACGAGGTGCTGCTGCTGTCCCGGGTCCAGGAGGCCTACCGGCGCTCCGGCGACAATCGCGCCGCCGTCGCCGAGGGCCTGTCGAAGACCGCGGGCGTGATCACCGGCGCGGCCGCGATCATGGTCACCGTGTTCGCCGCGTTCGCGCTGGCCGACACGATCACGATCAAGAGCATCGGCGTGGGCATGGCCATCGCCGTGTTCGTCGACGCGACGATCGTGCGGATCCTGCTGGTGCCCGCGACGATGCGCCTGCTCGGCAAGTGGAACTGGTGGGCGCCGGGGCCGCTCGCCCGGTTCGCGGACCGGCTGGGCTTCAGCCACGCCGAGGACGAGGCCACCGTGCCGACCGGCGACGAGACCCCGGGGACCGGCGAGGCCGCCGGCCAGCGTGTCGCCGGATCGGCCTGATCCGCCCATGTCGCACGGCGTCCCGGACGGTTCCGGGGCGCCGTCGGCCGTCCCCGACCTGCTCGCGCCTGGCCTGCGGCTCGTGCTGGTCGGCATCAACCCGGGCCGCGCCTCGGCGGCCGCCGGCGCCCACTTCGCGAACCCGCGCAACGACTTCTGGCGCCTGCTCGAGGCCTCGGGCCTCACGGCCGAGCTCCTCGGACCCGATCGCCAGCACGAGGTCCTCCGGTCTGGCATCGGGATCACCAACGCGGCGTGGCGCACGACGCCCGGGTCCGGCGACCTGCGCGCGGCGGACTTCGCGGGCAGTGCGGCACGGCTCGGGCGGATCGCGTCCGAGCTGGCGCCGGCCGTGATGGCGTTCGTCGGCAAGGAGGCCTACCGCGGGGCGTTCGGGGAGCGGCCCGAGCTCGGGCTCCAGGACCGGACCCTCGGCACGACCCGGCTGTTCGTCCTGCCGTCCACGTCGCCGGCCAACGCCGCGGTGCCGTGGGCCGAGCGGCTGCGCTGGTTCCGCGAGCTCGCCGCGCTCGTCGACCGCCTCGCGCCGCTGCTCGCATCGGGCGACCGCGCTACGCTGCCCGGACGAGGGACGGAGGTGCCATGAGCGAGACGCGAAACGAGCCGGTGAGCGGCGAGGTCTACGACGCCGGGGGCGTCAAGGTCTACGGCTGGGAGTGGAGCGACATCGGCGGCCCGCGCGGCCGGAGTCGCCTGCCCTGGTTCGGGATCTTCCTGGTCGTGTTCGGCGCCCTGCTCCTGCTGCGCCAGGTCTTCCCGGCGCTCGAGACCGCCGGCTCGCTGCTGTTCCTCGCGGTGGGCGTCGCGTTCCTCGTGTCGTGGCTGGTCAACCGCGGTCTGGGCTCGCTCTATCTCGGGGCGATCATCACGGCCCTCGCGGCGCCGGACCTGCTCGCGGCGGCGAACGTCGTCTCGGGACCCGGGGTCGGCACGCTGTGCCTGGGCATCGCCTTCCTGTTCATCGCCCTCGTCCGCGGCGTGAGCGGCGCCGGCTGGGGCTGGCAGCTCGTGCTGGGCGTGATCCTGTTCGCGATCGGCGCCTCGAGCGTGGCGCTGCCCAACCTGTCCGACATCCTGTGGCCGGTCGCGCTGCTCGTGCTGGGCGTGATCGTGCTGGTCCGGGCGATGACGCCCCGGCGGTCCTAGGGGCTCCAGAACCCGATCGAGCCCGGGGCCAGGATCCGCACCTGCGACCCGTCGGCCGGCACGACGTGGAGCGACTCGGTGCCGTCCTCCTCGACCACCGGGAGCAGGATCGACGACCCGTCGGGCGACCACACGCGGTGGCTCAGCGCGTACTGGTCGAAGTACGGCAGCACCTGGTTCACGAACAGCGGCGAGAGCGACACGACCTGCGGGGCGGAGGCCGTCCCGGCCGCGACGTCCACGAACATCAGGGCCACGTCGATCCCCGGGGCGTCGACCGGCGGGCGACCGCCGCCATCCGCGCCGCCGCGGCCGACCGAGGCCAGGCGCGCGCCACCGGGCCCCGCGGCCGCGCTCGGACTGGACGGGGTTGGCAGGCCGAGCGTCGCGATCTGGGTGCCGTCGGGCGACCAGAAGAACGCGACCACGTCCGTCGCCGGCAGCTCGCTCGCCTCGCCCGTCGAGGCGTCGACGATTCGCAGCGGACCCAGGGGAAGGGGCGCCTGGCGGTCGCCCTCGCCCGGGCCGAGGTAGGCCAGCTGTGGGCCGGCCGGGGCGAAGCTGAAGGCCGACGGGCCGAAGATCGGGAACTCGTGGCTGGCCGACCCGTCGCTCGCGGCGACGACGACGGCCGCGCCGTCGGGCCGGCTCACCGCGTACGCCTCATAGCGGCCGTCGGCGGACGCGGCCGGCGCCCGGAACACGCCGGGCGGGCCGGCCAGCGTCGTGACCGTGCTGCCGTCCATGCCGACCGCGCCCAGGAAGGCGTCCGTGTCCGCCCCGGTGTGGACGAGCATCCGGTCCCGGCCCTCCCAGGCCCAGTACATCGGCGCGCCCTCGCGCAGGATCGTCGCCGCGGCGCTGCCATCGGCGGGCGCCGAGCGGAGCGCAAGGCTGCCCGCGCCCTCGTCGGTCAGGAAGGTGACCGCTCGCCCGTCGGGCGTCCAGTACAGGTAGAACGGCGCCTGCTCGGCGCTCTGGTAGACGACGGTGCCGTCCGTCTCGCCGCTCGAGCCGGCCCCGAAGACCTCGATCGCACCGCCGTCGTCGCTCGTCGCGAGCGTGGCCACGCGTGAGCCGTCGGGTGACCAGGCGGGGAAGGTGAACGTCGTGCCGGGCGGCGCATGCACGACCCGGTTGCCGCCCTCGCCGTCGACGATCGCGAGGCCGCCGTCCGGGTCGATGAGCGCCACGCGCGGCAGGGGCCGCCCCGGCTGCCCGAGGCGACCGGTCCCGAACAGGATGGCGAGGACCGCGACGACCCCGACGAGGGCGAGGAGCAGCCCGGCCAACGCCGCGCGGCGGGAGCGGCCCGGCGGCCGGGCGGGCGGCTCGATGACCGGCGCGGGCGGCAGGGCGTAGGCCGGCGGCTCCTCGCCGACCGGCGGCTCATCGACCATGTGGGTGACGATACGGCGTGGAGCCCCGGAACGGATGTCTCAGGCCGGCGCGGCCTCCCCGATCGAGGCCACGGCGAGGTCGATCGCGGCCGCGAGCCCGTCCGCGATCCGGACGAGTTCCTCGTCGGTGATCACGAACGGCGGGCCGAGCAGGATCGTGTCACCGTCGACGCCGTTCGCGTTCCCCGTGCCGGAGTACAGGAGCAGGCCACGCTCGCGCGCGGTCCGGACGACCGTCTCGGCGAGCCGCGCGGCTCGCGGGTACGGCTCGCGCGACTCCCGATCGCGGACCAGCTCGATCCCGACCAGCAGGCCCCGTCCCCGGATGTCGCCGACGGCCGCGTTCCCGTCCAGCCGCTCGTGGAGCAGCGCCCGCAGGCGCTCGCCCTTGGTCGCCGACGCGGCCACCAGCGACTCGGCCTCGAGGATCCGCAGGACCTCCCGCGCGACCGCGGCGGCGGCGGGCTGGTGCGAGTAGGTGAAGCCGTGCACGAACGGTCCCGCGCCGGTGACCGCGTCGTAGACCTCGCCCGATACGGCGACGAACCCGAACGGCCAGTAGCCGGAGGTCGCGCCCTTGGCTGCGACCAGCAGGTCCGGTTGGACCCCGAAGTGCGTGAGGCCGAACCACGCGCCGGTCCGCCCGAAGCCCGTCATGACCTCGTCGGCGATGAGCAGCGCGCCGTGCCGGCGGCAGACGTCGGCGACCGCGGGCCAGTAGCCGGGCGGCGGTTCGACGGCCCCGAGGGTCGCCCCGACGATGGGCTCGGCGACGAACGCGGCGACCGTGCCCGGCCCGGCCATCGTGAACGCCTGGTCCAGCTCGTCCACCAGCGCCTGGGTCGTCCCGAGGGCCTGTGCGCCCGCGTCGTCCCCACGGTACGGATAGGCGGCGCTGACGTGACGGAAGCGGCCGAGCCAGCCCTCGTACGGGCGCCGCAGCGGCCGCCGGCCCGACAGGTCCAGCGCCCCGAGCGTGTTCCCGTGATAGCTCCCCCAACGCGCGAACACCACGAGCCGGTCCGGCTCCCCGCGGGCCAGCTGCGCCGCGCGGGCCAGCTTGAGGGCCGTCTCGATCGCCTCGGAGCCGCCGGAAACCGGATAGATGGCCGGGTCCGCCAGCGGCAGGTGCGGGGCGATCTCGGCGGCGTAGCGCTCGAGGGGCTCGGTGGTGAAGGCAGTGCCGTGGGCGTAGGCGAGGCGGGCGGTCTGGTCGGCGATCGCGGTCGCGATCTCGCGCCGGCCGTGGCCGACCCCGACGACGATGGCGCCACCGGCGGCATCGAGGTACTCGCGGCCGTCGGCGTCGACGATGGTCGAGCCGTGGGCCTCGACGGCGACGGGCGGGTGCGCCGCGGCGGCGCGCCGGAAGACGCGGCCGCTCACGCGGCGGTCACGGGCGCGGCGGGGTCCGGGACGATCACGCGCCGATTGTAGGTTCGGGGGCGTCCGGGGCGGCCGGATCGGCGGCCGCCGCGGCCGCGACCGGCGGCTCGTCGAGTGGCACGGACGCCTCCTGGCCGAGGAAGGCCACGAACCAGGCCGTGCCCGGGAACGGCAGCAGGATCGCGCGCAGCGTGATCGTGAGCGGCACCGCCAGGAGCGCTCCGGCGGGGCCGATCAGCAGTGACCAGACGAGGATCGTGACGATCGTGACCACGGGGCTGACCTCGAGCGTCGTCGCGAACACCCGCGGCTGGAGCACGTAGTCGAAGGCGAGGTTGATGACGACATAGCCGGCGACGACCGCCAGGGCGGACAGCGGCCCGTGCTCGAGCAGCGCGAACGCAGCCGGCGGGATCAGGGCGAGGATGAAGCCGATGTTGGGGATGAAGCTCAACAGGAACGAGATCAGGCCCCACAGGACGGCGTAGGGCACGCCCAGGACGAGCAGCAGCGCGGTGTCGGCCAGCGCGGCGCCCGCGCCCAGCGCGGCGCGGACCTTGACGTAGGTGACGAGCTCGGTCGCGAGCACGTCGTAGCGCTCGATGACCTCGGCGGACGTCGCCCTGAGCATCCGGCCGTGGAGGCCCTTGGCGCCGAGCAGCACGTAGATCACGATCAGGACGGACAGCGCGCACCCCGTCACGGCGGGTGTCAGGGCGGCGACCACGCTGCGCGCCACGCCGAGGGCCGCCTGGGGCTCGATCGGCGGGAGCGTGACGCTGGGCACGCCGGTCACCGTCCCCCACGCGTCCTCAGCGACGGCCAGCCAGTCCTGGATCATGTCCGAGTCCTCGGCGAGGCGGAGCCCCACGGCGGCGATCGAGGCGACCACGGCGACGCCCATGACGACGAGGATCAGGACGAACCCGCCCGTGGGGATGACCAGCGCGGCCCACCGCGGCAGCCCGCGGTCGAGGAGCCAGAGCTGGGCGCGGCGCGCCACGACCGCCGCCAATGCCGAGAACGCGAGCAGCACGAACAGGCCGCCCACGAACGAGATGCCGGCGACGACGACCGCGATCGCCGCGACGGTGAACAGCGGCATGCGCAGGCCGCGCGACGCGACGGTCTCCGGAACGTCCATGCCCCGATCCTACGCGCTGGATGGCGCGTCGATTCGCCGGAGCTCGAACGACGGACCCGCGCCCAGGTTCTCCGCCGGCGTCCCGTAGCGGAGGATCAGCTCGCGCACGGCCGCCACGTGCGCCTCGCGCCCGAGCGGCGTGGCGACGGCCGCCCAGGCGTCGTCGCCGATCGTCACCCGGCAGGCCGGATCCCCGAGGAGGTTGAGCGCCCAGCCGGCGTCGGGCGAGCCGGCCGCGACGACCAGCGTCCCGTCCGGCCGCTCCACGAACCCGACGACCGCCGTCGCCGTCCGCCCGGTGATCCGGCCGCGGGTCTCCAGCCGGAGCGTGCGGCCCCAGGCGACGAGGTCGTCCTCCATGCGCTACCGTCCGTCCGCACGCCGGCGGGGCTCGCGGAGGGTCGACCGGGCCATCTGTGGCAGCCTAGCAGCAGCAGCCGCCATCCCCGCAGGCCACCTGTCGGCCCGAAATCGGGCCATCGGTCACTTCGCAGGCGCCGGCGCCCGCCCGGACACTGTCCGGGTCGACCGCTCGCCCAACCGGAGCCATCACGCCAGTGGACAACACCGTCACCACGTCCGCCGACCGACCGACCCCCGAACCCGACGATTCAGCCCTGAGCCGCCGCGGGTTCCTGCGCGCGGCCGGTGTCGTCGGCATCGCCGGCATGGCGGCGACCCTGGCCGCCTGCCAGGCGACCGCCGCGCCGAGCTGGAGCTTCGGGCCGCCGCCCAGCCCGACGCCGACGCCGACCCCGCCGCCGGCCACGCCCGCGCCGTCCGGGTCCGTCGAGCCGAGCGCCGCGGCCTCGCCGATCCCGAACCTGCCGGCCGGCTGGACCGAGCACGACCTCAACGGCCAGGTCAAGGTGCGCCGGTTCGTGGGCAACCTCGCCGGTCCGCTGGGGATGTCGCCGTTCCTCGACAACGTCCTCGGCCCCAACACCGACGACCCCGAGTTCACGAAGGTCCCCCAGGGCAACCAGCCCATCGACCCCGTGCGGATCGACCCCGACGGGACCAAGGTGTTCGAGCTCACCGTGGACGAGATCGAGTGGCCGATCGACGCGGTCAACCCGCCCGTCAAGGCGCTCGGCTACAACAAGATGTGGCCCGGGCCCACGCTGCGGGTGACGGACGGCGACAAGGTCCGGATCTCGTTCACCAACAACATGCCTGAGCCGACCGGCGTGCACTTCCATGGCATCGAGTTCACGGACTTCAAGATGGACGGCGTGCCGTTCGTGACCCAGCTGCCGTTCGCGACCGGCGAGACCTTCACCTACGAGTTCACGGCCACGCCGGCGGGCTCGCACATGTACCACTCGCACCACAACGCGACCGACCAGGTCGGACGCGGGCTGCTGGGCGCCTTCATCGTCGAGCCCAAGCGGGCCGCCGACAGCTATGCGCGCCGGTACGGCGTCACCCAGGAGGTCGTGTTCATCCACAACGACGCGGTGGGCGGCTTCACGATCAACGGCCATGGCTTCCCGGCCACGACCCCGATCGTCGCGAAGCAGGGCGACCGGGTCCTGATCCGGTTCATGAACGAGGGCACGATGATGCACCCGTGGCACACCCACGGGTTCCGCATGAACATCGTGGCGCGCGACGGCGCCCAGCTGGGCAGCGCGTCCTTTCGGGCCGACACGCTGGGCGTCAACCCGGGCGAGCGGTGGGACGCGATCATCAACTGCGACCGGCCCGGGGTGTGGGCCTTCCACTGCCACATCCTGCCCCACGTCGAGGGCGCCGACGGGATGTTCGGCATGGTGACCGCGCTCGTCATCCTCCCGCCCGACGCGACCTGACGCCGGGCGCGACGCGGCGCTGCCGGGCCCCCAAACGGTTGAAGCCCCCGGCGGTGCCGGGGGCTTCGTGGTGTCGCGAGGGATGGGTGCCCTAGGGCAGGTCGCCCACGGGCACGACGTCGGCCTGGGCCGCGCCGTTCTGGTCCTCGAGGGTGACGATCATCCAGCCGAGCGACGGGTTGTCGCCCTGGGCGGCCTCGTTGACGTCGAGCCCCAGCGTGGCGCTGTCGCCCCGCTCGATGTCGATGAAGTCGCCGGTGGACACGGCCGGCTCGAAGACCGACAGCGAGGCCCGGCCGTCGAAGACGTCCGTGAACGCGTTGCTCGGGTTGGAGGAGTCGACCAGGTTCTCGCCGATGACCTCGTAGTCGACGGTCGAGTCGGCGTCGAGCCGATCGATGTCGCTGGCCAGGGCCGGCAGCAGGATCGTGGACCCGTTGGCCGGCGCGTCGGCGACCCAGGCATCGACGACGTTGAAGTCGGCATCGACGATCAGCGAGACCATCTGGCCGTTCAGCGCGTCCGCGGTCGCGAGACCGAAGTCGATGCCGAGGACGAAGAACTCCGGATCGTCACCCTCGCCGAAGATCGGGATGGTGAACACGTTCTGGTAGCCGGCGGACCAGCGCCCGTACGTGTTGATCGCGAAGATCAGCGCGCGGTCGTCCGGATCCGCCTCATCGCCGAGCAGGACCTCGGACGGGAGGACCTGGAGGCCGGCGGCCCGCAGGTCGTTCGTCGCCGTGATCGCGTTCGGCAGGTCCTTGGGGTCGGACAGGCCCCAGGCGTACACGTCGGCGATGCCGGTGTGGACGCCGTTGTTGGTGAGCTTGACGGTTGCGCTCGAGATGCCACCGGCCGACGTGTAGGCCGACTTCGCCGAGGCGACGATGTTCGACTCCGCGCGCGGCACGGCGCGCCACGGCACCCGGAGGGCGTAGCGGTGCTTGCCGGAGGTGGCACTGGTCGGGCTGGCGGTGATGACGCCGCCGTAGCTGAGCAGGCCGCCCCAGTCGGTGCCGCCGGGCAGGGTCTGGCTCGCGAACCGGCTCGCCGCGAGCTGGCCGATCGTGAGCTGCGCCGTGGCGTCGATCACCTTGCTGGAGTGTGCCTTGACGGTCACCCGATCCCGGCTGAGCGACACGATGCCGCTCGCGTGCAGGTTGTAGGTGATGTCCTTGTTGCCGGTGTTGTAGATGCGGAACGACTGGGTCTCGCGATACGCGCCCAGGCGAACCTGGTCGTAGCCGAACGAGAGGTTCGGGGTGTTGTCGGTGGCCAGGACGAAGGCCCAGGTGTCGGCGGCACGCCGTGGCTGGACCATGCCCGAGCCGGCGAGGCGCGGGTCATATGGGCTGACCTTCGACCGCACCGCGGTGCCGACGATGGCCGCCTTGACGACCTCCGGCCGCCAGGTGGGGTTCTTCGCATGGACGAGTGCCGCGACACCGGCCACGTGGGGCGAGGCCATCGAGGTGCCGGACAGGGTGTCCGCGTTGAAGCCGGTGCCGACGCCGGTGGACACGATGCTCACGCCAGGGGCGCTGACATCGGGCTTCTGGGCGCTGTCGCCGAGGCGGGGGCCGCCCGACGAGAAGCTGGCGGTGTTGAGGTAGGCGGGGTTGGTGACGTTGGGACCCGACTCGAGCGTCGCCCCGACGCCGTCCGACCCGAGGAGGGTCAGCTTGGCGCCGTTGCCGATCCCGATCATCGGGATGTCGAACATCGTCGGCGTGTAGCCGATGAAGGTCGGGAACTCGAGCGGGTTGGCGATGTCGTCGCGGTTCACGACGATCACGCCGATCGCCCCGGCCTCCTCGGCCGCCGCGCCCTTGTCGACGAACGCACAGACACCGCGCTGGATGACGGCGATCGAGTTCGCCGCCAGGTCGCCGTAGTCGTCGGCCTCGCAGCCGAGCGACAGGCCGCCGCCGCCGTTTCCGATCACCTCGAGGGTGCCGGTCACCGGCAGGCCGGGCCAGTTGTTCTGGTTGATCGCGGACAGGTCGGCGCCCGTGGCCCGGTCGATCACCGCGCCCGGGAAGCTCTGGTTGGTGTCCGACGCGGCGACCGCGAGCACGCCCGTGGCGTTGCCCGGGGAGCCGGTCAGGTAGGCGTTCGGGCCGTCGTTGCTGGCCGAGGCCACGACGATCACGCCCGACGCCACCAGCGCGTTGCTGGCCTGCGAGTCCGCGTCGTCGTCGCCGCCCACGCCGCCGACCGACATGTTGATCACGTCGATGGGGTCCGCGTGGGTCGCGTTGTACTGCCCGACCCACTCGAGGGCGTCGGTCAGGACGTTCGTGCCGCCGTCGCAGCCGAACACCTTGAGGGAGACCAGCCTGGCCTTCGGCGCCACGCCCGGGCCGATGCCGAACGAGGTCGCATAGGTGGACGCGTTGTAGGGGCCGGTGTACGTGGTGTGGTCCGACTTGACGCCGAAGCCCGCCGCGCTGCCGGCGACGTGGGAGCCGTGCCCGTTGCAGTCGAGCGGGTCCGGGTCGGGCGCCGGGATCTCGGTCCCGTCGTCGTTGTCCGGGTTGTACTCGTCGCCGACGAAGTCCCAGCCCGCGATGACCTTGGCGGTCGGGAACGTGCCGGCCTCGATGACGTCGGAGTCGTTGTCGTCGTACGCCGCCTCGGTGCCCGGGCCGCCGAAGTTGGCGTGGGTGTAGTCGATGCCGGTGTCGATGACGGCGATCGTCTGCCCGTTGCCCGTGTCGCCGAAGTCCTGCCACACCGCCGGGGCGCCGATGAACGGCACGCTGTGACGGTTGTCCGCGGTGTAGGTCCGGACCGCGTAAATCGCCTTCACGCCAGGCAGCTTGGACAGGGCATTGAGCTTGCGGCTCGGGATGCGCAGCTTGATGCCGTTGTAGGCGTACTGGTACTTCGCCTCGACCGTCCCGCCGAGCTTCTTGATCGAGCCCGCGAGCGTGTCCTGGTGCGTCTTGAGGCGCTTGGCGGTGGCCACCTGGCCGACCCTGGACACGTCCACCGTCGCGGCGGCGGGGCCGCGCATCTCGACGATGACGTTGACGTCGTGATCGGCGAGGATCGCCTTGATCAGCGACTTGTCGATCTTGCTGACGTCGACGCGTTCGAAGCGTCTTCCCTGACCGTCGATGCCCGGTCGGGCGGCGATGGCGCCCGCAGGCATCACGGTCGCCACGATCAGCGCCGATGCGCCGAGCGCGGTCAGCAGCCGTCGATTCATTGCTCCTCCCAGTTCCGGTCGTGCCGGATCCTCGTGGACGGCGCCGCATCCCGGCACCGTCGCCATGCCCCTGACGTGGGTAATAGGCGGCCGGGGACCATGCCCAGCGGCGGGTGGTGTCCCCCAGGGTTCCTCCAAGCGCCGGGCGCGCACGGCCAGGTCGGGGTCGGCCGCGGTCATCCGGAGAGCGAGGCGGCGGGGCCCGGGACCTCCCTGTCCCGGGCGGAGTCAATGGGCTGAACCTACCGGCCCGTGGCGCGCCGGTCAACTTTCAACTTCGGTTCAAATTCGTCGCCGCGCGAGTGGTCGTACGACCGATGTCGTCGGCCGGATTACTTCGTGTAGACGCCCGCCGGGTCGAGCTCCTCGCGGACGAGGCGCAGCTCCTCGGGCGTCGGTGGGGGCGTCGCGGCGAGCCGTTCGCTCAGCTTCGGCTCCCAGGCGATCGTCGCCCGGATCTCGTCGAGCGTCGCGCCCGGGTGCAGCGAGTCGAGGCGCATCTCACCCGTCTCGTCGAAGTGCCAGATGCCGAGGTCGGTGACCACGACGCTCGGCCCGCGGCCGTTCCAGCCGCCCGCCCGCCGGATGGCCTCCGCCTGCTCGGCGCCGCCGAGGTTGCCGGGCGAGGTCCGGAAGTCGATCCGGTCCACGAACGAGCGCGAGGACTGGCGCATGATCACGAACACATTGCGCGCGTTGATCGCGATCTCGCACGCCCCGCCGGACCCGGGCAGCCGGGTCGTGGGCGCCGCGTAGTCCCCGATGACCGTCGTGTTGATGTTGCCGAAGCGGTCGATCTGGGCCGCGCCCAGGAAGCCCACGTCGATCAGGCCGCGCTGCAGGTAGAACGCGAACAGCTCGAACATCGAGACGACCGCCGTGGCGCCGGTCACGATCGTCGGGTCGCCGATCGACAGCGGCAGCCGCGCCGGCCGCGCCCCGAACACGCCCGCCTCGTACACGAGCTCGAGCCCCGGGTTCACCGTCCGCTTGGCGAGGTTGACCGCGATGTTGGGCAGCCCGACGCCGACGAAGCACACGCCCTGTCCGGCCAGCTCGCGCGCGGCCGCGACGATCATCATCTCGGACTTCGAGAACGCCACGTCCATCATCGGCGCGCCTCGAACAGCTCGATCGGGTTGCCGTCCGGGTCGTCGACGAGGATCTGCCGTCCACCGGGACCGTTGACGATGTCGTTGCGGAACGATGCGCCGTCCTCGCGCAGGCGTTCGACGATCGGATCGAGGTCGTCGACCTCCACGACGAACCGGTTCCAGCCGCCCGGCTCGGGGACCCGCCCGTCGGGCATCGCGCGCGCCGCTGACGACGACGGTCCAGCCAGCCAGAGCGTGAGGTCGCCGCGCCGGACCATCGCGAAGGCCGGGAGCATCTCGAAGCCCGCCTCGAACTCGAGGAGCTCGCGGTAGAACGACAGCGACCGCACGACGTCGGACACGAGATAGCGGACGGTCGCCATCAGGCGTAGCTGCCGTAGTCGACGGAGCCGGAGGGGGCGCTGCCCGGCCTGAGGGTCGCCAGGCGTTCCTCCCCCAGCTTCTCGACGTAGGCGCGGCGATCGTCGAGGTCGTAGACCCACTCGCGCAGCCAGGCCTGGATCGCGTCCTCGTCGCGGCTGATCGGGTCCCAGTCGAGGTAGAAGCGGTTGTCGCGGTCGTAGGCGCCCTGCACGTAGGAGGGGTGGGCGCCGAACGGGTCGACGACCACGGCGTCCACGATCAACCCCGGGATGATCGTGCGGTTGGGGTCGGCCCGGATCACCGCCTCGTCGACGAGCTCCTCCACGACCACGATCACCCGGTCGGCGGCGAAGGCGGCCTCCTTCTGGCAGCCGAGCAGGCCCCAGACCTGGGTGTTGCCCTCGGCGTCGGCGCGCTGCGCGTGCACGATCGTCACGTCGGGGTTGAGCGGCGGCACCGCGTACACGACCTCGTCGGAGTAGGGCGACTGGATCGGCCGGATCAGGGGGTTCACCGCCGGCAGGTCGGTCTCGAAGTACGAGCGCAGGGGCATGAACGGCAGGTTCGCGGCGCCCGCCGTGTAGCGCGCCACCATCCCGAAGTGGCTGTACTCCTCGACCTCGAGCGCCGTCCCCTCCCCCACCGACGCGGGCTCGATCCGGCGCCGGATCGCGTTCAGCCCGCCGACGCCCGGGTTGCCCAGCCACGAGAAGATCAGCTTCCGGGCGACCCCGCCCGCGATCATCTGGTCGTAGATCACGTCGGGCGTCATGCGGGCGAGCGTGAGGTCACGCCGACGCTGGCGAATGATCTCGTGCCCGGCCGAGAACCCGATCAGGTGCGTGAATCCCTCGATCGCCACCGTGTCGCCGTCGCGCACCAAGTCGGCGATCGCGTCGTGCATTGACGCGACCTTGGAGGCGACCTTGGCGGGCATGGCTGGAAGTGTGCCGGATCAGCCGGACGCGCCGAAGCCCTCGGTGATCAGCCCGGCCTGCCGCTCCGCGTCGACGGCGTGGCGCGCCTCGACCCCATGCGTCGCGACGTGGTCCACGGCCTCGCCGAAGATCCGGACCGCCGTTGCGGCCTCGGCCTGCGAGACCACCAGGGGCGGCGACATCCGCACGCAGTCGTCGCCCGCCTCGAGGACCAGCAGCCCGCGATCGAACGCCTGCATCTGGACGGCGTCGGCCGTCTGGCCGGAGTCGAACTGGATCCCGATCATGAGACCCTTGCCGCGGACGTCCTTGACGAGCGCGGGGTGGCGCTGGATCAGCGGCCGGAGCGCGTCCTGGATCTCGCGGCCACGGATCCCGGCGTTGGCGATCAGGCCGTTCTCGAGGAGCCGGACGGTCTCGAGCAGGGCCGCGAGGGCCACCGGGTTGCCGCCGTAGGTGCTCCCGTGCGCGCCGGGTCCCCAGGTCATCAGGTCGGCCTTGGCGATCATCGCGCCGATCGGCATCCCCGAGGCGATGCCCTTCGCCGTCAGCAGGATGTCGGGCTCGACGTCCCAGTGCTGGATGCCCCACATCTTCCCGGTGCGGCCGGCGCCCGACTGGACCTCGTCGGCGATGAGCAGGATCCCGTGCCGGTCGCACAGCTCGCGGAGCCGCGGCAGGAAATCGTCCTCCGGCACGACGTAGCCGCCCTCGCCCTGGATCGGCTCGACGATGACGGCGGCGAACTCGTCCGCCGGCATCAGGCGCTTGAAGATGCGCTGCTCGATCTCGTCGATCCCCTCGCTCCCGAACGGGACGTGGTAGACGCCGGGGAGCAGCGGGCCGAAGTGCGCGTGGTACTTCGCCTTCGACGCGGTCAGGCTGACGGCGCCCATCGTGCGGCCGTGGAAGGCCCCGAGGAAGGCGATGACGTTGGACCGCCGGGTGGCGTACCGGGCGAGCTTGAGGCCGGCCTCGACCGCCTCCGCGCCGGAGTTGCCGATGAACACGCGGGCGGGCGCCATCGGCGCGATGCGCGCGAGCTCGGCCGCGGCCTGGGCGTAGATCGGCAGGTAGAAGTCGCTGGCGCTGAAGTGCTGGAGCTCGGCGGCCTGGCGCTGGATCGCGGCGACCACGTCGGGATGGCTGTGGCCCGTCGAGTTGACGGCGATGCCGGCGGCGAAGTCGAGGAACACGTTGCCGTCGATGTCCTCGACGGCGCAGCCGAGACCGCGGACGGGGACGATCGGGTACGCGCGCGGGAGGCTCGGGCTCGTCCACGCGTGGTCGAACTCGATGTGCGCCCGGGCCTTCGGGCCGGGGAGCGTCGTGACGATGTCCGGGACGGTGCGCGCCTCGAGCGGGGTCGCCACGTGGCCTCCTTGGCTGTGGATCCGAGCGCCTGCGGTCCCGGCCGCCGTTCGGCGGGCACCACGAAACGCATAGATGTTATGCAGAGTGAATACGACAATAGCAGAGCCGGCCCGCCCGTCGCGACGACCCGAAGGTCCCGCTACGGCGCGCAGTCGCCCGGCGTCCCCGGTCCGGGAACCGGCCCGCTCATCGGCCGGCCCGGACCAGATGTCGATGCGGCCGCAGGACAGGTCGACGCGGTTGCCGGCGCCCGACAGCTGGGAGGCGCCACCACCCAGATCCATCCGCCACACCGCGCCCGGCGAGACGGTCATCGACACCAGCGCACGTCCGGTGGGCGACCGGACCTCGACGGACCACGGCAGTGCCGGCAGCTTCGCCGCCTCGATGTCGGACAGGCCGTCATTCGGCGGGACCACGGCGACGACGGTGTCGTTCACGACCAGCGTCACCGCCAGCGTCGACCCGTTCGAGACGTTGAGCGTCATCTGGTCGGGCGGCACGACGACCGCGCCGGGCGGCGGCGTCGGCCCGCCCGGGAGTGGCGGGTGGAGGACCGAGCAACCGGTGAGCAGCGCGGTCAGCGCGATGGCACGCGATCGGGAGGCGTCGGCCGCCCATCGCGCGGCGACCCGTCAGTCGACGACGGTGTGGCTCTGCTCCCGCAGGAACTGCGCGACGTAGTACATCGACAGGCCGGCCTTGCCGGTCGACCCGGAGCCCTTCCAGCCGCCGAACGCCTGCACGCCCGGCCAGGCGCCCGTCGTCGCCCCGGCACGCCGGTTGACGTACAGCACGCCGGCCTCGACCTCGTCGAGGAAGCGCTGGACCTCGGTCTCGTCGGTCGAGTACACGCCGGCCGTCAGCCCGTACAGGCTGTCGTTGGCCAGCCGCAGGGCCTCGTCCAGCGAGTCGACCGCGTGGACCGCCGTGAACGGCGCGAACAGCTCGTCCTGGAACAGCCGGTGCTCGGCGGGCAGCCGGCCGACCACCGTCGGCTCGACGTAGAAGCCGCGCGCCAGCGGGCCGTCGGTCAGGTGCTCGCCGCCGGTGAACACCGTGCCGTCGCGCCGCGCATCGGCGACGGCGCGCTGGTGGCGGTCGACCGCGCGCTGGTCGATGACGGGGCCGAGGAACGCGGGCCGCGGCAGCGGGTCGCCGACGGTCAGCTGCTCCGTCTTCTCGACCAGCAGCCGGACCAGCTCGTCGTGGACCGGCTTCTCGACGTAGACCCGGCTGTTGGCCGAGCACTTCTGGCCGCCGAAGCCGAACGCCGAGCGCATGATCCCCTCGGCCGCCTCCTCGAGGTCCGCGGACCGCAGCACGATCGCCGGGTTCTTGCCGCCCATCTCGACGATGCACGGCCGCGGGAACCGGGTGGAGAAGTTGCGGAACAGCTCGAAGCCGACCTCGTACGAGCCCGTGAACACGATCCCGTCGATCGCCGGGTTGTGCTGGAGCTCGTCGCCCACCGTGTCGCCCGGGCCCATCACGAGGTTGAACACCCCGTCCGGAACGCCCGCGTCGCGGTACGCCTCGAGGATCGCGATGGCCGTCATCGCCGATGCCGAAGCCGGCTTGAAGACCACGGTGTTGCCGGTCATCATCGCCGCGCACGATGGCCCGACGGCGAGCGCCATCGGGAAGTTGAACGGGCTGATCACCGCGAACACGCCGTGCGGGCGGAGGATCGTCCGGGTGTGGACCGACGCGTCGCCCAGGTTGTCCATCGGGTGGTCGTAGAACGCGTTGTCCTCGGCCGTCTTCGCGTAGTAGCGGATCAGGTCGGCCGCCTCCTCGACCTCGCCCAGGGCCTCGAGCCGCGTCTTGCCGACCTCGATCGCCATCAGGCCCGCGTACTCCATCTGGCGCTCGGAGATCAGGTCCGCGGCCTTCTTGAGGATCTCGAGCCGCCCCTCCCAGCCCAGTCGGAACCAGGCCGGCTGCGCGCGGCGCGCGGCCGCGATCGCGTCCTGGACGTCGGCCCGCGTCCCGCGCGCGAACGTCCCGACGAGGATCTCGGAATCGATGGGCGAGCGGACCTCGAACGTGCCCTCGCCGTCGCGCGCCTGCCCGTCGACGAAGTTCCGGTGGAACTCGCCCAGTCGGGCCTTGGCGCGCTCCAGGCCGGCCTCGTAGGCGACCTGGAGGTCCTCGTTGTCGGCGCGCAGGGTCGCGTAGGTGATCTTGATCCGCTCAGCGGTCATCGCAGGGCTCCCGTTGGAGGCGCCGGCCGCAGCGGGCGGAGGCGCGGAGGGTGACGTTGGCGCCAGTCTATGCCGGGTCCACGCGCCGCGGACGTGGGGTCGTCGGGACCGCCGTCCGGCCGACGCGGGACCACCGGCTGCGGCCGCCAGTGGCGCCGCCCCTGCATGCTGGTCGCATGCATCGACTCGTGCGCCGCCTCGCGCTCCTGCCGTCGATCCTCGTCGTCCTGGGCATCCTCGCGATCGCCGCCCCGCCGGCACGCGCCGCGAGCGACTTCCCGAAGGGCTGGCGTGGCTTCCACACGTACCCCGAGATGGTCGACGAGGTCCAGCGCGGTCGCCGCGGCCCACCCGGGCATCGTCCGCCTGTCCTCGATCGGCGAGAGCTACCGCGGCCGCCAGCTGCTGGCGGCGAAGATCAGCGACAACGTGGGCTCGCGACGAGGCCGAGCCCGAGGTCCTGTACGACGGCCTCCATCACGCCGACGAGCACATGGGCCTCGAGATGACCCTGCGGATCCTCCACTGGCTCACCGACGGCTACGGGTCGAGCTCGCGGATCACGTCGATCGTGAACTCGCGCGAGATCTGGATCGTGTTCGCGATGAACCCCGACGGCGCGCAGTTCGACATCAAGGGCGGCCGGTTCCACTACTGGCGCAAGAACCGCCAGCCCACGCCGGGCTCGAGCGCGATCGGGACCGACCTCAACCGGAACTACGGCTACCGCTGGGGCGTCGCCGGCCGGACGAGCCGGAACCCCGAGGCGATCACCTACCACGGCCCGCGCCCGTTCTCGGCACCCGAGACGCGGGCGATGCGCGACTTCCTCGCCTCCCGCGTGGTCGGCGGCCGGCAGCAGATCCGGGCGGCGATCACCTTCCACGAGGCCGGCCGCCTGGTGATGTGGCCGTACGGCTACACGAAGAAGGACGTCCCGCCCGACATGACGAGCCTCGATCGCCAGGCCCTGCGCGCGATCGGCCGGCACATGGCGAAGACCAACGGCTACACGCCCGAGCAGGGCAGCGACCTGTACGTCACCCGCGGGGGCTCGCGGGACTACCTCTACGGGACCTACCGGATCTTCGCGTACACCTTCGAGATGTCGGTCAGGGACTACCCGAAGACGCGGATGATCGCGCCCGAGACCGGGCGCAACAGGGAGGCCGTCCTCTGGCTCGCCGAGCGCGCGTGGTGTCCGCTGTCCGTGCTGGGCGCGTCCGCCCAGCGTGTGCACTGCGGCGCGATCGACGACGACTTCGAGGTCGCACGCGGGTGGACGGTCAACCCCGACGGCACCGACACGGCGCCCGCTTCGGGACGCCTCGCCCGCGGCAACCCCGACGGCTCCTCGAGCGGTGGCGTCCGGCTGCAGCCGTCGGCCGTGCCCTCCGGACGCTTCGCCTTCGTGACCGGGCTGGCCGCCGGTTCCTCGGCGCCGGCGAACGACCTCGACGGCCGCACGACGATCCGCTCGGCGCCCATCACCCTGCCCAGCGGCGCCGGCCAGCGCTACGGCTTCCGGTTCTTCTTCGGACATGGCGCCAACTCGTCGTCGGCGGATCACCTGCGGGCGATCGTCGAGGACGGCGGCACCCAGACGGTCCTGTTCGAGGCCACCGGCTCCGCCGCCCTCACCCCCGGCACCTGGCAGACCGCGTCGGGGTCGATGGACGCCTGGGCGGGTCACACGATCCGGATCCGGTTCGAGGCGCTGGACGGCGGCCCGGCCTCGACCGTCGAGGCGGGCATCGACGACCTCCACGTCACGCGCCCGGACTAGCGGGGATCAGCCCAGGGCCGCGACGACCTCGACGATCGACGGCGCGACCGCGTCGGGCGCGTAGCCGCGGGTCCCCGAGGCCGCGGCATCCAGCTCGGCGTCGCCGTGCTTGCCGGATCGGACGAAGATCGTGCGCAGGCCGGCTTGGCGTGCGCCGCCGATGTCCGAGCCCACGTCGTCGCCGACCATCGCCAGGTCTCGGGCGCGAAGCCTCGCCTCCCCGCGGACCGCCGCCTCGGCCGCCAGGCGATCGATCGCCACGCGGTAGAAGGCGCGGGACGGCTTGCCCACGATGCGTGCCTTGCGGCCCGTCGCCCACTCGAGCGCGACCAGGAAGGCGCCCGCGTCGAGGGTCGGGCCCTCGGGCGTGATCCACCACGGGTTGCGGTGCATCCCGATCAGGGCCGCCCCGCCGCGGACCAGGCGGAATGCGCGGTCCAGGTTCGCCTTCGTCAGCTGGTCGGGCGAGTCGCCCAGCACGACGGCCGCGACCTCGCGCGGCGCAGCGTCGACCCCGGCGGCGTCGACGACGTTCAGGCCCGCGAACTCGGCCATCGCGTCCTCCGACGCGATGACGTAGACCGGTCGATCGCCGAACTCGTGCCGGACCAGGTCGGCCGACGCCGAGAGGGCCGACTGCAGGCGCTCCGGCGGGGTGGCGAACCCCACCCGCCGACCCCATGCCGCCAGCGAGGCGCGGGACACGAGCGACGTGTTCGTCACCAGCAGGTACGGAAGTCCGAGCGCGTCGAGCCTGGCCATGGCCGCGGGCGCCCCCGGAATCGCATCGCCCGCGAGGACGAGCACGCCGTCCAGGTCGAGCAACAGGCCCCGCACCCCGTGCAGCGCTGCACGCAGGGTGTCATCCGGGCGGGGTGTCTCGGGCATGATGGGCGGAGCGTAGCGGAGCCGCGAAGGGCTCGGCAGCAAGGAGCTTTGATGGGATTGCTGGAGGGCCGGAAGGCGCTCGTCTTCGGGGTCGCGAACGACCACTCGATCGCCTGGGGGATCGCCAAGGCCTTCCACGACCAGGGCGCGACGGTCGGCTTCTCGTCGGTCGAGAGCCTCATCGAGCGTCGGGTCCGGCCTCTCGCGGAATCCATCGGCAGCACCTTCGTCGAGCCCGCGGACGCGCAGTCCGACGCGGACATCCAGCGGGTGATGGACCGCTGGCAGGCGGCCTACGGCGAGATCGACATCCTGGTCCACGCCGTCGCCCATGCGAGGCGGGAGGACCTCGAGGGCGCGTTCGTCGACACCTCGCGGGACGGCTACCTGTTCGCGATCGAGGTGTCCGCGTACTCGCTGGTCGCGATGGCGCGGGCGGCGCGGCCGCTCCTCCACCGCGGCAGCTCGATCCTCACGCTGACGTACCTCGGGTCGGAGCGCGTGACCACCAACTACAACGTGATGGGCGTGGCCAAAGCGGCCCTCGAGGCGACGGTGCGCTACCTCGCGGCCGATCTCGGGCCCGACGGGATCCGGGTCAACGCGATCTCGGCGGGGCCGATCCGGACCCTGTCCGCGTCCGGCGTCCGCGACTTCCGCAAGCTGTACGGGCCGTTCGACCAGATCGCCCCGATGCGCGCCCACGTGACGAAGGAGGACGTGGGCAACACCGCCGCGTTCCTCGCCTCGGACCTCGCGGGCGCCATCACCGGCGAGATCACGTTCGTCGACGGCGGCTTCAACATCATCGGCGTCCCCTCGCTCGACTAGCGCCCCGTGCAGCTCGTCCTGGTCGGCCTCGGCGGGTTCGCGGGCGCGGTCCTGCGCTGGCTGGTCGACGGCTGGGTCAGCGAACGCAACCCGACGGCCTTCCCGTTCGGCACGCTCGTCATCAACCTGACTGGATCGTTCCTGCTGGGCGTGCTGTTCGCCTGGGTGATCGAGCGCGACGTCCTGCCGCCGGACGTCCGCCTTCCGCTGATGGTCGGGTTCCTCGGCGCGTACACCACCTTCAGCACGTTCATGCTCGAGTCCTGGCGACTCGTGGAGGAGGGCGCGTACGGCCTCGCGGCGGCGAACCTCGTGGGGTCGGTGGTCCTCGGCCTGGTCGCCGTGGTCGGCGGGCTCGCGGTCGGCCGTCTGCTGCCCTAGCGCTGGGCGGTCTCTACCAGCCGGCCGAACCGGGCTCGCCCTTGATCGGTCCGACGATCCGCGAGGTCACCCAGCCGCCATAGAAGCCGCCGGGCTGTGGCGTGGCCCGCTCGTCGCCGACCCACGCCTCGTCGACCCGCGACGCGTAAAACGCGAGATGGCCCGTGATCGGCTCGAAGTCTGGTCGCGGCGACTCGTACGACCAGGCGACGTTCTCGACGACGCGCCCGTCGACCGTGACGGTCCAATACGTCGCGTCGCCCTTCCACTCGCAGTGCGTGGAATGGAGCGTCGGCGCGAGGAGGTCCATGCGGAGGTCCTCGCGAGGGACGTAGTACACGGGGGCGCCCGCCGTCTCCAGGACGCGCAGGGCGCGATCAGAGTCGGCGATCACCGTGCCGCCGATCACGACCCGGATGTGCTGCGCGACGGTCTCCGTCCGCGGTGGCCGCGGGTAATCCCACACCGACTCCTGGCCGGGACCCGGGATGATTGGCTCGACGCCCGCGGGCACCCGCCCGCCGAAGCGATGCGGGGCGGGGTTGGGAGCGGTCATCGTTCGGTCCTCAAGCGGGATCGGCGGCTTCGCCGTGCCGTCGAGGATAGGCGTGTTGCCCGAATCGGCTCCCGCCGACGACTAGACTCGCCTGCGATGGCACCCCAGACCGCCGGCGACCGCGAGCGTGCCGACACCGCGACCGCGGCGCTCGCCCAGCTGCTCGCGACCACCGAGGAGTTCGAGCGGCGCGCGACGGACGCAGAGGCGCTCGCTCGCGCGACCCGGGGCGAGGCGGAGCTGGGCCGCGAGCGCACGGCCCACGCGCTGCACGACACCGTCGCCCAGTCGCTCGTGACGGCCCACCGGTTCCTCGAGGCCGCCCGGGCCTCGCTCGCGTCCGACCGGTCCGACGCGGCGCGGCCGCAGCTCGAGTCCGCCCAGGCCGCCGTGCTCGAGGCGATCGCCGAGCTCCGGCGGGTGATCGACGGCCTGGCGGGACCGGGGGATGCGCGATGAGCGACGGGAGCGCATGATCCCCGTCTCGAAGGATCGACACACGTCGACGCGGGCGCCGCGAGCCGGAACGGGGGCACGAGGGTGACGAGGATGGCGAGCCGGGCGCGACCGCCCGCATGACGACCCGCAGACGGGTCCTGCTCGTCGACGATCACGAGATGTCGAGGCGGGGGCTCGAGGCGATGCTGTCGACGGCCGACTGGGTCGAGGTCGTCGGCGAGGCAGGCGGCTGCGAGGAGGGCCTCGCCCGGATCGCCGCCCTGCGCCCCGACATCGTCCTGCTCGACATCCGCATGCCCGGCGTCGACGGGCTGGCCTGCCTGGCCGAGATCAAGAAGCTCGACCATCCGGTCGCGGTCGTCATCGTGACGCTGTACGACGACCGCCACTACGTGCTCGAGGCGATCCGCCGCGGGGCCGCCGGCTACCTGCTCAAGGAGGCGACGACGTCCGACGTGCTGACGACGCTCGCCGCCGTCGGCGACGGCCAGCTGGCCATCGAGCCCGGGCTGCTGCGCGAGGCCCTGAGCGCGCCCGCCGCCCCGCCGCCGACCCCGACGACCCGCGCCCGCATCGAGCAGTTCTCGTTGACGCCGCGCGAGCTCGACGTGCTCCGCCTGCTGGCCGAGGGCATGACCAACAAGGAGATCGGCGGCAAGCTCTCGATCGCCGAGGACACGGTCAAGAAGCACGTCCAGAACATCATCTGGAAGCTCCGCGCGGCCGACCGCACGCAGGCTGCGATCGTCGCCTACCGCGCCGGGCTGCTCGACCCGCTCGACGACTGACGGATCGCGTCGTCAGCTCCGGTCGGGCGCCGCTCGACGACCGGCCGAGGTCAGCCGACGCGGTTGAGCGCAGGAACGTCCAGCGGGCGGAGCGAGTCGGTGCGCCGGAACAGCTTCGCGAACAGGGACGGCACCCACCAGCGCAGGAAGTACAGCCGGCAGCCGACGCAGATCCCGGTCACGGCAAGCAGGGTCTGGAGCCCAGCGACCGCGGCGACCAGCAGCCAGCCGAGCGGCGTGACGCCGACGAGGAACGCGATCCCGGCGAGGCCGAGGAAGGTGGCTCCCAGCGCCTGCGCGAACCGCGGCGGGTACTCGTGCTCGGGTTCGGTCGGGCCGAGGCGCAGCGCGCGCTTGACGTACGGCCAGGGCCGGCTCGGCAGGAACAGCTTCGTGCCGAAGAACGCCGAGACGGCGAGGTTGACGCCGACCAGGACGGCCAGCCAGGGGAGGTTCAGGACGAACGCGATCGCCAGCACGATCGCCGACACGCCCGCGCCGAAGCGCATGCCGCGTGGGTCGATGTGTCGGGCGGGTGTCGGGGTGAGCAGGGACATCTGGGCGTGTCTCCGGGCGTGAGGGAGGAATTCCAAGGGAGGTTCGGGGCGCAGTCGAAGACCGCGTCCGCGATGTCGGTGCGAGGCCCGGAGAAGGAGGTGAGGTGGCGGTCCCGTCAGGCGACCGCGTGCTCGACCCTCGCCGGCACTCGCCGACGACAGGAGCACTGCAGACCCATACAGCCCACGCGGGCGACCTCACTCACGGGCGGAAGCGTAGCAGGCGGATCGCGTGGTTCAAGGGCACGTTTCGGTGTCGACGCCCATCGCGTAGGCTCCGGAGCACCCGCAGGAGGAGCACCGTGCGCGTCACCGTCACGCCCGACCAGGTCCGGTCGGCGTTCGAGGCCGTCAAGGACGACCCGTCGTTCGACGAGAGCCGCGGGCTCTGGGAACGGGGCCGGCCGCCGGTGGAGATGCTCCAGGCGATGTGCCTGCGCCCCGAGATCCTGCGGGCATTCGGGGGGTTCGGCGGCTGCGTCTATCCGGGCGGCCTCCTCGAGCGACGCGTCAAGGAGCTCGTGATCATCACGGCGTCGCACGCCAACGACTGCCAGTTCTGCACGGACTCGCACTGCGACCTGGTGGGGATCGGCGACATCCTCGACGACCCGATGGCCCTGATCGACCGGCCGGCGTCGCTGCCGACGCGGGAGCGGCTGGCCATCGAGTACACGCGGGCCGCGATGGCCGATTCGAACGCGATCCCCGAGCCGCTCTGGGCGGACCTGGCCGCGGCCTTCACCGATCCCGAGCTCGTCGAGCTCACCTTCCTGATCGGCTACATCAACATGCTCAACCTGTTCAACAACTGTCTCGGCGTCCGCTATCGCGGCGACTACCTCGTGCTCGGGCAGGCGGGCAGGCCGAGCGGCGCCCCGGAGGCGTCCAGCCCGTAGCCCGCCGGAAACACCGCGCCGTCGCAGGCGGCCTTCCCGGTCCGCGGGGCGTCGTCGGGTGTCAGCGGCCAGGCGTAGGGCGTCGTCGCGGTGAAGGCCCGGTCCCCGAACAGCACGTCGCCGATGCCGGCGCCCTCCGTTCCCGGCAGCCACGCGGCGACGACCGCGTCGGCCGTCGGCAGGATCCGATCGACCATCACCGGCCGGCCCGACAGGATGACCACGACGAGCCGGTCCACCATCGGCCGGACGCGCTCGATCGTCGCGAGGTCGGCCTCGGGGAGCGCGAGCGTGGCGGAGTCGCCCACGCCCTCCGCGTAGGGCGGTTCGGCGACCACGACGATCCCGGTCTCGGCATGGGTGTCTTCCGGGATCGCCCGCGCGCCGGCGTCGACGAGGCGGTCGCCGAGCCGCGCCCGGAGGTCGTCGGCGATCGTCGTGCCGGTCGTGGTCGCCCCGGGCGAGCCCTGCCACGTGATCGTCCAGCCGCCGGACTGGAGGCCGATGTCGTCCGCGCCCGAGCCCGCGAGCAGGACGTCGCCGGAGGTCGCCGAGAGCGGCAGCAGCCCGGGGGCGGTCTCGAGCAGCACGGCCGACTTGCCGACCGCCTCACGGGCGATCGCTCGATGGGCGTCCGAGCCGACCTGGTCGTCGGCCTCGGGCGGCATCGGCGTCTCGAACAGGCCCATCTCGAACTTGACCGCCAGGATGCGGGTCACGGCGTCGTCGATCCGCTCCTGGCTGATCGAGCCGCTGTCGAGCCCGGCCTGCACGGCGGCCTGGAATCGGGCGCCGTCGGTCGGGACCATGACCATGTCGATGCCGGCCATGATCGCCTTCGCGACGGCCGTGCCGTAGTCGGGATCGACCTGGTCCACGCCGGCCCAGTCGGACACGACGAACCCGGTGAACCCGAGGTCACCCGTGAGGACCTCGGTCAGCAGGTGGCGATCGCCGTGGACCTTGCCCGCGCCGGTGCTCGAGAACGACGCCATCACGATCCGCGCGCCGGCCGCGATGGCGGCCTCGTACGGCGCCAGGTGGATCGCCGCGAACGCCTCCTCGTCCATGTCGGGCACGACGCCCTGGTCGATCGAGTAGCCGGGCGTCGTCGACGAGCCCCACGCCGTCCCGCCGTCGCCCACGAAGTGCTTGGCGGTCGCCGCCGCCGAGCCCGGCGTCGTCAGGTCGCCGCCCTGGAGGCCCTCGATGAACGCGCCGGCCAGCTCCGACGACCAGCGCCGGGTCCTCGCCGTAGCCCTCGTACGCGCGCCCCCATCGGACGTCCTGCGGGACGGCGACGACGGGACCGAAGTCCCAGCGGACACCGGTCGCCGCCATCTCGGCCGCGGTGGCTTCGCCGATCCGGCGGACGAGATCGGCGTCATCGGCGGCACCCAGCCCGACCTGCTGCGGGAAGATCGTGGCGCCGACGACGTTGTTGTGGCCGTGGACCGCGTCGACGCCGTACAGGATCGGGATGCCGAGGCGCGTCCCGAGCGCGGCGTCCTGGTAGGCCTGCACCATCCGGTACCAGCCGCCGGCGTCGTTCTGGGCCGGCGATCCCCCGCCGCCGCTCAGGACCGAGCCCAGGAGCAGGTCGGCGACGCCCTGCGGGTCGACGGAGCCCTGCTCGAGCTGCGTCATCTGGCCGATCTTCTCGTCCAGCGTCATCTCGGCGAGCAGCGCGGCGGCACGGGACGCGGGCGGCAGGCTCGCGTCGTGCCAGTCGACCACGGTCGACGCCGATCCAGCCGGGGTCGACGGGGGCGCCGTCGATGCCGGTGACGCCGTCGGCGTCGACGACGCGCACCCGGCGACGAGCGCGAGGGCGAGCAGGAGGGCGCCGGGTCGTCCGCGTCGGATCACGCGTCAGGAGCCCTGGGCCATGCTCCAGATCGTCCAGTACTGGGTGCGGAGGCGTCGGGGCTGCTCGAGGACCGTGCGGATCGCGAACGCGATGTCCTCGGGTTGGAGATAGGTCTTGAGGGCCGGCATGTCCTCGGTCCGGCCCGCGCCCATCGCGAACTCCGTGGACGTCCCCGCCGGGCCGATCGTCGTGACCCGGATCCCGTCCTCGCGGAGCTCGCGGTCGAGCGCTCCGGCGAGGCCCACCTGGGCGAACTTGGTCGCCGCGTAGACGGCCTCGTCGGCGCCGCCGCGGAACCCCGCCACCGAGGCCACGATCACGATGTCGCCCTGGCCCGCCTTGCGCATCTCGGGGACGGCGGCCCGGATCGGCCAGACCGTCCCGGCGACGTTGGTGTCGAGCATCGTGGTCAGCTCGTCGTCGGAGTGGTCGAGGATGCCGCCGTACATGCCGATCCCCGCGTTGGCGACGAGCGTGTCCAGGCGACCGAACCGCTCGACGGCCGATCTGGACCAGGCGGCGGCTGTCGTCGGGCGACCGGACGTCCATCTCGACGGCCACGATCCGGCCCGGGTGCTCGGCCTCGAGGGCCTCGAGCCGCTCCGTGCGCCTCGCACCGACCACGACATTGGCGCCCGCCGCCGCCAGCTCACGCGCGGTTGCCCGGCCGATCCCGGCGCTCGCCCCGGTGATGGCGACAACGGTGTTCGTCAGGTCTTCCATGTCGCCAGTCTAGGTCGCGCCGACCATCACCCGCGCAGCGCACGACGCGCGGGCAACGAGATTCCGTCGCACGCCTTACGGCTGCTCGATCGCGTCGTTGCGCGGCTTTCCCTTGGCACGCCGGATGGCCTCGTAGGCCTCGAGGGAGCGCCGGATCTGCCGACGCTTCACCTCCGGAATGACCTCGATCAGCACGACGACCACGGCTGCGGTCCAGAGGGCAAAGCCGAACGTGTAGACCAAGTCGGCCAGCAGCCCGACGGGCTCCGCCGGCGACGTCGTTCTGAGCAAATAGCCGGCAACGTAGGCAACCAGGCCGATGACGAAGGCGGCACCGAGGACCCAGTACAGGATGCGTTGTCCGTACGCGTCCTGCCGCAGGTCTGCGAGGTGCTGCTCGAACCAGGCCTGCGCGGCAGGGTCCTTGAGGATGTCGTCGATCTCCGAGTCAGGGGGCGGCGTGGGCTGCGACATGGTCGACCTCCGATCCACGTCGACGAGCGGGCCGGCCGACCCGGGCCGGCTCGCGGCTCGTCTCCGGCCATCCTACCGACGATCGGCCGAACGGAAACGCGTACCCTTTGGGCATGGCTCACGTGATCGATTACGTTGAACTGGCGGTCGACGATCTCGGGCAGGCGAAGGCGTTCTACGCGAACGCCTTGGGCTGGGCCTTCAACGACTACGGGCCCGACTACGCGGGGATCAAGGATCCCTCGAACCCCGACCACGAGTTCGGCGGACTCTCGCCGCACACGCCCCCGTCCCGGGGCGAGGGCGTCCTGGCCCTCGTTCGCACGGACAATGCCGACGACGCGCGGGCGAGCGTGGTGGCTGCGGGAGGGCAGATCCGGGTCGACCTTCACGACTACCCCGGCGGGCGGCGGTTCACGTTCGCCGACCCATCGGGCAACGTGCTCGGCGTCTATCAGCCGCTCGAGTAGGTCGGCTCGGAGCAGGCCGCGACATGCGCTTCGAGCAGTCGATCGAGATCGATGCGCCGCAGCAGCGCGTCTGGGACGTGCTGAGCGCCCTGGAGGCCTGGCCGCAGCGCATCGAGACCGTCGACGTCGTCGAGCTCCTGACGCCGGCGCCGCTCACCAAGGGCAGCCGCGTGCGGCTCAAGCAGCCGAAGCTGCCCGAGGGCACCTGGGACGTCACGGTCTGGGATGCGCCGTCCTACTTCGAGTGGACGCAGAAGACGGGCGGCACCACCAGCGTCGCCGGCCACCGCGTGGAAGCCCTGGGAGCGGGCCGGGCACGTCTCACGCTGACGCTCGACATGCGCGGCCTCCTCATCCCGATCATGGCCGTGTTCTACAAGGATCTCACCAACCGCTACATGCACCTCGAGGCCGAGGGCATGAAGCGGGCCGCCGAATCGCCCTGAGAGACCTCAGGCGTCCGCGAGCGAGCTCGTCGACGGCCACTTCGCGCGGGAACGACCGCTGCGTCCCGGGTCGCTGCACGCTGTCCGAGGCGCAGCGCACGCCGAGTCGGACGGCGTCGATCTCGCCGAGGCCTCGGGCCAGGCCGTAGGCGAACGCGCCGACGAACGCGTCGCCGGCCCCGGTCGTGTCGGTCGCCTCGACCGCGGGCGCCGGGATCCGGTGGACCGTCCCGTCCCGACCGAGCAACGCCGCACCGCGCGCTCCGAGCGTCACGACCACGCGCGTCCCGGTCCGCCGGGCGAAGGCGGCGATCTCCTCGTCCGTGGCGTCGCTCGACGCATCGGCCAGCCTGGCGAACTCGACCTCGTTGGGGATGACCCAGTCCGAGACCGACAGCAGGGCCGCGTCCATGTCGGCGGCCGGCGCCGGGTTCAGCACGGTGATCGCCCCCGCGGAGCGAGCCGCCACGAAGGCGGCGGTCGGTCACGGCCTGCGGGATCTCGAACTGGCCGATCACGAGCGCGAGCGGCGCGAGCTCGGTGACGGCCCGGGCCGCATCGCCCGGGACCATCGCGTCGTTCGCGCCGGCCACGCAGATGATCCGGTTCGTGCCATCTGGCTCCACCCAGATCGACGCCACGCCGCTGGGACCGGGGACGCGGGTCAGGTGCGTGCCGTCGATGCCGAACGACCCGAAGTTCGCGACGGTCATCTCGCCGAACACATCGTCGCCGAGCGCGTTGATCATCGCGACCTCGGCGCCGAGCAGGCGGGCCATGACCGCCTGGTTCGCGCCCTTGCCGCCGAACCCGAGCTGGAAGTCGCGACCCTGGATCGTCTCGCCGGCCGCCGGGACCCGGGGCGGGTAGGCGATGAGGTCGATCATCGTGCTCCCGACGACGGCGATGCGCGGCTGGTCTGCCATGGGCTGCGGCTCCCGACGACGGCTGCGTTCGCCGACAATCGTGCCCGATGCGCCGCGCGGCAGGGTGTCGTCGGGCCGATCACGGAGCGCGGGTGACCTGACGTGAAGATCTACCTGGCCGGGCCACTGTTCACGACGCCGGAGCGCGAGTTCAACGTCCAGCTGGCGACGCGCCTGCGCGCCGCCGGGCACGAGGTCTTCGTGCCGCAGGAGAACCCGGCGTCGGAACGGACCGGCAAGGCGATCTTCGAGAAGGACCTCGCGGGCCTCGACTGGGCCGATGGCGTGGTCGCGATCATGGACGGCGCCGACCCCGATTCGGGGACGTGCTGGGAGTGCGGCTACGCGTATGCCAGGAAGAAGCCCGTGGTGCTGTTCCGGAGCGACCTCCGGGGCTCCGGCGACGAGGACGACATCCCGTACAACGCGATGCTCATCGGGGCCGCCGACGCCCACATCGAGCTGCGCCTCGGCACGGTCGACGAGGCCGCCGCAGCGATCGACGCCGAGCTGGTGCGCCTGACGCCGGCGTGAGCCGACCTAGGGCGCGGACGAGTCGCGCCAGCGGATCGGCTGACGGCCGAGCCACCGCTCGGCAACAGCCTGCACCCGTTCCGGGATCTCGATCGCGGCGGCAAGCGACCGCGGGACGACGACCCGGGAGCTCCGGCGCTCGACCGACCGGACGAGGGCGACCGCCGCGTGATCGACGGGGGTCGGGGTACGCATCCGCGCGGGTGCTCGCGCCATCACGTCGGCCATCGCGGGGTGCTCGACCGCGCGGTGGCCTTCGGCGGTGTCGATGTAGCCGAAATAGGCGATGCCGACACGCACGCCCTGTCCTCGGACCTCGAGCCGGAGCGTCTTGGCCATCGCGGCGACGCCGGCCTTCGCCGCGTTGTACGCGGCATTGAACGGGCCGGGAGTCGCGCCCGATACGGACGAGACGACGAGGATGTAGCCGTGCGCCCGGATCACCTCGGGAAGCGCGGCCCGGACGGTCTTCCAGACGCCGAGCAGATCGACCTCGATGACGCGCTCGACGTCGGCCATGGGCATGGTGCCGAGTGGCCCGAGGATCTCGATCCCCGCGTTGGCGATCGCCGCGTCCAGTCGCCCGAACCGCTCGGTTGTCGCCGCCACGGCTCGCTCGAGATCCGCGAGCGACGTCACGTCTGCCTGGACGGCGAGGGTGTCATCGCCGAGCTCGGCGGACAGTCGGTCAATCCCCGGGCCGTCGACGTCGACAAGTGCAACACGATGGCCCGCCTCGACCAATCGCCGCGCCGTCTGGGAGCCGATCCCGCCCGCGGCACCAGTGAGCAGGACGACCCTGCGAGGCGTCGCCTTCGCCATGTTCGAGATGCTACGCGCAGCCGGGTGCCCCGTCCCTCGCCGTCAGCAGGTCACGAGGAGGTTGGAGCGGGAGACGGGGATCGAACCCGCGACATGCAGCTTGGAAGGTGTCCGGGTCGGTCTGCTGTGGCGGCGAGCGTGCGATGCGTCCATTTTGTGCCCAGTTTGTCGCTCGGACCTTGCCACGCCGTTGACCGCTGCCGACGAGTGTCCACCATCATCGACGGGGCTCGTCCTCCCCTCTGACCGCCCTGACGGATGCGTATGCTCGGTCGGGCAAGTGAAACTTCGGTGACTTGAACCTTTGATTTCCAGTCGGGTGAACCCGGTGTCCGAGGGATCGGGCCCCACATGTCCGTGATGGCTGCCGCAGATCGGACGATGGTTCAGCGTAAGGACTCAAGCGTGCAGAATCCTGGTCATCGGCGCTGGCGTCATCGGCAGTGTGTATGCCGGACTTCTGGCCGACGCCGGGCACGACGTGACGGTCGTGGGCCGGGGTGGTCGCCTGGACAACCTGCGGCACCACGGCCTGCGACTGAGGTCCGTAGACGGAAGCGAGTCGCGCCCGTCCGTTTCGATCGTTGACGCCGTTCCGGATACGCCACTTGACCTCGTGGTCATTGCGGTGCGCCGAGAGCAGGCCGTGTTCGCAGCGGTTCAGGCGGCACGCTCGAACGCGGTCACTGCCCTGCTCTTTGGGAACTTCGCGGGCATGGTTGCAGACCTCGGCGCATCGATCGGAAGGGACCGAGCCCTGGCCGGCTTCCCGGGCGTGGGCGGCAGGATCGAGCCCGATGGGTCTGTCACGTACGTGGTCATCGGACAGCAGCCAACCGTTGTCGGCACGATCGGCGGCTCCGATGAGGCGGCTCAGTCGACCGTAGCGACGCTACGTGGAGCGGGGTTTCCCACCAAGGTCGAGCCCGAGATCAACGGATGGCTCGGATCTCATGCGGCGCTGGTCGCACCCATGGCGGCCGCCGTCAAGGCCGCGGGCGGGCGGGCGGACGTCCTGGCAGATCGTCGGGATCTGCTGCGAATGGCGGCGCGCGCGACGAGGGCGATCTACCGGCGTCAGCGTGCCCGCGGCGAGCTTGTCGCGAGCGCCAACCTGCGCCTCCTGTACCTGGTCATGCCGGAGTGGTTCGCCGTCCGGTACTGGTCGCGCGCACTCCGGGGAGATCTCGGCGAGCTTGCCTTCGCAGCGCACACTCGTCACGCCTGGGGGGAAATGGAAGCATTGTCGGCGTGGCTTCGATCGACCCTGGACGATGACGGCGCCGCCCTCGCCGCGCTTGACCGACTGCTCGAGGTCGCCACCGACTGAACCCGTCGGGCGATCGCTCAGACGCCCTGGCGAACGCCCTGTCTCCATCCGGTCGCTGTGAGCACGACGGATCATTGGAGCGGGAGACGGGGTTCGAACCCGCGACATGCAGCTTGGAAGGTGTCCGGGTCGCTCTGCTATGCCGCTGAACGTGGCGACGGGTCCGGAATTTGTCCAGTTTGTCGCTGGGATTCGATGGGCCAGGACTGTCGCCGGAGCGACATCCTGGCCCCGACGGCTATGCCTAACCGCGGCGCCATCGTTGCCCCGGACGCCGTCGCCGGTGCTGGCCGAAAACAAGGTCGGGATCGACCGCGATGCGCGGAGTCGACGTCAGCCGTTGGGTTGCCATAGCCCCGCCGCAGTCTGGCCAGCGTTCCCGGACGCTTGGCGCTTGACACTCGGGCACGGCCGATAGAGGGTTGAATATGGGTCGATGGCCCGGGCCGTAGACCGTCGCAGCAGAGGACCGGGATGGGCGCAGAGCACGGCGAGCCTGAAGGCAATAGGGCTATCCGGAACGCCGGGGCGTTTGCCAACCCGACAGGAATAGGCGGCGGTATCCCTGTTCCGATGAGCACGCTCGACGACGACTACCACGACGAGCGGACTGAGCCCCAGGACACCGATCGCGTCCCCGAGCCGGAGCAGCCGGGCAACATTCGACGGGTCATCGACCGACTCTCGCGTCGTCAAAACCCTAACGTCTAGCCAGCGGTCGCCCGTCGCGAGCCCCGAGACGTCAGGCTGTCGCTCGATCTGAGCACGGATCGAGGGATGTGGAGCGGGAGACGGGGATCGAACCCGCGACATGCAGCTTGGAAGGCTGCCGCTCTGCCAGCTGAGCTACTCCCGCCCGCGGCGCGCCGGGACACGCTACCACGGGGTTCGGCCGGCCCGACGCGTCCGCCAGGCGGGGTCAGGATGCATCACATGTAGGTGATGACCGGCTCGGCACCGAGACCTACGGTGCTCGCGAGTGACAAGCGCGTAGGGAGGCTTCATGACCGAACGATCGCTCGACGAGCTGGGGCCGGTCGACTACCTGATCATCGAGTTCCCGGCAGGCCAGCAGAACTTCACCGGCGAGGGCGCCGACGAGCTGCTCCGACTCCACGATGCCGGGATCATCCGGATCATGGACATCCTGATCCTCGCCAAGGACGCGGACGGGTCCGTCGAGGCGATGGAGATCTCCGACCTCGACCAGCTCGGCGAGCTGTCCCGGCTCGAGGCGGAGCTCGCGCAGACCCTCGCCGAAGACGACGTCGAAAACCTCGCCGCCGCGATGGACCCGGGCAGCGTCGCCGGCGTCCTCGTGTACGAGAACGTGTGGGCCGGGCCGTTCGCGTCGGCGATGCGCCGCGCGGGCGGACAACTGATCGCCAACGGCCGGATCCCGATCCAGGCCCTCATCGCCGCCGTGGAGGCCGACGAGGCCGAGGCAGCGCTCGCAGCAGGAGGCGTCTGACATGCCGCTCGGACCCGGTCGCAGGGGAGTCGGGGTCATCGGCGGCCCCGTCGCCAAGACAGCCGTCGTCGCCGCCGCGGTGTCGCCCGGCCCGTCGCCCGTCGCCAAGGCCGCGGTCGTCGGTGCCGCCGTGGGCCCCGGACGCTCGCCGGTGGCCAAGGCGGCCGTCGTCGGGGCCGTCGTCACGCCGGGCCGGAGGCGCTTCTAGCAGCCCCGGTCTCCACGCTCCTCAGCCGAGTCGCACGGTCAGGTCGATCGGGCCGGGCGCGTCGAGGCTGAGCGCAGCCCGCCGCTCGGCGGCCGCGACCTCGTAGTCGCCGAGGAACCCGGTGAATCGAAGCACCCCGTCGTCGTCGGTGCGCATCGGCGTCGGCGGCAGCCACCAGTCGCCCTTGATCAGCCCGCGGAGCCGCTCGTAGGCGGGCTTCGGCGAGCCGTCGACGCGCACCAGCCCCGAGGGCGCGTTGAGCCAGCCGCCGTCCGGGAAGCCCCACCAGGTGATCGCCTCGACCGCGGGATGCGCGAGCAGCGTCGAGTAGTGGGCCTCCACCTCGTCGGCCTGGCGCGCCTCGCCGTCGGGCGTGGTCGGCCAGTCGGCCACCTGGTAGTCGTTGAGGTCGACGATCTCGGGCGGCATGAGGTGGCCCGAGACGAGCGTGGTCTCGGTGAAGTGGAGCGGCAGCCCGAAGCGCGCGAACCGCTCGAGCACGTCGAGCGTCCGCTCGACGCCCCACCACCCCTGGTGCATGTGCGACTGGAGCCCGAGGGCGTCGATCCGGATGCCGGCCTCGAGGCAGCCCTCGATCAGGCGCTCGTAGTCCGCCGACAGGTCGAAGTCGTTGAGCAGCAGCGTGGCGCCCGGGTTCGTCTCGCGGGCCGCCTCGAACGTCGCGGCCACGATCCCGACCCGCCCCAGGCGCTGCGCCATCCGGGTGATCCCGTTCTCGCCACGGTCGAACACGGGCATGATCACGACCTCGTTGATCACGTCCCAGGCGTCGACGAGGCCGGCGAAGTCCGCGACGTCGCGCCGGATCCGGGCGAGCTGCGCGTCGATGACCTCCTCGACCGGAAGGTCCAGCAGCCAGTCGGCGGTGACCGTGTGCCAGCACAGCGGGTGGCCCTTGACCGCGACGCCGCGGTCGACGAGCCAGCGGGCCGCCGCGCGGATGCGAGCGGTGTCGGGCTCGCCCCCGCACGGGCTCGAACCGGCCCCAGTAGAACGGCAGGGTCGCGAACCCGAACAGGTCGAGGAACAGGTCCGCCGATCGCTCGACCACCTCCCGCCGCTCGCCGTCGAGCTCGCCGTTCGCGAGGCCCACGAGGTCGAAGTCGGTGCCGCCGAACCGGAACCGGTGGCGGCGCTGGGCCACGACGACGTCCCGGCCGGGCATCGGCGCGCCCGCCTGGTCCAGCACGGTGACCCGGGCGTCGGCGGTGCGGTGGCGCAGGCTCTCGTCGGTGACGGACATCGCGGCTCCCTCCGGCGTCAATCCTGCCGGGTTTGCGACCCGCGGCGTGCGAGGATCGGCGCATGACGGGACGGGTCCTCTCGACGCGCGTCCTCAACCGGACGCTGCTCGCGCGCCAGCACCTGCTCGAGCGCACGGCGATGCCCGCGCTCGCGATGATCGAGCATCTCGCCGGCATGCAGGCGCAGGAGCCGAAGGACCCGTACGTGGCGCTCTGGTCGCGGATCGAGGGGTTCCAGCCGGCCGAGCTCGAGGCCCTGCTCCTCGATCGGCGCGCCGTGCGTGCGGTGCTGATGCGCTCGACCGTGCACCTCGCCTCGATCGACGACGCGCTGGCCTTCCGGCCGGTGGTCCAGCCGGTGCTGGACGGCGAGCTGTTCAGGAACAAGACCTGGAGCGTCGGCCTCGAGGGGGTCGATCTCGAGCCGGTCCTCGCCCTCGGACGGCGGCTGCTCGAGGAGCGGCCGCGATCGCTGGCCGAGCTGCGCGTCGCGATGGCCGAGCGCTTTCCCGACCGGAACCCGACCAACCTCGCCTACGCGTGCCGGGGCCGGCTGCCGACGCTCCAGGTGCCGCCGCGTGGCCTGTGGTCGCGGAGCGGCCAGGTCAAGCTGACCACGCTCGACCACTGGAGCGGCCGCCCGCTCGGGACCGAGACCGCCCCCGACGCGATGATCCTCCGGTACCTCGCGGCGTTCGGGCCGGCGTCGACCGCCGACGCCGGCAACTGGTCGCGGCTCACCGGGCTGAAGGCGGCGATGGAGCGCCTGCGGCCCCGCCTCGTGACCTACCGCGACGAGAAGGGCCGGGAGCTGTTCGACCTGCCCGGCGCCCCGATCGCGGACCCCGACGTCACGGCTCCGGTCCGGTTCTTTCCCGTCTACGACAACGTCTTCCTGGGGCACCAGGATCGATCGCGCATCGTGCCCGCGTCGATGAAGGCGGCGCCCGTCCGAACGCAGATCACCGTCTCCGCGTTCGCGGTCGATGGCTTCGGGACCGGGTTCTGGTGGACCTCGGGCAGGCCGGGGCCGCTGACGATGACGATCGAGCCGATGCGGCCGCTGTCGATCGCCGAGCGACACCTCGTCGAGGACGAGGGGCTCCGGCTGCTGGCGTTCCTCGAGACCGGCGCCCAGCCGGGGCCCGACCCGATCCGCTGGTCGAACGCGGCGACCTAGGCGGATCCCGCCGCTAGCAGCGCTTGGGGTTGGCCCTCGGGTGCGACTCCTCGTACGAGACCGCCGCCGACGCCACGCGCTCCGCGACCACGATCAGCTTCGGGTAGCTGCTGTTCGGGCCCTCCGAGGTCTGCAGCCACAGCCGCTCATTGGTGATGTTGAGCGCCGAGCTGATGTCCCGGACGTGCCGACGGACCTTCGTGATCTTGTACGTGTAGCGCATCGACTTCGTCGTGTAGACGTAGACGACCTTGCCGATCATCGCGGCGCCGTCGTTTCGCTTGGACGCGTTGAGCAGCGGCAGGAACATGCCCTTGCGGGCGTGGGCGTAGATGAACGTGACGCCGGGCTCGGTGGGCTGGTAGAGCGAGCGCATGTACATCGCGACGTTGCAGTACGGATAGCCGTCCGGGCCCCGCACGACGGGCAGGTTGATGTCGTACGAGGGAATGCGGACCCGGGTCGCGTGGTGGTAGGAGAACGAGGCGCACTTCTCGCTGTTGCCGGAGATGAACCGGGCGGTGATCTTCCCGGACCGCGCCCACCAGACCCAGGCCATCTGGCTCTTGGTGATCGCCTTCGCGACCTCCGCCGAGCCCGAGCCGCTCGTCAGGAAATAGCCCAGCTTGCCCAGCACCGTGCCGGGATTGCTGCAGGAGCCCTTGCGCAGCACGACGCGATAGGTCGTGTTCGCCTTGAGCGCCTTCACGCTGGCGTTCAGCCTGCCCGTCCCGCTCGTCCACGCGATCAGCTGGGCGGTGCCGTTGGCGCCGCCGTTGACCGCGCCGTTCCACTCGCGCTTGACCGTGGTGGCCGCGTTGGCCGGGCCGGCGACGAGGACGACGAGGAGCAGGGCGATCAGCGGCGTGAAGCGTCGAAGCATGGGCAGTCCCCAGGAGCGGGTGATGGCGCGACGGCGGTGTACGGGCCGCGAAGCGGCCGGGCCTGAGCCCTCAGGATGCCGTCGATCGGCCTCCCGGGAATCCGTCGGCGGTAGTGTACGTTGCCCGCGCGCACCACCAAATCGTCCCGGTGGTCAGCGGCGCTCCAGGATCGGTCGCGCCTTCTCCGGATCGTCGACGACGAAGGCGAACGTCGCGCGGTCGCTCCAGCGGCCCAGGAACAGGTGGCCGTGGACGTTCACGCCCGCGTCCGCGAGCTCGCGCGCGAGCCTGGCCATGCCGCCCGGCCGGTCGTCGACCTCGGCCAGCAGCGACTCGCCCTCGAAGTAGGTCCAGCCGCCGTCCTCGAGCACGCGGCGTGCGGTGTCGTCATCGGCGGTGGTCATGATCATGTGCCCGAGGTCGCCGATCCCGCCCCCGCCGATCGCCCGCAGGTCGACGCCGCTCGCGGCCATCTGCTCGGCGAGGAGCGCGAGCTGGCCGGGCTGGTTGGTGACCTGGACGACGAACTGCCTGGGCATCGGCTCCCTCCGGGCTGGCGCGGGGCGCGGGTCGGACGCGTGCCGGATTCTCGCACGCCGGGCACCGGTGCTGCCGCGCGTCGCGTTCCCGGCGGCATCGGGAGCCGGGCTAGCCGTCCCCGCGGCGGAGCGCGATCGCCCGTCGATACGCGGCCAGGTAGCGCGGCGCGGGCCCGGTGTCCCAGCGGAAGTCGGCCGCCATCGCGCGGTCGCGGAGCGCGGCCCACGCGTCGGCGTCGGCCGCCCGCAGCCTCGCCGCGCGGTCGACGGCGGCGACCAGGGCAGCCGGCGTCGCATCCTCGAACACGAAGCCGTTGCCCGCGTCCGGATGCGCGGTCGTGTCGATCACGGAGTCCGCCAGCCCGCCGGTCCCCCGGACGACCGGCGGCGTCCCGTAGCGCATGGCGATCATCTGGCCCTGCCCGCTGGGCTCGAAGCGCGACGGCATGAGGAACAGGTCCACGCCGGCATAGATGCGGCGGGCCATGTCCCGATCGAAGCGCTCGATCAGGGCGACGCGGGTGGGCTGCGCGGACGCGAGCGCCCGGAACGGATCGGCGAGCTCGGCGTTGCCGCTGCCCTGCACGATCACGCGCGCGCCGGCGGCCAGCAGCGACGGCGTCCCGTCGGCCAGCAGGTCGAACCCCTTCTGCGGATCCAGCCGCCCGATCATGCCCAGCACCACGCGGTCGTCGGCCGGGTCGAAGCCCACCCGCTCGAGGAGATCGCGCCGGCAGGCGGCCTTGCCGGCCGGGTCGTCGCGCGAGTACGACGCGGCGAGCGCGGGATCGGCGGCCGGATCCCAGACGTCGGGGTCGATGCCGTTGAGGATCCCGAGGAACCGGTTGCCCTTGGCCCGCAACGCCGCGTCGAGGCCCATCCCGAACGCCGGCGTGAGGGCCTCGCGCGCGAAGCCCGGCGAGACCGTGTTCGCGATCTCGGAACGGTCGATCGCCGTCAGCAGGAGGTCGATGCCGTCGGGGTTGGGGCCCGCGAGCGGCTCGCCGCGCCGGAGGCCGAGCTGGCCGATCGAGCCCAGGCCCGTCCAGCCGTGGTAGGCGAGGTTGTGGAGCGTGGCGACGACCGCGGTGCCGGCGAGGAACGGATCGCGCGCGGCGTCCGCCCGGGCTCGCTCGAGGAGCGCGGGGCCGGTGTGCCAGTCGTGCACGTGGAGGACGTCGAGCGGGCGGCCGTCGCGCCGCAGCGCCGCGAGCGCCGCGCGGCAGAAGACGGCGAATCGCCACGGATCGTCGGGGTGGTCGTAGAACGCCTCGCGGTCGAAGGCACCGGGGACGTCGACGAGGCGCAGCCGGTAGCCGTCCGCGGCGACGTCGACGATCGAGACGGCGAGCGTGGCCCCGCGACGAGCGAGGTCCGGGTCGTCGATCGTGAGGACGGGTTCCGTGACCGCGTCCGCGGGCACCGGCACCGAGCGATAGCGCGGCAGGAACACGTCGACCGGGGCGTCCAGCGTCGAACCCGCCTCGGGCAGCCGCCCCAGCGCCCGGGCGAGCGCGTCGACCACGTCGGCCAGCCCGCCCGTCTTGGCCCACGGCTCGCATTCCGCGGCCAGCATCGCGACCCGCATCGTCATCGCCCGATGCTACGCCGCGGCGCACATCACGCCGACTATCATGGGCCGCGCATGGAGCCCTTGGTGCACGTGCCGGTCGCGCCCGGCGCCTCCTTCCACCTGCCGCCCAAGCTGGAAGGCCTCCGCAGCCTCGCCTACAACATGTGGTGGAGCTGGCACCCGCGGGCCCGGATCCTGTTCTCGCGCATCGACGCCGGCGGCTGGGCGCGCTACCGCAACCCGATCCCCGTCCTGACCGGCCCGGTCGACTGGTCGCAGCTGCTCGACAACACGGCGTTCATGGCCGACTACCACGACATCCTGGCCGAGTTCGAGTCGTACATGTCCAACGGCGCGGACCACTGGTTCCAGCGCCGGCATGCCCGCGAGCTCGAGGGGCCGATCGCCTACTTCTGCGCCGAGTACGGCCTGCACGAGTCGCTGGGCATCTACTCGGGCGGCCTCGGCGTGCTGGCCGGCGACCACATGAAGACCGCCTCGGACATGGCGCTGCCGCTGATCGGCGTCGGGCTCATGTACCGCAAGGGCTACTTCCGCCAGACGATCGACGCCGACGGGCACCAGGAGCACGCCTACCCGGACTACGAGCTGTCGCGCCTGCCGATCCGGCGCGCGCTCGACACGCTCGGGGAGCCGCTCACGGTCAGCGTCCCGCTGCCCGGCCGCGAGCTGTTCGCCGCCGTGTGGGTGGTGCAGGTCGGCCGGGTGCCGGTGCTGCTGCTGGACACCGACGTCCCCGACAACGACGACTCCGACCGGCCGATCACGCACATCCTGTACGTCCGCGGCCGCGAGATGCGGCTGCACCAGGAGCTCGTGCTGGGCGTCGGCGGCGTGCGCGCGCTGCGCGAGCTCGAGCTCTCGCCGGCCGCGTGGCACCTCAACGAGGGCCACTCCGCGTTCCTGCTCGCGGAGCGGGCGCGAGAGCTGGTCGCGGCGGGCGAATCCCTCGACGACGCCTTCTCGGCGGTCCGCCGGAACAGCGTGTTCACGATCCACACGCCGGTCGCGGCCGGCAACGAGCGCTTCGACGCGGACCTCGTCCGTCGCGTCGCCGGCCCCCTGCTCGATGGCGACGGGCGGCCGAAGACCGGCGGCGTCCCGGTCGAGCGGCTGCTCGACCTCGGGCCTGGGCGTCGAGAACGACCCGTCCCAGTTCGACATGACCGCCCTGTGCCTGCGGATGACGCACGGCGCCAACGCCGTCTCGCAGCTCCACGCCCAGACCGCCAACGCCACCTGGCAGGGCATCAGCCCGGGCGAGATCCTCGGCATCACCAACGGCGTCCACACGCCCACCTGGGTGGGCCAGCCGATGCGCGACACGCTCGAGCGGTCGACGCGCGCCGACCTGGACACGATGGACGACCAGCCCGCCACGCGACGGTTCTGGGACCGGATCGCCAGGGTGCCCGCGGACGAGCTGTGGGAGGCGCACCAGCGCCAGAAGCTGGAGCTCGCGATCTTCGCCCGCGGCCGGCTGCGCAACCAGTTCGCGCGCCACGGCGAGGCCCCCTCGACGCTCGAGGAGCTCGAGAACGTCCTCGACCCGTCGATCCTCACGATCGGGTTCGCCCGGCGGTTCGCGACCTACAAGCGGTCGGGCCTGCTGTTCACGGACCTCGACCGCATCTCGCGCCTGCTGTGGGACGAGGAGCGGCCGGTCCAGGTCATCTTCGCCGGCAAGGCCCACCCGGCCGACCGGCCCGGCCAGGGCGTCATCCAGGACCTCTTCGGCCGATCGCGCAGCCCCAAGCTCCGGGGCCGGGTGTTCATCGTCGAGGACTACGACATCCGCATCGCGCGGTTCCTGGTCCAGGGCGTCGACGTCTGGCTCAACAACCCGCGCCGCCCGCTGGAGGCATCGGGGACGTCGGGCATGAAGGCGGCCGCCAACGGCGTGGTCAACGTCAGCGTGCTCGACGGCTGGTGGGACGAGGGCTGGACGGGCAGCAACGGCTGGGCGATCGGCGGCCGCGAGACGAACCCCGACGACGGCGCCCAGGACTGGGCGGACGCGCAGGACCTGTACCGGATCCTCGAGAGCGAGCTGATCCCCGCCTACTACGAGCGCGACGCGCAGGGCCTGCCCACCCGCTGGCTGGACGTCATGCGCAGCTCGATCGCCAGCACGATCTGGCGCTTCTCCACGACCCGGATGCTGCACGAGTACGTCGAGCGCCTGTACCTCCCGGCGGCGGCCACGGACGACGTCGACGAGCCGGCACCTCGCGGGGTCGCGGCCGCGGCTCGCTGACGGCCCGAGAGAGGAGCACGGTGGCCCCCCGCATCTCGCTGGCCCTGGCGATCCACAACCACCAGCCGGTCGGGAACTTCGGCTGGGTGTTCGCCGACGTCTACGACCAGGCCTATCTCCCGATGCTGGAGGCGCTCGAGCGCCACCCGGGCGTCCGGCTGTCGCTCCACTACACCGGGGCACTGCTCGAGTGGCTGGCCACCGAGCGGCCGGCGTTCCTCGACCGGCTGCGCGCGCTCGTCGATCGCGACCAGGTGGAGCTGCTCGGCGGCGGCCTGTACGAACCGGTCCTGGCGTCGCTGCCCGAGCACGACCGCGTGGACCAGCTGACCCGGATGGCCGAGGTCATCGAGGGGATCGCCGGCCGCCGGCCCCGCGGCGCGTGGCTCGCGGAGCGCGTCTGGGAGCCGGACCTCCCGACCTCGCTCGCCACCGCCGGATACCAGTGGACGATCCTCGACGACCAGCACTTCCGGGCGGCGTCGATCCCGGAGGCGAACCTCTGGGGCGCGTACACCACCGAGGACCAGGGGCACCTGCTGACGGTGTTCGGGACGGAGCAGGGCCTGCGGTACCGGATCCCGTTCGGCGGTGTCGAGGACGTGATCGGCTACCTGCGCGACCATGCGACCGAGGCCGGCGACCGCGTGGGCATGATGGGCGACGACGGCGAGAAGTTCGGGGCCTGGCCTACGACGTTCGAACACTGCTGGGGCGAGCGGCGATGGGTCGAGCGCTTCTTCGATGCGCTCGAGGCGAGCCGGGACTGGCTCGCGACGGTGACGCCGTCCCAATGGCTGGAGCGGGAGCCACCGATCGGCCGCGTGTACGTCCCCACGTCCTCGTACGCCGAGATGGGCGAGTGGGCGCTGCCGCCCGAGGAGACGCTGGTGTTCTCGCCGCTGCTCCATCGAGCGGTCGCCGAGCGGCTCCCCGAAGCCCGCTGGCTGCGGGGCGGGTTCTGGCGCACCTTCCAGGTCAAGTACCGGGAGATCAACGACCTCCACAAGCAGATGCTGCGCACGTCGGCGAAGGTGGCGGCGATGCCGATGGGCGCCGCCCGGGAGCGCGCGATCGACCACCTCCACCGGGGTCAGTCGAACGATTGCTACTGGCACGGGCTGTTCGGCGGGATCTACATCTCGCACATGCGCCTCGCGACCTACGAGCACCTGATCGCCGCCGAGGACGCCGCGGACCATGCGCTCGGCGCGTCGACCGGGGCGGCGATGCAGGACCTGGACCTGGACGGCCTGCCCGAGGTGCTGCTCAGCGACGAGGGCCAGGTCGTGGCCGTGAAGCCCGGCGAGGGCGGCGGCATCGGCGGGTGGGACATCCGGGCGGCCCGCCACGCGATGGCGGCGGCGCTCCGCCGGCGGCCCGAGGCGTACCACGAGACGCTCCGTCGGCACGAGGCCGCCGAGGAGGACGCGTCGCGCGCGGACGACGACGAGAGTGCGGCGGACAGCGCGGACGGCGCCCCGGCGTCGATCCACGACCTCGTGATGGTCAAGGAGGCCGGCCTGTCGAAGCTCCTGGTCTACGACGACCACGAGCTGCGCTCCGGTCTCGTCCGGTTCCTCGCCCCGGACACCACGCCCGAGGCGTTCGCGTCGGCCGCGGCGACCGAGCTCGGCGACCTGCGGGACGGGACGTTCGCCGTGGACCACCTCGCGCCCGGACAGGTGTCGCTCTCTCGCGAGGGCCGGGTCGCCGGCGAGCCCGTCGCGGTGAGCAAGTCGATCCGGCTGCTCGGCGAGAGGCTGGCCCCCGAGCTCGTCATCGACCTCGAGCTCCATCACCGCGGATCCGCGCCGATCGACGCGAGGCTCGGGATCGAGCTGTCGCTGCACCTGCTCGGCGGCGGCGGCAACCCCTCCGCCTGGTACGACGTCGGCGGCGCCCGCTCCGCCCACGACGGGACCGGGCAGGCGCCCGGGGTCGACGCCATCGGCTACGGCAACGACTGGGTCGGGGTGGCGGTGCGGGCGATTCCCGAGCCACCCGCGGACGCCTGGTGGAGCCCGATCGAGACCGTGTCCAACTCCGAGTCCGGGTTCGAGCGCGTGTACCAGGGCAGCAGCCTGCTGCTGTCGTGGCCGGTGCGGCTGGAGCCCGGCGAGTCCCGGCGCTTCTCGGTGCGCCAGGCGGTGGCCGTCGCCCGGGACCGGGCGGCCGAGGAGGCGGCGGCACTCGCGTGATCGACGGCCCGGCATCGACCGCGCGGCGCGGCCGCCTCGTCGTCCACGCGCACTTCTACCAGCCGCTGCGCGTCGATCCGTTCACGGGCCGGGTACCCGAGGACGCCTCGGCCGCGCCGTTCCGCGATTGGAACGCGCGCATCACCGAGGAGTGCTACCGCCCGATCGCGGAGCGCGGCACCGCGGCGCACATCTCGTGGAACATGGGCCCGACCCTCACGGGCTACCTCGCCGCGACCGCCCCGGAGGTCCTGGCGGGCTTCGCCGCCGCGGATCGCGAGGGCGGCGGCACGGGGATCGCCCAGGCCTTCCATCACACGATCCTGCCGCTGGCCGCCGCCCACGACCGCCGGACGGAGATCCAGTGGGGCGTCCGGGACTTCGAGGTCCGTTTCGGCCGCCGGCCGACGGCGATGTGGCTGCCCGAGACCGCGGTCGACCTCGCCACGCTCGCGGCGCTCGCCGACGCCGGGATCGAGGCGACGATCCTCGCGCCGTGGCAGGCCGACGCCGAGCGGGTCGACGCGCGGCGACCGTATCGCGTGGACGTCGGCGGCGGCCGCCACGTCACGGTCGAGTTCTACGACGGCGACCTGTCCGCGGCGGTCTCGTTCGAGCCCGCGGCGACCGCGGACGCGGACCGGTTCGCCCGGGAGCGGATCCAGCCGCGCCTGGACGACGCCACGCCTGACGGCGTGCCGCCGACGCTGGTCATCGCCAGCGACGGCGAGCTCTACGGGCACCACCAGTCGTTCCGAGACCTGTTCCTCGAGCGCCTCGTCGCCCCCGAGGCCGCGACCCCGGACCGGGGCTTCGACGTCGTCCCGCTGGCCGTTGCCGTCCGGGAGCCCGACGGCGACCCGCATCCAGCGGTGCGGATCCGCGATCGCACGTCGTGGAGCTGCCACCACGGCGTCCTGCGCTGGTCGGCCGAGTGCCCGGACGTCCTCGACGGGCGCTGGAAGGCGCCACTGCGCGGGGCGCTGGACCGGCTGGCCGGCGGCATCGACGCCGTGACCGACTCGCTGGCCCGCGGGCTGCCGCTGGTGGACGACGTCTGGGCGGCACGCGACGGGTTCGTCGACGTGATCGTCGGCGCGGTCGAGGCCGAGGCGTTCGCGTCGGGCCGCCTGGCTGCGCGCGGGACGAGGGCGGATCGGCGCCTCCTCACGGACCTCCTCGAGGCCCAGCGATGGCGGCTCGCGATGTTCGCGTCGGACGGCTGGTTCTGGGACGACCCGTCGCGACCGGAGACACGCCAGATCCTGCGGTCGGCGGCGCGCGCCGTCCGGATCGTGGATGCCCTCGCCGGGACCGCGCTCGAGTCGCGGTTGGTCGCCGACCTCGCCGCCCTCCGCTCACCGGCCCTCGACGTCGACGGCGCGGCGATCTACCGCCATGCCCTGAGCGAGGTGGGACAGCCGCCGCCGGGCGACGGGCATGCGAAGATCAACGGCGACGATGGCGACTAGCCGAGCCGTTTCCGCCGCCCCCGATCGGCCGCTGCCGCCGTCCTCGAGCGGCCACGAGCTCGACATCGAGCGCGGGTCGGACGTGCCGATCTCCACCCAGATCTATTGGCAGCTCGCCTACCAGATCGAATTCAGGGCGCCTGCAGCCCGGCACGCGCCTGCCGCCGGTCCGCGAGCTCGGGGCGGCCCTTCGGGTCAATCCGAACACCGTGCGCGCCGTGTACCGCCGGCTGGCCGACGCCGGGTACGTCGTCGGGCGGCACGGCGCCGGGACGCGCGTGGTCGATCGGCCGCCTGTCCGCCGCGGCTCTGAGGCGCTCGCCGGCATCGTCGCGGAGACGCTCCGTCGGGCCGCCCAGCTCGGGTTCACGCCCGACGAGGTCGCCCAGGCCACCTTCACCGCCGCGACCGAGCACAAACGCCCGGGGCCGCTGGTCCGGGTGCTGTTCGCCGAGTGCACGAGCGCCGACGCGACCTTCGACGCCGAGCGGATCATCGAGGCGTTCCCCGACCGGATCGAGGCGATGGGCGTCCTGCTCGAGGAGCTGCCCGACCGGCTCGAGCGCTACCACTACGACCTCGTGGCGACCACGACGTTCCACGCCGACGAGGCCCAGGCGTACGTCGGCGGCCTGGTGCCCGTGGTTGCGATGCTGGTCGGGCCCGGCTACATCTCACTCGTGCACGAGGTGGCCGGGCTGCCGCCCGGCTCGAAGGTCGGCCTGGTGTGCGGCTCCCAGCGCGGGGTCGAGAACATCGCCGAGGTGCTCCAGCTCGCGGGCGCGACCGGCGTCGAGATCGTGTCCGCCGTCGCGCACACCGAGGCCGAGCTCGACCTCGTCGACCGCGACGCCGACATCGTGCTGCTGTCGCGCGAGGCGATGGCGCTGGGCCTCGATTCGCGGTTCGAGCGACCCGAGCGCCTGCGGGAGTGGAGCTACGAGTTCGACCCGGCCGGCCTCGAGCTCCTCCGCCGGGCCATCGAGCGCGTCGACGCATCCCGCGAGGCCGTGACCGCCTGACGCCACGCCGTCGAGCCGGCCCGGTGGCGCGGGTGGGCGGAGGTGCGACACTCAACCGATGCGAGCCCTGCCCATCTCGCGAACGGCACGCCGGCGCTTCGGGCTGGACGAGGCCGACGTCCCCGGCTCGACGGCCCCGATCAGCCTCGCGTCCCGGACCCTGGCCGCCGACATCGTGGCCGCGCGCCGGGTGGCGGCGGCGGTCAACGCGACGCGCCGGGCGGGCGAGCCCAGCGCCCAGGCCGGCGAGCTGGCCGCCCTCGAGCTGCTCCACGAGATCTTCCACCTGCTGGTGGTGAAGGCCGCCGAGCTCGTGCCGCCGGCCGCGATGGACGCCTCGACCGAGGCGGTCGAGGCACGCGTCGGCGAGCCCGTGGTCGAGCGCCTGCTGGACGCCGTGGGTGAGGAGTTTCCGGACGTCGACGAGCGCCCGGCGCCCGTCCGGCTCGAGGAGCTGCTGCTGGTCCGGATCGCGAACGAGAACCCGGCGGCCCGGCCGTTGCGCGACCTCGTCGACGACACGCCCCTGCCGCCCGACCCGCGAGTGCGGACGATCGCCGCGCTCGAGGCCTACCAGGGCGCGCTCACGCCGATCGGTCCCAACGGGGAGACGCTGGTCGAGCTCCTGCGCGCGCCCGCCCGCGCGCACCCCACCTCGCTCGCCGGGCAGCTGCGCTACGTGCGCGACAACTGGCGGGGCCTGCTGGGCGCCGACCTCGATGCCCTCCTCGACCGGCTGCTGGTCACGCTCGACGTCATCGCCGAGGAGGATCGCGGGCTCCACCTCCGGTTCGGGGGCGGCGGTGACGGCGGGGCGGGCGGCCGCGGCGAGGCGCCGGACCTGTCCGGCCTCGACGCCGAGCCCGAGCGGTTCTCGAGCGACTCCGCGTGGATGCCGCGGCTGGTGCTCATCGCCAAGAGCACGCACGTCTGGCTCGACCAGCTGTCGCGACGTCACCAGCGCGAGATCCGCACCCTCGACGCGATCCCCGACGAGGAGCTCGACCGCCTCGCCCGCTGGGGCATCACCGGCCTGTGGCTGATCGGGCTGTGGGAGCGGAGCCCGGCGTCGCGCCGGATCAAGGCCTGGCGCGGGAACCCCGACGCGGCGGCGTCGGCCTACTCGCTCGACGACTACGCGATCGCGGAGGACCTGGGCGGCGAGGCGGCCTGGGCGAACCTGCGCGGCCGGGCGTGGGCGCGCGGCATCCGGCTCGCCTCGGACATGGTGCCCAACCACATGGGCATCGACTCGCGCTGGGTGGTCGAGCACCCGGAGTGGTTCCTGTCGCTGCCCGAGCCCCCCTACCCCGGCTACACCTTCGGTGGCGAGAACGTGGCCGACGACGACCGGGTCGAGATCCGGCTCGAGGACCACTACTGGGACAACAGCGACGCCGCGGTCGTGTTCGAGCGGCGCGATCGCGGTTCGGGCGAGCGGCGCTACGTCTACCACGGCAACGACGGCACGAGCTTCCCGTGGAACGACACGGCCCAGCTCGACTTCACCCAGGCGGCGGTCCGGGAGCAGGTGATCCGGACGATCGTCGACGTCGCCCGGCGGTTCCCGGTGATCCGCTTCGACGCCGCGATGGTGCTGGCCCGGAAGCACGTGCGGCGCCTGTGGTTCCCGGGCCCCGGCGAGGGCGGCGGGGCGATCCCGTCGCGGGCCGAGTTCGGGACGATGTCGCAGGCCGAGTTCGACGCGGCGATGCCCCACGAGTTCTGGCGCGAGGTCGTCGACCGGGTGGCCGTCGAGGCACCGGACACGCTGCTCCTGGCCGAGGCGTTCTGGCTGCTCGAGGGCTACTTCGTGCGGACGCTGGGCATGCATCGCGTCTACAACAGCGCGTTCATGCACATGCTCCGGGACGAGGACAACGCGGGCTACCGGCGGGTGCTCAAGGACACGCTCGAGTTCGACCCCGAGATCCTCAAGCGCTACGTCAACTTCATGAACAACCCCGACGAGAAGTCGGCGGTCGAGCAGTTCGGCAAGGGCGACAAGTACATCGGCGTCGCGACGCTGCTGGCGACGCTGCCCGGCCTGCCGATGTTCGGTCACGGGCAGTTCGAGGGGTTCGCCGAGAAGTACGGCATGGAGTTCCGGCGGGCGACCATGGACGAGCAGCCGGACCCGTGGCTGATCGAGCGCCACGAGCGGGAGGTCGTGCCGCTGCTCCACCGACGGGGCGACTTCGCCGAGGCGCGCGACTTCCTGCTGTACGACTTCGGAGGCGACGGCGGCGGCGTCGACGAGCACGTGTTCGCCTACTCCAACGGCTCGGGCCCGAGCCGGTCGCTGATCGTGTACCACAACCGCTACGCGGAGACCGCGGGCTGGATCCGGGACTCGGTCGGGTTCGCCGTCAAGGCGCCCGACGGGACGCGCGCGGTGGTCCGGCGGACGCTGGCCGACGGCCTGGGACTGGCCGAGGGGCCGTCCGACGGGCGGTGGCTGGCGCTGCGCGAGCAGCGCTCGGGCCTCGAGTTCCTGCGTTCCGTGGCGGAGATCCGGGAGCGCGGCCTGCACGTGGCGCTCCGGGCCTACGAGACGCGCGTGTTCTGGGAGCTGCGCGAGCTGTCGGACACGGCCGGCGTGTGGGGGCGCCTGGCGGAACGGCTGGGCGGCCGTGGCGTGCCCTCGCTCGAGGGCGCGCTGCGCGAGCTCCAGCTGGCCCCCGTACACGACGCGCTGCGCCGGGCGATGGCGGAGCCGCCCGACCTCGCCGTCGAGCGGCTCGTGGGCGCCGTGGCCGAGGCCACCGGCACCACCGGCGATCGGGCGGCGGTCGCGGATGCCGTGCTGGCGCTGGTGAGCGCGGCCGAACCCGTCGCGACCACGATCGACGACGCTTCGCAGGCCGCGGCGCTGCGCGCCTGGGCGCTGCTGCGGCCGCTCGGGTCCCTGCCGTCGGGTGCCGCCGTGGGCCGGACGAGCCGGGCGTGGTTCGAAGAGCTGCGCCTCGCGCCGGCGGTGGCCGATGCGCTCCGCGGCCAGGGCATCGACGAGGCCGGCGCATGGTGGGCGGCGGAGCGGGTGCGCCTGCTCCTGGACCTGCCGCTGCCGTCGACGCTGGGCGGCCGGTCGGCAGGCCTCCCCCTGCGCCTGGTCGACGCCTGGTTCGGGGACCCGGTGGTGCGCTCGTTCCTGCGGGTCAACCGCTGGGACGACGCGGACTGGTTCCACCGCGAGTCGTGGCTGGAGCTGCTCGCCTGGACCGACCGGCTGGAACGCGTGCTGACGCCGCCCGAGGCCCGGGTCAAGCGGCCGGTCGAGCGCTCGGTCCTCGTGCGCCGGCTGGCCGAGGCCGGCGAGGCGTCCGGCTACCGGGTGGACCCGCTGCGCGAGGCGCTGGCGGGCGCGCCGGCGTCGGCATCGCCTGCGGCGGGACGGGCCTCGCGCCTGCCCAGGGCCACCGGCCTCCCGCCCGGCCCGAAGGACGAGCCCGAGGCCGGCGGCGAGGCCAAGGCGCCGAAGGGACCGCCGGGCCGCTAGCCCATCGAGGCGATCTGGATCAGGTTGCCGCAGGTGTCGTCGAACACCGCGGTGGTCACCGGGCCCATCGTCGTCGGCTCCTGCGTGAACGCGACGCCGGCGGCCTTGAGCCGGTCGAACTCGGACTGGACGTTCGCGACCGCGAACGACGTGTACGGCACGCCGTCCTCGACCAGCGCCGCCTTGAACGGGGCGGCCGCCGGGTGCTCGTCGGGCTCCAGCAGCAGCTCGACGCCGTCGGGCGCCTCGGGCGAGACCACGGTCAGCCACCGATGCTCGCCCGTCGGCACGTCCTGCTTCTTCACGAAGCCGAGGATGTCGGTGTAGAAGCGGAGCGCCTTCTCCTGGTCGTCGACGAGCACGCTGGCGAGGTAGATCTTCATCGCGAGTCCTCCGGTGTGGGGCGGTCGATCCAGCGGGCCACCGCCTCACGGATCGGTCGCGTGTCGAGGTCGTGGAACTTGTAGCGGCCCTCGCGCCGGACGGAGATCAGCCCCGCGTCCTCCAGGACGTCGAGATGCTGCGAGACCGCCTGGCGCGTGGACGCGAGCCCGTGCTTCGTGATCAGCCGCGTGCACAGCTCGAACAGGGTCTGCCCGTCGCGATCGGTCAGCTCGTCGAGGATGGCGCGCCGCGTGGGGTCGGCCAGCGCCCGGAACACGTCGCCCACGGCCATCACAATAGGCAAGCACGCACTTGCCTGTCAAGCATGGCGAGACGGCGGGTGCCTCAGTCGCGCCGCGGATCGGCCGCCGGTGCGATCGGGTTGGCGAGGTGCGGCCGGACGCCGCTCAGGCGGATCCTGAACGGCTCGCCGGGCGCCTGGAACCCGTTCCGAAGGTGGGTGTTGTCGCAGAACGGCTTCCGGGTCGAGCCGCCGCAACGGCAGAGCGTCGCCCGCGGCAGGACCTCTTCCGTTCCATCGTCCAGCCGGACGCGGATCTCACCGGTCACCCGGAGCGGGCCGTTGCGCATCGGCTCGACGGTCGTCGTCGCGTGGGCCTCATCCCGGCCGCCGTCGAGCCGCCGGAACTGCAGCGCGCCGCTCGGACAGCGGAGGATCGTGTCGGCGACGACATCCGGGTCCGCGTCGTCCGCCGCGATCCACGGGCGCCGTTCGAGGTCGAAGACCTCCGGCAGCGACAGGAGGCACTCCCCGACGTGGATGCATCGGTCGAGATCGAAGGTGACCTCGATGCCCTCGCCTCGGTAGACCTTCCGCATGCCCGCCTCCGGCTACGCCTCGTCGAGCAGGATGCGTCGCAGGATCGGCACCGGCGGGGCGCCGTGCGAGATCACGGCCTCGAGGTGGGCGCGCTCGTCGAAGCCGGGCGTCGGCGGGTAGCCCCCGACCACGCGCGGCGCCGGCACGGCGTCCGCCGACGCGCCCGCCGCGACGGCCGCGCGCCGGCGCGCCTCGTGCTCGATGTCCCAGATCCCGAGCGAGCCCAGGAAGTACGTCGAGAGCTGCGTGGACGACAGCCGCGCGCGCTCGTCCTTCTGGACCGCCTCGGCCCGCTCCTGGAACGCGCCGTCGACCATCAGCGCGACCGCCTCGTCGGTGGTCATCCCCATCGTGTGGATCCGCACGTCGAGGATCGTGTTGGTGACGCAGCGCAGGTAGTACTTCCAATGGTTGAGCCAGAGCGCGGGGTCGCCGTCCCCGTAGCCGCGGTCGAGCATCACCTGGGTCACGTAGACCGCCCAGCCCTCCGCGAACAGTCCCGACCGGAACACGCGCCGGGCGAGCGACGACCCACGGTTCGCGTAGACCATCTGGAGGTAGTGGCCGGGCACGGCCTCGTGGATCACCAGCAGCGACATCTGGCGCGTGTTCATCTCGCGCAGGTACGACTCGACCAGCTCGGGCGACCAGTCGTCCGGCACCGGCGTGATCGAGAAGAACGTCTTCTGGCCCTGGTCGAGCGGGCCAGGCGAGTCCAGCATCGCGCCACCGAACGAGCGCATGAACTCGGGCGTCCAGTCGATCTCGAGCGGCTCGTCCACGAGGCCGATCACCTCGCGCTCGCGACAGAAGGCCTCGACCCGGACCAGCTCCTCGCGGCTGTACGGGACCAGCTCGTCGGCGGCCGGGTGCTGGGCGGCGATCGCGTCGAGCACCCCGCGCACCGTCGCCCCCTCGTCGTCGGGGAGCGGCCGGTCCGCGCACCACGCCGGCCAGGCGTCGCGCGCGATCCGCACCATCTCGGCGCGAACGGCCGCGAACTCCGCCTCCGCGCGGGCCAGGATCGCCGCGGGCGTGATGTCCGGATCGCGCAGGGTGTGGCGCAGCTTCTCGGCGAACAGCGCCTCGCCGATCGCCGCGCCGCCCGTGGCCGCCGGCGCCACCTCGTCGCGCAGGTATCGCCCCAGGTCATCGAGGGCCGCCGCCGCGGCGTCGGACGCCGCGCGCAGCCGGGGCAGCAGCTCGGCGACCGCCTCGTCGGTGGGCGCCGCCGCCTCCGCGGTCTCGACGGCCTGCCGGCCGAGGTCGGCCACGCCGCCCATCCGCTTGCCGGCGACCTCGGCACTGAGCTTCGACACCGGGCGATCCGGGTCGCTGCCGATGGTCGCGCGGGCGTCGGCGACGATCGTCGGGATCCCTTCGAGGCGGCCGATGACCGATGCCAGCCGCTCGTGGAGCGGCGCGAACTCGCGCGCCAGCAGCGGATGCAGGCCGCTGCCGACGAGGTAGAGCCAGAGCATCGGGTCCCAGACGTCCTCGCGGAGCGTGGTCTCGGCGAACACCGCGGCGTCCAGCTCGCCCATGACCAGGTCGCGGTCGATGCGCTCGTCGCGCGACAGGGAGGCCGGATCCAGCCCGCCGAAGGCGGCCTGCCAGCGGTCGGCGAACGCCAGCCGCGACTGCCGGCCGACCTCGCTGGTGTCGGGCCACTGGTCGTCGTAGCGGTGGTCCCCGACGGCGGTCGCGACGTCCGGCTGGATCGCGAACAGCTCGTCGAGGAAGTAGGACACGAGGTCGGCGAACGCAGGCACGGGCACTCCCTGTCGGCACGGCGGGCGGCGATTCGTGGTGGGCGCCGAGCCCGAGTCTAGCCCGCCGCGGGACCCGGCCAGTCGCTAGCATCGGCGCCATGACCCGATCCCTCGCCATCGTGAACGGCCGGCTGCTCGGCGTCGACGGCGGGACGGCGCTGCGCCTCGAAGACGGGCGGATCGCGGCCGTCGGCGGCCGGAACGTCGCCGACGGCGCGACCGAGGTGATCGACGCGCGCGGCGGCCTCGTGATGCCGGGCTTCGACGACGCCCACATCCACCTGCGCTCGGGCGCGCGGCAGCTCGGCGACGCCCAGCTGTTCGGGCTGGCCACCACGGCGGCGATCGTCGACGCCATCCGCGCCCACGCGGCCGCGACCCCGGCGTCCCCCTGGGTCCTCGGCCGCGGCTGGACCTACGCCGCGTTCCCCGGCGGGCTGCCGACACGCGCCCAGCTCGACGCGACCGTCCCCGATCGACCCGCGTACATGGGCTGCTACGACGGCCACACCGGCTGGGCCAACTCGGCCGCGCTGGCGCTCGCCGGCATCGACCGGACGACGCCCGACCCGCCGAACGGGCGCATCGAGCGCGACGGCGGCGGCGAGCCGACGGGCGTCCTGAAGGAGGAGGCCCAGTCCCTGGTCGAGCGCCGGATCCCCGAGCCCACGGAGGCCGAGGACCGGGCCGCGATCCGCGCGGCCATCGCCGGGCTCCACCGGGCGGGGATCACCGCCGGCCAGGACGCCGAGGTCGACCTCGACGAGCTCGGGCTCGTGGCGCCGGATCCTCGAGGAGGACGGGCTGCCGCTCCGCGTCCGGCTGGCGCTGGTCATGGACCCGCAGCAGACCCTCGCCGGAGTGGCGCGACCGCCTCGACGCCTATCGGGCGGCGGCCTTCCCGCTCCGGGGCGGCGAGCGGCTGGACGCCGGCATCCTCAAGGGATTCGTCGACGGGGTGATCGAGGCACGGACGGCGTCGATGCTGGCGCCCTACGTCGGCGACGCCGGGTCCGGGCTGCCGAACTGGGAGCCGGCCGCGCTCGACGCGTTCGTGGCCGAGGCGGACGCCCGCGGGTGGCAGGTCGAGCTGCATGCCATCGGCGATCGCGCCGTCCGCCTGGCGCTGGACGCGTACGAGCGGGCGGCGACCCGCAACGGCCCCTGGGCGGGCGACCCGCACGGCCGGGGCGTGCCGACGGGGACCCACGCGCGCCGCCACCGCGTCGAGCACGTCGAGACCATCGATCCCGCCGACATCCCGCGCTTCGGACGGTTGGGCGTGGTGGCCTCGATGCAGCCGTTCCACGCGGATCCCTCGCCCAACCAGACCGACGTGTGGGCGGGGAACATCGGCCCCGAGCGGGCGAGCCGCGCCTGGGCGTGGCGCTCGATCCAGGCGGCGGGCGGACGGCTGGCGTTCGGCTCCGACTGGCCGGTCGTGCCGTACGACCCGTTCCGCGCGCTGAACAGCGCGGTCAACCGCCAGACGATGGACGGCGAGCCCGAGGGCGGCTGGGTCCCGGGCGAGCGCCTCGCGCTGGCGGACGCGCTCGAGGCCTACACGGCGGGCTCGGCGTGGGCCGCGTTCGCCGACGACCGACGCGGACGCCTCGCGCCGGGCATGGACGGCGACCTGGTCGTCCTCGATCGCGACCTCATCGCGGCCGGCCCGTCTGCCATCATGGGCGCCGGCGTCGCGCTGACCGTGCTCGGCGGCAGCATCGTCCATCGCTCGGAGGACACGGCGTGAAAGGGTTCCTCATCACCCTCGCGATCACCGCGGTCGCGATCGTGATCGTCACCTACATCCTGCCCGCCGTGAAGTTCGCGAACCCCGAGGACCACGTCCCGCAGCTCGTGATCCTGGCCGTGCTCGTGGGCCTCGTGAACAGCCTGATCAAGCCGATCGCCGGCATCCTCTCGTTCCCGATCAACGCGATGACGCTCGGCCTGTTCGGGCTCGTCGTGAACGGCCTGTTCCTGATCCTGATCGCCTTCGTCGCGAACACCTACTTCGACGTCCCGTTCACGATCGCCGGCTTCCCGAACAGCGGACTGAGCGTCGATGTGCTGATCAGCGCGATCGTGGCCGCCGTCCTGATGAGCGTGATCACGACCGTCATCGGGCTCGTCGTCCCTGACTAGCCAGGTGACCCCCGACGCGCTGCGGGCCGCGGCGCGGCGCTTCGGCACCCCGGTCTACGTCACGTCGGTCGCGGCCCTCGACGCCGCCGAGGCGGAGCTGCGCGACGCCTTCCCCGACCCGTGGCTGCGCGCCTACTCCGTCAAGGCGAACGACGTGCCGGCGATCATCCGGCGGCTGGGCGAGCGCGGGCTGGCCGCCAACGTGGTCTCGTCCGGCGAATGGGCCGCGGCCCGAAAGGCCGGGATCGGCAACGACCGGATCACGCTCGAGGGGATCGGCAAGACGCCGGCCGACCTGCGGGCCGCGGTGCGGGCGGCCGCTGACGGCGATCCGCTGCGCTGGGTGGCCGTGGAGAGCCCGGAGGAGCTCGAGGCGCTGGCCGGAGCTGGCCCGACGGGCCGGCCTCGGCGGTCGCGGCGGGCCGCCGGTCGACGTCCTCCTGCGGCTCAACCCCGACGTGGCGCCCGAGACCCACGCGGGCCTCGCCGTCGGTCGCGGCACCTCGAAGTTCGGCATGACCGAGACCGAGCTCACGACGACGGCCGCGGCGATCCCGGACGGGGGGCCGATCGCGTTGCGGGGGATCCACCTCCACGTCGGTTCGCAGCTGGGCGCGGTCGACGCCTGGCGCGACGCCGTCCGCCGCGGCCTGGCGCTGCTCGCCTTGATCGGGGCGGGCCGCGAGGGCTTCGACACGTTCGACGTCGGCGGCGGCTTCCCCGTCGGCGATCCGGGCACCGTGCCCACGCCGGCCCACTTCGGGCGCGAGCTGCCGCCGCTGCTCGACTCGCTGCCGCCCGATCGGCGGCCGGCGCGCCTGGCCGTGGAGCCCGGCCGGTTCCTCGTCGCCGGCGCCGGGCGGCTGGTGGCGCGGGTGCTGCACGTGCGCGAGCGGGCCGACACGGAGCGCGTGGTCGTCCTGGACGCCGGCATGACCGAGCTCGTGCGCCCGGCGCTGTACGGGGCCGTCCACCCGGTCGGTCGCCCTGACCTCGCTCGGCCGCCCGCTCGATGGCTCCGGGCGAGACGCCGGCGGCGAGGCGATCCCGACAACGACCGCCCGCGTCGACGGCCCCATCTGTGAGAGCACCGACACCCTCGACCGGCACGACCTGCCGCCGCTCCGCCGCGGCGACCTCGTCGCGATCGGCGAGGCCGGCGCCTACGCGGCGTCGATGGCGATGGCGTACAACGGCCGCCCCGTCCCCGCCCAGGCGCTGCTCGAGGTCGACGGGTCGTTGACGCTGGGCCGGCGTCGACGGGCGGTCCCGTACGGCTAGCCCGTTCCGCTCGACGCGCCCGACCGGCTAGGCTTGGTCCATGAGCCTGCCCCGCGACCGGTTCGCCGCCCGCCTCGCCGCCGCCCCGCTGCTCGCGGACGGGGGGATGGGCACGCTGCTGTTCTCGCGCGGCATCCCGCAGCGCGCCTGCCTGGACGAGCTCGCGACGACCCGCCCGGACCTGATCGCGGCGATCCACCGCGAGTACCTCGATGCCGGCGCCGACCTGATCGAGACCGTGACCTTCGGCGCCAACCGGTTCCGGCTCGATGGCTTCGGCCTCGCCGATCAGGCCGGCCGGTTCAACCGGCGGGCGGCGCAGGTCGCGCGGGAGGCACGCGACGTCAGCGGCCGCGACGCCTGGGTCGGCGGCAGCATCGGTCCGTTCGGGCCGCCGACCCGCGAGCTGCGGCATCCCGACGAGGCGTCGATCCGCGCGGCGATCCGGGAGCAGGTCGACGGGCTCCTCGAGGGCGGCGTCGACCTCCTCGTCCTCGAGACCTTCTTCGACCTCGACCACCTCCTGCTCGCCGTCGACGAGGCCCACCGAGCGGCGGACGTGCCGGTCATCGCCTCGATGACGTTCGGCGAGGACGTCGTCCTGTCGGACGGCACCACGCCCGAGGTCGCGGTCCGGGCCCTGACCGAGGCGCGCGTGGACGCGATCGGCGTCAACTGCGGCGTCGGGCCGCTGGCCTGCCTCGACGCCCTGGTCCGCCTGGGCCCGCCCGTCGACGGCGAGCCGGCCCGCTCGATCATGCCCAACGCCGGCCTGCCGCAGCGCCTCGAGGGGCACTTCGTCTACGCGGCCGAGCCCCCCTACTTCGCGTCGATGGTGCCCCGGCTGCTCGACGCCGGGGCCCGGATCGTGGGCGGCTGCTGCGGCACGACGCCCGCCCACATCGCCGCCATGCGCGCGACGCTCGACGGCCGACCGGGTGCGGACGTGGACGGCGCCGAGGCCGGCGGATCGTCGTCGGTCGTCTCCGGCGCCACGCCTCGGACCGCCGCGTCCGAGGCGCCCTCGGCGATCGAGGTCGAGCGGGGCACGCGGCTGGGCTTCGCGCTGGCGGAACGGCGCTACGTGATCTCGGTGGAGATCGACCCGCCGCGCAGCGTCCGCATCGAGCGCACGATCGACGCCGCGCGCCTCCTCCGCGACGCCGGCGCCGACCTGTGCAACGTGTCGGACTCGGCGATGGCCCGGGTCCGGATGGGGGCGATGGCCGTCGCGTTCGGGATCCAGCACGACCTCGACCTCGAGTGCCTGGTCCACGTCACGACCCGCGACCGGAACCTGATGGCGCTCGAGTCCGAGCTGCTCGGGGCGCACGCCCTGGGCGTCCGCAACATCCTCGCGCTCACCGGCGACCCGCCGCGGGTCGGCGACTACCCGACCGGGACGGGCGTGTGGGACGTCGACTCGATCGGCCTGATCGAGATCCTGGCCCGGCTCAACCGCGGCGAGGACCAGTCGGGCTCCCCGATCGGCCAGCAGGCCTCGTTCACGATCGCCTGCGCCCTCGACCCGACCGCCGCCGACGCCGCGACGGAGTGGGACCGCCTGGAGCGCAAGCTGGCCGCCGGCGCCCACGTCGTGATGACCCAGCCGCTGTACGACGAGGCGCAGGTCGAGACGATGCTGGTCGAGTCGCGCCGCCGGTTCGGGCCGGGCGGGTTCCCCGTCCCGCTGCTGCTGGGCGTGCTGCCGCTGGTGTCCGCCCGGCACGCGGAATTCCTCCACAACGAGGTTCCGGGCATCACGATCCCCGAGGCGACGCGGACCCGGATGCGCGACGCGGGCGCCGGCGGCACCGAGGCCGGGATCGACATGGCCGACGCGCTGCTGTCCGCGGTCGGCGACGAGGTCGCCGGGACGTACCTCATGCCCAGCTTCGGGCGCTACGAGCAGGCGGCGGAGCTCGTCCGGCGGATCCGGGCGCGACACCCGATCGAGGCGGCCGTCGCGTCGTGACGCGCCACCGGCTCATTCGCGTCGTCGCGATCGCCGGGATCGCGATCCTGGGCTCGCTCGGCCTCGTGGCCGGGGCGTCGGCCGCCGGTCCCCCGTTCCCGCCTCCGGTCGAGGACCAGGCGGTCTACGACACGGCGGAGGCGTTCCGGCCCGCCACGGTCCAGCAGGTCGAGGCGACCATCGACGCGATCGAGCAGCGCACCGGCGCCGAGATCGCGGTGTTCAGCCAGCTGGTGCCGTGCTGCGAGACCACCGCGCAGGCGGAGCAGAACGCGCGCGCCCTGATGGACCAGTGGGGCGTGGGCCGGCGCGGGTTCGACGACGGCCTCGTGATCCTGTTCGACCTCCACGAGGACGACCCGTGTCACGGCCAGGTGCAGCTGTACGCGGGCCCCGGCTACGCCGCGAAGTTCCTGTCCAACGGCGAGCGGCAGGCGATCTTCGACGAGGAGATGTTGCCGCTGCTCGCGCCGCTGCGACCTCGACGGGGCGCTGCTGGTCGCGATGCAGCACGTCGATGCCGCGGCGACGCCCGAGCACGCCGCGCAGCTGAGCTTCTTCCGCATCCTGAACGCCGCCCTCGGCCTGCTCGTGGCCCCGATGGCGTTCGTCCTGATCGTCGGCGCGGCGCTGGTCGCCTGGTACCGACACGGCCGTGACCCCGTGTACCTCGACGACCCGTCGATCCACATCCCGGCCCCGCCAGTCGGCCTCACGCCGGCGGCCGGCGCCGTCGTCCGCGACGGCAAGTCCAGCCGGCGAGCCCTGACCACGGCCAGCCTCGACCTCGCGTCGCGCGGCCTGATCACGTTCCAGGCCGAGGCGACCGGCCTCCTCGGCCGCACCACCGAGCTGTCGATCCAGACCCGCGAGGCCACGACCGCCGACCCGGTCGAGCTGGCGCGCCTCGAGCGCGCCCGGCGACGGCCGCTCGACGACGCGACCGAGTTCCTGCTCAAGCGCCTCCGGAGCCTGGGCGGCGGGGCGGGGCTGATCGACCACACGGAGCTGCTGTCGCTGGGCAAGGACGTCGGCGGGTTCGACAAGCGGATCGAGGAGCACGTCGTCGGCCAGGGCTGGTTCACGGAGCCGCCGGCGAAGGCGACCAGCCGCTGGGTCGGGCGGGGCGTGCTGGCGATCATCGCCGGGGGGATCGCGGTGTTCGTCGGCTTCCAGCTGCCGTCCGACGGCCTCGTCGTCGTGGGCGGGTCGCTGATCGCGGCGGGCGTCGTGATGCTGATCCTCGCCGCGAGCATGCCGTCGCGGACGATGCCGGGCGCGATGATCCGGGCGATGCTCGAGGCGTACCGGCGGACCCTCGAGAAGACGATGGCACAGGCGCGGACGATGGGCGAGGTCGTCGAGACGGCGGCGATCCCGCTGATCGAGAGCCCGGACGACGCGGTCGTGTGGGGCGTCGCGCTCGGGCTGCAGTCGGAGGTCGAGGCGGTCCTCCAGCGGACCGCCGACGACGTCACGTCCGGCGTCGCGCCGTTCGGCTACATGCCGGCCTGGTACGGCGGCAGCTCGGGCGGGTCCTCGGGTGGCGGGTCGGGCGGCTGGGCGCCGGGCCTGATGAGCTCCTCGCCGATCCCGAACTTCGGCGGCATGATGGCCGCCCTGGGGACCATCGGGAACTCGCCGGCGTCGTCCGGATCGGGCGGCGGTGGGGGTGGCTTCAGCGGCGGCGGATCGGGCGGCGGAGGCGGCGGGGCGGGCGGCGGCTTCTGATCGCCGCGGGTACACTCGTGGCATGGGAGCCACGGACACGATGGAGGTGTTCTTCGAACGCCTCAACGAGGGTGACGTCGCGGCCGCGGTCGCGATGATGGACGAGCGCACCGAGATGCGAATCCACGTCGGGGACAACGCGCGGACGCTGCGCGGCGTCGAGCAGGTCGGCGGCTGGTTCCTCCGGGCCGACAAGGGGATCAAGATGATCCCGGGCGACGTGCGCGACCTCGGCAACACCTACCAGGCCGACCTCGTCGTCCTCCGGCCGGGCGCTCCCAGCCAGCACCTCGACGCCCAGTTCCGCGTCGAGGCGGGCAAGATCACCTCGATCAACCTGACGCCGTTCTCGCGCTGACGGCGCGGACGCGGTCTGCGCCGCTCGACCGGCCGGTCCTAGCCTCCGGCGTCCGGCTCGGGCACCGGGATCGTCAGCTCGTCCCCGATCGCGATCCGATCCGGGTTCTTGACCTTGGGGTTGGCCGCCAGCAGCTGCTCCACCGTCACGTGGAACTTGCGCGCGATCTTCGACATCGTGTCGTTCTTGGCCACGACGTAGACCTGCGGCGTAGGCGCCGGCTTGGCGGTGGGGCGCGGCGTTGGCGTGAGCTCCTCGGCGGGCTGGCTCGCCGCCGGGCCGCCGCCTCCGCCAGGGTTGTTGCTGCCGATGCCCAGCAGCATCGGACCGATGAAGAACAGCGCGAGCGCCGCGAGGAGGACGGCGATCGCCGCGACGCCGATGCGCGGGATGCCGCCGACCGACGGCAGGCCGACGCGTGCCTTGAGCGTGGGGTACGCCTCGTACCGGCGCGGGCGCTCCCAGGCGGGGCCGAACAGCTCGGACGGCTCCTGCGGTCTTGGGAGCGGCGGCCGGCTTGCGGGCGCTCGAGGACGGCGCCGGTGCGCCCGTCGGCTGGCGACCCGAGCCGCCGGGCCCGGCCGTGGGCGGCGTCGTGCGTGGGGACGGACCGGATGCCGGCTGGCGCGCGGACGAAGACGGCGGCGTCGCGGCACTCGTGGCCGCGACCCCGGCGACGGCGCCGGCCGCCGCGATGCCCGCGGCCGGCGGCCGGTACCGGGCGTCGGGGTCGTCGCCGTCGTCGTCGTCCGGCCAGCCGGGATCGGCCTGCCCGCGGCCGTCGTCCCCGTCGTCAACGTACGGGCCGGCCAATCGATCGGCCGCGCTGCCCGCGAGCCCGCGCGACTCCGCGCCGTAGGCGGACGACGCGCCGGTCCGATCGGCCGAGGGCACCGGAGCCGCCGCCGCCTGGGACGAGGCCGCGAGGAAGGACGGCGCCTCGGGCGGCTCGCCGTCCGTGTCGCCCGCCCACGGCGGCGGCGCCGCCCAGTCACGGGGCGGGTTGCGCCGAGGCGGGAGCGGCGGCGGGCGTGTCCGTGTCCGTGGCGTGGTACGGATCGCGCTCGCGCGGCGGGAGCGCCTGGCTGACGGGCGGCTCCTCCATCGCGTCGGCGTCGATCTCGGCCTGCGCGGCGCGGGCGGTGGCGGCCTCGCGGCGCGCCCAGTCCTGGAACGTCGGGCAGACGGGGAACGCCGACGAGAGGCAGTACGCCTCCTGGTGCGCGAGGGCGCGCGGCGCCGGTCGCGGCTCGGCGTAGCAGCGATGGCGGTGATCTGGCGCCTGGCCCCGTCCGTCGCTGTCGTCCTCGAACGCCACGAACGGACACGCGGGGGCGCCGTCGACGATCGGGAGCCCGCGGTCGGTCATCGGCGGACATGATAACGGTGGAGCCCGATCCACCGACGCGCCGGCCACCACCCGTCAACGTGTCGCCGCAACAGACATCGACCTCTCGCGTCGTCTTCGGTACACCATCCCCATCCGGAGAGATGCGCCATGGGTCCCGTCACCGCCCTGAAGCGGCGTGCCGCCGCACTCCTCACGACCGTCATCGTCGTCGGCGCGGTCGGAGCCGCCATGCCGGCGGTCGTGTCCGCCGCTCCGATCGAAGTCACGCCGAGCGATGGACTCGACTTCGGCGATGTCCCCGTCGGCGAGGTGTCCGCGCCGCTCGGATTCACGTTCCAGGCCACCGGCGAGGATCCGGGGCCCGTGTTCATCGGCGTGGAGATCGATCAGGTGGACGGCGGACCGTTCGGCATCACGTCGAACGATTGTCCGGAGCTCGGGCTCATGCCCGGCAACACGTGCACCGTCACGCTGGAGTTCCACCCCCTCGTACAGGGCCCACGGTCGGCGACGCTCGTGGTGAACGGCCAGACGTCACAGTCGCTGTTCCGGTCCCTGCGCGGCTCGGGCGTCGGCGTGGCGAGCCCGGTCGCCTGGCCGGCCGGCGCACACGCCGGACCGGCGTACACGTGGAACGGCGGCGGCGCCCTTGCCCGGACCGTGCAGTCGGGCTCCCAGCGCCTCCATCTCGCCTACGCGACGAATCGCATCGGCGGCAAGTGGGCATCCGACTCCGGCAAGCACGCCGGCATCTACTACATCCGCAGCGCGACGGGCTCGACCTGGTCCGCGCCGAAGCGCCTGAACCCGTCGACGCAGCACGCCGCTCGCCTTGGGCTCGCGGCGGCCGGGTCGCGCGTCTACGTCACCTGGGTCAGCCAGACGAAGTTCGTCAAGTACTCGCCATCGGCTCCGCGGGCGCTCTACGTGCGGGTCAACTCCGCCCACGGGGCGGCGACGGCGTGGAAGTCCACCATCCGGCTCACATCGGCCAGCGGGCGCGTGGACTATCCGACGATCGCGGCCACGGGCGACGACGCGTTCGTCGCCTGGACGGACTCGAACAGCGGCAAGGTCAAGGTCGCGGCCTCGCATGACCGTGGGCGCACCTGGAAGACCGCAGGGCTCGGAAGCACGAGTGCCGCCGACAGCTCGGGACGCATCGGCCTGCCGTCGGTCTCGGCGGACGGGGCGACGGTCGTCGTCGCCTGGGTTGCGAATGCAGCCGGCACGATCAAGGCGCGCGTGTCCATGGACCACGGCAGGACGTGGGGCTCCGTCGTGACCGTGGTGCCCAACGCCGTCGGATCACCGAGCACGGCCGTGCGAGGCGACCGGATCGCGGTCACCTGGTCCTTCGGCCAATCGGTCGCCGTCCGGCAGCGCGTCGCCGGCACGTGGCTCCCGGCGGCGGAGGCCGTGAGCCTCGAGTCGCAGGGGGACTCGGGCGTCTCGCTGCAGGATGTGACCGGTCCGCCGCCCGTCTACGCCCCGGCAGTCGCGCTCCAGGATTCCGGGCGGATCGCGCTCACCTGGGCGCAGGTGACGACGGGCGGCCGGTGGGACCTCGAGTGGGCCGAATCGGCCGATGGCGGCGCCAGTTGGTTCGAGGCCCAGACGATCGGATCGTCGGCGTCATCGGCGACCCGCTTCAACGACTGGGCGTCCGTGATCTGGCCGACGGCCGGCACCCGTTACGTCGCCTGGAACGGCTGGACGCCGAACACGAACAACTATCGGCTCTACCTGCGCACGGGCAACGGGGCGCCGTCGGGCGCGACGAGCGCGTCGCTCCCACTGACGCCGAGTCCGGCGGGCGTGCCATCAACGGTGACCGGCCGAGACCACGGACGCGGGCCGCGCTGACCCGTCTGCGGTCACGCGGCCTCCGTCTCCGATCCCCACCGAGGTTTGACAGGCCCAGCAGGCGCCCGGACACTTCGAGCACGGGTCACGCTTCGGCCCGATGTCGGCGGCAGGACCGCACCACTTCCCCGGAGGTCGCCCGATGTCGTTCCTTTCCCGCCTGCTCGCGCCGAGCGCGGTCGCCCACGCCCATTGCGACCTGCCGTGCGGCGTCTACGACCCCGAGCAGGCGCGGATCGAGGCCGAGTCCTGCTACCGGATCATCGAGAAGTACGCGGCCAACGAGGACCCGACGTTCCGCACGCGCGCGATCGCGATCAAGGAGAAGCAGGCCGACCTGGTCAAGCACCACCTCGACGTCCTGTGGCACGACTACTTCAAGCCCGAGCACCTCGAGGCCGTCCCGAACCTCCACGAGCTGTTCTGGAACGCCAACAAGCAGGTGTCCAAGGTCAAGGCGTCGACGAGCCTCGACGACGCCAAGAAGCTGCTCGACCTCATCGACGAGGTCGACGCCGCCTGGAAGACCACCGGCGGCGAGGGCAAGACGCGGGTGGCCGGCCGGCCGGCCTGAGCGACCGCTCGCGATGACCGCCCAGGGGCCCCGTCCGGCGACGGGGCCTCGGCACGTCCGGGGCCAGGCGCGGAGCGCCGGCCTCGGGGCGCGGCTCGCCGGCCCGTGGCGCGTCGCCGTCGTCGAGGGCTCGATGGTGCCCGCGATCCGCGCCGGAGACTGGTTGCTCGTCGACCCCACGACGGGTCGCTGGCCGCGGCGGGGGTCCGTCGTCGTGTTCCGCGAGCCCGAGTCCGGCGTGCTGGCCATCAAGCGCGTCGTCGGGCGCCCCGGCGACTGGGTCACGTTCGCGCGACGGGTGGCTGCAGATGGACGACGACGAGGCGTGGCTGCAGGGCGACGCCACCGACGAGGCGCTCGCCGCGGGCGGGCACGGAGCGGCCATCGACTCGCGACGCTACGGCCCGGTGCCCGTCGACGCCCTCGTCGCCCGGGCGTGGTTCCGCTACGGCCGCGGGACCGCATCGGCCGGCTCGGGCGAGGTCCGGCGGGTCGCCCGAAGCCTGATCCGGGCGTCCACGCCCGGAACGGCCGGACGCCCGCGGGCCTCCCGCGCGTAGGATCGGCCGATGGACGACCTCCGCTCGACGCTCCGCGACTTCGACGCCGACGCGCCGCTGCCGCGCGCCCCCGATCCGTGGGACTCGATGCCGGCACCCGCGGCCAGGACCGGGCCGCCGTGGGCGATGGCGGAGATGATCGCGGTCGAGCCCGGCCTCGCGGATCGCGTCGCCGCCCGGCTGGCCGCGGACGGGTCGGCGGCCGCGCTCGCGGAGGCGGTGCGTCGCGCCGCGTCGGAGCGGCGTCCCGTGCTGGTCACCGGCTGCGGGACGTCCGAGCACGCCGCCATGGCCGTCGCCGAGATCCTGCGCGACGCGTGGCGGTCGGCCGGGCTTCCCGGGCGTGGGCCGGTATCGGCGCAGGCCTTCGAGCTGTCGCTCGATCCGCCGGCGGACGCGCTCGTCATCGGCGTCAGCCACGAGGGAGGCACGACGGCGACGATCGCCGCGCTGGACGCCGCGCGCGCGGCCGGGGCCGAGACGGCGCTGATCACCGCGAGCGCGGCGTCGCCCGCCGCCGACGGCGCCGGTCCGTGCTGGCGACCGTCGAGATCGATCGCAGCTGGTGCCACACGGTCGGCTACGTGTCGCCGATCGTCGCGGCGACGGTCACGGCCGACGTCCTCGCCGATCGCGGCGGCCGGTGGCACGGGCTCGGGGACCGGGTCCGCGCCGGGATCGAGGCGGCCCACGGCGCCGGTGCCGACGGCTCGCGCCCGGACGAGTCGATCGCGGCGACGATCGCGGCGGCGCCGCACCTGCTGGTGATCGGCTCCGGGGTCGACCGGATCGCGGCGCGCGAGCTCACGCTCAAGGTCGAGGAGGCCTCGTAGGTGCCGGCGGCGATGCGCGACCTCGAGACCTTCCTCCACGGCCACCTGCCGGCGACGGGGCCGAGCACCGCCGTCGTGCTGATCCTCACCGAGCGGGCCGGCCTCGACGAACGGGCGAAGCGGGCCCGCCAGGCGCTGGCCGCGGTGGCCGCGCTCGGGATCCGAGCCGCCGCGATCCTCGGCGCCGATGCCGCGCAGGCGATCCCCGACCGGCTCACGCCGGGCGGGCGGATCGTCGTCCCCGAAGCGCCCGAGCTCCCCGCGCCCGTCGCCTCGCTCCTCGGCACCGCCGGGCCGCTCCAGCTGGTCACGCTGGCGATCGCGGCGGCCCGCGGCACGAACCCCGACCCGATCCGCCGCGACGACCCGACCTACCTCCGCGCCTCCGACCTCGCCGACGACCCGAGACGCTAGCCCGCCGCTCCCGGCGGCCCCGGGTCAGCCGATCAGGGACTCCGCCGCGAGGTCGATCATGTCGAGGTCGCGGGCGATGAAGTCCTGGAGCATGATCCGCTGCACGCCGGCCGCCTCGAACCGGGCCAGCGCCGCGCGCGCCTGGTCGGGCGTGCCGTAGACCCAGCGCGGCGCGACGCGGCCCGATCCAGGTCTCGCCGTCATCGGCCTCGCCGAACGCGGACATCAGCGTCGACTCGCGCGCCTTCACCTCGTCGCGGTCCGGCCGACGAGCACGCCCACCATCGCCGAGTGCGTGATCGACTTCGGGTCGCGGCCCGCCGCCTTGAGGGCCGCGTCCAGCTCGCGCGTACTTCTGCGTCGCCACCTGGGGGCTCGTCGACGAGAGGTTGAACTCGTCCGCGAACCGCGCCGCGATCCGAAACGACCGCGGGTTTCCCTCGCCGCCGACGATGAGCCGCGGCCGCCCGCCGTCGCGGGCCGGCAGCGTGCCCGGCTTGGGCCGGAACAGCGAGTCCTCGACCGCGTAGTGCGTGCCGATGAACGACCAGCCGTCGGGCTCCTCCCACAGGCCGTGGAAGATCTCGAGGGTCTCCTCGAGCATCTCCGCCCGCTCGGCGATCTCCGGGAACGGGAAGCCGTGTCGCCGGTGCTCCTCGTCGTGCCAGCCCGCGCCGAGCCCCACCTCGACCCGGCCGCCGCTCATCTCGTCGACGGTCACGACGACCTTGGCGAGGTTGCCGGGCGTGCGGTAGGTCACCGGCGACACCAGCACGCCGAGCCCGATCGTGGTCGTGTCGCGCGCGAGCCCGGCCAGCACCGTCCAGGCGTCGGTCGTCGGCTTGCCGGAGCCGCCCGGAAAGCTCTCGTAGTGGTCGGAGCGGAACAGCGCCTCGAAGCCGGCCGCCTCGGCGTGGCGGGCCACCGCGAGCTGCTCGTCGTACGTGAGGCCCTGCTGGGGCTCGATCATCAGGGCGAACCGCATGTTAACTCCTGCGTTTGGGCTGGATCATCCATGTTGACAAGATGATTCACGCGGGTACCATCATTCACGTGACACAAACTATTGATGCGCCCGCGACCATCGGCCGACGCCGGAGCGTCGCGAGCCCCGAGCTCACCGAGCAGATCATCGCCGACTTCCGCGTCACGACCTGGGCGCGATGAAGTGCGCGATGAGCGAACGACTGGTCCGGCTGGGCGTCAGCATGGCGCAGTTCCACATCATGTTCACCCTCCAGCGCAACGGCGTCATGACGATGAGTCGCCTGGCCGACCTGCTGGGCGTGTCGCTCTCGAACGCCTCCGGCCTGATCGACCGGATCGAGGAGCGCGGGTACGTCGAACGCACCCGCGTCCCGGAAGATCGACGGATCGTCCTCGTCCACGTCACGGAGGCCGGCACCCGGATGCATCCAGGAGAACGACGCGCTCAGCGACGAGCTGATGCGCGACGTCCTGGCCCGTCTGGACCCGGCGGAGCTGCCGGTGATCGCCCGCGCCGTCGGGGAGGTGCGTGCCGCCCTCGAGGCGACCGCAGCCCTGCCTGCACGAAATCTGCACGAACCTCCACCCCGCGACACGATCGCCCTAGACGATCTGACCTGCGACCAGGCGCCCGACCCGAGCCGGTCGCACGCCACGACTACGCCCGAAGGAGGGATGAACGGAACCCATGGAAAGCCTGCCTGCCTCCTACGAGGTGCCGTCGCTGGAGGACGATCCGGCGCTCGGCCTGAGCCACCGCGCGAAGATGGAAATCCTCTTCGCCGTGATGCTCGGGCTGTTCCTCGGCGCCCTGGACCAGACGATCGTCGGTCCGGCGCTCCCCACCATCGTGACCCAGCTGTCGGGCAACGACTACTACGTCTGGGCGATCACGATCTACCTGCTCACCAGCACGATCAGCGTCCCGTTCTGGGGCAAGCTGTCCGACCTCTACGGCCGCAAGCCGATCTTCATGATCGGCATCGTGATCTTCCTGATCGGCTCGGCGTTGTCGGGCCTCAGCCAGAACATGGCGATGCTCATCCTGTTCCGAGGCATCCAGGGCATCGGCGCAGGTTCGCTGTTCCCCGTCGCGCTGGCGATCATCGGTGACCTGTTCACGCCCCAGGAGCGCGGCAAGTACCAGGGCCTGTTCGGCGCCGTGTTCGGCATCGCGTTCGTCGCCGGTCCGCTCATCGGCGGCTTCCTGACCGAGAACGTCGGCTGGCACTGGATCTTCTACGTCAACATCCCGATCGGGATCGTCGCCCTGATCGTCATCCAGCGGCTCCTGCCGACGGTCAAGACGAAGACCGCGACGCGCAACTTCGACCTGATCGGCGGCTTCATCTTCACCGTCTCGATGGTCTTCCTGCTGGTCGGCCTGACCAACAAGCAGTTCAGCGACTGGACCGACCCGACCGTCGGCGGGTTCATCCTCGTCGGCATCATCGGGACCCTGCTGTTCATCTTCGCCGAGTCGCGCGCCAAGGAGCCGATCATCCCGCTCGACCTGTGGAAGGGCCGGACCTACTCGGCCACGATGGTCTCGGTCTTCTTCGCCGCCTTCGCGTTCTTCGGCGCGATCGTGTTCCTGCCGCGCTGGTTCCAGGTGGTCGAGGGCTTCTCGCCGACCAACTCCGGCCTGGCGGCCCTGCCGCTCATGATCGGCCTGATCGTCAGCTCGATCGTGTCCGGCCTGATCGTGTCCCGGACCGGCCGCTACAAGTGGCTGATCGTCGGCTCGGTCGCCGTCATGGGCTTCGCGGTGTTCCTCATGACCAGCCTGACCAAGGACACGCCGGTGCCGATGGTGTGGCTGTGGATGTTCATCGCCGGCCTGGGCGTCGGACCGACGTTCTCGGTGCCGACGATCGTCATCCAGAACGCCGTGCCGTTCCGGCAGCTCGGCGTCGCGACGTCGAACCTGACGTTCTTCCGCCAGATCGGCGGCACGATCGCCCTCGCCTTCGTCGGGACGATCTTCGGGACGACGTTCGCGGACCAGCTGGTTCCCCAGATGTCGGCCGCGGGCGTGCCGCAGCCGGTGATCGCGGGCTTCGGCGCGGCGACCGCCAGCGGCAACTTCGACTTCAGCGCGCTGACCGGCGTCGGCGACATCGGCGCGGCGATCCTCGCCGCGGTGCCCGCGCAGTTCCAGGCGCTCATCGCGCCGGTGATCCCGCAGATCATCGAGGGCATCCACGGGGCGTTCAGCCTCGCGACCGCCCAGACCTTCTGGCTCGGCGTCGCCGGGTCGATCGTCGCGCTCGTCGCGGCCGTCGCGATCAAGGAGATCCCGCTGCGGACCTCCAACGAGCAGCCGGTCTACGGCGAGGCTCCGGCCGGCGCGCCGGCGGCTTCCGCTCAGGCGGCGACCGCGTCCACGGCCACCGCGCAGGCGGCCAAGCCCGGCGCCAAGCCGGCGGCCTCCACCGACTGACCTCACCCGCACCGCACATCGGCCCGGTCGCCCACGGCGGCCGGGCCGTTCCATGTCCCGCGCTACCATCGGCCACGTGACCGAGGTCCTCCCCTTCCCGCCCGAGCTCCGGGCCGCCGGCGCCGCCGACGCCCCGTTCCGGGCGGCGATCCCGGCCGGCGAGCTGCCGCCCGGCGGCATGCGCCGCGTCACCTTCGGCGACCTCGACGTCCTGCTCGCCCACACCGATCGCGGCGTCGTCGCCGTCGACGACCGCTGCCCGCACATGTCGGCCCCGCTCTCGATCGGCGAGCTCGCCGGGTGCGTCGTCGCCTGTCCCCTCCACTCCGGCCGCTTCGACCTCGCCACCGGCGATGTCGTCCAGATGCCGACGACCGGCGGCCTGTGGCCCGACGGCCGCTACGAGCCCGTGTGGAGCCCGCCCGGACGCGAGCCCAAGGAGGACCCGCCCGGCCTCAAGGCGGAGGCGCGCCGGCTGACCCGCGTCCGCCGGATCCGCTACTACCCGGTCCGGATCGTCGACGGCATGATCGAGGTGGCGATCCCGGCCTGAGGGCTCAGCCGCGAGCGGTGATCTCGATCCCGTTGTCGCGCGCGAACGCCGCGATGATCGCGACCGCCTCGTCCGGGTCGTCGGTCACCCGCAGCAGGTCCAGGTCGGCCTCGTTGATCGTCCCCGCCGGCAGCTGTGTCGTCGCGCATCCAGTCGAGCAGCCCGTCCCAGTAGGCGTGGCCCATCAGCACGACCGGGAAGTGCCGGATCTTGCCCGTCTGGATCAGCGTCAGCGCCTCGAACAGCTCGTCCAGCGTGCCGAAGCCGCCGGGCAGGATCACGAACGCGTCCGAGTACTTCACGAACATCGTCTTGCGGGCGAAGAAGTAGTGGAACTCGATCGACACGTCGACGTACGGGTTGAGGTGCTGCTCGTGCGGCAGCTCGATGTTGCAGCCGATCGACATGCCGCCCGCCTCGTGGGCGCCCCGGTTGGCGGCCTCCATCACGCCCGGCCCGCCGCCGGTGATGACCGCGAACCCGGCCTTCGCGAGCGCGGCCCCGATCGTGCGTGAGAGCCCGTACGCCGGGTCGTCCTCGGGCACCCGGGCCGACCCGAACACCGCCACCGCCGGGCCGACCTCGGCCAGCGCCTCGAAGCCCTCCACGAACTCGGACAGGATCCGGAGCGCCCGCCAGGTGTCGGTCTCGAGGAACGCCGGGCGCTCCGGGGCCCGGCTCGCGAACAGCTTCTCGTCCTCGGTCTGGCGGCTCTGCGGCAGCCGGGCCGCGGCCTCGGGCCGCATCGACACCCGGCCGCGGCGGATCGTCCTGGGCGACTGGGAGGCGTTGCGCTGCTCGTCCGTCACCAGCGCAGGATGACACTCCGCACGCGGCCGTGATGCCGATCGGCGTGCGGTCGCGTCGCGAACCGGCGATCGGACGCGTCACAGGTGCCGGCACCGACTCGCGACCGCCCTCGGCCGACCGGCCGCGACGAGCCAGGACCTCGGCCTCGCGCCCCGAAGGTAGCCCAACGATGCGAACCAACAGATCCCTGCGCGTGACGGCGATCGTCGTCCTGCTGGCGGTCGCGGCCTGTGATTCGAGCGTGGTGCCGTCCGCCAGCCCATCCGCGCCCGCGCCGTCGATCGCCCCCTCGCCGTCAACGGCGACCCCGTCCGACGGCCCGTCCAGCGCGCCCGATGCGAGCCCCGCCCCGACCGAGGCGCCCGCGGGCGACTTCGCGCCCGGCTCGCTCGCCGTCACCGTGTCGGACCGCCTCCGCGTCCGGTCACAGCCGGTCGTCGACGATGGATCCGTCAAGTACGAGCCCGTGCTGCCCGATCGGCACCGAGCTGCAGGTCCTCGAGGGTCCCGTCGAGGGCAGCGGCTACTCGTGGATCCGCGTCGCGCCGGTCGATCTCACGCTCGACGGCGGCGTCGCCGACGGATGGGTGGCGATCGCCGATCACGACGGCACGCCGTGGGTCGGCCTGTCAGGACGCGCCGCTCGCGGGCCTCGCCGTGGCGCAGTCCGCCGTCGACCGCGAACCGGTGAGCGTCGCCGACGCCCGGCGGACGGCCGCCGACATCAACGCGTTCGGGCTCGCCCTGTACCGGCGGCTGCTGGCGGACCCGACGGCGAAGCTCGACGACAAGGGCGTCGTCATGTCGCCCACGAGCATCGCCACGGCGCTCGCGATGGCCCGCGCCGGGGCCAAGGGCTCGACCGCGTCGCAGATGGACACGCTCCTGCGCGCCAACGGCTGGGGCGACCTCGGCAGCGGCATGGGATCGCTCGAGCAGATCCTCAACGGCTACAACGCGACCTGGAAGGACGACGACGGCACGTCGCACGCCCTCTCGCTGAACACGGTCAACCGCGCCTTCGGCCAGGACGGCTGGACGATCCAGCCGTCGTTCCTCGACCGGATCGGCGGCGCGTTCGGGGCGGGCCTCGCGCTCGTCGACTACATCGCCGACCCCGACGCCGCTCGCGACACGATCAACGCCTGGGTCGCGCGCCAGACGCACGACCGGATCAAGAAGCTGCTCGGCCCCACCGACGTGACCTCGGCCACCCGGCTCGCGCTCGTGAACGCGATCTACCTGAAGGCCAACTGGCAGCACGAGTTCGATCCGCAGCGGACCGTCGACCGCCCGTTCACGACGCTCGCTCGGGACGTCCGTCAGGGTGCCGACGATGCGGATGGACCGGCGGTCAGGTCGTCCCGCTCGCCCAGGGCCCCGGCTGGCAGGCCACCGAGCTCCCCTACGCCGGCGCGGACGGGTCGCCGCTCTCGATGACGCTGATCCTCCCCGACCGCCTCGACGCGTTCGAGGCCGGGCTGACCACCGGCAAGCTGGACGCGATCGAGACGGCCATCGCGGTCGAGCAGCGGCGGATCGGGACGCTCATCCCGCAGCGGGACGGCGACATGAACTGTCCGGCGTTCGCCTACGACGTGAGCCTGTCCCTGCCGAAGTTCGGCGTCGACACGCGGGCCAGCCTCGTGCCGATCCTCAAGGCGCTGGGCATGCGCGACGCGGTCAACGCCGATCGAGCCGACTTCTCCGGGATCACCGGGGGGCGCGACATGTTCATCGCGAACGTGATCCACCAGGCCAACATCGACGTGGACGAGACCGGCACGGAGGCCGCCGCCGCGACCGCCGTGCTCGGCGACACGACCGGCGGGTGCGGAGCTCCGTTCCCGCTGAAGCACAAGACGCTGCGCTTCGACCACCCGTTCATGTTCGTCATCCGCGACACGAAGACCGGCGCGATCCTGTTCATGGGCCGCGTCCTCGACCCGTCCAAGCGCTAGCCGCGGCCGCGTGGCTCGTCCGGTCAGCGCGGGCGGGCGAGCCAGGCCTTCCAGGTGTCCTCGGCCTTGCCGGCCGTGACGTCGTCGCCGGTACCGGACCAGGGGCAGGCGCAGGAGACGGACGTCGGCCAGCATCCGCTGGGTGATCGCCGCGGCGTCCGTGGCGAGGTACGCGAGGCCCGCGTCGCGGTAGGCGCGGCCCTCCGTGTCGAGCACGACCTGGGCGCCGAGCCGGTCGACGAACCGCCGCAGCTCCGCCTGCGGCGATCGGCTTCTTCCGCAGGTCGACGTAGTGGACGACGATGCGCCGCTCGCGGAAGAAGCGGAGCGCACCGCGGGTGGCGTTCGAGTCCTCGAGGCCGAACACCTGGATGTTGGGCATCTTCTTCGTGGGCGTCTTGCCCAGCGGCGCGGGCATCGTCAGCCGTCCGCGAGCGGCACGAGAGCCACGGTGACCATCGAGGCGCAGCGTAGCGTGCGGCCCGCGTACCATGGGCGCTGCAGGAGGTTCCGCGTGACGATCTGGTTCACCGTGCAGCTCGACGACCGCCCCGGGGCGCTGGCCCAGGTCGCGCAGGCGCTCGCCGACCGCGGCGTCAACATCACCGGGATCGTGGGCGTCGCCGAGGACACCGACGGCGCCCTGATGCTCACGACCAGCGACCCCGTCGCGACCCGCGAGGCGTTTGCCGGGCTGGGCATCGCGTTCGAGGAGCACGACCCGACCAGCGGCTCGCCCAGCGACCTGTCGATCAGCGACGTCGTCGCCGGCCGATCGGGCTGACGCCACCGATGCCCGGCCGCTCCCCGGAGCCGCTGCCGCCTGCCGTCGCCGTCCACCTCGAGGTGGTCGACGCGCCCGGCACGATCCCGGCGATCGCGGCCCGCGTCGTCGAGGCCGGCGGGCGGGTCCGGACGCTGACCACGATGCGGCGCGCGCCGTCGGCCGGCATCGAGCCCGACGACCGGGCGGTCGCGGAGCTCGAGCTGGAGGTCGAGGACGCCGACGAGCACGCGCTCATCACGGCCCTCGAGGACCTCGACGCGGTCGTCGCGATCCGGCTCACCCGGCCCATGGCCAAGGTCTTCGGCAAGCGCGTGATCGTCGTGGGCGGCGGCGCGCAGGTCGCCCAGGTCGCGCTGGGCGCGGTGTCGGAGGCCGATCGCCACAACCTCCGCGGCGAGCGGATCTCGGTCGACACGATCCCGCTGGTCGGCGAGGACGCGATCGCGTCCGCGGTCCGGGCCGTGGCCGACCTGCCGCGTGCCCGCCTGCTGGTCCTGGCGGGCTCGATCATGGGCGGCGAGATCAGCCGCGCCGCCGACGAGCTGCGCGACGCCGGCATCCCGATCATCGCCCTGAACATGGTCGGCTCGATCACCGACCACGTGGACCTCGTGGTCAGCGACCCGGTCCAGGCGGGCACGATGGCCGTGATGGCGGTCGCCGACACCGCGACCTTCGACCTCACCCGCCAGCGCGGCCGCCGGTATTGAGCCTGGCGCGCGCCGCCCGGGCGCTCGTCGTCGCCCTCGCCATCGCGCTCGCCATCGCGGGCTGCAACCCGCCGCGTGCCCGCGTGGCGCCGACGGCGCCCCCGACGCCCACGCCTGCGCCGACGATCGATCCGGACGCCGATGAGGCCCAGGCGGCGATGGCGGCGTTCGCGGCGCTGACCGCGCGTCGCGGCCTCTCGTTCCACCTGGAGCAGGCCAACACCATCGTCCAGCGGGGACAGATCGCCGACTCCCGGTACGTGCTCGACGTGAGCGGCAGGGATCTGCGGGCGGCCATCAGCGCGGCGGGAACCACGATCGACCTCGTGGTCGTCGACAACGCCGCCTGGGCCCGAGAGCGTGGTCGCCCCTGGCAGCGCGGGAAGGCGGCGGACGACGCCGCGATCGAGCAGCTGATCGACCCGTGGCAGTACCTGGGGCCGCTCGACCAGCTGGCGTTCGTGGGCCGGGTCGACGGGTCGCCGACGCGCTACCGCTACCGGAGCACGGCCCCGATCCCGTACCGGACGCCTGTCCTCGACCGCATGGGGATCCCCGGGTCCATCGACACCCTCGACCTCGTGCTCGAGGCCGACGGGACGCCGGTCGAGTACACGTTCCAGGCCTCGGCGCGGCCGACGAGCGGCGGCATGGCGGACCTGGGCCTGGAGATGACGTCCCGGGTCGAGCTCACGAGGATCGGCGAGCGGATCACGATCAAGCGCCCGAGGTAGGCCCCCTCGCGTGGCTCGCGCTTCGCCTACGCTGTTGGCGATGCGGATCGCGACCTGGAACGTCAACTCGCTCAACGCCCGGATGGAGGCCGTCGAGAAGTGGCTGGCTCGCGCCGAGCCCGACGTGCTCCTGATGCAGGAGACGAAGCTCGCCGACGCGGACGCGCCCGTGATGCCGTTCTCGATGCTCGGCTACGAGCTCGTCCACCACGGCGAGGGTCGCTGGAACGGCGTCGCGATCCTGACCCGGGTCGGCGCCGAGGACGTCATCACGAACTTCGGCGACGGGCCGGTGCGCGACTCGAGCGCGGGCTCGGCGTCGGGGCTCGACGAGGAGGACTTCAACCCGTTCGACGAGGCGCGCATGGTCTCGGCCGTGTGCGGCGGGGTCCGGGTCGCGAGCCTGTACGCGCCCAACGGCCGGGTCGTGGACTCGCCGTTCTACGAGGGCAAGCTGCGCTGGTTCGAGCGCGTCGCGCGCTGGCTCGCGGAGACCCGGGAGGCCGGCGAGCCGCTCCTGCTGGGCGGCGACTACAACGTGACGCCCGCGCCCGAGGACGTGTGGAGCGAGGCCAAGGCGCACGGCGGCACCCACGTCTCGCCCAAGGAGCGCGCGGCGCTCGCGACGCTCCGCGACTGGGGCCTGGCCGACACCTACCGCTCCGTCCGGCCCGAGCCCGGCCGCTTCTCGTGGTGGGACTACCGGGCGGGGATGTTCCATCGCAACGAGGGCATGCGGATCGACCTCCTGTACGCGACGGCGCCGGTCGCCGAGCGGGTCGTCTGGGCCGAGATCGACCGCGAGGCCCGCAAGGGCCCGCCGACGCCGTCGGACCACGCGCCGGTCGTCATCGACCTCGACGAGGCCGGCAAGGCGTTCGACGCCGGCTGGGAGGCGGCCCTCCAGCGGATCTCCGCGCGGACGAAGCCCCGGCGCTGACGCGCCCGGCGCGGGCGCCGCGCAAATCGCCAAGGTCGGGGATACTGCGCGGGCCTCGCCCGTCACCGGAGGTCCCGTGTCCCAACTGACAGGACTGGTCGGCGCGCAGCGCGGTCCGGCCGCGTAACGTCGGCCTGATGGCGACTGCCCCCCAAGCCGCCACGCCCGAGATCCGCCTCGACCAGCTCGAGAAGCGGTTCGGTGACGTGCTCGCCGTGGATCGCGTCACCCTCGACGTGGCCGCCGGCGAGTTCTTCTCGCTCCTCGGACCATCGGGCTGCGGCAAGACGACGACGCTGCGCATGATCGGCGGGTTCGAGCTGCCGACGGGTGGGCGGATCCTGTTGCGCGACCGGGACATGACCCGCGAGCCACCCGACAAGCGTCCCGTGAACATGGTGTTCCAGCACTACGCGCTGTTCCCCCACCTGACCGTCGGCGACAACGTCGCGTTCGGGCCCAAGCGCAAGGGCCTGGCGAAGGACGAGGTCAAGCGGCGGGTCGGCGAGGCGCTCTCGCTCGTGCGGCTCGACGGCTACGAGCGCCGCAAGCCGAGCCAGCTGTCCGGCGGCCAGCAGCAGCGGGTCGCGCTGGCCCGGGCGCTCGCCAACCGGCCCGACGTGCTGCTCCTCGACGAGCCCCTGGGCGCCCTCGACCTCAAGCTGCGCCGCCAGCTCCAGGTCGAGCTCAAGCGCATCCAGTCCGAGGTCGGGATCACGTTCATCTACGTGACCCACGACCAGGAGGAGGCGCTCACGATGAGCGACCGGATCGCGGTCATGAACGCGGGCCAGGTCGAGCAGCTGGGCACGCCCGAGGAGCTCTACGAGCGGCCGGCATCGCGCTTCGTCGCGGACTTCATCGGCACCACCAACCTGCTGCGCGCGACGGTCGAGGCCGACGGGCGCTCCCGTCTCGAGACCGGGGAGCTCGTGACGATCCATCACAACGGCCACGTCACCGGGGAATCCATCGAGGTCAGCGTCCGCCCGGAATCGATCCGCCTCGTGCCGCCGGCGGCCGAGGGTGCGATCCCCGCCCGGGTCGAGCAGGCGGCCTACCTCGGCACCAACGTGTCGTACCTCGTTCGAACCCCCGGCGGGACCGGCCTCACGGTCCTCGCCCCCAAGACCGGGCCGAGACTCCCGGTCGGCAGCGACGTCGCCGTGACCTGGGACGCCGCCGACGCCCTCGTGCTCGGCCGCGGCCCCTCGGCGGCACCCCAGGAGGACACCCCGTGACGCACCATCCCCACGACGGCTCGTCGATCGATCTCGAGCGGGCCCTGGTCCGCCACATGGCCGAGCGCCGGATCAGCCGGCGCTACCTGCTGGAGCGCATCGCGCTCCTCGGGGGCGCCGCCGCGCTGGGTCCGGTCATCGCCGCCTGCACGGGCTCGCAGACCACGCCGCCGAGCGCCGCCGCCTCGGGCGGCGGCCGTCGCCCCGCCGTCGAGCGCGGCACCGTCGAGCGGCGCCTCGGCCGAGGCCTCGAGCGGCCCGACCCCCGAACCGACGCCCCCGCCGACCCCCGAGGGCGAGCTGTTCATCTACAACTGGGCCCAGTACATGGGCAAGAGCGTGATCCCGTCGTTCGAGAAGAAGTACGGCGTCAAGGTCACCTCCGACTTCTTCGACAACTACGACACGATGCTCGCCAAGATCGGCCAGGGCGGCGGCGGCTACGACATCACGTTCCCGGCCTCGACCGACATCCCGGGCATGCTCCAGCGCGGCCTGATCCAGGCCCTGGACCCGTCATTCCTGACCAACATCGGCAACCTCGGCGCGGAGTGGGCGAACCCCGGCTACGACCCGGGCAACGCCCACTCGATCCCGTACATGTGGTGGACGACCGGCATCGCGTACGACACCGCCAAGGTGTCGGAGAAGCTGAGCAGCTGGAACGCGCTGTGGGACGCGAAGTATTCGAAGCACATCGCGGTCCTCGACGACATGCGGGAGGCGTTCGCCGCCGCCCTGTTCCTGCTGGGCAAGGACCCCAACACGACCAACGACGCGGACCTCGACGCGGCCCTCGCGAAGCTGCAGGAGCAGAAGCCGCTGGTGCGCATCTACACGACCGACGACATCGGCGTGCTCTCGACCGGCGACGCGTGGATCTCGCACGCCTGGGGCTCCGACGTCTACCAGGTCGTGAGCGAGCGGCCGACGGTCAAGTTCTACATCCCGGACGAGGGCGGCGTCCGCGGCTCCGACACGGCCGTCCTGCTCGCCAACGCCAAGCACCCGGTGGCCGCGCAGCTGTTCATGAACCACCTGCTCGACGCCAAGGTCAGCGCGAGGAACACGAACTACATCGGCTACATGGGCCCCAACGCGGCCGCCAAGGAGTTCATCAAGCCGTACATCCTCAAGGATCCCGCGGTGAACCCCGACCAGGCGGTCGTCGACTCGCTCGTCGAGCTCCTGGACCTCGGCGCGGACCTGGACAAGTACGCCTCCCGCTGGACGACGCTCCGCAGCGGTGCGTAGCCGCCTGGGCGCGGGCCCGCTCGTCCTGCCGGGGATCGGCTGGCTCGCGCTCTTCTTCCTCGTCCCGCTGGCGATCATCTTCATCGTCAGCCTCGGGACGAAGGACCAGTTCGGGGCGGTGCACTTCGACCACCTGACCCTCGAGCACTACGCGACCGCGCTGTCGCCGGGCTTCCTGCCGACCGTCTGGAACTCGTTCCGGTACGCCGGGCTGACCACGGTCTTCTCGATCGCCATCGGCTACCCGATCGCGTACTGGATCAGCCGCTACGGCGGGCGCAACAAGACGCTGCTGCTGATCCTCGTGATGCTGCCGTTCTGGACCAGCTACCTGATCCGGACCTACGCCTGGATGATCATCCTGCGCGACAACGGCGTGGTGAACTCGATCCTGGTCGCGCTCGGCATCATCCCCGAGCCGATCATCCTGCTCAACACCGACCTGTCGGTCGTGCTGGGCATGACCTACGGCTTCCTGCCGTTCGCGATCCTGCCCCTGTACGTGTCGATCGACCGCCTCGACGACTCGCTGGTCGCCGCGGCTCGCGACCTGTACGCGAGCGGGCGCCAGGCGTTCCGCCACGTGACGCTGCCGCTCACGATGCCGGGCATCATCGCCGCCGCGATCCTCACCTTCATCCCGGCCATCGGCGACTACGTCACGCCCGACCTGCTGGGCGGCGCCCAGACGACGACCATCGCCAAGGTCGTCCAGACGCAGTTCCTGTCGGCGCGCGACTGGCCGTCGGGCGCGTCGCTCGGCTTCCTGCTGATGCTGGTCACGATCGTGGGCACGCTCGTCAGCCTGCGGATCCTGCGCCGCGAGGTCCTGTAGTGCGCCGCGAGCGGAACCCGTGGCTGACCGCGTACTCGATCGCGGTCTACGTGTTCCTGTTCCTGCCGATCGCGATCCTGATCCTGTTCTCGTTCAACATCTCCAAGCGCAACTTCGCCTGGGAGGGGCTGACGCTGCGCTGGTACCCGCGGCTGTTCCGCAACGACGAGCTGCTCAGCGCACTGGTGGTCACGCTCGAGGTCGCGCTGGTGGCGGTCATCGTCGCGACCGTGCTGGGCACGCTGCTGGGTCTCGGGCTCACGCGGGTGCGCAACCGGTCGCGCGGCGGGGCGGAGACCCTGCTCCTGCTGCCGATGGTGACCCCCGAGATCGTCATGGGGATCAGCCTGCTGCTGTTCTTCGGGGTGCTGGTCAACGGGCAGGGCTCGATCCAGCAGATCTCGATCGCCCACATCACGTTCTGCATCTCGTACGTGGCGGTCGTCGTCCGGGCGCGCGCCGCGAACCTGGACCCGCAGCTGGAGGAGGCCGCGCGCGACCTCGGCTCGTCGGCGTGGGGGGCGTTCCGGTACGTGACGCTGCCGCTGCTGCTGCCGGCGGTCGCCGCCGGGGCGATGCTGACGTTCGCGCTGTCGTTCGACGACCTGATCATCACCACGTTCAACTCGGGGGTGGGGTCGTCGACGCTGCCGATCTACATCTACTCGAAGATCCGGTTCGGGGTGACGCCCGAGATCAACGCGATCTCGACGATCATCGTCTCGATCACGGCGATCCTGATCTTCCTCGCCTGGCGGTTCGGGACGCTCCGGGGCGACCAGCAGGTGAGCGACGCCCGCATCGGCGCCTGAGCGCGGGAGCGGCGTCAGCCGGAGCGGGTCGCGGCGGCGCCCTCGCTGCGGAGCTCGGCGACCGTCGGGCGATGGCCGTTCGCCCCGTTCGTGGTGGGCTTCGGCGGTGGCGTCCGGTAGTGGTCGCGGATCACCCGGTGGCTGACGACGCCGTCCTCCGCGTAGCGGTCGGCGACCATCAGGTCGAACGCCTGCACCGACGCCTCCTGGTTGGAATAGCGGCCGGCCACCCAGCTGCGTGAGGCCGTCCCGCGCTGCTGGAGCTCGCACACGTGCCAGTCCTGGCGGTTGGTGAGGTCCCAGAACGCGATCGCGTCGGACGGGTCGAACCCCTCGCCGTCGATGGTCTCGCCCTCGAACAGCCAGTCGCACACGACCTGCGTGTGGTTGCTGTCGACCGGCACCAGCCGGTGGACGAGCAGGTAGTCGGGGTGGATCGAGAGGAACGTGGTCGGCCACAGGACGTAGTAGTAGACGCGCTGCTCGTCGGTGGGCGTGATCCCGCACATCGGCGGCCGGCCCGAGCGTGAGCCGTGCCCGCCGTCGAGCGCCATCGTCTCGGCGCCCTCGACCAGCTCCATCCAGCCGCCCTGCCAGGCGCCGTGGGGGTCGAAGTCGCCGCCCAGGTCGTACGGGGTCAGCTTGTTGAGCTGGGGGTGGACGCCGGGGCAGTGGTAGCACTCGCTGTAGTTCTCGGCGATCAGCTTCCAGTTCGACCCGACCTCGTACACGATCTGCTTCGCCGACCGGAGCGTGGTGAAGTCGAACCGGGCCATGTTGTCGACGAGGTCGCCGAGCTGCGTCTCCAGCCCGGGCGTCACCGACTCGGGGGCGAAGCACAGGAACACGAAGCCCTGCCAGGTCTGGCAGCGGATGGGTGCCAGGCCGTAGGTGTCGAGGCTGAAGTCGTCGAGGTCCTCGGTGTGCTTGGCCCGCACGAGGCTGCCGTCGAGGTCGTAGATCCAGGCGTGGTAGGGGCACTGGAAGCGGACGGCCTTGCCGCACTCGCGCTCCTCGACCGCGGTGCCCCGGTGGCGGCACACGTTGTAGAACGCGCGCACCTCGCCGTCCCGGCCGCGGACCAGCAGCACGCTCTCGCCCAGCACGTCGCGGACGACGAAGCTGCCCGGCTCGGGGACCTCCTCGGCGCGGCCGACCGCGAGCCAGTCGCGCCGCAGGATGTGCTCGGCCTCCCAGTCGAGGACCGCCGGATCCTGGTAGGTCCGCGCAGGGAGGAGGGAGGCCGCTCGGTACTCGCGGCGGACGGACGCGAGCTCGTCGGCGGTCAGGATCGCCATGCGCGCATTGTCCCCTGCCGGGTGCGTGCCCGCCAAGGCCACGGCCCGGTGGGCGCATCGACCGGGGCCTGCACGCACCCCTGGGGCACACTGGCGGCCCATGACCGCAGCGTTGTCGAGGCCGCGCAGCACGCTGCGCATCGTCGGCCAGGTGCTCCGCAACCCGACCCTCCGGCGGGTCGAGCTGGCCTTCCTCTCGTTCAACACGGTCGAGTACGGGTCGTGGGTCGCGATCCTGCTCTACGCCTACGCGGCGACCGGGCCCGCGTCCGTGGGGCTCGTGGCGCTGGCGCAGCTGCTGCCGGCGGCGGCCGTCGCGCCCTTCGGCGGCACGCTCGGCGACCGGTTCCGGCGCGAACGGGTGCTCCTCGTCGCCTACTCGCTGTTCGCCGGATGGACCGCGTTGATCGCCGCGGGGATGCTGCTCGGGTGGCCGGTGGCGGTCGTCTACCTCGCGGCGATCGCGGCGTCGATGACCCTCACCCTCGTCCGGCCCGCCCACAACGCGCTGCTCCCGGGCCTCGCCCACGACCCGTCCGAGCTGACCGCCGCCAACGCGGTCACCAGCATCGCGGAGGCGAGCGGCCTGCTGCTCGGGCCGCTGGCCGCGGCGGCGATCCTCACCGTGGCGGAGCCCGGGGCCGTCCTGGCCCTCCTTGCGCTGGTCGCGACGACCGCGGCCATCCTGGTGCTCGGGCTCAGGCCGCACGCGCACGCCGGGGCGGCGCACGTCTCGGACGCGGCGTTCGACGTGTCGCTGCAGGCCGGTGAGGAGCCCCACGCGGAGGCCCGCGGCCCGGCGATCCTCGGCGGCTTCCGGGCGCTCGCCCAGCACCCCGATGCCCGGCTGATCGTCGCGATCCTGTCGTCGCGGATGCTGCTGATCGGGGCCTGCGACGTGCTGTTCGTGCTGATCGCGATCGAGCAGTTCGGGACCGGCGAATCGGGTGCCGCGATCCTGTCGGCGGCGATCGGCGCGGGCGGGATCCTCGGCGGGATGGCCGCGTTCGCGCTCATCGGCAGGCAGCGGCTCGCCCCCGTGCTGCTCGCGGCCGGCCTCGCGTGGGGCGTCCTGTTCCTGCTGTTCGGCGCCGTCGTGCCCGCCGCGCTGGCGCCGGTGCTGCTGGTCGCGTGCGGGATCGCGCTCACGCTGATGGACGTCGCCGGTCGGACCGCGCTCCAGCGCGCCGTCCACGACGAGGTCCTGGCCCGCGTGTTCGGCATCCTCGAGGGCCTGATGACCGTGTGCCTCGCCGTCGGCTCGATCCTGTTGCCGGTGGCGGTCGGGCTGCTCGGGATCCCGGTGGCCGTGGTCGCCTTCGCCCTGGTGATCCCGCTCGTCGTCCTGCTCGCGTCGCCAGGCCTGCGCGGCATCGACCGGCGGGCGAACGTGCCGGTGCGTGCCCTCGCACTCCTGCGCCGGCTGCCGCTGTTCGCCGGCCTGTCGCCGCCGACGCTCGAGTCGCTCGCCCGGTCGGGCGTCTGGCAGTCCGTGCCCCCCGCGACCGTGGTGATCCGGGAGGGCGATCCCGGCGAGCGGTTCTTCGTGCTCGAGACGGGCTCGCTCGACGTGAGCCGCGGCGGCGAGTTCGTTCGGACGCTGTCGTCGCCGGGCGACGGGTTCGGCGAGATCGCCCTGCTCCGGAACGTGCCCCGGACCGCCACGGTCACCGCGACCCGGGACAGCCAGCTGCTTGGCATCGGGCGCACCGAGTTCCTCGCGGCGGTGACGGGACAGGCGGTCGTGAGCGCGACGGCCGGGCGGATCGTGGACGACTACCTCGACCACGATCGTGTCCTGCCGACGGGCGACCCCGAGACGACGGCCCCGTCCGAGTCGGCCCAAGGCTGACGACCACCATCCCTACAATCCCGCGGTGACGCTGATCCTGACGGCGATGACGCCGAACACCCTCGTGCAGGTCTCGGACATGCGCGTGACGAACAACTGGACGTGGGAGGTCGTCGACGAGACGACCCCCAAGACGGTCGTGTACGAAGGCCGGGCGATGTGGGCGTTCGCCGGTCCGGCGTGCATGGGTGACCAGCCAACCGCGGTGTGGCTGGCAAGCCTGCTGGCAGCCAACGGACCGGACGAGATCGTCGACGCAATCCGCAGATCGGGGGACTCGATCCTTCGCCGCTACCCGGAGCGAGCGCGCCGCCTGGCCGTCGTGGCCGCCGAGTGGCAGGGCTCGAACGAGGCCTTGGTTCCCCGGTATCGCCAGGTCGCCAACTTCGACTTCGTCACCGGCGAGCTCTGGCCCGTCATGCGCGCGATCGATGAGCGGCTCGATCCGCGTCGCGACAAGGCGAAGGTGTTCGCGGCCGGCGTCGAGCTGCCTCCATCGCTCCACGCCGAGATCGAGGGTCGCGTGCGCCGTCGCGCCGGCCGCCGAAACGAGAACGCGGGGGATGTCGTGGCCATCCTGATCGCCACGTTCGCCACGCTGGCCGTGCAACACCGGCGCGTCGGGAGGCGCGCGCTCATCGGATCGATCCCGCGCGACTGGCTCCGCCATTGGCAGGACCGGCCGCCGACGGGCAGCTGGACGCGCCTTGGTGGTGATGAGACCGTTCCCGGGTTGTGGGTCAGCCGCGAACCCGAACCCGACTGGGCCGGACCCGCCTTCATCGACTCCGGGGCGGCACACGATCCAGGCGTCCGGTACATGCCTGCCTACGCTGCTCCCGGCGTGTCCATGGTGACCGGCTTCACGGCCGTCGACGGCGTGCGGTCGTCTGCTGCGTATGACCCGTGCACGGGTCTGGCTCGCCGTCCCACCTAGCCGTTCGAGGGCGGTCGCCGACGAAACCTCGGCGTCGCTCGAACTTGACGACGTCGGGCCGACCGATCTTTACGGGGCTGCAGCGACGACCGCGTACATCGTTAGGCGCATCAAGAACTCACCGCGTCGCGCTGCGTTGTGGATCGTCGACACGAACCGCTGGCGGTTGGCGGTCGCCAGCCGATCGGTGGCGAAGAGGTCGTCGGCGAGGCTCTCCATCGAGAAGCAACCAAGGGGTGCCGGCGACTCGTCGGGGTCCCACGTCGTCCAGGTCTGCGTCGCCTCGGTTCTCGCGAGCGACACGCAACCAGCGGCGACGACGAGGTCGTGCAGTCGCCGGCCGACGTTGGACGGGCGATTGCGCTCCGTTCGCATCCCGTCGCGGACCAGTGCAGCGAGTGCGTCGTTGCCGACATCGATCGTCAACGTGGACCAGTCGGTGTCGATCAGCGAGACGCGGCCGCCGGGGCGCACCACCCGCACCATCTCACGTACCGCGGCCGCGGGGTCGGCGAGCCACTGGAGCGTGCGTTCGGACCGCGCAACGTCGAAGGCGTCGTCAGGTTCGTCGAGGGAGCAGGCATCGCCGAGGGTGAATCTGCACGCGACAACGTGCGGCTCCGGCTTTGGAACGGGCGATGCGCAGCATGCTCTCGGACACGTCGACGCCGACGACCTCCCCGCCGACGCCGAGATCCTGGGCAAGTGCCAGCCCTGCCTCCCCGGTGCCGCAGCCAACGTCAAGCAGACGTTCACCATGAGCGAGGTCGAGCTGTGCTCGCTCCCACGACCGCAACCGAAGCGTCGCGTCCCATCCGGCGGTTCCGTCCATCGCAGCGAGGAGCACGTCGACGTTCGGATCATCATCGACCCGCCGGTAGCCGAGCCTGTGCGTGTCCTCTGTCGCCATGCCGCGAGGGTACGTGATGCCGGTGGTCTGCCAGCGCGCGGGAGTGTCACCCGACGACCGAGGGCTACCCATGTGTCCGTGTGGGACGATGCTGGGGAGCACGCGGAGGTTCTCCATGCAGACCCGCCCCTTTCCCGTAACGCCCGATGCCCGCTCCCCTGCAGGTGCAGAGATTCGGTACCTGATGGAAGGCGAGACCGGCGACATGATCCACTCCACCGTCCCGCCAGGTCAGGTGAATCGGGCGACCGTCCACGCCACGGTGAGCGAGTTCTGGCACGTTCTCGCGGGCGAGGGGCAGATCTGGCGGCGAGCCGGCGCTCGTGAAGAGACAACCGTTCTGGAAACAGGCGTCTCCATCGACATTCCGGTCGGGACCGCGTTCCAGTATCGGTGCACCGGTGTCGACCCGCTCGAGTTCATCTGCGTCACCATGCCGCGCTGGCCCGGCGACATGGAAGCGACGGTCATCGAGGGGCCCTGGAAACCGACGGCTCCCGAAAGTTGACGCCAGGCGTCACCACACGTGGATGATCCCCACTGCAAGTGCCCGCCATCGTCACGTGATGACAGGTGGGAGTCCTCGGTCCGATTTCCACAACAGCGCTCGCGTCCGCAAGCGTCAAGTCGGAAGGCGACTCAGCTGCTTGTTTCGGCGGCCTCCGCTTGCTGGGCCGGACCGAGGATCCGGGTCACCCGCCGGCGGTCGCTCGCCGATTCCGTTCGCCAGCCACGCGTCGTCCGCGAGCCGTCGTTCGCGTAGCGGTCCGCGACCATGATGTCGAACGCGTGGACCGATGCCTCCTGGTTCGAGTAGCGGCCGGCGACCCAGCTGCGGGACCGCGTCCCCTGCTGCTGCGCCTCGACCACGTGGTAGTCCTCGCGGTTCGTGATGTCCCAGAACTCGACCGCGCCGCTGACGTCGATCTCGCCCAGCCGGTCGGCGTCGACGTAGAGGTCGCAGTGGACCGTCGAGCGTTCGGGGCCGTCCGGCCACGCCTGGTGGGTCAGCACGTAGTCGGGATGGACCGAGACGATCAGGTTCGGCCACAGGATGTAGTAGTAGATCCGCCGGGCCTCGGTCTCATCGCGCGCGTAGAGCAGCGGCCGGCCGTCGCGCTGGCCGGTCATCGACATCGTCTCGCAGCCCTCGGCGAACGGCATCCAGCCGCCCTTCCAGGGACCCTCGGCCAGGAAGTCCTCGCCGAGGTCGTAGGGCGTGAGCTTGTTCAGCAGCGGGTGCACGCCCGGGCAGTGGTAGCACTCGCTGTAGTTCTCGGCCACGATCTTCCAGTTCGCCCCGACGTCGTAGGTCAGCCGCGCCGCGCGCGTGAGCCTGGCCATGTCGCGACCGAAGCTGTCGTGGTGCGCGTACCAGTCGCCCATGTAGGCCTCCAGCCCCGGCGTCACCGACTCGGGGGCGAAGCACAGGAACACGAAGCCCTGCCAGGTCTGGCAGCGGATGGGTGCCAGGCCGTAGGTGTCGAGGCTGAAGTCGTCGAGGTCCTCGGTGTGCTTGGCCCGCACGAGGCTGCCGTCGAGGTCGTAGATCCAGGCGTGGTAGGGGCACTGGAAGCGGACGGCCTTGCCGCACTCGCGCTCCTCGACCGCGGTGCCCCGGTGGCGGCACACGTTGTAGAACGCGCGCACCTCGCCGTCCCGGCCGCGGACCAGCAGCACGCTCTCGCCCAGCACGTCGCGGACGACGAAGCTGCCCGGCTCGGGGACCTCCTCGGCGCGGCCGACCGCGAGCCAGTCGCGGAAGAAGATCTCCTCCTGCTCCCACGCGAACACGTCGTCGTCGTGGTAGGCGCGGCCCGGGAGCAGGCGCGCGCCACGGAACGGCGCCCGGATGCGGGCGATCTCCTCGGGCGTGAGCGGCGACGGCGTGCGGGGCGCGGGGAGCGTGACGGCCAAGAGCTGGGCTTCCTCGTGCGGATCGCCGCGATCGTAGCCGATCGGCGGTCGCGGCCGGCCGACGCGCAGAGCCGGGCTCTGCGATGCGCCGTGCGCATCGTTTCGTGTCGCTTGGACCGGAAGGATGCGCGGCGCGCATCAAGATGGCCCGGATCGGGTCGACTCAGCACCGCTCGATGTCGTCGCGATGCGTGACGCGCATCAGGCCGAGCACCCCGACAAGAAACGATGCGTGGCGCGCATCGCCCGTGCGCACAGGCGGCGCGTCAGTCCAGGGACACCGTCTGGTGCCAGGCGGGGATCACCGCGGGCAGGCCCAGGGCGGTGACCTTCGGCGCCAGCGCCTCCTGCGCCGGCGGGTCGCCGTGCACGAGGTAGACGCTGCGCGGGACGCCCGGGTCGCCCGGTCGCCGGCCGCCGATGAAGGCGCCCAGCCACTGCGAGCAGCTCCGGCTCGTCGGCGTGGGCGGAGAAGCCATCGAGCGAGCGGATGGTCGCCTTGACCTCCATCTCGTGGCCGGCGATCCGCGCCGACGTCGCGCCGCGGACGAGGTGGCCGCCGAGCGTGCCCTCGCCCTGGTAGCCGACGAACAGGACGGTCGCCTTCGGGTCGCCCAGCAGGCGCTCGGCGTGGCCGACGGACCGGCCGCCGGTGAGCATCCCGTTGGAGGCCACGATCGCGTACGGCGGCGGGGCCTGCGCGATCCGCTCCGACTCCTGCACGTTCTGGACGATGTGCTGGCCCGGGTAGTCGAGCGGCGCGTCGTGGGTCCGGAGGAGCGCGTTGGTCTCGTCGTCGAACGCCTCCGGGTGGCCGCGGTAGACCTCGGACGCGGACTTCGCCATCGGCGAGTCGAGGTACAGCGGGATGTCGGGGATCCGGCCGGCGTCGAGGAGGCGGCTCAGCGCCCACACGATCTCCTGGGTGCGACCGATGGCGAACGACGGGATGAGCAGCACGCCCTTTCGCGCGGCGACCTCGTTCACGACCGCCGCCAGCGTGTCGAGGGCCTGCCCGGCCGGCTCGTGCTCCCGGCCGCCGTAGGTGGACTCGCACAGGACGATGTCGCCCTCGGGGATGGGCGTCGGGTCGCGGATGATCGGGGTCCCGGGCCGGCCGAGGTCGCCGGAGAACACCACGATCGTGTCGCGCCCGCCGCCGGGCCGCGCGAGCCGCATCCGCACGATCGCCGAGCCCAGGATGTGGCCGGCGTCGGCGAGCGTGACGTGGACGCCCTGCGCCGCCTCGTGCTCCGTGCCGTACGGGATCGTCCGGAACATCGAGAGCGTCAGGTCGACGTCGTCCTCCGTGTACAGCGGGTCGCCCAGGTGCAGCACGACCTCCGGACCGGCCGCCCGCAGCAGCTCCTCGGGGTCCGGGCCGCCCGGGCTCTCGGCCCCGACCGCGGCGAGGTGCAGGACCTCGTCGTACTCCTCCGCGCTCCGGGCCGCGTCGTGCGCCGCCCGGTCCGGGTCGCGCCTCGCCCGGCGGGTCGCCCGCTTGGCGAACTCCTCCTGGAGCTTGGCCGAGTCCAGCAGCACGAGCCGGGCGAGCTCGGCGGTGGCCGCCGTGCACACGATCGTGCCGCGGAAGCCCTCGTGGACCAGCAGCGGCAGCAGGCCGCAGTGGTCGAGGTGGGCGTGGGTGAGGACCACCGCGTCGAGCGTCGCCGGGTCCACGCCCAGCGGGACGCGGTTGCGCATGGTCTCGTCGGGGCCGCCCTGGAACATGCCGCAGTCGATGAGGACCTTCGCCCGGCCGGTGTCGACGAGGTGGCGGGAACCGGTGACGGTCCGCGCCCCGCCGAGGAAGGTCAGCTCCATGCCTCGATCGTGACACATCGCCACCCGCCCGGAGGCGCTGCATGGCACGATGCGGCCATGCCCGCCCCCGATCGCCTCGCCGCGCTCGAGGCCGCCTACCTGGCGGCGCGCGACGCGCGCGACCGGCTCGACGTCGCACGCGCGAGCGGCGAGCCGGCCGACGCCTCGGCGCTCGAGGCCGAGGCCGGCGCCACCGAGCAGGCCCTGCGCGAACGCCTCGCCGCCTGGGACGCGGGCGGCCCGGCGCCGGCGACGAGGGCGATCGCCCGTACCCGCCGGGAGCCCTCGACGGCGAGGACGCGCGGGCTCTCGCCGCCATCCGCGCCGGCATCGAGACCGCGTTCGGCGCCGACGCGGAGCTCCCCGTGGCCCCGGTGGTCGACGCGGCGGTCTGCGACGACGACGCCGCGTGGGACGCGGCGATCGAGGGCGGCGGCACGGCGCTCCGGGAGCGGCTCGAGGGCTGCTACGGCCTCCGCGCGGACGCCCTCGAGGTCGACGGCGGAGCGCCTGCGCCGGCCGCAGGTCCTCGCGCGACTGGCGACGGACCCGGATCCCGACGCTCGCCGGCGCCTGTTCCTCGCGCTGTCGCCGCTGTGGCGGGCGGTCGACGGCACGCCCGGCCGCGCCCTCGCCGTACCGGGCGCTGATCCGCGAGTCCCGGGCCCGCTGGGCCGAGGGCCGCTCCCCCATCGCCGCCAACGAGCGCGCGCTCGGGCTCGAGGCGGGCGCGGTGGAGCGCTGGGCGACGGCGATCCTCGACGCCTGGCGCGACGCCGTGGCGGCCCCGGCCGCGCGCCGCGGCGAGCCGCCGATCGAGCCCTGGGACTGGTGGTGGCGGGCCGGGGAGGCCGATCGCGCGCTGGCGGACGTGCTGCCGCTCGATCGCGTCGTCGACGTCAACCGCCGGGTCCACGCGGCCATCGGCGCCCCGCTGGAGGACCTCGGCATCCGCTTCGACACGACGCCGCGACCCGGTCGTCCGGCGCTCCCGGTGGCCTTCACCACGTTCGGGGCGCGGCCGCATCGCCGAGCCGACGGCTCGTGGGACCCGGGCCGGCCGACGGTGTTCGCCAACTACGTGGACGGCGGCCTGGGCGACCTGAACGAGCTCGTCCACGAGACCGGGCATGCCATCCACATCGCCGCCATCCGGACGCGCCCGGCGTTCGCCGACTGGCCGGACTCCGACGCCCTGACCGAGGCGCTCGCCGAGCTCGTGACCCTCGACGTCGGCGAGCCCGCCTGGAACGCCCGCTGGATCGACGGCGCGCCCCGCGATCCCGGCCGCGATCGCCGACCCGTTCGCGCTTCGCGCAGGTCGCCCTCGACGCCGCGTGGGCCCTGCTCGAGATCCGGCTCCACGCCGGACCCGAGCGTGCCGCCAGCGACGTCTGGACCGAGATCACGAGCGAGACCCTGGGCGTCGCCCCGCACCCGGAGTGGTCGTGGTGGGCGATGCGCGGCCAGCTGGTCCAGGAGCCGGGCTACATGGCGAACTACGCGGTCGGCGCGGTGCTCGCGGCCGACCTGCGGGCGGCGATCCGCGCGGCGCGCGGCGACTGGATCGACGGCGACCCGGGCTGGTACGCGTGGGTCTCGGAGCGCGTCTACCGGTACGGGCAGGAGCGATCGGCCGGCGACGTCGCTGCGGGACGTGCTGGGCGCGCCCCCGAACGAGGCGGCGTTGCTCGCCGACATCGCGCGGGCGCGGAGCGGGCCGGACTGATCGACCGCCGCGTCGCGCCGGCGACCGGCGACGGTCAGCGCATCCAGTCGGGGGGCCGCTTCCGGCGGCGCAGGATCAGGATGTAGGCGACGACGGCGATGACGAGGGCCAGGGCCAGGCCGGCGGCGATGCCCGCGTTCCCCGACTCGAGGAAGTCGAGCGGCGAGCCGCTGGCGGTGCCCGGCGCCTCGGCGACGTTCCCCGGCCGGTAGCGGGCGAGGTCGTCCGACCAGGCGGTGGTGGCCGTGCACGTGCTGTCCTCGTAGTTCGGTCCGGCGTTCGTCACCGCGAACACGTAGCGACCCGGCGCGTAGACCCGCTGCTCGGACGAGGTGACGCCCGCCTCCGGACCGCCGTGGACGAACACGGTGTCGGGGATCCCGTCGGCGTTGTGCCAGCGCTCGTCGACGAGCACGGTGGCCCAGCGGTTCTCGTTGTCCAGGTTGACGACGGTCCCGACGAACACGGTGGTGTTGCCCGACAGCATCGCGTCGGCCATCGCCTGCACGCTCGCGCACGCCGCCGCGACGGGCGACGCGGCCGGGCCCGGCACGAGGAGCGCGGCGACGGCCAAGGAGATGGCGACGACCGCGCGCACGATGCCCGGCCGGCCCATGGCAGGTCTCGGCGCCCGCATGGCCTCCCCTCCGCCGTCGCTCAGGTGACTGCGCCCGACGAGGAGGCTGTCGATGGCGACCGCCGCGAACAGGAGCGTGAGGTAGCTGATCGAGTAGCGGTAGAGGCGGATCGCCTGGGCGAGCGATCCCTCGGGGGACGTCGCCTGGCGCCACAGCCCGAAGGCGCGCCACAGGAAGATGCCGCCCAGCGCGACCGCCGCGACGAGGTAGATCGGGCCCATGTGCGCCACGGCGTAGAAGACGAGGCTGATCGCGACCAGCAGCACGGTGTACAGCGCGATCTGCCGCGCGGTCTCGGGGACGCCGCGGACCACCGGCAGCATCGGCACGTGGGCCGCCTCGTAGTCCTTCCGGATCCGGAGCGACAGCGCCCAGAAGTGGGGCGGGGTCCAGTAGAAGACGAGCGCGAACAGCAGCAGCGCGGTGATCTCGACCCGTCCCGTCACGGCCGCCCAGCCGATGACGGGCGGCAGCGCGCCGGCGGCCCCGCCGATCACGATGTTCTGGGGCGTCGTGCGCTTGAGCATCAGCGTGTAGACGAAGACGTAGAAGCCGATCGCGAGCAGCGTCAGGAACGCCGCGACGAGGTTCACGAACCAGGCCATCAGCACGATCGAGATCACGCCCAGCACGATCCCGAACACGAGCGCGTTCTCGGGCGTGACGGCGTGGGCCGGGAGCGGGCGGCGCCGGGTGCGGGCCATGAGCTGGTCGATGTCCCGGTCGAGGTACTGGTTGATGGCGTTCGCCGATCCCGCCGCGAGCGTGCCGCAGATGAGCGTCCAGAAGACGAGCCGGAACCATTCCGGCGCGGCCATGCCCGGCAGCTCGCGGGTCGCCAGGACCATCGCGGGGATCGTCGTCACCAGCAGCAGCTCGATGATCCGGGGCTTGGTCAGGGCGACGTAGGCGCGGACGGTGTCGCCGGTCGTGCGCCGATCCGCGGCTGCCTCCTCGCCCTGCCCGCCGGCCTGACCGCCGCGAGCCGGCAGCCCGGACCCCTCGGTGACCGTCGTGCGGGCCTCGAGGTAGGCGACGACGGCAAGCCCGGCGGCGAGGCCCCAGATCACGGCGCCCAGCGCGAGGTGGAGCGTCTGGGTCCAGGCGGCGAGTCCGGTCAGGACCTGGAGCCCGCCGACGACCGCCTGGATCGTGTACAGCACGGCCGTCGTGAGCGCCAGGCGCACGATCCACTCGTGGGCGCGCTGCGTCCGCCAGGCCGCGAGGGCCGTCGCCCACACGATCACCCCGACCACCACCGCCACCCAGCGGTGGAGGACGTGGGCGCTGTTGGCGTCCGTGAGCGGCGGGATCGACCGCCCCGTTCATCAGCGGCCAGTCCGGGAACACGTACCACTGGGCGGTCGCGGTGACGTGGGAGCCGAACAGCAGCAGCGCGTAGATCGCGACCGCCGTGAACGTGGCGAGGAGCGTGAACCGCTGGCTCGTCCCGCGGCCGGCGATCCGGGCGGGATAGAAGCTGCGGACCAGCACGAACACCAGCAGGCCGAGCAGCGCCATCGCCGCGGCGAGGTGCGCCGTCACCGACTCGCCCGAGTTGTTGAGCCGGACCGTCTCGCGGCCGAGCCAGGCCTGGAAGCCGACCAGCACGACGGCGGCGATCGACGGCCACAGGATCGACCGTCGGTCGCGGTAGTCGAGCCACGCCAGCAGCGCGAGGCCGAGGATCTCGAAGCCGATCACGGCTGCGACCGTGCGGTGGAGCCACTCGATCCACGCCTTGCTGTCGTCGAGCGGCGGGATCACCTGGCCGTGGCACAGCGGCCAGTCGGGGCAGCCCATGCCGGACCCGGTGGCCCGGACGACGACGCCGATCGTGACGAGCAGCACCGTCGTGACGACGGTGGCCGCGGCGAGCTTCTGGAACCGGGTCACGGAGCGGGTTCGACCTCGGGCACGAGCGGGTGGTGGGACGGGCGGCGAACGCCGCCGACATTCTACGCGGAGCCGTTCCCGGCGGAATCCCGGGTCCCCGGCTACAGTTCGGGCCATGTCCCCCTGGTCGTCGCTCGCGATCCCGCGCGGCGCGAAGCGGTTCGCTCGCCGTGGTCGCCGCCGCGCTGGCCGTGGCCGCGTGCGCGTCGCCCGGCCCGACGCCGGTGGCGTCGGCATCCGGCAGCCCCAGCGTCATCCCGCTCATCGTGAGCACCGAGCAGGTCGTGGGTCCGAACCGGTTCGTGTTCTCGTTCGTCGACCCGGACACCAACCTGCCCGTCGCATCGCCCGACCGTCCGGCGTCGGTCGCCTTCATCGCGCCCGGCGCAGACCGATCCCGGGCCCGCGGTGCCGGCCACGTTCGTGTGGGCGATCGAGGGCGAGCGCGGTGACTACGTCGCCTCGACCACGTTCCCGCAGGCCGGCGACTGGAAGGGCGTGTTCATCACCCAGGCGCCGGGCGGCGGGCCCCAGGAGGCCATCGGCGTCTCGTTCCCGGTACGCGAGACGGGCACGACCGTGGCCGTCGGCAAGCCCGCGCCGTCGACGACCAACCCGACCGCCGCCGACGTCGACGGCGACCTGTCGAAGATCTCGACCGACAAGGCACCCGATCCCGCCTTCTACGAGACGACGGTCGCCGACGCGCTGGCCGAGCACACGCCGTTCGTGCTCGTGTTCGCCACGCCGGCGTTCTGCCAGAGCGCCCAGTGCGGCCCGACGCTCGACCGCGTGAAGGCGGCCGCCGCGTCCGCCCCGGACGACGTCGCGTTCATCAACGTCGAGCCCTACCAGCTCACCTACAGCGAGGGCCGCCTCCAGCCGGTCCTCGACGCGAACAACCAGCTCCAGCCGGTCGATGCGGTGAACTCGTGGGGCCTCGTGTCCGAGCCGTGGATCTTCACGGTGGGCAAGGACGGGGTCGTGGATGGATCGTTCGAGGGCGTGGTCGGCGACGAGGAGCTCAAGGCGGCGATCGCGAAGATCGCGGGCTAGGCTCCGCGCTCGCGCCCGCGCGCGCGACGCGCCAGCCGGGCTCAGGGCTGGGGCGCGTCCTCGAGGCGGTACACGACCAGGTCCGGGCCGTCCTCGTGGAAGTACACGCGGACCGGCGACGAGGTCGCGAGGTGTTCGGCGAGATGCCCCGGCGGGAACTCGCGCGCCGTTCTCGAGGGTGCCGATCTTGAACGCGATCTCCTGGCCCGCGTTCGTGCGCAGGCGGAACCCGGTGACGCGGGTGAGGCCCTCGGAGTCGATGTCGGTCAGGATCCCGTCGATCGGCGAGCCGGTGTTGGCCGCCGGCGTCCCGCTGGCGGGCACGCTGATCGACGCGGAGCCGATCGGACCTGGCGTCGTGGTCGGCGTCGGCGTGCAGGCGACCGTCGCGAGCGCGAGCAGCACGGCCGCGCCGAGCGCCGCCCAGCCTCGTGCCGGTCGTGCCGCCCGGTGGACGGCCGTCACGCGGGGCCCAGGCCGGTGCCGCTGCTGCCGGGCTTGACCGCCGGCTCCCCCGCCGCGCACCGCGGACAGGTATCCGCTCCGGGCTCGTAGGTCGGCAGCTCGAGCTGCCACAACGCCCGCAGGGGGTAGACGCGGCCGGTCGACGGCGAGGTCAGGGTCGACAGGCCGCCGGAGCGATCGACGAGGACGACGCACTCGACGATCTCGCCGCCCTGGGCCTCCACGGCCGGCAGCATCGCCAGCAGCGATCCGCCCGTGGTCAGGATGTCGTCGACCAGCAGGACGCGCTCCCCGGGCCGGATGGTGAAGCCGCGCCGGAACTCGCGGCGCGGCGCGCCCGCATCCGAGGCGACCTCTTCCGCGAAGATCGCCCGCGTGCCCAGCTGGCGGCCCGTCTCGAACGCGAGGATCACGCCGCCCGTGGTCGGCCCGGCGACGAGGTCGACGGTCGGGGCGCCGTCGTCGTCCCGGTAGGCGGCGGCCCAGAACCCGCACAGCTCGCTCGTCGCGGCCGGGTCCTGGAGCACCTGGAACTTCTCGAGGTACGCGTCCGAGTGGCGGCCGCTCTTGAGCACGAAGTGGCCCTCCCGCAGCGCGCCGCTGGAGCGGAACAGGGCCTCGGTGCGGGCGGCGATGGCCCGGCGGGCGGCGTCGTCGATCGTGCGGCGGAGGGTCGTCATCACGGGGAGTCTAGCGGCGGGACGCCGCGAGGCCCGGCCGACGCCGGTCGCTCAGGCCGACGAGCGCGTCGAGGAGCGAGTCCCAGGCCTCGAGGTAGGCGTCGACGTCCTCGTCCGCGCACGGCACCGAGCACACGGGTCCCGCGCCCACGATCGCCTCCCACACGCCCCGGTTGGCGAGCCAGATGCGGATCAGCCGGCTCAGCAGCTCGTCGGCCGCCGCCCGGCCCTCGGCCGCCGTGTGGATCGGCGTCGGCCGGAAGAGGTAGCCCGCTCGCGGCCCGAGGTGCGGGACGTGCCACGGCAGACCGTGCCGTTCCGACCGAGGCCCGCATGCCGCCGGCCAGTCGAGCGCCGAGGCGCTGCGTGTGCGCGTAGGCGTCGGGCGTGAGGATCTCCGTCATGACGGCCCGCGCGGCCGCCATCGCCAGCGGATTGCCGAAGATCGTGCCGCCCGTCGCGACCAGGCGCGACCGCTCGCCGTCCGGGCCCTTGCGCTGCTCCAGGACCTCGGCGATCCCGGCGGTCATGCCCCAGGCGCCGAACGGCAGCCCGCCCGCGATCGACTTGCCCGCCGTGACGAGGTCGGGCTCGAGGCCCCAGCGCGCGCGTCAGCCCGCCCGGGCCGAACACCTGCGTGTGCGTCTCGTCGATGGCGAGCAGGGTGCCGCGCGTCGCGGGTCAGCCGCCGCAGCTCGGCATGGAAGCCGTCGTCGGGCAGCAGGAGGCCGATGTTGTTCGTGATCGCGGGCTCCGTCAGCACGATCGCGACGTCACCCGCCTCGAGCGCGTGGGCGAGGGCCGCCGGATCGTTGAACGGGACGATCACGGTGCCGTCGAGCGTGTCTTCGGGCAGGCCGCGCTCCTCGAGCACGAGCTCGCCGGCCTCGTCCAGCTCGACCAGCGACTCGTCGAGGTGGCCGTGGTACTTGCCGTCGAACATGACGACCTTCTCGCGTCCGGTCGCCACCCGGGCGACGCGGATCGCCTCGGTGTTGGCATGGGTCGCCGAGCTCGTGTACTGCCACTTCGGGAGGCCGAACCGCCTGCCGAGCTCCTCGGACACGACGATCGCGTCCTCGACCGGGAGCATGTACTGGTTGCCCCGGGCGATCGCGTCGCTGACCGCCCGAACGAGCGGCTCCGGGGCGTAGCCGCAGAACATCGACAGGTCGGCGATGTTGAAGTCGCGGTAGGTGGTGCCGTCGACGTCGGTGAAGTGGGCGCCGGTGCCCGACGCGACCCACGGCGGGAGGTGGTGGTAGCTGCCGACCATCCAGGCCATCGGCACCCCGTTGGGCATGACGCGCCGCCCACGCTCGAGGAGCTCGGCGGAGCGCGGGTGCTCGTCCCGGAAGCGGGCGTCCTCGACGTGCTTGAGCGCGCGCACGCGCACGCGGTCCACGCCCGAGTCGACGCGCGAGGCCTTCATCTCGCCGAGTCTAGGGGCGAGCCCGCCGGCTACGGCAACGCGACCCGGAGGATGGGCTCGTCCCCGACCGCGGCCACGAGGGACCACTCGTATCGCCCGACACCCTCGCAGCTGGGATCGGACGGCTCGGCGACGCCGGCGCAGGGCGGCCGGATCGTCGCCCGGACGAGGTATCGATCCACGTCGGATGGCGGTTCGATCGTGTCGGGGACCCGGACCGGCACCGAGCTGGTCCCGGACGCGGCGACGCCAGATAGCCATTGCTCGCTCGAAGGGCCTGGGCTGCGCGGACAGCCGAAGCACGGGACGGGCCCGACGACGCCTTCGACCAATCGGACGTCGGTGTCCGCCCCTCCGGGCGACAGCGCCGCGAGCCGTTCCGCCGTCATCGGCGTATCCGTCGACCCCGCCATCGTGCCCAGGTACGTCAGGCCGACGCCGTCGCCGACGAGGACGTGCGGTCCCTCAGGCATGTCGTCGGTGATCGAGGCGTCGGAGCCGTGGTTCTCGGCGATCCGGACACCCGGGACCTGTGGCATCCAGGCGTGGCAGTCGCTCAGCCGCAGGCACGGGACCTGCACCATCGGCAGCACCCCATCGATGACGATCACCCGGCCCGTGAGGGAGCCATCGGCGATCCCGGCTCGAAGCTGATCGAGCGAGAGGTCGTCGCCCGGGCTCGGAGCCACCGGATCCACCTGCGGCACGATCGCCGCGTACCGGCCCTCGACGCGCCACAGGCCGGGCGTCTCCCTGATCAGGAACGTGCCGTGGCCCGACGGGCGGAACAGGCCGCGCCGCGCATCCGGCGCGATCTCGACCTGGAGCGAGCGTTCCGGCTCGAGCGTCGCGTCGGCCGGCACCTCGACGCCGGACAACGCGTAGGACCGGGCGGCGCTGCACTCCGGTGGCGAGATCCTCGGCAGCGTGCACGGCGCCGCGCTGGAGTCGATGGCACTGCTGGTCAGCCACCCCGTCGCAATGGCCAGCGAGCCGATCAGCATGTCGGCGCCGAGCTGGTCGGCCGGCACCGGCCGATCGAGTCCCGCGCCGACGACGCCGAGCAGCACCAGGACGCCGTCGTCGCGGACGCGGAACGCGTACGGCCGGACGGCCTGCTCGTCGAACGGCGAGGCCGTCGGCATCCGGGTGACGAGGTCGTCCGCGAGGGTGAGGGGCAGCCCGGGCATGCCCACGAGGCTGTAGTCGCAGCCGGTCGCGGGCTCGCACCCGCTGGCGGCCACCCGGCCGTTGACGACGACCACGCGACCGTCGAGGTCGCCGGACGCGATCGCGCGCTCGAGGCCGGGGGCATCGAGGGTGACCGGGGGTTCGGCATCCGGCCCTACGGCCGCGGTCGGCGCGCCCGACGGGACGCCGGCGCCGGTCGACGCGGTGTCGCCGCGGTCGTCGCTCGGACCGGCGAGCCGTCCCCCGAGCGCACCGAGGACGACGACGACGGCCACGCCCAGCACGACGACGCTCCCCGAGAGGCGCGCCCCGCGGCCACCCAGCGCCTGGGGCAGGACGCTGAACCCGACGCCGTCGGCCGCCCCGCGCACCGTCGCCCGGAACCCGGCGATCGCCTCGCGCTCGGCGCCGGGGGACCGTCGCTCGGCGCGCGTCTCGAGCATCGCGCGCAGCTCGTCGTCGGGGATCGGCGCCGTCATCGTTCCGACTCCCGCTCGAGGGCCCGTTCGAGCGATCGTCGCGCCTTGAACAGTCGCGACTTCGCGGTGCCCTCGGGGATCCGCAGCACCGACGCGATGGACGCCAGCGAGCGCCCGTCGAGGTGGTGCAGCACGAGGATCGTCCGGTCGTCGATCGGCAGCCGGTCGAAGGCACGCTCGATCGCGCCCCGGTCGACGACCGCCCGCGCCACGTCGGCGGTCCGCGGCAGGTCGGCCTCGGCGACCTCGTCGGCCGGGACCTCGTGCAGCCGGGTCAGGCCGAAGCGGCGCAGGCCACGCCGGCATCGGTTCACGAGGATCCGCGTGAGCCAGGCATCGAAGGCACCGGGGTCGCGCAGGGACGCGAGCTCCCGCCACGCGGTCACGAGCGTGTCCTGCACGGCGTCGCGCGCGTCGTCCTCCCGCCCGAGGATCCCCATCGCCGTGCGCATCATCGGTCCGACCCGTGCCTCCACGAGGGCCTCGAACGCGGCGGCGTCGCCGCTCCGGGCCCGTGCCACACGCTCCGGGTCGACCAGCGCCTCCATCGCCCTCCTATCCCACAGGAGTCATCGGACCGCGCCGCGGTTCACGCGATTCTCGGGACTCAGCCCAGCAGCACCCACGCGAGGACGGCGAGCCAGGCGACCGTCGCCACGGTCTGCACGATCCAGAACGCCTGGTGTCGCGTCTTGTGGCGCATGCCGAAGAACACGAGCCAGGCGCCAACGACGCCGCCGGCCAGGCACAGGACCCAGAGCGTCCGCTCCCGGACCCGGCGTCCGCCCCGTGGCGCGGCCAGCTTGTCGTAGGCGTACGCCGCGGCCGTGATGACGTTGATCGCGACGAGCCACCACAGGAGGGCGGCCGGCATCAGCGGGCATACTCCGCGCCTCGCGTGGACGGCGGCGACGCGCGCGTCGGCAGCGCCGTCCCTACCAGCTCAGCGACCGACGGGATCCCGCGCGCCCGGCAGGCGTCGGCGAGCTCGTCCGCGAGACGCACCGGGAGCATCGGGTCCGCGAGCGCGGCGATCCCCACGCCGACGGCGGAGGCCCCGACCGCCAGCAGGTCGAGCACGTCGCCGATCGACGCCACCCCGCCGACGCCGATGACGGGGATGTCGACGACCTGGGCGACCTCGAACACGACCCTGAGGGCGATCGGCTTCAGGGCGGGGCCGGCCAGGCCGCCGTAGCCGCTGCCCAGCACCGGGCCGCTCCCGTCGCCGCGGACCGCGAGCCCGGGCAGCGTGTTGATCGCCGCGATCGCGTCGGCGCCCGCGTCCTCCACCGCCCGCGCCACCGCGCGGACGTCGCCCGCCGCGGCCGTGAGCTTCGCGATCAGCGGGAGGTCGGTGGCCCGTCGAACGGCCGAGACGGCCGACGCCGCGCTGTCGGCATCCAGCCCGAAGGCGAGGCCGCCCCGGGACGCGTTGCCGCACGAGAGGTTGAGCTCGACGCCCGCGACCCCCGGCACGCCCTCGAGCCGGCGGGCCATCGAGGCCAGGTCGCCCGCCGACTCACCCGCGAGGCTGACGACGACCGGGCACGTCCAGCGCACCCAGGCCGGCGCATACCGATCGAGGACGGCCTCGAGCCCCGGGTTCTGCAGGCCCATGCCCAGCAGCACGCCCGCCGGGACGTCGGCGGTCCGCGGCGCCGCGTGTCCCGGTCGGGGCTTGGCCGTGGTGCTGCGGGTCACGAGGCCGCCGAGCCGGGGCAGGTCGACGGAATCGGCGACCTCGACGCCGTAGCCGAACGGCCCGGAGGCGGCGATCACGGGGTTGACGAGCACGAGGCCGCGCCCGAGGTCGACCTCGAGGGCGACCGGGCGGCCGCCCAGGGCGTCGACCGACGACGGCGCGGCGACGGTCACGACCGGTGCGGTGGCGGGCTTCGGCGAGGGCTTCGGGCGGACCGGCGTGATCGCGGGCTTGATCCGCCGCACGGTCGGGGTGCGCGAGGCCCTCGCGGTCAGCGCGCGGCGCTTCGCCTTCACGAGGGCGGCCCCCAGTCGAGCTCGTCCGCGGCGAACGCCGGGCCCTCACGGCAGGTCCGGACCGGGCCGCCCGTGCCCTGGACCACGCAGCCGAGGCACGTTCCCGCGGCGCAGCCGATCCGGGCCTCGACGATCACCTGGAGCCAGGCCTTCCGTCGCGCCTCCGGCGATCCGGCTCGCGGGCGGCCGGCCGCCGCCGCGCTTCCGCCCCAGCGTGGCGACGCCGAGGCGCCCTCGACGCCCGGTGGCGAGGCCGGCGAGCGCTCCGAGGAGGGCCGGCGGACCGGCGGCGAACGCCTGGTCGGCCCATCCCTCGTAGTCCTTGACGACGTCGAGCACGGACCCGCGATGGCCGAGCGAGCCGTCGGCGGTCACGACGACGTACTCGACCTCGTCCGGCAGGAGGCTCGTCGGGTAGACCTCGGCCGACGAGGCGGCGCCGAACAGGAGCGTCACCGACCGTCCGTCGCGGACGGCCTCGTCGACGAGCAGGCGCACGGCCGCCACGGACGAGCCCTCGGCGATCAACAGCAGGTGGCGCGAGCGGGAGTCGACCTCGAACGGCCGCCCCAGCGGCCCGATCATGTCCACCGTGTCCCCCGGTCGCAGCCAATGGAGCCAGCCGTCGTTCGGTGGCCCGCCGGGACCATGGATCGTCAGTGTCCCGGTCGCGGCATCGGCCGTGACGATCGGGTACGGCACGCGGACCGGCAGCCCGCCGGCCTCGACGGCGTACACGTAGACGTACTGCCCGGCGCGCACGCCCGAGACGATCGACGGGCTGTGCCAGGCCGTCATGACCTGGCCGGGGACGACCTCACGACGCTCGACGAGCTCGGCGCCGACCGCGCGCATGGGCGGCCTCGGACGGTCGCTCGACGGGTTCGGAGCTGTCGCTAGGCCCGGGTGTCGCCCTCGGCAGGCTTGTCATCGGCGTCGGCCACGTCCTCGACCGCTTCGGGTGGCGCTTCCTCGGTCGCCTCGGCGCCACCCTCGGCGGCGGCGCCCTCTGCGCCCTCCTCGAACTCGGGCGCGATGCCCGGGAACGCCTCGGCGAGCGCGTCGGCGAGGTCGCCGAAGATGTCGGTCGGGTCGTAGAACTCGACCAGCTCGTCGGTCGCCGTGAGCTCGCGCCACGCGCCGCCCTCGCTGTCCTCCGGCAGGACCTCGGCCCGGAAGCGGCCGGTCGCGCCGAGCACGAGCCGCTCGTCGTCGTCGTCCACGATGATCAGGTCGCCGAGGCGATCCATCAGCCGCGCGGACGCCTCCTCGAACTGGTCGAGCAGCCTGGCCTCGCTCTGCTGGCTGCGCTCCTGGTAGTCGAGCGCGAGGTTGTAGAGCGACAGCGCGGCGCCCTCCTCGCTGTCGGCGTCGAGCACCGCGGGCTGGCCGGCGGCCCAGGAGTCGGCGGCGCCCGCATAGGCCTCCGTGTCCCCGAGGGTGAACGTCTCCTCGGGCGCGACGCCGGCCGTGGCCAGCAGGTCGTCGGTCGCGGTGGGCTCGGCCTGGAACCCGGCGGCCTCGCGGGCCGCCTCGGCGAACGCGGCGAAGACCTCGGCCGGGTTGTAGAGCTCGATCAGCTCCGACGCGTTGTCCACGACCTCGGTGTCCGTCACCCACTCGCCGGTGTCGGGATCCTCGTACCGGCTGCGGACGCGGAACGTGCCGTCGGGGGCGACCGAGAGATAGTCGGGGTCGTCGTCGACGAGCGTCAGCCCGCCCAGCCCCGAGATCCGGTCGCGGTTGCGATCCAGGAACTTCTGCAGCTGCTCGGTCGCCTGGACGATGAAGTCCGTCCGCTCGAGGGCGGCGTCGTTGGCGAGCTCGCTCAGCAGGTCGTTGCGGCTCAGGTCCATTCCGTCGCCCTCCTTCAGCCGTGGTACTCGAGGTCGGGTCCAAGACGCTCCCGAAGGAACATCGAGTGGTGGCGTTCGAAGATCCATTCCCCGGCCCGATGGCCGAGGGCCCGGGTGGCCTCGTCGGCCTCCAGGCGGTCGAGGGTGGCGTAGTCCGGCAGGTCGAGCAGGATGACGTTGTCGAGGTCCCAGCCGTGGGCGACGTTGTACCAGCCGATGAAGCGGATCCCGAACTTCTCCTCGTACTCCTTCACCTGGCGCGGGAAGATCGTCTTCATGAAGAACTTGAAGAACGGATCGCGGCCGCGGCGGACGGAGAAGAAGGTCGCGAGAACCGGCACGGAGCGCTCTGGCCTCCCTGGAACGGTGGTTGGGCCGGGCTATTCTCGCACGCCGGGTCGGTCGGGCTGGCCGTCCTCCGGCTCGGCGTCGGGCGGCGTCGCCTGACCCGCATCCGGGGCCGGCGCGGCGGTCGCCTCGTCCTCGAGCTCGCCCACGGTCCGGGTGGTGCTGCCGAGCGGCCGGCGCCGGCCCTCGCGGCGGTCGGCCGTCACCAGGCGGAGCAGGAAGATGACGGTCTGGCCGGCGAACAGCAGCAGCACGAGCGTGACGAACAGGAAGGCGACGCTGATCGGCACCGGCCAGTTCCAGGCGACGCTCAGCGGCGTCAGGACGATCAGCACGACCAGCAGGACGAGCTGGAACCGGAAGCAGCCGAGGCCCGGGCCGCGCTCGGCGTCGAGGGGCTCGCCCTTGTAGGCGACAGGTCGAACCGAGGACGGCTCTTCGGGGGAGGTCACGAGGCGAGAGAGTACCGCCGCGCGGCTCGATACGCCGCGCGTGCCCGGCCGCGGCCCGTACCATCCGTCGATGGCCGACGACCGACCGGACGATCCCCTCGCCCCGTTCCGCTGGCACCCGGAGCCGGAGCTCATCGGCGTCCGCGATGCCGGCGCGCTCGCGCGAGGCGCTCGAGCGGGCCGGGGAGGCGACCTGGGCGCGCGTCGCTCGACTGGCTCTACGACCAGGCGATGGTCCGGGCGATGGGCCGGCCCACCGGCTACGCGGAGCTGCGGCGCGACTACTTCGGGGAGCGCGCCGAGCCGGGCCCGGCGCCCGCGGACCCCGCCCCGCTGCAGGCCGTCCTCGACGAGTTCGCGACCCGGATCGCCCCCCACACGCTGAACAGCTACCACCCGCGGGCGCTCAGCTACTTCACGCCGCCGCCGCTGGTCGCCTCGATCGTCGGCGAGGTCCTCACCCAGTGGACGAACCAGGGCGTCGACGTCTGGCACGCGGGTCCGGTCGCCGCGTTCGTCGAGGAGGAGGTCGTGCGCTGGCTGTGCGACCTCGTCGGGTACGCCGAGGGCAGCTTCGGGCTGCTGGCGTCGGGCGGCGTGATGGCCAACTTCATCGCGCTCGCGCTGGTCCGCGACGTCCACCTGCGGGCGCTGACCGGCGCCTCCCGGCCCCCGCGGGGCGCCGCGCTCGAGGGCGTCCGGGTGTACGCCAGCGACCAGGCGCACTTCTCGATCGCCCGCGCCCTCGACGAGCTGGGCTTCCCGCCCGAGACGCTGGCCCTCGTCCCGGCCGACGACCGGTTCCGGCTCCACGCCGCGCCGGTGGCCGAGGCCATCGGCCGCGACCGGGCGGCCGGCCTGCGTCCGGTCGCGATCGCCGCGGTCGCGGGGTCGACCAACACGGGCTCGGTCGACCTCGTCCCGGAGCTCGCCGAGCTCGCGCAGCGTCGAGGGCCTGTGGCTGCACGTCGACGCGGCGTACGGCGGCGCGGCGCGCCTGTCCGCCCGGGACGCGGACCGGGTCCCGGGCCTCGAGCTCGCGGACAGCGTCACCATCGACCCGCACAAGTGGTTCTTCCAGGCCTACGACGTCGGCGCGCTGCTCGTCCGCGACGGCCGCCACCTGCGCGAGGCGTTCGATCGGTCGCCCGAGTACTACCGCGGCGGCGAGGCGTCCGCCTCGGCCCGCGAACATGCCGAGGAGGCCGACGCCCACGCGAGCCAGCTGAACTTCTACAAGCTCGGCTTCGAGGGCACGCGCCGCTTCCGGGCGCTCAAGCTGTGGGCGTCCTGGAAGCACCTCGGCACGAGCGGCCTCGGCCGCCTGATCGAGCTGAACGACGACGTCGCGGCCTACCTGGCGCGATGCTGCCGGGAGGCAGACGACCTCGAGGCGCTCCCCGACGTGCCCGAGCTGAGCGTCGTCTGCTTCCGCCACCTCCCCGGCGGCCGGGCGGCCGCGGCCGGGATGCGACCCGCGGACCTCGACGCCCACCAGGACCGGCTCGCGACCGCGCTCGAGCAGTCCGGCGACGGCTGGCTGTCGACGACCTCGCTGCGCGGCTCGACGTGGCTTCGCGCCGGCGTCGTGAACTACCTCACGACCGAGGCGGACATCGACCGGCTCCTCGAGACGCTCCGGCGGCTCGCCTAGCGCGCCTTCGCGCCCTCGCGCGCGGCGAGCCGGTCCTTGGCCTTCCAGTACTCGCCGGCGAGCGGCAGGAACCACGCCCGGCCCTCGTACGGCGCCGGGACCAGCGGGAACGAGAGCGAGGCGATCGCCGGCGGCTCGCCGCCGCCGACCCACTCGGCCACGCGCATCCCGAGCCACGGCATCACCGCGACGCCCGATCCGCAGCAGCCGGTGGCGTAGGTGACGCCGTCGGCGCGCCCGGCGTGGACCATCCGGTCGAACGTGAACGCCACCCGCCCGCCCCACGCGAACTCGACCGGCGTCTGCCACAGCTGGGGGTGGATGCCGACCATCGCCCGCTGCAGGATCGACGCCGCCCGCGGCACCGACGTCGGCCACATGCTCGCGCGGCCGCCGAACAGCATCCGGTTGTCGGGCGTCAGCCGCCAGTAGAAGAGGTAGTTCTTGGTGTCGAAGAACAGCCGCCGATGCGGGCTGATCTCGGCGGCGACCTCGGGCGCGAGCGGCTCGGTGACGATGATGAAGCTGCTGATCGCGAGGATCCGGCGGCGGAGCGACGGCGTCAGCCCGCCGGTGTAGCCGTTGGTGCCGACGATGACCTCCTTGGCGATGACCGCGCCGCGCGACGTCTCGACCACCGACCGGCCGTCCGCCTGCGGCCGGAGCCGGATCGCCCGGGTCTCCTCGTGCAGCGCCGCTCCGGCGGCCTCGGCGAGGCCGGCCAGCCCGGCCGTGAGCTTGGCCGGGTTCAGGCCCGCGCTCTGCTCGACGACCAGGCCGCCGAAGTACGCGTCGCTGCCGATCTCGGTCCGAAGCGCCGAACGCTCGACCACGTGCGCGTTCATGCCCACCCCCGCCATCGCCTCGGCCGCCGCCCTCGAACCCGGCGGCGTGGGACGGTGCCGACGCCAGCACGAGGTGACCCGGGCGTTCGAGGTCCGCGTCGATCGAGGTCGCGCACAGGTGCTCGACGTGCTCGAAGGCCTCGATCGTCTCGCGATAGAGCGCCTCCGCGCGCTCGACGCCGTGGAGCCGGCGGAGCGTCGTGAGCGGCTGCTTGAACCCGGGGTGGCAGAAGCCGCCGTTGCGCGTCGACGCGCCCCAGCCGATGCGCTCGGACTCGACCAGCGCGACCGTCGCCCCGAGCTCCGCGGCGCGCCGGGCCGCCGACAGGCCCATCAGGCCGCCACCCACCACGAGCACGTCCACGGCATCGGGGAGCTCGCGGCCGCGCCGGTCCGGCGGCGTCGGGCGTGCGTCGCCTGCCAGAACACGCGCTCGTCCACGTTGCGCAGCTCGGGGATCGCGGTCATCGGCTCGAGGGTAGCCGCATCCGCCGGGGCCCGGACCGCGTATCGTCGGCCACGCGATGATCGTCGAGCCCGTTCCGACCAACAGCCCGTCGCGGCGCCGACGCGTGCTCGCCCGGCTGGCGCTCGCCGTCCCCGTCCTGCTGCTCGTCGGCGTGGCGGGGGTCGGGTTCCTCGCTCGCACCCCCGACGCCGACGCGCCCGGGTTGGCCGTGCTCGCTACGCCGAGCGCCGACCCCACGTCGGCCGCGGCCTCACCGCCGGCCGAGGCCTCCGCCCAGCCGCCGGCCACGATCCCGAGCGTGCTCCGGCCCCGCCGCCCGCCGTTCCCGGTCGCGATCGACGGGCTCGTGGTCCAGAGCGTGCCCCAGGCGCTCGCCGGACCCGCCCTGTCCGGGCGCGGCGAGGTGGTCGCGATCGCGGGCTACTTCGGGATGCCGTTCGAACCGTCCGCGTGTGGCGACGGCCTCGATCCGCTCGGCCCGTTGTGCGAGCGAACCACGCTGCTGGCCGAGGTCCCGTGGTCCTACGGCAGCGAGCGGTTCGCCGGGTTCGGTCCGCATATCCATGCGCTGGCCCGCGCCGGCGTGCAGCTTCCGGACACCGTGGACCGGACGACACGATCCGTGCGAGGCAACTCGCTCTCCGCGGTGCTCGTCGGCCGGTTCGGGGGGTTCCTCGATGACGGCTGCACGGACGTCGACGCGGGCTGTGAGGCGGCGTTCCACCTCGATGCGGTGGCCTGGGCCGAAGGCAGCCCGGTCGCCGTGCGACCGTTCGTCGACCCCCTCATCGACGGGGCCCCGGTCGACTGGCTGACGGTCAACGAGGCCACGGTCGCGACCGAGGTGGTCGGGTCGAACGGCATCGTGCTTGGGACGGCCCTCCTCCGGCCGGAGACGCTGGCGGTGCTGGATCCGCGTGCCGCCCGCAAGATCCGCCGCGCGGACCCGGCGGCGTTCGTCTGGTACGTCCGCGGGCTGCGCCAGGCGACCGGCGACGGCGCGCCCAGCCTCGTGTGGGGCGTCGTCGACGACACCACGCTGCGCACGCTGGCCACGGGCCGCGTGGCCGATCAGCCCCGGTAGGCGACCCGGCCTCCGGCGATCGTCAGCGTCACGACGCCGGGCAGCTCGCGGCCCAGGAGCGGCGAGTTCTTGCCCCGCGACCGCAGCTCGTCGGGCGTGACCGTCCACCGGGTGCCTCGGTCGATGACGGCGAGGTCGGCGTGGTCCCCGTCGCCGAACGACGACGACCCGGCCGGGGCCGGGACGCCGGAGGACGCGGGCCGGGCCGGACGTCAGGGCCTCGATCGCGCGGGCGAGCGGCAGGACGCCGGCGTCGACCGCGGCCAGCACCAGGCCGATGGCCGTCTCGATGCCACTGATCCCGTTCGCCGCCCAGCCGAACTCGACGTGCTTGTCGACCTCCGTGTGCGGCGCGTGGTCGGTGGCGATCGCGTCGGCCGTGCCATCGAGCAGGGCGGCGAGGACCGCCGCCGCGTCCTCCGCGGGCCGGAGCGGCGGGTTGACCCGCAGCGAGGGGTCGAACGGTGCCGCCGTGATCGAGCCGTCCGCCCACGGGTCGAGCGCGCGACCGTGCTCGTCGATGGCGTCCCAGCTCCAGCGTCGCGAGCCGGCGAGCCACTGGTCGGTGAGCGCCAGGTGGTGCGGGGTCACGTCGCACGTCACGGGCAGGCCCGCGGCCTTCGCCGCCCGGACCTGCGCGAGGGCCGCGGCGGTCGACACGTGCGTCAGGTGGAGGCGCGCGCCGGGCACGTCGCGCACGACGTCGGCGAGGATCGCGATCGCCCTTGCCGCGGCGGCGCTCTCCGCCGATCCCGGCCAGCCGCGAAGGCCGAGCACGGTGGCGACGTAGCCCTCGGCGGCCTCCGCGCCCTCGGTCAGCGACGGATCCTCCGGGTGGTCGATGACCGGCAGCCCGAGCGCGCCCGCGTACGCGAGCGCGTGCTGGAGCAGCGACGCCGAGCGGACCGGCGCCCCGTCGTCCGAGAAGCCGACGACCCCGGCGTCTGCGAGCTCGCCCAGCGGGGCCAGCGCCTCGCCCGCGCGCCCGACCGTGACCGCGCCATGCACGAGCGCGCGCACGGGCGAGCCCGACGCCTCGGCGGCCGAGCGCACCCGCGCCACCACGGCCGGGTCGTCGATCGCGGGGGTGGTGTTGGGCATCAGGCAGACGGTCGTGAAGCCCCCGTGCGCGGCGGCGGCCAGGCCCGAGGCCACGGTCTCGGCGTCCTCGTTGCCGGGTTCCCGGAAGTGGGCGTGGAGGTCGGTCAGCCCGGGCACGATCAGCAGCCCGTCCGGCCCGACCCCGTCCGCATCGCGGCCCGCGAGCCAGCGGACGCCGCCGTCGAACCGGCCGTCCGCGACCACGACCTCGGCGGCGCCCTCCCGTCCGGCCTGCGGGTCGACCACCCAGCCGCGCACGCGTCAGCCCGTCCGCGACGGCGCCGACCTCCCCGGCCTCGAGCGTCGCCCGCCGGCTCACGGGATCGCCTCGGGACGCGTCCCCGCCAGCAGGTACAGCAGCGCCATCCGGACGGCGACGCCGTTGGTGACCTGGGTCGTGATCACCGATCGCGGGTCGATCGCCACGTCCGCCGCGATCTCGACGCCCTCGTTCATCGGCCCCGGGTGCATCACCACGACCTCGGGCGAGGCGGCCCGGAGGCGCTCCCGGGTGAGCCCGTAGCGCGCGGCGTACTCGCGCAGCGACGGGAGGAGCCCCGACGCCATGCGCTCGCGCTGGATCCGCAGCGCCATCACGGCATCCGCGTCGCGCAGCGCCGCCGCGACGTCGGAGGTCACCGTGAACCGCCGGCCGGCCGCGCCGCGCGAGGCCCAGGCCTCGAAGCCCCGCAGGAGCGTCGACGGGCCGCACAGCCAGAGGTCCGCGCCCATCGCCGTCAGCGTCCAGATGTTCGAGCGGGCCACCCGCGAGTGCAGGACGTCGCCCAGGATCACGATCTTGCGGCCCTCCAGCGAGCCGCCGGGCAGCCGCGAGCGCAGCGTGTACAGGTCGAGCAGCGCCTGCGTCGGGTGGGCGTGCCAGCCATCGCCGCCGTTGAGCACCGAGCCGCCGAACACCTCGGCCGCGAGGTACGGCGCACCCGACGCCTGGTGGCGGATGACGAGCATGTCCGCGCCCAGGGCCTCGATCGTGCGCACGGTGTCGACCAGCGACTCGCCCTTGGACACCGACGACGTCGACGCGGCGACGTTGACGACGTCGGCCGAGAGGTTCTTGGCGGCGACCTCGAAGCTCACCCGGGTGCGCGTCGAGGCCTCGTAGAACAGGATGGTGACGCTCGTGCCGCGGAGAGCCGGCACCTTGGGGATCGGCCGCGCGAGGACCTCGTGCATGCCGTCGGTGGTGCGCATCACGAGGTCGATGTCCGCGCGGGTCAGGCGGTCGACGTCGAGCAGGTGGCGATGCGTCCAGCCCGGGGAGCTCGTGGACGCCGACGGCGGGCGGTCGAGCTCCGCGGTCATCCGAGGGCGTCCGCGACCGTCTCGAGGACCGGCTGGCGCTCGATCTCGACGCCGTCCTCCCCGTCGATCTCCTCGAGCCGCACGTGGACGACCTCCTCGCGCGACGTCGGCACGTTCTTGCCCACGTGATCGGCGCGGATCGGGAGCTCGCGGTGCCCGCGGTCCACCAGGACCGCCAGCCGGATCGCCTGCGGCCGCCCGAAGTCGATCAGCGCGTCCATCGCCGCCCGGATCGTCCGCCCCGTGTACAGCACGTCGTCGACCAGGACCACGGTGCGACCGTTGAGGTCGAACGGGATCTGGGTGCCCTTGACGATCGGCTGCTGGGCCACCAGCGACAGGTCGTCGCGGTAGAAGGTGATGTCGAGGGCGCCGACCGGCAGGTCCGCCCCCTCGTGCTCGAGGATCGACGCCGCCAGGCGATGCGCGAGGGGCACGCCGCGGCGCTGGATGCCGACCAGGACGAGACCCTCGGTGCCGGCCTGCTTCTCCACGATCTCGTGCGAGATCCGGGTCACCGCGCGGCGGACGTCCTCGTCCACCATGATCCGGCGGCCGCTCATCGGCGAGGGCTACGGCGACGGCTGCGGCGACGCACGGAGCGGGTCCTCCTTCCCGGCCTCACTGGGCCTCTCCGGCCTCTCGGGACCGGCGCGGAAATCGAGCCCAAGTCTAGCGCGGCGCGTGGCCGGCGACGGCCGCACGCGGCCGGGTCAGTAGATCGAGACCGTCACCGTCGCCGTCCCCGACCACGACGGGCAGCCGCAGACCTTGAAGAAGTCCGGCCGGTAGAGGTCGACGATCCGGCTCGGCTTCTGCGGACCGTAGTCGTTGACGGTGCGCTGGATGCAGCCGCCCTTGCCGCAGATGCGGACGACCGTGCCCCGCGGCAGGCGCATCGCGGTCGTGCCGTTGTCGTAGAACGTCGCGAAACCGGTCAGCTTGCGCTTGGGTGCCTTCCACGCCGACCCGGACGGCGAGCCCGGCTGGGCGACCTTGGGCCGCGCGGTCGGGCCATCCGGGGCCCTGCCCGGCTCGAGGAACGTGTCCTCGGCGGTCACGTGGCCCGGGGTGAGCGCGGCAGCGTCGAGCACGCCGGGGGCGCTGAGCGCCGCGGCGTTCGCCGGGATGGTGAGTGAGGTGAAGGCCGCCTGATCCAGGTTCCGGTCGGTCGAAAGGGTTTTCGAGCCTGCGGGCACCGGCAGGCCGACCAGTGCGAACGCGGCGATGAGGGCCGCGACCGCGACGACCGTTCTCCGTCGCATGACCGGCGGAGGTTACCCCAGATCGCCCCCGCCGCACGAATCGGAGCGCGGCAGGTGAGCCGCGTTCCGGCCGCGAAACCGGCTAGCGCAGGATGGTCGTGCCGTCCTCCGCGGGCAGGGAGACCGTGCCCACCGACGTCCCGTCCCAGGCCAGGATCTCCACGCTCGTGTCGCCGCCGGCGGTCGGCGCGGACCAGGCGAGACGGCCCGGGTGCAGCGCGAACCCCGCGTAGGCCGGAGCCTTGTCGAGGGTCGGATGGTCGAGGTCGGCGCGACCGGTCGCGGGGTCGATGTCGTACAGGCTGAGCTGGCCGGCCTCGTCGGGACCGTCGCGCGAGACCCAGACGGCGAGCCGCGTCCCGTCCTCGTCCCACTGGACATCCCAGTCCGTCACGCCGCGCTCGGCGAGGACCTGGGCGTCGGCGCCGCCGTTCGGCCAGTCGCCGAGGATCAGCCGCCCGCGATCGGGGACCCAGGTCATGCCGTCGTCGGCGAGGCGGACCGTGCCGTCCCACCAGGCCGCCACCTTGCGCTCGGGGCCCATCGTGGGCCGCCACATCGCGCCGTCGCCGGCGAGGCGCTCGGTCCGGTCCGCCAGGTCGAGGATCGCCGTGCTGGGCTCGCCGTCGACGACCCGGCTGACCAGCAGCCGGTCCCCCGTCCAGCCGGCGAGCTGCGCGTCATGCTCGGTCGTGACGGCCTTCGCCTTGCGGTCGCCGACGCGCCAGACGTAGACGTCGGGGCCGGCGGAGCCATCGGCGGGCCGCGCCGAGAACGCGAAACGGCTGCCGTCGGGCGAGTACCCGGCCGCCGATCCGACGATGACCACGTCGCTGGCGATCTCGATCGCGCCGTCGGGTCGCGGTGTCACCGCGATGCTGGGCGGCGGCTCGGTGGCGTCGGGGGTCGCCTCCGGCGTGGTCGTCCGGCGTCGGCTTGGGGGTGGGCGTCCTCGCTCGAGGCCGTGGTGTCGATCGGCTCGGTCGAGGCGGGCTCGCTCGTCGCGGGCTCGTCGCTCGTGTCCGGGCCGGCGGTCGTGCTCGCCGATGCATCCGGCGACCCGGAGGCGTCGTCCGACGGGGCCTCGGTCACGTCGGGCGACGGCGGAGCTGCGGGCTCCGTCGCGTCCGGCGAACCGGTCTCGTCGGGGGCGGCCGTCGCGGGCTCGGTCGGCTCGACGGTCGGGGTGGCGGTCGCGGCGCTCGTCGCCGCGGTCTCGCGCGGGGTCGGATCCTCGGCGGTCCCGGCGTGCTCGAGCGGCAGGACGTACACCGTGCTCGCGGCGGAACCACGCTCGACGACGACCAGCTGGCCGCGGTCCGGCGAGACGATCGCGTCGACCTGACCGGCCGAGCTGAGGCTGCCGAGCTTGGTCACGTCGAGCGTCTCCGGCAGCCCGCACGTGTCGGCGCCCACCGGGCACAGCTGGTCGAGGTACTTGCTCTGGATCTCCAGGGAGCCGTCCGCGGCGTGGCTCAGGACCTGGATCTCGCCGGCCACGAGGTCGATCGGCGTGGGGATGGGCTCGTCGCCCTTGGTGGTGTTGTCGAGCGGTGGCAGCACCCGGTCGATGACCACCGTGCCCGCCACGAGGGCCACGATCAGGGCCCCGGTCAGCGAGGCGTAGACGCCGAACCCGGTCCGCCGGCCGCGGCTCGCGGGTCGTCGTCGCGACGGCTCCGCCTCGATCTTCGCCGCCGTCCGCGCCCACAGGTCGCGCGGCGGGACCGGCTCGTCGAAGCGGAGGGCGCGGAGCGCGAGCCGCTGCTCGTCGTACTCGGCGGCGACGGCGCGGCACGGGCCGCACCACGCGAGGTGGTCGTTCAGCCAGCCCGTGTCGTCGGGGCCGATCGGGCCGTCGACCCGCTGCGCCGCGAGCTCGCGGGCACGCGTGTGGTCGGCGGCGAACGGCTCGCGCCGCAGGCGGGGACTCACGATCGCCCACCCCAGCGGCGGCCGGGATCCGCGTCGCGCTTCTCGGCGGCGCGCTCCTCGGCGAGCGCCTCGGCGTCCAGCTCGGCCTTGCGCTCGGCGGCGAGCGCCTGGCGCAGGCTCTCGCGCGCCCGGGTGAGCAGCGCCCGGGCGGCGACGTGCGACACGCCGAGGGCGGCGGCCAGCTCGAGGCCGGTCAGGTCGTGGAGCTCGGCCAGCAACAGCGCGGAACGCTGGCGCTCGGGGATGCGCTCGAGGGCCCGCTGGAGCTCGCCCGAGAGGCGCGCCTCCATCACGAGGTGCTCGGCGGAGGGTGCCGTGTTGCGCGTCTCGCCGACGAGCGGGATGAAGCGGACGATCTTGCCGCGCCGCAGGTGGTCGAGGGCGACGCGGTGGGCGATCTGGTACAGCCACGCGCGGGCGTTCTCGGGCTTCTGCAGGGAGTCGTAGGCGCGATACGCCTTGACGAAGGCGTCCTGCGAGAGGTCGGCGGCGAGGTCGGGGTCGCGCAGCATGCGCAGCAGGTACGCGTAGATCTCGTTCTGGTGCTTGGCGAACAGCTCCTCGACGAAGACGTAGGCCTCGTCGCGGTCCCAGCCGGCGCTCACGGTGAGCCCCACGGGCAGGGTGCGTCGCTGATCGAGTTCGTACGGGTCGGCGACCACGGGTGCTCCGTTCGTATCGATCGGATGGGCACACCGATCGGGAGCGTTGCGCTCCGACCGCCTGTGACGGAACGACGATGGCGGGTGTGACGGCGACCACCCCCCAACCGCGTCATCGAAGTGGATGCTCCTGCACCCCGACCGCCTCGAGACCCGTCCGCAGCTCCTCGACCGCGTCCTCCGGCGACACCGGATTGACCGGCAACCCGGTCCCCAGCTCGAGGCCGGCGATCTCGCGCAGCCGTGGGTGGATCTCCCAGTGCCAGTGGTACGTCGAGTCGACGCTCTCCTGGAGCGGGGCGGTGTGAAGCACGAGGTTGTAGGGCGGGCCGTCGAGGCTGGCGGCGAGCCGCCCGAGGACCTGGCGCAGCGCCTCGGCGGCGGCGGCAAGGTCCGCGTCCGAGGCGCGTGAGAAGTCGGCGTCGTGGCGCCGCGGCACCACCCAGACCTCGAACGGCGACCGCGAGGCGTAGGGCGCGAAGGCGACCGCGTGGTCGTCGGCGTACAGGAGGTGGTCGGGGCGACGGACCTCCTCGCGTACGAGCCGGCAGTACGGGCACTCGCCTTCCCGGATCAGGAAGCGCGCCGCGCCGCCCAGCTCCTCCGCGATCCGGTGCGGAATCTGCGGCAGGTCGTAGAGGTCGAAGCAGAGATGGTTGGTCCGCGCGCCCGCCTGCGCCCCCCAGTTCTGCACGACCTGGAGGTGCTGGGTCCGGGCGGCCCGGCGCGCCGCGCCGATCTCGTCGCGACAGCGCTGGAGCAGGCCCTCGATCACCTCGCTGCCCACCGCGTGCAGCGGGCGATGCTCGCGCGGCGGGGCCACGACCGTGGTCCAGGCGCCCGCCGCTCGCGCGTCGCTCAGCGTGACCTGCGCCACGCTGCCCTCGCGCGCGTGGGCCTCCTCCTCGGTGCCGGCGACCGTGAACGCGAAGTCCTTGAGCGTGCGCAGGCGGATCCCGTCGCCCGCCGGGATCCGGCAGTTGAAGCAGTCGCCCCGGTCCTCGATCTGGGCCGCCGGCAGCGCGAACCGCTCGCGCTCGAAGGTGCGATCGATGACGGTCGCGACCCACCAGCCGGTGATCGCGTCCTTGCGGAGCTCGAACAGGCCCTGGCTCACGTCCCCTCCGCGATCGGCTCAGGCCGGCACGGCGCCGGCCAGCCGTTCGAGCGCCGCGCGGGCCGCGGCGGGATCGGCGGCGGGCGGCAGCTCGCCGGACAACGACGCGCCCAGGTGGCGGGCGAGCGCGGGCGCGAACACGGCCGCGGCGCGGGCGACCGCGTCGGCCGGCGTGCCGTCGAGCCCGGCCCGCATCGCCGTCGGCCCGGCCGAGCTCGGCGGCGATCGAGGTCGAGGCGAGGCCGGGCAGGCCGCACGGGTCGATCAGGTCGAAGTCCGCGAGCTCGACGTCCACGTTGAGCGCGATCCCGTGGTAGGCCACGCCTCGCTCCACGCGGATCCCGAGGGCGCCGACCTTGCGCGGCTCGGCGCCGTCCGGGTCCACCCAGCACCCGGGATGGCCGTCGCGGCGGCCCGCCTCGACGCCGAACGCGCGACACGTGTCGACGAGGGCCGCCTCGAGGGCGCGGACGTAGGGGCGCAGGAGCAGGTCGCGGTCCGCCAGCCTGAGGATCGGGTACGCGACCAGCTGGCCCGGCCCGTGATAGGTCACCTCGCCGCCGCGCTCGACGCGGATGACCTCGATCCCCCGCCGGTCGAGCTCGGCCGGCGTGGCCAGCACGTGCGACTCGTCCGCCTGGCGCCCGAGCGTGAGCACGGCCGGGTGCTCGAGGAGCAGCAGCTGGTCATCGATCCGCCCGTCGGCGCGCGCCGCCGCGAGGCGTTTCTGGAGGTCCCACGCGTCCCGGTATGCCACCCGACCGAGCCAGCTGACGGCGATCGCGCGATCCTCCATGGCCGCACGATAGCAGGCGCCGCCCGAGCCGCCGGACTGGCGCGTCGGCCGCGCCGCCCCGTGGTCGCGGCGTGCGCGATCCGGTCGCCGCCGCCGGTCGCGGCGCGCCATGCTTCGGGCATGCAGGACGAGCCGGCCGCCACCCCCGCCGCGCCCGGACGGGCCGCCTTTCCCCGGTTGTTCACGCCGCTCGCCGTCGGCCCCGTCACGCTCCGGAATCGGATCGTGTCGTCGGGGCACGACACCGTCATGGCCGTCGACGGCCTCGTCTCGGACCGGCTGGTCGCCTACCAGGAGGCCCGTGCGCGGGGCGGCGCGGGGCTCATCGTGATCCAGGTGGCCGGCGTCCACCCCACGGCCCGATACACCTCCCACGAGCTGACGGCGGACGACGACGCGTGCATCCCGGGGTTCACCCGCCTGGCCGAGGTGGCCCATGCGAACGGCGCCGTGATCTTCGGGCAGCTGTTCCACGGCGGGCGCGAGATCATGGACACCGAGGAGGGCACGCTCGCGGTCGCCCTCGCGCCGAGCGCGGTGCCCACCGAACGGTTCCATGTCATGCCGCGCGCGATGCCCGCGCCGCTGATCCGCGAGATCGTCGAGGGGTTCGGGGCGGCGGCCGCGCGCCTGGAGCGGGCCGGGCTCGACGGTTGCGAGGTCGTCGCCTCGCACGGCTACCTGCCGTCGCAGTTCCTCAACCCGCGCACGAACCTGCGGACCGACGCGTACGGCGGCGACCCGGAACGGCGGCTGCGTTTCCTGCGCGAGGCGCTGGCGGCGGCGCGTGGCGCGACCCGGCCAGGCTTCGTCGTCGGCGTACGGATCTCGATCGGCGAGGTGACGCCCGAGGGCCTGACCGAGGACGAGGCGCTCGCCGGGCTGGCGGTCCTGGACGCGGACGGGGCGATGGACTACGTGAGCGTGGTCGCCGGCACGTCCGCGACGCTGGCCGGGTCGGACCACATCGTGCCGCCGTCGCCGTGGGTGAACGGGTACACGGCGCCGCTGGCGGCGCGAGCCAAGGCGGTCGTGGGCGTGCCCGTCCTCGTCGCCGGGCGGATCAGCCAGCCGCAGGAGGCCGAGGCGATCCTCGCCGCCGGACAGGCCGACGCCTGCGTGATGACCCGGGCGCTGATCTGCGACCCGGAGCTGCCGGCCAAGACCGAGGCGGGGCGGCTGGACGACATCCGCGCGTGCATCGGGTGCAACCAGGCGTGCATCGGGCACTTCCACGCCGGCTTCCCGATCTCGTGCATCCAGTTCCCCGAGAGCGGCCGCGAGCGCGAGTTCCCGCGCGTCGGCCGGCCCGGCGAGGAGCGCCATCCGCCGGCGGCCCGGGCGCGCGACGTCCTCGTCATCGGTGGCGGGCCGGGCGGGCTCAAGGCGGCGGCGGTCGCGGCCGAGCGTGGGCACCGCGTGACGCTGGTGGAGGCGGGCCGGCGCGTGGGCGGCCAGGTGCTGCTCGCCCAGGAGCTGCCGGCGCGGGCCGAGATCGGCGGCGCGATCACGAACCTGGAGTCCGAGGCCCGGCGGGCGGGGGTGGAGATCCTCACCGGGGTCCGCGCGGACGGCGATTGGGTCCGGGAGCGCGCGCCCGACGCGGTGGTCGTGGCCACGGGCGCGATCCCCTACCGGCCGCCGCTCGAGGTGATGGGCTCGCCCGAGATCCTCCAGACGTGGGACGTGATCCGCGGCGCGCGCGGTCCCCGACGGGCACGTCGTGGTCGCGGACTTCCGGTCCGACTGGACGGGGCTCGGGGTCGCGACGCTGCTGGCCGGCCGCGGCCACCGGGTGACCCTCGCCGTCGTCGGGACGATGGCCGGGCAGCGGATCCAGCAGTACGTCCGCGACACGATGACGGCGAGCGCGCGCCGGGCCCGCGTCGACATCCGGGCGACGCTCCGGCTGTACGGGGCGGACACGAGCGCCGTGTTCCTGCAGGACGTGCTCACCGGCGACGCGGTGGTGGTCGAGGACGTCGCGGCGCTCGTGCTCGCCCAGGGCCAGGCGCCGGAGGACGCGTTGCTGAGCGAGCTCGAGGCGGCGGTCGAGGCCGGCGCGCCGTTCGAGGTCCGCGCGGTGGGCGACTGCCTCTCCCCGCGCACGATCGAGGAAGCCGTGCTCGAGGGGTTGCGCGAGGCGGTCGCGATCTGAGGCGTCGGCGAGCGAGTTCGCGGCGGCGCGGTAGGCTGGCGGCAACCCGACTCCCGTAGCCACGGGGGACGGGCGAGGGCCCGGAGGCGACGGAACCGCTTCCGGGTCCGTCTGCTTCCAAGCCGCGAGGAGGTGACGCCATGGCCGACGAGGTGCTCGAGATGCGGCTGGTGGTCACGGCCGCGGACTACGAGGCGGCCCTCGCCTTCTACCGCGACACGCTCGGGCTGCGCGAGCAGGGCGCGTTCTCGACCGGCGACCGGCGGGTCACGATCCTCGACGCCGGGCGCGCGACCCTCGAGATCGCCGACCCGCCGCATGCCGAGTGGATCGACGAGGTCGAGGTCGGGCGACGCGTCGCCGGCCACATCCGCGTCGCCTTCCAGGTCCCGGACACCGCCGCGGCCACACGGCGCCTCGTCGACGGCGGTGCCACGCTGATCGCCGAGCCCGTCGAGACGCCGTGGCGATCGCTGAACTCGCGCCTCGCGGGGCCCGCGGACCTCCAGCTCACGCTGTTCGAGCAGCTCACCGACACGGAGGCGTTCGCCTGAGCGGCTTCCACCACTCCCGGATCGCTGCAACAATGAGATCCCCGTCACTCGCCGAGGTATGTCCATGACCGGTCCGGCGCCTGCCACCGACACCATGCGGGCGTGGCACGCCCTCTCGATCGAGGACACGCTCGCCGGCCAGCAGGTCGATCCGGTCAAGGGCCTCACGAGCGCCGAGGTCGAGAGCCGCCGGGCCAAGGTCGGGCCGAACGAGTTCACGGCCCAGGAGACCGAGTCGCGCTGGCACGCCTTCCTGCGCCAGTACGCCGATGCGATGCAGATCGTGCTGCTGGTCGCCGGCCTGCTCTCGATCTACCCCGTCAAGCAAGTGCCGACCGGCGTGATGCTGATCCTGCTGACGGTCCTCAACGCGTATCTGGGCCTCAGCCAGGAGGGCAAGGCCGCGGCCGCGGTGGCGGCGCTCCAGAAGATGATGGTCGTCAAGGCACGCGTGCGCCGCGACGGCGAGCTGCGGGAGATCCCGGCCCAGGAGCTCGTGCCGGGCGACATCGTGTCGTTCGAGGCCGGCGACCTCGTGACCGCGGACGGCCGGATCATCTCGGCCGCCACGCTCGAGATCGACGAGGCGGCGCTCACCGGCGAGAGCGTGCCGACGTCCAAGGACGTCGACGCCGTGGCCGAGGACGCGCCGCTCGGCGACCGCCACGACATGGCCTACATGAACACCAACGTCACCCGCGGGTCGGGCCAGATGGTCGTCGTCGCGACCGGCATGACCACCGAGGTCGGCCACATCTCCGGGATGCTCCAGGTGGCCGAGGACGAACAGACGCCCGCTGACCCGCCAGATCAACGCCCTGACCAACCAGCTGCTGGTCATCGCGGGCCTCGCGCTGCTGGCGTCGATCTCGATCGGCTACTTCATCCGCGGCGACTCGTTCGACACCCTGTTCGTGACCGCGATCGCGTTCGCGGTGTCGGCCATCCCGAGCGGCCTGCCGGCGGTCATCACGACGATCCTCTCGTACGGGACCCAGCAGCTGGCCAAGGCGCACGCGATCGTGAAGCAGCTGCGCTCCGTGGAGACGCTGGGCTCGACCTCGGCGATCAACTCCGACAAGACGGGCACCCTGACGCTCAACCAGATGACCGCCGTCGAGATGGCGATCCCCGGCCGCCGCTTCACGATCAGCGGCACCGGCTACGGCATCGACGGCACGATCCAGCGGGTCGGTGGCGACTCGGACGTGCCCCTGGATGCGTTCCTGCTCCCGTGCGTCCTGGCCGCCGACGCGGTCGTGAAGGACGGCGACCTCATCGGCGACCCGACCGAGGGCGCGCTGGTCGTGCTCGCCGAGAAGGGCGGCGTCTCCGCGATCGCGACCCGCGAGACGTACCCGCGCGTCGCGACCCTCCCGTTCGACGCCGCCTACAAGATGATGGCCACGTTCCACGCGATGCAGGACGAGACCGGCCGGGACGTCATCCGCGGCTTCGTCAAGGGCGCGCCCGACCAGCTGCTCGCCCGCGGCACGACGGTGATCACGCCGGACCTGTCCGGCACCTCGCCCGTCGACGACGCGATGAAGCAGCGCTTCCTCGACGAGAACGAGCGCCTCGGGTCGCAAGGGCCTCCGGGTCATGGCCACCGGTCGCAAGGACTTCGACCCGAAGACCTTCGACGCCAGTGCCGACCTGCTGCCGCTGCTCGACGGCATGACGCTGCTCGCCCTCGTGGGCATCGTCGACCCGCCGCGGCCGGCCGCCAAGGTGTCGATCGCCGACGCGCACAGCGCCGGCATCCAGGTCCGGATGATCACGGGCGACCACGCCGTCACCGCCGAGGCGATCGCCAAGGACCTCGGGATCCCGGGGCGCGCGATCACGGGCGCCGAGTTCCGGGCGATGTCCGACGACGAGGCGCTCGCGCAGCTCGACGACATCGGCGTCATCGCCCGCGTCACGCCCGAGGACAAGGTCCACCTCGTGGACCTGCTGCGGATGAAGGGCCACATCGTCGCGATGACCGGCGACGGCGTGAACGACGCCCCGGCGCTCAAGAAGGCCGACATCGGCGTCGCGATGGGCATCACGGGGACGGAGGTCTCGAAGGAGGCCGCGAACATGATCCTGACCGACGACGACTTCTCGACGATCGTCAAGGCCGTCGAGCTGGGCCGCGGCCTGTACGACAACCTCAAGAAGTACATCCGGTTCCAGGTCGGCCTGCTGATCGGCTACATCTTCACGTTCCTCGGCTCGAGCATCCTCAACGTGCTCGGCGGGGTGCCGTTCTTCCCGCTCCAGACGCTGTTCATGAACTTCACGATCCAGGTCTTCCAGGCCGTCGGCCTCGGCTATGGCAAGCCGTCGCTGGGGCTGATGGAGCGCAAGCCCCGCCCCAGCAACGAGGCGCTGCTCGGCCGCCGGCTGCTGTACTGGCTGGTGGTCGCGGGCGGCGTGATGGGCCTGAGCACGCTGGCCGTCCTGTCGTGGGCGAACAACACGTTCGGCGACCCGGTGGTCGCGCGGACCATGGGCATGATCACGTTCTCCGTGTCCAACGTCGCGTTCTCGTTCGTGACCAAGGACGAGCGGCACTCCGTGTTCAGCCTCGACGTCATGGGCGACCGGCCGTTCCTGTACGCGACGCTGGCGTCGATCGCGTTCATCCTGCTGATCCCGAACTTCGACTTCTTCAACCGCATCCTGGACACGACGTCGCTGTCGCTCGAGCAGTGGGCCATCTGCCTCGTCGCCGGCCTCCTGATCCTCGTCGTCGGCGAGGTCCGCAAGCTCATCTGGAAGGCCGACTTCGACGAAGCCCCCGCGGGCGTGGCGCCGGCGACCGCCCCGGCGGCCGCCTGACATGGCGGACGAACCCGCCGTCATCCGCCTGGAGCAGCTGCGCGACGCCATCAAGCCCCTCCGCGTCGAGCCCGGCCGCAAGGTCCGGCTGCCGAAGGACTTCGATCCGCGGTACGCGCCGGACCGGCTGAACAAGAAGGACGCCGGCCCGCTCCTGGCGCGCGGCATCGAGCTGCTCGCCGAGTACCAGGCGCGGCTGGCGGCCCAGGACCGGTACGGCCTGCTGGTCGTGTTCCAGGCGATGGACGCCGCCGGCAAGGACGGGACCATCAAGCACGTCATGAGCGGCGTGAACCCGCAGGGCGTCGAGGTCAGCTCGTTCAAGGTGCCCACCCCGGAGGAGCTCGACCACGACTACCTCTGGCGCTACGCCAAGCGGATGCCCGGCCGCGGCACGATCGGGATCTTCAATCGCAGCTACTACGAGGAGACGCTGGTCGTCCGCGTCCACCAGGAGATCCTCCTCGGCCAGCACCTGCCCGACAGCGCCAAGGGCAAGGACGTCTGGGCGCGCCGCTTCCGCGAGATCAACGACTGGGAGCGGTACCTGACCGACAACGGGATCCGGATCGTCAAGCTGTTCCTCAACGTCTCCCGCGCGGAGCAGAAGCAGCGGTTCATCAAGCGGATCGACGACCTCGAGCGCAACTGGAAGTTCTCCGCCGCCGACGTCCGCGAGCGCCAGCACTGGGACGACTACCAGGCGGCCTTCGCCGAGGTGCTCAGCCACACGAGCACCGAGCACGCCCCGTGGTACGTGATCCCGGCCGACCGCAAGTGGCTGATGCGCCTGGCGGCTGCCGCCGTGATCCTCGACCAGCTCGTGCAGATCGATCCCAAGTTCCCGGTCATCGACGACGCGTCGCGCGCCGCGATGCTCCAGGCCAAGGAGGAGCTGCTCGCCGAGTCGGATTGATCGCACGTTCGCAGGCCGCCGGGGAGCAGGCTTCCGTTAACGAATGAATGGGACGCTCCACCGAAATCGGGCCGAGTTCGGAGGCACACATGGGGTTCAACCTGCACAACCGCAGCTTCCTGAAGCTGCTGGACTTCACGCCGCGCGAGATCCGGTTCCTGCTGGACCTGTCCCGGGACCTCAAGCGCGCGAAGTACGGCGGGTACGAGCAGCAGCACCTGCGCGGCAAGAACATCGCGATCATCTTCGAGAAGTCCTCCACGCGGACCCGGGTGTCGTTCGAGGTCGCGGCCTACGACCAGGGCGCCCACGTGACCTATCTCGGCCCGAGCGGATCCCAGATCGGCCACAAGGAGTCGATGAAGGACACCGCGCGCGTGCTCGGGCGCATCTTCGACGGCATCGAGTACCGCGGCTTCGACCAGCAGATCGTCGAGGAGCTCGCCCAGTTCGCCGGCGTGCCGGTCTGGAACGGGCTCACGGACGAGTTCCATCCCACCCAGATCCTGGCCGACTTCCTGACGATGACCGAGTTCAGCGACAAGCCGCTGCCGCAGATCTCGTACTGCTACCTCGGGGACGCCCGCAACAACATGGGCGACTCGCTCATGGTCGGCGGCGCGAAGATGGGCATGGACGTGCGGCTGTGCGGGCCGAAGGACCTCTGGCCCGACACGGACCTCGTCGCCACCTGCCGGACCATCGCCGAACAGACCGGCGCTCGCATCACGCTCAGCGACGACCCGGCCGAGGCGCGTCAAGGACGTCGACTTCCTGTACACCGACGTGTGGGTCTCGATGGGCGAGGACAAGTCGGTCTGGGACGAGCGCGTCAAGCTGCTCAAGCCCTACCAGGTCAACGCGGACCTCGTGACGCTCACGGGCAACCCCGCCGTGAAGTTCCTGCACTGCCTGCCGGCCCTCCACGACCGCAACACCGAGGTCGGCGAGGAGATGTTCGAGCGCTTCGGGCTCGACGGCATGGAGGTCACCAACGACGTGTTCGAATCCGAGCGCTCGATCGTGTGGGACCAGGCCGAGAACCGGATGCACACGATCAAGGCGGTCATGGTCGCCACGCTCGGCAGCTGACGTCCGATGCGCGTCCTCGTGGCCCTCGGCGGCAATGCGCTCCTCCGGCGCGGGGAGCCGATGACGGCCGACCGGCAGCGGGCGAACGTGCAGGTCGCGGCCGGGGCGCTCGCCCGGATCGCCGCGAACCACGAGCTCGTGGTCACCCACGGGAACGGGCCGCAGGTCGGGCTGCTGGCGCTGCAGGGCGAGGCGTACCAGGGCGTCGACCCCTACCCGCTCGACGTGCTCGGCGCCGAGACCGAGGGGATGATCGGGTACCTGCTCGAGCAGGAGCTCGGCAACGTGCTCCCGTTCGAGACGCCGCTGGCGACGATCCTGACGATGATCGAGGTCGACCCGGACGACCCGGCGTTCGCCGATCCGACGAAGTTCGTCGGGCCCGTCTACGACGAGGCCGAGGCGCGCGCGCTGGCGAGCGAGAAGGGCTGGGTCGTCAAGCCCGACGGCGCGAAGTTCCGGCGGGTCGTCGCCTCGCCGCGCCCGCGGCGGATCTTCGAGATCCGGCCGATCCGCTGGCTGCTCGAGCAGGGCACCGTCGTGATCTGCGCCGGCGGCGGCGGGATCCCCACGATGTACGACCCGGCGCGGGAGCGCACGCTCGTCGGCGTGGAGGCCGTCATCGACAAGGACCTCGCGAGCGCCCTGCTCGCGCGCGAGCTGGGCGTTGACGTGTTCATCATGGCCACCGACGTCGACGGCGTGTACGACGGCTGGGGAACTCCGGACCAGCGACGGCTGCCGGAGCTCAAGGCGGGCGACGCGTCGACGCGCGGCTTCGCCGCCGGCTCGATGGGCCCGAAGGTCGAGGCCGCGGCCGAGTTCGCGACGGCGAGCGGCAAGCGGGCCGCGATCGGGTCGCTCGACCAGATCGACGGGCTCGTGGCCGGCACCGCCGGGACGAGCGTGGTGGCCTGAGATCGCAACAGCGCCAGGAGACGAGGCACACATGGGAACGTTCGGCGTCCACTCCGAGGTCGGCAAGCTCCGGCGGGTCATCGTCCACCGACCCGACCTCAGCCTCCAGCGCCTCACGCCCGGCAACCACGACGAGCTCCTGTTCGACGACGTCCTGTGGGTGGAGCGGGCGCAGTGGGAGCACGACCAGTTCGTCGCCCGGATGCGCGAGCGGGGTGTCGAGGTCCACTACGTGCAGGACCTGCTCGGGCGAGGCGCTGGCCGCGAGCGACGAGGCCCGGCGAGCGGCTGGTCGCGCTGGTCACCTCGACCATGGTCGTGGGACCGAGCCTGTCGGAGGCGATCGCGGATCGCCTCTCGCGCCTCTCGCCCGAGGACCTGGCCAAGCACCTGATCGGCGGGCTCACCGTCGCCGAGTCCGGCCTCGACGTGGGCGCGCTCCAAGGCTCGTCGTTGATCGCGGCGGCCGTCGACGACCCCGCGACGTTCGTCCTGCCGCCGCTGCCCAACAGCCTGTTCACCCGCGATTCGTCGTGCTGGATCTACGGCGGCGTCTCGATCAACCCGATGTACTGGCCCGCCCGCCGGCGCGAGGCCTACAACATGGCCGCGATCTACCGCGCCCACCCGATGTTCGCCGACGGCGGCTTCGAGTACTGGTATCCCGAGCTGGGCGACGACGAGCGCTTCCGGATCGAGGATTTCGGGCAGGCGTCGCTCGAGGGCGGCGACGTCGAGATCATCGGCCGCGGCACGGTCGCGATCGGGATGTCCGAACGGACGACGGGGCGCATGATCGAACAGATCGCGCTCGCGCTCTTTGCCAAGGGCGCCGCCGAGCGGGTCATCGCGGCCGTGATGAGCAAGGACCGGGCGCACATGCACCTCGACACGGTGTTCACGTTGCTCGACCGCGACAAGGCGACGGCCTATCCGAAGGTCGTCGACGGGCATCCGGGCGGTGAGCCTGCGGCCCGGGTCGAAGCGCGGGCACGCTGGACGTCCGCGAGGAGCAAGGACCTCCTGTCGCGCCGTCGCCGACGCGCTCGGGGTGCCGAAGCTGCACGTCGTCGACGACCGGCGGCGACGCCTACCAGCAGGAGCGCGAGCAGTGGGACGACGGCAACAACGTCGTCGCCCTCGAGCCCGGCGTCGTCGTCGCCTACGAGCGCAACACGTTCACCATCGCCAAGATGCGCGAGGCAGGGGTGGAGGTCATCCCGATCGAGGGCTTCGAGCTCGGGAAGGGCCGCGGCGGCGGACACTGCATGACGTGCCCGGTCGAGCGCGATCCGATTTGAGGAGGACGGCGCCATGGACGAGCCGAGGCGGCTGGTCGTAGCCGTGATCGCGGCGATCGCGGTCGTGGCCTTCATCGTCTTCGCGCGCGGCGCGGCGAACCACGACGCGCCGGGCATGTCACCGTCGGGGACGCCGGCGGCGGGGGTGGTCATCACGACGAACGCCTGAGCCAGGGAGCGGGTCGCCGCCGCGAGCGAGCGCGGCAACGGCAGGAGGAGGTCCGATGGCGGTCGCGGAGAACGAGGCGGAGCCGAAGAAGCGCGGCTTCGCGCTGCCCAGCGCCTACACGATCCTGTTCGCCCTCATCGTCATCACGGCCTTCCTGACCTACCTGATCCCCGCCGGCACCTACGACGTCGACGAGAACGGCCAGCCGATCCCGGGGACGTACCACCAGGTCGAGTCGACCCCGCAGCGGATCGTCGTCGACTCGCTGATGGCGCCGATCAACGGCCTGTACGGCATCGAGAGCGCCGAGGACGGCAGCATCAGCGTCTGGAACTCCGGCGAGCTGTTCGGGGCGATCGACGTCGCGCTGTTCATCCTCGTGATCGGCGGGTTCCTCGGCGTGACGATGAAGACCGGCGCGATCCAGGGCGGGCATCGCCCGGATCGTCGCCCGGCTCCAGGGCCGGGAGCGCTGGATGATCCCGATCCTCATGGCCGTGTTCGCGCTCGGCGGCACGACCTTCGGCATGGCCGAGGAGAGCCTCGCGTTCTACGCGCTGATCATCACGGTGATGATCGCGGCGGGCTACGACGCGCTGGTCGGCGCGTCGATCCTGCTCCTCGGCTGCGGGATCGGCGTGCTCGGCTCGACGATCAACCCGTTCGCCACCGGGATCGCCTCGGGCTTCGCCGGCACCTCGATCAGCGAGGGCCTGATCGGTCGGGTCGTGATCCTGGTCGTCGGCACGGCGATCGGGATCGCGTTCGTGCTGCGCTACGCGGACCGCATCAAGGCCGACCCGAGCCGGTCGCTCGTGTTCTCGATGAAGGCCGAGAACGAGGCGCGCTTCCGCGCGACGGAGGAGGGCGGCGGGGCGCTGACCCGCCCCCAGCAGGTCGTGCCTGGTGCTGTTCTTCCTGGCGTTCGCCGTGATGATCTACGGCGTCATCCCGTGGGAGGACCTGGGCATCGGCGTGCCGACGCTGTGGTGGTGGTTCCCGGAGATGACCGCGTCGTTCCTGCTGTTCGCGATCCTCATCGGGCTCGCCGGGCGGATGTCCGAGAACGGCTTCACGTCGACCTTCGTCGACGGCGCCCGCGATCTGCTCGGCGTCGCCCTGATCATCGGCATCGCGCGCGGGATCACCGTGGTCATGACGAACGGCCAGATCACCGACACGGTCCTCAACTGGGCCGAGCAGGCGGTCAGCGACCTCGGCGGGGTGGCGTTCATCAACCTGATGTTCGTGCTGTTCCTGCCGCTCTCGTTCCTGATCCCGTCGTCGTCCGGGCTCGCGACCGTGGCGATGCCGATCATGGCGCCGCTGGCGTCGTTCGCCGACGTCCCGCGCCCAGCTGGTCGTGACCGCGTACCAGTCGGCGAGCGGGCTCGTCAACCTGATCACCCCGACCTCCGCGGTGGTCATGGGCGGCCTCGCGATCGCCCGCGTGGGGTACGGGACCTGGCTCCGGTTCGTCTGGCCGCTGCTCCTGCTGCTCGCGGTGCTGACCTTCGTCGTCCTGTCGGTCGGGGTGCTCGTGCCGTGAGACCGTCGCCATGACGGCGGTCGGCGCGGCCGGGACCGTCCCGGCGCGCCACGTCACGACGCGCCAGGCGGCGTTCATCGGCGTCGGGGCGATGGTCGGCGCCGGGATCTTCTCGCTGCTGGGCACGGCCGGCGAGGTCGCGGGCAGCGCCGTCTGGGTGGCGTTCGCCCTGGCCGGGATCATCGCCGCGCTGCAGGGCTACTCGTTCGCGCGCCTGGGCGCCCGGTACCCATCGGCGGGCGGCCTGCTGGAGTACGTCAACCAGGGGTTCGGCGAGGGCCACGTCGCGACCGTGACCGCGTGGCTCGTGTTCGCGGCCAACGTCATCGTCACGGCGATGGTCGCGCTGTCCTTCGGCAGCTACGCCAGCGACAGCGTCGCCGGCGGCTCGGTCGCGGGGGTCAAGGCGTTCGCGGTGCTGCTGGTCGTGGCGATGACCGGGCTGAACATCGCCGGGTCCACGTTCGTCGCCCGGGTGTCGAGCCTGGTCGTGTTCATCGTGGTCGGGATCCTGGCCGTGTTCGCGGTCGTCACGATCGCCAACGCCGACCCGGCGCTGCTCGCGCCGTCCACGTATCCCCCGGTACGCGACATCGTGTCGGCGGTGGCGCTCACGTTCTTCGCCTTCCTGGGCTTCGGCGTCGTGACGTTCACCGCCCGGGATCTCGCCGACCCGGCCCGCCAGCTGCCCCGCGCGATGGCGATCGCGATCGGCATCGCCGCCGCGATCTACATCGCAGTCTCCCTCGGCGTGTTCGGGACGCTGACCGTGCCCGAGGTGGTGGCCGCGGGTCCGACGGCGATCGCGGTCGCGGCCCAGCCGGTCCTCGGCCAGGCCGGCTACTGGCTGATGACCGTGACGGCCCTGTTCGCGACGGCCGGCGCGACCAACGCCGGCCTCTACCCGGCGACCGGCCTCTCCGACCACCTCGCCGCGACCGGCCAGTTCCCCGACCTGATGGCCCGGCGGATCGGCGGGGTCGCCCCGGCCGGCCTGGTCATCGCGGCGGCGGGGATCATCCTGCTGGTCGTGCTGTTCGACCTGTCGTCGGTCGCCTCGATCGGCAGCGCGGTGGCGCTCGGCATCTTCGCGCTGGTCACCATCGGCCACCTGCGGATCCGGCGCGACACCGGCGCCAACCTCGCCCTGCTGCTCCTGGGACTCGTCACGACCAGCATCACGCTGCTGACCTTCCTGTTCACGACGCTGATCAACGAGCCGGGCTCGATCGTCGCGCTGGTGGCGATCGTCCTCCTCAGCCTGGGGATCGACGCCTGGTGGGGACGCGTCCGCGCCGGGCGCGCCGCGGAGTTCCCCGGCGACCGCCTCAGCCGACCCGTCGACCGCGTCGAGGCCGACCATGGTTCACGCGCGCGGCTCGCGGCGGTGCCAGCCGTCGGCCTCGACTGGCGAACGCGCCCGTGCGGTGCGGGAGCGGCTCGGTCGCGGATCGGCACCCTCCGCGCCGTCCGGCGCCGCGACGCGCGGTCGAGCCGCCAGCGAGGCGGCTCTGGCTCGGGGACCACCGGCGTTCGGGCCGCGCTCGACTCCGGCACGTGCACGCCAGGCGCCTTCGAGCACCCGCACGGCGACGATGGGGATCGACGATCAGCAGGCCGAGCGGAGCCAGGTTCTCGATCAGGGTCAGGATGTCGGTCATGTCGGTTCACCTCCGACACCCACGCTAGGTTCCGGGCCCGCTCGTCGAAACGTGGACATCCACGAAAGATGGCCGGTCAGTCCCCCGAACCCGTGCCGTCGCCGATCGCGGGCCAGGCCGCGGCCAGCTCCGTCCGGGACCGCACGCCGACCTTCGCGTAGACCCGGGAGAGGTGGCTCTCGACCGTTCGCTCGGTGAGGTACAGCGCGGCGGCGACCTCGCGGTTGGTCCGGCCCTCCGCCACGAGCTCCGCCACGCGCCGCTCGGCGACCGTGAGCTCGTTCCCGCCGGCCGTCCGTCCGCTGATCGCGGCGAGCTCGCGGCGCGTCGTCTCGGCCCAGCGCTCGGCGCCCAGGGCCTCCAACGCGGCGAGGGCGGCCTCGAGCGTCGCCCGGGCGTCGCGCCGGCGGCCGGCCCGGCGCTGCGCGGCCCCCAGGGCGAGCAGCGTGCGCGCCTCGTCGAACGGGAAGGCGACCGTCGCGTAGCGCGCCCGCGAGGCCTCGAGCGCCTCGATGGCGCCGGGCTCGTCGTCCCGGGCCGAGCGAAGCAGGCCACGACAGCGGTCGGCGGCGGCCATCGCGTGGACGCGGCCGGCCCCGTCCGCGAGCGGTGCGAACCAGTCGAGGAGCGCGTCCGCCTCGTCGAGGCGACCCGAGACGACGAGCGCCTCGATGTCGTCCGGCACGAACCGCAGCGCCCCAGGCTCCCCGATCCCGGCCGCCCGCGCCGCGCCGACGAGGCCCTCGAGGTGCCCGTGCGCCGCCCGCGGATCGCCCAGCGAGAGCTCGAGGAGCCCCAGGGACCACGCGACCGTCCGCTGGGCCATCACCGCACCCGCCGCGGCCGCCGTCCGCGTGGCCTCGTCCGCGTCGCGCCTCGCGCCCGCGACGTCGCCGAGATGCGCCCGGACGAGCGACCGGTTCGCCACCGCGACCGACCGTCCGAGCGGGTGCCCCTCGTCGCCGACGAGCTCGAGGCAGTCGTCGATGTGCCGGAGCGCCGCCGCCCATGCCCCGATGACGTTCTCGAGCGCGATCGTGCGCGCCAGCAGCCAGGTCAGCGCCGGCTCTTCGCCCCGGTCGCGGGCCTGGCCGCGAAGCCCTTCCAGCCGCGCGAGCGCCGCCGGGACGTCGTCCGTCCAGCCCTCCATGTCCGCCAGGCAGACGCTCGGCCACTCGTGCACGGAGCGAGCCGCGCGGACCGTCGTTTCGCCGGCCATCGCGCGGTCGATGGTGGCCGTGGGCCACCTCCCGGACCGACGCAGCTCGTTGCGGGCGATCCCGCGCAGCGCCGTGGCCACGTGGACCTCGTCGCCCAGCCGTTCGGCCAGCTCGAGCTCCGCCATCCCGTGCGCGATCGCCTCGTCGACGTCGGTCTCGAGGTCGTCGAGCGCCGCGGTGATCAGCCCCTCGCAGCGCATCCGCAGGCGGTCGTCGTCGGCCTCGTCGAGCGCGTCGCGAAGGACGTCGAGCGCCCCAACGAGGTCGTACGCCTGGAGGTCGATGATCGCCTGCAGCGTCAGCACCTCGGCGCGCGGCCGCCCCGTTGGGGCCGTCGCCAGCAGGCCCTCGTTCAGGCGGCGCGCCCGGGCCGCGTCGCCCGCGATCAGCTCGAGCTCCGCTTCCATGAGCGCGCGCCGGCGCGCGTCGTCGGCGTGTGCCGGGGGTGTCCGACGCAGGGCCAGGCCGGCCAGCTCCGCCGCCGTCCCGGGCGCGCCGCGGGCACGTGCGTCCCATGCGGCCGCCTCGAGCGCCGCGGCCACCGTCTCGTCCGGGCCGTCGGCCGCGAGCGCGAGATGGCGGGCCCGCTCCTCGCGGTCGCCGACGACCGACGCCAGCCGTCCGTGGATCTCCCGCCGGCGAGCGGCCGGCGTCGCCTCCCAGGCCGCCGCGGCGAGCAGCGGATGCGCGAACCGGGCGCGCCCGTCGTCGACCTCGACGATGCCGGCCTCGATCGCCGGCTGCGAGCAGCTCCGTGAGTCGCCGTCCGCGCCCGACGACACGCGATCGAGCGTGGCGACGGAGAGGGCCGACGTGACCGCGAGGGCATCGCGCGTCGCGCCCGGCAGGGCCGCGATCCGCGCCCCCAGCAGGTCGCGCAGCGACTCGGGCAGGGCCGGAGCCGCGGCGCCGTCATCGCGACGTCGCCCTCGTCGCCGCCGCCGCGGGCCCTCGCCAGCTCGAGCGCGAAGAACGGGTTGCCGGCCGACGCGGCGTGGATGCGCACGGTCGTCGGATGCGCGAGCGCGCGGCCGATCCGGGCCTCGATCAGGCGGCCGATCGACGGCGTGTCCAGTGGCCCGACCAGCCAGTCGCTCGATGTCGCCGGTCGCGAGCGGCGCGACCCGGGCGCGCGGCGCGGCGTCGTCGCCGATGCGCCGTGCCAGCAGGAAGCCGACCGGCTCGTCGCGCAGGCGCCGCATCGAGAACCCGAGCGCCTGCGCCGACGCCGAGTCGAGCCACTGGATGTCGTCGACGGCAACCAACAGCGAACCCTCGCGGGCGACGATGCCGCAGCAGGTTGAGGAAGGCGACGGCCGACCGCGTGCGGATCCGGAGATGTCGCAGACAGGCGCTGCAAGCCGGCGGTCCGGGCTCGTCGCGCAGCAGCGCCACCCGGAGCGCCCGGGCCTGCGGGCCGGGCAGCTCGTCGATCGTCGAATCGTCGACGGCCTCGAGGAGATCCCCGATCGGCCGCGTACGCGAAGGTCGCCTCGGCATCCGCTGGTCGGGCGACGGAGTCCGCGATCGCCGCCTCCTTGGCGCGATCGACCGCCGCCTGCCAGAGCGTCGTCTTGCCCATGCCGGCCTCGGCCTCGAGGAGCGAGCGACGCCGCGCACCGAGGCGGCACGCTCGAGCCAGGAGTCGATCACCGCGAGCTCGCGTGTCCGGCCGATAACGATCTGGTCCAAGGCACCCCACGGATGACGTCCGACGACCGATCATACGGTTCGGGCCTGAAGGTTTCCGACACCCGGATCGTCTTGTGGTCGTGAACACTTCGCGCAAGGCGGTGGAGATGACCGGCAGCGAGGCAGCAGAGGCTCGATCGGGGCCGACGGCCGCCGCCGCCTTCCAGGCGCTCGCGGATCGGCACCTGGACGCCGCCTATCGCCTGGCGCGGGTCATCCTGCGCGACGAGACCGAGGCCCAGGATGCGACGCACGACGCCTTCGTCCGGGCATGGCGGAAGTGGACGTCGCTGCGCGACCCCGATCGGTTCGAGGCCTGGTTCGACCGCATCCTCGTCAACGCCTGCAAGGATCGACTGCGCCGCGACTCCCGCACCGTCGCCCGCGACATCTCCGATGAGCTGGGCCTCGAGACGGCAGATCCGTACGCGCGGACCCACGAGCGCGACACCATCGACCAGGCGCTCGCCGCGCTGTCGCCCGACCACCGCGTGGTGGTCGCACTCCGCTTCGACCGCGACCTGGCCGCGGACGAGATCGCCCGCCGCCTCGACATTCCGGTCGGGACGGTCCACTCCCGTCTCCACTACGCCCTGCGGAAGCTGCACGAGGTCATCGATGACTTCGAGGTCGAAGGGAACGCCCGATGAGTGACAGCGATCTCGATCTCGAGCGGCGCCTCCGGGCTCATTTCCGCGACGAGCGGACGGCTGACGCCGCGCCCCTCGCGCTGCGCGCCGACGTCCTGGCGATCCCCCGGACCTCCGACGCCAATCGGACGCGCCTGGGACGGCGCCGCGGTCTGACGCTCCTCGCCGCCATGGTCGCGCTGGGCATCGGCGCCGCCGGCCTGGCCCTCCTGGCCGGCGGCCGGACCGAGGAGCGGCCGCGTCCATCGCCCCCGGCGGTCGCGATCCTCCCGTCGCCCTCGTCTACCCCTTCGCCGTCGGGTGACTCGGCACCCACTGCCGCGCCATCGGGTTCGCCGGATGGGTCCGGTCCGGCGACCATCGATGTCACCGAGCCCGGCATCGCCGCGGGCTGGAAGGCCGCAGGCACGCTGTCCGAGGCACGCATCCTGCCGTCCGCGACGCTCCTCCAGGACGGCCGCGTCCTCGTGGTCGGAGGGATCTCCAGCGATGGCACGGCCGTCGCCACCGCCGAGCTCTGGGATCCCCTCACGCGAACGTTCTCGCCGGCTGGGTCGCTCGCCCGACCGCGGATCGGGCATGCGGCGACGCTCCTCCAGGATGGCCGTGTCCTGATCGTCGGCGGCGAGGACGGCGTCGAGTCGCTGCCCGAGATGCCGGCCGAGGTCTGGAGTCCGGCCACGTCCCGGTTCGAGGCTGTCGGCTCGATGCTCCGGCTGCCGTCGGGCCTGTCGGCCACGACGCTGCTCGACGGTCGCGTCCTGATCGTTGGCCGGGGTGCCTGTGTCGTGCCGCGCGTGGTCGAACACGACTTCGCCCGCTGCCCCGACCAGCCGGGCGTCGATGACCCGAGCGGCGCCAACGAGGTTGAGACGTGGCTCTGGGATCCACGCGACGGGACGGCCGTGCCGGGACCCAAGCCGGTCGAAGGTCGTGAGTGGCACACCGCGACCCTGCTGTCGGATGGACGGGTGCTGTTCGTGGGCAACTCCGGATGGAGCAGCGACGACCCGGAGTCGACGGAGGTGTTCGACCCCGCCAGCGGCACGTTCATCCGCGTCGCCGAGGCACGCGACCTGGTGCAGGGTGCCCAGACGGCAACGTTGCTCGGCGATGGTCGGGTGCTCATCACGGGCGGTGACACCTCCGATCCGAACGGCGACCCGCACTACATGGGTCCGCTCAGGACCGCCGAGACGTGGGACCCGGCGTCCGGGACCTTCCGACGGGCCGGGAGGATGGAGGTCGCCCGACGGGCACACCAGGCGGCCCTGCTGCCGGACGGCCGGGTGATCGTTGTCGGCGGCAGCGGTGAGCGGACCCAGCAATTCTTCGATCCGTCCACCGCGACGAGCGAGGTCTGGGACCCGGCGACAGGCTCGTTCAGTCCCGGCCCGCGGATGGCTGACAAGCGGGCTCGGTTCGGCCTCATCCGGCTACTCGACGGAAGCCTCCTCGCGATCGGCGGCGACGCACGCCTCGATGCCCGGCACGACAGGGGCACGGCGCTCGCTTCCGCCGAGATCCTGGACTTCACCGCGCAGAACTAGGCGTCTGGCCGGGCGGACACGCTAGGGTTCTCGCGCTCAGGTCGACGTGGTCGCGATCGCCGTGAACACGTAGAGCAGCATCCCGGCGACGCAGGCGCCGAGCGCGATCGCGAACGCCGCGGCCACGAACTTCCAGTTCAACGTCGTTCCCCCGATGTCGAACTCGTCTGTGCCGACTGGCGAGGGGGCACGTGCCCTCGCCGATCGCGGCGATTATCGGTCAGCCGATGGCACCCGCGGATGGCCCGGACGTCACGTCCACAGGTCGGTGCTCAGGTACTTTGCCCGCACCGACTGCAGCGGAGCCCTTCGTGACCCACGACCGCCTCCGGCTCGGCGTCATCGGCGCCGGCTGGATCACCTCGATCCACCTGGCCGCCCTCGACCGGCTCGAGCGGACCACGCTGGTCGGGGTCGCCTCGGCCCGGCTCGAGCGCGCGGCGGCCATGGCGAAGCCGCGCGACGCGCGGGCCTACGACGACATCGAGCGGATGCTCGACGAGCAGCGACCGGACGTCGTCTACGTGGCGGTCCCCCCGTCCTCGGCGGTCGCCGCCTGCGAGGCCGTCCTCGAGCGCGGGATCCCGTTCCTCGCCGAGAAGCCGCTGGCCGCCACGGACGCCGCTGGGCCCGCCCGGGTCGCGGCCGCGATCGTCGAGCGCGGGCTGGTGGTCGCCGTCGGCTATCACCTGCGGTCGCTCGAGCGGCTCCCGGAGGTCCGCGCGCGGCTCGCCGACAACCCGGCCCGCCTCGTGACGGCGCGCTGGAACGACGCGACGCCGCCGCCCGCGTGGTGGCGTCGCGAGGCGGACGGCGGCGGCCAGGTCATCGAGCAGGCCACCCATCTCTACGACCTTGCCCGATACCTCGTCGGCGAGGCCGAGGTCGTGGGCGCCGCGTCGCTCCACGAGACCCCGGCGACGCCGCCCGGCTCGGACGTCGCCGACGCCAGCGCGACCGTCCTGCGCTTCGACACGGGCGCCGTGGGGACGTTCGCGAACACGCGCCGCCAGTCGAGCCCCGATCGTCGAGATCGCGTTCAGCTCCGACGGGCCGGTGACGACCATCCGGAAGGCGAGCGCCGATCCGTTCTCGTGGGAGGTCGAGCTCCGCGACGGCGCGGACGTGACCGTGCTGCCCCCGGGCCGCGACCCGTACGAGATCCAGGCCGAGGCCTTCCTCGACGCCGTCGTCGCCGGCGACCCGTCGGCGGTGCCCTCGACGTACGCGGACGCCCTGCTGACGGACCGCCTGACGCGGGCCGTGGTCGCGGCGACCGGCGCCCCCGGCTGACCGCGACCGACGCTCAGGCGGTCGGGTCCTCGCCCCGCACGATCGCGTACACCGCGCTGTGATCCAGGTCGGCGCCGCCCGCGTCGATGAGCGCCCGGACGTAGTCCGCGGCCGCGTCGAAGACCGGGGTCGCGAGGCCCGAATCCGACGACAGCGCCGCCAGCGTGGCGATGTCCTTCAGGTGCAGCCTGGCCTTGCCGCCCGGGACCCAGTCGCCCTGGATCATCCGCTCCCCGTGGAGCCGCAGGATCGGGCTGGCCGCCCAGCCGCCCAGCATCGCCTCGCGCACGACGGCCGGGTCGACGCCGGCACCGTCGGCGATCGCCAGCGCCTCCGCGACCGCGCCGATCGTCGCCACGACGATGAGCTGGTTGCAGGCCTTCGCCACGGAGCCGGCCCCGACGCCTCCGCAGTGGACGACCCGCGAGCCGAGCGCCTCGAGGACCGGCCTCACCCGCTCGAGGGCGGCCGCGTCACCGCCGGCCATCATCGACAGCGTGCCGTCCCGTGCGGCCTGTGGGCCACCCGACACCGGCACGTCCAGGTAGTCGATGCCGGAGGCGGCCATCGCGCGATGGATGTCCCGCGCGTCCGCCGGCGACAGCGTCGTCGTGTCGACGACCGTGAGGCCGTCGTGCGGCCGCCTCGGCGAGGCCGCCCGGGCCGCCGAGCACCGCCCGGACCGCCGCGGCGTCCGGGAGGCTGAGCACGACCACGTTCGCCGCGGCGGCGACCTCCCGCGCGGTGTCGACCGTCACGACGCCGGCCGCCTCGGCCGTCGCCCGCGCCTCCGCCGACCGGCTGGTGGCGACGACGGCCCAGCCGGCGCGCCGGAGGGTCGCGGCCATCTCCTTGCCCATCACCCCGAGCCCGACGAGCCCGACCGAGCGGTCGCCGCGAGGCTCCGCCGCGGGGCTCATCGCGGTCCGGCGGGCACGACGCCGCGCGTGGCCACGTCGATCACGTACAGCGACGTCGAGGCGGTGATGAACAGGCGATCGAGGCCGGGCCCGCCGAAGACGCAGTTCGCCGTCCGCTCGGGCACCGGCAGCCGGCCGAGGCGCCGGCCGTCCGGCGCGACCACGTGGATGCCATCGTCGGCGGACGTCCAGACGTTGCCCTCGACGTCCACCCGGAAGCCGTCGGGCACCCAGACGTCGACCGCGTAGAACACCCGCGGTTTCGCGAGGCGCCGCCCGTCGATCACGTCGAACGCCGCGATGTGGTGGTTCCCGCCGCCGTCATCGTGGGACGCGTGGGAGGTGTCCGAGACGTAGAGCACGGTCTCGTCGGGCGAGAAGGCGAGGCCGTTCGGCTCGTCGACCCAGTCGGTCAGGGCGTCGAGCTCGCCCGTGCGCGGATCGAACCGGAACACGAGGCAGTCCCCGATCTCCGAGTCGGCCTGGTGACCCTCGCGGTTGCTCGTGATGCCGTACGGCGGGTCCGTGAACCAGATCGTGCCGTCGGACTTCACCACGACGTCGTTCGGGGAGTTGAACCGCATGCCGCGGTACCGGTCCACGATCGGCGTCAGCGTGCCGTCGAGGGCGAGGCGCTCGATCCGGCGATGGCCGTGCGAGCAGGCCACGACCGAGCCGTCGTGGTCGAGGGTGTGGCCGTTCTCGAACTCGGCGTCATCCAGGAACACGGACACGCGACCCGCGGGATCCCAGCGCAGCACCCGGTTGCCGACGACGTCGCTCCAGAGCACCGACCCGTCGTGCGGGAGCCACACCGGACCCTCCGCCCAGGTCGCGCCGGTGGCGAGGCGATGCAGGACGGCGTCCGGGCGCAGCAACGCCTCCATCGCCGGATCCTCCACGATGGGTGCCCAGCCGGCGACGGGGGCGCCGTCGGCGACTGGCTCGGTGTTCGACATGGAGACCTCGTGGCGGTTGGCGGCCTGACCCGTCGTAGTTTCCTCGAATCCCAGCCGTCCGGGAGCGGCTTGGCCCCGGCCGCGACTGCCAGAATGGTCGGGTGGACGGCGAACCCGGATCGACCCTGACCGTCGACGAGCTCATCCTGCGACCGTGGCGCCCGTCGGACGCACCGGACGTGCTGGCCGTCTGCCAGGACCCGGACATCGCCCGCTGGGTGACGATCCCCCAGCCATTCACGGCCGCCGACGCGGACGCGTTCATCGAAACCGCCCTGAGGATGTGGCGCGACGGCACGGGCGCGCCGTTCGCCATCGTCGCCGCCGACACCGGTCGGCTGCTCGGCGCCGTGACACGGTTCGGGCCGGACGGCCACCAGGCGACCTTCGGCCTCTGGCTGGCCCCCGACGCTCGAGGTCGCGGCGTGGGCGCTCGGTCGCTTCGATGCGTCGCGGACTGGACGTTCGCCACGACCGCGGCCATCCGCCTGGACGCGTTCATCATGGTCGGCAACGAGGCGTCGCATCGGATGGTGGAGCGCGCCGGGTTCCAGCGCGAGGGGATCGCCCGAGCCTGGGACCTGCATCACGACGGCGTGCCCGTCGATTGCGTGGTCTACTCCCGCATCCGCGGCGACGACTAGGTACGGCCGGGCGATACTCGACCGCATGGAGCATCGGCCGCGTTGGGACGGCGACGCGCGCGGAACGGGCGTCGCGAGCGCGGGCGACGCGACCGGCCCCATCGACCAGCTCGTCCTGGACATGCGAGAAGCCGGCTGGGTCGCCGAGGATCCCGTCGGTCATCTCGGCCCGAAGCTGCGAGCCTGGCTCGCGGATCGGGGCGCGGACGCCTGGGAGCTCCGCTCGCTCGCCGTCGAGCAGGATCGGCTCGTGGTCGACGTGGCGTGGCGGCGCGACGGACGCATCCGCGACCTCCGGGCCGACGCCTATGCCCTCATCGGGAGCTTCGCCGAGGCGATGACGAGCGTCGTCCAGCGATCGGATGGCGGGCTCGTCGTGTTCGATGTGGCGACGGGGCAGCCGGATGGCGAGTTCGCCGCGCACGGGCATCTCGTCAGCGTGCGCGTCGCCGCGACCCACGGTCCAGATTGAACGCCGACCTGGAGACGGCGCTGGCGCCGTCACCGGGGTAGCGCGGGCGTCACCTCGACGCGGCCATCGAACCCTCGGTCACCTCGCCCTTGTGGGCCGCGAAAGCGGCGAGGACCTCGCCCTTCTCGCGCTCGGGCACCTTGAAGGCGTCGAGGCTCCGGGTCAGCTCCGCCGCCACCTCGTCGAACTCCGCCGGGCTGATCCGCAGGTCGCGATGGGCCTCCTCCAGGCCGATGGGCGTGCTCCCCGGATGGGTGCCGATGTAGGGAAACGGCCCGCCGGCCACGTTGCACACCCACAGCGTCCGCATGAACTTGAGCCCCGGCAGCCGGGTCTGCTGTCGGGTGCTCCAATCGTCCAGCTGCGGGTTCGCGGAGCCTCTGCCGACCTTTGGGTTCGCGATGACCGCGTCGCTGAAGTGGTCGACGACGGCGGCGATCGCGAACACGCCACCCAACCGCTCGTACAGACTTGCCTCGCCCATGGCGCACGCTCCTGTCCTTCTATTGCAAGCGTGCGCTAGTGATACACCTCGGCCGACGAGCCGTCAATCCTCTGTTAGTAGCTGCTGCCGCCGCCGCCGTTCGAGCACGCCGCCACCAGGAGCGGGAGCAGGAGCAGGGCCGCGTAGACGAGGGACCGACCGATGGCGAAGGTTCTGTGGCTGTTCATGGCACCGTCCGATATTGGCGTTCTTGACCTTCGGTACGAATTCCCCGCCGACGACGGTTTCGGCGTTCCGGGACGCCCGGGCCCACGCCGTATCCTGAGCGGGTGCCCGCAGACGTGACTCCCGAGCGCGACGTCGTCAGCTGGGACGACCTCGACCGCCTCGTCGCGGACCTCGCGGGCAGGCTCTCGGGAACGGCGTTCGACGTGATGCTGTGCATCACCCGCGGGGGGCTGGTGCCGGCGGGGATGCTGGCCTACCGGCTCCGGATCCGGAACATCCTGGTCGCCGCGGTCGCGTTCTACGACGATGAGGGCCAGCCCGGCCCGCATCCCACGTTCCTGCAGTTCCCCGCCGACCCCCTGCTGCGCGGCCAGCGGGTGCTGATCGTGGACGAGGTCTGGGAGAGCGGCACGACGATCCATGCCGTCACCGAGCGCGTCATCCAGGCCGGCGGCATCCCGACGACCGCCGTCCTCCATTACAAGCCCGCGCGGTCACGTGTCCCTGGCGTGCCGGACCTGTACGCCGCGGAGACCGACAACTGGGTCGTCTACCCGTTCAAGGCGGGCTACTGAAGCCGTCCTTGTGCGGCGCCCGGGCCGCGAGCGATAAGCGCCGGCAAAGCGCGGCGGGCTAGCGTGGTGGTGCCCGCCCGACCTGGATCCCGCCGAGGGACCGTGTCATGGCCGATGGCGCCTATCACCGCGCGTGGCGCGCCGCCCATCCGGAGTACCGCGAGCGGCAGAACCGGCTCCGCAACGAGCGCCGCCGGCGCGACGGCCGCGGCGACCGTTCGGCGGAATACGCCCGGCGTCGCAGCCGCGCGATCCCGCCGATGCCCGGGCTGCACGTCGGCCACGACCTGTTCGACCGGGCACGCGACCTCGTCGGGCCGCGGCGATCGTCGCTGGTAACCCTCCACGACCCGCTCTACGACGACCTCGTGTCCGAGGCGACGCTCGCCCTGATCGAAGGCCGCGATCCCGACGCCGCGATCCGGTCCTACGGCGCGCGGGAGCGCGCGTTCGGCCGGGTGACCTGCCCGTTGCTGGAGGAGGCCGCCTGATCGCGTCAGCGGGCGGTGGTCGCGGCGGCCGTCGCGTTCGTGGCGTTCGTCTGTCGGAGCCAGTCGTCGAGCCGGATCTCGCCCAGGCGGGCTCCCGGCGCCCGGGACGAGCGTGTCGTCACCGATCGGAATGCTGTAGTAGGGCGCCTGCGGATCGGTCTCCACCACGCGCGGGTCGTTCCGCGCGGCGAGGACGCGGCGGGCCGCCTCGTCGAGGTGGAACCGCTCGGGCCCACCGACCTCCACGATGCCGTTGACCGGTGCGCCGACGGCGGCCCGGGCGACGGCCGCGGCGACGTCGTCGGACGCCATCGGCTGGAAGCCCGCCGGGGGCAGGCGAACGATGTCGCCGTCGGTCGAGGCGTCCGCGATGGCCGGGATGAACTCGAAGAACTGGGTGGCGTGCACGATCGTGAACGGGATCGGGGACGCCTGGATGAGCGATTCCTGGGCGAGCTTGGCCACGAAATAGCCCGCGGTCGTGGTCGCGGGGTCGCCGCGCTCGGACATCTCCGTGGTGCCGACGACCGACAGCGCGACGTGGTGGCCGACCCGGGCGGCCTCCTCCGCCGCTCGGATGTTCGGCATCGACGTCTCGAAGAACTCGAGGGCCACGGCATACGCGAACGACGGCGAGTTCGACACGTCGACCACGACCGACGCGCCCTCGAACGCCGCGGCCAGTCCCTCGCCCGTGATGACGTTGATGCCGAGGCTGGGCGACGCGGGAACGACCTCGTGCCCCTGCGCCGCGAGCTGGGCGACGACCTTCGAGCCGATGAGCCCGGTGCCACCGATGACGACGATCTTCATGACGGTCCTGCCTTTCTATGTGCGTGTCGAGAGGCCGACGGATCAGCGGAGCTGGTAGCGCGGCACCACGTTGGCGAGCGGCTGACCGGCCGCGTATCGCCGGATCTGCTCGCCGGCCACGACGAACGAGCGGACGGTCGCCTCGTCCGAGTTGCCGGCGATGTGCGGCGTGATCAGGGCGTTCGGCAGTGACCAGAGCGGGTGCCCGGCGGGCAGCGGCTCCGGATCCGTCACGTCCAGGGCCGCGCGCAACCGGTCCCGCCGCAGCTCGTCCACGAGGGCGTCGGTGTCGATCGTGCCGCCGCGGCCGGCGTTGACCACCAGCGCGCCGTCCGGCAGCAAGGCCAGACGACGCCCGTCGAGGAGGTGAGCCGTCTCGCTCGTGAGCGGCAGCAGGTTGACGACGACGTCGGCCGACGGGAGGACACCGTCGAGGTCGGACAGGCCGAGGACCCCGTCCCGTGCCGTGCGCGCGACGCCCACGACCTCGACCCCGAACGGTCGCAGCCGCTTCGCGACCTCGCCGCCGATCGATCCATGTCCGAGGATCACCACCCGCCTCCCGGCGAGCTCGATCGGCAGGTAGTCGGCCCATTCGCCTCGAGCCTGCGAGTCGCGGGCCGTCGTGAAGCCGCGCTCGAAGGCCAGGATCGCGCCCACGACCCATTCCGCCAGTGGAACGTCGTAGACGCCGCGGGCGTTGCACACGGTCACCTCGTCGGGGACCCGGCCAACCAGCCAGTCCACGCCCGCACTGAGGGTCTGGATCACGCGCAGCCGCCCCGGCGCCTCGAGCGCCGCGACGACGGCGTCGCGCATCGAGCCGTCTGGCACGACCAGGTCGACCGCGGTCAGGTCGACGCCCGGCCCATCGCTTGCCCACGGCCGGACGTCGACGTTCGGTGGCATCGAGCCCAGGTGCCGGCGACCGTCGGGATCGGCGGGGACACAGACGGCGAGCGGTCCGCTCGGCGAGGACGATGGATCGGGCATGGACCCATGATCCGCCATCCGCGGCGCCCGGCGCGGGTAGCGCGGTTCGACCGGCTACTTCCTGACGCGGTACCGCAGGTGCGTCACGCCGATGCCCTCGACGACCAGGTACGGCCCCTCGAACTCCAGCGGCCCCGACTCGAGGTCGGCGAGCAGCGGCGTGCCCTCGCCGAGGATCACGGGCACGAGATCGACCCCGATCTCATCGAGCAACCCGGCCTCGAGCGCCTGGCGCGCCATCTGCCCGCCGTTGACGGCGACGTTCCGATCGCCCGCGATCTCCTTCGCCTTCGCCACCGCCGCCTCGATGCCGTCGGTCACGAACACGAAGTTCTCGTCGGCCTGCGGCCGGTCCTCCGGCGGGTTGTGGGTCAGGACCACGGTCGTCACGTCGAGGGGATGCCGGCCATTCCACGCGTGGGTCAGGTCGTACAGGTGCCGCCCGACGACGAGCGCGCCCCAGCCCGCGATCTCCTTCTGCAGCAGCTCGGCGGTCGCCGGTGCGACATGCGACGCGGGCACCTCCGCGGTCGAGTCCGGGAACGGCACCTCGACGTCCCCGGCGTTGTACCACTTGAACAGCAGGTCGAACCCCGTGTCCTCGGGGCCGGCGATGAATCCATCGAGCGACATCGTCGCTCCGGCGCTGACCTTGCCCACTCGAGACTCCTTTCTCGCTCGTGTCAAGTCGAGGGCCACCCTAGCCGGGGTTCGGTGGCTCGTGGGTTCCCGGCTTCCGCACCGGTGTTTCAACGGCGCAACGTTGCCCTCGCTGCCGCTGCGGGTCTCATGCGCCAAGCGCATCGTCAGGCTCCGCCGTGCCCCCGAAATGCCGCATCCACCGCCGCGACGAGCTGTTCACGCGCCCCGGCCGATGCCGGCATGTCGGCCAAGCAGCTCGAGACAGCGCAGGGCCGCCAGAACGTCGAGGCGTCGACGCGTGCTCGCGTCATCGGCCAGACCGGCGGCGAGCAGCGCCGACCTCGATGCCTCCGCGACGGCGTCCGGGTGATGCCAGCGCAGCGTCCAACGAAACCATGCGAGATCGAAATGGCGGTCGGCGATCCGAGCGTGCTCGAGATCGACCAGCCCCGCAATGACGCCCGAACGCACGATCAGGTTGACCGGTACGAGGTCCCCGTGAGCGAACGCGGGCGGCTCGTCGCCGAGTACGGCAGGCAGCTCATCGATGAGTCGGCCAAGGCGCCGTGTGGTCCGGGAGTCGAGTTGCCCGATGATCCCGGCCTGCCAGGCACGTGCCGCAGCGTCGAGCTCGGCGTGCGCGCCCCAAACACCCGGCGCTGGGAGGCCAGCGATCGGGACACGAGCCAAAGCCGCGGCGAGCCGGCCCACGAGCTCGCCGAGCGCGCGGGTGCTCGCTGGGCTCGACAGCATCAGCCGTCCCGACGCACCGTCGATGAACGAGGTGATCAGCCACGCCGGGGATCCGTCGGTGTCCGCCGCGATGACCCGCGGCAGCGGCAGCCATGGCGCCACCTCGCCCAGGTGCCGGCCAAGCCTCGCGCGACTGACGATCGCGCGCGCATCCGCGGCGGTCTGGACGACGATCCGCGTGCCCGCACCGATGGTCAGGACCGTCGTTTGCGTGGGCGTGGACCAGGGCTGCGTGACCGGCCGCGCCGCGACGACCCGTTCACCCAGGATCGGTTCCAGCCAGCGCCAGTCATCGGTCGAGCTCGACGAGTCCGCCACGGACTCACGATGGGGGGGTTGCGACCGGCTGTCGAGGCTACGATCCCCGCATGCAGGTGCGACTCGCCTACGGCACGGCCGGCATGGACGTCGATCTGCCGGATTCTGGAACGACGGTCGTCCGGCCGGTCCACCGTCCGGCCGCGCCGGACCCGCTTGCGACGGTACGGGCCGCCCTCCGCTCGCCGGTGAGCGGACTCCCGCTCCGCGCGATCGCGCGTCGCGGGCAACGCGTCGCGATCTCCGTCTGCGACATGACCCGTCCGCAGCCCCGCCCGGTCATGCTGCGCGCCATCCTCGATGAGCTGGACGGCATCACCCGTCCCGAGGACGTGACGATCCTGGTGGCGACCGGGACGCACCGCGCAAGCACCGATGATGAGCTCGATGAGCTGCTGGGCGCCGACATCCGGGCGCGATGCCGCGTCCTCGACCACGATGCCCGGGACCGAGCCGCGCATGTCGACCTCGGGGTCGTCGATGACGTGCCCGTGCTCATCGACCGCACCTGGGTCGAGGCCGATCTCCGCATCACGACCGGGTTCGTCGAGCCGCACTTCTTCGCCGGGTTCAGCGGCGGCCCGAAGATGGTCGCCCCCGGCCTCGCGGGCCTCGAGACGACGCTCGCGCTGCACGACGCCCGGCGCATCGGGGACCCAAGGGCGACCTGGGGCGTGTGCGAGGGCAACCCGGTCCACGACGCGATCCGGCGCGTTGCGGCGACCGCACCGCCACAGTTCAGCGTCGACGTGCTCCTCAATGACGAGCACGCGATCACGGCGGCCTTCGGGGGGCCGATGTTGGAGATGCATGCCGAGGCGCGCACCCAGGCGCGGCGCGAGGCCATGGTGCGCGTGGACGCCCCGTTCGATGTCGTCGTCACCACCAACAGCGGCTATCCGCTCGACCAGAACCTCTACCAGGCGGTCAAAGGCATGTCCGCCGCGGCCGAGGTCGTGCGCGATGGCGGCACGATCATCTGCGCGGCCGAGTGTCGTGATGGCCTCCCCGAGCCGAGCGCCTACGCCGACCTGCTGGCACGACGCAGCACGCCCGCGGCGCTCCTGGAGCTGATCGAGTCATCGCCGGTCACGATTCCCGATCAGTGGCAGGTCCAGATCCAGGCCCGCGTCCAGAGCCGGGCCCGCGTGCTCGTTCGGACCGACGGGCTCACGCCCGATCAGCTGCGCGGGGCGCACCTCGAGGAGGTCGACGACATCGGCGGCCTCGTGGCCGACCTGGTCCGCGGCCAGCGCGATGCACGCGTGTGCGTCATGCCCGAGGGTCCGCAGACGATCGCCTACCTCGCGTAGGCGCGCCGAACGCGCGACATCAGTCGGCGTCGCCAGACCGGCGACGGCGTCCCTCAGTCGAGCAGCCGTCCGGCCCGCAGCTCCGGGATGATCTCGGCGGCCACGCGCCGCAAGACGCCGACGTCGGAGGGCTCGGGCCGCACGGTTGCAAAGTCCGTGAAGCCCAGCCGGTGGTGGTGGCGGACGAAGTCGAGATAGGCCTCGGTCGAGCGAAGGGCCTCGCTGGTCGCCCAGGTCGACCGACGGATCTCGGCCGGGTCTCGGCCGATGGCCTGGCACGCCGCATCGAGCGCGGCGATGCGATCGGCGATCCCGGCCTCGACGCCCTCCGTCGCCGCGCCGGGGATCACCCCGAACGTGTCCCATTGGTCCGCGTAGCGAGCCGCCAGGCGCAACATCCTCGGGCGATGCGCCGCGATGAGCAGCGGGATCCGCGGCCGCTGGACCGGTCGCGGTTCCAGGTGGGCATCGTCGAGCTGGTAATAGCGACCCCGGAAGGTCGTCCGCTCCTGCGCCATCAGCAGGCTGATCAGCTCGACAGCCTCCTCGAACCGGTCGACCCGCTCGGGTGCCGGCGGCAGGTCGATGCCGTAGCGGCGGTGCTCGTCCTCGTGCCAACCGGTCCCGATCCCGAGGATCAGGCGCCCGCCGCTGATGTGGTCAACGGTGACCGCCTCCTTCAGCAGGATCGCGGGATGGCGGAACGTGTTGCTGGACACGAGCACGCCCAACCGGATCCGTTTCGTCTTCGCCGCGATCGCCGCGAGGAGCGTCCACGCCTCGAGGCACCCGTCTTCGGGCCCTCCGTCCGTATCGACCAGGTGGTCCACCAGCCATGCGTGGTCGAAGCCGAGCGCTTCGGCCTCGAGGAACTCTTCGAGGACACGATCCCAGTCCTTGCTCGCCTGGCTCAGAAAGAGCCCGAAGCGAAGGTCGCTGCCGTCGTTCATAGCCGCTGCTCCCGACTCAGGTAGCGCTGGATGAGCACGACGATGATCAGGAACAGGCCACTCACCACCTGCTGGTAGTACGAGCTCAGCGTGCCCACTTGATTGATCACGTTGTTGATGACGTTGAGCAGCAGGACCCCCGCGAGGGTCCCCACGATCGAACCCGATCCGCCGGTCAGCAGGGTGCCGCCGATCACGACGGCGGCGATCGCCTGGAGCTCGAGCCCGACGCCGATCGTCGACTGGCCCGAAGACGACCGCGCGGCCACGAGCAGACCCGCGAGGCCCGCCAGGAGGCCGCTGACGACGTACATCGCGGTCTTGACGCGTGCGATCGGCAGGCCCATCAGCCGCGCCGCGTCCTCGCTGCCGCCGATCGCGGTCACCGCCATGCCGTAGCGGGATCCGGGTCAGCGCGACCCAGCCGACGAGGAATGCGATCGCGGCGATGATGATCGGCACCCGGATCCCGATGATCGATCCCTGGCCCAGCCAGATGACGGCCAGCTGGCTGTCGAGGTGGAAGATCGTGTTGCCCTCGTCGGACACGGCAAAGGCGAGGCCGCGCGCGAACAGGAGCGCGGCCAGGGTCACGATGAACGGCGGCCATGCGCGCCCGCGCGATCAGCAGACCGTTGAACAGGCCGATCAGCCCGCAGACCCCGAGCGGCAGGGCAACGGCCACGACGCTGCCGTACTGGGATCCGTACGCAGCAAGCACCGCGGACAGGGCCAGCAGGGAGCCGACCGACAGGTCGATCCCGCCGCCGATGATGACGAAGGTCATGCCGACGGCGACCAGACCGAGGAACGAGCTCGCCTCGAGGATGTTCAGGAGGTTGTCGACGCTCGCGAATCGCGTCCCGAACACGAGCGACGCGATGACCGTGACCGCTGCAAGGATCAGGAACGCGCCGCTGCGCTGCAGCATGGAAGCGATGCGCTCCCGCCGATCCGCGGCGCGCGCAGCGTCGTCGACCGTCCCGATCGTTCCGAACGCCGGATCGCGGCCCTCGGGGCCGCCCGTCGTCGCGGTCATGACGGGCTCCGTTGGCGCTGGATGAAGACGGCGCCGAGGATGATCGCCGCCTGAACCATCCGGGTCGCCGAATCGGGCAGGTTGTGGGTGATCAGCGTGGCCGAGATGAGCTGCATCAGCATCGCGCCCGCCAGCGTGCCCACGATGCGCACCCGGCCGCCGGACAACGGGGTTCCGCCGACGACCACGGCCGTGATCGCGCTGAGCTCGATCAGGTTGCCGACAAAGGACGGGTCGGACGCACTGAGGCGCGCCGTCTGGATGATGCCGGCGAGCGCGGCCAGCGCGGCGCTCAGGATGTACACGGCGAGCAGCGTCCGGCGAACCGGAACGCCCGCGAGGGCGCTCGCGTCGGGATTGCCCCCGATCGCCACGACGTACCGCCCGAACGTCGTGCGCGCGACGATCACCCCCACGATCAGGGCAACGCCCAACGCGATCAGGACCACGTAGGGCACGCCCAGGAGGCGGCCCGATCCGATGGAGCTCAGGAGGGGGTCGAAGATCTCGGTCAGCCGACCCTGGGCGATCACCAGGGCCAGACCACGGCCGCCGACCAGCAGCGCCAGGGTCGCGACGATCGGCTGAATGCCGAAGCGGGAGATCAGCACGCCGTTGACGACGCCGACCGATGCGCCGCCGAGGAGCGCGATCGTGATGGCGATCGCCGGCCCGAGACCCAGGTAGAGCGCCAGCAAGGCCGAGGCGATCGCCATCACCGAGCCGACGGAGAGGTCGATACCCCGCGTGCCGATGACCAGCGCCATCCCGAGGGCGATGATCGCGACCGGGACGACCTGGACGAACTGCAGGCGGATGTTGTCGAGCTCGGTGAAGCGGGGCGTGAACACGAGGTTGAAGGCGACCAGCAACACGAGGCCCACGTAGACGCCTCGCTCGGCGACCCAGTCGAGGATCTCGTCGCGGCCGACCTGTCGCCGCGCCGGGGCCAGCTCAGCGGCCGACATCGTCGTCCGACGCCTGGATTGCCGCTGGATCGGCAGGCTCGTGATCCGCTGGAGGGATGCCGGCCATCGGATCGATTGAGAGCCCGTCCACCGATGCCAGCTCTTCGGCCTCCGCGCGCTGCGCCGCCGCCGCGATCAGGCCGAGCACGCCGTCCTGGGTGACCTCGGTGCCGGACAGCGTGCCGACGACTGCGCCATCGCGCAGCACGATGATCCGGTCCGAACCCTCGACCACCTCCTCGAGCTCCGAGGAGATGAGGACGACCGCCAGCCCGGCTTCGGCCAGGTCGCTGATCAAGCCCTGGATCTCCGCCTTCGCGCCGATGTCGATGCCGCGGGTCGGATCGTCGAGGAGCAGCACCCGCGGCTCCATGCACAGGACGCGCGCCAGCAGGACCTTCTGTTGATTGCCTCCGGAGAGCTCGCTGACACGCTGCTCAGGGCTCGACGCCTTGATCCTCAGGCGGCGCATGAGCGCCTCGACGAGGTCGTCCTGCTTGCGGTCCGAGACGAATCCGGCGCGCGAGATGGCCGGCAGCGCCGCGAGCACGATGTTCTCGCGCACGGACAACGTCGGGATGATCCCGTCGGCCTTGCGGTCCTCCGGGATGAGGGCGATCCCCGCCGAGATCGCCGTTCGCGGTGAACCCGGCTTGATGGACTCCCCCGCGACCTCGATCGTGCCGCTGTCCAGCGGTTGCGCGCCGTAGATGGCCTTGGCGGTCTCGGTGCGGCCTGACCCGAGGAGGCCGGCGAGCCCGACGACCTCGCCGGCCCGGGCCTCGACCGTCACGCCGTCGAGCACGTGACGCCTGCGTCAGCGCGCTCGCGCGGAGGATCGGCTGGGTGTCCTGCGAGGTGTCGTGCGTTCCGAAGCGCGTCCTGGCCCGAGCAACCTCTGACAGGTCGCGACCGAGCATCTTCGAGACGAGTTCGAGGCGCGTGATGCCGCGCGATCGGTCCGGTGTGTACCCGCCGCCCGTCACGAAGCACCGTCACGACGTCGCACAGTCGGAAGACCTCGTCGAGCCGGTGCGAGACGTACACCACGGCGACCCCGTCGCGGCGCAGGAGGTCGACGACCTCCATCAAGCGCTCGACCTCGCGTGGCTCGAGCGAGGAGGTGGGCTCGTCCATGACGACGACCCGGTGATCGGCGTCGATCGCGCGCGCGATGGCGACCATCTGCTGGACGCCGAGCCCGAGCTCGCGGAGCGGACGTCTGACGTCAACATGGATGCCGTACCGGGCGAGGCTCGCCGTGGCTTCCCGATGCATCCGCCCGAAGTCGATGAGCCCCAGGCGCGTGGTCGGCTCGCGGCCGAGGAAGAGGTTCCGCGCGACGCTCATCAGCGGGACCAGGTTGACTTCCTGGTAGATCGTGCTGATCCCGGCTGCCTGCGCATCGAGCGGCCTGGCGAAGGTCACCGGCTCGCCCGCGATACACGATCGAGCCCTGGTCGGGCTGGTGCACGCCGGTGAGCACCTTGATCAACGTCGACTTGCCGGCCCCGTTCTCCCCGACCAGGGCGTGGACCTGCCCCGCCCGCAGCTCGACCGACACGTCGGCGAGTGCAACGACCCCGGCAAAGCGCTTCGAAACGCCCTGCACCTCGAGAACGGCGGGCTCGGCGATTGTCGTCATACGACCCTCACCGGCCGATAGTGGCAGGAATCGGTACCGGCCCGCATGACCCAGGAGGAGGCCTTGTCAGGCGGGCCGGTACCAGAGGCGGCGATCAGTACGCGTTCGGCAGCTCGGCCGCGGCGTTGTCCTTCGTGTACTCCTTGTCGGAGATGATGGTCTTCACCGGGACCCCGGCTCCGCCGTAGAAGTCGGAGAGGGCCTTGAAGGCCAGCGGCCCGAAGCGCGGGTTCGACTCGATCACGCCGCTGATCCAGCCGTCGACGATGCCCTGGACGGCACCCTTGGTCCCGTCGATCGTGAGGATCTTCACGTCTCCGGGCTGCTTGCCGGCGTCCTTCAACGCGGCGACGGCGCCGAGGGCCATCTCGTCGTTGTGGGCGTAGATGCAGTTGATCTCGGGGTTCGCCTGGATGAGCTGGGCGGTGACCGTCTGGCCCTTCGCCCGCTCGTAGTCGGCCGCCTGCTTCGCAATGACCTTCATCTTCGACGCCTTCGCGGCCATCTCGTCCTCGAAGCCCTGCTCGCGATCGTTCGTCACGTTCACGCCGGCGGCGCCGAGCAGGACGGCGAGGTTGCAGGAGTCGCCGGTCGCGGCGCTCAGCGCGTCGAACGCCCGCTTTCCCTGCTCGACGAAGTCGGAGCCCACCCAGCCGATGTAGTCCTTGCAGGCCGTCTTCGTGGTCAGGAACCGGTCGATCGTCATGATCGGCACGTTCTTCTGCTGCGCGTACTCGAGCGCCGGATCGAGGCCTTCCGAGTTGAGCGGGGAGATGATCAGCGCCTGGGCGCCCTGGTCGATCATCCCCTTGATGTCGGAGATCTCCTTGTTCAGGTCGGACTCGGCGTTCGTCGTGATCAGCTTGATCCCGAGCTTGGCGGCCTCGTCCTTGATCGACTGGGTCTCGGCGATCCGGAACGGATTGGCTTCCTTCTCGGACTGGGCGAACCCGATCGTCGCGGTCTTCAGGTCCAGCTTCGGCACGCCGCTGCCGTTGTACTTGTCCGACGTGCACGTCTCACCCGCGGCAGCCGTCTGGACGACCTGCTGGCCGCCACTTGCGGCTGGCGCGGAGGCAGCCGGACTTGCGCAGGCGGCGGCGACCGTGAGGCTCGCCATCAGGCCTGCCACCTTCGGCAGATTTGCGACTCGAACGCGCATGAGCCTTCCTCCTCCACCGATACCCGACGGGCTCCCTTGGCCACTGTCGACGCCCGATACACCAATCCACGCATGTTTTGCTGCATCAAGCCGGGTTACCGTAGCAGCAATGTCAATGGGCCAGCAAGACCTGAAATGATGCGGTTCTGGGTGAGCGTGAACTGGGTCTTGCGAGCAAGAGTCCGTCATATTAGGCTGACGCACAGATGGACACCAAGCACCGGGTCGTGGCTCGCAAGAGCATCCACGTGGATGGCACGACGGGCGAGGGACACGCCGCCGTGATCTTCCGCGCCCTGGCGAACGACACCCGCGTCGCGATCCTCCGCTACCTCGGCGATCGAGTCGTCGCCGTGAATCAGATCGCGAAGGACATGGGGCTGCCGTCCTCGACCGCGACGATGCACATCACGGTGCTCGAGCAGGCGGGCCTGCTCCACACGGAGCTGCGTCCAGCCAGCCGGGGCCTCCAGAAGGTTTGCGCCCGGACCTACGACGAGCTGGTGTTCGACCTGCCACGCGGAGTCCACGACACGCATGACGCGGTCGACATCCAGATGCCGATCGGCGGGTACTCCGACTTCGCCGTCGAACCGACCTGCGGCCTGGTCAGCACGACCGGCCTGATCGGGTTCATGGACGATCCGTCGGCGTTCTACGAGCCCGACCGGCTCAGCGCCCAGTTGCTCTGGTTCCGGGTGGGGTATGTCGAATACCGATTTCCCGAATCGCGTCCCACCCGGAGCCCGCGTCGAATCGGTGCAGCTGACCGCTGAGATCTGCAGCGAGGCGCCACTGCACGACCTGGACTGGCCCAGTGACATCACGGTGTGGATCAACGGGGTCGCCCTTGGTGAGTGGACGTGCCCTTCCGACTTCGGCGGCCAGCGTGGGCGGCTCACGCCCGCCTGGTGGGAAGAGAAGGACTCGCAGTTCGGTGTGCTGAAGCGGTGGCTCGTCACGAACGTGGGGACAACCATCGACGGAATCAACCTCTCGGCCGTCGATCTCGACGACCTCGCCCTTGCACATGGCGATCCGATCGTCGTGCGGATCGGCGTGCGGGCTGATGCCGAGAACGTCGGCGGACTGAACCTGTTCGGGCGAGGCTTCGGCAACTACCCGCAGGACCTTGGTCTCAGGCTCGAATACCGATCGGGCCGGACGGGAGCCCCCGACGGCGAGACATGAACGGATCGCGGACCGCGGGTTCGGATGCCGGTCAGCCGAGCTAGCGGGACGGGGAAGATGCTCTCCAGCGCGTGAGGAAGCAGCCGCTCAGAAGGGTCCCGTACCCGACGAGCCCCGACAGCAGACAGGCGTGAGCCCGCGGGCGTCCTTGGCCGATGACGCGTTTCCATTGCGCGCGACGACGGCGAGGTGGCGCTGACGATGGCGATCCAGAGTCCGTCGATCGCCCGGACCGTCGCCACCTGGGCAGCGCCGGCTTCCTGCCCGCCGAGGCTACGGGAGTGGCCGCGGCGATGGGCGACCTCGTCGACCACCTGATGCCGGGATGGAACGCTTTCGCGACTACGTCGTCGCCGCCTACGGCGAGGAGAGCGCGCGCCGCACGACCCGGAGTCTGTCGGCCGCGATGGCCGGGATCATCTGATCACGGCGAGCTGGACGAATTCGCCACCCCGACCTGGTCCGTGACCTCGCCGGCCGGATCCGCGGTGCACGAGCCGTGGTCGCCACCGGCGCCGGCCACGGCGTCAGTTGGGAGGAGCCCGAGTGGCTCAACCGCACTCTGCTCTCGTTCCTGCGGGGACCTAGGGAGTTCGCCTCGCCATCCGGCCACCTCTCGTTGCGCCTGTCCCCGGCGCGACGATAGACTCAGGGCCTCCCGAGCGGGAGTAACTCAGTTGGCAGAGTGTCAGCTTCCCAAGCTGAATGTCGCGGGTTCGAACCCCGTCTCCCGCTCCATCCCCTCTCCGACGATCCAACCCCGTGCCCGGGCGTGCTGGTGGGAGGATGGCGTGGCGCGAGGACGGCGACTGATCCTCCCGACCTCGAAAAACGAGGGCTTCGCGGTGACCCGGCGGTCGATAGACTCACCGACGGTCTGGTCGGATTCGCCGACCCGCGGAGGAGAGGAGTCGTCCGGTGACCGGTGCTCGCGAGCGCTTCGGAATCCTCGTCGGGGTGATCGTCGCCCTGCTGTGCGTCGGCCTCGTCGGTGTCTGGGCGCTGAACCGCCCGCCTGCGGATGCTCCGTCCGAGCTGGCCCGCGCCGGCATCCCGGTGAGCGCCGAGGACACGACCCTGAACGACCCGGGGGTCGAGGAGGAACGCGAAGAGCAGGCCGAGGGCGCCGATGAGCGGGTCGAGGCGTACGAGGAGGCCAATGAGCACGGAACGGCCGGGCAGAGCGGGAAGCTGACCTATGCGAAGGCCGGCACTGGCGCGGCCCCCGCGCCGGGCGGCACCTGGGTCGGCGAGGTCCCGATCGATACGACCGCCGACGACTGGGAGCCGGCCATCGCCGCCGACCCGAGCGCCCCATGGGTCTACGTCCTGACGACCCGCTACGGCCAGGCCAAGCCGTGCCCGGGCAACTGCCCGGTGCCGTGGATCTCCCTGTCGATCTCCAGGGACGGCGGGGCGACGTTCCCGACGACCAAGCCGCTGTGTGCCTGCAAGGGCTCCGGCCAGTTCGACCCGATCATCGAGGTCGTGCCGGGCACCGGTGCGGTCTACGCGCTGTACATGAACGGGTTCAACGTCCTGTTCACCAAGTCCAGTGACCATGGCGCGACATGGTCGGCACCGGTCAAGACCTATGGCTCCGTGTCATGGAACGACAAGCCGATCATCGCCGTGAGCGACAACGGCCAGGACGTGTACGCCGCGTTCAACGGCCCCACCGGAGGCGACCCGTGGCTCGCCCAGTCGCATGATGCGGGATCGACGTGGACACAGGTCAAGCTCGTCGATTCGAACCGCTACGACTTCGCCTTCGATGGCGACGTCGCGCCCGACGGCACCGTCTACTTCGGCGAATCGAGCATCCTCTACGGCGGTGGCGGGAACAAGGGCACGACCCCAGCAGCACGATCGACGAGCACGTCTTCATCTCGCGCGACCATGGGGCCACCTGGATCGACAAGGTCGTCGGGCAAACCCAGCCGGGCCTGGCCTGCACCGCGGCCGGCTGCACGCCGGACCTTCTACCTCGGCCACCACGCCGTGGCCGCCGATGCCGGCGGCAACCTCGTCTTCCTGTACGACGGGGCGACGACCGCCGGCGGTAAGCAGTCGATCTACGCGACCCGCTCGACCGACAAGGGGGCGACCTGGTCGACGCCGTCGGTGGTTTCGGCGGCCGGCGAGGAAGCGACGTTGCCGATGATCGAATCGCGCGGCAACGGCACGGTTCGCGCGGTCTGGATGGAGACCACGGCGGCGGCAACGTCGACGCCTGGAACGCCATGAGCCGCCATTCGACCGATGGCGGCGTGACCTGGGGGACGCCCTCGCGGGTCTCCGATGCGACGTCGGGCGCCGCCTACAAGACCCCGGCGGGCTTCGCCGAGGTCTACGGCGACTATGGAGAGATCGCATTCACCAACCTGGGCAAGGCCGTCGCCGTCTGGGGCGAGGGGGCGAGCTACACCGGACCGGGCGGCGTCTGGATCAACCGCGAGCCGTCGATGCGCGTGAACCGCGGGTGAGCGGGCGCGATGGAGGAGGGCTCGAGCTCGATGGAGCATGACGACCCCGCCTACGCGGGCCAGCGTGAGTATACGCCGACCTTCCTCAAGATCTACGACCCCGTGGTCCTCGGCCTGTTCACCCGCGTCGTCTGGCGCTGCCCGACGCCTCGCCTGGTCGAGGAATACCGGCAGCATGTCCACCCCAGGCACCTCGACGTCGGGCCGGGCACGGGCTACTTCCTGGGACGAGCCGGCTTGCCCGATGGCAGCCCGGTCACACTCCTCGACCCGAATGCGCATGTCCTCGTTCATGCCGCTCAGCGCCTGCACCGCCTGGACATCACCACCGTTGAAGCCGATGTCTGCAAGCCGCTTCCCATCGATGGGCCCTTCGACTCCGCCGCGTTGGCCGGCGTGATCCACTGCCTCCCGGGACCGCTGTCACGCAAGGCCGGGGCCGTGGCCAACGTGGCCGCCGTCCTCGCACCGACTGGCGTGCTCTTCGGCAGCTCGATCCTCGGCACCTCGGGGTCGCAGACGTGGCTGTCCCGGAGGGCGCTCGACGTCCTCAACCGGCGGGGCACCTTCGACAACCTCGGGGACACGGAAGCGGGGCTCTCCGAGATCCTGCGGGCATCGTTCGACCACGTCGAACTCGAGACGATCGGCTCGATGGCGATCTTCGCGGCTGCGAACCCGCGCACGATCGCGTCGTCTGCCATTCGACGACCTGCCCCGTGACGCCACCCTGCGAGCACTATGAGCCCGACCTCAGGGTCGATCCGCCGGTCCTCGTCTGCGCCTCGTGTGTCGAGACCGGCGACACCTGGATCCATCTCCGCCAGTGCCTCACCTGCGGCCGGACGGGCTGCTGCGATCAGAGCCCGAACAGCCATGCCACGGCCCACTTCCGCGAGACCGGGCACCCGATGGTTCGCAGCGTTGAGCCTGGTGAGGATTGGCAGTGGTGCTATCCGGACGACCGGCTCTACCAGCTCGACTCGAGGGCCGACGAAGGCGTCACGATGTGACCCGCACGTGATGCGCCCGCCAGCACCCAGGAGCCACCCATGCTCGAGAACGTCACGCCCGGCCCGCACGGTCCGTTGGCCAGCGTCCTGGCCGTCCGGCGGGGGCCGGATGACCCGCATACCGGCGGCCTCGAGCACCGGGAAGCCCTGATCTACACGCTCGGCAAGGCGGCCGAGCTCGAGCACCTCGTCATGCTCCAGTACCTGTTCGCGGCGTTCTCGCTCAAGCAGACGGTCGACGAGGGGCTGACTCCAGAGACGCTCGGCGCGGTCCAGCGCTGGCGCAGCACGCTGCTGGAGATCGGCGCGCAGGAGATGCTCCACCTGGCGCTCGTGCAGAACCTGCTCACGGCCGTCGGCGCGGCCCCGCGATTCGCCCGGCCGAACTTCCCGATGCGCGCCTACGCCTACCCGGCCGGGGTGCGGATCGAGCTCATGCCGTTCGGTGAGGCCGCCCTCCGCCACTTCGCGTTCCTCGAGCGGCCGGACGGGATGGCCGTCGACGACGCCGAGGGGTTCGAGGCGATCGCGCAGGCCGTCGCGCTGCCACACGACGAGCGCGACGAGATCGTCCCCCACCTCCAGGAGTTCGACACGATCGGCCAGCTGTACCGATCCATCGAGGCCGGCCTGGTGTACCTCGATGGGCGGCTCGGCTCGGCGCGCCTGTTCATCGGGCCGCCGAGCGCCCAGGCGACCGAGGAGCACTTCCGCTGGCCGGAGCTCGTCGCCGTCACCGACCTCGCGTCCGCGCGGCGCGCCATCGACACCATCGTCGAGCAGGGCGAGGGGGCCCGCGGCGAGTGGCGCGATGCCCACTTCGGGCGCCTCATGAGCATCCTCGACGAGTTCCTCGAGCTCAAGCAGGCGGATCCGGGCTTCGAGCCCGCCCGGCCCGTCGTGGCAGCCAACGTCCGGCCGCAGTCCACGGGCGTCGTCGTGCCGCTGATCACGGACCCGGGAACGACGCGCTGCATGGACCTCCTCAACGTGACCTACGAGGTCCTGCTCCAGCTCCTGTCCCGATACTTCGCCCACACGGACGAGTCGCCGGAGCAGCTCGAGGTCCTGGCCAACGTCTCGGTGGGGCTGATGTACTCGGTGATCAAGCCGCTGGGCACCGTCGTCACGACGCAGCCGGTCGGCCCGGACCTGCCGGGCGCCACGGCGGGTGCGGGGTTCGAGCTCTTCTACGAGGTCGACTACCTGCTCCCGCACCAGGAGGCGGCGTGGGTCCTGATGGAGGAGCGCCTGCGCGACGCGGCGGCGTTCGCGCGCCGCTGCGGCGAGCTGTGCACGCTCGCCCTGATGGAGCCCCTGGCCAAGGTCGCGCGGTCGCTCGAGCGGTACGCCGACGAGCTGCAGGCCGCGTCGCCCCGGGTTCAGGGATAGCTGACGACGGTCCACGGCGACGCGAGCGGCCTACGGCGAGCGGTCGACCCAGCGCCGCCACAGTCCCGGATCGACGGATCGCAGGAGCTCCGACGCCTCGGTTCGGACCCGGTCATCGATCCATGCGGGCCGCTCGGGCTCACCGGCGGCGACGTCGCGACGGAGCCGATCGACGGCGGCGCGACCGTCGAGGTCGTCCACGACCAGCTGGTCCTCGCTCGTGGTCCAGTCGTGCGTCCAGTACACGGGATCGTCGTCCGGTCGGAGCGTCTCGAGGCGGACACGACCGTCCTCGCGGCGCCACCGTGCCGGCTCGGGATCCCCGTCGCCAACGGACCGGCCAAGGTCGAGGACGACGTCGTCCAGGGCCGGCCGCGCCAGTCCTGCGGCAATCGACCGTGCACGCCCCAGGACCTGCGCGCGGTAGGCGTCGGCAGCCCGGGCCTCGAGACCCGTCCGCAGTGGACGAGCGAAGGCGACGACCTGCTCGAGGACGTCGACGAGGTCGCTCGAGATGTCGAGCACCGCGTCCCGGTCGAGGTGGACGAGCCCGGAGCCCGGGTACGACGGGTCCTCGCCATACCAGGCGCCGGTCGAGGGATCCTCGAGCACGCTGAACCGGTACTCCTCGCCGAGCAGCGCGCTGTCCACGTCCGCCACGTGACGATCGAGTCGCGCGTAGCCGGGCTCGGTCGAGGCGATGCGCGCCGCTCGACGGCGCGGCGCGGATCCGGGAGGTCGTCCCATGCCTTCATGTCGCGAGCCTGATCGACCCGTCGTCACGACGCAATGGGCCGATGGATCGGGCATCTGGCCTATTCACCCAAGCCGAGCAGTATCGTGTCGGCCTGCCCAGCCCCACCGAGGATCGCGCTTGGCCGAACGCAGCGAACAGCGCCCATCGGCACCGGCGAACGACGACACCGCGGACGCCTTCATCGCGCGGCTCGAGGGCGAGGCGTCCGAGGCCGAGCGCGTGAAGTACGAGCGCTACTTCCCGGAGCGCTACCACGAGTTCATCGGCGTGCGGATGGGCGCCGTGTTCGCGGCCGCACGGGACTTCGCGGGCATGGACCTCGACCAGATCGAGCGGCTGCTCGAGCACGATGCGCACGAGGTCCGCGCGGGTGCCGTGCGGATCATGGCCGAGCAGGCGAAGGCGAAGGCCACGACGGACGAGCGTCTCCAGGGTCTCGCGGCCCTCTACCTCCGCCGTCACGACCGGATCGACGACTGGGACCTCGTCGACCTCGGCGCGTGGGAGGTGCTCGGGCGCTCGCTCGTCGACCGGCCCCGCGACGTGCTCGACGAGCTCGCCGCGTCCGAGGACCCGTGGCGGCGGCGTTCGGCGATCACCGCGACCTTCGCGTTCATCCGGCGCGGCGAGCTGGACGACACGTACCTGATCGCGGAACGCCTGCTCGACGACGAGCACGAGCTCGTACGCAAGGCGGTCGGCTGGGCGCTCCGCAACGCCGGCGACCACGATCCCGCGCGGCTCACCGCGTTCCTCGACGCGCACGCCGCCACCATGCCGCGGTCGACGTTGCGGAACGCGATCGAGAAGCTGCCGCCGGAGGAGCGCGCGCGGCTGCTGTCGCTCGGCCGCAGTGGTTGATGCATCGCCGGGCAGACAGAGACGACGGGCACACCCGTCGGTGAACCCGTCGCGTTGGTGCTCGTTGGCGGCCTCGATCAGCTGGGCCGCTTGCCCGCTACGCGATCTCGGCCAAGGCCGTCGCCCGCGATCGCCTGTCGATGCCGTAGTCCTTGATCTGGTACCGGTCGGCCGCCGACCATCGGCCGCTGGCGAGGGTTGCACGGACGCTGCAGACGCGGCCCCATAATCCACGCCATGCTGGGTGATCCGACGACCGTGAACCAGGAAGCGCCCGTCCGGGCCGCCGATGGCGGCGCGCTCGACCCGCTCGTCGGCCCGCAGTGCTCGCTCGCCGTGCAACTGCGCCGGGCAACAGGCGCGGTCATCGGGCGAGGCGCCGAGCTCGACGCGATCGGCGAGGAGCTGCGCGACGCGACCACTCGCCTGACCGCGATCACGCTGGAGGGCGAGCCGGGGATCGGCAAGACGCGTCTCCTCCTGGCCGCCTCCGAGCTTGCGTCCATCGCCGGCTTCACGTGTGTCGCGATCACCGCCGACGAGGAGATCCGTGGGCCGTTCCTCGTCGCGCGGAGCCTGTTCGCGTCGGGCGCCATCGGGAAGGCGGCTTCCGGGTTGCCGGCGGAGGTCGCGGTCAGGCGCGTCGCGGATGCGATCTCCGGGCGTGACGAGCCCGGGTTCGAGAGCCTGTCTCCGGACGCGAAGCTCCTCCGGGCCTTCGACCTGGCTGGCGTCGCGATCTCCTCGCTCGCGGGGATCCGCCCGCTGGCGCTGCTCATCGACGACGTCCAGTGGGCCGACGACGACACGCTGCGGCTGCTCCGCTACGTCGTCCGGAGCGACGCGGATCGGCCGATCTTCCTGCTGTTGACGATCCGTCCCGACGAGCTCGCGTCCGTGACGGAGGCGGTGAACTTCGTCGCCGACATGGAGCGGATGGGCCTTGTCCGGCGACTGCGGCCCGGCCGGTTCGGCTCGTTCGAGACGGCGGAGCTCCTGAGACGGGTCCTGGGCGGTCCCGTCGAGGCGGCGTCAGCGGCCGCCATGCACGCCCAGTCCGAAGGCGTGCCGTTCATCGTCGAGGAGCTCGCGCGCACCCATCGCGACGCCGGAACGCTCCAGCAACTCGAGGGGGAGTGGCGGCTCGGTCGCAACGCGGCCCGACTCGTGCCGTCGGCGGTTCGCACGCTCATCGACCGCCGGGCGGCTCGACTCCCGGCGCCGACCCGGGCGGCGCTCGGCGACGCGGCGATCCTCGGTCGCAGCTTCAGCCTGCGCGATCTCCGGGCGATTCGCGCGCGGCTGGGCGACGGCGACGACGCGCTCGCCGACGATCTCGCGCCCGCGGTCGCCGCCGGCCTCCTGCTCCAGCAGGCCCAGGGCGAGCCCGCGGACTACACGTTCACCCACGAGCAGGTCCGTGAGTTCGCTTCGAACCTGTTGTCGACCGGTCGTCGCCGGCAGGTCCACGCGGCCGTGGTCGACCTCCTCCTGGACGGCGGGGACCCGGCCCCGGCCGGGCTGCCGATGCTCGCCCGGCACGCGCTGGCGGCCGGCGACACGGCCCGTGCAGCCCACTTCTCGATCGATGCCGCGTCTGCCGCCCTCGCCTCCAATGCCCCCGAGGAGGCGCTCCGTCTCGTCGAGCAGGCGTTGCTGGTGGTCTCGTCACCGGCCGACCGGCGGACCCTGCTCGCGACCCGTGATGACGCGTACGCGGTTCTCCGCCGGACGGGCGAGCGGCTCGACGGCCTCACCGAGCTGGCCGCCCTCGCCGAGGCGATGCGCGATCCGGCGATCGAGCTCGACGTCCAGCTCCGACGCGCGTCCGCGCTCCGGGCAAGCCACGACGACGATGCCGCGGCCGAGCTGGCCCGCCGGGTCCGGGCTCGTGCCGCCGAGCGCGGGGACGCCGCCACGGAGCTCCGGGCGACGCTCGAGCTTGGCCAGGCGCTGCTCCAGGCACCGATAGGCGAGTCGTTCGGTGCGCCGGCCATCGAGGTGGACCTGGACGGGGCCGAGGAGGCGTATCGACGGGCGATCGAGCTCGCCGAGCGGGTCGGGGACGACGCCAGCCTGGCGGCCGCCCTCCGCGAGATCGGGATGATCGACTTTGCCCGCGGGCGGGCGTGGTTCGCCAGCGAGGTCCTTGCAGGGCATGGGAGCGAGGTGCTGGCGCTGTTCCCGGTGGGTGGCGAGTTCAACGACCAAGTCCTCGAGACGCCGGCGGGACCGCAATTCGTCGAGGCGACCGCGGTCCTCGAACGGGCGCTCGGCATCTACGAACGGCTCGGCGACCGGACCGGCGTGATGTCGACGGTCATCGCGATGGCCTACACGCAGTACAGCCCGGTCATGCATCTCTCGTCCTCGGCCCGACACCTCGAGGAGATCCGGCGGGTGACGAGCCGCCTGTCGGAGCTGATCACCGAGAGCGAGCGGGCACGGCTCGACCTCCAGATGCTGTTCGGGGTCCACGTCTTTTCGCGGGCCAAGGTGGTGCCCGACCTCGCGATCTCGCGGGGCGAGGATGCCCATCGGGCGGCCAGGCTCCAGGGCGACCGGTCCATCGAGTTCCTCGCCGCCGGTGGCGTCGCGATGACCCTGCTCGAGCTGGGCGACGTCGACGGGGCGGAGCGGTGGATCGGCCTGGCCGCGACCGCGGCCTCGATGGCCCCGTCGCGAGCGCGCTCGCGACAGCTCGAGACGTGGCGCGGGATCGCGCGGGCGGCCGCAGGCGACGTGGAGGGCATGCGCCGGCACCTCGAGCGCGCGGTGACCCTGGCGACCGAGAGCGGACGGGCGTCAGCGCGGTGCGAGGCCCTGGCCCGCCTCGCGATCGAGGCGGCACGGCTCCTGGAACCCCGCTCGTCCGATGGCGCGGGGCCGGGCCGAGACCACGCACCGGACCAGGCGCTGACGGAGCTCGTGGAACGCTCGGCCGCGCAGGTCAAGGAGCTGATGCCGCTGCTACCGGGCCACGCACCGTGGGGTGCGCAAGCCGACGCCGCACTGGCCACCGTCGCGCTCCTGCGCGGCGACGCCGACGCCGCTGCCATGGCCGGGGGGGCCGCCTTCGCGGCGCTCCAGGCCGGGCTACACGAGGACGCGAGCCTGGACATCGTCATCCCCGCGGCCCGGGCCGTCTTCGCCGGCGCGCCGCCCGAGGTGCACGGATCGGTCCGCGACTTCCTCCAGCGCACGCTGGCGAAGATCGCGCAGGGCACGGCCGACGAGACCATCCGCGTCCGGTGGCTCACCGGTCCCCTCGGGCGACAGCTCGTGGAGCTGGCCGGCCCGATGGAGGGGACCGACACCGAGACCGAGGACGCGGCGTCGGAGGGCACGCGCCTGGACGATCGCGACCGCCGGCTCCTGCAGCTCCTCACCGAGGGCCGTACAAACGCAGAGATCGCTGCCGAGCTGGGGCTCGCGGGCGAGGAGGTGGTCCAGCTCCTAACGCGGCTGTTCGTTCGGATCGGCACCTCGAGCCGCGCCGAAGCGACATCGCTCGCCTTCCGGGGGCTCGCTAACGTGGGGGCGCGCTGATGGCCATCCGCGCGCGCATCGACCGTCACAAGTGCGTCGGCGCCGGCAACTGCATCACCCTCGCCCCGACCGCCTTCGACTGGCTGGCGGGCGACTACGGCAAAAGCGACGTCCTGGACGCCGGCAGCGTCGACGAGGAGCTCCTTCGCGCCGCGGCCTTCTCGTGCCCGACCGCCGCCGTGATCCTCGAGGACGTGTCCGAGCTCCTGCCCTGGCAGCTCCGTGGCAAGGAGGGTCCCTCCCGGCGGGTCATGCGGACCTTCATGTTCACGGACATCGTCGGCTCGACGAGCCTCGTCGACGCGCTCGGCGACGAGGCCTGGGAGACGATGCTGCGCTGGCACAACACCGCCCTGCGCGAGGTGTTCGTGGCCCACACCGGCGAGGAGATCTCCACGACCGGCGACGGCTTCTTCGTGAGCTTCGACTCGCCCGACCTCGCGGTGGCCGCGGCGATCGCGATCCAGCGCCGGCTCGCGGAGCACCGCTCGACGCAGGGCTTCGCACCGGCGGTGCGGATCGGCCTCCATGCATCGGACGCGACCCAGGTCGGCGGCGACTTCCACGGCAAGGGCGTCCACGAGGCGGCCCGGATCGCGGCACTCGGCGGGGCCGGCGACATCGTCGCGAGCGTTGTCACAGTCGGAGAGGCGCACCGGACGTCCAGTCTGCGAAGCGCGCCGCTCAAGGGCCTCTCGGAGCCGATCGAGGTCGTGAACGTCGACTGGCGCTGACGGGTGCCCCGATGGGCGGTCGGCTCTTGTCGGACGTGGTTGCTGGAACCGTCAGACGGTCGTCCCGGCCAACGCGGAGTCGGATGCGTTCAGGCTGGCGATCCTCTCGGTTGATGGGAGCGCCCCGGATCGGGAGCTGGCTCCGCGGGCGTACAGCTTCGGTGCTGGATGGGGATGGTCGCCTGATGGCACCAAGGTCATGTACGCACGATGGCCCGGAGACGGCGGATTGCGCGTGTTCGACGTCGCCACCGGGGACGAGTCGCAGCTGTCCGGCTGGTACAACGCGTCGTGGCAGCGCGTCCTCGGCGACTAGTCCGGGCGCCGGGGACGACGCGGAGGCACTGGCCGTCGCCCGTCAGACCGGTTCGAGCGGGAACACTGTGTGGAGGCCCGTGAACCCCCGCAGCTCGACCTCGCGCGGCTCGCCGAACGCGAACTCCGCCGATTCAACGAGGTCGCGGACGACGCTGGACACGACGATCTCGTCACCCCCGGCGGCCGACGCGACACGCGCCGCGTAGTTCACGGCCCGGCCGAAGAAGTCATCCGCCTCGCGAAGGATCTCGCCCGTGTGCACGCCGACCCGGATCCGGATCGGTGACCCCGGGTCGTTGAAGGTCTCGCCGACGCCGAGCTGGATGGCGCGCGAAGCGGTCAGCGCACGCCTCGCGGAGCGGAACGCGAGCATGAAGCCATCGCCCTGGCCCTTCACGACCGTGCCGCCGGCCGCCGCCGTCGCGCGGGTCACGATCTCGTTGTGTGCGCGGAGGACATCAAGCCAGGCATGGTCGCCGAAGGTGTTCGTGAGCTCCGTCGAACCAACGATGTCGGTGAACACGATCGTGACCGTGCCATCGGCCGCGGCCAGCGTTCCCAGATCCGGCCGCTCCGCCTCGACCTGCTCGGCGATCTGGTCGATCGCGATCTCGATCCCGAAGGTCTCCGGGTTGGGCACGGCCACCGAGTAGTGGTGGTGGACGATCCGCCACTCGTCCTGCTCGAGGTGGAACACGAGCGTCGCCCGCATCTCGCGCGGTCCCTCGGGTGACGCGAGGCTCCCCCTGACGACCGACCAGCCGACGGAGCCCTCGGCGCGGGAGTCGATCTCGGCCTCGCCGAGCGGGAACTCGCCCAGCAGGTCGAAGTTCAGCCGGAGCACGGCCCGGATCCGATCCGCGTCGTCGAGGTATTCGTGCTCCGCGCTGCCGAGAAACGTGACCCCGTCCATCGTCGAGGTGCGTGCGATCGCCGCATCGGCGTCACCCCGGATGAACGCCCGCCAGAACCGCACGGTGACCGCGTTGAGCTCGTCCGACCGGTCGATCCCGCGAGGCGTACGGTCCTTGGCCGTCCCCACCCTCAGTCGACCGATCGCAGGCGGAGCACCAGCAGCGCGGCCGAGAGGCGCCGTCCGTGCTCGCCGTCGAGCGGATGGCCGAGCAGGGACTCGATCCGCTCGAGCCGATAGGCCACCGTCCGCGTCGCCAGGTGGAGGCGTCGGGCCGCCGCGGTGACGTTCTCACCGGCGTCGAAGTAGGCCTGGAGCGTCTCGACGAGCTCCTCGCCCAGCCGCTCGTCGGCGAGGACCGGGCCGAGCTCGCGCCGGACGGTGGCGTCGGCGAGCGGCTCGTCCGCCAGGAGCAGCCGCTCGAGCGCCAGCTGCCCGGGGTCCGGGATCCAGCCCCGCAGGCCGAGCCGATGCGCGGTGCGGGTGGCGTCGACGAGGTCGACGTACGTCTCGGCGAGCGCGTCGACGCCATCGATCGATCGGGAGCCGACCGCCACCCAGGCCGCCTGGCTTTCCTCGCCCGCCTTGGCCTTGCCTCCTCGGCCCTTGGTCGCTGCCGCGGCGAGGCCGCCGAGGACCGAGTCGAGGACGGATGGAACGCGCGCAAGCCCGGCCCAGTCGCCGCGAGCGAGGACGGCGATGCGCCCCAGGACCGGCAGCACGGCGGGCAGGCGGATCTCGGCTCCGACCCCTTCTGCCCCCGGAGCCGCCGACCCGAGCAGGTGGCCGATCCGGCCGGCGAGCACCTCGAGCTCCTCCTCGCCGATGCCGGGGCGCTCGGGGATCGGGTCGGCCTCGGGGTGGGGCTCGATCGCGACGAGACGATACGCGCGGTCCGGATCGAGGCCGTGTCGCACCGCGAGCCGGCGAAGCCGAGCGCCGCTTGCCGCATCGGTGGCGACGACGCCGAGGAGCTCGTGGAGCGCTCCCCTGCGGGCTTCGGCCATGCGCGCGAGGACGTCGCGCTCGGCGGCCCGGTAGCCGTCGGTGGCCGCGAGCGACGTGAGCTCGTTCCAAAGGAGGAGGAAGCGGCCGAATGTCGCGAGGAGGACCGGGTCCAGCCGGCCGGCCGCAGTCGCGGCGACGCAGTGGTCCCAGATCAGCCGCCGGGTGACGGCGTACCGGTGCAGCAGGCTGTCCAGCCGGCGGTCGGAGCGTGCCGCGATGGCTCCGGAGGCACGCTGGACCTCCACGATGGTCTCGAGGTCGAGCGAGCCCTTGGTCTCGAGCGCCCGAGTCTCGGCGAGCAGGTCCTCGAGCGAGTCGACGGTGCTGGCACGACCTGAAAGGCGCGGCCGTTTCTGGGCCTGGTGCCGGCCGAGCTCGGCCTCGATCGCCGCCGTGGCCGCGTCCGCCGGTCCCAGTTGGCCATTGATCGCGATCGTGCCGATCAGGACGCTCGGGCGCACGTCGTCGATCGGCTCGTCGAGCTCGGTCGCGACGGCCGCCGCCAGCTCGTCGGCGTCTGGCAGGACGCCGCGGATCGCGGTCCAGAGGTCGTCGGTCCGGTCCATCAGGATCCTCGAGCGGCCGTGAGCCGTCAGTGTGGCGAGGTTGCGCGGTTCCTGCAACGCGAGGCGACGCGTTTCGGGCACGGCGATAGCGGGAACCGCGGCGACCGGCCGCTCTGCGCAACGCGCTGCGCAGACGCAGCAACCCACGACCCGCTGATCTGCATGGTTCAGACGCGGGAACCGGCTCCCAGGTCCATCAGGCTCGTCATCTGGGAACGGACTGCCGCATCCCAAGTCACCACAAGGCTCACTCCTCACGGCCCCGGCTCCGCCCGGGCCGTTTCCTTTTGCCACTCGGCCGACAAGATGACGTAGACCAGCCAACCGATCGGTTGATGCGTCGATCCACCGGACTGCGCGCGGGTTCCGCCCTGCCGGGCGATGCGCCGGGCACCGGCCCAGCCGCACGCTCGGCGCATGAACGTCATCGAAGTCACCAACCTCACCAAGCGCTACGGCGACCGGACGGCCGTCGACGGCGTCTCCTTCTCGGTCGAGGCGGGCGAGATCTTCGCCATCCTCGGCCCCAACGGCGCCGGCAAGACGACCACCGTCGAGTCGATCGGCGGCCTGCGGACGCCCGACTCGGGCTCGATCAGCGTGCTCGGGCTCGACCCGCAGCGCGACCGCGACGAGCTCCACCGCGTCGTCGGCGTCCAGCTCCAGGAGAGCGAGCTCCCCGACCAGATCCGCGTCAAGGAGGCGATCGACCTCTACGCCGCGTTCTACCCCGCTCCGCGCGACGGCGAGCAGCTGCTCGTCGACCTCGGCCTGGCCGACAAGCGCAAGTCCCTGTTCGGCAAGCTGTCGGGCGGCGAGAAGCAGCGACTCTCGATCGCGCTTGCGCTGATCGGCAACCCGAAGATCGCGATCCTCGACGAGCTCACGACGGGCCTCGACCCGCAGGCCCGGCGCGACACGTGGCAGCTCATCGAGGACGTCCGCGCGGGCGGCGTGACGATCGTCCTCGTGACCCACTTCATGGAGGAGGCCGAGCGCCTGGCCGACCGGATCGCGCTCATCGACGGCGGCCGGATTGTCGCCGTCGACACGCCGACCGGGATCGTGTCCCGCGTCGACGCCGAGCAGCGGCTCCGGTTCCGGCCGTCGGTCCCGATCGACGACGGGCTCCTCACCGGCCTGCCCGAGGTGCACAGCGTGAGCCGCCAGGGCCAGACGGTCGTCGTCGCCGGCACCGGCAACCTCGTGTCGGCCGTCACGGCCGTCCTCGCGCGCAACCAGATCGTGGCCAACGAGCTGCGCATCGAGCAGGTCGGTCTCGACGACGCGTTCGTCGCCCTGACCGGCCGCAAGCTCGCCGTCTAGCCAGACATGGAGACCGCAATGCTGACCAAGCTCATGGCCGTCGAGGCCAGGCTGTTCTTTCGCGAGCCCGGGGTGTGGCTCCTCACGATCCTGTTGCCGACGATCGTCCTCGTGGCCGTCGGGCTCGTCTTCGGCGTCGAGGCCGACCCGACGCTCGGCGGGCAGCGCTGGATCGACATCTTCGCGCCGTCGATGGTGGTCATGACGCTGGCGATCCTGGGCGTGAACCTGCTGCCGGCGCGCCTCGTGAAGTACCGCGAGAAGGGCGTGCTGCGCCGCCTGTCGACGACGCCGGCCAGTCCCCGATCGCTGCTCATCGCCCAGCTCGTGGTCAACATGGGCGTGGCCGTCGTGAGCCTCGCGGTGCTGCTCGTCGTGGGCAACCTCGTGTTCGGGATCCCGATGCCGAAGGACCCGATCGGGTTCGCCGTCGCGTTCCTGCTCGGCATGTCGGCGCTGTTCGCCCTGGGCCTGCTGGTCGCCGCCGTGGCGCCGTCGGCCGGCATCGCCAGCGCCCTGTTCGTGCCGCTGTTCGCGCTCGTGATGCTCCTCGGTGGGGTATACCTGCCGCGGATGATGCTGCCCGAGGTGCTGATCCGCGTCGGTGACTACACGCCGCCCGGCGTGCAGGCACTGCTCGATGCCTGGTCGGGGACCTCGCCGCAGCCCGCCCAGCTCGCGGTCATGGGCCTGATCACGATCGTGGCCGGCACCGCGGCCGCCAGGCGGTTCCGCTGGGAATGACCGGCTCCGCCGCGCCGGGCACGCCGAGACCCGCTCCGTCGCTCTACGAGCGATGGAGCGATCGGCTGACCGACTGGTGCCCGTACGTCACCCTGGCCGTGGCGGCGGCGCTGACCCTCCCCTGGTCGACCGAGTCCGCGGGCGAACGCCTGGTCACCGCGGGCCTGGTCGCCCTCGCCGCGGTCTGGGTGTACTTCGGCTACACGCGGGCCCCGAAGCCGCGCCAGGCGCATCGCGCGCGGATGGTCGTCTACTTCGTCGGCCTGCTCGTCATCGGGACGCTGCTGTCGCTGCGCGAGTACCTGTTCTTCATCTTCCTGATCACGGGCTTCTTCCACGCGATGATGCTGCGGCCGTGGGTGCTGCTGATCGCCGGCGTGTTCGCCACCTCCGTCCTCGTGAACACGGTGATCGGCGGCTTCCCGACGAACCCGGAGTGGACTCGCGATCTGGGTCGCGATCATCGTCATCCAGACGCTGGCGATCGGCGGCGGCGGCATCCTCGGCGAGCGCATGGCGGAGGTGAGCGAGCAGCGTCGCCAGGCCGTGGCGAGGCTCGAGACCGCGCTCGACGAGAACGCCGGCCTCCACGCCCAGCTGCTGACCCAGGCCCGCGAGGCCGGCGTGCTCGACGAGCGGCAGCGCATGGCCCGCGAGATCCACGACACGATCGCGCAGGGCCTGACCGGGATCGTCACCCAGCTCGAGGCGGCCGAGCAGGCTCGCGAGCGTCCCGAGGCCTGGCAGCGGCACGTCCGGAACGCGATCGGCCTCGCGCGCGAGAGCCTGTCCGAGGCGCGGCGCTCGGTCGAGGGCTCACGCCCCGAGCACCTCGAGACCGCGCGGCTGCCCGAGGCGCTGGCCGACGTCGCCAGGGAGTGGACGGAGCTCAACGGCGTGCCCGTCGAGGTCGTCACCACGGGCGACGTCCAGCCGCTCCACCCCGAGGTCGAGGTGGCGCTGCTGCGGACCGCCCAGGAGGCCCTGGCCAACGTGGCCAGGCACGCGAACGCCTCGCACGCCTGGCTGACGCTGTCGTACATGGGCGACGTCGTGACGCTCGACGTGCGGGACGACGGCGTCGGCTTCGACGTCCCGACCGCGTCCGACGAGCGCGGGTCCGGCTTCGGGCTGTCGGCGATGCGGCAGCGGGTGAACCGGGTCGCGGGGACGCTCGCCATCGAGTCCGAGCCGGGCGCCGGCACGGCCGTCTCGGCACGGGTGCCCGCGATCGTCGCCCCCGGCCTGGTCGGCCGGGCATGACGCCGATCCGGCTCCTCATCGTCGACGATCACCCGGTCGTTCGGGACGGGCTGCGCGGGATGTTCTCGGGCGATCCCGAGTTCCTCGTGGTGGGCGAGGCGTCCGACGGCGCCGAGGCGATCGAGCTCGCGGGCCAGCTGGTCCCGGACGTGATCCTGATGGACCTCCGGATGACCGGCGTCAACGGCGCGGACGCCATCCGCGGGATCGCCGAGCGGCAGATCCCCTCGCGGGTGCTGGTGCTGACGACCTACGACTCGGACAGCGACGTCGTGCCGGCGATCGAGGCCGGGGCGACCGGCTACCTCCTCAAGGACTCGCCGCGCGACGAGCTGTTCCGGGCGGTGCGCGCCGCCTCCCGCGGCGAGTCGGTCCTCGCCTCGTCCGTGGCCACGCGGCTGATGAGCCAGCTCCGCGCCCCGGCCACCGATGCGCTCAGCGATCGCGAGCTCGAGGTGCTGTCGCTGATCGCCCAGGGCGAGACGAACCGCGGCGCGGCGGCCCGGCTGTTCATCTCCGAGGCGACCGTCAAGACGCACCTGCTCCACATCTACGCGAAGCTCAACGTCAACGACCGCGCCGCCGCCGTCGCCACGGCCTTCGAGCGCGGGCTGCTGCCGACGAGCCGGGGGAGCTGAGGGCGCCGGCGACAGGCGAGCAGAAAGGGCCTGTCCCTGCGGACAGGCCCTTTGGGAGGTTGGGTGCCGTGGAGCCGGGGGCTCCGGCGGCGTCAGACCATGGCGCCGGCGGGCTTGAGCACCGGGACCTTGGCCGGCTCCGGGCGTGCGGCCCAGACCAGGCCGAGCCCGGCGAGGACGAACGAGAACCCGACACCGGCGAAGAGGCCAGCCAGCCCGAGTCCCATCTGCAGGGCGGAGGCCGTCACGGTGCCGACGCCCAGCTCGCCGATCAGGGCATGGGCCACGCCGGTCCAGGCCTGGGCGCGGACCGCGGCGTCGACCGGGCTCGAGCGATCGAAGTCGGCCCAGTAGCGGCCGTCGACCGGGACCTGGTACTCGGTGCCCGCGGTGTAGACCGTGCCGTCCGGGGCGGTGTAGTTCTCGTCGAGGACGACGGTCTGGGTGCCGTGCAGCGTGTGGTAGGCGACGGTCGCCATCTGGAACATGTACTCGCTGCCGGTGTTGACCACCGGGTCGTTCGGGTTGAGGTCACCGGCCACGACCGGGTAGCCCCACTCGTTGGTCAGCATCGCCAGGATGGCCTGCGCCTCGGCGGTCTCGCCGGCGGAGGTGAGCTGGCCCTGATCGTTGTAGGCGAGCTTGACGTTCTGCGCCGCGCTGAACGCGTTCAGCGAGCGATAGCCCTCCTGGGTCTTCATGAACGCGAAGGCGCCGCCGGCCGCGAAAACGAGGCCGACCACGGTGAGAAGAATGCCAAGCCGCCGAAGTCGTGCAGCCATGTCCGTATCTCCCTGCTCTCTCTGGATGGTTTGATCTCTGGGCAACAGGTTCGTCCTCGTGCGTGTCGGCAACCCGTGTCAGACGGCCCATAGCGCAGGGCCGGAGGACACGATCGGCCGGGACCATTCCCGTGACTCCCGGCCTCATGTGGGACGCCACTCCCGCCATCGGGCCAGGTGGAAGGCGAGCCCGATCACCAGGGCGATGCTGCCGAACAGCGGGATCCGCCGACTGACCCACCCGGGGAGGTACAGGTCGGTGACCGTGCCGCTTCCGGCCCCGAGCTCCTCCGCGAGGGGCGTCAAGGGGCAGACCTGGTTGTTGCTCGCATAGATCGCCGTTTCGGCGAAGGCAACGGCGGCGGTCACCCACGCCCGGCGTCCGTCTCGTCCGCGGATCCCGTCCCAGGCGAACACGCCGATGCAGGCGGCGATGAGCCCGAACGCGGCGGTGTGCACGATCTTGATCGCGCGCCGCGCCGCGGGCCGTCGGTGTGGCGGGATGCGGGCGGCGATCGGCAGGGTCAGCGCGTCGCTCCAGCGCGGCCGTCGGCCGGCTGAGGTCAACATGGCCTGGTCTGCTCGTGTTGCGCCGCTGAACGCGACCGGCCGGCCACGTCGGCCGGCCAGTCGCGAGAGAGAGGGAGGGCTGGCTACGGGGTGATCGCGACCTTGAGGACGCCGTCGAGACGGTTGCTGAACACCCGATAGGCCTCGCCGATCTCGCTCAGCCGGAACCGGTGGGTCAGCAGGGGTGTCGGGTCGAAACGGCCCGCCTGGACCATGGCGATCAGCCGGCCCATCCGCGCCTTGCCGCCGGGGCAGAGCGTGGTGACGATCCGGTGGTCGCCGAGGCCGGCCGCGAAGGCCGAGTACGGCATCTCGAGCTTGCCCGCGTAGACCCCGAGGCTCGACAGGGTGCCGCCGGGTCGAAGCGTCCGGAGGGCGCTCTCGAAGGTCTGCTGCGTGCCGAGCGCCTCGATGGCCACGTCCGCGCCGGTGCCGCGCGTCAGGCGCTTGACCTCGTCGAGGACGTCCACCTTGGTGAAGTCGAGCGCGACGTCGGCGCCCATCCGCCTCGCCATCGCGAGCCGCACGGGATCGCTGTCGACGCCGATGACCTGCGCGGCCCCCATCAGCTTCGCGCCGGCCGTCGCACACAGGCCGATCGGCCCCTGGGCGAACACGACGACGGTGTCGCCGATCCGGACGCCGCCCGACTCGGCCCCGGCGAAGCCCGTCGAGGCGATGTCGGCCAGGAGGACGACCTGCTCATCGGTCACGTCATCGGGGATCTTCGCCAGGTTCGCCTGGGCCGACGGGACCAGCAGGTACTCGGCCTGCGCGCCGTCGATCGTGTTGCCGAACCGCCACCCGCCGATGGCTTCGTAGCCCGACCCGTGTCCGCACTGCGAGAGGTGGCCGGTGAGGCACGCCTCGCACTGCCCGCAGGGGGTGATCGCGCCGACGAGCACGCGTTCGCCGACGTCGTAGCCGGTCACGCCGGAGCCCAGCTCCTCGATCACGCCAACGGGCTCGTGCCCGAGGACGAGGCCGGCCCGGACCGGGTACTCGCCCTTGACGATGTGGACGTCCGTCCCGCAGATCGTGGTGAGGGTGATGCGGATCAGGGCCTCGCCCGGACCGGGTCGCGGGCGGTTGACCTCCTCGATCGTGAAGTCCCCTGGCGCGCGGATAGACGTTCGCCCGCATGGTGTCGATGGCAATCATCTCGGCCTCCTGTGCCTCGAATGCCCGACCGCGCCGGTCAGCGCGACCTGTCGCCGGCTCGGCGCCCGGCGCCGCGGCTCCGGCTGGTCCCACGAGCATCGATCGGCCTCGGCGGCGACCGACAGGGTCGAAGGTCACGTGGCTGCGGGCCGATCCTCACCGGTGCCCGATGCGGCGGTCTCGGGCGCAGGCGTCGACGGCAGTTGCCCGTCGAGCGCCCGACGGGCGTCTGCCAGGTCCTGCTCGACCCGCCCGTTCGGCTCGATGGACGTCACCCGCAGCTCCAGCCACGGTCGGTCCTCGTCGGCCCACTGCACGTCCATGCGGCTCGGAGCGAGGATCCCCGCCCGCGTCGGGCGCCATCGGCTCCAACGGCCGATCCAGCGAACCCGCGGCCCGGCTCCCTTGGGCCGATCGGCCTCGCACGAGAGCGGGAAGCCGACCCTCGGGATCGAAGGCGACGGTCAACGGCACGTCGCCTCGATCCCCGCTGACGACGAGCCGGGCCGTGTGCGCATCGACGGCCTCCCAGCTGACGTCGCGCCGGTCCAGCCAGGCGCCGGGGAAGACCAGGGCCTCGCCCCACATCGCGATCAGCGCGCCCTCGTCGAAGGTGGGGCCCACCTGGGTCGATGGCCCCACCCGCATGAGCCCATGCCCATCGACATAGGCGTCCATCCCGAACGGGATCGAGAGCCGTCCACGGCCGATGCGGATCCGGTGGACGAACGCCTCGCCCAGCCGATGCGACATGCGGATCGCGAGGGGGATCCGCGGCAGCCCCGGACGCCACATCCAGGCGTCGGTCTCGAGGATCAGGGTCGAGATCTGCGGGGTCTGGCCCCAGGACACGAGCTCCACGAACCGCTCGACGGGCTCCGGCAACGACGACATCGACAGACCACCTCTGTCATCCGTCCGGCAAGCGTCGTCGCCCCACCCGCCGACGCGCAGGGCCGAAGGTCGTCATCGCGGCGGGCTGCTCGGACCGACCATCCCGTGGCGACGGCCGACGCCCGTGCGCGCGGGCTGTGTCGCGCGCACCGATCCGCGCCATCATCGAGCGATGGACATGGACCTCGTCGAGTTCGCGGGCTGGCGCGACTGCGTCCGCCTGACCGATGGCGCGCTCGAGCTCATCGTCACGACCGCCGTCGGTCCCCGGATCATCTCGGCGCGGCGCGTCGATGGGGAGAACCTCCTGTGGGTGGATCCCGACGTCGCCGGCCGGACCGGGGGCGACGACTGGCGGTCGTACGGCGGCCACCGGCTGTGGCTCGCGCCGGAGACCGTCGAGCGCACCTACGTGCCCGACAACGGGGCGGTCGAGCACGCCTGGGACGGCACGACGCTCCGGGTCTGGGCGACCGAGCCGGCGTCGCGGATCACGAAGACGATCGAGATCGAGGGGGTCGAGGCCGGGACCGTCCGCGTGCGTCATCGCCTCCGGAACGGCGGCGCGGCCGCCGTCGAGGTCGCCCCGTGGGCGCTCACCGTCTGCGCCGAGGGCGGACGGGCGGTCGTGCCCCAGGAGCCGTTCCTGCCGCACCCCGACGTGCTGACGCCGGCGCGGCGGCTCGTCCTGTGGCACTACACCGACATGTCCGACCCGCGCTTCACGTGGGGCCGCCGCTACCTCCAGGTCCGGCAGCAGCCGGGATCGCCGACGAAGGCGAAGGTCGGCCTCTACAACCACCGCGGCTGGACCGCGTACCTCCGCGGCGACACGGCGCTGGTCAAGCGGTACCCGACGGATCCGGCCGGCACCTATGCCGACCTCGGCTGCAACACCGAGATCTTCACGAACGAGTCGATGCTCGAGCTCGAGACGCTGGGCCCGCTCGTCCGCCTGGCCCCGGGCGCCGAGGCGGTCCACGACGAGGCCTGGTCGATCGTCCGCGCGGATGTCGGCGAGACCGACGACGACCTCGACCGCGACCTCCTGCCGATCGTCCAGGGCCTCCCGCCGCTCGGTTGACCCTCGCCCGGCGTCTGATCCGGGCCGCTCCCGGTCCGGCGTTCGGCGATCCGCGTCCGCGGCTACAGTTCGGCCCGTGGAGACCTATGACCTCGCCGAGGCCGCGGAGCGGGCCGGAATCACCATCGATGACCTGCGACGGATGGTCGCCCTCGGCGTCATCGAGCCTTATGGCGCCGACGAGTTCACCGGCGGTCACCTGCGCAAGATCGGCGTCGTCAACGCGCTGCTGGCGGCCGGGATCCCGCTGGACGGGCTCGGCGACGCGATCCGGCAGGGACGGGTGACCCTCGACTTCCTCGACGCGGCCGCATTCGAGCGGTTCTCGTCGGCCAGCGGGGTGACCTTCGCCGACATGGCGGATCGCACCGGCGTCCCGGTCGAGCAGCTGCTGTTCATCCGCGAGGCGGCGGGATCGAGCACGCCGCAGCCGTCCGATCGGATCCGGGAGGAGGAGCTCCCGTTCGCCTCCCTGATCGAGCTCGCCTCCTCTGGAGGGCTCCGTCCGGCGGCGATCCAGCAGATGCTGCGCTCGCAGGCCGACGGCATGCGCCGCGTCGCCGAGACCGAGTCGAACACGTGGCAGTCCGAGGTGATCGGCCCCGCGATGGCGAGGGGCATGCGGCCGGACCAGGTCCTGGGTGGCGACTTCGGCGACCAGATGAGCGCCATGACCGAGCGAGCGGTCGTCGCCATGTACCACCTGCAGCAGATGCAGGCGTGGACCACCAACATCATCGAGGGCCTGGAGTCGATGCTGGCGGACGCCGGCCTGCACACCCGCTCGGACCACCCGCCGGCGATGTGCTTCCTGGACATCAGCGGCTACACGCGGCTGACCGAGGAGCGTGGCGACGCCGCCGCGGCCGAGCTGGCCGAGGACCTGGGACGGCTGGTCCAGCGCGAGAGCGTCCGGCACGGCGGCCGCGCCGTGAAGTGGCTGGGCGACGGGGTGATGCTCCACTTCCCGAACCCTGGGCGCGGGGTCGCCGCGGCGCTGGACATGGTCGAAGGGGTTTTCGACGCCGGGCTGCCGCCCGCCCACGTGGGCCTGCACGCCGGGCCGGTCATCTTCCAGGAGGGCGACTACTACGGACGCACGGTGAACCTGGCCGCGCGGATCGCCGGTTATGCGCAGCCGGGCCAGGTGCTCGTCAGCCAGGCGCTCGTCGACCTGTCGGGCAGCCCCGAGCTGGCCTTCACGTCGGTGGGTCCGGTCGAGCTCAAGGGGGTCGCCGGCTCGACCAACCTGTTCGCGGCGCACCGGCCGCACTGAGGCCGGCCGCGCGCCGGGTCAGGTGCGGATGACCATCCGGACCGGGACGGTGTCCCCCTGCTCCAGCCCCTCCGCCTTGCGGACCACGGCCTTCAGCGGCAGCAGGTAGCCGCCGTCCTTGGGGATCAGCGCGGTCCCGAACTCCGTGTCGCGGATCGTGGCGCCCACCGGGATGCACCCCCAGCCGTAGCTCGCGATGTGCGAGACGGCGTGGACGGCGGCGGCGGGCTCGTCCGGCAGCCGCACGAAGTAGAACGGCGCCGGGCCCCGCCAGACGATGACCTCGCCGCTGAACGCGACGTCCACGATGTCGGCGGCCGGCCCGGCCACGTCGGGTGCGACCTCGAACGCGGCCCTGAACTCGGCCTCCGACTCGCGCAGGGCCGCGATGTCGGCCCCGCCCGGCTCCTCCCGCTCCATCGACCCATTAAAGCCGACGGGCTCAGACCCCGGTCGGATCCTCGTCGAGGATGCCCTGGGCCGCGTCGGCGCCGGCCTTCGTCGGCCGGCCGCGGAGGATGAACTCGAAGGCGACCGCGATCATCGCGCCGACGATCGGGCCGACGAGGTAGACCCAGTAGTGGTCGAGGTTGCCGCCGACGAGCATCGGGCCGAGCGAGCGGGCCGGGTTCATCGACGCGCCGGAGATCGGGGCGCCCCACACGGACACCAGGCCGATGTACGCGCCGACGGCGATCGCGCCGTTGAAGCCGACGTTGCGCGCGCCCGGCGGCGGTGCCGAGGATCACGCTCACGAGGCCCAGCGTCAGGATCGCCTCGGTCAGGACCGCGGTGCCGTCCGAGATGCCGGCGCCCGGTTCGGTGGCGCCGTTGAGGATGCCGCCGTACACCGCCTGCAGGAACAGCGAGGCGAGGATCGCGCCCACGACCTCGGCCACGATGTAGCCGGGGACCCGGCGCCACGGGAAGTTGCCGCGGACGGCGAACGCCAGGGTCACCGCGGGATTGAGGTGGGCGCCCGAGATCGTGCCCATGAAGAAGATGATCCCCATCACCATCATGCCGGGGGCCAGGGCCTTCATCGCCAGGGTCAGCTCGCCGCCCACGGGCAGCGCGCCGACGACGCCGCCGCCGCCCGCGACGAGCACCAGCAGGAACGTGCCCCAGACCTCGGCGAACAGGCGCCGGAGCTCGAGGCTGGAGTCGTCGAAGTCGACCTCGCTCTGGCGCGCGCGTCTCGGTCCGGCGCGTGATCCAGGCGAGGACAGGCTCACCCGAGGACGTTGCAGCGGTCATGGATCCTCCTCCGCGTCACCGAATCAGGTCACGCGAGGATTGTGCACGTCCGGAAACGGCCGTGGGCACGATCCGTGTCGGACCGTGCCCACGTCGCCGGGTGGCTCGCCGGCCCAACGACCGGCGGATCGATCAGGCGGACGCGGCCCGCCGCATCGAGCACACGAAGCCGGCCCTCGCGGCGGCCGTCGTCACGCGGTCGGCGACCACGCCCCGGGCCGCGACCGTCGAGGCGCCGACGCCTGCCCGTCGCGCCCGCGCACGACACGTTCCGGTTGAACGGCTTGAACAGGCCCGCCGGGTTGGGCTTCCAGAGCCAGACGTGGAGCGCGTAGAACTGCGGGAGCTCGTAGCGGTTCGGGAAGCCCGAATCCATGAACTCCTCGCCGAACAGCTCCGGCATGGTGCCCGGGTGGGCGGCGTCCCACGCGTCCTTGAACACCACGTACTCGAGGGCGACGAGGTGGAGCTTGCCCTTCCTGTCGGGCTCGTAGACGAGGACCTGCGGCTTGGTGGGGCTGAGGTCCGTCGTCAGGTTGGCGCCGTTGAGCCAGTGAAAGCCCATCGCGCCCGTGTTGTCGAAGGACGAGATGCACTCGTGGAGCGGCACGCCCGCCGGGAACGGGCCGTAGCCCGCTTTCGTCGCCTGCTCGGTCGAGTGGAACCGCGCCGTGGCGATCCCGGCCCGGATCAGGTCCCAGCGGGTTCCGGACGACCCGTGCGCGGTCGCGCCCGAAGCGGTCAGGGACCCGAGCAGCATCGCGCCCAGCAACATGGGCGCGACGCGTCCCAGCGTGCGTCTCATCATCAGACCTCCAGCCAGCGGGCCGGCAGGGCGCCGGCCGATCGATGGCTCGATGCTGGAGGGCCCGACGCGATCCGGCATCGGTAGAACGACCGATCCCCTCCCGGACGCCGATGGAGCCGAGCCCGACGCGCCGTCTGGTCAGGCGCCCGCGGGCAGGCGCTCGAGGTCGTCGATGCGCACCGACAGGAACGCCACCCGCCGTTCGGTCGCCAGGATCGCGCGGGCCGCCGCCTCCGGGTCGCGGCCCTCGAGGAGCGCCAGCACCGCCTCGGAGCAGGCGTCCTCCCAGCGCGGGTCGTGGATCGCGCCAAGGTGGTCGTCGCGCCGGACGCCGATCCGGTGCAGGACCTCCCACGCCCGGTCGAACAGCGCGTGATGGGCGTGGGACGGCGGCAGCGGCACGACCTCGACACGTCGCCGCTGCGCTCGACGGCGCCACTGCTCGCGGAGCAGGTCCGGATGGGTCAGCCGCCACCGGAGGCGCCGCGCGCGCTCGGTGGCCGCGTGCGCCTGCCGCCAGACCTGGAAGTATTCCGGCCGGCGGGTGAGCAGGCGATGCCTGGCCCGGCGATCCTGCTCGCGGCGTCGCCGCGGGTGGCGGGAGCGATAGCGCGCCTCCCGGTCGCGCGCCCGGCGGCGCGAAGCGTCCGGGTCATGACAGGGGCGACCTCGACCCTGGTGAACGCCCAGGGCGAGGCGATTGGCAAATGAGCGACCACAGGCCGCGCAGCGTTCGTTCGACATGGTCTCCGGCGATAGGCAGCCGTATCGGCCGACCACCGGAGGGCTGCCAGCGGGCGTGCCACCACGCGGTCGAGATCCCGAACATGACGATCGCGGGACCAAGCGGGGCGTCGACGCCCACCGCAAAGGGAGGCGAGCCGAGAGCTGCGACGACCCGCATTGCAAGCGGGACGCAGGGTTCTTGGTCGTTGCACCGCTGGGGCAGTGCTGGGCGTCTGAGGCCCGGGTCGCGAGGCGACCGCCGAAGGGTACCCGATGGGCGGGTGTCGTGTCTTCGGCGGCCCGCATCGCGGAACCGGGACGTCCGCAACCCGATCGCCTCGCGCGCTCGTCCCTGAGGGGCTGTTCCCGCCGAGGCGGCTGCGCTACGCTGCCCCGGTTCGCTCACTGGAGCCCACCCACTGGTCGTGGAGGAGGCGTCGATGCGCACCCTGACAGCGCGCGCTCTCGGACTGGCGGCGGTCATCGGACTCGCCGCGGCATGCACTTCCAGCGGATCGTCGGCAGCGCCCTCGGCGGGTGCGGGGGGCGGCGGCACGGGCGGGACACTCAAGATCGGCGGTGGCTTCGCGCTGACCGGCGACGAGTCGGCCCTCGACTTGCCGGCGGCGAACGGCGCCAAGCTGGCGGTGGACGAGATCAACAAGGCGGGCGGCGTGCTCGGCAGCCAGATCGAGTTCATCGTGCACGACAGCCAGTACAAGATGGACGTCACCGCGCAGACGGCCAAGCAGTTCGTCGAGCAGGACAAGGTCCCGCTGATGGTCGGCTATACCGACACCGACTCGGTGCTCGCGTCCGGCCCGACGTTCCAGAACGCCAAGATCCCGTTCATCACGGTGGGCGCGACGTCGCCCAAGATCCCGTCCCAGGTCGGCGACATGATGTTCCTGGCCTGCTTCGGCGACAACGTCCAGGCGGCGGTCGGCGCCGAGTACGCGTTCGACAAGTTCGGCAAGAACGCGTACTTCCTGTGGGACAAGGGCGTCGAGTACACGACGCTGCTGGGCCAGTACTTCAAGTCGCGGTTCACGGAGCTCGGCGGGACGATCGCGCTCGAGGAGTCGTACGACGACAAGGCCACCGACTTCTCCGCCCAGATCACCAAGATCAAGGCGCTCAATCCCGCGCCGGACTTCTACTACGTCGCGGCGATGCCGTACAACATCGGGCCGATCGTGAAGCAGTTCCGCGACGCGGGCATCACCGGGCCGATCGTCGGCGGCGACGGGTACGACACCCCCGACCTCGTCAAGGTCGCCGGGCCGGCGACGAGCAATGTGTTCTTCACGACCCACGCCCTGATGGACGCCGCCAACGGGACGGACGGGATCAAGAAGTTCATGGCCGACTACAAGGCCGCGTACGGCAACGACCCCGAGAACGCGTTCGCGGCGCTCGGCTACGACACGGTGTTCCTGCTGGCCGACGCGATCAAGCGGGCCGGTGGAACGGACTCGGCGGCCGTCAAGGCGGCGCTCGAGTCGACCAAGGACTTCCCGGGCATCACCGGCAAGATCACGTTCGCCGACGGCAGCCACGTCCCGCAGAAGGGCGTGACCGTCATCGACATCGAGAACGGCGCCCTCAAGCTCGGCGGCGAGGTCGTCCCGGTCAAGGTCCCCGCGCCGTAGCCGTCGGCACCGCGCGTCCCCACCGCCGGACCCGGGCATCGTCCGGGGCCGGCGGGTCGTCCCGTTCCGCCCGCATCGAACGAGGCATCCCGATGACACCCGAGGAGATCGTCGCCCAGGCCGAGGCCCAGGGCCTGCAGCTCGTGCGTTTCCTGTACTGCGACAACGGCGGCGTCGTCCGCGGCAAGAGCACGCACGTCTCGTCGCTCGCCCGGCGGATCCAGAGCGGGATCGGCCTCGTGCGGGGCATGCAGTCGTTCACGAGCCTCGACACCCTGGCACCCGACGCGACCTACGGCCCCGTCGGCGAGATCCGGCTGGTGCCCGATCCGGACACGTTCGTGGTGCTGCCGTACGCCCCGCGCAGCGGCCAGATGCTCGTGAACATGGTCCAGCTGGACCACTCGCCGTGGCCGCTCGACCCGCGCTGGTTCCTCCAGCGCATGGAGCAGCGCGCGGCCGAGGCCGGCCTGGCGTTCGAGGCGGCGTTCGAGAACGAGTTCTACCTCGCCGTGCAGACCGAGGAGGGCTTCCGGCCGGTCGATCGGAGCCTGTGCTTCAGCGCCATCGGCATGGACTCGACCGAGGACGTCATCCAGGACATCGTCGCGGCGCTCACGAGCCAGGGGCTGACCGTCGAGCTGTCCCATCCCGAGCTCGGCTGGGGCCAGCAGGAGCTGTCGACGCGCCACGCGCCGGCACTTCGCGCGGCCGACAACCAGGTGACCTATCGCCAGACGGTTCGAGGTGTCGCGGCCCGGCGCGGGCTCATCGCCTCGCTCGCCCCCAAGCCCTTCGCCGACCAGGCCGGGAGCGGGGCGCACCTCCACTGGAGCGTCTGGGATGCGGCGCACACGGTCAATCGCCTCGCCGACGCGACTGACCCCGACGGCCTCAGCCCGCTGGCGCGGCACGCGATCGCCGGCGTCCTCGCCCACCTCCCGGGCCTGCTCGGCCTGACGACCCCGAGCACCAACTCGTTCCGGCGCCTGCAGCCCCACTACTGGAGCTCGGCGTTCACGGCCTGGGGCATCGAGAACCGCGAGGCCGCGGTGCGCGTCCCGACCCGCTACTGGGACGACGAGGCCGGCTCCGCGAACCTCGAGCTCAAGGCCAGCGACGCGAGCGCCAATCCGTACATCTCGTTGGGCGGGGTGATGGCCGCGGCGCTCGACGGCATCGCGCGCGAGCTGGACCCCGGGGAGCCGGTCGACGTCGACCCGGGCAACCTGACCGACGACGAGCGCGCCAGGCGCGGGATCCGGCGCTTTCCGGAGACCGCGGCCGAGGCGCTCGACGAGCTCGAGAAGGACGAGGTGCTGACGGGGGCGCTCGGCGCGCCACTCGCGACCGAGTACCTCAAGGTCCGACGGGCGGAGGCTGCCGCGTACGCGGAGCAGGACGACGCGTACGAGCTCGAACACCACTTCTTCAAGTACTGAGCGGCCGCGATGGCCCTCGACCTCGCCGGGATCCCGATCGTCGACAACCACTGTCACTCGTTCCTGCGGGACCAGCCGCCCGACGACGAGGCCTTCCGGATCCACCTGACCGAGACGTACTTTCCGGAGGTCGCGCGGGACGACGTCCCGCACTCCCTCCTCTACCACTGGACGATCCGCGAGCTCGCCGGCCTGCTCGGCTGCGAGCCCACGCCCGACGCCGTCCACGCCGCGCGCCGCGAGCGCGGGCTGGCGTCGCTCGCGCGGGAGATCGTCGAGCGGGCGAACTTCAAGACCTGGCTCGTCGACACGGGCTACGGCGGCGACACGACGCTCTCGCTCGGGGAGCTGCGGGACCTCGTTCCGTGCCGGATCGAGGAGATCCTGCGCATCGAGCCGCTGATCGAACGCCTGATCCCGGCTGCACCCGGGTTCGACGGCTTCCTCGACGCCTATCGGGCCTCGCTCGCCGACCTGCGCGGCCGCGGCATCGTCGGCCTCAAGTCGGTCATCGCCTACCGCAGCGGGCTCCAGGTCGAGCTCGTCGACCACGTCCAGGCCGCCCGGGCGTTCAAGGACGTCCACGAGCAGGCGAAGCGGGACGGGACCCTGCGCATCGAGTCCAAGCCGCTGCTCGACTACCTGGTCGTCATCGCCGTCGAGGCGGCAGCCGAGCAGGGCGTGCCGATCCAGTTCCACACCGGGCTCGGCGATCCCGACCTCGACCTGACCAGGGTGGACCCGGCGGCCCTGCGGGTGCTGTTCTCGGAGCGGTTCCGGGCCGCGCCGATCGTGCTCCTGCACACCGGCTATCCGTACGTCCGGTCGCTCGCCTACCTCGCCGCCATGTTCCCCAACGTCTATGCCGACATGGGCGAGGCGATCCTGTTCGCGGCCGGCGAGGCGACCCAGATCACCCGCGAGCTGCTCGGCCTCGCGCCCGCCAGCAAGATCCTGTTCAGCACGGACGCGTCGCTGGTGCCGGAGCTGTACTGGGTCGCGGCGCGGCTGGGCCGGCGGGCGCTGGGCCGGGTGCTCGACGAGCACGTCGCCGACGGCGCGATCGACGAGCGGACCGCGATCGACTGGGCCGAGCGGATCCTGTGGCGCAACTCGGAGCGGGTCTACGGGCTCTGATCGGCGACCGGATCGGGCCCACCGCCGGGCGGCGGACCCGCGCGCCCGCGACGCCACAGCGCCGGGTCGAACAGCCGGTCGAGCGGGACCTCGCGCTGGCCGAGGAGCCCGTCGCGGCGCACGGTGATCACGATGATGAAGATCACGGCGAGCACGATCGCGGACAGTCCGTAGAGCAGCGTCACGTCCTCGACGCGCCGCAGGGCCTCGCCCAGGCCGACGATCAGGATCGCGCCGAGGATCGAGCCGCTGACCGAGCCCATCCCGCCGATCACCAGCATCGTGATGACCCGGAACGTGAGGTCGAAGTAGAAGACCGTCGGCGAGAAGGACGTGATGAAGTGGGCGTACAGCGATCCGGCGACCGCCGAGAAGAACGCCCCCACGACGAACGCGAGCAGCCGCGGGTCCATCACCCGGATCCCGATCGCCTGCGCGGCGACGCGATCCTCGCGCTGGGCGAACATCTCGCGCCCGTAGGAGGAGCGCTTGATGCGCCACACGACGTAGACCACGAGCAGCGTCCACACGCCCGTCCACCACAGGTTCGTGTAGGGCGTGACGTTGGAGAACGTCCGCGACCCGCGGGTGAACGCGTCCGCGTTGAACAGCAGCACCCGGACGATCACGAGGAAGCCGAGCGTCGCGACGGCGACGAAGTGGCCGGACAGCCGCATCAGCACCCGGCCGACCAGCCACGCGATCACGCTGACCAGGGCGGCGGCGATCAGCGTCGCCGCGAGGAACCCGGCCGGGACTGGGCCGACGACCTGGTCGAGGTGCACGCCGGCGACCCACGACGGCAGGTCCGGCAGGTACGACGCCTTCTCCTCGAGCGGCAGGGTGAGGATCGCCGAGGCGTAGGCGCCCAGGGCCATGAACCCGATCTGGCCGAGCGAGAACACGCCGGTGAACCCGCTGGTCAGGTTCAGGCTGACGGTCAGGATGATGAAGATCCCGAGGTTGATCGCGAACCCCTGCCAGAACGCCTGGCCGCTCGCATCGAGGATCGCGAGCGCGATCGAGGACAGCAGGATCACGAGCAGCGGCCCGGCCGCGCGGCGCCGGCCGCTCACAGCAGCTCCCCCTGCTCGCGCTTGCCGAGGATCCCCTGCGGCCGGACGAGCAGGACCAGGATCAGGACGATGAACACCACCGCGTCGCGATAGCTGGCCAGCGAGCTCGGCAGCCAGGTCTGCAGGAACTCGCGGACCTCTGGCGGCACCGAGCCCGGCGGCAGCAGGTCCCCGATTCCGGCCAGGGCCGTCACGAGGACCTCGAGGAAGCCCAGGACGTAGCCACCGAGCACCGCGCCGGCGATGCTCCCGAAGCCGCCGATGACCGCGGCGATGAACGCCTTGAGCACCGGGGTGAAGCCCATGTACGGGTTGATCTGCCCGGCCTGGACCGCGTACAGGAAGCCGGCCACGGACGCGAGGCCGGCCCCGATGCCGAACGCGGTCGCGACGACCCGGTTGACCTTGATCCCCATCAGTCGCGCCGCGTTGAGGTCCTCGGCGGCGGCCCGCATCGACAACCCCAGCGTGGTCCGGGTGACGAACACCGTGAGCAGCCCGAGCAGGATGATCCCGGCCAGGAAGCTGACGACGTTGACCTTCGGGACCAGGATCGTGCCGATCGAGATGACGCCGCTCAGCTGCTCGGGGCTCGGGAACGCGATCAGCGTGGGGAGCCCCGCGAGGCGCGTGGTGAGCAGCGTCCCGTTCTGGAGGATCTGGCCCACGGCGAACGAGGTCAGCAGCATCGCGACGTCGGGGGCGCCGCGGATCGGCCGGTAGGCGATCCGCTCCATCAGGAGGCCGACGGCGACGGTCCCGAACACCATGATCGGGATGGCGACCTCGAGCGACAGGCCCGCGCCCAGGCAGAACACCGCGATGTAGGCCGCGATCATCATCACGTCGCCGTGCGCGAAGTTGATCAGCCGCAGGATGCCGAACACCATCGCCAGCCCCACGGCCATCAGCGCGTACAGGCTGCCCGCAGCCAGCGCGTTGACGATCTGCTGGACGACGTAGTCGCTCACGCGGAGACCCCGCCGACCCCGAGATACGACTGCTCGACCTTCGGGTTGCGGCGCAGGACCTCGACCGGGCCGTCGAGCGTCACCCGGCCGGTCTCGAGCACGTAGGCGCGGTCGGCGACATCGAGCGCGTGGTGGACGTTCTGCTCGACCAGCAGGATCGTCCGGCCGCCGGCCTTCAGCCGGGCGATGGTCTCGAAGATCCGCTCCACCATCAGCGGCGCCAGGCCGAGCGACGGCTCGTCGAGCAGCAGCAGCCGCGGCCGGCTCATCAGGGCGCGCCCGATGGCGAGCATCTGCTGCTCGCCGCCCGACAGGGTGCCGCCGGCCTGGCCGAGCCGCTCGCCGAGCAGCGGGAACAGCTCGAGCACCATCTCGAGGTCCTCCGCCGCGGCCCGCTTGTCCGTTTGCGACACGGCGCCCAGGCGCAGGTTCTCGCGCACGGTCAGGCCGCCGAAGATGCGCCGACCCTCCGGGCAATGCGAGATGCCGAGCGAGACGATGCGGTCGGCCGGCGCGCGCGTGATGTCGGCGCCCTCGAAGCGGATCGCGCCGTCCGACGGCCGGTTGATGCCCGAGATCGTGCGCAGCGTGGTCGTCTTGCCCGCGCCGTTGGACCCGATCAGCGCGACCAGCTCGCCTTCGCCGACCGCGAGCGACACGCCCTGCAGGGCGCGGATGGTGCCGTAGTGGACGTAGACGTTCTCGAGCTCAAGCATCGCGCGCCTGGCCGAGGTAGGCGGCGATGACGTCCGGGTTGGACCGGACGGCGGCGGGGTCGCCCTCGGCGATCAGCCGGCCGTAGTTGAGCACCTGGATCCGGTCGCACAGGTTCATGACCAGCGGGATGTCGTGGGCGACGAGCACGATCGTGATCCCCAGCTCCTCGCGCAGCCGCCGGATCAGCCCCAGCAGCTCCTGGGTCTCGATCGGGTTCATCCCGGCGTTGGGCTCGTCGAGGAGGAGGACCTTCGGTTGGGCGCCGACCGCGCGCGCGATCTCGAGTCGCCGCTGGTCGCCGTAGGGGAGGTTGCGCGCCGCGCGATCGGCCTGCCCGGCGAGCCCGAACCGCTCGAGCAGGGCCAGCGCCTCCTCGTCCAGCTCGCGCTCGCGGCGCCGGAACCCGGGGCTGGAGACCACGGTGCCGAGCAGCGAGCGGGGCACGCGCCGCTGGACGGCGATCTTCACGTTGTCGAGGACCGACAGGTCGCCGAACAGCCGGATGTTCTGGAAGGTCCGGCCGATGCCGACGCGGGCGACCTTGTAGGCGGCCCAGCCGGTGACGTCCCGGCCCTCGAACGCGATGCTCCCGCTCGTCGGGCGCAGGAACCCCGAGAGGAGGTGGAACAGCGTGGTCTTGCCCGCCCCGTTGGGCCCGATCACCCCGTGGATCGATCCGGGCGCCAGGCGGAGCTGGTAGTCGTCGAGCGCGCGGAGGCCGCGGAACGACTTGGACAGCCCGCGCGCCTCGAGGAGCGGCTGTGCCGCGAGGTCAGGCACCATCCGACTGGGCTCCATCCTGCCGGGAGGATACGTCTGCCGACCGGCCTCAGCGGACGTAGCTGGCGCCGTTGACGTCGATGGTCGTCCCGGTCGCGTGACGGGCCAGGCCGGAGGCCAGGAACGCGATCACGTTGGCGACGTCCTGGGGCTGGGCGACCTCGCCGAGGCCGGTGTCGCGCGCCGCCACCTCGACGCCGACCTCGTCGGCGAACCGCTGGTTGAACGCGGTGTCGACGTAGCCGGGTGCGATCGCGAAGGCCGTGACCCCCTGGCGCCCGTTGTTTCGTGCGATCGAGCGGGTCATGGCGACGAGCCCGGCCTTGGCGGCCGCGTAGTGCCAGTACGCGGGATCCTCTCCGCGAAAGGCCGCGCGGCTGGCCATGTTCACGATGATCCCGCCGTCGGCCTGTGCGGCGAAGGTCGTCACGGCGGCCTTGCACAGGATCGCGGCGGCAACGAGGTTCACCCCGAGCGACAGGTTCCAGACGCGCACCCACTCCTCGAGCGGCGCGTCGAGCTCGGCCGCGGGGAAGATCCCGGCGTTGTTCACCAGCACGTCGATCCGCCCGTGGACCGCGAGGGCGTCGTCCCACAGGCGACCCGCTGCGATCGGATCGGACAGGTCCGAGACGATCGCGTGCGCGGACGTCCCGAGCTCACCGACGAGGCCGTGGACCGGCTCGGCGCGCACGTCCTGGGCGAGCACGCGCGCGCCGGCGCCGGCGAGCGTGCGTGCCGCCGCGGAGCCGATGGCGCCGCCCGCGCCGGTGATCAGCACGACGCGGCCATGGAGATCGATCATCGGGCACCTCTCCACTCCAGAGAGGTCCAGTGTGCGGGCACGGTGCGGCGTGCGTCGGGCCGGGGCCGCACCGCGAGCCCGCGCGATCAGGCGGCGACGACCGGGGCCGCGACCTCGCTCGTGGAACCGGCCGGCTCGGCCGCGACGACCGGCTCGGCCGCGGGGGCCGGCTCGACCACGGGCTCGCCGGTGTCGATCGGGTTGGCGACGGGGTCGGAGCTCCACTCGAGCCAGCCGCCGTCGTAGACCGCGATCCGGTCCCAGCCCTGCAGGTCGGCGTAGAACCAGGTCTCGCTGGCCCGCCACCCGGTCCCGCAGTAGAACGCGACCCACTTGTCGGCGGTGATCCCGGCATCGGCCCAGTTGGCCGCGATCTCCGGGTACGCCCGCATGGTGTTGTCCACGTTCCGGTAGTGCTGCATGTGGTAGGCGTCGGTGCCGCAGTTGCCCCACACGTCGCCCTGGATCCGGCCGGCCGGCTGGATGTAGTTGTAGCCGCTGACCTTGCCGATGTGCTCCTTCCAGGTCCGGACGCTGACCAGCGCCGCGCCGTCGCGGTCCGCGAGGATCGCCTTCGCCTCCGGGAGGTCGACGATGAGGTCGGGGTGGACCGGGATCGGCGACCCGAACTCGGGCACCGACACGGGCTGGCGGGGCGTCGTCTCGACCGGATGGCCGTCGCGGACCCACCAGTCGTACCCGCCGTCGAGCAACCGGACGTCGCGGACGCCGGCGTAGCGCAGGATCAGCAAGGCGCGGGTGGCGGCGATCTGGCCGGCCCGACGACCGGGCCACTTCTCGTTGGCGTCGCCCTCGGTGTCGCGGCCGTACACGACCACCGTCGTGTCGACGGTGATCCCGAGCGAGCGCAGCGCGTGGTCGAGCTCGGCCGGCGAGCGGCGGTTCCAGTCGGCCGGCGACTCCAGCCAGTTGGTGTCGAGGTAGCGGGCGGCGGGGATGTGCCCGTCCGCGTACTCCTCGGGGACGCCGAAGTTCACGTGGAACAGGAGGGCGTCGGCGCTGGGCGGCGCCTCGACGGCCTCCCCGGCGAGCACGTCGCGCAGCCAGCCGACATGGACCAGCCGCTGGTAGTTGGGCAGGCGGTCGACCGGGTTCGACGCGTCGACGGCCCAGGCCGCGAACCCGCCCTCGAGGACGCTCGCCTCGAGCCCGTCGTCGGCCAGGCGGCGGGCGAGGCGCCGAGCGTCGTCGTCGGCGTGCCCGTAGACCACGATCGAGCGACCCGCGGTGGCGCCCTTGTCGGCGAGCAGGCGGGCGGTCTCGGCGGCCTCCTGGGCGTCGAGCCAGCCGACCGGGAAGGCGGCGGCACCCGGGATGTGGCCGCCGCGCGTCTCGGCGCCGAGGCGCCAGCCGTTGAAGGCGGCGATCGGCCGGACGTCGAGCAGCGTCAGCTCCGGGTCGGCGAGCCTGGCCTGCAGGTCGGACACGGTGATGGTCGAGATGGTGGTGGTCGGTTCCGGCGCTACCGGGTAGGTCATCTGAGCTCCCTCGAGGTCGTGGCGGTGACGGGCATGAAAAAACCCCTGCCGTACGCAGGGGTTGGGCGGTGTCCGCGCGGATCTTTCGCGATGTCCGCGCTCAGATACACCGCCTGCCCTGCGGGGCAGCACAGCGACACGGACAGAGGCACACGTCTCGATGGTGGCTCATCGCTGGCGGAGGATGCCGGAACGGCGGCATGCGCGTCAACCCGGCTCAGGCATCGTGGGGGTTCGCCCGCGGTTGCGGTTCGGAGCTGAGGCCCCGGACAGACCGGGCGTCACGCCGGTCCGTTCAGCTCGGCGACGTACTCACCCAGGACTTCGACGATCAGCGCGTGGTCGGCCTCCTGCGGGAGGCCGGAGACGATCGCGACGCCCACCGGTCCCGTGCCCACGACGATCAGCGGGAACCCGCCGCCGTGCGGCGCGTACTCCGGGAAGGCCAGCGAGGTCGCCTCGGCAAACGTGGTGCCCTCGAGCTCGTAGCGGAGTCGCTCGTACATCGTGGAGTGCCCGAAGCGCTCGACGATCCGTGCCTTGCCGGCGACGTACATGTCGTTGTGCGCGTTGGTCCCGGTGCGGGCGGCACGGAACACCACCCGCGAGGCGCGGCGCACCTCGATCGTCACCGGCAGGTCGCGCTCCTGCGCCCGCACGAGGATCCGCTGGCCGATCGCGATCGCGTCGTCCTCGCTGAGCGACGGCAGGGCCAGCCGCGCCTCCTGGTCGAGCAGCTCGTCCAGCGTCGGGAGCGGGGTGGTGCTGGTCATCGGTCGCCTCCTGGGATCGTCGCCGACCAGTATCGCGGTCGGACCCGACTGCTACCGTGAGCCCGTGAGCGGCCAGGCCGATCGCCATCCGGAATCCGGCGTCATCGACGCGTTCGACGCGGCCACGCGGGCCATCGCCGGCCTGCAGTCGGTCGACGACGCCCTGCAGGTCATCGTGGACCAGGTCCGGCCGCTCGTGGGTGCGCGGTACGCGGCGCTCGGCACGTTCGACGCCGATGGCGCGGTCGAGCGCTTCATCACGTCCGGCATCACCGCCGAGGAGCGTGCGCGCATCGGTCCGATCCCCCGGGGGCACGGCCTCATCGGCGTCATCGTGCGCGAGAACCGCGCCATCCGGATCGACGACCTCGCGGTCGACCCACGCCGGTATGGGTTCCCGCCCCATCACCCCGAGATGCACACCCTGCTCGGCGTGCCCGTGACCGTCCAGGGCCGGACGGTCGGCGATCTGTACCTCACCGAGCGGCGGGACGGGAAGCCGTTCACGCACGACGACCAGCGGCTGGTCGAGACCTTCGCGGTGCACGCGGGCATCGCGATCGAGAACGCCCGCCTCCACGAGCAGGTCCAGCGGCTGGCCGTCGTCGACGAGCGCGAGCGGATCAGCAACGACCTCCACGACGGCATCATCCAGAGCCTGTACGCCGTGGGTCTGTCGCTCGAGGACATGCCCGAGCTCGCCCACGAGGACCCGGACGAGGCGGAGCGGCGCGTGGAGCGGGCGATCGAGAGCCTCCACCAGACGATCCGCGACATCCGCAACTTCATCTTCGGCCTGCGGCCGGAGCTCCTCGGCGGGACCACGCTCGCCGACGGCCTCCGCGCGATCGTCGCCGAGTTCCGGCACAACTCGATCATCGACGTCGAGCTGGACATCCCGGCCACGGCGCCCGAGCCGGACCCCCCGACCACCGCCCACCTGCTGGGCATGGTCAACGAGACGCTCAGCAACGTGGCGCGTCATTCCGGGGCGTCGATGGCGACGGTCGTGGTCGAGGGCGATGACCAGGGGTTGGGCGTGATCGTGACCGACAACGGCACCGGCTTCGACGCGTCCGGCCCGGGTGCGCTGGGCCACCAGGGCCTCGCGAACATGCGGTCACGAGCGGCCACCATCGGTGCCACCATGGCGCTCACCAGCGGTCCCACCGGGACCCGGGTGGAGATCCGGCGGCCAGGTCGGTCGTCGATCGAAGAGGAACGCACCGCACGATGACCGACAGCCGGACCCAGGGCCCGCCGCTGACCCTGCTCGTCGTCGACGACCACGAGGTCGTGCGCCAGGGCCTGTCCGCGATGCTCGACCGCCGGCCGAACTTCCAGGTCGTGGCCGAGGCCGGCACGGTCGCCGAGGCAACGGCGATGGCGCGCCGGTTCCAGCCCAACCTGATCGTGATGGACGTCCGGCTGCCCGACGGCTCCGGCATCGAGGCGTGCCGCGACATCCGCGCCGAGTTCCCCGAGATCCGGGTCGTGATGCTGACCAGCTATCCCGACGAGGAGGCGGTGATCGCCGCGATCGTCGCGGGTGCGAGTGGCTACCTGCTCAAGCAGGTGCGCGCGCGGGACCTGGTGGCGGCCCTCGAGGCCGTCGGGCGCGGCGAGTCCCTCCTCGATCCCGCCGTGACCGGCAAGGTCCTCGAGCGGATGCGGCGGATCGCGCTGTCGGACGAGCCCGACGAGCTGAGCTCGCTGACCCAGCAGGAGCGCAAGATCCTGGCCCTCGTCGCGGAGGGCAAGACGAACAAGGAGATCGCGGCCGAGGTCTTCCTGTCCGACAAGACGGTCAAGAACTACGTCAGCTCGATCCTCGCCAAGCTCAACCTCGAGCGGCGGGCGCAGGCGGCGGCGTACGTCGCCAAGCTGAAGACCCACCCGTCCGACTGACGGTCGACCCTCAGTCGATCACGCCGACGAGCGCGTCCTCGTCCGACTTCACGAAGCTCGCGATCGCCGTCGCCCACTCGGTGATGTCGTCCCAGGACCGGAAGTCCCCGAACGGGGCACGGACCATCTTGATGATCAGCCGCTCGCCCGCGCCGAGGTCGCTCTCGGTCAGGCGGCCGGCGAACACGCGATGGTCGATGGCCATGGTCGTCTCGTCGATCGCGGCGACCTCGGCCGGATCCTCGAGGGGACGCGGCGGATCGCCGATCGGGCCGCTGGAGAACAGGAACACCGTCCGGCCCCGAAGCGCCAGCTCATGGCGCTCGACGAAGGCCTTGGCCGGCTTCAGCCAGTGACCGGCATAGACGCCGGAGCCGAGGACGATGGCGTCGTAGTCGGCGATGGTTGTGACCGCGTCGGGATCGATCACGTCGACCTCGAGACGGGCGGTGCGCAGGACGCCGGCGATCGCCTCGGCGATCTCGGCGGTCGTCCCGTGCCTGGACGCGGCGGTGACAAGGACCTTCATGGGGCACCCCTTTCCGTGTTGGACAAGGGTCGCCGTCGGCACGTCCCGGCCCCAGCGGCGTAGGTCACGCCGACACGTGCCCTTTGGCCCGTTCGCGGGAGGCGGCCTGCGCCGCCGCGGGTCAGTCACGATTGAGTCGGGCCGCCGCGCGACGGAGGTCGGCGCGGAAGTCCGGGTGGGCGATGGCGATCAGGGCCTCGGCGCGCTCCCGGAGGCTGAGCCCGAACAGCTCGGCGACGCCCCACTCGGTCACGACCGTCCGGACGTGCGCCCGCGTGGTCACCACCCCGGCGCCCTCCTTCAGCTGCGCGACGATCCGCGAGATGCCGCCGCCGGCCGCGGTCGATGGCAGGGCGATGATCGCGCGGCCTTCCGGCGCGAGGGCCGCGCCCCGGATGAAGTCCATCTGGCCGCCGACGCCCGAGAACATCGTGTGGCCGATGGAGTCCGCGACGACCTGGCCGGTCAGGTCGACCTCGATCGCCGAGTTGATCGAGACCATCCGGCTGAACGACCGGATGACGTGGGTGTCGTTGGTGAAGTCGACCGGCCGCATCTCGACCATCGGGTTGTCGTGGACGAACGCGTACAGCCGGGGAGATCCCATCAGGAAGGTCGTGACGATCTTGCCGCGGTTGCGCTCCTTGGCGGCCCCGGTCACGACCCCCGCCTCGACGAGGTCCACCACGGCGTCCGTGAACATCTCGGTGTGGATGCCCAGGTCGTGCTTGCCCGTCAGCGCCCGGGCGGTCGCCGCCGGGATCGCGCCGATCCCGAGCTGGAGCGTGGCTCCGTCGGGCACGAGGGACGCGACGTGGGCCCCGATGCGCGACTCGACGTCGCCGATCACGGGCCCGGCGTGGACGTACGGCGGCACGTCCACCTCGACCGCGAGGTCGATGTCGTCGACGTGGATGAAGCTGTCGCCCAGCGTGCGCGGCATCGAGGCGTTGAGCTGGGCGACCACCGTCGTCGCGGACCGGATGGCCGCGTGCATCGCCTCGACGCTCGTGCCCAGCGAGCAGAAGCCGTGCGAATCGGGCGGCGTGACGTTCACGAACACCACGTCGAGCGGTTGTGACCGGCTCGTGAACAGGCGCGGAATGTCCGAGAGGAAGATCGGGACGTAGTCGGCGCGCCCCTCGTTGACGGCCCGGCGCGCGTTCGGCCCGACGAACAGCGCGCGATGCCGGAAGTGCCCCGCCATCTCGGGCGCGAGGTGCGGTCCCGGGCCCTCGGTATGGAGGTGCACGACCGTGACGTCGGTGAGCTCGGGCGCCCGGTCGACGAGCGCCTGGAGCAGCACCGACGGCGTGGCCGCGGCGCAGTGGACATACACGCGATCCCCGGACCGGACGACCTCCGCCGCCTCGGCCGCCGCGACGACCTTCATCGGCCGAGCGTACGCCCGGGCTCCAGCCGGCGTGCGTGCCACTCGGACGCGCAGGTCGGGACCTTCGGACCTGCCGGGCTTCCCGCGGCCGGGCGTTCACTGACGGCATGGAGACCGTCGAGATGACTCCCGCGACGTTCACGGTCCGGCCGATCGAGGCACGGGACCAGGCGGCGCTCGTCCGCTTCTACGCCGGCCTCTCCGACGACAGCCGCGAGGCGCGCTTCCACGGCGCCGTCCGCGGGATCGACACGGGCCTGGCGAGCGCCTTCTGCCACCCGGACCACGAGCACGGCGAAGGGGTGGTCGCGGAGACGGATGCCGGGCTCGGCGGGCGCGGTCCTCATCGGCCACCTGTGCCTCGAGCCGGCGCCGGGTGGGGACGTCGAGATGGCGATCGCGGTCGCCGACGGCTGGCGCCGGTCCGGCGTCGGGCGGGCGATGCTGGTCGCGGCGATCGCCTGGGCGCGGTCGCGCGGCGGCACGAGCCTCGTGGCCCGCGTGCGCTGGGGCAACGGCGCGGTCATCGGGCTGGTCCGGTCCCTCGGGCTGCCGGTCTCGTTCCGCGCCTCGGGCGACGAGCTCGCCGCGCGCATCGACATCCGCGAGGCGGTCCGGCCCGCGGCCTGACGGTTCGATGTCGCTCAGCGAGCGACGATCACCGTGGACTTGGCGTGGGTCGCGACGTGCTCGGACACGCTGCCCTGGAAGAACCGCTCGGCCGCGGTCAGCCCGCGGGACCCGACGACGATCGTGTCGTACTCGCCTGCCTTCGCGACTCGCTCGATCGCCCGCGCCGGATCGCCGGTTGGCTGGATGAACTCCGCCCTGACGCCGCGCGCGGCGAGGATCTGCCGCGCCTCTTCGAGCTGTGCTTCGTGGACCTCCCGGTCGTCCCACGGGTCGAAGGGTGCCCGCCCCGGATGGACCGGCACGACGCTGACGACGGACAGCGTCGCGTCGAACTGGCGCGACGAGCTCGATCGCGGCGTCGAGCGCTCGATGCGCCGGCTCGCCGCCGTCGTAGGCCACCAGGATCCGCTTCATGTTGCGCCTCGTCTTCCGTCACGCCGCCGCGGACACCTGGGCCGCTCGGTCGACGTGACCGTCACCAGCGTCGCGGCGGGGTCGGGGTGCGCACCACGGCGGAAGGTCCCTCGGACGCGGGTCAAGTGGCCCGAAACGTCGACCCGGGATCGATCGTGACGGTCGTAGGCGTCAGCGCGGCACCGTGCGGGCGAGGATGGCGCCGGCCGCATCCCAGGCGTCCGGGTCGCCGGTCCGGAGCCGGCTCGCCTCGACGCGCAGCAGCCGCTGGACCTCGTCGGGCGACCAGCCCATCCGGGCGTCGGGGCGTCGCCGCTCCGTGCGATCGCGCACGAAGGCGGCATAGCGTGCCGCCGGGCCGGCCTCGTCGAGCGTCGCCTCGAACCCGGGCTCGATGTCGACCGCGATCCGGAGCCGTCCGAAGAAGGCGCCGACCGCGTCCGCGCCGGCATCCCACGCCTGCGAGTGGCCGCCGCGCCGCAGGATCGGGACCGGGGACGTGAACGCGGCCAGCACGACGTCGTCGACCACGCCAGCGTCGAGGCGTCCGCCGAACGACAGGTAGTCGTTGCCCGCGCCGAAGCGGTCCGTGAGCCGGATCGTCCCCCAGGCATACGGTTCGGACCGGGGCATCGACGAGGCGTAGGTCAGGGCCTGGCGCTCGCCCCGCCCCTCCGCCGTGACCCAGTACTCCACCTGCTCCGGGTCGAAGTGGTCCTCGGTGGGGGCGGCACGCAGCGCGACGAGCAGGAAGGCCGGCCCCGGGCCGTCCGGCAGGTCGGGATGGGCGAGGAAGCCCCAGCGCTCCATGCGACGGGCCACGTCGCTCTCGAGCCAGGGGGCGGCGCGTGACGTCGTGGGTCGACCAACGGGAGCACTCATCGATCGTCACGATGGCCCGGCGCGCGCGGGCGCGACAGGGCCGTGCGGCCCCCCCGGACCGGGCCTCAGGCCCTCCAGCGGATCGGCCGGGTCCGGCTGGGACCCGCGGCTACTCGCCGGCGAAGAACTTCGACTGGTTGACCATCAGGCCGAGGACGGTCGTGGCCTGGGAGAAGTCGCCCTCCCCGACGATCCCCTGCGTCCACATCGTGACCGTCCCGGACGAGCCGACGTCCACGAGGTACGCGTAGCGCGAGGTGCCGGTGGGGATCCCGGCCGAGTCCACGACGGCCGTGGCCGCGATCGCCGTCGCGTCGAGGCCGCTCAGGGTGAGCTCCTGCTGCGCCGTCACGTCCCAGAAGGCGGCGTCGGTCGCGCTGGTCACGGCATCCGCGTAGTCGGTGTCCGAGGACGCGGCCATCACGACCGTCACCAGCGTCGACGGGTCGTCGGGGACCGTGATGGGCGTGGGGCTGAAGTACTGGCAGACGAGGTCCGCCGGCGTCGTCACCGTGTACCAGCTGGCGGCGTAGGTGATCTTCGCGACCTTGACGCCGTCCGCGGTCTTGAGCTGACAGGTGGCGACGTCGGGCGCGAAGGTGGGCGGCGGAACGGCGGATGGCGGCGGGGTCGGCGACGGCGTGGGCTTGGGCGTCGGCGATGCCGTCGGCTTCTCGGTGGGCTTCTCGGTCGGCTTGTCCGTGGGCTTGGGCGTCGCGGAGGCACCGGCCGACGGGGCGGGGCTCCCGGCCTCCTCGGCCGGCCGGACGAGGAACACGTTGGGCGACCCGTTGAGGTCCTGCAGCGTGACCGCCGCGTTGCGCGGTTCGACCAGGGCGGCCCCCTCGAGTGCCGCGAGGAAGGCGGTCTCCTGGGCCATCACGTCGTCCGGGCAGGCGAGGCGCGTGGTGGCCAGCCGCCCGATCCGGACGACGTTGCCGTTCGTCCCGTACGTGCCGCTGAACTGGTTGCAGCCGGCGGAGCCGGCGACGCTGCCGATGCCGAACACGACGTCCAGGTGGGTATCGGGGATCACGGCCACCACCGAGCCCGGGGCGTCGGAGTAGGAGTCCACGTCCCAGCGCCCGAGCAGCGGGTTGGCGGGGGCCGCGTCGAACACGAGCAGCGTCTCGCTGCGCGGCCCGAAGATCGTGAGCGTCGTGGGCCGGGCGCTGTAGAAGCGGCTCTGGCCGAGCAGCGAGAGGTAGGCGGTCTCGAAGTTCATCGACGGTTCCGTGCACGCCATCAGCGTGCTGGCCGGGTCGGTGATGAACAGCGTCCGGCCTCCCGCGCGGTAGAGCGCGTCGAAGCGATTGCAGCCGCCGAAGCCGGAGACCCGTTGCGCGTCGAACTCGGCGTCCGCGTACTCGGTCTCCGGGACGAGCGTGAGGGTCGAGTCGACCAGGTACGACCGCAGGATCCACCGGGTGCCGTCGAGCTGGCCACCGGTGCCCTCGCCGGCTCGAGCACGCCGCCACCAGCCCCGCCACCACGACGAGGACCGCGATCAACCGGGTCTTCATGCGCTGCCCCTCGCTCCCTGCGTCGGCTACTTGGACTGGCTGGCGACCCAGAGTGCGAACAGGCGGAGGAAGTAGCCGAAGCCCGCCAGGATGAACGCGGCGAAGATCGGCAGGGCGATCGCCGACGCCGAGATCGCGAAGGCCTCGAAGAGGTTGAACGCCTCGCGCTGCGCGAGGTCGATCCACCACAGCACCCCGGCGACCAGGGCCCAGATGACCGCGACCCAGCCGAGGATGATGAAGAACGTTCCCACGCTCGCGAGCCGGCGTGCGTCGCTCTGGATGTCCACGATTGCTCCTCCCTCAAGGACCAGTTGGTCACGTTGATCGCGACGATTGTGCCCTCGCCGGGAAGCCGCTGACATCCCCCGGATCGGACGATGCCGCTCGCGCCGGCCTTGCGCGCGAGACCGACCGCCTGCGGCACAATCCCGTTCGCGCTCATGCGCGACCGTCGGTCGGCCACGCGCCGACCCCGAAGGCCGAGGGGGTCATCGGCCACGAGGAGCTCCATGCGCAACAACACTCCGGTCATCGTCGGCGCCATCGCGGTCGTCGCGGTCGTCGTTGCCGGCCTGTGGCTGGTCTCGGGCAACTCCAGGGGTCCGAGCGGCCTCACCGGCACCAACTGGCAGCTGTCGGCGATCACCGAGCAGACGCCGACGTTCCAGGGCGTCGTCCCTGCGGCCGAGCAGCCCAACTACGCGATCACCTTCAACGACGACGGGACCTACACCGGTCGCGCGGACTGCAACGCGATCGCGGGCACCTACACGACCGGTCGAAACGACTCGATCACGATCGCGCCCGGCGCGTCCACGCTCATCGCCTGCCCCGGCGACTCGTACGGGCCGCTGTTCGCCCACGCGATCACGACCGCGACGACGTACGCCGTCGCGAACGGCGACCTCACGCTGAGCCGCGACGACGGCGCATCGATGACGTTCGTCTCCGGCAGCGCCGGCAAGGTCGTGGCCCCGACGGCGACCCCCACCCCGTCCCCGTCGCCAACGCCCACGGCCTCGCCGATCGCCGACACCCAGCCCGACGCCCTCTCCCACGCCGTCGCCGACGCCGTCGCCGACCCCCACGGCATCCCCGACCCCCTCGCCCACGCCGACGGCATCGCCCACCGAGGAGCCGACCGGCAAGCCCACCGCCAAGCCGACCGCGACGCCCTCGCCGACCCCGTCGCCCACGGCCAAGCCCACGGCCGACCCCCACGCCCAAGCCGACGCCTTCGCCGACTCCCGCGCCGACGCCCGCGCCCGGCGGGGATCTCGCGGGCACGAGCTGGCAGCTGACGTCGCTGACGATCGCGAACCCGCCGTTCCAGGGCAACGTCCCCAGCGGCGACCAGGCGAAGTACACGATCTCGTTCGCGGCCGACGGGACGTTCTCGGCGCTGGCCGACTGCAACACGCTGCTCGGCACCTGGACCACCGGCTCCGGCGGAAGCCTGAACCTGAAGATGGGGCCGTCGTCGCTGGTCATCTGCGGCGACGATTCGCTCAGCGACCTGTACATCATCGGCCTCAACAACGTGGTCAGCTACGCGATCGCCAGCAAGCAGCTGACGCTCACCACGGATGACGGTGGGACGCTGGTCTACAAGGCGTCCTAAGCGCGGCGAACCGAAGTGGCGGCGGGCCAGCCGAGCCCGCCGCCATCCGCCCGATCGACTCTCGTCAGCGCGCGACCCGCTGGATCGCGGGCTGGCTGGTTGCCGCCCAGGGCAGGTACGTGGTGTCGCCGGTCGCGGGGTCCAACCCGAGCTGCCGTGCCGGCGCCTGATCGCCCGTCTCCGGGAGCACGAGGATCCACGCGTCGTCGGGCGCCCACTCCATGGTCGTGTTGCAAAGCCGGTGACCTGGTGAACGCTCTCGACGCCCGTCCCCGACCCGTCGCCGGGCACCACGGCGAGCACCATGTCTTCGCTCCAGGTCCCGTAGCCGCGGGTGATCGCGAGTCGCGTCCCGTCGTTCGACCACTCGGGTCCGTCCTGGAACCGTGCGCCTTCCGGCATGGGAAGCGTGTGGTTGTCGGTCCCGTCCGCGTTTGCGACGTGCACGCGATACGTGTTCCTGCTCGGGTCGTCCTCGCCTTCCGAGTACGCGATCCGGGTGACGGCGCGGCCACCGTGGTCGCGCTCACAGGGTATGGCGCGCCAAGGTTGCAAATCATTCGATCGTTCGCCACCGGCCGTTTGGCGGGCCTACGATGACGGGGTCGGAACCGACGCTGGGAGCGCGAGACATGCTCGACAGGCTCATTCACCCGCCGATGACGCCGGACCAGTTCCGGGAGCCCCGCTGGGCGCGGTTCCTGTTCGCGAGCACGGCGGCGGCCTGGCTGTGGCTCGTGATCCGGCTCTACATGGCCTACATCTTCATCCCCGCGGGCTGGGGCAAGATCACGAGCGGCAAGTGGCTGTTCGGCGACGGATCACCGATCCAGGGGATGGTCGGTGGCGCCGTCTCGAGCGACGGCACCCCCGGCTGGTACGTGTGGTTCCTGCAGAACGTCGTCGAGCCCAACGCCGGCCTGTTCGCGACCCTCGTGGCGCTCGGCGAGTTCGCCGTCGGACTGGCCCTGCTCGTCGGGCTCCTCACCGGGATCGCGGCCTTTGGCGGCGTGTTCATGAACGCGAACTTCATCCTCGCCGGCTCGCTCGGGTCCAACCCGGCACTGGTCGTGCTCGGCCTGTTCCTGGTCGTGGCCTGGCGGAACGCGGGCTGGATCGGCCTCGACCGCTGGTTCATCCCCTGGACGCACCGCACGATGTTCGAGCCGAAGGAGCCGCAGACCACGAGCGGGACCGCGCCCGTCACCTGACCGCTACAGCTCGCCCGACTCCAACAGGCGCTTGAGCGTGGGGAGATCACGCTCGAAGCTGCGCATGAAGACGCGCACCACGAGCGGCTCGAACGCGCGCAGCGGACCACCGAGGTCGAACCGCCAGCTGAAGTCGATGCGGGTCCCACCCGCGATCGGCTCGAAGGCCGCGGAGGCGACGAACCGTGGTCCGGAGACGCTCGTCATCGTCCAGCCGCGGTTCTCCTCGTAGGCCGTCACCTCGGCGACGTTCTCGGACCGGCGACCGAAGCCCTTCGTCACGGCGAGCCGTCGAGAGCCGATGCCGTGTGGCGGTGGCGTCAGCCAGCGCTCCTCGACGGCCGATGACGACCAGACCGGCGTCTTGGTCGGATCCGTCAGGACCGCGAACACCTCGTCGACGGGTCGCGCGACGTCGATCGCGGCGTGGCCCTCCGTCATCGTCAGGCTCCTCCGTCAGAGCAGCGTGAACACCCCGAGCAGGATGAGCCAGACCGACCACGCGATGTAGGCGATCGGGACGAGGATCCCGGCCGGCCGCCAGCCCTCGCGCTCGTTGGGACCGGCGAACTCCGCGGCACCCAAGACCAGCGCGAGCCCGATCGGCACGCCCGATCCATCCGAGCCAGGCGGGGATCACCGTGGTCGTCACGATCGAGGCCGCCACGAGCAGCGTCCAGGCGCCGGTCAGCAGGTAGCCGAGGTGCTCGCCCACGCCGACGCCGAGGTAGCGGTGGAGGACCGCGAAGGTGACCTCGATCGAGCGGCGGGTCGCGTCGCCGGCGGCGCCGTCGCCGTCCGCCGCCACCCAGCGCCGGGCGAGCTCGGGGACGGCATACGTCCAGCGCAGGAGGCCCAGCACCTGGACGAGGCCGGCCAGCACCCCGACCACCAGCGCCATCGCCGTGAGCGCCGGGCTGGCCGCCAGGACGACGGCGAGCAGCACGGCCACCGGGATCATCGCGAGCCCGCTCAGGAGCAGCAGGTGCCAGCGGAGCAGCGAGGCCGGTGCCGCCGGCATCGAACCGCCGCAGGATCTCGTCGGGCTCGCGCCGGAGGATGTCCGGGTAGTCGAACGCGCGGCCGAGCTCGAAGAACGCGACGTTGAACAGGATCGGCACGACGATCAGGAACAGGGCGGTGACGGCGTCGAGGCTCATGTCCCCGAGTGTGCCCCACAATCGGGCCGTGGCGTACGACCTCGAGCGCTTCGTCGCGGCGCAAGACCCCGGGTATCCGGGCGTGGTCGCCGAGCTGCGGGCGGGCCGCAAGACCGGGCACTGGATGTGGTTCGTGTTCCCGCAGGTGGCCGGCCTCGGGCAGAGCGAGCTGTCCCGGCGCTACGCGATCGGGTCGCTCGACGAGGCCCGGGCGTATCTCGCCCATCCGGTGCTCGGCCCGCGGTTGCGAGAGTGCGCGGGGATCGTCCTGGCGACCGCCGGCCGCTCGGCGGAGGAGATCTTCGGCGGGATCGACGCGGTCAAGCTGCGCTCGTCGATGACGCTGTTCCATCGGGCGACGCCCGACGAGCCGGTGTTCGGCCAGGTCATCGACCGGTACTTCGACGGAGTCCCGGACCCGGCGACCGACGAGCGCCTCCGATAGCATCCCCACGTGTCCTCCCCGTCGCCGCGCGTCCCCGTCGCGGTTGTGGTGGGACTGTTCGTCGCCTCGCTGGCGCTCCGCCAGCAGCTCCTGTCGATCGGACCCCTGCTGCCGCTGATCCGGGGTGACCTCGGCCTGTCCGCCGCCGCGGCCGGCCTGCTCACGACGATCCCCGTGCTGTGCATGGGGCTGTTCGCGCCGATCGGCCCGCGACTGGCGTCGCGGCTCGGTCCCCGGCTCGCGTTCGCGGCCTGCATCGCCCTGATCTCGGGCTTCGGTGCGGCCCGCAGCGTCGCGCCGAACGTGCCGCTGATCCTCGTCGCGACGTTCGGGGTCGGCGTCGGGATCGGCGTGGCCGGCGCCATCCCGTCGATGATCGTGGCCGGCCGGATCGCGATGCGGCCGGCGCTCGGGACCGGCGCCTATGCGTCCGGGATCGTGGCCGGCTCCACGCTCGCAGCGGCCCTCGCCGTCCCGCTCGCCGTCGACGGCCAGTGGCGGGTGTCGCTGCTCGCGCTCTCGCTCGGCTCCGTGCTGTGCATCGTGGTCTGGCTCGTCCTCTCACGCGGGCCGGGCGGTGACGCCCCCGCGACGCCGGTGCCGGCGGTCCGCCTGCCCTGGCGGTCCCACGACCGCGTGGATCCTCGTCCTCGTGTTCGGCCTGCAGTCGATGCAGTTCTACGGGGTCTCGGCGTGGATCCCCAACGTCTACATCGAGCGTGGCTGGACGGTCGCGGCGGCGGGCGCGCTGGTGGCGGTCTTCAACGGCGTCGGGCTGCTCACGACGGTGGGCGTGCCGCTGGTCGCCGACCGGCTCGGGGCGCGCCGGCCGCAGCTGCTCGTCGCCGCCGTGATCGGGACGCTCGCCTTCGTCGGCATCGCCCTGGTCCCCGACCCGGCCTACCTGTGGGTGGCGATCCTGGGCCTCGCCCTTGGCGCGATCTTCCCGCTCGTGCTCACGCTGCCGCTCGACGTCGCCGACGACGCCGCCCGGGTCGGATCCGTCGCCGCCCTGATGCTGCTCGGCGGGTACGTCCTGTCGTCCGTCGGTCCGGTTCTGCTCGGCGCGGCGCGCGACCTGACCGGCAGCTTCGAGGCCAGCCTGTGGCTGCTCGCGATCGTCGGCGTCGTGCTGGCCGGCGAGCTGCCTGCTCCTCTCGCCGGAGCGGCTCCGCCGGGGCATCGGACGCGCCTGAAGCCGGCGAGCGCGCTACGGCGACGTCCGCGGGTGGGTCACCTCGATGGCGTGCCGCCCCGGGCGCCAGCATCGCCTCCGCGGCCGACGATCGACCCGTCGACGCGGACCTCGGAGCCGTCGGTCACCGGCGCCTGCAGGCGTCCCCGGACGCCGAACGGCAGCTCGAGCTCGATCGCGAGGGCGTCCGCGTCCTCCAGCCGCCAGTCGATCCGGATCGGCGCCGTAGGCCGACTCGATCGAGGCCCGCGCCCACCCGATCGCCCGCGACGGCTTCGGAGCCACGACCACCTCCCGATAGCCCGGGGCGTCGAGCGTCGGCGACAGGCCGGCGACGTGCCGGTACACCCAGTCGATCACCGCGCCGTAGGCGTAGTGGTTGAACGAGAGCATGTGGCCCTCCTGGCCCTCGTCGTCGCCCGGCAGCGGGCTCATCGTGCCCGGGATGGATCGAGCCGTCGGGCAGGATCGCGTCCCAGCGCTCCCAGACCGTCGTCGCGCCCTGCTCGACCTGGTACAGCCACGACGGCGGCTCGCGCCGGAGCAGCATCAGGTACGCCTCGTCGAAGTGGCCCGCGTCGGACGAGCGCCGGCAGGACGAGCGGCGTGCCGAGGAAGCCGGTCGCGACGCGGCCGTCGGCGCTCGCGGACGAGCCGCGCCAGCGCCTCGGCGACGCGCGCCGCGCTCGCTCCGGCGGCGCGATCCCGAAGCCGAGCGCGGCCGCGCAGCCGGTCTGCGTCGTGAGCGCGTGGTCGCGCCAGCGTGCCCAGGTCAGGTCCGCGACCTCGTCGGCGAGCGCGTCGTAGCGCGCGTGCCCGACGCCGTCGTCGCCGAGCAGCGCGCGGCCGCCGCCGCGGCCAGCCGGGCGCTCTGCGCGAAGAACGCGTTGGCGAGGAGCTCCGAGTCGGCCTTGGCCTCCCACGGCCGGTTCGGCGGCGCGTCGGGGTCGAGCCAGTCGCCGAACTGCGGCGACGGCACGAGCAGCCCGTCGGCGCCCGCGTCGCGCCGCGAGCGACTCGACCCAGCGCGCGCATGCTGGCCCACTGGGTCTCGAGGACCGCCGGGTCGCCGTACGACTCGTACACCGCCCACGGCACGATCGTCGCGGCGTCGGCCCAGCCGGCCCGGCCGAACCGGAGCGTCCCGCTCGAGCACGACGTCCGGGACGACGCTCGGCACGCCGAGCACCGGCGTCCTGCTCGAGCGCGAGGTCGCGCAGCCAGCTCCGCCAGAACGCCTCGCGAGTCGAACAGCGTGGATGCCGGTCGGCGCGAAGGCCTGGGCGTCGCCGGTCCAGCCGAGCCGCTCGTCGCGCTGCGGGCAGTCCGTGGGCACGGACACGAAGTTGTCCCGCTGCGACCAGACGACGTTCTCGTGCAGCCGGTTCAGCCCGGCGTCGCGAGCACTCGAACGTCGACCGCGGCGGCGGTGTCGCTGCTGATCGCGACGAGCTCGGCGTCGAGGAGCTCCGCGTCGGTCTCGACCTCGGCGTAGCGGAAGCCGTGGAACGTGAACGCGGGCTCGAGCATCGTCACGGCGTCGTCGGCGAGGACGTACGTGTCGGTCGCCTCGCGCGCGCGCAGCGCTCGCAGGTGGAGGGACCCGTCGGGCTCGAGGACCTCGGCGTGCCGGACCGTCACCACGGTCGCCGCGCGCGCCCGCGGACGCGTCAGCCGGACGTAGCCCGCGATGTTCTGGCCGCCGTCGAGCATGCGTCACGCCGGCGCCGCGCGCGATCCGCTCGGCGGGCCGGACCGTCGATCGACCCGGACCGGCGGCGCGAGCCGCGGCTCGATGCGCGGCGACGTCGACGTCGAGCACGCGCGGCCGGCAGCCAGCCGCCGGCGTCGAAGCCGGGCGCGTCCCAGCCGGGCCGGCGCTCGCGGAGGTCGATCGCGCACCCGTCGTAGAGGTCGGCCGACCGGACCTCGCCGGTCGACGCCCGCCACGTCTCGTCCGTCGCGACGACCGTGCGTCGAGCCGTCCGGCGAGGTCGCACCTCGAGCTGGGCGATCAGGCGCGACCTCGCGGCCGTACGTGGCACCGGTCGCCTGCCGGGCTTCCAGCCGAGCCGGCCGCGGTACCAGCCGTCGCCGAGCGTCGCGCCGATGACGTTCTCGCCCGTCGCGCAGCAGGGCGGTCACGTCGTACGTGTCGGCGAGCAGCCGCTGCCGGTAGGCGGTCCAGCCGGGCGCCAGCAGGTCGTCGCGAGACCGGCTCGCCGTTGACCGTGACCTCGTGGAGCCCGAGCGCGGTGACGTGGAGCCGGGCCCGACGCGGCGGCGCCGTCGAGCGTCGAACGTCCGGCGCAGCAGCGGCGACGGCGACTGGCGCGTCGCGCCCGGGTCGTCGGGCAGCGTGATCGGGCGGCGCGACCCAGTCCGCCGGCTCGAGCAGGCCGGCCTCGACCCGGAGCGCGTCCGACCACGGCGACCAGCCGAGCCCGGTCCGGACGCGGACGCGCAGGTGCCGGACCTCGCGGCTGCGCGAGCGCCGGGCCCGGCGCGGGCACGGCCACCTGGTCCGCGGACGTCGACCGCGCCGGTCGTCCAGGCGCCGTGCGAACGTCGGCACCGTCGCCGCCTCGCACCTCGTACGCCGAGCTGGGCCAGCGCCGGATCGGCGCCGGTGACGGCGCCACGTCAGTCGGAGCGGCTCGCGACCCGCGGCGAGGACGCCCGGCGCGAGCGGCGATCGCAGGCGGACGCCGACGGCCGTCGCCGACGGCGCGGGAGGTCGTGCGTCATCGGGACCTCACGCGCGCATGGCGCGTCAGCCCTTGACCGCGCCGGCGGTCATGCCGGACACGATCTGGCGCTGGAAGAAGATGAACATCATCGAGCGGCGGGATCGTGATCAGGAGCACGTCGGCGAACAGCAGGTTCCAGCGGGTGTTGAACTGGCTCTGGAAGTTGAACAGCGTCAGCTGGACGGTGGCGTTGTCGTTCCCGGGCAGGAAGTACAGCGGGTTGACGAAGTCGTTGTAGACGGCCACCGACGAGACGACGATCACCGTGATGATGGCGGGCCGGAGGAGCGGCAGGATCACCCGCAAGAACAGGGTCGTCGCGGTCGCGCCGTCCATGATCGCGGCCTCGTCGAGCTCGCGCGGGATCGCGGACACGAAGGTCCGGAAGACCAGCACCGAGAACGGCATCAGGAACGCGACCTCGACCAGGATCGAGGCCCGGGCAGCGTCTTGAACAGGCCGATGGCCTGCAGCACGAAGATCGTCGGGACGATGGCCGGCGGGATCACGAGCCCGGCGAGCATCAGGGCCGTGACGACCGTCGCCCATCGGTCCCGCCGCCGCTGCAGGACGTAGCCGACCATCGCGGACAGGAGCACGATCAGCGTCACCGACGCCACGGTGAGCATCAGGCTGTTCCGCATCGCCGTCACCATCAGGTTGTTGCGGGCCCCGATGACCTCGGCGAGGTTGTCCAGCAGCAGCCAGTGCTCCGGCAACGTGAACTCGAGCCGCGACGCCTCGACGCGCTCCTTCGCCGCGGTCAGCACGATGAACACGAACGGCACGACGAACACGATGGCCACGACGAGCGAGGGCGACGACGTCGAGCCACGACGACCGGATCGCGCGGACGGCTCTCACAGCTCGATCTCGTGGCGGTTGAAGAACCGCATCATCGGGAACACCAGGAGCGTGACCGCGATGAACAGGATGACGTTGCCGGCCGTCGCGAGGCCGTAGAAGCCCGCCTGGTACTGCTTGTAGATCGTGGACGCGATGACGTCCGTGCTGAAGCCCGGGCCGCCGCGGGTCATCGTCCAGATCAGGTCGAACGTCCGCAGGCCGCCGATGAACGACAGCAGGATCACCGTGAACGTCGCGTTCCGGCTGAGCGGCAGGATGACGTGCCGGAACTTGACCCAGGCCCCGCCCTCGAGCCGGACCGCCTCGAAGTACTCCTCGGGGATCGAGAGGATCCCGGCGATGAAGATCACGAGGGCGATGCCGACGCCCTTCCAGACGTCGACGATGGCGACCGACAGGAGCGCGATGCTGGGGTCGGTCAGCCACTGCGGCCCGTCGATCCCCACGACCTCGAGCGAGCGGTTGATGAGGCCCGGTCGACGGGTGCAGCAGCACCGCGAACGTGATGCCGACCGCGACGGTGCTGACGAGGACGGGGAAGAAGATCGCCGAGCGCAGCACGTTGCGCGTGCGCAGGCGCGACGTGAGCAGCGTCGCCAGCAGCAGCCCGATGACGACCTTGAGGCCGCTCGTGACGACGGCGTAGACGATCGTGTTGCGGGCGCCGCTGGTCAGCGACGGCTCCTGGAAGAACTGGGCGAAGTTGTCGAGCCCGATGAACTCGGTCGTGAACAGCGTCCAGCGGGTGAGGCTGAAGTAGAACGACAGCAGCGTCGGGACGACGAAGATCAGCCCGAAGACGATCGCCGCCGGCAGGTAGAACCAGTGCGGGTAGGCCGACGCGGCGACCGCGCGCACCGAACGCCCCCGCGCCGGAGATCCGGCACGGGGACGTCGGTCGGCCGCGGAGACGGGAGCCGGCGCGTGCGGCTCGACTCCCGTCGTGCTCATCGGCTTGCCTCGCTGCGGACGGGCGCTTACCAGCCGGGCAGGCCCAGCTGCTTCGCCTGCTTCTCGACGTCCTTGTCGTACTGCGTGGCACCATCCTCGGCGGTCTCCAGGCCGGAGCCGACCGCGACCGTGATCTGCTCGAGGGACGGGCCCTTGACCGGGGACAGGAACTCGAGCGCCGGCAGGTTGTTGCCGCCGTCGATGTACGGCTGGATGTCCTTGACGGCCGCGGGCACGGTGTCCGGCAGCGTGGACCCCTTGATCACGTACGGGCCCGACGGGGCGACGCCCGCGCTCATGGCCTCGGTGCCCTCCACCGAGGCGATGAAGTTCACGAACGCCTTGGCCGCGTCGAGCTGCGCGCCTCGGTGGTCTTCGGGATGTAGGTCGCGGCGGGCATCCAGATCGTCGCGCCGTTGGTCGCGGCGTCGTCGCCCGGCTGGCCGAAGAACCCGATGTCGTCGATCGTGTCCGGGAAGTTCTCGGCCATCGTGCCGACCGCGAAGGTCAGCATCGGGTAGTGGGCGCACTTGCCGGTGGCCAGCAGCTCCTGGCCCTTGTCGAACTTGTCCGCCCCGAAGTCCTTCTGGTACCAGCCCTTGTCGTGCGCCTCCTGGAGGTGCTGGAAGCCGGCCTGGGCCGCCGGGCGTGTCCGCGTAGTGGGCCTGGTTGGCGGTGTACTTCTCGGCGAAGTCCGGGGACGCCTTCTCGACGTTGTAGTAGTCGGCGAGCACGAACAGCTGCGAGGTCCAGGTGTCGCCGTAGGTCGCGCACACCGCGGCCGCCTTGCCGTCCGCCTTGATCTTGTCGTTGTTGGCGGCGAACTCGGCCCACGTCTTGGGGACCGTGAGGCCGAGGTCGCTGTAGATCTTCTTGTTGTAGAGGATGCCGCCGCCGAGGGTGCCCTCGGTCGGGACGCCGTAGATGCCGCCGTTGGCGGAGACCGTCGGCAGGTACGACTCCTGGATGTTCGCGATGAACGGCTCGTCCGACAGGTCGACGAGCGTGTCCGACGGGTTCAGCGCCTGGAGCAGCGAGCCCGAGTTGTAATAGAACATGTCGGGCATGTCGCCGGTCGCCAGGCGGGTCTTGACGAGGTTGTCGCCCTCGGTGCCGCCGGGATGCGTCTCGATCTCGATGGTCACGTTGGGATGGAGCGTCTGGTACGCGTCGATCAACCCCTGGAGCCGGGCCGCGGTGACGTTGTTGTCGTCCACGAAGTAGGACAGCGTGACCGGCTCGGCGTTGGCCTCGCTGGGGCTGGCGGCGGCGGACGCCGGGGCGCTCGCCGCGGGCAGCGGATGCCGGCTGGCTGGCCGGTGCGGCGGTCGGTGACGCCGCCGCCGAAGCCGCCCGAGCATGCCCCGACCACGAGCGCCGTGAGCATGCCGAGCGCACCCAGGCGGGTGGCTGTCGTGGCCATGGTTCTCCTCCTGCGTTCGGCGCCCGTCGGATGCCCGAGGTGCGCCAAGCCGGGGCTCTCGTCGTCCCGGCTGCCAGCCACGATGTGCGACCGGCGAGGAGGCGGCTTGTCGCGGATTGACGTGTTCTTGCGCGGAATTGCCCTGTGCTAGGAGGCCCGCGCCGCGGGCGTCGGGACCACGCCGGCGCCATCGGCAGCACGACGGACCCGTTGCCGGTATGCCCGCGGGCTCACCCCGAACTCGGCTCGGAACCGGCGCGAGAACTGGGACGGATCGGCCCACCCGACCGCCGCCCCGACGGCCGCGATCGGCTGCTCGGTCGAGACCAGGATCGCGGCGGCGCGCCAGGCTCGCCAGCGCGAGAGGTAGTGCATCGGCGGCACACCGACCGAGCGCACGAACTGGCGGGCGAGATGGAACGGCCCGACGTACAGGCGCGCACTCAGCTCGGCCAGCGTCCACGGATGCGTCAGGTCGCGCTCGAGGAGCTCGCACGCCTGGGCGACGAGCTGCGACGTCGCCGGGCGCTCGGCCGGGAGGGCCGGGCCGGTCGCGTCGCCGGCCGCGAGGTAGTCCAGGGCGATCAGCAGGCGCCCCAGCTCGGCCGGCAGCGTCCGGCGCTCCGGCGGCAGGTCGCGAATGGCCTCGAGGGCCTCCAGCATCTGGCGCAGGTCGGGCTCGTCGAGCTGCCGCACGACGACCGGGCGCTCGCCCTTGGGCAGGACGACGCCTGTCGGGTTGAACAGCCGGCGCAGGCCCGAGTCCCGGAACGCCCACGCGAGCTCGAGGTCGTCGAGCTCCGCCCGGAAGAAGCAGTTGAGCACCCGCATCTCGACGCAGCTGCGGTACTCGTGCCCGGCACCGGGCGGGACCAGCACGACCGTGCCGCGCCGGAACGGCTCGCTGCCGCTCGGGCTGACGTGCAGCCCCGACCCCGACTCGACGATGCCGAGCTCGTAGAAGTCGTGGTCGTGCCAGGGGATCGCGAAGTGGTGGTACGCGGGGAAGAAGCCGACCACCGACCTCGGGGCGATGAACATGTCGGCGGTGTACCGACTCGCGTGCTCGTGGTCGATCACGGGAAGTCCTCCCGGCTGCTCCGATGGCCGTCGCGTCAGTCGAGGTGGAACACCTCGTCCAGTCGGCGGTGGAACGCGGTCGCCGGATCGGTGAGCGGGTCGATCAGCGCCGCCATCTCGGGCTGCCAGCGGGCGTTCGCCTCGCTGGCCGCCATCGTGGTCCGAAACGCCGCGAAGTCGTCGACCTCGAGGTAGCCGAACAGGTCCTCGCCGTCGAGGAAGATCGAATAGTTCGAGGCGCCCGCCGCCCTGAGGTCGGCGAGCAGCTCCGGCCAGACGTCGGCATGGCGGCGCCGGTACTCGGCCTCCTGGCCGGGCCGGAGGCGCATCCGAAATCCGATTCGCTCCATGGCGGCTCCGGGCGGGTGACGGCCCCGGGACGGCGTCCCGGGGCCTCGATCGGGTTGATGGTCGGGGCTGATGGATCGGTTCTAGAAGCTCGACCCAGTTCTGGCGTCGACGTTGTCCTTGTCGAACCGGAACGGCGGACCGAGGGTGATCGACGCTGTCCTTCGTCGATCGTGTACGGCTGGCCATCGTTGAGGCTCGGGACGGTGAACGTCTCGCCGTCGGCGCCCGTGATCTCGCCCTTGACCAGCTTGTCGGCGACGACGTAGGAGAGGTAGCCGAGGTCGGGGACGCTCCACAGGCCGAACACCGGGCGAGGTGCCGTCGTGGACGAACGGCCTCATGTCGTCTCGGGAAGCCGAGGCCGGTGACCTTGACGTCGTCCGACTTGCCCGCCTGCGACGACGACCTGCGCCGCGGCGAGGATCGCCGACCGTGGTCGGGGCGACGATGGCCTTGAGGTTGGGGTACTTGGTCAGGAGGCCCTGGGCCTGCGTCGTGCTCTTGGTCGCGTCGTCATCGCCGTAGACGGTGTCGACGAGCTTGAGGCCCGCGTACTTCGGCGTCGGCTCGCGAGCGTCGTCTTCATGCCGTCGATCCACGCTGTTCTGGTTGGTGGCCGTCGCGGCCGCCGACAGGATCGCGAAGTCGCCGGTGCAGTCCGGGACGATCTCGCAGGTCCAGTCGACGAGGCCTGTGCCGACGCCGCTGAAGTCCGCCTGGTTGACGAACACGTTGTAGGCGCCGACGGCCGGGCTCGAGTCGAAGCCGACGACCTTGATGCCCGCGTCCATCGCGGCCTTGAGCGCGGGAGCGACCTCGTCCTTGCCGTCGGCCGAGATGATGATCGCGTCGACGCCCTTGGTCGTCATGTCGGTGATGAACGGGATCTGCAGGTCGGCCTTCGCCTCGTTCGGCCCGACTTGCGTGACCGTGCCGCCGAGCTCGGCGGCGGCCTTGTCGACGCCGGTCTTCGCGGCGGCGAAGTACTGGTTGACGATGTCCTTCGGCAGGTAGCCGACCGCGATCGCCGCCGGTCGCGGCGGATGCGGGCGCCGACGCCTCGGTTGACGGGGCGGCCGCCGACGGCGCCGCGACCGAGGCGGCCGCCGACGGCGCGGCGACGGACGGAGCCGTGGTCGGCCCCGCCGCTGTCGAGCATGCCGAGAGCACGATCGCCGCGCCCCCGATGAGGGCGACCAGGCGCCCGCGGATGTGTGCTTCAAGTGCACTCCTCCTCTGGTCACGGACCGATAGCTTGCTCACCACCTGCGACCGTGTCGGCCGGCGGCGGCCGACCTCGGCGGATGCGGTCGATGGCCGACTTGGCCTGGTGGGCGAAGGAAGGGATGACGACCGAGAGGATCAGGAGCAGCCCGAGGGCGATGCTCTGGACCTCGACCGTCACGCTGGCGAGCCGCAGCGCGTTCTGCAGACCGCGACCACGAGCACGGCGAGAACGACCCCGGCGATCGTGCCTCGGCCGCCGAAGATGTTGACGCCGCCCAGGAGCACGACCGTGACCACGGTCAGGGTCATCCCCTGCCCCGACGTCGGCGCGCGCGCTCGAGAGGCGCGAGGTCAGGATCACGCCGGCGAGCGCGGCGACGGTCCCCGACAGCACGAACAGGCTCGATGCGCAGGCGGGGACGCGGACGCCGGAGTAGCGGGCGGCGCCGGGCTCTTGCCGATCGGCATAGACCTGGCGGCCGACCCACGTCCGGTGGAGGACGATGCCCGAGGACGACGGCGAGGGTGACGAAGATCACGAACGGCCACGGGATCAGGGTGCCCGGGCACGTAGCCGAAGCCGAGCGTCGTGAACTCACGCGGGGAAGTTGCTCACGCCCTGCGGCCCGAGCACGATCAGCGCGAGGCCGCGGAACAGCGCGAGCGTGCCCAGCGTGACGACCAGCGACGGGCAGGCCGACCCGCGCGACCAGCACGCCGTTCATCAGGCCCGCCGAGGGCCCCCACGACGATGACCAGCGGGACGCCGATCCAGATCGGCACGCCCGCCGCCCACAGGAAGCCCGAGGACGGCGCACGCCAGCCCGGCCATCGACTCGACGGACAGGTCGATCTCGCCCGCGATGATGACCAGGGTCATCGGGAGGGCCATGATCGCCACCTCCATGAGGGCGGCGAGCAGATTGGCGAAGTTGCGCGGGGTCAGGAACACCGGCGACAGGCGCGAGCCGATGACGATCAGCGCGATGAGGACGACGAGCAGCAGCGTCTCCCAGCGCGCGAGCGAGCCGGCGATCCGCCGAGGCCGGCGGAGCGGCCGGGCCACGGTCATCGGAGACGGCTCACGGCGGTCGAGTCGCTGGATCCGGCGCGCGATGAGCGCGTCGGCGCCGACCGCGACGAGGATCACGACGCCGTAGATGGCCTGGAGCCAGAACTGCGACAGGCCGACGAGGATCAGGGCGTTGGCGACGAAGCCGAGGAAGTAGGCGCCGATCAGCGGCGCCGATGACGGTCCCGCTGCCGCCGAAGATGTTGACACCGCCGACCACGACCGCCGCGACCACCGCGAGCGACGACGCCCGTCGCGGACGTGCCGTTGATCGTCCCGAACTCGATCACCCACATCACGCCGGCGATCCCCGCCCAGCAGCCCGCACAGCGTGAACACGACGAACACGACGCCGCGGGCCGGGATGCCGAGGATCGTCGGCGGCCTCCGGGTTGCTCCCGACGGCGTAGACCTGGCGGCCGAACCGGGTCACCAGCGCAGGACCGCGCTAACGATGACGACGGTCGCGACGACGACCACGCACGAAGATCGGAATGCCCGACGATCGCGTCGCGCGGGCGAGTCCGTGAAGCCCGGCCGGCAGGCCGTGCCAGCGGTGACCTGGTGGCTGCCGGCGATCAGGTAGTCGATGCCCCGGAAGATGCTCAGGGTGCCCAGCGTCGCGACGATCGACGGGCACCTGAAGCACCGTCGACCAGCAGGCCGTTGACCATGCCCAGGACCAGCGCCGAGGCCGATGCCCGACCAGGATCGCGACCGGCGCCGGGAGGAGGTGGCTCTCGAGGGTGATCGCGACGCAGTAGGCGACGAGGCCCATGACCGCCTCGACCGAGAGGTCGATGTTGCGGGTGATCACGACCATGGCCTGCGCCGATCGCGGCGATCGCGGTGATCGAGCCGCAAGCACGGCGACCTGGCTGAGGTTGCTCGCGGTCAGGAACTGCGGCGCCGGCGATCGCCACCAGCACCGCCGAGCACGAGCATCACGACCACGAGGCTCAGCTCGCGCTGCCGGGCGATCGTGCCGACGAGGAGCCCGCGCCAGTCGTGTCGACCGGGGCCGCGGCACCGGTCGCTCAGCCATCGGCGGCGCTCCGGCACGGCTGGTCGGTCCCCGTCGGCGCGGTGCCGGCTCGCCAGGCTCGCCAGGTCGGCCTCGACGTTGCCCGTCGCGGCGTACATCACGCCCTCCTCGGTCGCATCGGTGCGCGGGATCTCGGCCGTGATCGCGCCCTCGTGGAGGACGAGGATCCGATCCGACATCGCCAGGACCTCGGGCAGGTCGCTCGAGATGAGGACGATCGCGAGGCCGGACGCGGCGAGGTCCGAGACGATCCGGTGGACCTCGACCTTGGCTCCGATGTCGATGCCGCGCGTCGGCTCGTCGAGGATCAGGACCGTGCGGCTTCGAGGCCAGCCACTTCGCGAGCACGACCTTCTGCTGGTTGCCGCCCGACAGCGCCCCGACCAGCTGGTCGACGCCGGTCATCCGGACGCGGAACTGCTCGGTGAACTCGCGCGCGACCGCGCGCTCCGCCGACTCGCGGACCAGCAGCCGCGGGAACAGGCGCGGCGAGGATCGGCAGGCGTCACGTTCTCGGCGATCGAGAAGTCCAGCACCAGCCCTCCTGGTGGCGGTCCTCGGGGAGGTAGGCGACGCCCGCGTCCATCGCCTCGGACGGGCTCGCGAAGCTGACCGGCTTCGCCGGCGACCCGGATCTCGCCGGCGTCGCGCTGGTCGATCGCCGAACAGCACCCGGGCGACCTCCGTGCGCCCCGCGCCGACGAGGCCGGCCATGCCCGACGATCTCGCCCGCCCGGACCGCGAAGCACACGTCCTCGAACTCGCCGGCCCGCGACAGGCCCTCGACCTCGAGCAGGACGTCGCCGATCGCGGTCTCGACCTTCGGGAACAGCGTCACCGTCCGGCCGACCATGTGGCGGATGAGGTCGGCGGTCGTCAGCTCCGCGTCGGCGTGGTGATGACGTGCCTGCCGTCGCGCAGGACCGTCGCGCGATCGCACAGGTCGAAGACCTCGCCCAGGCGGTGGCTGACGAACAGCACCGCGACGCCGCGGTCGCGCAGGCCGCGGACGATCGTGAACAGCCGGTCCACCTCGTGGGCGGACAGCGATGCCGTCGGCTCGTCGAGGATGAGGACGCCGGCCTCCACCGACAGCGCCTTCGCGATCTCGATCAGCTGCTGGTCCGCCATCGACAGGCCGCGGACCGGCTCCTGGACGTCGAAGCGGACGTCGAGCTGCGCGAACAGCGCCCGCGCCTGGCGGCGCATCTCGCCCCAGTCGACCGTCCGGAGCGGCCCGGCCGGCGCGTGGCCGATGAACACGTTCTCGGCGACGCTGAGGTCCGGGAACAGGCGCGGCTCCTGGTGGACGACGGCGATGCCCAGCGAGCGAGCGTGGGCCGGGCCGGCGATGACGGTCGGCTCGCCGTCGACCTGGATGGTCCCGGTGTCCGGCTGGTAGACGCCCGCGAGGATCTTGACGAGCGTGCTCTTGCCGGCGCCGTTCTCGCCGACCAGCGCGTGGACCTCGCCCGCGCGGAGGTCGAGCGACACGTCGGTCAGCGCCTGGGTCGCCGCGAACGACTTGGACACGCCCGCCAGCCCGGCGCGAACGGCCGCGCCGGGCGCGGCCTCGGCGGTCGCTGGGCACGGCCGTCGTCATGCGGCGGGTCCGGGCGGGACCAGCGTCACGTCGATCTCGCGGGCTCGCAGGGCGTCGACCATCTCGGCCGGGCGCCCGGTCGTCGGTCAGGACCGCGTCGAGCTCGTCGGTCCGGCAGAACGTCGCGAACGCGACCCGCTGCCACTTGGTGTGGTCGACGATCGCGATCACGCGCCGGGCGGCCGCGACCATGGAGCGCTTGATCTGCGCCTCTTCGTCGGTCGCGTCGGAGAGGCCGGGCTCGAGGGCGAAGCCGGCGGCGCCCAGGAACGCGGTCTGGACGTTGATCCGGTCGAACAGGCCGTCGCCGAGGTGGCCGACCACGGACATCGCCTGCCAGCGAACGCGACCGCCGGTCATCAGCACCGTGATGCCCTGCGTGCCGGCCAGCTCGGTCGCGATCCGCAGGCCGTTGGTGATCACGGTCAGCCCGCTCCAGCCGCCGCGCTGCCGGATCGCGCGGGCGACGGCGAGGCCGGTCGTGCTGGCGTCCATCACGATCGAGTCCCCGTCGTGCACGAGCGCCGCGGCCGCCGCGCCGATCCGCACCTTCTCGTCCTGCTGGAGTCGCTCGCGGAGGTCGAACGCGGCCTCGGGCCGGTCCCGGTCCGGGAGCAGCGCCCCGCCGTGCGTCCGGACGACGCGGCCGTCGAGCTCGAGCGAGGCGAGGTCCTTGCGGATGGTCACCGTCGACACGCCGAAGCGCGCGGACAGCTCGCTGACGCGGACGCGACCGTGCTCGGCGACCAGGCGCGCGATGTCGTCCTGGCGTTCGCGGGCGAAGACATCCCCGGGCGCGGCGCCGGTCGGGACGGTCACACGAGGCCTCCACACGGACCCGATCGCGGAGGTTTCGGCAGGGTGTCGGGTCGGTAGGCGCGCATCTTGGGCCGAAGCCAATCGCAATGTCAAGAAACCAGATTGAAATCAATCGAAACCTGTGGCAGGCTTCGCGACACACCCGTTCCCAACCGGGTCAAACACATCGGCCGGACCGCACGGCGACGATGTCAGCTCCTCCGACATCGTCGCCGGTCCGGTCGAAATCGACGACCGAGAGCCCCTACGATCGTCCCGGCGTCCCGCGGGATCGCGGGCCCCGAGGGCGAGGCGACGGAGGCGCACGTGACGAGCGAGTCGACCATCCTCGACGCACTGGCGGCGCACCGCATCGAGCTGCCGTCCTGGGCGTTCGGCAACTCGGGAACCCGCTTCAAGGTCTTCGCCCAGAAGGGCGTCCCGCGCGACCCGTACGAGAAGGTCGCCGACGCCGCCGAGGTCCACCGCTACACGGGCGTCGCCCCGACGGTCGCGCTCCACATCCCCTGGGACAAGGTCGACGACTACGCGGACCTCGCGCGCCACGCCGCGGACTGCGGCGTGGCGCTCGGGACCATCAACTCGAACACGTTCCAGGACGACGACTACATGCTGGGCAGCGTCTGCCACCCCAGCCCGCGGGTCCGCCAGAAGGCGATCGACCACCTGCTCGAGTGCATCGACATCATGGACGCGACGGGCTCGCGCGACCTCAAGCTGTGGTTCGCCGACGGGACGAACTACCCCGGCCAGGACGACATCCGGGCCCGCCAGGACCGGCTCGCCGAGGCGCTCCAGACCGTCTACGGGCGGCTGGGCGACGGCCAGCGGATGGTCCTCGAGTACAAGCTGTTCGAGCCGTCGTTCTACACGACCGACGTCCCCGACTGGGGGACGGCGCTCGGTCACTGCGTCGCGCTCGGGCCCCAGGCGCTGGTCGTGGTCGACACCGGCCACCACGCGCCGGGCACCAACATCGAGTTCATCGTCGCGGCGCTGCTGCGGGCGGGCAAGCTCGGGGCCTTCGACTTCAACTCGCGGTTCTACGCCGACGACGACCTCATGGTCGGTGCGGCCGACCCGTTCCAGCTGTTCCGGATCATGCACGAGGTCGTGAAGGCGGACGCCCTGCGACCGGATGCGGGCGTCGCGTTCATGCTCGACCAGTGCCACAACATCGAGCCCAAGATCCCGGGCCAGATCCGGTCGGTGATGAACGTCCAGGAGGCGACCGCCAAGGCGCTGCTCGTCGACCGCGGCGCGCTCGAGGCCGCGCAGGCATCCGGCGACGTCCTGGGCGCGAATGCCGTGCTGATGGACGCGTACAACACCGACGTCCGCCCGATGCTGGGCCGGCTCCGGGAGCGGATGGGCCTCGACCCGGACCCGATGGCGGCGTACGCGCGGTCGGGCTACGCGGACCGGATCGTCGAGGCGCGGGTCGGCGGCAGCCAGGCCGGATGGGGCGCATGAGCGTCGACGCGTCCTCGCCCAGCCAGGCGCTGCTCGACCGGTCGCACCGCCTCGGCGCCGACCCGCGGAACACCAACTACGCGGGCGGCAACACCTCGGCCAAGGGCGACCGCGATCGACCCCGTGACCGGCGGCCTCGTCGAGCTGCTGTGGGTCAAGGGCTCGGGCGGCGACCTCGGCACGCTCACCGACGCCGGGCTCGCGGTGCTCCGCCTCGACCGCCTCCGGGCGCTGGTGGACGTCTACCCGGGCGTCGAGCGCGAGGACGAGATGGTCGCGCGCGTTCGACTACTGCCTCCACGGCCGGGGCGGCGCGGCGCCGTCGATCGACACGGCGATGCACGGCCTGGTCGACGCGGCGCACGTCGACCACCTGCACCCGGACTCCGGGATCGCGCTCGCGACCGCCGCCGACGGCGAGGCGCTGACCCGCGAGGCGTTCGGCGACCGCGTGGCCTGGGTGCCGTGGCGCCGGCCCGGGTTCCAGCTCGGGCTCGACATCGCCGCCATCCGGCGCGACAACCCGGCCGCCATCGGCGCCGTCCTCGGTGGCCACGGGGTCACCGCGTGGGCGGACACCTCGGACGCGTGCGAGGCGAACTCGCTCGAGATCATCGACACGGCGGCGCGCTTCATCGAGACGCGCGGCGGCGCGGAGCCGTTCGGCCGCCCCGGTTCCCGGCTATGGCGCCCTGCCCGAGGCCGAACGGCGCGAGCGGGCGGCCGCGCTGCTGCCGGTGGTCCGCGGCCTGGCGTCGACCGACCGGCCCCAGGTGGGGCACTTCACCGACTCCGAGGTCGTGCTCGACTTCCTGGCCCGTCGCGAGCATCCGCGCCTGGCGGCGCTCGGCACGTCGTGTCCCGACCACTTCCTGCGGACGAAGGTCCGGCCGCTGGTCCTCGACCTGCCGCCGGACGCCCCGATTGACCAGGCCATCGAGCGGCTGCGCGAGCTGCACGCGGCCTACCGGGACGACTACGCCGCCTACTACGCCCGCCACGCCGAGCCCGACAGCCCGCCGATGCGCGGCGCCGACCCGTCGATCGTGCTCGTGCCGGGCGTGGGCATGTTCAGCTTCGGGGCCGACAAGCAGACGGCGCGCGTGGCCGGCGAGTTCTACGTCAACGCGATCAACGTCATGCGTGGCGCCGAGGCGCTCTCCACGTACGCGCCGATCCCCGAGCGCGAGAAGTTCCGGATCGAGTACTGGGCGCTCGAGGAGGCGAAGCTCGCCCGCCGGCCGAAGCCGCGGCCGCTCGCCACCCGGGTGGCGCTGGTGACCGGGGCGGGCTCGGGCATCGGGCGGGCGATCGCCCACCGGCTGGCCGCCGAGGGGGCGTGCGTCGTGGTCGCCGACATGGACGGCGCCAGCGCCGCGTCCGTGGCGGACGAGCTGGGCGGACCGGACACGGCGGTCGCCGTGACCGTCGACGTGACCGACGAGGCGCAGGTCGTCGGCGCGTTCCGGGACGCGGTGCTCGCGTTCGGCGGCGTGGACCTCGTGGTCAACAACGCGGGCCTGTCGATCTCGAAGCCGCTCCTCGAGACCAGCCTCGGCGACTGGGACCTGCAGCACGACGTGATGGCCCGCGGCTCGTTCCTCGTGTCGCGCGAGGCGGCCCGCGTCATGATCGCCCAGGAGATGGGCGGCGACCTCGTGTACATCGTCAGCAAGAACGCGTTCTTCGCCGGGCCCAACAACATCGCCTACGGCGCGGCCAAGGCCGACCAGGCCCACCAGGTCCGGCTGCTCGCGGCCGAGCTCGGGGCGTTCGGGATCCGGGTCAACGGCATCAACCCCGACGGCGTCGTCCGCGGCTCGGGGATCTTCGCCAAGGGCTGGGGCGCCGACCGGGCCCGCACGTACGGCATCCCGGAGGACAAGCTCGGCGAGTTCTACGCCCAGCGGACGATCCTCAAGCGCGAGGTCCTGCCGGAGCACGTGGCGGCCGCGGTGTTCGCCCTGACCGGCGGGGACCTGTCGCAGACCACGGGCCTCCACATCCCGGTCGACGCCGGAGTCGCGGCCGCGTTCCTGCGGTGAGCGGGGGCGCGCTCGCCGCGATCGACCTCGGGGCGTCGAGCGGGCGCGTGATCGTGGGCCGGGTCGCGGACGGGGCCCTCGCGCTGGAGGAGGTCCACCGCTTCCCCAACGACCCGGTCGCGCTGCCGGACGGCCTCCACTGGGACATCCTCGGCCTGTACGGCTCGATCGTCGACGGGTTGCGCAAGGCGGGTGCGTCCGCGGGCGACCTGGCCGGGATCGCGGTCGACTCGTGGGGCGTGGACTACGGGCTGCTCGACGCGGGCGGCTCGCTGGTCGGGATCCCCTTCCACTATCGCGACTCGCGGACCGACGGCGTGGCGGCACGGCTCGAGGCCGCCGTCTCGCGCGAGCGCCTGTACGCGCGCACCGGCACGCAGTTCCTCGCCTTCAACACGCTCTACCAGCTGGCCGCGGACGCGACGGCCGGGCGGCTCGCGGGCGCCGCCACGATGGCCCTCATCCCCGATCTGGTCGGCTACTGGCTGACGGGCGTGATCGAGGGGGAGGCGACCAACGCGTCCACGACCGGGCTGTTCGATCCCGGGCGGCGGGCCTGGGACACGGAACTGGTCGAGGAGCTCGGGCTGCCGCCCGCGATCCTGGGCGGCGTCGCCGAGCCGGGCGCGGCGCTCGGGCCGGTGCGGGCGTCCGTCGCGACCGAGGCCGGGATTCCCGCCGGCGTGCTCGTTTCGCACGCGGGCTCCCACGACACCGCGTCCGCGGTCGTCGCCGTGCCGATGGCCGACGAGCGGGCGGCGTACGTGGCCTGCGGCACGTGGGGCCTCGTCGGCCTCGAGCTCGAGGCCCCGATCCGGGACGAGCACAGCCGGGCGGCGAACTTCACCAACGAGCTCGGCGTGGACGGGCGGATCCGCTTCCTGCGCAACGTCATGGGCCTGTGGCTGCTCCAGGAGTCGATCCGGACGTGGGAACGGGCGGACCGGGCCGCCCAGCTCGCGACCCTGCTCGCGGCCGCCGCCGAACGACCGGCGGGCGGCCCGACGTTCGACCCCAACGACCCGTCGCTGCTGCCGCCCGGCGACATGCCCGCGCGGATCTCCGCGCTTGTGGTCGCGGCGGGCGCCGCGCCGCTCGACGATCCCGTCGCGGTCGTCCGGAGCATCCTCGACAGCCTCGCGACCGCGTTCGCGGAGGCCGTCCGCGACGCGACCCGGATCGCCGGGCGCGAGGTCGACGTCGTCCACGTCGTCGGCGGCGGCAGCCAGAACGCCCTGCTCTGCCAGCTCACGGCCGACGCGCTGGGCCGCCCCGTCGTCGCGGGCCCCGTCGAGGCGACGGCGATCGGCAACCTCCTCGTCCAGGCCCGGGCGCACGGGCAGCTCGCGGGCGGCCTCGAGGACCTGCGCGCGGTCGTGCGCCGCTCGGCGGACACCCGCCGCTACGATCCCCGCCCGGCGCGCAGGGAGCGGATGATCTCCGCGTGAAGGTCGCGCTGTTCATCACGTGCTTCAACGACATGCTGTTTCCCGACGTGGGGCGGGCGACCGTGCGCCTGCTCCGCCGGCTCGGGCAGGACGTCGAGTTCCCCGAGGGCCAGACCTGCTGCGGCCAGATGCACTTCAACACCGGCTACCGGGCCGACTGCCTGCCGCTCGTCCGGCGCTTCGCAGACGTGTTCGCCGGCTACGACGCGGTGGTCACGCCGTCCCCGTCGTGCGCGGGCATGGTCCGCCACCAGCACGCGGGCCTCGCGGCCTCGGCGGACGATGCGGCCCTCGAGGCCGCCGTGGCCGCCGTCGTGCCGCGGGTCTACGAGCTGACCGAGTTCCTGGTCGACGTCCTCGGCGTGACCGACGTCGGCGCGACCTTCCCCGAGGCCGTCACCCTGCATCCCACCTGCCACTCGCTTCGCGCGCTGGGCGTCGGCGACCGGCCGCGGCGGCTGCTCGCGGCGGTCGACGGGCTGACGCTCCGCGAGCTCCCCGACGCCGACCAGTGCTGCGGGTTCGGCGGCACGTTCGCGGCCAAGAACGCCGACACGTCGCTGGCCATGGGCGCCGACAAGCTCGCCGCCGTCGCCTCGACCGGGGCGTCCGTGCTGACCGCCGGCCGACACCTCGTGCCTGATGCATCTCGGCGGGATGCTGTCGCGCGCCGGATCCTCCGTCCGGGTGCTGCACCTGGCCGAGATCCTGGCCGCGGAGCGCCCGTCGTGACCACGCCCCTGCCCGGCCCGATGCCGGGCGCGGAGCGCGTCGCCGCCCCGTCCGCCCGGCCCGCTCCCCCGCCGACGCCGACGTTCGCCGGGACGCGCCCGTTCCCGTCGGCCGCCAGAGACGCGCTCGGCGACGCGCAGCTGCGCACGAACCTCGCGGCGGCGACGAAGACGATCCGGACGAAGCGCGCCCGGGCCGTCGAGGAGCGGGCCGACTGGGAGGCGCTCCGACTCGCCGGCGCGGCGATCAAGGACGAAGTGATCCGCGAACTGCCGGCGCTGCTCGAGCGGCTCGAGGCGAACGTGACCGCGGCCGGGGGCACCGTCCACTGGGCGCGCGACGCGGCGGAGGCGAACGCGATCGTCGCCCGGATCGTGCACGAGGCCGGCGCCGACGAGGTGATCAAGGTCAAGTCGATGGCCACCCAGGAGATCGAGCTCAACGAGGCGCTCGCGCGCGAGGGGATCGCCGCCTGGGAGACCGACCTCGCCGAGCTCATCGTCCAGCTGGGCGGCGACCTGCCGTCGCACATCCTCGTCCCCGCGATCCACCGCAACCGGCGCGAGATCCGCGAGATCTTCGAGCGCGAGATGGCCCACGCCGGGCGACCGGCCCCGGACGACCTCACGGAGGAGCCGCGGGCCCTCGCCGAGGCGGCGCGGCTCCACCTGCGCGAGAAGTTCCTGCGGGCGAAGGTCGCGATCTCGGGCGCCAACTTCGCGGTCGCCGAGACCGGCACCGTGATGGTCGTCGAGTCCGAGGGCAACGGCCGGATGTGCCTGACGCTGCCGGACACGCTGATCACCGTGATGGGCATCGAGAAGCTGGTGCCCCGCTGGCAGGACCTCGAGGTGTTCCTGCAGCTGCTCCCGCGGTCGTCGACGGCCGAGCGGATGAACCCCTACACGTCGATGTGGACCGGGGTCACGCCGGGCGACGGCCCGCAGGCGTTCCACCTCGTGCTGCTGGACAACGGCCGGACGGACACGCTGGTCGACCCGGTCGGGCGCCAGGCGCTGCGGTGCATCAAGTGCTCGGCCTGCCTGAACGTGTGCCCGGTCTACGAGCGGACCGGCGGCCGGGCCTACGGGTCGCCGTACCCGGGGCCGATCGGGGCGATCCTCACGCCCCAGCTGCGCGGGATCAACGTCCACCCGGTGGACGACCAGACCGCCTCGCTCCCCTACGCGTCGTCGCTGTGCGGGGCGTGCTTCGAGGTCTGCCCCGTCCGGATCGAGATCCCCGAGATCCTCGTCCACCTGCGGGCGACGGTGGTCGAGCAGCACGGGTGGCGGGGACGCGCCTCGGAGGAGGCGGTGCTGATGGCGGTGGCGGGCTGGACGTTCCGCGGTCCCTCGCGTCTCGGCGCGGCGGAGCGGGCCGGCGGGCTGGGCGGGCGCCTGCTCGCCCGCGGCGGGCGCATCCGGCGGGCGCCCGGGCCGGGGCTGCTGCGCGCGTGGCTCCGCGGCCGGGACCTCGCGCCGCCGCCGGCCGAGTCGTTCCGCCGCTGGTGGCGGCGGGCCGGACGTGACGAGGCCGCGCCGGACGAGGCCGGGCCGGACGAGGCCGGCCGCGACGAGGCCGGCCGATGAGCGACGCGCGCGAGGCCGTCCTGGGCCGGATCCGTGCCGCCCTCGACGCCGCCCCGCCGGCCGAGGCGCCCGTGCCCCGCGACTACGAGACGGCCCTGGCCACCGGGGCGGACGTCGTCGGGCTGTTCGCCGAACGGGTGGCCGACTACCGGGCAACCGTCCACCGCACGGACGCGGCCGGGTTGGCCGGATCCGTCGCCGGCGTGCTCGCGGCCTGGGGCGCCCGGACCCTGGTGGTCCCCGACGGGCTGCCGGACGACTGGCTGGCGGCGGCGATCGGGGTCGTGGCGGTCCGCGACGACCCGCCGCTGTCGAAGGCGCAGCTCGACGCCGTCGACGCCGTCATCACCGGGGCCGCGGTCGGGATCGCGGAGACGGGCACGATCGTGCTCGACGCGCGGCCGGGCCAGGGTCGCCGGGCGCTCAGCCTGCTCCCGGACCGGCACCTGTGCATCGTGGAGGTCGACCGGATCGTCGGCACCGTTCCCGAGGCCCTCGCCCGCCTCGACCCCCGCCGGCCGCTGACCTGGATCAGCGGCCCGTCGGCGACCAGCGACATCGAGCTGCAGCGGGTCGAGGGCGTCCACGGCCCGCGCGTGCTCGACGTCGTGATCGTGGGCTAGTCACCGAGCGGTTCGGGAGACGTCACCTACGAGCGAGAACACCTCGATCGGCCGGTCCAGGCCCTTGACCTCGTGACGCCCGCGTTCCTCGAAGCGGAAGTCGCTGCCCTCCACCAGGCCGCGCGTGACCGCCGACACGATGACCTCGGATGCGCGCCCCAGCGCCAGGATCCGCGAGGCCGCATGAACGGCGACGCCTCCGATGTCGTTCGGCAGCACCTCCACCTCGCCGGTGTGCACGCCGATGCGAAGCTCGAGCCCCAGCCCTCGGACCGCGTCGCGCATCGCGACCGCGCATCGGATGGCGCCGCCGGCACTTCCGAACGTCGCCAGGAAGCCATCCCCGGTGGTGTTGACCTCCCTGCCCCGGTAGCGATCGAACTGCGCGCGGATGAGGCGGTTGTGCTCGGCGAGCACCTGCTTCCACGCCGCGTCGCCGAGCCTTGTCGCGGTGCGGGTCGAGTCGACGATGTCGGACATGAGGAGGGTGGTCACGAGGCGCTCGTGCTCGCCCGGCACGCCGAGCGCGCCGATGTTGCCCAACACGTCCACGACGACCACCGGCTCGTCCCCGACGACCCACACGTCATGCCCGGGCGGGACGTTCATGATGTCGCCGGGCCCGAACTCGACGCTCTCGCCGTCGTCCATCTCGACGTGGAAGCGACCCTGCAGCATCAGCTGGAGATGGTGGATCTGGCACGACGGCGTGCCCTGGATCGGCTTCAGCGACGTCGACCAGCGGAAGCCCGGCTCGAGGATGCCGCGGCCCATCGTCACGGAGCCCAGGTGCACCAGGTTGACGGTCCCGTTGGGAAATCGGCGCACGTCATCGGGTGTGTCAAAGCTCTTCTTCTGGATGGAGGCGCCGGAACGTCCCACGGGGTCGGGCATCTCGTCGCCGTCCTCACGTCTCGCGGGCCCGCGCGGCCCTGAGGCCGGCGACGGGCAGGTTCACCGTTCGCGCAACAACACTACGGATGGTGTCTATGCGGGTCCCGACCGGGCGCGAACCACCAGCACCGGACACGGCGCGTGGCGCGCCACGTAGTCGGACACCGAGCCCAGCAGGAGCCGGCCCAGCCGGCCGCGTCCGTGGGAGCCGACGATCACGAGGTCGGCGGACTCGGCCTCGGCCGCGGCGACGATCGATTCGCCGGGATCCCCCGTCCAGACCAGGAACGCGGAGGCGATCCCCGCCTCCCGGCCGCGCGTCACGAGCCGCTGCGCCGCCGCCTGGCGGTCGTCCCGGATCTCGTCCCAGCGCACCCCCGGCCGCGATCGAGCGCCGTCGCCGTCGTGTCCGACGATGACCGGGTCGATGACGCTGACGACCACGAGCTGGGCGCGGTGCCCGGCAGCCAGGTCGAACGCCCAGTCCGTGGCGAGGTCCGACGCGGCCTCGAGGTCGCTGGCGAGCAGGATGCGGCGGATCCGCCGTCCCGGGTCCGCCGCCGGATCGGTGTCGATGACCGGCGGACGGTCCATCGTCGCGACCTGGGTGGCCGGCCGGCCGTCGGTGGCGAGCCGGCCCTGGACGGCCATACCGGCAACCGGCGTTTCGTGGGCGGCTCAGCCCGGCGCCGCGCCGGGAGTCGCCTGCCCGCTGAACACGCGACCCGGCTTCCACGGCGCCCCAAACGCGGGCAGCAGGTAGCGGTCGAGCCCGTAGTAGCCGGCCACGCGCCAGGCGAGGATCAGGCCGATCGCCAACGTGAACATGACGGGGTTCGTCGATGCCGAGCCCGCGAGCAGGAACGACATGTTCATGAACGCCCCGAAGAACGCGGCGATCCCGGTCAGGGCCCCGGCGAGCAGGGCGATCCCGATCGCGATCTCGCCGAAGGTGATCAGCCACGCGAACCAGGCCTCGTGGTGGCCCTGGAGCAGGAAGTTGATGAACTCGCGATACCACTCGTAGGTGATGGGCGGGCGCCCCTGCTCCGGAATGCTCGCCGCGTTCGTCCAGTAGCCGGCCAGCGCGGAGCCGCCGTCGATCCATCCGCCGCCGGTCAGCTTGTGCCAGCCGGCCTCGACCCACGCGAAGCCGACGAACAGGCGGATGGGCAGCCAGAACAGGCCGGCCCGGGTGTTCGAGAACAGGAACCGCGCGAACCGCGGTCCGTCGATCTCCACCTCGGTCGCCTCGGGATCCTTGCGGTCCTCGAACAACGCGAGGAGCAGGAGCACGAAGCTCACCCAGAAGCCGATCGTGAGCGCCTGCCGGAGCACGCCGTCCTCGATCACGAGCCACGGGTTGAACAGCACCACCAGCAGCACCGCCGCCACGATCCCGATCGGGACCGCGAGTCGTCGCAATCCAGCCATCAGCCCTTGCCTCCCTGCGTTCCGGACATCGAGTCCATGTTCGTCTTGCGGTCAAATCGGATCGTGTCCTCGCGCACGCCGCCGCAACCCGGCCGGAGGTCATCCCGCCACGGGCCGGTCGGCCCGTTCTGCCCGCCACGCGCGCCATGACGATGCGTGGCACGATCCGCGACGACGTGATGACGACGGCGCGACGGGCAGTCTGCTGGCTGGGTCTGGTGCTGGTCGTCGCGAGCGGCTGCGCCGACGGGCCGTCCGTCACGGCTTCGGCCTCGGTCGCCGGCTCGGGACCGGCCTCCGCGGCCACGGCGACCCCGGCCGCGAGCGCCTCGGCCGACGGCGGGTCGGCGGGGTCGGGCCCGGGCCCCATCGAGAGCACGGCGTCGTGCGTCTCCCGGACGCTCGCGTCGATGTCGCGGGCGCAGCGCATCGGGCAGCTGTTCATGGTCCGCGTGCCCGTGGCCGGGCTCAGCGCCGCCGACCGGTCGGCCATCGCCGACGAGCACCTTGGCAACGCGTGGTACAGCCGCAGCACCAGCGGCGTGACGGCGATGCGCGCGGTCTCCGATTCGATCCAGGCGACCGCGACCGCCGCTGCCACGGCCCGGGTCCCGTTCCTGATCGGCGCCAACCAGGAGGGCGGGCTCATCCAGGGCCTGTCGGGCCCGGGCTTCTCGACGATCCCCTCGGCCGTCGCCCAGGGCAAGCTGGATCCGTCGCGACTCGAGTCCCTCGCCGCGACCTGGGCGCGGCAGCTGCGCAAGGCCGGCGTGAACGTGGACTTCGCCCCCGTCGCCGATGTCGTCCCGCCGGGCACGTCGGACACGAACGCGCCGATCGGCCAGCTCGACCGGGAGTACGGGCACCACCCGAAGCCCGTCGCCCGACACGTCGCGGCGTTCGTCGAGGGGATGCGGGCGGGCGGCGTCGCCGCGACGGCGAAGCACTTCCCGGGGCTGGGGCGCGTGGAGGGCAATACCGATCACACCGCGAACGTCGTCGACACGGTCACGACCGCCGACGACCCGTACCTCCGGCCGTTCCGCCGGGCGATCTCCGAGGACGTGCCGTTCGTGATGGTGTCGCTCGCGACCTACGAGCGCATCGATCCCGCGTCGATCGCCGCGTTCTCGCGCGTCGTGATCCACGACCTGCTGCGGCGGGACCTCGGCTTCACGGGCGTCGTGATGTCCGACAGCCTCACGGCGGAGGCGGTCAAGTCCGTCCCGGCCCGGGAGCGGGCGCTGCGGTTCCTGGCCGCCGGCGGCGACCTGATCGTGCTGGCCCGCCTGCCACCGGCGGTCTCGATGGCGACGGGGCTCGCCGAGGCCGCGGCCACCGACCCGCAGGTCGCGTCGAGGATCGATGACGCCGCGCGCCGGATCCTGCGCGCGAAGGCCGACGCCGGCCTCCTCGCCTGCGGCGGCTAGCCGGGCGGCGGTCCGCCCGCGTCGCGGGCCCCGAGGCGGTCGAGGATCGCCGCGATCACGTCCGGGAGGTCCCGGTCGGCGTCGACGACGATCGCGTGGTCCGGCAGCTCGAGGTCCGCAAGCTGGCTGTCGAGCAGCCCGGCGGGCATGAAGTGGCCCTGGCGGTGCGTCAGCCGGTACTCGAGGGCGGCGCGATCGACGTCGAGGAAGACGATGGCCGCGTCGGGCATCCCGTCCAGCAGGATGTCGCGGTAGCTCGCCTTCAGCGCGGAGCAGGCGAACACGACCCGCTGACCCGCCAGGACCTGCTCGAGCACCGCCTCCCGCACCGCGTGCAGCCAGGGCAGGCGCGCGGCGTCATCGAGGGGGATCCCGGCGTGCATCCGCGCGATGTTGCCCGCCGTGTGGTACGTGTCCGCGTCCAGGAACGTGTCGCCCAGCGCTTCGGCGAGCGCCCGCCCGACCGTCGACTTGCCGGACCCGGACACGCCCATGACCAGGATCACCGACGGAGGCATCGCCCTCGATCAACGAACGGGGCCGCCGCCAGCCGGGGCCCGGGATCGCATCGTACCGGGCGACGCGCCGCGCACGAAGAAGACCGGCGGCCCGAGGGCTGCCGGTCTTCGACTGGGCTTCGTGGCTTCCGGGTGGGCGGCTCCGCGTGGAGCGGGCCCCGCCACCCGGGGTCTTCGATCAGACGGGCCCGCGACCCACGCGACGCGTGCCGGTGACCAGGCTCACGACCACGACCACGAGGATCGCGCCGATGACCGAGATCACGATCGTGCTCAGGTCGAGCGCGCCTTCGATCGGGTTCTTCACGTTGAACAGGGCACTGGCGAGGAAGCCGCCGATGACGGCCCCGACGATGCCAAGGACGATGTGACCGATGACGCCCAGTCCCTCGTCACCCCGAACGAGGAACCCGGCGAGGTACCCGGCGATCGCGCCGAGGATGATCCAGGCGATCAGGTTCACAGATGCATTCCTCCAACCCTGAGACGGTGTTCCGCTTGGTCGCGGCTGCCCCGACTGTGGGCGTCGGGCGATTGCGTCGGCGGCAATGCGTGCCGGTCCGCCCTTGCGTTCCCATTGCGCGTGGATGGCCGTGCTGGCCGATATGCCGTTGTCATGTGCCTGAAAGGGAACGCGGACGTGGGTTCCCGCTCCGCCCCGTTCGCGCGGCGCACGGTGGACCGGTCATGAAGAACCAGCCGCTCGTGCTCGTCGCCGACGACGAACCCCGGATCACGCGCCTCGTGGCCATGTCCCTCGCCGACGACGGCTTCCGCGTGGTCACCGCGCTGGGCGGCGAGGAGGCCCTGCGCAAGGCCGACGAGACCAAGCCCGACATCGTGCTCCTCGACGTGGTCATGCCCGACATCGACGGCTTCGAGGTGATGCGGCGCCTGCGCGAGTGGCGCCCCGTGCCGGTGATCCTGCTCACGGCGAAGGGGTCCACGGCCGACAAGGCCAGGGGCCTCGACCTCGGCGCGGACGACTACGTCGCCAAGCCGTTCCACCCCGACGAGCTCGCGGCGCGCGTCCGCGCGGTGCTCCGGCGCGCGGCCGGCGTCTCGCCCGGCAGCTCGGTGGTCAAGGTGGACGGCATCGAGATCGACCTGGAGCGCCGGCTCGTGACCCGCGACGGCGAGACCGTCGTGCTGAGCCGGACCGAGTGGCTGCTGCTCCAGTCGCTGGCCACCAACGCCGACCGGGTCGTCCTCCACAGCGAGCTCCTGACCGAGGTCTGGGGACCGGAATTCCGCGACGATCTGCAGTACCTTCGGGTCTGGATCAGTCGCGTCCGACGCAAGCTGGGCGCGGAGCCCGGGGAGTCCGGGCCCATCGCGACCTTCCAGGGGATCGGCTACGTGCTCAACACCGACAACGCAGGGCTCGCGCACGCGGGCGCCCACGCCCCCGCCGACCAACTGGTCGGCCAGCATCGGTGACGGTCGGCGGGAACACCCTGTTCACGCGGGCGCCCGGGAACCCGATCCTCACGGCGGAGGCGGTGCCCTACCCCGCGAACTCGGCGTTCAACCCGGGCGCAGCGCGCGTGGGCGACGAGACCGTGCTGCTGGTCCGCGTCGAAGACCTCCGCGGGATCTCGGTGCTCCACGTCGCCCGCAGCGCGGACGGCGTCACCGGCTGGCGGTTCGATCCGGAGCCGTTGCTGGCGCCCGACCCCGACCGCCATCCCGAGGAGATCTGGGGCTGCGAGGATCCGCGGCTGACCTGGCTCGAGGAGATGAAGGCGTGGGGGATCGCCTACACGGCCTACAGCCGCCGTGGGCCGCTCGTGTCACTCGCCACGACCAAGGACTTCCGGACCGTGCGCCGGCTGGGGCCGGCGCTGCCGCCCAGAGGACAAGGACGCGGCGCTGTTCCCGCGCCGGTTCGGCGGCCGGTGGCTGATGATCCATCGCCCGACGCCGCTCCGCGGCGGCGCCCACGTCTGGCTGTCGTACTCCCCCGACCTCCGCCACTGGGGGGACTACACGATGCTGCTCGAGGCGCGCGACGGCGCCTGGTGGGACGCCGGCAAGATCGGCCTCGGGCCGCCGCCCCTCGAGACGAAGCACGGCTGGCTGGTGATGTACCACGGCGTCCACCTCACGGCGGGCGGACCCATCTACCGGGTCGGCCTCGCGCTGCTCGACCACGACGAGCCGTGGCACGCGCTCCGGCGCAGCGACGAGTGGGTGTTCGGGCCGCAGGCCCCGTACGAGCGGGCGGGCGACGTCGACCAGGTGGTGTTCCCGTGCGGCTGGGTCGCGGACGAGGCGGCCGACACGCTGTTCCTGTACTACGGCGCCGCCGACACGACCGTCAGCCTGGCCACGGCCAAGCTGTCGGAGGTCCTGGACTACGTGCTCAGCTGCCCGACGCTGGAGCGGCGGCGAGGCCGGTCGCGGCGATCGACGGCGAGCGCCGACGCGGGGTCGTAGACCAGCGGCCGCGCATCACCCGGATGCGCTCCACGGCCGCCAGCCACGCGAGCGTGGACTCGGCACCCTGGTTGCGGTTGAGGCCGCGCGGCCCCAGGCCGTCGTGACAGCCGCCACGCTCGGCGTCCGCGACGACCAGCCCGACGTCGTTCCAGCCCAGGTACCAGCCGAAGGCCCGCTCCGCGTCCGCCAGGTGGCGCAGGTCGCCCGTGGCCTCGAGGGCCGCCTCCGAGGCATGGATGTACGAGATCGCCTCGATCGGCTGCTGGTCGAACTGCGCGCGTGACTCGCCGGCCCGCCACCAGCCGCGGTTGCCGACCGGCGACAGGTGCCCGCCGGGGGCGACCGCCGTCCTGACCAGCCAGTCGAGGACGGCGAGGCCGGTCTCGGTCAGCGTCGGATCGGCGATCCACCGTCCCGCGACGATGAGGGCCCGCGGCATCAGGGCCGATTCGTAGGTGACGCTCGACGCCGGCCACGGCCACGTTGCCGACGTCGCGACCGGCGCGAAGTCGTCCGCGAGGGTCCCGGCGAGCCGGGCGCCGACGGCCGTCCAGGCGGCGCGCGAGCCGATCGTCTCGTCCGTGCGCGAGGCCATGGCGCAGCCGATCAACGCCGACGCGCGCGCATGCAGGAACGTCAGGCCGACCGTGCCGGGCAGGGATCGGCGGAAGACGCCGGCCGCGTCCGTGCGGAACGCCCGGTCCGGGGCCGACGACATCGCCCGCCCGAGGGCGAGCACCGCGCGGCCGTGCGAGTCCTCGGAGCCGACGGGCTCGAGCCACTCGCCCTCGACGCTGCGGAAGTTCCGGAACCGCCCGCTGTCCTCGTCGACCGCCTCGTCGAGGTAGCGCAGCGCGTTCCACGCCGAGCCCTCCACGGCCTCCCAGCCGACGACGGCGGCCTGCAGCAGGTCCACCTCCATCGCCCGCGCGACGTCGTCCGTACACGAGCCGTGGGCGGGATCCGGGCGAGGCCCGATGGCGTGCTGGCCGATGGGTCCGAGGGCGCTCAGCTCGGCCAGGTGGGCGCGCCGGACCGGCGGCAGGGCGAGCACGGGCTCGGTCGGGCCGGCGTCAGGGTCAGGCGACATGGGCCGCCTCGCCGGCGCGGGTCTTCGGTCGCGTGGCCGGCCGGGCGCCGTCGGCCGCCACCTCGTCGAACAGCGCTCGGTACGAGGCGCCGATCGTCGGCCACGTCATCTGCCGGCCGCGTTCGTAGGCGCGCGACGCATAGGCCTCGCGGCGCTCCGGGTCCAGCAGCAGCGACGACAGGCTCTCGGCGAGGGCCGCGGACGACGCCGGTGGCACCAGGACGCCCCGGCCGCCCGCGAGCACCTCCCGCGCGTACAGGTACGGCGTCGACACGATCGCCAGGCCCGCGCCCAGCGCGTACGACAGCGTGCCCGACACGATCTGGTCGAGATTCGGGTACGGCGTGACGAACACGTCCGCGGCCTGGAGCCAGCGCGTCAGCTCGGTGCGGCCGACGAAGCGGTCCTCGAACCGGATCCGGTCGGCGATCCCGAGCTCGTCGGCCCGCTCGCGCAGCGATTCGCGGTACCGCTCGCCCTCGCGGCGCAGGAGGTCCGGATGGGTCGAACCAAGGATCACGTACTGGGCGCCGGGCACCACGTCGCCGACCTCGGCCATCGCCTCGATCACCGTCTCGTAGCCCTTGCCGGGGCCGACGAGCCCGAAGCTGAGGACGACCGGGCGCCCGTCGAGCCCGAACTCCGGCTTGCGGGCCGCGGGGTCGACGCGCCCCAGGTCGGGGACGCCGTGGGGGATGACGCGGACGACGTCGGGATCCACGTCGTAGCGCCGGGCGAGCAGGCTCTTCGCCGTCTCCGACATCACGACCAGGGCCGCCGACTGCCGACCGAGCTCGCGGATGACGTCGCGCTGGCGTCCGATCGGCTCGGGCAGCACCGTGTGCAGGGTGGTGACCAGCGGCGCCCGCAGGCGCTCGGCGAAGGCGAGGACGTTCGCGCCGTCGGGACCGCCGTAGATCCCGAACTCGTGCTGGAGCGAGACCGCGGCCGGGTCGAGGCCGTCCACGGCGATCGCCGCGTGGCGATAGGCGGCGGCGTCGTGGCCGAGCAGGAAGGCCATCACCTCGGGCGGATCCAACGGACCGGTCTCGGGTGGTCCGCCGTCGAGCGGCCCGAGGGCGTAGACCCGACCGCTCCCGACGGCCGACCGCAGGTCGTGCGTGAACGTGGCGATCCCGCAGCGACGGGGCGGATAGGTCGAGAGGAAGACGATCGGCCGGCTCATGAGGCTCCCAGGGACGGATGGCGTTCGATGACGGCACGAAAGCGCCACGGCGCCGGGGGTCGTCGTCCCTAGCGTGCCGGACGACGGGTCGCAGGCCGGTCACAGGCGCACGGACGGGGCTTGCGTGCCCGTAACGTTGGCGCGAGCGCGGGCCGGACTCCGTTGCGATGGGATTGAAACCTTGACGGGGTGCCGGGGGCTGGTTCAATCGATCGGATGGACCCGGCGACCGCACCCACGAGGGGCAGCACCAGCGAGCCGGGCCGCTCCACCGGACGGCGCTGGCTCGCGAGCGACGAGGGCTGGCTGCCGGGCGAGGACGCGGCCAGGCTGCTGGCGGCGATCGCGATCGCCTTCGGAGCCGTGGCGCTCAAGGTCCTCATCGTCGGAGTGCTCGGGGGCGAGCTCGGGTACCTGAGCTACCTCGGTGCCGTCGCGCTGGGGGCGTGGATCGCGGGCATGCGCGGCGGCGCGGCGGCCACGATCATCTGCGCGATCGCCCAGACGCTCCTGTTCTCGACGAGCGCGGACCGGACCCTCACGCCGTCCGCCGTGTTCAACCTGGCCCTGTTCCTGCTCGACGGGATCCTCGTGACCGTGCTGTCGTCGCGCCTCCGGCGCGCGTACGTGCGCGAGCGCTCCGCGCGCGCCGTCGGCGAGGCGGACCTCGAGGTCGAGTCCGCGCTCCACCTCGCGGCCGAGCAGGACCGGGCGGCGCTGGCCACGCTCCAGGCGGTGACGGCGGGCCTGTCGGGCGCCCGGACGCCGGTGGAGGTGGCCGACGCGATCCTCGACCAGGGCCTCGCGGCGCTCGGGGCCGTGGCGGGTGGCGTGAGCCGCGTGGTCGACGGCGGCCGGGCGGTGGAGGTCATCGCCGTCCGCGGCTACCCGGGCTCCGGGCCGGGCGTGGTGGAGCAGCTGGACCACTCGAGCCACCTGCGGGAAGCGATCCTGACCGGCGAGCCCGTGTTCCTGCCGGACCTGGCCTCGTGGACGGCGCGCTATCCGGACAGCCCGCCGCGCGTGCTGCCCGGCCCGTCCGAGGGCGGCGCGATCGCCGTGCTGCCGCTGGTCGCCGGCGGCAACACGATCGGTGCCCTGGTGTTCCGGTTCGACCACGACCTCGAGTTCGACGCGGGCGCCCGGGACCTGGCCGTCCGGCTGTCGGCGGCCGGTGCCCAGGCGCTCGACCGCGCGCTCGCCTGGGACGGCGATCGGCGATCCCGGGTCGCGCTCGAGCGCGGCCAGGCGCGGCTGGCGTTCCTCGTCCAGGCCAGCGACTCGCTCGGGTGCCGAGCCGGACGTCGCGGCCGGCATCCGCGCGCTGCCCGGACTCCTCGTTCCGGCCCACGCCGAGTGGTGCGCCATCGAGCTGCTCGACGACGACGCGCGTGGCCTCGCCATCGGTGCCACCCCGGGCGCCGAGGCCGCCGTCGAGCGGCTGGCGGCCGGCGCCCCGCGTAGCCTCGGCAGCTGGCTCGTGCCGGGCAGCGCCGACCAGGGCCCGACGATCGTGACGACGACCGGGCGCGGCTGGCCGGACGAGACCACGCACGGCCAGGGCATCGCCGCGCTGGCCGAACTCGAGACCCGGTCGCTGCTGGCGACGCCGATCATCACGGCCGGGGGCGAGCCGCTCGGGTCGATCGTCCTGGGCGGGCGTGATCCAGAGCGCTTCGGCCCGGACGACCAGACGCTGGTCCAGGACCTGGCCGGGCGGATCGCGGCCGCGGCCGAGCGGTCCAGCCTCTTCGCCGCCGTGACCCGGTTCAAGGCGACGGTCGACGTGAGCGCCGACGCCGTCTACATGTTCGACCCGGGCTCGCTCCGGCTCACCTACGTCAACCAGGGCGGCGCCGACCTCCTCGGGTCGCACGGACAGGACCTCATCGGGACCGGCGTCCTCGAGCTGCAGCCGGCGGTGTCGGAGCGGGTCTTCCGGGCCCGGCTCGAGGACCTGCGAGAGGCGCCCGGCGCGACGATGACGTACTCGGAGGTCCTGGCCCGCGCGGACGGGCTCGAGTTCCCCGCCGAGGTGTTCCTCCAGGAGGTGACGCTGGCGGACGGCACCCGCACGGTCGTGCTCACGGCCCGCGACATCAGCGAGCGCATCGACGTCCAGGCGCGGCTCGCCCGGATCGCCGGCGACGAACGCCGACAGGCGGCGGAGCTGCGGACGGTCATCCAGTCCATGGGCGAGGGCGTCCTGGTCGTCGACCCGGAGGGCCGGATCTCGATCGCGAACGAGGCCGCCGGCGTCGTCCTGGGCGCCGACCTCGACGCCGGCCTGGCGACGCTGGAACGGCTGGCGGCCCATGTGCCCTCGGACGACGCGGCGGGTCACGACGGCCAGGAGGCGCGCGAACACGCACGCACCGTCCAGCTGGAGGACGGACGCTGGATCGAGATGTCCACCTACGAGGCCGACCTGGGCGGCGCGGTCGTGTCCGGATCCCGCGCCTCGCGGATCGTGGTCCTGCGGGACGTGACGCGCGCGCGCGACGCCGAGGCCGCGCGCGAGGCCTTCCTCGGCGTGCTGTCGCACGAGCTGCGCACGCCGGTGACCACGATCTTCGGCTACGCGAAGGTCCTCCAGCGTCCGTCGCTACGGGACGAGCAGGCGGAGATGCTGGGCGACATCGAAGCGGAGGCGGACCGCCTGTATCGGATCGTGGAGGACCTGCTCGCCCTGAGCCGCGTCGAGGGCGGGATCACCATCGACGGCGAGCCGGTCCTCGTGCAGCACCTGGTGACGCCCGTCGTCGCGTCCGAGGCCGAGCGCTGGGGCGAGGTCTCGTTCGAGACCAGGCTGCCGCCGAACCTGCCGGCCGTGTTCGGCGAGCGCACCTACGTCGAGCAGGTCCTGCGGAACCTCATCTCCAACGCCGGCAAGTACGGCACGCCCGGCACGACCGTCACCATCGAGGCCGCCGAGGGCGACGACGAGGTCGAGGTCCGCGTCCTCGACCGCGGCATCGGCATCGCGCAGGACGAGGCCGATCGCCTGTTCGAGCTGTTCTACCGCTCGCCGCAGTCGGCACGCACGGCATCCGGGCGCCGGCATCGGGTTGTACGTCAGCCGCGGGCTCATCACCGCGATGGGCGGCCGCATCTGGGTCAAGCCGCGCGAAGGCGGCGGATCCGAGTTCGGGTTCACGCTCCCGCGCTACCAGGAGGACGCGGTCCCGGTGGGCAGCATGGCGGGCCGGGCGGTGGGCGTCTGACCCGGTTCCGGTTCAGGCAGACCCGCCAGGCCAGCCACTGCCGACGCCCGGTCACCGGCCGGCCGAGCGCGCCCGTCGCCGCCAGTCGACGGGCCTCGCGCGCTGCGGTATGTTGGCTGGACCGAACTCGCGAGTGAGCAGCACCGTCGCGACCGCGGAGGGCCCGGATGCGCGTATCGCCTCGTGAGCTCAAGGCCGTACGGGCCGGGGGACTCGTCACCCGCTACGCCATCCTGGGCGAAGCGGTCTTCGTCGTCGCCGACCTGCCCGATGCGGGCACGGCCGGCACGTCCGTCGAGGAGCCGTGCCGCCTCGAGCACTGGGGACTCGTCCTGCAGGGCGAGCTCACGCTCCTCGGACGGCGCTCCCGCACGTTCGGAGCCGGGACGGCGTTCTACGTGGCGCCCGGCCCGGTCCACCGCTTCCGCGCCGACGCCAAGGTCGTGGTCGCCGGCTTCGCCCCCGTGACCGAGCCGATCGACGACTCGCCCGAGGCCTTCGACGCGCGCGGCATCGAGGTCCTGTCGCGGGCGGGTCCGCCCCCGCCGCGGCCGTCGTCGATGCGCGTCGTCGGCAGTCGCAGCCGGACCCTGGCCAGCGGCCAGATCGAGACGGAGACGGCGATCATGGGCGACTGGCTGTTCCGGCGGTCGACGTTCGGATCGCAGAGCGGCTACGCCGAGCCGTGGTGCGACCTGCCCCACTGGGGGCTCGTCCTCGACGGCAACGTGGTCAACCACTGGGAGGACAAGGAGCTCGAGCTGTGGGGCCCGGGTGACGTCTTCCACTGCAACGGCGGCCCGCCAGGCCATCGGATGGAGTCCGCCGACCGCGCGGTCGTCGTGGACTACACGCCGATCGAGGCGCTCGACGATCCTGCCATCCGCCGCGCGGCGCGGACCAGTCGGACGTCGGCGCGGCCCGCAGCGAAGGCACCAGGGGCGTCGGCGGCTCCCCGTGAGGCATCGCCACCGCGCGCCCAGGCGCAGGCCGAGACGGACGGCGCCCCGGTCCGCTGACGATCGGCGGGCCGGCTCCCGGCCCTCCGTCACGTGGCGAGCGGCCAATGCCGTAAGCCGCGTGCAAGCCCCAGGCCCCCGCAGTCGGACCGCGTGCAACCGCGTCCGGCCGATGCTGGGTCGTGGGAGGGTCCCCTCCCTTGGCACCTGCGTTGGAGGGCGAAACCCCATGACCACCCAGAGCACCGCGAGCGCCGAGCGCCGCGCATCCTCGGAGGCTCGCGAGGCCGTCGCGGATGCCCGCTCGAGCCTCTCAGACACCATGGACGTGGTCCGTTCGACCGCCAACAGCGTCGGCGACAAGCTGCCGGACGTCATCGAGAGCGTGAAGACGAGCGCCACCGAGGGCGCCAAGACCATGCAGTCCTGGCCGGACTCGACGCAGCGGCTGGCCGCGGCGTTCTCGCTCGGGCTGGGCGTCGGCCTGACGCTCGCCGGCGCGCCGCGGCTCGTGATCGCCGGATCCCTGGTTCCGGCCGTCGCGATCGCCGCCACGATCGTCGGTCGCGAGCGCACCGAGGGGGTGTCGTGATGCTGCTGACCCGTAACCTCCGCCTGAACGGGACCACCATCGATCCGGGCGAGGCCGTCCGAACGGCGCGCGACTCCGCACGTGACCTTCGCGACTTCCAGGCACCGGACCGGGAGGACATCAAGCGCGCCTTCGAAGAGGTGCCCGACCGGCTCGAGGAGGCCATCGAGGCCGCCAGCGAATCGCTTCGCGACGCGGGCGACGCGATCCGCGCGAGCGTCCACGAGATGACCGCGCCGCCGTCGCGCACCCGCATGCCCTCGACGCGCGGCTGGGTGGCCGGCATCGCGTTCACCACGGCCGCCGTGGTGCTGGCCACCTGGCTGTTCCGCCGCATCTCGTCCTCCACGACGCGGCTCGACGACGACGACTTCGCGAGCCTCGATCGCGAGGACCTCGATCGCGCCGCGAGCGAGGGCATGGGGACCGCCCCCGGCGCCTCGGAGCGGCGATCCTCGATGACCGGCGAAGGCTTCCTCTCGCCGCTCGACGCCTCGCGGGAATCCGGCGCGACGCGCCTGACCGGTGTGATGGCCGACCCGTCGCTCAGCGATGTCAGCTCGGACGCCGTGCCGGCCGGCCGCATGAGCCTCCCGTCCGACCGGAACGTCTGACCCGTGGGACTGCTGCGGGTGGCTCGGTACGACGTCGTCGCCGAGCCGGGCATCCTGGCGCGGCAGGCGCTCGCCGACGGTGACGGGACGATCGGCGACCCGTCGCCGGCTCCCGCCGTCGTGGCGACCTTCGAGGTCGACGGCGAGCTCGAAACGGGCCAGGCGCGACCCGTGTCCGCCGCCAGCGCGCTCGAGCCTGACGCGCTCGAGCGCGGCTTCGGCGGCGATGCGGCGCGGCTGCGGCGCTTCGTGAAGACCCTGCGGGCCGCACTCCCCGCAGGGACGACGATCGCCCTCCGTGGCAGCACCGTCGCCGGCCGCTCGTTCAAGACGGGCGAGCCGTTCGACGCCGCGGGCCCGGGCACCAGCGACCTCGACGTCGTCGTGGTCGGCGAGCCCGTGCTCGGCCTGTGGGTTCCCGAGGCCCAGCTGCTTGGCGGGATCAACACGCTCCCGCTGTCCGATGACGCCCGATGGGTCGCCCCGTCGCTCGATCGAGCGCGCCGGCGCGCCCAGGCGGTCGCACGGCGACCGGTGAGCATCCAGGCGATGGCGGGCTGGTTCCTCGACCTGCGTACACTCGTCCAGGGGCAGCCGTACGTGGTCCTCGACGGGGATACGTGAAGGTCCGGATCGCGACCTACAACATTCGAAAGGGCGGGCGCCGACGACGCCACCACCTCGCCGAGGTCGTGCAGGCCCTGGATGCGGACGTCACCGTCCTCCAGGAGGCCACGGACCCCAAGGTGGTGCAGTACGTCGCCGACGCGGCGGGCGCCGAGGTCGTCATCCATGCCCCCGGCCGGTCCGTCGCGCTCCTCAGCCGCATCCCGACACGGGCGGCGCGCTGGCACCGGATGGCGCGGGCCCGCAACTTCGTCGAGGTCGAGCTGGACGAGGTGGGGATCCGGCTCCTCGGCGTCCACCTGAGCGCGGGGCTCTCCGGCCGCGGCGAGCGCCGTCGCGCGCGCGAGATCGAGCACGTGCTCCAGGTGGCCGGCGAGCCGCCGGGCGCGGGCCGGAGCGTGATCGCGGGCGACCTGAACGCCATCGCGCCGGGCGACGTCAGCGCCATCGCCCGGCTGCCGGCCTGGATCCGGCTCATGCTCCGGGTGGACGGCGGCATCGGCACGGTCGTGATCGGCCGGGTGCTCGGGGACGGCTTCGCCGACGCCTACCGGCGGCTGCATCCCGACGTCGTCGGACCGACGATGCCGGCCGCGGCGCCGAGCGTGCGCCTCGACTACCTGATGCTGGGACCCGAGCTCGCCCCGACGGTGGTCGCATGCGGGCACAGCACCGTGGAGCCGTCGCTCCTGTGGGCCGCGTCGGACCACCTGCCGCTGGTCGCCGACCTCGACCTCTCGCAGACATGAAGGGGCCCGATCGCCAGGCGATCGGGCCCATGGTCGACGTCCAGCAGGCCTGACGGCCGCGGCGGACGCCGCGCGGCCCGACGATAGGGACCCCGCGAGCCGGGATCGAGTCGCGCTGGGTCGCGAGGCGTTGCGTCCGCATTGCAGTTCCGTGCGGCCCTCGCCGCGGACTCGTCGACGGCCGGCGACCACCGACGACATGGAGCCGCAAGGTCTGGGTGGGCCGCTGGCGGGGCGCCTGCAGCGGTCCGGCCCGGACACTGCGCCGGTGTCCATCGAGCCCCAGGTCCGAGATGCCCAGCACGGGCCGTCCGGGCAGCCCACGACCAGCACCGCGCGTTCGGCGAGCGAGCCGACGGTGGCGAGCGAGCCGATCGCGGCCCTGCGCGGCGTCAGCCGCACCTTCGACGACGTCGACGCCCTGCGTGACGTCGATCTCGAGATCCCGCGTGGCTCGATCGTCGGCATGATCGGCCCGAGCGGCGCCGGCAAGACCACGGCCATCCGGCTCCTGACGGGCGCACTGCGGCCCAGCGACGGCGCGGTCGAGGTGCTGGGCCAGGACCCGACGCGGCTGCCGGCCGGCACGCGCGCCCGGATCGGGTTCATGCCCCAGCACGTGTCGCTGTACGACGACCTCACGGTCACCGAGAACCTCGACTTCGTCGCCAGCCTGTACGGCCTGTTCATGTTCCGCCGCCGCCGCCGGATCGGCGCCCTGCTGGACTGGCTCGAGCTCGGCGACGCGCGCAAGCGCCGCGCTGGCGACCTGTCGGGCGGCATGCGACGCCGGCTCCAGCTCGCCTGTGCCCTCGTCCACGACCCGGAGCTCGTGTTCCTGGACGAGCCGACGGCGGGGATCGACCCGCTCGTGCGCCAGAGCATCTGGCGCGAGCTCCACCGGCTTCGCGAGGCGGGGCGGACGCTCCTGATCACCACCCAGTACGTCCCCGAGGCCGAGGAGTGCGACTCGGTCGCGCTGATCGCCGAGGGACGGCTGATCGCCTTCGCCTCGCCCGAGGAGCTGCGGCGGCGCGCCTTCGGCGGCCAGCTGCTCGAGGTCGAGACGTCCGACCCGGTCGACGCGGACCGCCTGCAGGCGGACGTCGCCGTCGAGGAGGTCCGGCGGATCGGGCCGCGTCGCGTCCAGGTGCTGAGCCAGGACGCGGCGACGGCCACGCCCGCCGTGATCGCCGGCGTCGAGGCCCAGGGCTCGAGCGTGACCTCGATCCACGAGGCCCGGCCGTCGTTCGACGAGGTCTTCGCGCTGCTGGTCCGGGGGTCCGAACCCGAGGAGACCGGCGCACCGGCCGAAGCCTCGTCGGACGAGCCCGCCGCGCACGAGGCCGCCCTGGCGCCCCTGCCGCCGGCCGACGGCGCCGGCGACGACCGCGACCTGCCGCCTGCCGATGACGATGACGAGGCCGACTCAGCGCCGCGGGAGCCGGGTTCGTCCGGCGAGCCCGAGCGCCAGCCCGAGGAGGCGGTGCGATGAGCGTCATGCGACGCCTCCTCCGGATCTTCGCGGTCGCGGGCAAGGAGACGGTCGAGATCCTGCGGCGGCCGATGGCGCTCGTCAGCGTCGTGGCGGGCCCCGTGCTCATCCTCGGCCTGTTCGGTCTCGGGTATCTCGGGCAGCCGCCCCTTCGCGCCCAACTGGTGATCCCGCCGGATTCGGGCCTCGCCAGCGACCCGGCGTCCTATTCGAGCCTCGCGTCCGACCGGGTCACCGTGGTCGGCGTGACGCCCGACGAGGCGACGGCCCGGGAGCGCCTGCGGGCCGGCGAGGCGGACATCATCGTGATCGCGCCGGCCGACGCGGAGGAGCGATTGGCCCAGGGCGAGCAGGCGGTCCTGCGGGTCGAGTACGACACGGTCAGCCCGTACCGCGCGTTCATCGCCACCACCGCCGCCGACCAGCTGGTGGCCGCGGTCAACGGCGAGGTCATCGCGACGGCGGCGCAACGCATCGCCGATCAGGCCGAGGACGCCGGGCAGAGCCTGCCGCCGGAGCTCAACCCCGCGGTCGTCGCCGCCCCGACGCGGGCCGAGGTTGCCGACCTCGCGCCGAGCCCGCCGAACATCGTCGCCTTCTACGGGATCATGGTCCTCGCGCTGATCGTGCAGCACACCGCGATCACCGTGAGCGCCCTGTCGATGCTCCACGATCGCCGGCGCGGGATGTTCGACCTGTTCCGCATGTCGCCGATGGCGAGCTCGGACCTGCTCACGGGCAAGTACGCGGCGTTCGCGCTGCTCGGCACGGCCGTCGCGCTCGCGGTGCTGGGTGTCCTCGTGTTCGGCTTCGGGGTCCCGTTCCTGGCCGACCCCGCTGTCGTCGTGGGTTCCGTGGCGCTCCTGGTGCTGGCCTCGATCGGCATCGGGATCGTCGTCGCCCTCGTCTCCGATTCGGACCGCCAGGCGGTCCAGGTGGCCCTGCTGGTCCTGCTCGCGTCCGTGTTCTTCAGCGGCCTCGCGCTCGACCTCGACCAGTTCTCGGCCCCGGTGCGGGCGGTGAGCGCCCTGCTCCCCGTGACCCAGGCGGGCTCGCTGCTCCAGGACCTCATGCTGCGGGGCGAGACCGCCCAGGCCTGGCGCGCCGCCGTGCTGGCGGCGATGGCCGGCGTCCTGTTCGTGGCCGGATGGCTCGTCCTCCGGCGGCAGCTGCACCGGCCGGCATGAGCCCGTCGAACGGCCCCGCCGCCAGGTCGTCACGCCGCTGCGACGTGCTGATCGGCAGCGCGCGAAAGGGCGCAACGCGGAACGCAGAGACTTGGCACATGCCGACCTACGCTGCGCATGCCGGGTCGATCGTGGTGATCGCCGGCGAGGACGACCGCTACGAGGGGGCGCTCCGGCGCGCGACCGATCTCGCGGCCAAGCGGGGCGAGCCCCTGATCCTCTACGACTGGGATGCCCCGTCGCTGCTGTCCGAGCCGATGCCGACGTGGTGGTCCAGCGAGGGCTGGGACCGCGAGTTTCCCGAGCGCCTCGATCCGGAGCAGCTCGAGGAGCTCGGTCGAGCCTCGATCGCGACCCAGGTGCGCGAGGCCCGGGCGAGCGGCGTGGACGCCTTCGGGTGGCTGCCGTCCGACCACGGGCCGGGCGGGCTCGCCGAATACGCCACCGAGCAGAGCGCGTCGATCGTGGTCGTGCCTCGCGACCTGACGGAGCTGCACGGCGTCGACGCGCTGATCAACGGCACCGGGCGCCCGGCCGAGGAGCTCGAGGCCCGCGTGTCCGCCGCCGTCGTCATCGTCTGACCGGCGCGGAGGGGGCGGCGCTGGCTCGGCTGCATCACGTCTCGGACGCCGATCCGGGCATCCGTCGGCTGCGTGCGGGCCGCGGGTTCAGCTACCGCGATGCCGACGGCCGGCCGGTCGACGCGGACACGCGCGCCTGGATCCGGGCCCTCGCGATCCCGCCCGCCTGGAACGAGGTCTGGATCTCGCCCGACCGGGACGGCCACCTGCTGGCGACCGGCGTCGACGCCCGCGGTCGCAAGCAGTACCGCTACCACCCGGAGTTCCGGCGGCGGCGGGACGATCGCAAGTACGGACGGATCGCGGCCTTCGGGGCGGCGCTCCCCCGGCTCCGCCGCCGCATCGACGCCGACCTGCGCCGGCACGGCCTCCCGCGCGAGAAGGTCGTCGCCGCGGTGGTCGCGCTGCTGGACGAGACCAGCCTGCGGGTCGGCAACGAGCGGTATGCGCGCGACAACCGCTCCTACGGGCTGACGACGCTCCGCAGCCGGCACGCGGTCGCCGGCTCGAGGTCGGTGCGCCTGCGGTTCAAGGGCAAGTCCGGCCGCCAGTACGACGTGGGCCTGAGCGACCGGCGCCTGGCCTCGGTCGTCCGGCGCTGCCAGGACCTGCCGGGGCAGCGCCTGTTCCAATACGAGGACCCCGAGAGCGGTGACTGGCAGCCCGTCCTGTCCGAGGACGTGAACGCCTACATCCAGGACGCGATCGGCGAGGCGTTCTCGGCCAAGGACTTCCGCACCTGGCACGGGACGCTGGCGGCGTTCGAGGCGCTCGCCCGCGGCGAACGACCGGCCGCGAAGCGAGGGCAGGCGGCGGCGGTGATCGCCGCGGTGGACGAGGTCGCCGAGCGGCTCGGCAACACGCGCGCCGTCGCCCGCTCCGCGTACGTCCACCCCGCGGTGGACAGGGCCTTCGCCGCCGGGCGACTTCCCCAGGGCACCTTCACGACCCGGTCGCGCTGGCGGCGGCCGGGCGAGACGGAGCTCCTCCGGCTGCTCGACGGACGACCCTCGTCGCGACCTCGGGCCTGAGCCGGGCCAACAGCCTGGCGGGATCCGGCCGGGTGCCCGCGGATCCGCCGATCACGCGGATGTGACACGGCTGCAACCCTCGTCGGCCGGTGGGTCGCGTTCGCGTCGCCTGCCCGGCCGCAGGCTGACGGGACTGGCGGCCCGGGCGCATGATGGTGCCGGGCCACCGCCGCGGGTTCGCCCCGACACCTCGCCATGATCGACATCCTCGACTCGGTCGGCTCGGCCTTCTCCGGTCTGGTCGACAGCCCCGCCATCGAGCTCACCGGTCGCCTGTTCGTGCTGTACCTGGTGATCGTCTGGGTCGCCACCGCGTGGTGGGCGTTCCGCGACCTCTCGCTGCGGACGACGAGCCTGCCGGCGCCGTTCCTCGTGGCCGGTGCGGTCACCCTCGCCACCCCGCTGTTCTTCCTGCCGCTCGCGATCGTGTACCGGGCGCTCCGCCCGTCGGAGACGCTCGCCGAAGCGAGCGAGCGCGACCTGACCGAGACCGCGCTCGAGGCCACCACGACGCACGAGGCGTGCCCGTCGTGCGGGTCGCCGGTCGAGGAGGGATGGCGCCTCTGCCCGTTCTGTCGCTACGAGCTGCTGGTCCCCTGCCCGCGCTGCAGGAAGCCCGTCGAGATGGCCTGGTCGGTGTGTCCGTGGTGCGTCACCGAGCTGCCGTGGGCCCGCGAGCCCGTCGGCGTGTTCGCCGAACCGCCGGCCGAGGAGCCACCGCTGGTATGGCCGAACTGGGGCGGCGGCTCCGCGCCGGACCCGTCGCCGGCCGATGCCTCCGAGGACGAGCCCACCGAGGAGCCGGTCGGGCGATCGCCCGCAACGCCGCTGTAGTCGGCGGCGCGACGGCCCTGCCGCGCCCGCAACGCCGGAAAGCCGACGCTGAACGCGACCGCCCACGGACCCGCGGGCGAACACGCGTGGAGGCTCACATGACCCTGCGGACACTGCTCGCGCCGCAGACCACGGTGCATGCCCACTGCGACCTGCCGTGTGGGGTCTACGACCCCGAGCAGGCCCGGATCGAGGCCGAGAGCTGCCTCAAGATCCAGCAGAAGCTCCAGGACAACCAGGACGCGGCGTTCCGGACGCGCGCCATCGCGATCAAGGAGGAGCGCGCCGAGCTGGTCAAGCACCACCTCGACGTCCTGTGGCACGACTACTTCAAGCCCGAGCACCTCAGCGCGGTGCCTGACCTGCACCAGACGTTCTGGGCCGCCGCCAAGCAGGCCTCGACGGTCAAGGCATCGACCGACCCGGCCGACGGCGAGAAGCTGCTCGCGATGATCGACGACATCGACCGCGCGTGGCAGAAGACCGGCGGCCCCGCCAAGACGCGTGTCAACGGACGGCACGCCGCGGAGCCCGCGGTCGCCGGCGCTCGCTAGGTTCACGGCCGAGTCCCCACCGAAGCCGGTCCGCCCACCTGCGAAGATGGGCGGGCCATGCGGACGATCGACTGGGTCGACGGGGAGATCCACCTCATCGACCAGACCCGGCTGCCCGACGAGCTCGTGGTGCTCCGCATCCGCGAGCTCGATCCGCTCGTCGACGCGATCCACCGTCTCGCCGTGCGCGGCGCCCCGGCGCTCGGCGTCGCGGGCGGGTTCGGCGTGGCCCTGCTCGCGGCCCGGCACCCGGGCGACGACGCGGCGGTCCGCCTCGGTGCCGAGCGGCTCCGCGCGGCACGACCGACCGCGGTCAACCTCGCGTGGGGCGTCGACCGGGCGCTCGCCTGCCTTCCGGCGGGGCCGGCGGCCGTGCTCGAGGAGGCGGAGCGGATCCGCGACGAGGACATCGCCGCCTGTGCCGCGATGGCGATCCGCGGCGCGGACCTCGTCGGAGAGCTGGTCGAGCGGCCACGCATCCGGGCGATGACCATCTGCAACACGGGCGCGCTCGCCGCCGTGGAGCGCGGGACGGCGCTGGGCGTGATCGGCGAGCTCCACGCGCGGGGAACCCTCGAGGAGGCCCTGCCGCTGGAGACCCGGCCGCTGCTCCAGGGCGCGCGGCTCACCGCCTGGGAGCTGGCGCAGATGGGCGCGCCGTTCCGCCTGGTCGTCGACGGGGCGGCGGCGGCCGTGCTCGTCGGCGGTGGGGCTGACGTCGTCCTCATCGGCGCCGACCGCATCGCCCGCAACGGCGACACGGCGAACAAGGTCGGCAGCCTGTCGCTCGCGATCGCGGCCCGCCACGCGGGCGTGCCGCTGCTGGTCGTGGCTCCCGAGTCGACGGTGGATCCCGCGACCCCGTCCGGGGCAGCGATCCCGATCGAGGAGCGCGACCCGGACGAGGTCACGGGCTACCGCGGCGTCCGCACGGCCCCGGCCGGTACGCGCGCCCGCAACCCGGCGTTCGACGTCACCCCGGCCGCGCTGATCACGGCGATCGTGACCGATCGTCGGGTCATCCGCGTCGACCGCGGCGAGACCCCGGCCTAGCCGCTCAGGCGGGCGGCTTGACCCCGAGCTGCTGCATCAGCGCGAGCGGATTGAACTGGTGCCAGTGCTCGACCACCTGCCCGTCGCGCAGCCGGAAGATGTGGATCTCCTCGATCGTGTAGCGCTTGTTGGTCGCGGGCATGCCCATGAACGTCGCCCACGTGGGTCGCGCTCGTGGTCAGCCGTGCGGCGACGCGGTCGCCTTCGGCGATCAGGTCCTCCACGCTGAACTCCGGATCGGCGAGGCCCTCGCCGACGCGCCCGATGGCCCGCTTCAGGTCGCCCCGCGGGTCGCCGGTCGACGGCCAGCTGTGGGGCACGAAGTCCTCGGCGACCAGCTCGTCGACGGCGTCGGTGCGGCCGGCCACGAAGATCTCGGCGACGAAGCGGCGGACGACGGCCTTGTTGCGCTCGATCTCCCGGGCCGTCACGGGATCCAGGACGTCCATGGCCCCGTGTTCGCACGGCGCGAGGGCGGTGTCAAGGGATCCCCTGCCGCTGTCGAGCGCCTGCGACGTCCGTGCGTCCGGCTGACACGACGTTGCAACGAGGAACGCCCCGGCGAAGACCGGACCACGCGCGGGCGACGGCTACCGTGCGGCGTGGGAATCCGCCGCCCGCGGCACCGACCGGGGCAGGCGGCCCAGGGGACGTGAGGGAGTCAGATGCCTGAACCGCAAGTCGTCGTGTGGCTGGATCGTGACGCGCTCGAGCTCGAGACCCGTGTCGGGCGCGAGACCGAGCTGCGCACGCAACCCGAGGCGGGTGCCGCCATTCGACACCTGATCGACGCGGACTGCCGCGTCGTGGTCTGGGGTCTGGCGGCGACCGCCAACGGCGCGGACGGATCGTCGCTGCCCGACGTCGAGACATCGGCGGTGCTCCCGGACGATGCGGCGGGCTGGCTCGTCACGGCGGACGAGGCGCATTGCGAGGAGGCTCGCACCCGTCGTGGCCTGCGGACGATCCTCGTCGGGCCGGCCGTGCCGGGCCGCGGGCTCGCCCACCGCGCCTCGGATCTCGAGGCCCGCGACCTGGTCGACGCGGTGCTCGTGATCCTGGCGGCCGACGCGATGCCCGACGCGAAGCAGGCCGTCGGCTCCTGAACCGTGGTCAGGGAGGCGGGGCCGAGGCCCGACCAGGAGGAGCGGCGCGAGCCGGGTGACGGGCCCGATCGCGGCGGGTCGGGGCGCGACCAGCGGTCCGGCGGCGCCCCGGCGTCTCGCGACCGTCCGGATCCCGACAGCCGCGGCGTGCCCAGCTCGGAGCTCGAGGCCGTTCGTTACCATCTCGGCACCATGCCACCGGGCCGGGAACCTGTCGCGCGTCGGCTGGCCGCCGGCCTCGGATCGACGATCTCGATGGTCGCGGCCGCGCCGTCCAACGCGCTTCGCCGGAGTCCGCTCGGTGGACGCGACCGGGGGATCGCGGCTCGACGGCTCGAGGCCCTCCAGTCCCTGGCGACCGAGCTCGCCGGCGCCCTGACGACGGCCCAGATCACCGACCTGCTGATGGCGCGCGGCATCGCCGCTCTGCGAGCCGACGGCGCGGCGGTGTTCCTGATCGAGCCCGGCGAGGCGGCCCTCACGGCGATCGCGTGGCGTGGCCACTCGGACGCCCGCGCCCGCTCGATGGCGCGCCTCCCGCTGGACATGCCGCTACCGGCCACCGACGTGGCGCGCACCGGCGATCCCGTGTTCATCGAGGACCCGGCGGTCTACATCGGTCGCTATGGGTCGACCTTCCGCCGGCTCGGGGTCAAGGCCCCGCAGCAGCGCGCGGTCGCGGCCGTGCCGCTCGAGGTCGACGGCCGCCGGTTCGGGGTGCTGGGCTTCAGCTGGAACCACGCCCACCCGCTCGCCCCCGACCGGCAGGCGTTCATCGCCTCGTTGGCCCGGCTGGGCGCGAGCGCGATGGAGCGCGGCCGCCTGTTCGATGCCGAGCGCGCCGCCCTCCGGCGCGCCGAGGCCGCCCGCGGCCGGCTCGACCTCCTGGCCGACGCCGGCCGGGAGCTCGGGCATGTCGCTCGACTACGAGGAGATCCTCGCCCGCCTGGCCGGCCTCGCGCTGCCGCTGATGGGCGACGTGTGCATCGTCGAGGTCCTGGCCGACGGACGGGGCGCGGCGGCACGTCGCGACGTCCGACGGGCACCTGCGCGCGGCCGTCGACGATGATCGAGCACGGGGCCGTGGACCTGACCGGCGAGTCGCCGGTCGCGAGCGTCGTGCGGGAGGGCCGTTCGGGGTGTTCGAGGTCGACCCGGCGTCGCCGGCCGCGGCCACCTACCGCCTCCGCTGGGGGCTCGCGCGTGCCCATCCGGGTCCACGACGAGACCACGGGCGCGCTCGTCTACCTGCGGCGCGAGAACCGGCCCTACGACGCCGACGAGGTGCTGGTCGCGGAGCAGCTCGGCGACCGGGCCGGGCGGGCCCTCGACAACGCCCGCCTCCACGGCGAGGTCGCGCTGCTCGCCGATCGGGAGCGGCGCCATGCCGCCGAGCTCGAGGCGGCGATCGGCGCCCTGGGCGAGGGAATCCTCGTCACCAACCCCGACGGCTCGATCCGGATGGCCAACGACGCCGCGCCGCGCCTCCTGAACGGGCGGGTCGCGTCGGTCGACGAGCTGCTCGACCGGATGCTCGACGCCGACGACCGCCGACCGGCCGCGCTGGAGCGCGGCCCGGCGGAGTACCGCCTCATCGGCCGTCCGCCGGCCTGGATCGAGGTGTCGGCCTATCCGGTCGCCGAGGCGGCCGGGCTCGTGTCGCCGTCGACGGTGATCGTCTGTCGTGATGTCACGGCCTTCCGACAGGGCCAGGCGCTGCGCGAAGCCTTCCTCGGCCTGCTGTCGCACGAGCTGCGCACGCCGGTGACCACGATCTACGGCGGCGCGGCCGTGCTGTCGAAGCCCGGCAAGACGTTCGACCTCGACATGTCCAACGAGATCCTGTCGGACATCGCCAGCGAGTCCGACCGGCTGTACCGGCTGGTCGAGGACCTCCTGGTGCTCGCCCGCTTCGACGAGGGCTTCGAGCTGGGCGACGAGCCCGCCCTGCTGCAGCACCTCGTCCCGTCGGTCGTCGACCAGGAACGGGGCCGCTGGCCGCTGGTCACGTTCGAGGTCCAGGTGGCGCCCGACCTGCCCGCGGTGAGCGGCGACGAGACGAGCATCACCCAGGTGCTGCGCAACCTGCTCTCGAACGCGGCCAAGTACTCCGGCGGCAGCAACGTGGTCACCGCGATCGTCGAGCCGGATTCCGAGGGGGTGGCGGTCCGCGTGCAGGACGAGGGCCCCGGGCATCGACCCGGCCGAGGTCGACGCGATCTTCGACCCGTTCTTCCGCTCGCCGTCGACCGCCAAGATGGCCGGCGGCGCCGGGATCGGCCTGTACGTGTCCCGGCGCCTGGTCGGCGCGATGAACGGGCGCATCTGGGCCGCCGCGCGACACGACGCCGGGCAGCGAGTTCTCGTTCGTGCTCCCGCTGTACCGCGCCGACGAGGTCGACTGACCTCGGAGCCGGCCCGGGGTGACAGCCCACTGCAACGTCCGTCGAGCGCTCTGGGGGCGTGGATGACCGCCGACCGCCCGTACGGTGCCCATCCTACCCATGTCCGTCCGGTGCGAGCTGTGCACCGGGGCCCAACCGATGAGGAACATCCTGATGAAGCGATTGCTCGCGATCCTGGCGATCGCCGCGACCGGCCTGATCGCCGCGTGCGGCCAGGGCTCGACGTCCAGCGGCACGATCGCCCCGGCGGTCAGCGTCGAGGCGCCGTCGACCGGCGCGTCCGCGCCTGCCGAGTCCATGGCACCGGAGGAGTCGGCCTCCTAGCCGCCTGCATCGCGCCGGGTCCGTTGGGCCTGGCGCGTTGGCACGGTCGAAGCCGCACTGAGGACCCGCCACCATGACCACCGAAGAGCGTCACACCGCCGTCGTCAGGGAGCCCGAACCCCGCGTGACCACCGATCGCGTGGTCGACGAGACGCACGTGCGCACCACGCGCACCAGCGGCTCGACGCTGGCCTCGCGCGTCGTCATCGTGGTGTTCGGCCTGATCCAGCTGATCATCGGCCTCCGGATCGTCCTGCTCGCTGCTGAACGCCCGCGAGGGCAACGACCTCGTGCGCGCGATCCTCGACATCAGCCAGGTGTTCGTGGCGCCGTTCGAGGGCATCCTGCGGTCCGACGCGCTGGCGTCGGGCGGCTCCGTCCTCGACGTGGCCGCGGTCCTCGCCCTGATCGGCTGGACGCTGCTCGAGCTCGTGGTGCTGGCGGTCATCCGGATCGCGCGCCCGGGCGACGAGGTCTGACCCGCCTGATCGCGCCGCGACGCGCGTTCGACCGCGCCGCCGACGTGCGGACGCGTCGGCGGCGCACAATCTGCGATGCCGATGTAACGCCCGTGCAGCGCCGGTACCGAACCGGACGCACGGGCCGGCGCGCATGATGCACGCGGTCGTCCCGGCCCGGGCAGCCGTGCCCGGGGGTGCCGGACGACGATCGGAGGGTGTGCATGGCTTCCCAACCGCTGGTCCTCGTGGCCGACGATGAGCCCAGGATCACGAAGCTCGTCGCGATCTCCCTGTCCGAGGACGGATTCCGGGTGATCACGGCCTCGAACGGCGAAGAGGCCCTGCGCAAGGCGGAGGAATACCGCCCCGACGTGGTGCTGCTGGACATCGTCATGCCGGACATCGACGGCATCGAGGTCATGGGCCAGCTGCGCGAGGGCCGGGCGGTCCCGGTCATCCTGCTCACGGCCAAGGGCTCCACGGCCGACAAGGCCAAGGGCCTCGACCTCGGCGCCGACGACTACATCGCCAAGCCGTTCCACCCCGACGAGCTGGCCGCGCGCATCCGCGCGGTCCTGCGCCGCAGCACGGGTGCCTCGTCGCCCGCCGGGATCGTCCGCTTCGACGACGTCGAGATCGACCTCGAGCGCCGGATGGTCATGCGCAACGGCGAGCTCGTCCAGCTGTCGCGCACCGAGTGGCTCCTGCTGCAGCACCTGGCCGCGAACGCGGGCAAGGTCGTCCTGCACACCGAGCTGCTGACCAAGGTCTGGGGCCCGGAGTACCGCGACGACCTGCAGTACCTGCGCGTCTGGGTCAGCCGGGTGCGCCGCAAGCTCGGCGCGAGCCCCGGCGAGCCGGGCCGGATCAAGACCTTCCAGGGCATCGGCTACCTGCTCGACGTCGACGCGCCGGGCGAGCGACACCGGCCGCGGAGGCCGACGCAGCGGCCGAGCGAGCCCGAGGCCCCGGCCGAGGTCGCCGCGGGCCAGGCCTAGGCGCGCCGGTCGCGCGATCCGCGCCTTGACGGTCGTCCGTCCCGCTTCGTACCATCCGCACAACTGAAGAGCACTATCAAGAGTGGCGGAGGGACCGGCCCGTTGAAGCCACGACAACCTACCGGCGGGATGCCGGCAAGGTGCCAATTCCGGGCAGGTCCTCCTGCGAGATAGGGCGAGACCCCTTGGGACCCTTCCTCGTGGAAGGGTCCTTGTCATTTCCGGTCCCCCCGCCGCCCGCGGAAAGGACCGTCGCGTCATGGCCATCGATCTCGCCGGCACCGCCACCGATCCCGCCGACGCGGCGCGCGCGCCCGCCGGCGCCTCGGACCGGATCCTCGGCCTGCGCTGTCGAAGCTGCGGCACCCCCGAAGCGCTCGGCCCCAGCTATGTCTGTGCGGCGTGCTTCGGACCGCTCGAGGTGGCGTACGACCTCGAGCGCGTCGGCGCCCTCGTCGGGCCCGCCACCATCGCCGCCCGCCCGGCCGGGATCTGGCGCTACCTCGAGCTCCTCCCGGTGGAGGCGGCGCCGGACCGCGGGCTCAGGGTCGGCAGCACCCCGCTCGTCCGCGCGGGCCGGCTGGGCGCGTCGATCGGCGTCGACGGCCTGCTGATCAAGGACGACACCCGGAACCCGACGCTGTCGTTCAAGGACCGGGCGGTCGCGATCGCGGCCGCTCGCCTGCCGGGCTTCGGCCTCGAGGCCATGGGCTGCGCCAGCACCGGCAACCTCGCGGGTGCCACCGCGGCCGCGGCCGCCGCCATCGGCGTCCCCGCCTACGTGTTCGTGCCCGCGGACCTCGAGCCCGCGAAGATCGAGCACGCGCTCGCCTACGGCGCGACGGTCGTGCGGATCGACGGCACCTACGACGACGTGAACCGGCTGTGCCTCGAGGTCGCCGACGAGCTGCCGTGGGGCCTCGTCAACGTCAACCTGCGCCCGTTCTACGCGGAGGGCAGCAAGACCCTGGGCTACGAGATCGCCGAGGACCTCGGCTGGCGCCTGCCCGACGTCGTCGTCGCGCCGATCGCGTCGGGCGCGATGGTCACCCGGCTCGCCCGCGCCTTCGAGGAGCTGGTCGAGCTCGGCTGGGTCGCCGCGAAGGCGGTCCGCTTCGTGGGCGGACAGGCTGCGGGCTGCGCGCCGGTCGCGACCGCGTTCGCCGCCGGCCGCTTGGACATCGAGCCCGTCCGGACGCCGGACACGATCGTGCGCTCGCTCGCGATCGGCAACCCGGCGGACGGCCGGTACGCCGTCGAGCTCGCGAGAGCGTCGGTCGGGTCGATCGAGGCGATCGCGGACGAGGACACGGCCGACGCCATCCGCCGGACCGCGACGCTCGAGGGCATCTACACGGAGACGGCCGGCGGCGTGACGATCGCGGCCGCCGAGGCGGCACGCCGACGGGGCGTGATCCGCGACGGCGACGAGGTCGTCGCGCTGCTCACGGGCAACGGGCTCAAGACGCCGGACGCCGTCCGCTTCGGCATCGATCCCCAACCCGCCGAGCCCGGTCGGCCCGGTCTCACGCCCGTGATCCCGGCCCGGTTCAGCGCGTTCGAAGCCTGGCTGTCGGCATGAGCCAGGTGCGCATCCCGCCGGTGCTCCGGACCTCGGCCGGCGGGCAGAAGCTGATCGAGGTCGACGGCACCACGGTCGGCGAGGCCCTCGACGCGCTCGTCACCGCCTACCCCGACCTGCGGTCGCGCCTGCTGGACGAGACCGGCGGGATCAACCGCTTCGTCAACGTGTTCGTGAACGAGACCGACGTCCGCCACCTGCAGGACCTCGCCACGCCGCTCGCGCCCACGGACACGGTCCTGCTCCTGCCGGCGATGGCCGGCGGCTGATCGCCGAATCAGCCGTCCACGGCTAACCGCGGCGCGGTCGATTCGCGCACGATCAGCTCGGTGGGAAGCAGCATCCGTTCGCTCGACACCTGACCGGCGAGGCGCTGCACGAGCGCCCGGCCCGCCGCCGCACCCAGCGCCCGGGCCGGGATGCGGATGGTCGTCAGGGGCGGGTCGAAGTGGCGGGCGAGCGGGATGTCGTCGAAGCCGACGATCGACAGGTCCGCCGGCACCGCCCGGCCGGCCTCGCGCACGGCGCGAATCGCCCCGAAGGCGACGATGTCGCTGGCCACGAACAGCGCGCTGACATCGGGGGCGCGCGCCAGCAGCCCGAGCGCGGCCGCGTGCCCGCTGGCGGCGTCGAACGCCCCCTCGACGATGAGCCTCGGGTCGTCGTCGACGCCGGCCCCGGCGAGCGCGTCCCGGTAGCCGTCCACCCGATCGGCCGCGGCGGTGTACGCGAGCGGGGCGTTGGTGATGCAGCCGATCCGGCGATGGCCGAGGCCGAGCAGGTGGGCCACCGCCGTGCGCGCCCCGGCCCGGTTGTCGACGTCGACGCTCGGGGCATCCACCGACGGGAGCGAGCCGACAAGGATGATCGGGTAGCCGTCCTCGACGAGGGCGATCAGCTCGTCGTCGTCGATCCGGGGGCCGGACACGATCAGCCCGTCGACGCGCTTGGACCGGACGAGGTCGCTGTACCGTCCGCGCTCGGGCGACAGTGGCTCGACGAGGACGCGGTAGCCGCCCTGGTGTGCCTCGGAGCCGATGCCCCACAGGGTCTCGGCGAGCAGCGCGTCGACCGACACCTGCTCCGGCGACTGGCGGAGGACGAGGCCGATGGTGCGCGAGGTCAAGCGGCGTCGCCCGGGGCCGGCACCCGCTCCCAGGTCTCGACGCGCCAGATCGCTCCGGCGCGATCGGCGAGCGGGGCGAAGCCGGCCTGGCGGAGCAGCGTGGCGACCGTCGACCGGCGGTGCACGCGGAACCGGAAGCCGTTGCGGCGGGAGAGGATCAGGGGGTTGCCGATCGTCGCCGCCAGGCGCGTCCACCAGCTGTCGCGGGGATAGACCAGCCCGACGCGCCGCGTGGCGAGGCTCGTCGCGGCGCCGAGCAGGCCGGGCAGGTCGCCGAAGCAGCAGATGACCCGGTCGAGCGCGACGAGGTCGGCCGGGGTCAGCGCCGTCGCCGACGACCGTGGCGTCGCCGAGGACGTGCTCGACGCGGTCGCCCAGGCCCTGCCGTTCCGCCTCGCCCCGCGCCGCCGCGAGGTAGGCGCTGGAGCCGTCGATGTCGACCGCCTGCGCCGCGCCGCGCCGGAGCAGCTCGAGGTGCACGACGCCGATGCCCGCCCCGATGTCGATCACGGACGCGCCCTCGAGCACGACCCCCGACGCGAGCTCGTCGATCAGCTCGCGGGTCGCCCAGGCGGCACCGTCCTTCCGGTAACGGCGCAGGTCGTCGCGCGCGGCCCGCTCGTCGAACATGGCCTCGCACGACGGGATCCCATCGCCACAGCAACCGCCCACGGCGGGAGTATCCCATCCAGCGGCCGCCTGCCGGCGCCGCTGGGACCGGTCAGCCCCGGTCGTCCGCCTCGGCGGCTCCGGAGGCGTCAGCGGTCACGCCCGCCGGCTCGTCGGGGGCGATCACGACCTCGACCGGCACCTCGACGCTCCGGCGCAGCTTGCTCGGGACGTCCTGGCCGAGCCAGCGCGACACGCGGACCGGGAGCGTCGAGAGGATGATCTCGTCCGCCTCGTGGGTCCGCAGCGCATCGTGAACCGCGTCGACCGGGTCCTTGCTGCCCACCTCGCCGGTGGCCGCCACGCCCATCGATCGCAGGCGGTCCAGGACCTGGTCGAGCCGCTGCTGGGCGGCCGCCTCGGCCTCGTCCTCGTCCCACGTCAGGCCGTGGGTGATCGGCGTGCGCGGCACGACCACGTGGAAGGTGGTCTCGCCGGCGGTCACGCGCTGGGCGACCGCGGCGGCGAGCGTTGGGCTGGCCAGGGTCTGGTTGGCCACGATCAGATACGAGCGCATGGGTCGCCTCCTTGCGCTGACGCTCATCGACCTGTGCTCAAGGTACGCCCGCGGTTCAATCCCGGATCGCGGCGAGGTGCGGCGTCAGCCGTCCGGCGACGGATCCGCGTCGGGCGTTCGGTCCGGCGTCGGCTCGGCGGTGGGGTCGGGCGTGGGTTCGGGCAGTCGCGGTCGGCTCCGGCGTCGGATCGGGCGTGGCCTTGGGCGTCGGGTCGGGCGTGGCCCTGGGCGTCGGGTCGGGCGTCGGATCCGGGTCGGCCGGACGGGTCGCGTCCGGCGCCGGCGCCGCGTCGTGATCGCTCCCGTCGGGCGGCGTCGGGGCCGGCGTCGGGGTCGCGTCCGGGGCCGGCGTGGGGGCAGGCGTGGGTTCGCCGCCGGCGTCGGAGCTCCCGTCGCGGATCGGCACCAGGAGGACCCACCGCCGGTACCACTCCGAGGGGCCCCGGCTGGGCACGACCGAGCTCTTGATCGTCCCCGGTGTCCACCGGTCGTCGTACGGGCTGTCGGCCTCGCGATAGGCCTGGAACCGCACGCGCAGCGGGCCCGACCGGAGCTTGTCCAGGCTCAGGCGGCGATTGACGGTCCCGTTCCCGTACAGCGGGTCGCTCAGGTACACGGAGCGGACGACGAAGTCCTTCGACACCCGGGGGTCGGCGCCCGTCACGACGTAGCCCGTGATGACCTGGGCGTGCCCGCCCGCCCAGCCGAGGACCCCGACCGGCTTCGTGCCAGCGGGCGATCGCGCGCACCGCCGCCTTCACCGCGCGGTTGAAGGTCCGATAGGCGCGATCCTCGTAGACCCGCTTCGACGGATCGGTCATCGCCTCCTCGCCCCAGCCGTACGCGTTGAGGGCGTTGCGCCAGCCATGCGGATCGGAGCCCCGCGTACCCGCCCGGAGCGTGTCGTTCGCCTTGGCGAAGCTCAGGATCGACAGCATGTCCGTTGCGGTTCGACGGGTCCGGGTCGCGCTTGACCCGGGTCGGCTCCCAGATGAAGCCCGCACCGCCGGTGTCGCGGTAGGCGATCGTGTTGAGCATGATCATCGCGGCGGCCGCGGTGCAGGCGGTCGGGTAGGGATCCTGGTACAGGAAGGCCCGCGCGACGTACAGGTTCGTGGACCATGTCGTCGCCGCGGTGGTCGCACCGGGCGCCACGAGGGCCCAGGCGAGGAGGAGGCCGGCGATCGGCCGCCACGAGCGCGCGGCGAACCGGCCGAACCGCCAGTGCTGGCGTCGGGCCGCGGGTGGCCGGTCGCGAAGGGCGTACTCCATCGGCTCCTGCTGGCTTAACGCCGATTGTGCGCAAACGTTGCAAGGCACGATCCGGGGCGGGCGGCGTCCGGTCCATGGGACCGTTGGGCCACGCGGGGTCCGGGGCGGATCGGGCGGCGGTTCGCCTCGGCGCGCGGGTACGATGGCGGTGGTTCCCCGATGCACCGTGGCCAGCCCGCGGGGTCGATGTCCGGGGTCGCCCAGGAGGCTCGCGTGCCCGAGGCCCACGTCGTCAGCGTCACCGGCCCGCGGCCGGTCAGCGCGCTGGGCGTCGTCGACGCGCACGACCACCTGTTCCTCGACTCGCCGGGGATGCCGGGCCAGGCCTTCACCGACCCCGACAAGGCGATCGAGGAGGCGCTCGACGGCCAGGCGACCGGGATCGGCACGATCGTCGAGATGACGCCGATCGGGCTGGGGCGGATGCCGGCGGGGATGCGGGCGGTCGCCGCGGCCACCGGCCTGACCGTCGTCGCCGCGAGCGGCTACCACCGCGACACCCACTACCCCGACCGGGCACTGGGTGCACGAGGCGACCGTCGAGACGCTGTGCGACCGGATCGTGACCGACCTCGAGCAGGGCATGCACCCGTCCGACTGGAACGACCCGTCCCTGCCCCTCGACCCGGCGCGCGCAGGCGCGATCAAGGGCGGCGCGTCCTACCACCGGATCTCCCGCAGCGAGCGACGGCGCCTGGAGGCGATCGCCGGGGCGTCGGCGCAGACCGGTGCCGCCGTCCTCGTCCACACGGAGATCGGCACGGCGGGGCATGACGTGGTCGACCTGCTCGAGGCCGCCGGCGCCACGACCGACCGCGTCGCCCTCGCCCATCTCGATCGCAACCCCGACTGGGAGCTGCACGCCGAGATCGCGTCGCGCGGGGTCACCCTCGAGTACGACACGATCGGCCGGACCAAGTACCACCCCGACAGCGTGGTCCTGGACCTGATCGAGGCCGTCGTCCGGGCGGGGCACCTCGAACGCATCGTGCTCGGCCTCGACCTCGGCGCGCGCGACTACCTCCGGGCGTACGAGGGCGGACCCGGCCTGCGCTACCTGATGACGGCGTTCGTGCCGCGCCTCCGCCGGCGGCTCGGTGACGAGGCCGTCGACCGCATCCTCGTCGCCAACCCGGCGCGCCTGTACGCGATCCCGGGCGCGGGGGCTCCAGCGTGAGCGACCGGTTCGACGTCGTCGTCGTCGGCTCCGGGTCGGCCGGGTCGTCCGCGGCGATCACGGCCGCGCGTCACGGGGCGAAGACGCTGCTCCTGGACCGGCTCGCGTTCATGGGCGGCACCTCGACCGCCGTGCTGGACACGTTCTATGCGTTCTACACGCCCGGCGCCACCCCGAGGCGGGTCGTGGGCGGCCTCGGCTGGGAGGTCGCGAGCCGCCTGACGGCGGACGGCGTGGCGTTCGAGCGCCCGAACACGTACGGCGCGGGGACCGGCGTCACCTACGACGCCGAGGCGCTCAAGGTCCTCTGGGAGCGCCTGGCCGAGGATGCGGGCGTCGAGCTGCTGCTGCACACCTGGGCGACGGGCGTGCGGCTCGACGAGGGCCGGCGCGTCCGCGCCGTCCGGCTGTGGAACAAGGGCGGCGAACGCTGGGTGGAGGCGTCCGCGTTCGTCGACGCGTCCGGCGACGCCGACGTGTGCGCGATGGCCGGCGCCGGGTACGACGACGCGAGCACGACGCCCGAGGGCGTGCAGTCCCTGTCGACGCTGTTCAAGCTCGCCAACGTCGACGTCGAGCGGGCGACGTCGGTCCCCAAGGCCGAGCTGTGGGGTCGGATGCGCGACGCCGTCGCCGACGGCTACCGCCTGCCACGGGTCGAGGGCTCGTGGCACCGGACGCCGTACCCCGGGGTCGTGCTGATCCACATGACGCGGATCCCCAACGTCGACGCGACCGACCCGGCGCAGCTGACCCGTGCCGAGGTCGACGGCCGGCGCCAGGTGCAGGAGTACCACCGCTTCCTGCGCGACCGGGTGCCCGGGTTCGAGCGGTCGGTGATCGTCGCGACGTCGCCCGCGATCGGCGTGCGCGAGAGCCGCCGCGTCCACGGCGACCATCGGCTGACCCGCGACGAGGTCCTCGGCGGCACCCGGTTCGAGGACGAGATCGCCCTGTGCGGCGCCCCGATCGAGGACCACGGCGCGGGCGGCGACACCGCCTGGCAGTACGTGGGCGAGTCGGGCGTCTACGGGATCCCCTATCGGTGCCTGCTGCCGGCCGGACTCGAGGGCCTGCTCGTGGCCGGGCGCTGCTTCTCGGCGACGCACGACGCGCACGCCTCGGCGCGGTCGATGGCCACCTGCATGGCGATGGGCCAGGCGGCGGGCACGGCGGCGGCGATGGCGGCCGCGGACGGCACGACGCCCCGGGCGTTGCCGGCGGCCCGCATCCGCGAGCGGCTGCTCCGCGACGGGGCGCTGCTCGAGCCGATCGGCGTCACGGGGGCCGGAGCCGCCGCCCGCAGCCAGGCGCACGCCGTCGACGGCGGGGCGACGTCGGACGCCGCCGAGGCCGTGCGATGACGGCGGCCACGCTGCGCGGCGGGCGCGGTCGCCGCCGCCATCCGCGAGCACCGCCTGGTCGTCGTGCTGCGCCGGGTCGCGCCCCAGGCGGCGCTGCTCGACCTCGCCGGCGAGCTCGCCGACGCCGGCGCGCGCGTGTTCGAGGTGACCTTCGACTCGCCGTCGGCCGAGAACGACCTGACCGCCGTCCGGGATCGCCTCGGGGCGCGCGCCGACGGGCCGTTCGTGGTCGGCGCGGGCACCGTCCTCGACCGCGCCCATCTCGAGGCCGCCCGCCGGGCGGCCGCTGACTTCGCGGTCGCCCCGGTCCTGGACGTCGACCTCGTCTCGACCGCCACCGCCCTCGGCCTGCCGTTCATCCCCGGGGCCCTCACGCCCAGCGAGATCCGCGCCGCGTGGACGGCCGGCGCGACGTTCGTGAAGCTGTTCCCGGCGTCCGCCGTCGGTCCGACGTTCGTGCGCGAGCTCCGCGGTCCGCTCCCGGACGTCGAGCTCATCCCGACCGGGGGCATCGACGCCTCCAACGCCGCGGGCTTCCTCGAGGCGGGCGCCGTGGCGGTGGGCGTCGGCGGCGCGATCATCCGCGCGGACGCCGCCGGGCGGCGGGCGATCGTCACGGCCGTCGCGGGCGTCGTGACGCGACCGGCGGGATGAGCGGCGCCGCCGGGCAGCGGTTCGACGGCCGGCACGTCCTCGTCACCGGCTCGACCGGCCTCGGGGCCTCGGCGGCCGCGGCGATCGCGGCCGAGGGCGGCTCGGTCTTCGTGGTCTCGCGGACCGCCGACCACCTTCGCGAGCTGGCCGAGCGCATCCGTGCCGGCGGCGGCCGGTGCGAGTGGCACGCGGCCGACCTGCGCGTCGAGGCCGAGGTGGAGGCCGCGTTCGCGGCATTCGACGCCGCCTTCGGGCGGCTCGACGCGCGCCTACTCGGTCGCCGGGATCTCCGCCCGGCGGTTCGGCGACGGGCCCGATCCACGCGGCGACGCTCGAGGGCTGGGAGGCCGTCATGGCCGCCAACGCCACGAGCCAGTTCCTCGTCGCCCGGGCCGCGATCCGGCGGATGCTCGCCCAGGCGCCCGACGACGGCGGCTCGCGCGGCAGCCTGCTGCTGATGTCCAGCACGCTGGCCACGCGGCCCGTGCCCGACCACTTCGCGACCCACGGCTACGCCGCGACCAAGGCCGCGGTCGAAGGGCTGGCGCGAGCGCTGGCGGCCACCTACGCCCGCGACGGGATCCGCGTGAACGCGATCGCGCCGTCGGTCGTGGCCACGCCGATGAGCCGCCGCGCGCAGGAGGACCCGGCGGTCCTCGCCTACCTCGGCGCGAAGCAGGCGCTCGCTCGCGGCCCGCTCGAGGCCGACGCCGTGACCCCGATCGCGCTCGCGCTGCTCGGCGACGAGGGGCGGATGGTCACGGGCCAGGTGCTCGTCGTCGACGGCGGCTGGAGCGTGGGCGAGGGACCCGGTCCCGGCGGCTCGCCCGGCTAGGCGCCGTCGACGGTCGTCCCGGCGCCGTCGATCCACCCGGCGCCGCGGGTGACCCGGCGCACGGCGAGGTCGTCGTCGAGCTCGACCAGGTGCGCCCGGCGCCCGACCTCGATCCGGCCGCGGTCGCCGGCCCCCAGCATCGCCGAGGGGTTCGTCGCCGCGGCGGCGACGGCCCGATGGACGGGCGTGCCCTGCGCGACGAGGTTGCGGACCGCGGTGTCGAGCGCGATCACCGACCCGGACAGCGTGTCGCTCCCGAGGATCGTGCACCGGCCGCCGCGGACCTCCACCTCGACGCCGCCGAGCGTCGACCGGCCGTCGCCCATGCCGGCGAGCGACAGGGCGTCGCTGACCAGCAGCAGCCGGTCGGCGGGCTTGGTGCGCGTGATCAGCGGCCACAGCGCCGGGTGGACGTGCTGCCCGTCGGCGATCAGCTCCACGTAGGCGTCGTCGTCGGTGAGCGCGGCGACGGCGAGGCCGGGCGACCGGTGGTCGACGCCGGTCATCGCGTTGAACAGGTGCGTCGTCGAGCGGCCGCCGGCGAGGTACCCCGCGCGCGCCTCGTCGAGGGTCGAGGCGGAGTGGCCCGAGCGACGCCGCGATGCCCAGCGCCGCGAGGCGCTCGATCAGCGCGATGGCTCCGGGCAGCTCGGGCGCGATCGTCATCACCCGGAGCCCGTCGAGCAACGGGGCGATGGCGTCCTCGCCCAGCGCCTCGGGCGTGCGCAGGACCGCCGGGTCGTGGGCGCCTCGCCGCGACGGCGCCAGGAACGGGCCCTCGAGGTTGAACCCGAGCGGTTCGGCGCCGTCGGCGGGCGCCGCGGGCATCCAGCCCCGGACGCGGTCGGCGAACCGCGGCAGCTCGGCCTCGGGGAGGGACGGCGCCGTCGGCAGGAACGAGGTCACCCCGCGGCGGAGCAGCGCCCGGGCCATCCCCGAGAGGGCGGCGGCGTCGCCCGTCGCGGCGTGGCCGCCCCAGCCGTGGACGTGGACGTCGACGAAGCCGGGCGCGATCAGGTGCCCGCCGGCCGCGGCCTCGTCGCGCTCGACGGCCGCGATCCAGCCGTCCTCGACGACGACGTGGCCGGCGACGATGCCATCGGCGAGCACCAGCCACCCCGAGACGCGCTCCGAGATCACGACTCGCCGCCGGCGCCGGGCGTCGCGTCCTCGACGTCGAACAGGACGTCGAGCGCGTAGCGATCGGCCGGGTAGCGGCTCTCGGTGGCCTCGATCCGGCGGCCGCGTGAATCGGCGATGACCCGGTGCTCCACCAGCAGCGGGTCCCCGCGGCGGATCCCGAGCAGGCGGGCGTCCTCGTGGGTGGCCGCCGCGGCCCCGATGGTCGCCGTGCCCCGCCGCAGGTCGTGCCCGCCTCGGGCGAGGGCCTCGTGGAGGGACCCGTGCTCGAGGTCCGCGGTCATGACGACCGCGGCGGTCCGCCGCAGCAGGCGCGCGGTCTCGACGGCGATCGGCTGGCCGTCGGCCAGCCGGACCCGGCGCACGACGACGACCGGCTCCGACGGCACGAGCCCCAGCGCCGCCGCCTCGTCGGCCGTGCACGGCCGGATCTCGCGCGCGAGCACGCGCGACGTCGGCACGCGACCCAGCCGCTCCATCTCGTGGGAGAACGTCATCAGCCGGTCGGCCCGCCGGTGGGCCGTGAGCTCGGCGACGAAGCTGCCGCGACCGGGGACGCGCACCACCAGGCCCTCGTCGGCGAGCCGCTGCATCGCGTTGCGCGCGGTCATCCGGCTGACGCCGAACTCCTCGCACAGCGCGGTGTCCGACGGGAGCGGGTCGCCGGGCGCGAGGCCGTGGATCCGCTCCCGCAGGGTGCGCTCGATCCGGCGCCAGTGCGGGATCGGCGGCGCCGCGGTCATGCCTCGGCCGCCTCCGCGCCGTGCACGGCCGCCCCGATCGCGCCCGCCCAGACGCCGAGCTCGGCCGGGACGACCGTCACCGCGTCGAGCGAGGTCGTGCGCACGCGGCGCTCGAGCTCGGCCCGGATCGGCGCGAACAGCAGCTCACCCGCGGCCGCCACGCCGCCGCCGATCACCACGCGGTCGGGCGTGATCACGGTGACCATGTTCGCGATCCCGATCCCCAGGTAGCGGCCGACCCGAGCGAGCCCGTCGAGCGCCCTGGCGTCCCCGTTCCGCGCGCGGGCCACCGCCTCCTCGGCGGTCGCCGTCCCGCAGGCCTCCGCGAGCCGGTCGGCCCGGGCGTAGGCCTCGACGCACCCGTAGTTGCCACAGCCGCAGCTCGGCCCGTCCGGGTCGATCGTCTGGTGCCCGAGCTCGCCGGCGGTGCCGTCGTGGCCCTGGACGACCCGCCCGTCGACGGCGATGACCCCGCCGACGCCCGTGCCCAGCGTCAGGCCGACCAGGTTCCGCGCGCCGCGGCCCGCGCCCAGCCGGAGCTCCGCGAGCCCGAACGCGCGGGCGTCGTTGATCAGGGCACCGGGCACCCCGAGACGGGCGGACACGGGTCCGGCGACCGGCCGGCCGGCCCAGTCCCCCGGGAAGTTGACGAGGAACCGCGTGGTGCCGGCCGCCGGGTCGTACAGCCCGGGAATGCCGATCCCGACCGACGCCACGTCCGGCCACTCGGCCATCGCGCCCGCCCCGGTCTCGGCGATGCGTTCGACCACGGCCTCGGGGGCGTCGGCGGCCCGGGTGGCCGCCTGGCCCGTCGCGAGCGTGGTCCACGCGTCGCCCTCGCGCTCGACGACGGCCCACTTGAGGTTGGTGCCGCCGAGGTCCAGGCCGAGGTGGCGGACCGGTGACCCGATCGGCGGCGGCGCGCTCGGCGGCACGGACTCCTCGGTGGCGTCTGCAGGCGCGCACACCCGGCGCTGGGCTCAACCTGTCTAGACAGCCTAGCCGCGATGGTAGGGCCGCGGGTCGGCCGCGGTCAACGCGGGCGCGCGCGTCCGTCGCGGTAGCATCATCGATGATCGAAGAGACGCCACCGACGACCCCGCGCCACGGCGCGCCACGGAGGACCCGGATACGTGGAGGCGACGGAGGAGATCCTCGGCCAGTTCCTGGGCGATGACGCGTTCCCGGTGACCTGGGCCTCGGAGACCGAGCAGGCCCTGTTCTGGGTCTACGACGACCTGCACATCCCGCACCCGGTGAGCCCGATGTTCTTCGACATCGGGGGGTGGTGGCTGAGCTGCGACCACATGTTCCGGCGGTTCGGGACCCCGTTCGCCGTCGACTGGCTGGCGAAGAGCGTCAACGGCTACGTCTACACGACCGCGATCCCGGCCGATCCCGACCTGCGGATCGACGGCACCGAGTACAGCGCCCGCTACGGCGCCCGGGTGCCCCGGGACGCGACGTTCGCGGCCTCGATGGGGCCCTACCTCGACACCGTCCTGCCCGTGTACGGCGCGCACTTCGCCGACTGGTGGCGCGACCGGCTCGTGCCCGAGATGCAGCGGAACTTCGCCTTCCTCGAGGACCGCCTCGACGCCGCGGACGGGATGTCGCTCGCCGAGCTCGCCGTGGTCCTCGAGGACGCGATCGACATCCACGATCGCCACTGGAAGATCCACTGGATGCTCAACTTCGCCCAGCTGTCCGCCACGCTCAACCTGCGGGCGGTCATGGAGCGCACGCGCGGGGGCGTCGACGAGGCCCTGCTGGGCCGGCTCCAGAACTCGGCGTCGGACCGCAACTGGGACTCGATCGAGGCGCTCTGGCGGATGAAGAACGAGGTGCGCGACGACGCGGAGCTGCGCACGCTGCCTTCGGGGCCGGCGACGGCACCGCGATCGCCGCCGCGCTGCGGGCCTCGGAGCGGGGTCGACGGTTCCTCGCCGAGCGGGTCGAGCCGTACCAGCGCGAGTTCGGCTGGCACGCGGTCTGGAGCCACGAGTTCATCTTTCCGACCGTGCGCGAGCAGATGGAGCCCGCGCTCGACCTCGTGCGCGACTACCTCGCCAGCGACTACGACTACCCGACCGCGATCGAGGCGATGCGCCGCGACATCGAGGCGGCCTCGGCCGAGATCCTCGACGGCCTCTCGGGCGAGGCGCTCGACGAGATGCGCGCGGCCAACGAGATCAACCTGCGGATGGCGCCGCTGACCCCGGACCACCACTTCTACATCGACCAGGGCGCCAACGCGCACGTCCGGCTGGTGCTGATGGCGATCGGCCGCAAGCTGGTCGAGGCGGGCGCGTCTGGACGCCCCCGACGACGTGATGTTCCTGCGCTACAACGAGCTGCGGATGCTCATCGGCGACGCCGGGGCCGTCGATGCCCGCGGGATCGTCGCGGCGCGCCGGGCCGAGCGCGAGGCGTCGGCCAGGATCAAGCCGCGCGACTGGATCGGGACGGTCACGCCGTCCCAGCTCGCGTTCCCCTACCTCGTCAACTGGGGCTACCCGGAGCGGTTCCATCGGGGCGCGGCGGGCGGGGCGGTCGAGGACGGCCGCGTCTCGGGCATCGCCGGGTCGCCGGGCGTGGTCGAGGGCATCGCGCGGGTGGTCCGGACCATCGACGAGTTCGACGAGGTCACCGACGGCGACATCCTCGTGTGCCAGATGACCAACCCGGCGTGGGTCGTGCTGTTCACCAAGATCGCCGGCCTCGTGACCGACACGGGCGGCACGACCTCGCACCCGGCGGTGCTCGCGCGCGAGTTCGGCATCCCGGCGGTCATCGGCACGTCCGACGCGACGCACCGCATCGCGACCGGCGACCGCCTGCGGGTCGACGGGTCGGCGGGCGTGGTCGAGATCCTGCACGACGAGCCGGCGACGCCGGCCGCCGCGATCGGCTCCTGACGGGGCGTCGAACCGGTGACCGTCGGGACGCTGCCGCGCTCGGTCCTCGCCGACCAGGTCAAGGAGCGGCTGCTCGAGGAGATCCTGAGCGGCCGCTACCGCCCCGACGACCGGATCGTCGAGACGCAGGTCGCCCGCGAGCTGGGCACGAGCCAGGCGCCCGTCCGCGAGGCGCTGCGCGGGCTCGAGGCGATGGGCGTCGTGGAGATCACGCCGTTCCGCGGCGCGCGCGTCCGTCGGGCGACCCGCCGCGAGCTCCTGGAGGCGTACGTCGTGCGCTCCGCGCTCGAGGAGCTCGGCGCGCGGCTGGCGGTGCCGCTCCTCGACGAGGCGCAGCTCCGCGAGCTGGCCGGCTCACGTGGCGGAGATGGAGGCGGCCGCTCGTGCGGGCGACGGCCGCGGAGTCGCCGAGGCGGACGCCCGGTTCCACGGGCGGATCGTGGAGATCGCGGACAACGGGTCGCTGGTCAAGCTGTGGCGGTCGCTCGAGCCGTTCTCCCGCACCTACCTCACCGTCATCGCCCCCGGCGCGGACCTCGACTGGTCGGCCGGGCTCCACGCGCCGATCCTCGCCGCGCTGCGGGCGCGCGACGTCGACGGCGCCGTCGATGCGCTGGGCCGGCACTTCGCCGAGGTCAGCGCCAACATGGCCACACGACTCGAGGACCGATGAACGACACCCTCCAGCTGTCCGAGGAGATGGCCGCCGGCTCGGCGCGCCTGCGGATCGACGTCCACGGCGGCGAGCCGCGCGAGCACGTCCTCGACGACATGAGCTTCATGAACTACCGCCTGGCCGACGTGCGGATCTCGCCCGAGGTCACGCTCGACGAGCCCGACATCGTCTGGCGGCAGGACGGCGACAAGGCGATCGCGTACGACGGCCGACGGATGACGTTCACCGGGCCGTGGCCCGCGGGCCCGATCCAGAAGGTCGTGGTCACGATGCTCGCGCTGCGCATGGAGGCGGCCGGCCTGCACCCGTTCCACAGCTCCGCCGTCCGCTACCGCGGCCAGACCGTGATGTTCCTCGGCGGCGAGTCGAACCACGGCAAGTCGATGGGCCAGATCGAGGCCTGCCGGCGCGGCGGCGAGCTGGTCTCGACGGAGACGACGGTGACCGACGAGGACGGCGTCGTCCGGATGGGCTCCAAGTCCGTGTTCCTCAAGCGGCGCACCGAGGGCACCGAGCGGGCCGACAAGGCCGCACCGGAGCGCGGCGTCCAGAAGTTCTTCGGCGACATGCCCGAGTGGGAGACCTACGAGACGCCGTCCCCGGTGGACGTCGTGGTCCTGCCCGCGATCGACGGCAACTTCGACCCGTCGACGAACGAGATGATCCCGTTCGAGAAGCAGTTCCAGACGCTGCACTCGCTCCAGAACTACTTCCTGCTCAACGAGCTGCTGGCGCCGGGGCTGCCGATGCCGATCGTCGACACCGAGGCGCTGCGGCGCGCCCGCGCCGCCTTCGTCGGGCGGTTCGCGGACCGGCCGTACTTCTTCGTCCGGGCGGCGACGCCCCAGGTGCTCCTCGACGAAGTCGACCGGGTCCTCTAGCGGCCGATGCGCGCGTTCGGGTACGTCCGGCCGGCCAGCCTCGGCGAGGCGATCGCGCTGCTCGCCGAGCGCGGATCGGCGGCGCGGCCGCTGGCCGGCGGCACCGACCTGATCATCCGGCTGCGCGACGGCTCGGTCCGGCCGGAGGTCGTCGTCGACGTGAAGGCGATCGCGGAGCTCGACGCCGGCATCCGCCGGGACGGCGACCGGCTGGTGATCGGGGCGCGGGCCGTGATGACCGACATCGCCGCCGATGCCCGGGTCCGCCGGCACTTCCCCGCCCTCGCCGAGGCGGCGCTGGTCGTCGGGTCCGCGCAGATCCGCAACCGCGCCACGCTGGCCGGCAACCTGTGCAACGCGTCGCCGGCGGCGGACACGGCCCCGGCGCTGCTGGTCTACGGCGCGGAGGTCGTGGCGGCCGGGCAAGCGGGCGAGCGGCGGCTCCCGGTCGACGACTTCTGGGTCCGCTCGGGGGTGACGACGCTCGCCGCGGACGAGCTGGTCACGGCCGTCGAGCTGCCGATCCCGGCCGCCCACCACGGCTCGGTGCACCAGCGGCGGACACGCCGGCGCGGCCACGACCTCGCGTCGGTCACGCTGGCCTGCTCGATCGGCCCCGACGGGGTCACGCGCATCGGCTACGGGAGCGTCGGCCCGCGGCCCCTGCTCGCGGTCGACGACACGGGCGTGCTCGCCGACCCGGCGTCGTCCGACGCCTCGCGGGCGGAGGCGCTCGAACGCCTGCTCGGCGGCGCCACGCCGTCGCCCACGTCGATGCGGGCGAGCCCCGAGTACCGGCTGGCGATGCTCCAGGTCCTCGGGCGGCGCGCGGTCGAGGCGTCGATCCGGCGGCTGGCCGAGGGGCCCACCGCATGAGCGACGGCGTCGCGATCGGCCTCACCGTCAACGGCCGCCCGCGAACGCTCGAGGTGGCGGCCAACCACACCCTGCTCGACGCCCTGCGCGACGACCTCCGGCTCACCGGCACCAAGGAGTGCTGCCTCGTCGGCGAGTGCGGCGCGTGCACGGTGCTCGTCGGCGAGCGGAGCGTCGATGCGTGCCTCGTCCTGGCCGCCGAGGCCGACGGCTGGGACGTCACCACCGTGGAGGGCCTGGCCACCGACGGCCGGCTGAGCGCGCTGCAGTCCGCGTTCCTCGACACCGGGGCCGCGCAGTGCGGGTTCTGCATCCCGGGCCAGCTCCTGTCGGCCCGGGCGCTGCTCGACGAGGTGCCGCACCCGACGCGCGCCGACGTCGAGGAGGGGCTCGCGGGCAACCTCTGCCGGTGCGCGGGCTACGAGCAGATCATCGAGGCGGTGCTCCAGGCGGCCGAGGATGGCCCGGACTCGGGCGGCCCGCGCCGCGCCGTCGTCGCGGCGCGCGGCTCGATCGACGTCGCCGCCCGTCCCGACGCCGGGGTCGCGCCGCAATGAGCGGGACCGGGAGGCGACGAACGGCACGGGCGCCGTCGGCGGCTCGCCCTGGCGCTCGGGCGGACGCGACCGGGTGACCGGGCGGCAGGCGTACGTCGCCGACCTCCCGCTCGAGGACGCCCTCCACGTGAAGCTCGTCACCGTCGACGCGGCGCGGGCGCGGATCGGCCGCATCGACGCCGACCCGCGCGCTCGAGGTCCCGGGCGTCAGGCTCGTCATGACCCCGAGCGACCTCCCGTCGCCCATGCCGCGCTTCGGGCCCCAGCTGCGAGACCGGCCGGTGCTGGCCGTCGGGACGACCGCCTACCACGGCGAGCCGGTGGCGGCGGTCGCCGCCGAGACGCGCGACGCGGCCGAGGCGGCGGCCGCGCTGGTCACCGTGGAGTTCGAGCCGCTGCCGGCCGTGACGTCGATCGCCGCCGCGCTCGACCCGGCCTCGCCGCTCGTCCAGGACCCGTCGCTCCGGCCCGACGACCCGCTCGCGACGACGAACACGCTCCGCGACCACCGCTACGGCTGGGGCGACGTCGAGGCCGCCGAGCGCGACGCCGAGGTGATCGTCGAAGGCACGTACGCCTTCCCGATGGTGACCCAGTTCGCGATCGAGCCCCACGCGTACATCGCGGCGCCCGACGGCGACGGGATCGCGATCTGGAGCGCGATCCAGCACCCGTACTGGCTGCAGCGGGTCATCGCCACGCTGCTCGAGCTGCCCCTGTCGAAGGTGCGCGTGTTCGCCCCGGACCCGGGCGGCGGGTTCGGCGGCAAGCAGCACCCCAAGTACGAGCCGCTGCTGGCGTTCATGGCGCTCCGGCTCGGGCGACCCGTCCGGCTCGTGCTCACGCTCGAGGAGACCTTCCAGGCCGTGCGGCGGGCGGCCTCCGAGGTCCGCGTCCGATCGGGCTTCCGGCGCGACGGGTCGCTCGTGTTCCGCGACATCGAGGCGAACTACCTCGTCGGCGCCTACGCCGACATCTCGGACCGCGTGGTCGCGAAGGGCAGCTACACGTCCAACGGCCCGTACATCACGCCGGCCGTCCGGATCCGGGCCCGGAGCCTGCTGTCCAACACCGTGCCGTCGACCGCGTTCCGCGGCTTCGGCAACCCGCAGCAGATCTGGGCGGTCGAGTCGAACCTCGACGAGGCGGCGGTCCGGCTGGGCATCGACCCGCTCGACCTCCGGCTGCGGAACCTCGCCCGTCGCGGCGACCCGTTCATCCCGGGCGACACGCCCGCGGACGGCGAGTGGGCCGAGACCGTCCGGCGCGCGGCCGACCGGATCGGCTGGGGCTCGCCGGTGCCGCCGGGCCGGGGGCGCGGCATCGCGGTCGGCCTGAAGGAGGGCCCGACCACCGGCCTCTCCTACTCGACGATCCGGCTGCTCGTCGACGGCAGCGTGGTCGTCCACGCCGGCACGTCGGACATGGGCCAGGGGGCGCGCACGATCTTCGCCCAGATCGCCGCCCAGGAGCTGGGGGCGCCGGTCGACTGGGTGACGGTCGTGATGGGCGACACCGCGATCGTGCCGTACGACCAGCAGACCTCGGCCAGCCGGTCGTCGGTGCTGATGGGGAACGCCGTGCTCCTCGCCTGCCGCGACATCCAGGCGAAGCTGGCCGCGATGGCCGCCCGGGTGGAGGGCGTCGACCTCGCGTCCGTGACCGTCGACCGGGGCGAGGTCCGGATCGGCGACCGGGTGCTGCCGATCCTCGACGTGCTGACCCGCGGCCTCGGCCGGCTGGGCGGCGAGGTCATCGGCGTGGGCGAGATGCGCAAGGAGGCCGCGCCGGAGCACCCGCTCGGGGGCACGGCCGCGTTCTACGAGTTCAACTGCACGGCGGTCGAGGTGTCGGTCGACCGCGAGACCGGCGACGTGACGGTGGAGCGCCACGTGACGGCGTCCGACGTGGGTCGGGCGCTCCACCCGGGGCAGGTCCGCGGGCAGGACGAGGGCGCGGCCGTCATGGGGCTCGGCCACACGCTGATGGAGCACTACCTGTTCGACGACGCGGGCCGCATCCGCAACCTGGGCGCGATCGACTACCGGATCCCGACCTCGATGGACCTCCCGAAGTCGATGGACAGCGAGGTCGTCGAGAACGGCGACGGGCCGGGCCCGTACGGCGCCAAGGGCATGAGCGAGGGCGCGCTGCTGTGCGTGGCGCCCGCCGTGGCCGCCGCCGTCCGGGCGGCCACGGGCGCGGTCATCCGCGACCTGCCGCTCTCGCCGGAGCGGGTCTGGCGGGCCCTCCGGGAGGCCCCCGAGACCGAGGCGCCCGCATGACCCGCACCTATGCCCTCGACACCCCGTTCGACCTCGAGCCCGACGAGCTCCGGACGCTGATCGGCGGCAAGGCGGCGGGAATCGCCGCGATGCTCGGTCCGGACCTGCGCCTGCCCGTGCCGCCGGGCTTCGCGATCACCACCGAGACCTGCCGCGAGGTCCTCGACGGCGGCTGGCCCGACGGTCTCGACGACGAGCTGCGCGCGCGGATGGCCGAGATCGAGGCGGCGACCGGCCGCCGGTTCGGCGACCCGTCCGACCCGCTGCTGGTCAGCGTCCGTTCCGGGGCCCCGGTCTCGATGCCCGGGATGATGGACACGATCCTCAACCTCGGGCTGACCCCGGCGACCACCGAAGGCCTCGCGCGCGTCACCGGCGACCCCGCCTTCGCCGCCGCCTGCAGCGACCGGCTGTCGACGATGTTCGCCTCGATCGTGGGCGAACCCGTGCCCGACGACCCGTGGCGGCAGCTGCGGCTCGCGGCCGAGGCGGTGTTCCGGTCCTGGAACAGCGACCGCGCGAAGGCCTACCGCCGTCGGGAGGGGATCCCCGACGACCTCGGCACGGCGGTCACCGTCCAGGCCATGGTGTTCGGCAACCGCGGCGCGGACTCCGCGACCGGCGTCGCGTTCACCCGCAACCCCGCGACCGGCGAACCGGTCCTGTACGGCGACGTGCTGTTCGACGCCCAGGGCGAGGACGTGGTCGCCGGCACCCATCGGACGGAGGCGATCGCCGTGCTCGACGAGCGACTGCCGGAGGCGGCCCGGTCGCTCCGCGAGGCCGGCACCCGGCTCGAGCACCACCTGCGCGACCTGTGCGACATCGAGTTCACGATCGAGCAGGGCCGCCTGTGGCTGCTCCAGGTCCGGGCGGGCAAGCGCAGCCCGCAGGCGGCGCTCCGGATCGCGGTCGACATGGCCAACGACCCGTCGTTCCCGCTCACGCGCAACGAGGCCGTCGAACGCGTCGCCCCGCTGCTCGCCGATCCGCCGACGTTCACGACGGGGCGCAGCGGCTACGTGCTGCCGCTGGTCACCGGGCTCGGGGCGTCGCCCGGCATCGCGAGCGGCGAGATCGTGACGTCCCCCGACGCGGCGGTCGCGGCCGCGGAGGCGGGCCGGCGCGTGATCCTCGTCCGCGCCGAGACCTCGCCCGACGACGTCCACGGGATGTCGCGCTCGGCCGGCATCCTCACCGCCAGCGGCGGCCTCGCGAGTCACGCCGCGGTCGTCGCGCGCGGCTGGGGCATCCCCGCGGTCGTCGGGGCGGCCGGGCTGCGGGTCGGCGACGGCGAGATCGCGATCGGCGGGCGGACGCTGCGCGACGGCGAGACGATCACCGTCGACGGCGCCTCGGGCGAGGTGTTCGCGGGCACGATCCCCGGCCGCACCGAGGTCGTGCCGCAGGCGCGGACGCTGCTCGCCTGGGCCCGGGAGCTGGGCGTCGCCATCGGCACCCCCGAGGAGCCCGATGCGTCCGGCGGGGCCGGCGGCCGGCTCCGGCCCGTCATCGACGCCCGCCCCGCCCGCCAACCTCGACGCGTGCGTCCGTCGCCTCGGCACCAAGGGCTTCGCGACGACCGCGTCGCTCGCCGAGGCCATGCTCAGCACCCCCGAGGCCGTCCAGCCGCTCCTCGACCAGCTGGTCGTCGACGGCGTGGCCGCGTCGGTCGCCGGTGCCTACCGGCTGACCGAGGCCGGGTCCGAGCGGTCGGCCACGTTCGTCGCGGCGGACCGCGAGGCGTGGGGCGTGGAGGCCGCCACCGCGGCGCTCGACGCGTTCCTCTCGCTCGACCACCGGATGAAGGTGGTCGTGACCGACTGGCAGCTGCGTCCGGGCGACGGCGAGCCGCAGGTCAACGACCACTCGGATGCCGCGTACGACGCCGAGGTCCTCGACCGGCTGGCCGCCCTCCACGCCGACGCAGAGGCCTGGCTCGCCCCGCTCGAGCCCGCGACCCCGCGCCTGGCCGGCTACCGGGAGCGCCTCGCCCGGGCCGTCGAGCGAGCGGTTGCGGGCGACGGCAAGTACGTCGCCTCGCCGCGCGTGGACAGCTACCACGGCATCTGGTTCGAGCTCCACGAGGACCTGATCCTGCTCGCCGGCCGGACGCGCGCCGACGAGGTCGAGGCCGGCCGGGCGTGACCACGCTGCTCGAGCATCACCGCGCGACCATCGAACGGGCGACCGCGAGGCTGCGCGCCCGCGACGACGTGCTCGGCGTCCTCGTCGGCGGCTCCATCGCGCACGGCTTCGCGACGGCGACCTCGGACGTCGACCTGCTGATCGTCGTCTCGGACGCCGACTGGGATCGGCGCCTGGCGACGGGCGACACGACCGAGCTCGACCGCGAGAGCGCGACCTACGAGGGCGGCTACGTCGACGGCAAGTACACGTCCCTGGGCTTCATCCGCGACGTCGCCGAGCGAGGGAGCGAGACGACCCGGTTCGCGTTCGACGGCGTGACCGTGGCCTGGTCGCGGCTCGATGGGCTCGAGGAGGCCGTCGACGCGGCCGCGCGATACCCGATGGACGGGCTGCCCGCGCGGATCCGCTCCTTCCACGCCCAGCTCGAGTACTGGCAGTGGCTGTATCGCGAGGGCGTCCGATCGGAGAACGCGTTCGTCCGCGAGGTCGCGGCGCCGAACGTCGTCCTGTTCGCGGGCCGCCTGATCCTGGCCCACAACGCCGTGCTGTATCCCGGCTACAAGTGGCTGCTCCGGGTGCTCCGGGACGCGCCCGACCAGCCGCCCGGCCTCGACGCGGCGATCGGGGCCGTGATCGCGTCCCCGGGCACGGACACGGTCGATGCGCTGGTCGCCCTGGTCGTCGGCTTCCGCGACTGGGGCGTCGCGGACCAGCACTGGGGCACGAAGTTCATGCTCGACACGGAGCTCGCCTGGCTACACGATCGCCCCCCGATCGGCGACCTCTAGCGCCGCTCAGCGACCGGGCGTCAGGCCTTGGCGGGGCTCCCGTCGGGGGCCGTCAGCTGGGGCGTCGTGCCGGTGAGCTTGTCGTACAGCGCCGCGGCGTTGCGCGACTGGATGTAGTCGAGCATGTAGCCCTGGCCGATGTCGACGGGCCCGAACTCGTCCTTGAAGCTGACCCGCTCGATCGTCTCGTCGCGGGACCAGCCCTTGGCGATGGCCGTGGCGACGGCGGACTTCCAGGCCAGCAGCACCGAGCGCTGGACGTCGAGGTACGACTTCGGGACCACCGGTCCGTGGCCCGGCACGATCCGCTCGAAGTCCAGCGAGCGGATGCGCTCGAGCGCCGCGAGCCAGCCCTCGACGTCGGACGTCATCAGCCACGTCTGACAGCCCGAGAAGATCGTGTCGCCGGTGAACACGATGCCCTCCTCGGGGACGTGGACGGCGAGCTGGCCCGGGGTGTGGCCGGGGGTGTGCAGGCAGTGGAACGTGTGGTCGCCGACCCGCAGCGTCACGTCGCCCGTGAACACGATCCGGCCCTTGTTGGGGTCCTGGTAGTAGACCTCGCGGTCGGGCCACAGGTCGACGGCGCCGGGATCGTCGAGGTCGGTCCCCTTGGGGTTGTCGCCCGGGATCGACTCGTAGGCGTAGGTGAACGGGTCGAGCTCGGGGAACACGACCATGAATCGCTCGTACAGCCCGAGGTGGTTGACCACGGTCCCGGCGCCCCGGAACCAGTAGTTGCCGAAGATGTGGTCGACGTGGTGCTCGGTGTTGACGATGAACCGGATCGGGCCGCGCGACTCCGCCTCGGCCCGCATCGCCACCGCCTTCGTCGGCAGCTGCGGCGTGTCCACGACGACCACGCCGTCGGACGTCGTCACGAAGCTCGGGTTGCAGCCCCGCAGCTTCGTCGTCGTGAACACGTTGCCGGTGACCGGCTCCATCAACGTCATCGGCTCGTCCTCGTCGTCATCGGCTGGGCTACTGGGTCGCGGTCAGGCCGCCGTCGATCCCGACGACCTGCCCGGTGACGAACGACGCCGCGTCCGAGCACAGGAAGATCGCGGGGCCGACGAGATCGCGCAGCTCGCCCACGCGCCCCATCGGGATCCGCCCGACGATGCCGGCCTTGAACGTGGGATCGCCCAGCAGCGTCGCGACCTGGGGCGTGTCGACGAACGTGGGCATGAGCGCGTTGACCCGGATGCCGTGCTTCGCCCACTCCGTCGCCCACTGCCGGGTCAGCGATGCGATCGCGCCCTTGGCCGCCACGTAGGCGGAGTAGCCGGCGTTGATGCCCAGCAGCGCGCGCACCGACGTGATGTTGAGGACGGCGCCGCCGGTGCCCTGCTCGATGAGCGCCCGGGCGACGGCCTGGCCCGGCACGATCGTGCTCCGGACGTTGAGCTCCATGATCCAGTCCCACGAGTCGCGGGGGTACGCCTCGGCCGGGTGGAGCACCTGGCCCGCCCCGCCGCCGACCGCGTTCACGAGGATGTCGACCCGCCCGAACGCCTCGCGCGCCGCGGCGACCACGCGCTCGGCGTCCGCCTCGCTCGTCGCGTCCCCGGCCACCGCCAGGCCCTCGGATCCGGCCGCGCGAATGCGCGCCACGGCGGCCTCGAGCGTGTCGGCGGTCCGGCCCGTCACGACGACGCGTGCACCCGCGCCCGCCAGCGCCTCCGCGAGCGCCGAGCCGATGGCGCCGCCGCCGCCGGCGACGACCGCCACGCGGCCGTCGAGGCCGAAGATGTCGAGCTGCCCCATCCAGGCTCCTTCGCGTCTGATCGATGATCGAGCGTACCGGGCCAGGGGGACGCGGCGCAACGACCGCCCGCGGATCCGGCGCCGGCGAGGGACGACGACCAGGACGGTCGACAGCGGCAATAGAAAAGGATTACTGTCTCGGGTGTCGTCACGCTCGGAGGCGCCCCATGACCCTGGACCTCAACGGCCTGATCCCCGCCACGGTGCTGCCGATGGACGCCGACGGGCGCATCGACGAGCCGGCCCTCCGCGCCTACATCGCCTGGGTCGTCGCCCAGGGGCCGATCGCGCTCGCGATCAACGTCGACACCGGCGAGGGACCGCACCTCACCCACGACGAGAAGGTCCGCGTCCTCCAGATCGTCAACGACGTCACCGACCTCCCGATCGTCGCCGGCCTGGCCGGCCCGTCGACCGAGGCGGCCGTGCGCCAGGCGACCGACTTCAAGGCCGCGGGCGCCGACGCGCTGCTCGTGTTCCCGATCCCCGCCTACCTCTCCGAGCCGCTCGACGTCCGGGTCCCGGTCGCCTACCACGAGGCCGTGGCGTCGGTCGGGCTGCCGCTGGTCCTGTTCCAGCTCCAGCCCGCGCTGGGCGGCCTGAACTTCGCGCCCGACACGCTGCGCGCGCTGGCGTCGATCGACGGGGTCGTCGCGATCAAGGAGGCGTCGTTCGACGCCCGCCGGTTCGTCGACGTCGCCCGCCTGCTCGAGGACCTTCCCCGGCCGATCACGCTGCTGACCGGCAACGACAACTTCATCCTCGAGTCGTTCATGCTCGGGGCGACCGGCGCCCTGATCGGCTTCGGGGCGGTCATGACCCGCGAGCAGGTCGCGATGATCGAGGCCTGGAAGGCGGGCCGGATCGACGAGGCCAAGGCCCTCGGCCGGCGGGTCCAGCGGCTCGCCGACGTCACGTTCGCCGCCCCGGTCGGGGACTACCGCGTGCGCCTCAAGGAGTGCCTGCGGATCCTCGGGGTCCTCGAGTCCGCCGACGTGCGCCGGCCGCTGATGCCGATCCGCGACGAGGAGCGGGCGTTCCTGGCCGAGGTCCTGCGCGAGGTGGGGCTGTTGCCGGCGGCCGACGCGAGCAGCCGGCCCGCCCTGGCCGCGTCGACGTCCGCCTGATCGACGAGGAGAGCACGCCATGGCCTCGGAACCCGCTGACGTCCTCATCATCGGGGCCGGCGCATCCGGCGCGGTCGTCGCGCTGCGGCTCGCCCAGGCCGGCTTCCGGGTCGTGTGCCTCGAGCAGGGCGAATGGCTCAACCGGGCGGACTATCCGGGCAACAAGCTCGACTGGGAGCTCAAGGCGCGCAAGGACTGGGCGACCAGCCCGAACATCCGCGGACTCGCCGCCGACTACCCGATCGTGGAGGACGACACGCCGGTCTCGCCGCTGATGTACAACGCCGTCGGCGGCTCGACGATCATCTTCGCCGGCGCCTGGCCCGGGCGCTGCCGTCGGACTTCCGGGTCCGCTCCCTCGACGGCGTGGCGGACGACTGGCCGATCGACTACTTCGAGCTCCTCCCCTACTTCTACCGGACCGACCGCGACTTCGGCGTCTCGGGGCTGCCCGGGGACCCCGCCTACCCGCCCGACACCGAGGACGCGCCGATGCCGCCGCTCCCGATCGGGTCGGCGGGGCTCAAGGTGGCACGCGGGCAGACGAAGCTCGGCTGGCACTGGTGGCCCGAGTTCAACTCGATCAACTCGACCAACTACGACGGACGGCGGCCGTGCGTCCAGCGCAGCACCTGCCAGTCGGGCTGCAACGAGGGCGCCAAGGCTTCGACCGACCTCACCCACTGGCCGAAGGCGATCGCCCTCGGGGCGCGGCTGGTCACCGGCGCCCGGGTGCGGCGGATCGAGACCAACGAGCGCGGCCTCGCGACTGGGGCGACCTGGATCGATCGCGACGGCAACGAGCACCTCGAGGCGGCGAGGGTCGTGGTCGTCGCGGCGAACGCGATCGGGACGCCGCGGCTACTGCTGAACTCGGCGGGCGACCGGCACCCCGACGGCCTCGCGAACTCCTCGGGCCTCGTCGGCAAGCGGCTGATGATGCATCCGTTCGCGAACGTCGCGGGGCTGTTCGAGGAGCCGCTGATGAGCTGGCAGGGCCAGTTCGGCGACCTCATCGAGTCGCTCGAGTTCTACGAGACCGACGAGAAGCGAGGCTTCGTCCGCGGCGCCCGCTGGGGCCTCGCGCCCACCGGCGGCCCCATCAACACGGCGCTCCCGAGCCGGGCCGGCGAGCAGGCCTGGGGCCCGGAGCACCACACCCACGTCCGGAGCCATCTCGGTCACGGCGCCAACTGGGGCCTGTTCGCCGAGGACCTGCCCGACGAGGCGAACCACATCACGCTGTCGCCGACCGTGACGGACTCGTCGGGCATCCCCGCGCCCGAGATCCACTACCGCATGTCCGACAACTCGCGCCGGATGCTCGACTTCCACATCGAACGCGCGAAGGAGTCGATGGACGCCGCCGGCGCGTACAAGATCGAGGTCGACCGGCTGATGCGCTACTCCGGCTGGCACCTGCTCGGCACCGCGCGCATGGGCGACGACCCGAAGACCTCCGTGCTCGACCGCTGGAACCGCACCCACGACGTCCCGAACCTGTACGTCGTCGACGGCTCCTGCTTCGTCACCTCCTCGGGCGTGAACCCGACCTCGACCATCGTCGCGATCGCCCTGCGCGCCGCCGACCACATGGTCGAGACGCGCTTCGAGCAGCAGGTGCCGGCATGAGCGAGCCGCTGGACGGTCTCGATCCGGCGCGGCTGGCGACGCTGGCGGCGATCGCCGACCGCCTGATCCCGGCCGCGGGCGGGATGCCCTCGGCGGCCACGGTCGTCACCGAGGAGCGGCTGCGGTTCGTGCTCGCCGCGCGCCCCGATCTCGCGGAGCCCCTCCGGGCGGCGCTGCGTCCGGAGCTGGGCGACGACGCCGGGGCCCGGCTCGACGCCCTGGCCCAGGAGGATCCGGCCACGCTCGGTGCCCTGCAGCTGGCGATCGTGGGCGGCTACTACACCGATCGTGACGTCCGCGAGCGGATCGGCTACCCGGGCCAGGAGGCCCTGACGATCCGCTCCTGGGAGTACCCGGTCTATCTCGAGGAAGGCCTGATCGACGCCGTGCTCGCGCGCGGGCCGGTCTGGCGAGACCCGGCGACGGGGCGGCGCGCCGTGGTGCCGAACGCCCCCCAGACCTACGCGGAGCGCTACGCGGCGGCCGAGGCGGCCGCCGGAGGAGGACACGATGGCCACGACGGCGCCTGACACGACAGCGGACGCGCCTGGCTGGCTCGACCCGTTCCTCGCGGACTGGCGGCCCGGGACCGGCGAGCCGCGCGAGATCCGCGAGCCGGCCTCCGGGCGGCCCCTGCTGACGCTGCCCCAGTCGACGCCCGAGGACGTCGCGCGTGCGGCCGCCGCGGCCGCCGCGGCGCAGCCCGCCTGGGCCGACACGAGCTACGCGGAGCGAGCCGCGATCCTCCGCCGCGCCGCCGAGATCTACGAGGCGCACCGGCCGGAGTTCGGGACCTGGACCCAGCGCGAGACCGGCGCGGTCCACGGCAAGATGTTCCACGAGGCCAACTTCGCGGCCGGCGAGCTCAATGCCGCGGCGACCATGCCGTTCCAGCCCTATGGCCAGCTGGTGCCGAGCGTCGTGCCAGGGCGCCTGTCGATGCTCCGGCGCGTCCCGGCCGGCGTGATCGGCGCGATCACCCCCTGGAACTCGCCGTCCGTGCTGGGCATGCGGGTCGTGGCGCCGGCGCTCGCCGTGGGCAACGCGGTGATCCTCAAGCCCGACCCGCAGACGCCGGTGTGCGGCGGCGCGATGTTCGAGGCGGTGTTCCGGGAGGCCGGCCTGCCCGAGGGCCTGCTGCACGTCGTCCTCGGCGGGGCCGAGGTCGGCGAGGCGATCGTCACCGACCCCAACGTCGCCCGGGTGTCGTTCACGGGCTCGACCGCCGCGGGGCGACGCGTGGGCGCGCTGGCCGGCGACCTGCTCAAGCGCGTGAGCCTCGAGCTCGGCGGCAACAACGCGTTCGTCGTGCTCGACGACGCCGACCTCGAGGCGGCGGCCTCGGCCGGCGCCTTCGCGTCGTTCCAGTTCCAGGGCCAGGTCTGCTTCGCGACCGGCCGCCACATCGTCCACCGCAGCATCGCGGCCGACTACATCGACCTGCTGACCGAGAAGGCGCGGCGCCTCCGGCTCGGCGACCCGTACCGCGAGGAGGTCGACCTCGGGCCGATCGTCAACCAGAAGCAGCTCGAGCGCGTGGACGGGATCGTCCGCCGGTCGGTCGAGGGCGGCGCCCGCGTCGTCGTCGGCGGGACGCACGAAGGCCTGTTCTACCGGCCCACGGTGCTCACCGACGTCACCACCGACCAGGCCGCCTGGCGCGAGGAGATCTTCGGCCCGGTCGCCCCGGTCGTCGTGTTCGACACCGACGAGGAGGCGCTGGCGCTCGCCAACGACAGCGAGTACGGGCTGACCGGCGCGGTCTACTCGAGCTCGATCTCGCGCGGCCTGGCGCTGGCCCAGCGGTTCCGCTCGGGCATGGTCCACGTCAACGACCAGACGGTGAACGACGAGGCGACGATCCCGTTCGGCGGCATGGGGGCGTCCGGCACGGCCCGCTACGGGGGCCCCGCCAACTGGGACGAGTTCACCGAGTGGCAGTGGGTCACCGTCCGCGACGAGCCGCGCTCGTACCCGTTCCCGTACTGAGCGCCGGCCCGATGTCGTCGATCACGGAGGTCGCCCGGCTCGCCGGCGTGTCGGCGGCCACCGCGTCGCGCGTGGTCTCCGCGTCCGACTACCCGGTCAGCGCCGCGACCCGGGCGCGGGTGCTCGAGGCCGCCCGCGAGCTCGACTACGTCCCCAACGCGCTCGCCCGCGGCCTGCTCAAGAGCCGGGTGCCGGTCGTCGCCGTGATCGTCCACGACATCACCGACCCCTACTTCTCGGAGATCGTGCGCGGCGTCGAGGACGCGGCGACGTCGGCCGGCTACCTCGTGATCACCTGCAGCTCGGAGCGCGACGCCGACCGCGAGGCGTCGTACGTGCGGCTGCTGCGCTCGATGCGGGCGGCCGCGGTGGTGTTCGCGGGCTCCGGGCTCGACGACCCGGCCTCGAACGAGGAGATGAACCGCCACCTGGCGTCGATGCGCGCCGACGGCGCGGCGGTCGTCCACCTCTCGCCGCATGCGCTGGGCGAGCCCGAGGTGGGCGTCGACAACGCGGCCGGGATCGCGGCGATGGTGGCGGCGCTGGTCGAGCTGGGGCACCGGCGGATCGCGTTCCTCGCCGGGCCGTCGTCCCTGTTCGTCGCCCGCGAGCGGCTGGCCGGCTATCGCACCGGCCTCGAGCGGGCGGGGCTCTCGTTCGACGAGCGATTGGTCGTCCGGACGTCGTTCGATGCCGACGGCGGCGCCCTCGGCGTGGACGTGCTGCGGGAGGGCGGGGCGCCGTTCACGGCGATCAGCTGTGCCAACGACCTGCTCGCGCTCGGGGCGCTCCAGCGGCTGGCGGCGCTGGGCGTGGACGTCCCGCGCGAGGTCTCCGTCGCGGGCTTCGACGACATCTCGACCGCGGCGCTCACGGCGCCCAGCCTGTCCACCGTGCGGCTGCCGCTGCGCGAGCTGGGACGGCGCGGCTTCGAGCACGCGAACCGGGTCCTGCACGACGACGCCCCGGACCCGGTCCGGCTGCCGACCACGGTGATCCTGCGGGCCTCGACGGGACGCCCACCGGCGGCGAAGCGGGCCTCGACCAGGCGGGCGACCCCGGCCGGAGCGCCGGCCTGATGGGCGACTCGCTGGCGGGTCGCGTCGTGCTGGTCACCGGCAGCAGCCGGGGGATCGGCGCCGAGGTCGTCGTCAAGGCCGCGGCCGAGGGGGCGCGGGTGGCCGTCCACTACCACCGCTCGCCGGACGCCGCGGAGCAGACGCTCGCCCGCGCCCGCGAGGCCGGCGCCGAGGCCGAGGCGTTCGAGGCCGACGTCCGGGACGGGGACCAGGCGGAGGCGCTCGTCGCCCGCGTCGTCGAGCGGTTCGGCCGCATCGACGGCCTCGTCAACAACGCCGGCCGGACGCTGGTCGGGCCGTTCCTCGAGACCAGCGCCGACGACTGGGAGGACGTGCTCCGGACGGACCTGTCGGCCGCGTTCCACACCTGCCGGGCCGCCCTGCCGTCGATGATCGAGCGCGGCGACGGGGCCATCGTGAACGTGGCCTCGCGCCTGGGCCAGATGGGCATCGCGGAGACCGCCGCGTACAGCGCCGCCAAGGCCGGCCTGATCGGCCTCACCCGGGCGCTGGCGCGCGAGTTCGGCCCGCGCGGGATCCGCGTCAACGCCGTCGCGCCCGGGCCCACGGTCACGGACATGACCACCGACCTCCTCGTGAGCGAGGAGGGCAGGCGACGGCTGCGCGACATGCCGCTCGGCCGGTTCGGGCGCGCGGACGAGGTGGCCGACGCCGTCGTGTTCCTGCTCTCGGACCGGGCGAGCCTGTTCCTCGGCCAGACGCTCAATCCGAACGCCGGGGGGTACATGCCATGAGGGGCGACGCTTGACCACCGTGATCGACGTCCGCGAGGCGGTCGCGCTCGTCCGCGACGGGGCCACGATCGTCATCGGCGGCTCGGGCGCCGGGCACGCGCTCCCGCAGCGGTTCATCGACGAGCTGGCGGCGGTCTACGCGGCCGAGGGCCGGCCGCGCGACCTGACCACGGTCCGCGTGGTCGGCATCGGCGACTTCGCCGACCGGGGCTTCTCCCAGCTCGGGCTGCCGGGCCTGATGAAGCGGACGATCGGCAGCAACATCGGCAACGAGCCGCGACTCGGGGCGCTGGTCGAGGCGAACGAGCTCGAGTCGTACTCGTTCCCGCAGGGCGTGCTGTCGCAGCTGATGCGCGAGATCGCGGCCGGCCGCCCCGGCCTCGTGACGTCGGTCGGCCTGGGCACGTACGTCGACCCGCGCGAGACCGGCGGCAAGCAGAACGCGCGCACGACCGAGGACCTGGTCGAGCTGGTCACGCTCCGCGGGCGGGAGTGGCTGCTGTTCCACGCGTTCCCGATCGACGTCGCGGTGATCCGGGGCACGACCGCGGACGAGGACGGCAACCTGACGATGGAGGGCGAGGCCATCCAGGGCGAGATGCTCGCGATGGCCATGGCGGCCCGCAACAGCGGCGGCATCGTGATCGCCCAGGTGCGGCAGCTGGCGACCCGCGCCAGCCTGCGGACGCGCGACGTCAAGGTCCCGGCGGCGCTGATCGACCACGTCTACGTCGACCCCGACCAGTGGCAGACCTACATCACCCGCGACTCGCCGTACTACGCGGGCGCGGTCCGGAGGCCCGTCCGGCCCGAGCCGCCGCTGCCGCTCGACGTGCGCAAGATCATCGCCCGTCGCTCGCTGCTCGAGTTCCCGCGGGGCGCGATCTGCAACCTGGGCTTCGGGATCAGCCAGCTGATCGGCCGGGTCGCCTGGGAGGAGGGCGTCACCGACCAGCTCGTGCTGACCGTGGAGCAGGGCATCTTCGGCGGCGTGCCGGTGGCCGGCAACGAGGGCGGCACGGGCTTCAACTACCAGGCGATGATCGACCAGCCGGACATGTTCGGCTTCTACGACGGCGGCGGGCTCGACATCGCGAGCCTGTCGTTCGCCGAGGTCGACGCGGACGGCAACGTGAACGTCCACGCCTTCGAGGGCCGCGTCCGCGGGCCGGGCGGCTTTCCCAACATCTCGGCGAAGACCGGCCGGATCAACTTCGTCGGCACGCTCACGGCCAAGGGCCTCGAGCTCGAGATCGACGACGGCGTGCGGATCGTGCACGAGGGCGAGCTCGGCAAGTTCGTGCCGCGGGTGCGCGAGGTCTCGTTCAACGGGCGCCTCGCCCGCGAGCGCGGCCAGCAGGTCCGCTACATCACCGAGCGCGCGGTGTTCGCGCTCGAGGACGACGGCCTGGTGCTGATCGAGGTCGCGCCGGGGATCGACGTCGAGCGCGACGTGCTCGGCCGGATGGGCTTCCGGCCCCGGGTCGCCGACGACCTGCGACCGATGGACCGGCGCCTGTACGCGACGGGCCCGATGGGCCTGGCCGCCGACTTCGCGGCCGCCCCGTGAGCGCCCTCGTCGAGCTCGAGCTCGGGCCGGTCGCGCACCTCGAGCTCGTCAACCCGCCGCTCAACCTCGTCACGGCCGAGCTCGTGGGGCAGCTGGGCGAGGCCATCGAACGGCTCGCGGCCGCGGACCCGGGCGACGTGCGCGCGGTCGTCGTGAGCGGCCGCGGCGATCGTGCCTTCTGCGCGGGCTCGCACGTCGGGGAGTTCGAGGCCACCCGCGGTCCCGCGGGCCGGGCCCGCCTCGAGCGCGAGGAGACGACCTGGCAGGCGCTGGCCGCGCTGCCGATGCCGACGATCGCCGCGATCGAGGGCAACGCCCTCGGCGGCGGGCTCGAGCTCGCGCTGTGCTGCGACCTCCGGGTCGCCTCGGCGAGCGCGAAGCTGGGCCTGCCCGAGGTCCGGCTGGCGGTCATCCCCGGCAGCGGCGGGACCCAGCGGCTGCCGCGGGTCGTCGGTCCGGCACGCGCCAAGGAGCTGATCCTGACGGGACGCGTCATCGACGCCGACGAGGCGTGGCGGATCGGCCTCGTGGCCGAGGTGGTCGAGCCCGGCCGGGCCCTCGCCCGCGCCCGCGAGCTCGGCGCCGAGATCGCCGCCCGCGGGCCCGTCGCCGTGCGGGAGGCCAAGCGGCTGATCGACGCCTCGACCGGGCTCGACATCGAGGCCGGCCTCGCCGCCGAGCTCGACGCCTCGGTCCGCGTGTTCGCGACCGACGACCTGCTCGAGGGCGCCGCCGCCTTCTTCGCCAAGCGTGACCCGGAGTACCGCGGCCGATGAGGCCGCCCGAGCGTGAGGACCACAGCGGATGAGTGACGTCGGCCGATTCGGGGTGTTCCTGCCCTCGTACGTCTGGGAGGGCGACGGCCCCGAGCGGGCCCGGGGCATCAAGACGTTCGCCCGCGAGGTCGAGGAGCTCGGCTTCGACTCCCTGTTCGTCACCGACCACCTGCTGGCGGCCAGGCGCTTCTACTCGGTCAACTGGCTCGAGCCGCTGACCGCGCTGGCGGTCGCCGCCGGCGCCACCGAGCGGGTCCGCCTCGGGACGTCGATCCTGATCATGCCGCTGCGCAACCCGGTGCTGCTGGCCAAGGAGCTCGCGACGCTCCAGTTCCTGTCCGACGACCGGGTCATCCTCGGCGCCGGCGTCGGCTGGAACGACGCGGAGTACGAGGCGGTCGGGGTCCACAAGTCGGAGCGCGGCAAGCGCACCGACGAGATGCTCGACATCATGCTGCCGCTGCTCGAGGGCGAGCGGGTCACGTACCAGGGCGAGTTCTACTCGGTCGACGACGTGTTCATCGAGCCCCGGACCTCGCAGCGGCCGCTGCTGTGGATCGGCGGCGGGTCGCAGCTGGCGGACCCGAAGTCGCCCGACGTCCCGAAGTTCGTCAAGTCGGTCAAGGCCCGGACCGTCAAGGCCGACGGCTGGATCCCCCGGCCCACCTGCCCGCCGCCCGACATCGCGCGCGACTGGGCGGAGCTGCAGGCGGCGATGCGCGAGGCCGGCCGCGACCCGGCGGACTGCCTCGTCGCCCACGAGAACTTCCTGCACCTGGTGATGACCACCGACCCCGCCAAGGCGCGCGAGGCCCAGCACGAGGCGTTCCTCAAGGTCATGAGCAACGAGCGCGGACCGCAGTACCTCGAGACCGTCTACCTGTTCGGGACGCCCGACGAGATCATCGCGTCGCTCCAGGCGCGGGTCGACGCCGGCGTCGAGTACTTCTTCCTGCACACGATGACGCCCGATCCCGCCCAGCTCCGGCTGTGGGTCGACGAGATCATCCCGAGCGTGACCTTCCCCGCCGAGCGCCGGGCCCGTCCGCCGGCCCCCGACGCCGTGGCCGAGCCGGCGCGCGACGTCCGCGGTGGGGTGACGACGCCGTGACGCGGCGCGTCGCGCTGCTGGGCAAGCCGCTCCGCCGGCGGCACTCGCAGGTCATGCACGACGCCGCGTTCGACGCGGCGGGCATCGACGCCCGCTACGTGCTCCACGAGCTCGAGCCGGACGAGGTCGAGGCCGTGGTCGCCGCGGCGCGCGGCCCGGAGTGGCTCGGGCTCGGCGTCACCGCGCCCTACAAGCGCGTGGTCGCCGGGCTGTGCGACGCGATCGACGCGGACGCCCGCACGATCGGCGCGGTCAACAACGTGGAGCGCACCGACGACGGGCGGCTGGTCGGCTTCAACACCGACGCCCCCGGGTTCCGGGCCGGCGTCGAGGCTCGCGCTGGGGCGGCCGCTCGCGAACCTCGAGGTCGTCGTCGCGGGCGCCGGCGGGGCGGCCCACGCGGTCGTGTTCGCATGCCTCCGCTTCGGGGCGGCCCGGGTCACCGTCGGCAACCGGACGGCGGCCTCGGCGGCGACGCTCCTCGAGCGGTTCGTCGAGGTGGGCGACGCCGTGCGCGTGGCGGTCGCCCTCGACGATCCCGCGTTCGCGGCGGCGCTGGGGACGGCGGACCTCGCCGTGAACGCCACCACCGTCGGCATGACGAGCCCGGGCCTGACCATCGACGTCGGGGCGCTGCCCGCGTCCGCGACCGTGTTCGACCTCGTCTACGTCCCGCGCGAGACGGAGCTCCTCGCCGCGGCCCGGGCGCGCGGGCTGCGGGCCGCCAACGGGTCGGAGATGCTGATCGCCCAGGCCGCGGCGGCGTTCGAGCGCTGGACGGGCGTCGGCGGCATGACCGGCGTGATGCGCGAGGCCGTCGCGCCGTTGCTCGCCGACCCCGCCGCGACGGCCTGACCGTGCGCTACGCGACCCTCGTCGAAGCCTCGGGGCTGCGGGTCGCGGTCGTCGTGGGCGGCACGGCGTTCCCGCTGGATCCGGGCCTCACGATGGGCGACGTCGTGGCCGGCGACGGGCGCCTGGGCCACCATCCGGGCGCGGGCGGCCGGCCGCTGGCCGACGTCAGCTTCGGACCGGCGCTCCCCGACCCCGGGGCGATCTACACGGTCGGGCTGAACTACGACGGGCCGGGGGCCGCCGCCCGTCCCGAGCGCCCGCTGGTCTACGGCAAGGCCGCGAGCGCCGTCGGGGCACCGGGCGCGAGCCTGGCCTGGGACCGATCGGTCACCGACAACGTCGACGCCGAGGTCGAGCTGGGCGTCGTCATCGGCCGGCCCGCCCGCGACGTCACCCCCGACACCGCCCTCGACCACGTCTTCGGCTACACGATCGTGAACGACGTCTCGTCGCGCGACGAGCGGCTCGACGGCGACCAGTGGCTGCTGGGCAAGTCGCTGCCCGGCTTCTGCCCGGTCGGGCCCTGGATCGTCACCGCCGACGAGCTGGACCCGCGCGACCTCCGCCTCGGCTGCACGATCGACGGCGAGCCGATCCAGGACGGCCGGACCTCGGCCATGCGGTTCACGGTCGCCGAGGTCGTCGCGTACCTCAGCCGCCACCTCACGCTTCGCCCCGGCGACCTGATCGCGACCGGCACGCCGGTCCGCCTCGCGTCGCCGCCCGGCCCCGACCGCCGCCTGCGACCCGGCGACGCCGTGACGGCGTGGATCGAGGGCATCGGCGAGCTCACCACCCACATCGCCTGAAGCCCGCCAGAGGAGCCACCGATGCCCAAGCCGCCGACCGTGTTCCTGGGCCACATGACCGACCGTGAGGTCCAGGCGTTCCTGCGCGAGCACCAGACGGTCATCGTCCCGACCGGGTCGACCGAGCAGCACGGCCCGCACGGCCCGCTGCTCACCGACGCCCTCGTCCCGACCGAGGTCGCGCGGCGCATCGCGCCGCAGGTCGGCGCCCTCGTCGCGCCGCCGATCAACTACGCGCTGTCGTACCCGCACGTCGGGTTCACCGGCGTCGTCCACATCCGGATCCCGACGTTCATGGCGCTGATCGAGGACCTGTGCGCGGGCCTGGCGGCGATCGGGTTCCGCCGGATCGTGTTCCTCAACGGCCACTACGACAACACGTACGCGATCGCCTACGCGTGCGCCTCGGCGGCGCCGAGCCTGCCGGAGGGCACGCGTGCCTTCCCGGTCAACTACTGGGACGGGATCACGGCCGAGGAGGCCGCCGAGTACTTCGGCCCGACCGCCGGCCTCCACGCCAACCGCGCCGAGACGTCGGCCGTGATGGCGATCGACCCGGCGCTCGTCGACCTCGACGCCGCCAACGCCGAGATGCCGCCGTTCCCGGACGTGGCGAACGCCGGGGCCGTCCACACGGCGTTCTTCTTCTCGTCCCCGGGCTCCGTCCACGCGGCGAGCGCGTCGGGCACCTGGGGCGACGCGCGGGAGTCGAGCGTCGAGTACGGCGAGGCGTACCTCGAGGTCGTGACCCGGGCGACGCTGCGGATGCTCGACGACATCGAGCGCACGATGGCGGCGATGCCGGCCCGCTGACCGGCGCCGTCCTCGTCGAGCGCCGCCTAGCCCTGGGCCGTCACCCGGGTGTACGCGGCGGCGACGATCACGATGATCGCCCCGAACAGCACCTGGCGGACCGCCTCGGGGAAGCCCATCGCCGAGAGCAGCGACGTCAGCACCGTCAGGATCAGCGCGCCCACGATCGTGCCGCCGAAGCCGCCCCGGCCGCCGAGGATCGAGGTCCCGCCGATGACCGCCGCCGCGACCGACGGCAGGACGTACGAGTCGGCCAGGGTGACGCTCGCGACGTTGGTCAGGCCCGAGATCAGGAACCCGGCGACCCCGGCCAGGAGCGCGGAGATGACGTACAGGACGACGAGGACCCGCCACGCGCGGGCGCCGGACAGCCGGGCCGCGATCGGGTTGTCGCCGATGGCGTACAGCAGCCGCCCGTAGCCGGTCCGCCGCAGGGCGACCAGGATCAGCGCGGCCACCGGCAGGAAGATCACGAGGCTGTAGGGCAGGATGCCGAACAGCCGATCCGACCCGAGGATCCGCATCTCGGACGAGACGCCGGCGCCGGTCTGCACCATCTGCAGCTGCCACACGTTGGCGAGGCCGAGCACGACCAGCCCCATGCCCAGGGTCATGATCAGCGGGTGGACCCGGAACACGCCGACGCCGATGCCGGTCACGAGGCCGACCAGGCCGGCGGCGAACAGCGCCACGAGGATGGCCACGCCGAGGCCCGGGCCGCCGACGAGCGTCGCCACGACGAACCCGGTCATCGAGGCGACGGCGCCGACCGACAGGTCGATGCCGCCGGTCAGCATCGTGAGCGTCTGGCAGCCGGCCAGGATCGCCAGCGGCACGGCCGCCCGCAGCACCGTCCCGGCGAAGTCGGCGCTCAGCACGCCCGGCCGGGCGAGCTCGCGCAGGATCACCAGGATCGCCAGCAGGCCCAGCAGGGGGATGATCGGCCGGTCCCGGAACAGGGCGCGCCAGGCGTCCATGGTGAGCCATTGGCTCCGCGGTTCCGCGCTGCCCACGGCCCCGCTCATGCGCGGCGCCTCCGCAGCTGGAGCAGGCTGCCGACCATGACCACGCCGATCAGGATCACGCCCTGCGCGACGACGGCGAGGTTCGGGTCGAAGCGCAGGAAGGTCATGTCGGTGCGGATGAGCTGCAGGATCGCGACCGCCAGCAGGGGCCCGACGACCCCGCCCCGCCCACCGGCCAGGCTGACCCCGCCGAGGACGACCGCGGCGACGCTGAGCAGCGTGTACGGCCCCGGCACCGGCGTCCCGATCCCGGTGCTGGCGGTGAGCGACAGGCCGCCGAGCGCGGCGAACAGGCCGAGCACCGCGTAGGCCAGGATCCTCGTCCGGCCGACGGAGACGCCGCTCCGGAACGCCGCCAGGCGGTCGCTTCCGATCGCGTAGATCCGGAGACCCGCCTTCGAGCGCCGCAGCGGGATCCAGATGACGGCGACGATGACGACCAGGCCGACGGCCGCCCGCGGCAGCCACTCGCTGCCAACTGACCCCTTGAGGAGGTCCTTGAGCCAGATCGAGGCTCCGCCGCCGGGCGTCTTGAGCACGAGCAGCGCGCAGCCGGCCCAGACGAAGGACATCGCCAGCGTGACGACGATGTCCGGCACCCGGGTCACGACGACGACGCTGCCATTGATCGCGCCGAGGAGGATGCCGAGCAGGATCACGCCGACCACCACGGCGATCCCGAACTCCTCGCTCTGGCCCTTCATGAGCGAGGCCGCCACGACGCTCGTCAGCGCCATCATCGCGCCGATCGAGAGGTCGATCCCGCCCGAGATCACGACGATCGCCTGGCCGACGGTCGCCAGCGCCAGCGGCAGCACGGAGATGGCGAGCCCCTGGATCCCGGTCGCGCCGTAGGTCGGCTGGATGAACTTCGTGAACGCGAGCAGGATCGCGAGGAAGATCAGCAGCCCGATCGTCCACGTGTTCCGCCGCCACCAGGCGCCGAACGCGTCGGCGGTGCTCGTGCCGGGGACGGCCGTGCCGGTCGCCGCGGTCATCGGTCGCCCTCGGGCTCGGGGGTCGGCGCGTCGTCCGGGCGCCGGATCCTCGGGCGCGGCCGCGTCCTCGGTCGCATCCGCGGCCTCGCCGGCCTCCGCGGTCGGGGGCGCCGTCTCGTCGGTCGCACCGGCGGCCACCGCCTCCGCCACGATCTCCTCCGGCATCGCCGCGTCCGCCTTGAGGTGGTAGGCGGCGCGCAGCAGCGTCGGCTCGTCCGCGTCCGCCGCGCCGACCTCGTCGACCACCCGCCCGCCGAAGATGATGATGGCCCGGTCGCAGACGAGCTGGACCTCCTTGAGCTCCGACGTGTAGAGCAGGATCGCGGCGCCCGCGTCGGCGAGGTCGCGAAGCAGCTGGTAGATCTGGTTCTTGGTGCCGATGTCGATGCCGCGGGTGGGATCGAAGCACAGCAGGGTGCGGACGCCGCCCGCCACCCAGCGGGCGATCGTCACCTTCTGCTGGTTGCCGCCGGACAGCCGGCGGACCTCGGCGCCGGCCCGGGCGTCGACCTGCAGCCTCGTGACGGCGTCCTTGACCGTCCGGCCTTCCCGGCCGAGGTCGATCAGGCCCCAGTTGCGGAGGTTGGCCACGGACGGCAGGGCGACGTTCTCGCGCACGGAGCGCTGCATCAGCAGGGCTTCGGCCCGATCCGCCGCGACGTACACGACGCCGGCCCGGATCGCGTCGGCCGGATGCCGGAACGAGACCGGCGTGCCGTCCACGAGCAGCTCCCCGCCGCTCGGGCGCTCGGAGCCCGCCAGCACGTCGAACAGCTCGTCCTGGCCCTGGCCCTCCAGCGCCACGACGCCCAGCACCTCGCCCGGATAGAGGTCGAACGAGGCGTCCTGCAGCTTCGTGCCCGAGCTGATCGCGCGAGCGCGTGAGGCGGGGCGTGACGTCCGCGCGCGCGCGTCCCCGCCGCGGGGCCCTCGCCGCGCGGCTTGAGGTCCGAGACGACCTGGCCGAGCATCAGCTCGACGATGCGGTCCTCCGAGCCCGCGGTCACGTCGACCACGCCGACCGTGACGCCCTCGCGCAGGACCGTCGCGCGGTCGCAGACCGCGGCGATCTCGATCATGCGGTGGGAGATGAACAGGACCGAGCGCTCGCCGCCCCGCTGGCGCCCGATGACCTCGAGGACGCGTTCGGTGAGGTCCGCCGGCAGCGCCGCGGACATCTCGTCGAGCATGAGGACGTCCGGCTCGATCGCGAGCGCGCGCGCGAGGTCGACGATCCGGAGCGAGGCGAGCGGCATGCGCCGGGCGGTGGTCGACAGGTCCAGGCTGGGCAGGCCCAGCTCGGCGAGCCAGTGGCGGAAGGGCTCGAGCGGCGTCTCGGTGAGCCGCAGGTTGGACCGGATGTCCAGGTCCGGGATCAGCGCCGGCTCCTGGTAGACGGAGACGAGGCCGCCGCGGCGGGCCTCGCCCGGGGAGTGGACGACGCGCTCGCGGCCGCGGACGGCGATCGTGCCGCTGTCGGGCCGGACCGCGCCGGTGAGGATCTTGACGAGGGTGCTCTTGCCGGCGCCGTTGGCGCCCATCAGCGCGTGGACCTCGCCGGGCCGGACGCGCAGCGACGCGGATCGCAGCGCGACGACGGCGCCGTAGGTCTTCGCGATGTCCGTTGCCTCGAGCAGCAGCTCGGTGGCCGTGACGGTCATGGCGTTCCTGGTGTCGGGTGTGGGGAGGGGATGCCGGAGATCCGGCATCCCCTCTTCATCGACTGGTGGACGCTACGAGCTGGTCGTTACGGCCCCTTGCAGGCGATGGCCTCTTCGGGGGTGTAGTGGGTGTAGCCCTCGACCTGGAGGCCGAGCGGCCAGCTGGGATCGAGACCGTCGACGAGCCAGGACTGGAGCTCAGCCTTGCCCTCGTCGGTCTGGTCGTCGGCGAGCACCGGGTCCAGGAGGACCGTGTTCGGCTGTGCCGCGCTTCGGATCGGTCGGTGACGGTCTCGCCGTTCAGCAGCTTGAGCGCCAGCGCGACGCCCGCGCCGCCGACGGCGGCCGTGTTGGTGACGGCCGCGCCGTCGAGGCCCGGGTAGTTCGTGTCGTCGAGGAACTTCGTGACGGAGCCGCCACGATCGGTCCCGACGAGCGGCACGAACGTCTTGCCGGCCGCCTTGATGGCGTCGATCGCCTCGACGTCCATGCCCGACGTCCAGATGCCGTTGACGCTGTCGTAGTCACCGCTGGCGATGAAGTCGTTGGTGACCTGGGTCGTGATCGCCGGATCCCACTGGGTGGCGACGCCGTCGTTGTTCGGGAGGACCTTGATGTTCGGGTAGTCCTTGAGGACGTTCGTGAAGCCGGTGTGGCGGTCGTTGTCCGCGCCGGCGCCGGCGAAGCCGCGCTGGTAGTAGACGTTGCCCGTGCCACCGAGCTTGTCGAACAGCCACTTGGCGCCGAGCTCGGCGTACTTCACCTGGTTGTTGAACAGCTGGTACGTGTTCGGGTCGGTGACGTACTGGTCGACCGCGACCGTCACGATGCCCGCGGCCTTGGCCTCTTCGAGGGCCGGGTTGAGGGCCGCCGGGTCGTTCGGGTTGAAGACGATCGCGTCGACGCCCTTCGCGATGAGGTCGCGGATGTCCTGGAGCTGTCCGGCCGCATCGGTGTTGCGGTGGATCGTGGTGAGCTCCGAGACCTGGCCCGACGTCAGGGCCTCGGCCTTCGCGGTGCAGACCTGCTCCTCGCGGAAGCCGTTGCCCACGCCGCCGCCGTTCGAGTAGCCGATCTTGTACTGCTTGGCGGCCGCGCTCGCCGGCTCGCTGGCCGGCGCGCTCGCGGGCTCGCTGGCCGCAACGCTCGCGGGCGCCTCGGTCGGCGCCGCCGCGGACGGCGCCGTCGTGGCACCGGTCCCGCTCGAGCACGCGCCGACGATGACTGCGATCGCAGCCGTCGCGACGAGGCTCTTCCCCATTCGGATTCGAGTCATGTGCGAAGTCTCCTCCTCCATTGCCTGACCGCCCGCCCTCCGTTGGGCGCCGGTCGACATCAGTGCGTCGCAGGTGCTCGCTTCGTCACCCACCTCCTCGCTGGTCGATCGCACGGGCGAGCCGCCTCGCATGCTCTCGATAGGCTTCGTCGAACAAGGTCTTCGACCGTTCCGCGCCCACGGCGCTCGCGCGCGTGATCACGGGTGGCATGGCCCCGCGCTCCACGAGGAGCTCGGCGGTCCGGACCTTGATGGCATTGACGATGGCGATGGCACCGACGGTCGATCCGGGGCCGACCGGGGTGTCGAGATCGTCGATGGAGACGAGGGCGTCGGCGGGCGGCGAGCAGACGTCGATCACGAGATCGGCCACCTCGAGCAGGCGTTCCCCGGCCGCGGGCTCCGGATCCGCGGACATGGACTGCGCGACGGACGTCACGGCGATGACCCGCATCCCCCTGGCCCTCGCCCCGCGCGCCATCTCGACCGGCACGGCCGTCAGGCCGCTCGCCGAGAACACCATCATGACGTCATCCGGCCCAAACCGGAAATTCGACAGGATGACCTCGGCCAGGCCCGGCGTCCGCTCGATGAACATCGCCTGGCGCTGGCCGTTGGCGCCCACCACCTGGGTGTGGAACGTCATCGACAGCTCGACGATCGGGTTGAAGCCGGGATACGAGCCGTAGCGCGGGAACATCTCCTCGACGGGGATGCGCGAGTGGCCGGTCCCGAACAGGTGGACGAGGCCGTCGGCGGCGATCGCGTCGGCACACCACTGGCTGGCCGTCTCGATCGCGTCCGCCTGGGTGTCGGCGACGCGGTCGAGCAGGCGCGCGGCCTCGTCGAACCAGGTGGTGGCGGCGGTCGCGACGGGCGTCATCAGTAGCCGGACTCCGCGCCGGCCGCCGTCGCGGCCGCGCCCTCGCCCGGCCTTGCGGGACCGGAAGTCGAGGATGATCGTCTCGGTCGCGGTCGCGCCGATCCGCGTCACGCCGAGCTCCATCACGGCGAGCAGCGCGTCCAGCGTGCGGACGCCGCCGGCGGCCTTGACCTGGACATGGGGCGAGGTGTTCGCGCGCATCAGCCGCAGATCGTCGTGGGTCGCGCCGGTCGGGGCGAACCCCGTGCTGGTCTTGACGAAGTCGCCGCCCGCGGCCTCGGTCAGGTGGCAGGCCCGGATCTTCTCGTCGTCGGTCAGGTAGGCGTTCTCGAAGATCACCTTGACGATGGCACCGGCGGCATGGGCGACCTCGACCACGGCGGCGATGTCCGCCTGCGACGTCCGCGTCGCGACCCGACCTCAGGGCGGCGATCTGGATGACCATGTCGAGCTCGGTGGCGCCGTCCTCGAGCGCCCGCCGCGCCTCGAACACCTTGGTGTCGGTTCGGTGGTTGCCGTGGGGAAGCCGATGGTCGTGCCGACCGCGACGTCGGTGCCGCGGAGGATCTCCACCGCCCGCCGCACGTCGGCCGGCCGCACGCAGACGGACGCGACGTCGTACTTCCGCGCCAGCCGGCAGCCGTCCTCGACGAACGCGTCGTCGAGCTCCGGCCGCAGCAGGCTGTGGTCGATCGTCTTCGCGATGTCGCGCTCCGTGAGCGCGTCGATCGAGATCGTCATCGGTCCGCGAGTCGCCGCTCAGGCGCGAGCGGGCGCAAGGCGCGCGGGAGCACCGGAGCGAGCGCACGCCAGCGTGCGTGAGCGAGGAGCGGAGCGCGCAACGCGGCGAACGGTGCGCATCAGTGGCGACCCTTCAGTGGCAGTAGGGACGAAGGACGTCGCGGGCGATCAGGAAGCCCTGCTTGACCTTCTCATCGGTCCCTTCGAACCGGCGGTCCTCGTGCTCGATGATGCAGTCCCCCTCGTAGCCCTGGCGGTACAGCTCCCCGTGGACGACCCCCCAGTCGACCTCGCCCAGCCCGGGGATGCGCGGGATCTGCCAGCCCATGCCCATCGACATGATCCCGCGCTCGTAGAGCCCGTCGCGGTCGATCATCAGGTCCTTGGCCTGGTAGTGGAGCACGTGCGGCCCGAACTCCCTGAGGAACCGCCGGATGTCGATCATCTGGAGGACGAGGTGCGACGGGTCGAAGTTGAGCCCGATCGTGTCGCCCCACTGCTCGAGGATCCGGCGCCACATGCGCGGCGTGGTCGCGATGTTGTTGCCGCCCGGCCACTCGTCGTCGCTGAACAGCATCGGGCAGTTCTCGAGCGTGAGCTTCCGGCCGTGGTCGTTCGCGAACGCGACGATGTCCGGCCAGACGCGGAGGGCCTCCTCCCAGTTCTGGTCCTGGTTCTTCGCCGCGTCGCCGCCCATGAACGTGTTCACGAGCGGGCACGTCCATCTTCTCGGCCGCCTCGATGACGAGCCTGCAGGTGGCCGATGACCGACGCGCGGTGGTCCGGATCGGGGTGGAGCGGGTTGGGGTAGAAGCCGAGCCCGGAGATCGTCGAGGCCCTTGGCCTCGACCTCGTCGCGGATCTCGGTCGCCTGGGCGGCGGACAGGTTCGCGACGTCGATGTGGCTCGTGCCGGCGTAGCGGCGCGTCGGCCCGGTCGCCCGGGGCCAGCACGCGATCTCGAGGACCTCGAAGCCGGCGCCGGCCGCCCAGTCCGCGACGTCCATCAGCGGCGTGTCCGGGAACGGCGCGGTCAGGAAGCCGAGCTTCATCGAGTCGAACCCTCCATGGCGTGGCGGTCGCGAACGCGGATCATCGCGGAGAACCGGCCGGCGCGCTCGCGGCGAGCTCGTCGCGCACGACGTCGACCCAGCGGCCCGATCGGCGCGCTCTCGGCGATCGCATCGCCGACGAGCATCTCGTCGTGGCCGTCGGCGAAGGTCGGGTAGCGCGGGTTCGCGGACGGCCGGCCCGCGAGGACGTCGTCGTAGATCGCCGATGAACAGCGCCCCGAACGTGTCGAAGAAGCCCTCCACGTGGCCGCCGGGCAGGCGCGCCGCCTGGCCGCCGAGCTCGTTCATGAGCGCGGGGTTGCGGAGCAGGAGCTCGTTGGGCCGGTCGCGGTGACCGATCCACAGCTGCTCGGGCTGCTCCGAATCCCACGCGACGGCGGAGGAGGAGCCGTCGATCTCGTACTGCAGGCTGTTCTTGCGGCCCGCGCTCAGCTGCGACACGGCGAACTGCCCGCGTGCCCCGCCCTCGTAGCGGAGGAGGACCGTCGCGACGTCCTCGGTGTCGATCTCGACCGGCCACGGTCTCGCCGGCGCGGTCGGTCGAGAACGTCTCGACCGGACCGGCCGGCTGGTGGCGGACCGGGATGAAGGTCGTCAGGTCGGCCATCACGGACACCACGCGGCGGCCGGACAGGAACGTCGTCAGGTCGAGCCAGTGGGAGCCGATGTCGCCCACCGCCCGCAGCTCGCCGCCCCGGTCGCGCTCGAGCCGCCAGTTCCAGTCGGTGTCGTAGAGCAGCCAGTCCTGGAAGTAGCGGCCGGTGACCAGCCGGACGTCGCCGATCGCCGCCGTCGCGGATGAACGCCGACACGTGCTGGTTGAGCGGGTAGAAGCGGATGTTGAAGTTGACCGCGTTGACGAGGCCGCTGGCCGCGGCGAGCCGGACGAGGTCGCCGGACTCGGCGGCGGTCATCGCCAGCGGCTTCTCGCACACGACGTGCCGGCCCGCCGCGAGGATCGCCTTGACCTGCGGGTAGTGCAGCTCGTTGGGCGACGTGACGTGGACGACCTGGACGCGGTCGTCGTCCAGCAGCTCGTCGAGCGAGCCGTAGGCGTGCGCCGACGTCGACCTGCGACGCCCGGGCGGCGGCGCGGTCCTTGGTGGACCCGAGCAGGCCGACCACGTTGACGCCGATCCGGCGCAGGGCCTCGATGTGCACGGTGCCGATGAACCCGCTGCCGATGACGGCGGTGCCGATCTCGCTGCGTCGAGCCATGCTGCGGGGAGGGCCTCCGGGTCGATGGTGGCGACGTGGCAAGCAGTCTAGACGGCTTGACCGGCCGGCGAGGGTCGACGCCGTCGAGCCTCGCCGCCGATCGGTCCCGGCGCCGGTCCCCTCGGCATCGCGATTGGGCCCGGATCCGGTTCGGATCGAGCCCGCGACGTCGCTCCGGGCGCCTTTCTCAGGTGGTCATCGTACTTCGGCATGTCAAGCGCCGAAGTCGCGTGACCGTCGCCGCGTCGCGCGCGTATGATCCGGGCCATGGGCGCCGATCGGAACCCCACCCGCGGCCCGGCCCCCGGGCCGGTCGCCGAGGAGGCACTCGACGCGCTGGTCGCGGTCCTGGACGAGGTCCGCCTGGGGCACTCCCAGTCGCGCAGCGACCTCGTCGCGCACACCGGCCTCAGCCGGAGCATCGTCGCGCAGCGGGTCGCGCGAGCTGCTCGATCGGGGCCTGGTCGTCGAGGGCGACCCGGGGCCCAGCACCGGCGGCCGTCCGCCGCGCCAGCTGACGTTCCGGGCCGACGCCGGTCACGTCCTCGTCGCCGACCTCGGTGCGACGCTCGATCGACGTCGCCGTGACGACGCTCGACGGCCGCATCCTCGGCCACCACGACGAGCCGGCCAGCATCGCGGACGGCCCGGACGTCGCGCTCGACCGGGTCGAGGAGCTGTTCGGCCAGCTGCTGGCGACGACGCGCGGCCTGCCGGGTCGCATCTGGGGCATCGGCATCGGCGTGCCGGGTCCCGTCGAGTACCGGACCGGCCGGCCGATCTCGCCGCCGATCATGCCCGGCTGGGACGGCTACCCGGTCCGCGACCGGCTCGCCGAGCGCTACGACGCGCCGGTCTGGGTCGACAACGACGTCAACGTCCTGGCCCTCGGCGAGTGGCGGTCGGGGATCGCGGCGGGCTCCGACAACGTCGTCGTGGTCAAGGTCGGGACGGGCATCGGCGCCGGGATCATCGCCGAGGGCCGCCTCCACCGGGGCGCGCAGGGCATCGGCCGGCGACGTCGGGCACATCCAGGTCGTCCGAGGATCGCGACGTCGTCTGCCGGTGCGGGAACATCGGCTGCCTCGAGGCGCTGGCCGGCGGCGCGGCGATCGCGCGCGACGGCGAGGCCGCGGCGCGCGAGGGCCGGAGCCTGCGCCTGCGGGAGGCGCTCGACCGGCGCGGAACGGTGACCGCGGAGGACGTCGCGCGGGCCGCCTCGTTCGGGGATCCGGTCGCGGTCGAGCTGCTCCAGGCCGCCGGGCCGACGGATCGGCGCGATGCTCGCGGGCGTCGTGAACTTCTTCAACCCGTCGCTGGTCGTGATCGGCGGCGGCGTCGCGCAGAGCGGGGACGTGCTGCTGGCGGCGATCCGCGAGGCGGTCTACGCGCGCTCACTGCCGCTGGCCACCCGGGACCTGCTCATCCGCCGGTCGTCGCTGGGCGGTCTGGCGGGGGTGATCGGCGCGTCGTCGATGGTCGTCGACCAGCTGTTCGCGCGCGAGTCGCTGGCGCGCTGGGCCGGCGCCGGCGAGCCGTCGGGGATGCCCGACGTCGTGCTCGCCTCGGCCGGCTGACGACGATGGCCGGCGCCTGGGAGATCGCGCAGCTCAACGTCGGCCGGGCCGTCGCGCCGATGGACGCGCCGCCGATGGCCGGCTTCATGGCCCGGCTCGACGAGATCAACGCCATCGCCGAACGCAGCCCGGGCTTCGTGTGGCGCCTCCAGGGCGAGAGCGGCAACAACACGGACCTCAAGGTCACCGGCGATCCGCTGTTCATCGTCAACCTCTCGGTCTGGTCGTCGCTGGAGGACCTCCACGCGTTCACCTATCGGTCGGAGCACAAGACGGTGTTCGCGCGGCGCTACGAGTGGTTCGAGCGCCGCGACGGGCCGAACACGGTGATCTGGTGGCAGCCCGCGGGGACGATCCCGGGCACGGTCGAGGCGCTCCGGCGGCTGCACCTGCTCGAAGCCAACGGCCCGACGCCCGAGGCGTTCACCTTCAAGCAGTCGTTCCCGCCCCCCGGCTGACGCGCGCCGCGCGCTCCGCGCGGATCAGCCGCCGGCGGTGATCCGGTCCGAGAAGTCGCCCGTCGCCGGGTCCTTGAGGATCAGCTTCTCGCGGCCGTCGGGCAGGAGCTCGCGCTTGATCACGACCTGGCCGTCGTGCGTCTCGGGCGACTTGGCGATCCGCGGCGTCTCGCCGCCCCGCCACTCGAACAGCTCGACCGGCTCCCAGGCCCGGCTGGCCGCCGACCGGTAGCAGGCGTCCATGACCGCGTTGACGACATACCCGTCGTACAGCGTCTCGCGCGGCGTGCCGCCGCCGTCGAGCGCGTCGAACATGTCGGTGAACATGTCGACGTAGCCGAGCTCGGACACCTCGTCGCCCACGGGAAACAGCCAGCCGGCGGCCGTCTCGGCCTTCTCCGCCACGTAGCCGCTCCCGCCGCCGGCCGTGAACATCTCGTACCCGGTGCGCAGGAAGTGGTTGAGCCAGATCGTCCCCCCGGTGCCGGCCACCTCGTCGCGCAGGTCCATGCCGCCGCGGAACGTCCAGCTGACCTCGAACTGGCCGATCGCCCCCGACTCGAACCGGATCAGCGCGATCGCGTTGTCCTCGTCGTCGATCGGGTGGACGAGCGTGTCGGTCGTGCACATCACCTCGACCGGCCGGTTCCCCTTGCCGACGAAGTTGCGGATGATCTCGATGCAGTGGCAGCCGAGGTCGATGATCGCGCCGCCGCCGGTCAGCCGGCCGTCCCAGAACCAGGCGCTGTGCGGGCCCGGATGCGTCTCGCGCGAGCGGACCCAGGTGACGTCGCCCAGCGCGCCCTGCTCGACCGACGCGACGGCCTTGAGCGTCTTGGGCGTGTAGCACAGGTCCTCGAGATAGCCGCCGAAGACGCCCGCCCGCTCGACCGCCTCGAGCATCCGCCGGGCCTCGTCCGCCGTCCGCCCGAGCGGTTTCGTGCACAGCACGGCCTTGCCGGCCTTCGCCACGGCGCCGACGGCCTCCTCGTGGAGGAAGTTCGGCAGGGCCACGATCACGACGTCGGTGCCGGGATGGCGGATGGCGGCGTCGAGGTCCGTCGTGGCCTCCGGGATCGACCAGCGCTCGCTGAACGCGTCCGCCCTGGCCTCGCTCCGCGAGTAGACGACCTGCACGCGGTCGCGTCCACGCTGCCCGTGGAGCGTCATCGTGTAGAAGTCGCCGATCAGGCCGGTGCCGAGGATCGTGATCGCGTGCTGCTGCATCGTGGGGTGGCTCCCTGCGTCAATCGGCGGGGATTCGTGTCGTCGGCCGCGGATCGCTGAGCGTGGATGCCGGCACCGCCGCCCGGCGCGGAAGCCATCGCTGGCAGCGAACGCTTTCGGGTCGAACGACCCGGAGCGGCCGCCACGATGCCGAACCATCGCTGGTGGCGATGGAGGCACGCGCTGGCGGCGGCCAGATGGGGCTCCGACCCACAAGTGATCGCTGGCAGCGATCACTCGGCGTGGCTCTCCCCCGTTTGGTGTCCAGGATCGTCCAAATCGGTCCAAGTCGACCGGATCTGACCTCAGGCATGGTCCCGATGGCGCGAATCCGTCGATCATGTGCTCGTACCGCGCCGATCGGCATCCGAGCCCCGAGGCGCGAGTTGGCGGGTCTCAGGCGCGCGTAGCGCACGACCAGTGCCGTGGGACGGCGGGCACGGCCGAGCGGAAAGTGCGCTCGGGGCCGCAGAGCCGAGGCCGGCGGGACCGCCGGGCGGCGGCCGAGTCGACGATCACGCGGCGGCCGGGCGCGGGACGGACGATCAGCCGCGGGGCGGCGCGGTGCTCTCGCGGACGACGAGCTCCGTGGCCAGCTCGCGGCGCGCCTGGCGCGGGCGCCTCGCCGTTGGCCATCTGGAGCACGAGCTCGGCGGCCGCGACGGCCATCTCGACCAGCGGCTGGCGGACCGTCGTGAGCGGCGGCCCGACCCACTTGCGCGACCGGCAGGTCGTCGAACCCGACGACGCTCAGGTCCTCGGGGATGTGCAGCCGCGCCTCGCGCGCGGCCTGGTAGACGCCGAGCGCCTGGAGGTCGTTGCCGGCGAAGATCGCGGTCGGGCCGGTCGGCCAGCGCGAGCAGCGCGCGGCCGCGGTCGATCCCCTCCTCCACGTGGAACTCGCCGTGGCTGATGAGCTCCGGGTCGATCGGGACGCCGGCCTCGTCCATCGCCGCGCGATAGCCGTCGAGCCGGGCCCGGCTGCACAGGATCCAGGCCGGCCCGCCGATGACGCCGATCCGCCGGTGCCCGAGGCCCAGCAGGTGGCGCGTGGCGGTGAGCCCGCCGTTCCAGTTCGTCGCCCCGATCGACGGCGTGTCGTGGAGCGGCTCGCCGGTCGGGTCCACGACCACGAACGGGATCCCGCGCGTGCGCAGCTGGGTCCGCATCGCCCTCGCTGAGGTCGGAGAACACGGCGATCACCCCGGTGGGCCGGCGGGCGAGCACGCCCTCGATCCAGCTCCGGCCCGGTCGCCGACGGCCCTGCATCTCGGACAGCACGACCGCGAGCTGGTGCTGGCCCGCGACCTGCTCGACGCCCCGGACGATCTCCAGCGCCCACTCGCGCTCGAGCTCGTGGAAGATGACCTCCAGCAGCGGCGCCCGACGGGCGGTGCTCGCCGGCCGCTGGTAGCCATGCTCCCGGATCGCCGCCTCGACGCGTCGGCGCGTCTCCGCCGACACGTCCGCCCGGCCGTTGATGACCTTCGAGACGGTCGGCACCGACACTCCCGCCAGCGCCGCGACGTCGGCGATCGTCGCGGTCCCCGGCCTGCGCCTGGAGGACGCCTGCGTGCTCGAGATGGCCACCGCGTGAGCATACCGAAACTTTCAGGCCGCGAAACTGTCGAAGTTGCGACAACCGACCAGGCGATCCCGCGGCCAGGCCGGGAAGCCGCCGCGGCCCTCCCCGAAAGTAGAGGCTTGACGCTGATCGTCCGGGACGGTTACGGTTCGCCGCGAAACCGATCTGGCACCTGACCGAAACTTTCGCTGCACCATTGACGTTGGAGGAGCGCCCGTCACGCGGAGGATCGGAATCCCCGTGGCGTGCACAGGAGGAGGTCGAGTCGTGTCGACGCGCACGCGCATGTTCGGTGTCCTGGCCACCACGATGATCGTGGTCGCCGCCTGTTCGGGCGGCGGTGGCACCACCGCCGCCCCATCCGCGGCGGCCCCATCGGCCGCCCCGCCGGCATCGGCGGCCGCATCCACGGCCCCGTCGGAGCCCGCGTCGGCGGCCGCCGGCCCGGTCGAGTTCGACTGGTGGCACATCACCACGGGTGACCCCGGCAAGGCCGACTTCCAGGCGATCGCCGACGCCTACACCGCCGCGCACCCGAACGTGAAGATCAACATCACGGTCCTCGAGAACGAGGCGTTCAAGACCAAGCTCGCCACGTCGATCCAGTCCGGCGACGTGCCCGACCTGTTCCAGTCCTGGGGCGGCGGCACCATGGCCGCGCAGGCCGACGCGGGCGCCCTCAAGGACATCACCGCGGACGTCGCCTCCTGGGCGGACACCGTCAACCCGGGCGCGATGAGCATCTACCAGTACAACGGCAAGCAGTACGGCGTCCCCTGGGACATGGGGATGATCGGGTTCTGGTACAACAAGGCCCTCTTCGAGAAGGCGGGGATCACCGCTCCGCCGACGACCTGGGACGAGTACCTCGCCGCGGTCGGCAAGCTCAAGGACGCCGGCGTCACGCCGCTGGCCATCGCGGGCAAGGACCAGTGGCCGTCGATGCACCTGTGGACGTACCTCGTGCTCCGCAACGGCGGCGCCGAGGCGCTCCAGCAGATGGTCCAGTCCGGCGACTGGAACCAGGACGCCTGCACCAAGGCGGGCGAGGCCGTCGTGGCCCTGAACGCGCTCGAGCCCTACCAGGCCGGCTACCGGGCCGCGACGTACAACCAGGAAGCCGCATCGGTCGGCAACGGCAAGGCCGCCATGGAGCTGATGGGCCAGTGGGCGCCGTCGGTCCAGCGGGACCAGAGCGCCGACAAGAAGGGCCTGGGCGACGACCTCGGCTGGTTCGCCTTCCCGGCGGTCACCGGCGGCGCGGGCGCGCCGACGGATGGCGTCGGCGGCGGCAACGGCATCGCCGTGGGCAAGGATGCGCCGCCCGAGGCGGTCGACTTCCTGAAGTTCTTCAACGACGTCGACAACGGCAACAAGCTCAACACCGACGGCGTCGGCCTCTCGACGACCGTCGGGACCGAGGCCACGATCACCGACCCGAACCTCAAGGCCGTCCTCGACGGCCGTGGTGCGGCCCAGTTCATCCAGCTGTACCTCGACCAGGCGACGTCGCCCGAGCTCGGCAAGGTCTTCAACGAGGCCACGATGGCGCTGTTCGCCGGTCAGTCCGATCCGGCGACCGTGTGCCAGACCATCACCGACGCGGCTGCCGCGCAGTAACGTCGGGACTACGGCACCGACCGTAGCGATCCCAGCGGGAGCGGGCCGGCCCAGCCGGCCCGCTCGATTCCACGGGCCCGAGGGAGACGGATGACAGCACTGGGCGCGCGGCAGCGCACCGGGAACAGGCGCTCGCGCTGGTACACGATCGCGCTGTTCCTGCTGCCCGCGCTCGCGCTGTACGTCGTGTTCGTCCTGTTCCCCATCGTGCAGGCCGGCCACTTCAGCCTCTACAAGTGGAACGGCCTCACCCCGCTCACCGACTTCATCGGCCTCAAGAACTACGAGACCGCGCTGGCGAGCCCCGAGTTCCGGACCGCCATGTTCAACAACGGCCTCGTGATCGTGCTCTCGCTCGCGATCCAGATCCCGTTCTCGCTCGCGCTGGCGGTGATGCTCAACCGCCGGTTCCACGGCCGCTGGCTGTTCCGGCTGCTGTTCTTCCTGCCGTACGTCCTGTCCGAGGCGGTCACCGGCGTCGTGTTCCGGCTGCTGCTGCAGCCCGGTGCGTTCGTCGACTCCGCGATGGGCGCCGTGGGGCTCGGTGCCTTCGTCCAGGACTGGCTGGGTGACCCGAACCTCGTGATGTACACGCTGTTCGCGATCATCTCGTGGAAGTACTTCGGCTTCCACATGATCATCATGCTGGCCGGCCTCCAGGGCATCCCGCGCGAGCTCGAGGAGGCGGCCTACATCGACGGCGCCGACAAGCGCCAGGCCTTCCGGCACGTCACCTTGCCGCTGCTCGGGCCGACGATCCGGGTCTCGGTGTTCCTGTCGATCATCGGCGCGCTGCAGCTGTTCGACATGATCTGGGTGATGACCGGCGGCGGGCCGATCAACGCCTCGACCACCATGGCGATCTCGATGTTCAAGCACGGGTTCGAGCGCACGCAGATGGGCTACGGCTCGGCGCTCGCCGTGATCCTGTTCCTGATCAGCCTCGTCGTCGCCCTGCTGTACCAGCGGTTCGTGCTCCGCCGGGACACCGAGGGCGCCCTCACGACATACGGGGGCTGACAGATGGCCACCTCCGCCTCGAGCACCGCGGCTGCGACCGGAACCGCCTCACGCCTGCGAGTGGCGGCGGGCCGGCCGACCCTGTCCGGGGTCGTTGTCTACGCGGTGATGGTCGGCGTGGCCCTGGCGATCCTGATCCCGATCGTCTACGCGATCCTCGGCGGGTTCAAGACCAACGGCCAGCTCGCCGAGTTCCCGGCCCGGATCCTGCCCGACCCGTGGGTCTTCGAGAACTACGGCGACGTGCTCGTCGGCAAGTTCGCGCCCACGTTCTGGGGCGAGCTCCTCAACAGCGTCGTGATCGCCGCGATCGCGGTCACGCTCACGGTCCTGTTCGCCTCGCTCGCGGCGTTCGCCTTCGCCCGGATCGCGTTCCGGGGCCGTGAGGCCGTCTACACGTTGTTCGTGTTCGGCCTGCTGTTCCCGACCGCGGTCGCGATCCTGCCGCTGTACATCCTCGTGCGCCAGCTCGGGCTGACCGGCAACCCGCTCGGCGTGGCGCTGCCCCAGGCGGCCTTCGCGCTGCCGCTCACGATCGTGATCCTCCGGCCGTTCTTCCGGAGCATCCCCGCCGAGCTCGAGGACGCGGCCCGGATCGACGGCTGCAGCTCGTTCGGGTTCTTCTGGCGGGTCCTCCTGCCGCTCGCCCGGCCCGCGCTGGCCACGGTGAGCGTGCTCGCCGTCGTGGGGACGTGGAACGCGTTCCTCCTGCCGCTGATCATCCTCAACGGCGCGGACCAGTGGACGGTGCCGCTGGGGGTCATGAACTTCTCGACGGAGTACGCCTCCGACGAGGCGAAGGTGCTCGCGTTCACGGTCGTCGGGCTCATCCCGGCCATCGTGTTCTACCTGTTCGCCGAGCGGCAGCTCGTCGGCGGGCTGACGACCGGGGCGGTGAAGGGCTGATGACGACGATCCAGGCGCGCTACCGCGACGCCGACCTGCCGATCGACGTGCGCGTCGCGGACCTGCTGGCGCGGATGACGCCCGCGGAGAAGCTCGCCCAGCTGGGCTCGCTCTGGTCGTTCGAGCTGTTCCGCAGCGAGACCGAGCTCGACCCGGAGCGCGTGCGCGACCGGCTCGCCGACGGCATCGGCCAGGTCAGCCGGGTGGCCGGGGCGACCAACCTCGATCCCGCCGGCGCCGCCGAGGCCGGCAACGCGATCCAGCGCTTCCTGGTCGGCGAGACCCGGCTCGGGATCCCGGCGATCCTCCACGAGGAGGCGCTCCACGGCCTGCTCGCCCGCGACGCCGTCTCGTTCCAGCAGTCGATCGGCGCCGGCGCGGCGTTCGACCCGGAGCTGGTCGAGGCGATCGCCGCGACGATCCGCCGGCGCATGCTCGCGATCGGCGGCCGCCTCGCGCTCGCCCCCGTCCTCGACGTCACCCGCGACCCCCGCTGGGGCCGGGTCGAGGAGACCTACGGCGAGGACCCCTATCTCGCGACGGTCCTCGGCGTGGCCTACACGCGCGGCATGCAGGGCGACGACATCGCGACCGGCGTGGTCGCGACCGGGAAGCACCTCGTCGGCCACGGCCTCGCCGAGGGCGGGCTGAACCAGGCGCCCGCCCATGTCGGGCCGCGCGAGCTGCGCGACGAGCAGCTGCTGCCGTTCGAGGCGGCGGTCCGCCTCGCGGGCATGGCCTGCATGATGCCGGCCTACTGCGACGTCGACGGGCTGCCGTGCCACGCCTCGTCCGAGCTGCTGACGACGATCCTGCGCGACGAGTGGGGATTCGACGGCATCGTGGCCTCGGACTACACCGCGGTCCAGATGCTGGTCGGCCAGCACCGGTTGACCGGCGACCTCGGGACCGCCGCGGGGATGGCGTTGCGGGCGGGGCTCGACAGCGAGCTGCCGGCGACGGCGGGCTACGGCGCGCCGCTCCAGGCCGCGGTCGACGACGGGCGGGTGGACCCGGCGCTCGTCGACCTGGCGGTCGAGCGCATCCTGCGGCTCAAGTTCCGGCTCGGCCTGTTCGAGCGCCCGTACGTCGACCCGCCGTCCGTCGCCGAGCTCGACCAGATGGACGCGGAGGAGCGCTCGCTGGCCTCGGACCTCGTCCGGCGCTCGATCGTCCTGCTCCAGAACGACGGCGTCCTGCCGCTGGCCGGCGAGGGCGGACGGATCGCCGTGATCGGCCCGATCGCCGACAGCGCCCGAGACCTCATGGGCGACTACGCCCACATGCCGCACATCGAGACGCTGGCCGAGCTGCGCCACCTGGCCAACCCGTTCGGCTTCCCGTCGAGCGACGTCATCCAGCCAACCGACGAGGTGGGCAGCTGGCCGACGATCCTCGAGGCGCTCCGGGACCGGTTCGGGGCATCGCGCATCACCCACGCCCCCGGCACCGGCCTGCGGGACGGAACCGACGAGGCGATCGCCGAGGCCGTCGCGGCCGCGCGCGATGCCGAGGTCGCGATCCTCGTGCTGGGCGAGCGGTCGGGGCTGACCGACGACGCGACGACCGGCGAGGCGCGCGACCGGCGCGATCTGGGCCTGCTCGGCCGCCAGCAGGAGCTGCTCGAGGCGGTGGTCGCGACCGGCACGCCGACCGTGCTCGTGGTCGTCAGTGGCCGACCCCTGGCGCTCGAGTGGGCGGCCGCCCACTGCGCGGCGATCCTCGTCCCGTGGGTGCCGGGCGAGGCTGGGCCCGCGGCGATCGCGGAGGTCCTCGCGGGCGACGCCGACCCGGGTGGCCGGCTGCCGATCACGCTGCCCCGCCACGTGGGCCAGGTCCCGCTGACCTATCGCCACCATCCCACCGGCGGCCGGTCCAACTGGAAGGTCGACTACGTCGACGGGTCCGTGGCGCCGCTGTTCCCGTTCGGGTTCGGGGGCTCCTACACGTCGTTCGCACTCGACCGGCTGCGGGTCGAGCGCACGACGCTCGAGACGGCCGGCGACGAGGCGGTCATTCGGGTCGACGTCACCAACACGGGCTCCCGGCCCGGCGAGGACGTCGTCCAGCTCTACGCGCGCGACGAGGAGGCGACGGTCGCCCGGCCGGTCATCGAGCTGCGCGGGTTCCGGCGCGTCCGGCTCGAGCCCGGCGAGTGCCGGACGGTCACCTTCCGCCTGTCGACCGAACAGCTCGCCTACGTCGGCGCCGACTACCGTCGCGTCGTCGAGCCGGGCCTCGTCCGCCTGTTCGTCGGCCGCTCGTCGGCCGACCTGCCGCTGTCGGCATCGCTCACCCTCGTGGGCCCGGCGGTCGAGCTCGTCGAGCGGAACCGGTACATCACCGAGGCCTCGGACGCGCCCGAGGCCTGACGACCGGGCGGGCGTCGGCGGAGTCTCCTCCCCGCCGACGCCCGTCGGGTCACCCCGTCGCCGTTTGACGTAGCCCGCGCGACGATCCCCGTCCATCGTCCCACCCGCGCCCCGGGTCGATCCTCTGGTCATCGCCCAACCGTCCGGGCGACCGACGGAGCCAATCGACGTGCATGACATCGCCCCCTTCTTCACCATCGTGATCACCCTCGCCGCGGTCGTGACGCCGATCGTGCTGTTCGCCAGGCTGCTCAACGGCAGCGAGCCCGGGTCCCTGGCGGAGCTCTTCAAGGCGCCCGCGCCCAGCCCCTGGCCGCACGGCGTCCAGGAGGAAGATCCCAAGCCCTGGAGCTTCGGCGGAACCGCGCCCTCTGGCGCCTAGGCCGATCGCCCGGCCGGGCACCTCGCCCGGACGGCGCTCCGAACCCACCACGACCGCGTTCGCCGTCAGCCCTCCAACGGGGCGACGGCGAACAGGTGCGAGAACTGCTTGCACCAGATCAGGACGCTCCTGACGCCCGACACGTCCGCGCCCTCGGGCACGCGCATGTTGAAGCTGCCGTCGGTCGCGCGCAGCCGCCCGACCTCGATCGAGTCGTCGGTGTAGCCCTTGCGGTCGGGCGACAGGACCACGTACAGGTCCGGGCCGTTGCGGACCGAGAAGTCCTCCAGGCGCACGACCCACCGTCCGGGCTCGACCTCGCGCAGGACCGCGGTCCCCCGCCCGAAGTGGAACTCGTCGGTGCCGCTGAACTCGCCCGTCCGCGGCGGATCCGGGGTCCACGCGGGTGCTGCCGGGGCCTCGGCGCCGGCCGAGGCGGCCTCGTCACTCATGGCCTCGTCGGTCATCGGATCGGGCGACGCCGCACCGGCCGATGCCCGGTCGACCGGCGCCTCGTGGGCCATCGCCTCGTCGGACATGGCCTCACGCGTGGGCGGCGCCGACCCGGCGGCCGCCGGCTCGAGGGCCGTGAGCGGCGGTTCGTGGAGCTCCGTGCGCAGGAACACGGGTGACCCCAGGTACCAGGCGAGCGATGCGCCGACGACCACGACCGCGACGGCGGCGAGGAGGACGACGGGGTGGCGGAGTCGCGACATCGAGGGTGGCTCCCGAGGCGGCGGACGAGTGAGGCGCACGATGGCCCCCGGCGGTGACGGTTCGATGACGTCGCCGGCGGGGGCCGGCCCAGGGCCTCCTCAGGCGGGCAGCGTCAGCCAGAAGGTCGTCCAGCCGCCCTCGCTGGTGACGCCGACCCTGCCGCCCGCCGACTCGACCAGCTGGCGGACGATCGCGAGCCCGATCCCGGCGCCGCCGCGCTCCCGGTCGCGCGACTTCTCGACCCGGTAGAAGCGCTCCCAGACGCGCGGCAGGTCGGCCTCCGGGATGCCCGGACCCGTGTTGGCGACGCGGACCCGCACCGCGTCCTCGACCGCCTCGGCCGTCACGTGCACCTCGCCGCCGTCGGGTGTGTAGCGGACCGCGTTCTGGAGGAGGTTGGCGAGCACCTGGGTGAGCTCGTCGGGCCGGGCGCGCACCACGAGCCCCGGCGGCGCCTCGACCCGCAGCGTGATCGAGCGCCTCGCGAGCGCGGGCGCCACCAGGTCCGCCGACGAGGCCACGATCGCCCCGACGTCGACCTCGCGCGCGACGCCGTGCGTCCCCTCGGCGCCGGCGAGCACGTCCAGCGACGCCGCGAGCCGCGTGAGCCGGTCCACCTCCTCGCGCAGGGAGTCGAAGGTCGCCGGATCCGGCGGCAGCACGCCGTCGCGCAGCGCCTCGAGGTAGCCCTGCAGGTTGGTCAGCGGCGTCCGCAACTCGTGCGAGGCGTTGATGATGAACTCCCGCCGGACCGCCTCCTGCTGCGCCAGCCGCGCCGCCATCTCGTTGTACGACGCCGCCAGCGCGCGGAGCTCGGCCGGGCCCTCCTCGGGCACCCGGGCCTCGAGGTCACCGTCCGCGATCCGGACGGCCGCGGCCGCGATCCGCTCGAGGGGCCGCGCGAGCCGGCGGGAGAGGGCCATCGCGAGGACCAGCGCCACCGCCGCGGCGACCAGCGCCGCCACCCCGAACACGATCGTGACGCTGTGATCGAACATCTCCCGGGCGTGGTCCGCGCTGGAACCTGCGGCCATCATCAGCGCTTCGAACGACGCCGCCCCGATCCGGAGCACGCCGACGCCGACGATCGCCAGGGCGACGCCCGCGACGATGAGCGCGGCGACGAGGATGCGGGCCGACAGCCCGTCGCGCCGGCCCATCAGCCGCCCGTCGAGGGCGCCGCGGACTCGCCCGTCATCGGGGCGTCGCCCGGCGTACGACCGGCATCGCCGCCCGATAGCCCGCGCCGCGCACGGTCGCGACGTAGCGCGGCTCGTTCGGGTCGTCGCCCAGCTTCTCGCGCAGCCGGCGGACGTACTGGTCGATCGAACGGTCGAGCACGTCGCCCTCGCCCGTCCCGTGGATCGCGTCGAGCAGCTGGTCGCGGGTCAGGACGCGCCCGCCCGCCTCCATCAGCGCCGCCAGCAGCCGCAGCTCGAGCGCGCTCAGCGGCGCCTCGGTGCCGTCGACCGTGACGACGTGGCGCCCGAGGTCGAGCACCAGCCCGTCCATCGCCAGCACGACGTCGTCGGGGGCGCCGCCACGCTCGGTCCGCCGGAGGATCGTCCCGACCCGGACCACGAGCTCGGCGGGCGAGAACGGCTTGGGGAGGTAGTCGTCCGCGCCCTCGGTGAGGGCCTGGATCCGGTCGGCGACGGCGCTGCGCGCCGAGAGCACGAGGATCGGCACGTCGCCGAACAGCCGGGCCCGCCGGATGACCTCCAGCCCGTCGATCTCCGGGATCATCAGGTCCAGCACCACGAGGCGCGGATGCTCGGCGATCGCCGCCAGCGCGGAGCGCCCGTCGGCCGCGGTGACCACCCGATAGCGCTCGCGCTCGAGGTAGGTGCGCACGAGCGCCAGGATCTTCGGGTCATCGTCGACGACGAGGATCGGCGCCTGCTCACGGGCCGGGGCGGGGACGAGCGGCATGAGCGGCATCATCGCCGCGCCGAGCCTGGCGGGCAACGATGACGCGGTCATGACGCGGCGGGCTGAGGCCTGCTCGACGACCGCGAGTCCCCGGTCGCCGCCGGTTCAGGGCGCCGGCGACACCGGCGGCGGCTCGACGGCGACCTCGACGGGCAGCTCGGCGGCGTCGATGTCCGGCTCCTGGATCCAGGCCGGGCCGGCGTCGAACAGCTCGTGGTATTCACGGATCCGGTCGCGGTTGACCAGCACGACGTCGTGGTGCGCGGGCTCGCGGCCGCCGCCCAGCTCCACCAGCGCGTCGGTGACCGGCACGAACCGCGACCACCGGGTGAGCGCGTTCAGGGGCGGCAGGCTCGGCGATCGATGCAGGTCGCCGATGACCGTGTACGGCCCGACCTCGAGGCGAACATGCTCGGCCACCGTCCGATGCCGGCGCGCCGGGTCGCCGCGCCGGCCCGTCACCTCGATCAGGCTCAGCTCGCGTCGCGCGACCTCGATCTCGGTCTCGCGGACGACGTGGCCGTCCTCGAGCGCGACCAGCGTCGCCTCGCGGAACACGATGATCTCGAGCTCGTTGACGGCATCGCTGAGGCGCCCGCCGTCGAGGTCGACCTCCCCCTCCACCCGGCAGTCCTCCGCCCAGGCCACGAGCTGCTCGCGCACGTCGTCCCGCTCACCGACCGTCCGCCCCGGGGGTCCCGGGCGCCGTCACGTTGGCGGGAGCATACGCGCGCGGGGAGGCACGGGGAAGGGCCAGTTTGCGCGGCGCGTCCACGACGAGCGCCGCCCTCGCTCAGGGCAGCGCGGGCAGCGCCTCCGCGGCGAGGTCCTCGTCGGCCGTCGTGACGATGAACACCCCGTCGGGCGTCGAGAGCACGTAGTCGATCGGCCCCCCGTCGCCGTAGTCCACCGTGGTCACGTCGCGGCCGCCGACGCTCGCGGTCGACTTCGTGACGCCGGCCCCGCCCGAGGGCAGCCACGAGCTGAGCGCGAGGTCGTTGAGGGCCTTGGGCCCCATGCCGTCCACCGCCAGCCCGGTGATCGCGAGATCCCCGGTGCCCGCCTCGTCCCGCGCGTAGACGACCAGGAGGTCGGATGGCTCGTGACCGGCCGCGCGGAGCGCCGCCGCGACCGCCCGGGCCCCGGGATCGTCGCCCAGGACATCCGCGCCGGTGGCGCTGTCCTTGGCCAGCGTGATGTCGCCGACCGTGTCGGGGATCGCCGCCTCGAGCGCCGGCGCGGCCGGGCTCAGCGAGGCCTCGGCCTCGCCGGAGGGTGGCTCACCGCTGCCCGACGACGCCTCGGGCGATGCCGCGTCCGGCGTGCCGACGGCAACCCGGCCGCCGTCGCCGCCCAGCGCCTTGTCGAACGCCGACGCGAGCGTGTCCACCTCGGTCGCCGTCGCCTCGCCCGAGGCCGCGAGGTACACGACGACGTCGCCGCGTCGGAGCTGGAGGAACGTGGCGTTCGAGGGGTCCGTGGCGCTGAACGCCTGGTCGCCGAGGTCGTCGCGGCCGGTCACGGTCTGGCCGGCGGCGGTCGCGGCGTCCGCGGAGCGGGTGACCGAATCGGCCGCCCCCGATGGGAAGCACGTGATCGTCGCGTAGACGACCGCCTGGGCCGTCGCCGCGTCGCCGGGGGTCGGGCCGACCACCGTCATCTGCTTGCGGTCGACGTCGTACTGGGTGGCGCTCGTGGTCCAGCCTTCCGGCAGGCTCGACGCCGCGGGCGTCGTGTTCCAGGCCGTGTCCTGGCACGAGCTTCCCGCCGGCGCGACGAAGCGCCACGCGGCGAGGCCGAGCGCGACGACCGCCGCGACCACGGCGATCCACGCGATCCGGCGCGTCGTTCGCGCCGGACTCGGCCAGCTGCGCCCGCTCGTCGGACGGTCGCAGTCGTGGCTGGGACGCCCCCGGATCGGGGCGCGGGGACCTGTTGGTGCTCATCGGGGCCTAGCATGCCCGGCCCGGATGAGCAGCGCCTGAGGGGTCAGGTCGCGCGCATCCGGTTGTTCTTGGGGTTGTGCTCGAGCTCCGCGAGCCCGAGCGCCTCGAGGAGCGGCGGCAGGTACACGCCGAACCGCCCGCGATAGCCCTTCCGCGTCCCGTACCAGCCGCCCACCGGGTTGGCCTCCGAGCGACCGAACGCCTCGACGGACCCGTCGGGCGCCGGCTTCTGCTCGTCGGCCCCGCCGAGCGGCACCCAGTCGCCCTGCGCCTTGAGCCAGGCCGCGAGGTCGTCGATCGCCCGCAGCTGGTACTTGAGCTGGGTGCTGCCGACCTGGCACACGAGCGTCGGTGGGTCAGCCGCGTCGTCGCGCCACATCTGGTACTGCGACCCGCCGTTGGCCGTGGTCAGCTGCCACGGATCGTCCTTCGTCCCCGAACCTGCCATCGCGTGCCTCCTCGGCGTCACCGGCGACGCCCGCGTCGCGGCGCCTCCCCGATCCCCCACCCAGCATACGGGCGGCCGACGCCGTCCGGTTCAGCGCCCGCCGCGTCTCGACCCGGCGCCGCCGGGACTAGCGAAGGCTCTCGGCGATCGCGATCGTCGCGTCGCGCCCGAGCGACGACTCCAGCCGGTAGAGCGTCCCGTCGCGCGCGAACAGCAGCGTGTCGCCGGCGATCGCCGAGCGGATCGTCCCGACGTCGCCGTCCGGCCGCTGGACGAACAGCTCGTGTGGCGCGCCCGAGATCCACCAGCCCCGGTCGCCGCCGACGGTGACGGCGTCGATCGACGTCCCCGGCGCGACGAGCTTCTTGACCAGGGTGTCATTGGTCCCGCCCGGCACCGCCATGACCGTCAGCGCGAGGTCGCTGGCCGGGATCCTCGCCTGCCCGGGCTCCGCCCGCCAGGCGAGCGTGACGATCCGCCGGTCACCGGCGCCGATGACGTACGCCGTGTCGGGTGCCGGCAGGGCCGCCGGGACCAGGACGCGCGGCCGGTCGAGGCCCTGCGCCTCGGCCATCGGCACCGGCGACCCGAGGTCGAGGCCCGATCCGGGGGCCGGCGTCGCCCCGACGGCACCCGAGCCGGCACCCGACGGAAGCGATCCCGGCGCCCCCGCCGACGGCAGCCGATCGACGACCACGATGTCCAGGCCGGGCAGCCGGAAGCCGAGGGCGCCGGCCACGCCCGCGATGACGAGCAGCGCCAGCAGCGCGAACGCGAGCGCCCGCGACCGGCCGGAGCGTCGCGCGGCGAGCGCGCGCCGCCCGCGGGGCCGCGTCAGGCGCGGCCGCCGTCCGGGCCGCCTCGATCCCGGCCAGCACGCCCGCGCGCAGGTCCGGGGTGGTGGGCCACGCGGCCGTCGCCGCGGCCAGGCGCAGCTGCTGCTCCACGTCGACCTCCTTCGCCGCGCTCATCGGGTCGCCTCGGCGAGCGGGCCGATGTCCGCCAGGTCGTCGCGGAGGCGGGCGAGCGCCCGATGCAGGCGCGACTTCACGGTGCCGGGCGGGATCCCCAGGGCCGCCGCGGTCTCGGCCTCGGACAGCTCCATCAGGTAGCGACAGGCGACGACCAGCCGTTCCTCGTCGCGCAGCCGGCCGATCGCCGCACGAAGCTCCGCGTGCGTCTCGCCGGCGAGCAGGACGACCTCCGGCGACGCGGCCGGGGTGGGCGCGTCGCCACGGAACGCGCGGACGGCCCGGTCGAGCATGCCGGCCCGCCGGCCCAGCGCCCGCCGACGGTTCCGGGCCTCGTTGCCGACGACCTGGAGGAGCCAGGGCCGGAACGGTTCGCCGGCCCGGAACCGCGCGAGCGCGAGATAGGCACGGACGAAGCCCTCCTGGGCCGCGTCCTCGGCGTCGGACGCCGAGCCGAGGAGGAGGTAGGCCACGCGGAAGGCGGCCCCTTCGTGCATCGTCACCAGCTCGCCGTACGCCGCCGCGTCGCCAGCCTGGGCGCGCCGAACGAGGGCCGTCTCGTCGGCCTCGGGTTCGTGCGGCGCACCCGGCTGCACGAAGGCGTCAGGCCCCGGGCGACCGGCCGGACAGCCGTGGGTGCGCGGCGATCCGGGGGCGGACGATGGCGAGGGCCGCGAGGCCGGCGGCGACCAGCGCGACCACGCCGACGACGATCGGGCCGGGACCGGGCCCGACGGGGACCGCCACGGGAGCGACGGCGGTCGCGGGCTCCACCGCCGGGGCCACCGACCGCGCGGAGCCACGCGCGGCGCCGGCGCCGACGCCCGCGCGGCGGGCGCACTCGCGGCGGGGATCGCCGGCGCAGCCTGCGCGGTCCCGGCACGCATCGAGCCCTTGACGACCGTGAAGCCCACGAGATTGAACGGCAGGTCCGTCGTGCCGCGCATCCCGACCTCGACGGACCTGACGCCGCTCTCGGGAACCGTCACCCGCACGGTGTAGTGACCGGCCCGGCTCTGCGACGCGACCGCCGAGCTGGTGGCGCCGTCGGGCCCGACCAGGCGCACGTAGACCGGCGACCCCTCGACGTCGTGGGTGCCGGTCTCGTCGGTCATCGTCACCCAGACCCCGAGCAGCAGGGTCGTCCCGCCAGGCGTGTCGCGCGCGATCGGCGCCTCCAGCTGGGCGTCGATGCCCTCCTTGGCGAGGACCGGGCCGCCGAACGCGGTCAGCGCGATGGCGAGCGCCGCGACGACGATGAGGACGGGTGCAGGGCGGCGGAGCGAGTGGCGCATGGGGGTGTCTCCAGCGGCGGTGTCTGCGGGTGTTACACCGCGCGATCACCGTCGGTTCCCGGCAGGGGGCGTGTCGCCGGACGCCCGCCCGCCAGCCAGGTCGGGCTCCGCAGGGCATGGCCCACCGCCGACGCGATGAACGCCGACGCCGCCATGACGCCCTCGAGGCTGACCCCGTGCTCGATCCGCAGGCCGTCGAGCAGGTACACGAGGTCCTCCGTGGCCAGGTTGCCGACCGCGCCCGGGGCCCGCGAACGGGCAGCCGCCGAGACCGCCCGCCGAGCTGTCGATCACCGTCACGCCGCGCTCGAGCGCCGCATAGACGTTGGCCAGGGCCTGCCCGCGCGTGTCGTGCGCGTGCAGGCCGAGGCGATCGACCCCGACGACCGGCAGCACCGCGTCCAGCACGCGATCGACGTCGCCCGGCGTCGCCGCCCCGATCGTGTCCCCGAGGCTGATCTCGCCGCAGCCGATCTCGCGCAGCCGGCCGGCGACGGCGGCGGTCGTCGCCGGCGCCACGGCCCCCTCGTAGGGGCAGCCGAACGCCACCGACACGTAGCCGCGGACGCGCATCGAGCGGGCGGTCGCCTCGCCCACGACCGCCTCGGCGTCGGCCAGGGCCTCGTCGGTCGTCCGGTTGAGGTTGGCCCGGTTGAACGAGTCGGTGGCCCCGATGACCACGGCGATCTCGTCGGCGCCCGCGGCGATCGCCCGCTCCAGGCCCCGCCGGGTCGGGACGAGGACGGGGTAGCGGACGCCCGGACGGCGATCGATCGTGGGGAACAGGACGTCCGCGTCGGCGAGCTGCGGCACCGCGCGCGGGTGCACGAACGAGGTCGCCTCGATGACGGTCAGGCCCGCCGACCCGAGCCGGTCGATGAAGCCGCGCTTCACCTCGGTGGGGATCGCGGCGGCCTCGTTCTGCAGGCCGTCGCGCGGGCCCACCTCGACGATCGTGACCGACCTCGGCAGCGGCACCTCAGCCGGCCTCCCCGGTCGAGGGCGGCGCGGCCTCGAGGTCGACCAGCGGCTGGCCGCGCTGCACCTGGTCGCCGACGGCGACGTGGACGCGGGCGACGCGACCTGGCGACGCCGCGGCGATCACGTGCTCCATCTTCATGGCCTCGAGGATGACCAGCGGCTCGTGCTCGCGAACGTGCTCGCCCGCGGCCACGTGGATCCGGACCACGCGGCCGGGCATGGGCGCGGACAGCGCGTCCGGCGCGTCGACGGCGGCGGCCGCGCGGACGACCGAGGCCGGCGGCGCCTCGCGGAGCCGATGGCGACGGCCGCGCCAGGTCACCGTCTCGACCCGCCTGGGACCGACCGCCGGGCGCACGAGCGCGGTCTCGCCGCCGATCGCGATCGCCCAGCCCGAGGCCGGGTCGCCGCCGGTGCGGGTGGCGACCAACGCGTCGTCGTCGACCGCCACGCTGCGCGGCGCCGGCACCCGGCAGCACGCTCGTCCGCGTCGTCCGCGTCGACCCGCCGACCTGCCAGCGCAGGGGCTCGCCGATCCGCCCCGTCCGCCACGGGACGGCGACCCGCCACGGGTCGTGGACCTCGGCCGTGACCCGTGACGCCGGCGGCGACCCCGGCCCGAGCGACCGCGACGCGGCCGCGGCGGCCAGCGCCTCGCCGGGGACCTCGGCCAGCCGGGCGGCGATCGCGTGCTCGTCCAGGAAGCCCGTGTGCAGGTCGCCGGCGACGAACGCGGGCTCGGCCAGGACGGCAGCCAGCAGGTCGAGGTTGGTCTCGACGCCCTCGATCCGGGTCCCGTCGAGCGCGTCCACGAGGCAGGCGATCGTCGCCCCCCGGTCGCGTCCGTGCGCGACGACCTTCGCCAGCAGCGAGTCGTAGTACGGCGACACCGTCGAGCCCGCGGCGACGCCCGTGTCCACCCGGACGCCGTCGGGCAGGTCGAACGCCGTCACGACGCCGGTCGACGGCAGGAACCCCGCCGCCGCGTCCTCGGCCACCACCCGCAGCTCCATCGCGTGCCCGTCGAGCCGGACGTCGTCCTGCGTGAAGCCCAGCGGCTCGCCCGCCGCGACCCGCAGCTGCTGCTCGACCAGGTCGAGGCCGGTCACGGCCTCGGTCACCGGGTGCTCGACCTGGAGCCGGGCGTTGACCTCGAGGAAGAAGAACGCGCCCGCCTCGTCGAGCAGGAACTCGACGGTGCCCGCGTTCCGGTAGCCCGCCGCCCGCGCCAGCCGCAGGGCCGCCTCGCCCATCGCCGCCCGCGTCTCGGGCGAGACCGCCGGCGACGGCGACTCCTCGATCAGCTTCTGGTGGCGTCGCTGGACGCTGCACTCGCGCTCGCCGAGGTGCACGAGGGCCCCGTGGGCGTCGCCCAGGACCTGGACCTCCACGTGGCGCGGCCGTTCCACGTATCGCTCGAGCAGCAGCCGGTCGTCGCCGAACGACGCCGCCGCCTCGCGACGTGCCGCGGCCAGCGCCTCGGACAGGCCGCCCGCCTCGCGGACGACCCGCATGCCCCGCCCGCCGCCGCCGGCGCTCGCCTTGACCAGCAGCGGGTAGCCGATGCCCGCCGCCTGCGCCGCGAGGTCTTCGTCGGTCGCCGCCTCGCCGTGGTACCCGGGCAGCACGGGCACCCCGCTCGTCTCCGCCAGCGCCTTGGCCCGGGCCTTGTCCCCCAGCCGGCGCATCGCCGCCGCGGGCGGCCCGATCCAGGCGAGGCCCGCCGCCTCGCACGCCTCCGCGAACTCGGCCCGCTCGCTCAGGAACCCGTAGCCCGGGTGGACGGCGTCGGCGCCGGTCGCGCGCGCCGCGTCGAGGATCGCGTCGGCCCGCAGGTAGCTCTCCGCGGCCGGCCCCGCGCCGATCCGCACCGCCTCGTCGGCGGCGTGCACGTGGGGCGCGTCCCAGTCCGCGTCCGAGGCCACCGCGATCGTCCGGATGCCCAGGCGGCGGCAGGTGCGCATGACGCGCAGGGCGATCTCCCCCCGGTTGGCCACGAGGACCGACGCGAACACGCCGCCCGAGCCCGGCGCCCGGCGCTACATCCGGAACACGCCGAACGGCGTGTCCGGGATCGGCGCGTTGAGGGCGGCCGACAGGCCGAGGCCGAGCACGGTGCGCGTGTCGGCCGGGTCGATGATGCCGTCGTCCCACAGGCGGGCCGTCGAGAAGTAGGGCGAGCCCTCGCGCTCGTACGCGGCCAGGGTCGGCGCCGTGAACGCCTCGCGCTCCTCGCGGGTCAGGTCGCCGCCCTCCCGCGCGAGCGCGTCGAGCCGCACCTGGAGCAGCACGCTCGCGGCCTGCTGGCCGCCCATGACGCTGATCCGGGCGTTCGGCCACATCCACAGCTGGCGCGGCGAGTAGGCCCGTCCGCACATGCCGTAGTTCCCGGCCCCGAACGAGCCCCCGACGATCACCGTGAACTTCGGCACCCGCGCGTTCGCGACCGCCATCACCATCTTCGCGCCGTCGCGGGCGAGGCCCCGGTTCTCGTACTCGCGACCGACCATGAAGCCCGTGATGTTCTGGAGGAACACGAGCGGGATCCGGCGCTTGGTGCACAGCTCGATGAAGTGGGCGCCCTTGAGCGAGCTCTCGCTGAACAGGATCCCGTTGTTGGCGACGATCCCGACCGGATAGCCGTGGATCCGCGCGAACCCCGTCACGAGCGTCGTGCCGTAGCGCGCCTTGAACTCGTCGAGGTCGCTGCCGTCGACGATCCGGGCGATGACGTCGCGGATGTCGAACGACTGGCGGAGGTCGGTGGGCACGATGCCGTACAGCTCGGCCGGGTCGTACAGCGGCTCGCGCGACGGGAGCACGTCCCACGGCGGGGCCTTGCGCGCGGCGGGCACGTTGGCGAGGATCCGGCGCGCGATCGCGAGGGCGTGCTCGTCGTCGTCGGCGAAGTGGTCGGCCACCCCCGACAGCCGCGTGTGGACGTCGGCGCCGCCGAGGTCCTCGGCGCTCACCTCCTCGCCGGTCGCGGCCTTCACGAGCGGCGGCCCGCCGATGAAGATCGTGCCCGTGCCCTTGACGATCACCGTCTCGTCGCTCATCGCCGGCACGTAGGCGCCGCCCGCGGTGGAGCTGCCCATGACCACGGCGATCTGCGCGATCCCGGCGGCCGACAGGTTGGCCTGGTTGTAGAAGATCCGGCCGAAGTGCTCGCGATCGGGGAACACGTCGGCCTGGAGCGGCAGGAACGCCCCGCCGGAGTCGACGAGGTAGACGCACGGCAGGCGGTTCTCGGCCGCGATCTCCTGCAGCCGGAGATGCTTCTTCACGGTCATCGGGAAATAGGTGCCGCCCTTGACCGTCGCGTCGTTGGCGACGATCGCGACCTCGCGACCGCCGACCACGCCGATCCCGGTCACGATGCCCGCCGACGGCGCCTCGCCGTCGTACATGTCCCAGGCCGCCAGCGGCGACAGCTCGAGGAACGGGGATCCGGGGTCGACGAGGCGGTCGATCCGATCGCGGGCCAGCAGCTTGCCGCGGCCCGTGTGGCGGGCCACGGCCTCATCGCCGCCGCCGCGCTGGACGCGGGCGAGCCGCTCGCGCAGCTCGGCCACGAGCGCGAGATTCGCCTCCCGGTTGGCGTCGAACGAGGCGGCCCGCGGGGTTTCGGCGAGGACGGTCATCGGCGCCCATTAGCATCGGGCATCCGCGCCGTGTCAAGCGGGCCGGATCGGAGGGCAAGGGATGAGCGACGACGACGGTTCTACGGGCCCGAGCAGGCCGGGATCCACCACGAGGCGTTCGGGCGGCTCGCCGGGCGCGCCGCCGACCTCCTGGCGGCCGAGCTCGCGTCGGCCGGCCTCGGGACCGGCTCGGTCGTCGACCTCGGGTGCGGCAGCGGGATCCTGGCCGGTCGCCTGGCGGACGCCGGCTACGACGTCGTCGGCGTGGACGTCTCCGCGGCCATGCTCGAGATCGCCCGCCGGGAGGCGCCGGCCGTGCGCTTCGTGCACGGCAGCCTGCTCGACGCCGACTTCCGCCCGGGACCGTCGCCGTCACGGCCACCGGCGAGGCGCTCAACTACGCCGTCGACCCGCGGGCCGGCGACGACGCCTTCGCCGCGCTCGCGGCGCGGATCGCGGCCTCGCTCGTGCCCGGCGGCGTCCTGCTGTTCGACGTGTCCGTCCACGGCCGGTCCGGTCCCGACCGGCTGCGGGTCCAGTTCCACGATCGACCGGGCTGGTCGGTCGGCGTGCGCGAGACCGAGGGCGACGACGCCCTCACCCGCGCGATCGCGACCTTCCGGCGCGTCGACGACGGCCGCTACGAGCGCACGGACGAGACCCACCTGCTCCACCTCTACGACCCCGCATGGCTCCGGGCGACGCTCGCGGCGGCCGGGTTCGCGGTCGAGCTCCGGCCGGGCTACGTGGCCGGCGAGTCGATGACGGGCTGGGTGGTCGTCCTCGCGCGTCGTCGCTGACCTCGAACGCGCGACATGCTCGGCGCCGCGTCAGGCGAGCGCGTCCTCGAGCAGGCGCCGGATCTCGTCGACCGGGCCGAGCCGCTGTTCCCCGAGGCTCACGATCACGATGATCGAGAGGAAGGCCCAGGCGACCACGCCGATCGCCACGAGGGGGAGCGCGATCCCGCCCCACAGCAGGAACAGGCCCACCGCGGCGGTGATGGCCGCGGCGGGCAGGCCGAGCGTCATCGGGGCGACGATCGTGCCGCTGAGCACGCTGCCGTCGCCCGTGTCGCGCAGCGTGCCCGTGAACTCGAGCCGAGGCGGCTCCTGCCCGCTCGGGCTGGCCGGCCCGGACCGCGGCGTCGCCGCGAACGTGACCCGGGACCCGTCGACCGCCCCGTCGACGAACGCGACCCCCGGGGCCCGCCGGGGCCGGAGCGACGAGCCGTGGCCCGCCAGGAGCTCGCCCAGGATCGCGCGCGCCTCGTCGATCGGCCGCGGCGAGTGGACGACCACGTCGCGCGACGCCCGCACGACGTCCTCCCAGACGGACACGTTCGCTCCGCTAGCGGCCGGTGAACCGGGGCCTGCGCTTCTCGGCGAAGGCGCGGAAGCCCTCGCGCCGGTCGTCGCTGACCAGCACCGCCTCGTACAGCGCGTTCTCGGCCGCCAGCCCCTCGGCGAGGGCTCGATGCGCGCCCCGGATGGCGGCCTTGGCCTGGCGGATGCCGATCGGGGCGCCCTCGGCGATCGACGCGGCGAGCCCGATCGCCTCGTCGCGCGCCTGGCCGGCCTCGACCACCCTCGCGGCCACGCCCCAGGCCTCGGCCTCCGCCGCCGACAGTCGCCGGCCGGTCAGGATGACGTCGCGCGTCCTCGCCGGACCCACGAGCCAGGTGAGCGTCTGCGTCGAGCCGCCGCCGGGGAAGATGCCCACCCTGACCTCGGGCAGCCCGAAGGTCGCCGCGGACCCGGCGACGATCAGGTCGCACGCGAGCGCCAGCTCGAACCCGCCCCCGAGCGCGACGCCGTCCACCGCGGCGATCGTCGGCAGCGAGAGCTCGTGGAGCCGGCGGACGAGGTCGACGACCCGTGCCCGCTGCGCCCGCAGGTCGTCGTCCGAGAAACCCGCCCGCTCCTTGAGGTCCATGCCGGCGCAGAAGGCGCGCCGCCCGGTCGCCGCGAGGACGAGGCCGCGGAGCTCGGCGTCCGCCTCGACCTCGTCGAGCGCCGCGTGCAGGGACGCGAGCAGGGCGTTGTCGATCGCGTGCATGGCGGCCGGCCGGTCGAGCGTCAGGACCACGACCGGCTGCGCGGCCTCGCCCGCCGCGAGTCGCTCGATGTGGAGGCCCGTCCCCGGCGTCGTCTCGGTCATCGCTGGAGTATCGCTCCCGGCACCGGAGGCCTACTCAGGAGGCCGGCGCGGCGCGCTCGTCCCGGTGCTCGTACACCGAGCCCATCGGGTCGGCGCCGCGGGTCGCCAGCGGGTCGCGTTTGCCGAGGAGCAGCCACACGACCAGCCCGCCGAGCAGCGCGGCGACCCCGCCCAGCGCGAGCGCGGTGCGCACGCCGACGACGTACGCGTCGAGGTAGCCGGCCACGTCCTCCGGGCGGACGGCGCCCGCGAGCGCCGGAAACGACGGCGTCCCCACGGCGTACAGGAGGTCCGCGAACTCATCGCGCAGACCCGCGCCGGCCGCCCCGGCGTGGGCTGCGTCGTAGGACGCCAGGGAAACGCCGGCCACGATCGCAGTCACCAGGACGATCCCGATCCGGTTGCCGAGCGCGATCGACGCCTCGTTGAGGGCCGCGGCCGTCGCGGGCAGGCCGCGCGGCACGCTGGCGAAGATGATCGCCGTGCGCACGGTCGTGCCCACGACGAAGCCGGCCCCGATGAGGAGCAGCGGCAGGACGTACAGGACGTAGCCGGTGCCCGGGCCCGCGAGCAGCGCGACCCCGAGATTGCCGATGCCGACCACGACCAGCCCGGCCGCGACCAGCACCCGGGGCGTGAACCGCGACAGCAGGTAGCCGGCGATCGGCCCCGCGACGACCAGGCCGAGGAACAGCGGCGCGACCGCGAGCATCCCGAACACGGGTCCGAACCGGTCGACGATGGCGAAGTACTGGGGGAGCTGGACCATCGGCACCGACTGGGCGAGGGCGATCACCACCCCGGCGAACAGGGCGACGGTCACCGGGCGGCGGTCCACCCGCAGCTCGGCCGGGTGGACGACCCGGCGCCGTCGCTCCCAGATGAAGTACCCGATGAGCAGCGCCACACCGAGCCCGACGAACGCCAGGCGCAGGGGATGGTCCCACCCGCTGCCGAGCCACAGCACGCCGGCCGAGATCGCGACCACGCTGCTTGCCCACAGCGCCGTCCCCAGCACGTACGCCCGGGCGGCCCGGTCGTTGCGGGCGCGGTCCGGGATCCGGCCCCTCGCGACGAGGAGCGCGATCACCGCCGCGAGCGGGGCGACGACGAACCCCGGCCATTGCCCGCCGGGGACCATGGTCAGCAGGATCGGCATGACGGCGGTGGCGCCGCCGTAGACGGCATACGCGAGGCCGATCGCCGTCGCCCGGGCGACGCCCGAGTAGGCCAGCGCGACCGTGGCCAGCGATGCCGGGACGACGATCGCGGCGGCCGCGGCACCCGCGAGGCGCGCGGCCACGAAGATCGGACCCGACGGGAAGAGCAGGCCGATCGAACCCGTGACCACCAGGGTCGCGAGGCCGCCCATCACCAGCGGGCGGGCCCGCCGGAGGTCGCCGACGGCGCCGCCCACGAGGAGCAGGATCGCCGACCCGACGGCGCCGACCAGCACGTACGCCTCGAGCTCCGGGCGCTGCCGGATCGCCGACTGGACGGTCGAGAGTGAGGGGCCCCAGACCTTCGGGTCGAGGCCCGCCGCGAACAGGGCGAACGCGCCGGCGATCAGGGTGGTCCGCGCCGACCGGTCGTCGACGATGTCGGCGATGAACCGGGGCAACGGCGGTCGCGGCATACGGCGCGATGCTACAGCCGGGATGGGCGGTCAGATCCGGGCCCCGCGCAGCCGCGCCGCCCCGGCACGCGGCCATGGACGGCCGGCCGAGCCCGCGGCCCGGCCCGGCCCACTGGTCTAGTTGACGAGCGTGCCCTCGTCGCCGGACGGCGCCTCGCTGGGCGGGTTCACCGTCACGGTCCGCTCCTCGGCCCCGCGGACGAGCGTCAGCTCGAGCGGCAGGCCCGCGTCGCGGAGCAGGTCGTGGAGGTCGTCGATGTCGGGGATCGGCTTGCCGCCCGCCGCCACCAGGAGGTCGCCCTCGAGGATGCCGGCCGCCTCGGCGGGGCTGCCCGTCTCCACGCCGCGGACGAGCACGCCGTCACGCTCCGGCAGGCCCACCGATCGCCGCAGGCGTCGGGCGACGTGGGCCGGGGCGACGGCGATGCCCAGGTGCGGCCGCTCGCGGACCTCCCCCCGGCCGAGCGCGTCGACCCGCGCCTTCAGCCCGTCGTCGGCCGGCAGGGCGAGGTAGAAGCCCTCGCCGACCCGGTTCGTGCTGAGGCCGACCAGCGCGCCCTCCGCGTCGAGCAGCGGGCTCCCGGACGATCCCGGGGCGAGCGGCGCGGTGTGCTCGAGCGAGCCCGAGATGCGCCGGCCGCCGGGACCCCGGAACGCCCGCTCGACCGAGGAGACGAACCCGAACGAGACGCGCGTGCCGCCCGTCGACGTGGCGGCGGCCGCGAACACGGCCGAGCCGATGGTGGCGCTGCCGCTCGACCAAGCGATCGCCGGCGCGTCCGCCGTGTCGACCTCGATGACGGCGAGGTCGCCGTCCCAGTCGACGCCCTTGGCGGTGCCGACGGCCGTCCGGCCGCCCGGGAAGCGGACGGTGACCTCGCCGCCGCGGAGGTTGTGGGCGTTGGTCAGGACGCGGCCGTCGCCGACGACGACGCCGGAGCCGCGCAGCCGGGAGCCGATCCCGACGACGGAGGGGCCGACCGAGGCCGCGACGGCGGCGACGGCCTCCTGGAGCTCGTTGAGCACGGACATGGGTGCGGAAACCTCGCGATGCTGGTGCCGGACGTGGCGTCCGGTGGTAACTTGCAATTTGCAATCTACTACCGCCGGTGCCGGCCCGCAAGCCCTCCCCTACCATGCAGCCGATGACCGCCCGTCCCCCGTCGCCGACGACGCCCGCGCCCGCGGAGCCGGCCCCGAGCGCGCTGGGGATCGCGCTCGACCGCGTGGGCGATCGCTGGAGCCTGCTGATCGTCGAGGCGCTGCTGCCGGGCTCGCGGCGATTCAACGAGCTCGGCGAGGTCGTGTCGGGGATCGCCCCCAACATCCTGTCCGACCGCCTCCGTCGCCTCGAGCGCGCCGGGATCCTCGTCGCGACGCCGTACACGAAGCGCCCCCTGCGGATGGAGTACGCGCTGAGCGCCGACGGCCGCGAGCTGGCGGGCGCGCTGCACCTGCTGGCCGACTGGGGCGTCCGGCGCGGCGGCCCGGGCGAGCCGCTCCGCCACGAGGTGTGCGGGACGCCGCTCGAGGCCCGCTGGCACTGTCCCACGTGCGGGCGCCTGGTCAGCGAGGACGAGCCCGACGGCCTGACCCGGCTGTAGCCTCAGCCGGGGGCGGCGCCCGCGAGGATCGGGTCGAAGGCCTCCGTGCGCTCGGCGACGGCCTCGGCACCGAGGCGCTCCGAGTCGATCCCCATGGGCTCGTCGACCAGCGAGCTCCAGCCGCGATCCTCGAGCGAGCGCAGCGTCGATGTCGCGGCGGCGATCGTCCGCGTCGCATGGTCGAGCGCGATGCCGCGCAGGTCGGGCAGCTCGCGCGAGGCCCGCAGGCTCGCGGCGACGCGGGTGATGCCGCGCGTCTGGGCCGTGTCCGCGACCGACGCGCCGGGCCGGCGCACGATCGCCATGGTCTCGCCGGCGTCGGCCAGCAGGGCGCCGACGATCGCGTGCCACATCGAGGCGAGGTCCTGGCTCAGCGGGGGCTCGATGAACGCGATCGGATGACCGGGCAGCAGGGCGCGCCGGATCGCGATCTCCGCGGCGACCCGCGCCGGGGCGTCGGACTCCTCCACCAGCCAGTCCGGGAAGCCGCCCAGGACCACGGCTTCGGCGGCCAGCCCGTCGCGGCGGGCGAGCGCGACCGCGAGCAGCTGCAGGGCCAGCGCCCGGCCGGAGCGCGTGGCCGGGTCCGAGGGCATGCCGGCGGCGAGGTCGCGGGCGACGATCAGGGGTCCGGCCGGCACCAGCACCTGCGTGCCCGCCCGCGCGAGCAGCCGGTGGGCGAAGACGTGATCGGCGATCGCGCGGTCGGGATCGACGCGGCCGGCGACGACCTCGCGCATCGGGTCCGCGATCACGACGTCGATCCGCTCGAACGCCGCCACGACCGCCTGGTCCGGCGCGGCCAGCGCCGGGGCGTCGGTCATGATCCGGACGTACCCGCGACGGCGCGCGCCCGCCTCGTCGACGAACCGGCGCAGGACGGCGAGCGCGCGCTGGGCGCCGGTCGGGATCGGCTGGCCGGACGGGTCGTACGCGTCGAGGCCGCCGCGCGACGAGGGCTGGGCGCGCCACCGCTCGACGGGCGCCCCGGAGCCGGCCGTCCGATCTGCCAGCTCGCGGCTGGGCGGGACGTCGACGCGGACCAGCTCCGCGCCGGCATCGATCGCGGCCCGGGCCTCGTCCAGCGCGTCCACGATCGCCGCCGAGCCGAGGCCGGTCCCGACCCACGGCCTGGGCGGGTCGCCGAGGACCGCGAGCAGCTCCCGGCGTGCCGTCCGGTTGGCGTCCATCCGGTCCATCGCGGCCCGCGCCAGGGCGCCGGCGTCGGCCATCGCGATCGCCCGCCGGTCGGTCTCGGCGAGCAGCTCCGCCTCGAGCCCGAGGTCCACGTTGCCGGCCGCGACCTCGAGCGCCAGCTCCTGGGGGCCCAGGTCGTACTCCGCCATCGCCATCGCGAACGGGAGCGCGATCCCGCCGCCGAGTCGGCGCGGGTCCGGGCCCAGGTAGCGGTCGACGACCTCGGCCGCCAGCGGACGGCTCTCGCGGCTGAGGCCGCTGACGCCGAACAGGCGCAGGATCGCCCGCTCCTGGCCGATCGTGGTGGACGTGGCGGCGTTCGAGCCCCAGGCCGCCGCGAGGCCCGTGGCCCGTGCCAGCAGGGCGTCGAGCTCCGGTGCCTGCGCCAGCTGCTGCATGCCCGCAGTATGGCTGGCGCCGGACCGGCGGCGCGACCCGCCGCCTCGCCGTCGGCGCGACCCGGCCACGGTGGACGCGCGTCAGCCCGAGGGCGGCTCCGCGGCGGTCCGCGCGACGTGGCCGATCCAGACGTGCCCGTCGGTGAACCGCTCGGCCTTCCAGATCGGCGCCCGCGCCTTGGTCTCGTCGATGGCGTAGCGGGCCGCGGCGAAGGCGGCGTCGCGATGCGGCGCGGCGGCGACGATCACCACCGACGGCTCGCCCAGGGGCACCGGCCCCGACCGGTGGACGATCGCCAGGCCGGTCACGCCCCAGCGGGCCTCGACCTCGTCGGCGATGGTCTCGAGCACGCCGATCGCCATCGTGTCGAATGCCTCGTAGTCCAGGCCATCGACCCGGCGGCCGGCGTGGCGCGCCGCCTCGTCCTCCTGGCCGGGCGCCGGCGTGCCCGGTGTCGACCGCGTCCGGCCCACGAACGACACGAGCCCGCCGTCCGCGTCGGTCGCCAGCTGCTCGGACAGCGTCACGACGAGGTCGTCGGGAAACGGCTCGGCGCGGATCTCGAGGATCCGCCGCCGGTCGTCACCGCCGCCGCTGACCGGCGGGATGCACGCGACCTCGTCGCCATCGGCGAGCGCCGTGTCCGGGTCGGCGTACGAGCCGTTGACCGCGAACCGGAGCGACGAGCGGCCGGGGGCGAGCGCCGGCACCGAGTCGACGACCGCGGTCCAGGCGTCGTCGACCGTCGACCCCAGCGGGACCTCCAGCCGGAGCTCGCGGGTCCCCGCCGCTTCCCGCTGCATCGCGAACAGGCGCACCCGGATGCGCAGGGGCGGCAGGACCCGGTCGGCGACCATCAGACGAGCAGCCCGGCGCCGAAGTACAGCCCGGCCGCGAGGATGGTCCCGGCCGCGATGGCCCCGACGTCGATGTACAACAGCCCGGTCGCCGACTCCATCGATCGCGTGCGGGCCGTCTGGAGCGCCGCCCACGACACGATCAGCGGAAACACGAGCCCGATCACCAGCCGCAGCCACACGAACAGCGCCCACGGACCCACCAGCGCCGAGAACGGCCCGCCGGCGCTCGCGGTCCCCGCCCCCGGGCCGGCCCCGAACCCGACCCAGGCGACGAACAGGATCACCTGCAGCGCGACGATCCACAGCAGCCGCCGGGAGACCATCACCAGCGGCGCCTCGGGCAGGCGGGGCGTGACCAGGTACCAGTGCCCGAGGATCATCGCCGCGAACACGCCGCCGGTCGCCGCGGCCAGCACGGCCAGCTGGATCGCCAGCGGCACCGCCCCCAGCGGCCCGCCGCCCCACGTCAGGGCCCCCAGCGCGATGACGGCCAGGCCCGCCGCGAACCCGGCGATCGCCGGCACGACGCCTCGCCGCCCGCGGGCCAGGGCGACGCCGGTGATCAGGGCGAGGACGACGAAGGCGACGAGCGCGAGGCGCCGCGGCTCGTCGAACGCCGGGTCGACGGGGACGGGGGACGTCGAGCCCATGACCGGCAGCCCGGTGTCCGACAGGTAGGCCAGCAGTCCGAACCCCGCGGCGCACAGCGCCGTGAACGCGAGGTACCCCTTGGTCGCGGGCGTGGCGAGACGGGCCAGGACCACGACCGCGAACGACCCCACCGCGAGGCCGGTCAGCAGCGTCCAGTTGATGAGCGCGAGATTGGTCGCGATCTGCTCGGCGGGCACGGCCGGAGTGTAGCCGTGACCCCGCCGCCGGGCCGACGGCCGATAATGGGCCGCGAGGGATCGGCTCATGCGCCGCCCGCGTGCGGCAGGAGGCTTCGATGGCGATCGGGCGGGACACGCGGTTCACCTGGCTCGGCCACGCCGGTGTCGAGATCGCGACGCCGGATGGCCAGGTCCTCCTCGTCGACCCCTGGTTCGGCAACCCCAACAGCCCGCGCGGCGTCGACGCGCAGGAGCGGTGCGACGTCCTGCTGCTCACCCACGGACACTTCGACCACTTCGACGCGGACAGCCTGTCGCTCGCCCGGCGCCTGCACCCGTCGATGCCCTGCGTCCACGAGCTGAGCCTGTACCTGATCGCCCAGCTCGGCGACGCCGCCGAGGTGATCGGGATGAACGCGGGCGGCACGGTCGAGACCCACGGCGTCCGGGTGACGATGGTGCCCGCCGCCCACTCGAGCGGCGACCTGATGGGCGGCACCGACGTGCGCTACTTCGGGGAGCCGATCGGGTTCGTCCTCGAGCTCGCCAACGGCTTCCGGATCTACGACAGCGGCGACACCACCGTGTTCGGCGACATGGCCCTGATCCGCGAGCTGTACGCGCCCGACCTCGCCATCCTGCCGATCGGCGGCCACTACACGATGGACCCGGCCGCGGCGGCGGTGGCCGTCGGCCTCCTGGGCGTCCGCGACGTCCTGCCCGTCCACTGGGGGACGTTCCCGATCCTCACCGGGACGCCGGCGGCCGTCGCGGCCGAGCTGGGCGCTCGCGGGATCGACGCCACCGTCCACGACTGGAAACCCGGCGACGTGGTTTCTTGAGGGGGGCGCCGCCGGCCCGCCTCCAGGGGATCGCGTCCGTCCTGCGTCGCAATCACCTGCTCCTCGCGGGGGTGCATCGACGCCGGCGTCTCGTCGGCGGCCACCTTCGTCGTCGGCCTCGAGGCGACGCGGAGCCTCGACCCGGACGCCCTGGGCGCCTACGCGCTCGCGTTCAGCGTGTTCGTGCTGTCGGGCTTCGTCCCGGCCGAGCTGGTGTTCGGCCCGACGGAGATCGCGGCCGTCGACTACCCGCGCGGGCACCAGCTGCCGCTGCTGCGGGTCAGCCTCGTCCGCGGCGCGGTGGTCTCGGCGCTGGCGGCGGCGGTCACCTCCCTGTGGGTGCTGATCGCCCCGGCCGACCTGCCGCGCGACGTGCTCCCGCCGCTGGCGATCACGTGCGCCCTCGCGACGTTCCTGTCCCCGATCCAGGACCACCTGCGGCGCATGCTCCACATCGCGGAGTCGTCGTGGCGGTCCGTGGTCGTGGCGACGACGCAGATGGTGGTCGCGATCGGCGGCGTCGCGGCGATGAACGTCGCCGAGGTGCCGCCCGCGTGGGTGCCGTTCGGCGTGCTGGTGGTCGCGAACGCGGCGTCGCTCACGCGTCGGCCTGATCCTGATCCTGCCCCAGCTGCTCGCGAAGGGGTCCGACATCCCGATCCATCGGTCGCGCCTGCTGCGCCGGGGCCGGTCGCTGCTCGTGGTCGGGGTCGCGCCGAGCGCCGCGGGGTTCGTCGTCGCGTGGCTGGTCACCGCCATCGCGGGTGCGGCGACGCTGGGCTACGTCGAGGCCGCGCGGGTCGTCAGCCAGCCCGTCGCCGTGCTCCAGACCGGCCTCGGGGCGGTCCTCGGGCCGCGGGTGACCCGGGCCGCCAGCGTGCGCGACCGAGCCCTGTCGGCGGCCACCAAGCGCCAGTTCGAGCGGATGATCCTGCTGGCGGGCGTCGCCTGGGCGCTCGTCGTCGCCGCGCCCGCGCCGTGGAACCCGCTGCCCCGGTTCCTCGAGACCGCGTACGTCGTCACCGGCCTGGTCGCCGCATCGATCGCCGCGTTCACGGTCATGAGCCTGCCGTTCGGCCGCCGCTTCGAGCTCTATGGCGCCCGCCTGGAGCGGCTGGCGGCGCGCGCCGAGGTCGAGGGCAACCTGCTGCGGCTGGCCACCGTCCCGCTCGTGGCGGTGATCGGCGCCTTCGCGGTCCCGCTCGGCCTCGCGATCCTCGGCGTCGTGCGCTGGGTGCGTCCGGCGCGCTGGATCGCGGACTACTACGCGCACGGGCGACCCGGCGTCGACGAGCTGCACGTGGCCGAGGCGCTGCCCGGGGCCGACGCCCTGCCCGGGGCCGAGGCGCTGCCCGGGTGGACCGCCGCCCCGCTGCCCGCGCCGACGCCTTGCCCGAAGCCGAGGCTAGACCGCCCCGATCTCCCGCATGAGCTCGTCCGCGAGGCGGAGCGCGAGCGCGACGATCGTCAGCGTCGGGTTGATCCAGCCCCCGGTCGGGAACACGGAGCTGCCGGCGACCCACAGGTTCCGCGTCCCGTGGACCTTGCCCGTCTCGTTGACCACGCCCCGCTTGGGATCGGCGTCCATGCGCGTCGTGCCCATGTGGTGGTGGTCGCCCTCGAAGACGAGCGGCGGGCGCTCCTCGCCCAGCATCTTCTCGACGTGGCCGAGGCCGGCCGCGCGCAGCTCGGCGTCGACGATCTCCTCGCCGCGGCGGATGGACGCCGTGTCGTAGGGCGTCACCCGCCAGTCGACCTGGACCCGGGGCACGCCGTGCTGGTCGCGACCGCGGCCGAGCGTGATCCGCGAATCCGGGTTGGGGACTTGCTCGGTCTGCGCCCGGACCGCGAGGTTCGTGTCCGGCGGCCACGACCCGGTCACGCGACGAGTCAGGTAGCGCGTCGTCGGGCGGAGATCGGACACGACGTTGCGGACGTGGCCGAGCGTGTTGCCCATCAGCGGACGGCGGTAGGCCGAGGTCGACAGCGCCTTGAGCGAGCGGACGCCCTCGGAGGTGAAGTCCTCGGTCCTGGGCAGGAGGAAGAACGCCATGTTCGGCAGGCGCTCGCGGCGCAGCACCTCGGGGCTGATCGTCAGGGCCGCCTGCGCGTACACCTCGCCGTCGCGATGGCTGTCGTAGAGGCGGCTGGCGTCGATCAGGTCCAGGCGCGACGGGCGAACGAAGCCCACCCGTCCGGCCAGGTGCTCCATGAAGAACCGCCCGACGAGGTCGCCGCCGTTGCCCAGCCCGGCCGGCTGGTGCCCCGTGCTCGCGAGGAGCAGCCGCGGGTTCTCGATCCCGCCGGCCGCCAGCACGAAGCGCGGGGCGACGACGGTGATCCGGCGGCTCCGCCCCGTCGCGACCTCCAGCCGGGTCACGGCCGCGGGCTCGCCCTCCGAGACGATGTCGACGACGGTGGCGTGGTGCAGGACCGTGATCGGCGTCGAGGCCGCGAACGCGTCGCGGTACCTCGTGAACGGTGCGAGGCCCCGCTGCAGGACGCTGGTCGTGACCCGTGCCTCGTCGAGCGGGAGGCGGGCCATGCCCGGTCGCTCCCAGTCGGCGGTCTCGAAGGTGGGCGGACCGAGGCCCGAGAGCGAGTGGGCGCGGGCGTAGTACGGCTCGAGCTCGGCGAGCCCGAACGGCCAGCCGGTCCAGGCGATCCCGGGCCGCGCCTCGAAGTCGATCGGATCGAGCGGGCGCGCCATCCACCCCTCGTCGCCATAGGCGTCCATCGTCCACATGTTCGAGGTGCCGCCGAACGCCCGGCCCCGGCTGAACATCAGGTTGTAGTACTGGTAGCCGACGCTGGCGCCGCGGTCGAGGTGCTTCCGTCGCAGCTCCGGCACGATCCCGCCGCTCTCGAGCAGCAGGATCCTCAGGCCGAGACGCTCCAGCGTGCACGCGATCGAGATGGCGGCCGGTCCGGCCCCCACGATGCACAGGTCGGCATCGAGCTGGGCGCCGTCGGGCACCGTTCGGGCGTCGACGAACATCGGTTGCGGTTCCTGTCCTCTGTCGTGGATACGGCCGCGCGAGCGCGGCGGAGCGAAGTATCGACCATGTGTCGTGATCCGCGACGGGACGAAAGGGCTATGAGTTGCCGGGCCGCACCACCCGCCTCGAAACGGCTGCCGGCCGGGCCGATTCGCCGACGCAGGGTAGGCTATGCGGGCCGTCGCCCCCGCGCGGACCCCAGTCTGTGCGCGGCCTTTTCCCAGGAGTCCCGCCCCGCCTATGACGTTGCCCGTCGATGCGCTCCGGCGCCGCGGCCATGCCGCGAACCCGCGTGCCCTGCGCGCGCGTAACCTCCCCGTCCTGATCGCCCTGGCCCTCCTCGCCGGCGGCATCCCGACCCTCTCGGCGCCCGCACCCGCCGCGGCCGCCAACTGCTTCTCGTCCCTCCAGTCGCGGATCGATTCGACGGCCGCCGGGGGCACCCTCACCGTGCCGCCCTGCGTCTACAAGGAGAGCATCACGCTCCGCCGATCGATCATCCTGAAGGCCAACGGCGCCACGATCGACGGCGAGAACAGCCGGTCCACCGGCGTCACCGTGACCGGCAACGACGTCACGATCGTCGGGCTCACGGTCAAGCGGATCAAGAGCGGCGGCCACGTCGGCGCGATCAACCTCCAGGCCGGCAACCGCTTCACCCTGCGTGACGCGGTCGTCCGCGACAGCTCGACCGTCTGCCTCGGCCTCCACGGCGGCACGAAGGCGCACATCACGAGCACCGAGCTGACCGGCTGCGGCAAGGAGGGCTACTTCCTCAACGGGATGAGCGACTCCCTGCTCGACCACAACCGGATCCACCACAACAACATGGACCGCGCCTACGACTGGTTCGTCGAGGCCGGCGGCGGCAAGACCATGGCCAGCGACGGGATCACGTTCGAGGCGAACGTCGTCGCGTACAACCGTGGCCCCGGGATCTGGTTCGACGAAGGCGCCTCCAACGCGACGATCATCCGCAACAAGGTCCACCACAACGATCGCGAGGGGATCTTCTTCGAGATCAGCTCCGGGGCGCGCATCGCGAACAACTCGGTCTGGAACAACGGCTTCGGGTTCGCCACCTGGGGCTGGGGGGCCGGCATCTCGGCCAGCTCGTCCGACGGCGCGACGATCACCGGGAACACCGTCGCCTGGAACGCCCGCGGCATCAGCGTCATCAGCCAGGGTCGCCAGCTGTCGCCCCACAGGAACAACAGCGTGCGCGACAACGTGGTGATCAGCAGCGACGGCAACCGCGTCGTCGGCTGGTACGACGACCACGGTGGCTCCCTGTTCAACGCGGACAACGACAACGGCGGCAGTGGCAACCGCTACTGGATCGGCAAGAACGAGCCGTCCGACTACCGCTTCGAGTGGAACGGCGGCTGCCGCACGCTGGCGTGCTTCAACAACACGCGGGGCGAGGAAGGCGGCAAGTACCTGAGCGCGAGCGCGCGCGACTCGGCGCTGGCCGCGGCCGGCATCTCCGGCTCGAGTGGCGGCGGGGGCGGCGGCGGCTCGACGCCCAAGCCGCATGCCGGCGATCCGAAGGTCAACATCGACCTGTCGCGCCTCCCGACCTCGGGCGTCGCGATCAAGGTGTCGTGGTCGAAGGTATCCGGCGCCCACGCCTACCGCCTCCAGCTGCGGAAGGACGGCGGCGACTGGCGGACCATCCGCCTGTCACGGCCGCTGGCGCATGCCGCGCGCGTGACCGTGGCGCCGGGCCACGACTATCGGGCGCGCTTCGCGGTCCGGAGCAGCTCCGGAAAGTGGAGCGACTGGGCGGGGACGGCGTCGTTCGAGCCCGGCAAGTTCCAGGAGTCGAGCGATCGCGTGGACTACCACGCGGGGACGTGGCGCCGGGTCTCGATCGGGAGCGCCTCGGCCGGGCACGTGCGGTCGTCGCGCACCGACGGCGCCGTGGCGACGTTCACGTTCACCGGGCGATCCGTCGCCTGGGTCGCCACGCGCGATCGCACGCGCGGGTCCGCGAAGGTCTACGTAGACGGCACCTACCGCAAGACGGTGGACCTCCACGCCCGTTCGCTGCGCACCCGCGACGTCGTGTTCCGGACGAGCTGGGCGACCGGCGGATCCCACACGGTCACGATCAGGTCGAACGGCTCCGACAGGCACCCGACCATCGACGTGGACGCCTTCGTCATCATCCGCTGAGCGGCAGGCCGGCGAACAGGTCGGTCTCCGGGTCCGTCGCCGGCACGCGCGAGGCGCGCCGGCTGAAGTTCTCGGTCGGCATGATCCGGCGGCGGTCGTCCGGGGACAACGCGAGCAGCTCGTCCGACGGCGCGAGCTGTGAGCGGAACTCGAGCAGCGCCGCGTGACGGGCGTCGAGCCACGGGACGACGTCGACGCGGACGATCGGCCCGTCCGCGTGCTGCAAGGCCGACGCATGCGCCCGCTCGCGCTCGCGCGACGGGCGCAGGCGCGTGATCGCACGCAGCACCACCGGGACCGTGCCGAGGATGCCCTCCTCGGCGAGCAGCCGGCGCAGCTTGGCGCGGCGGTCGAACTGGGCCGCGGTCTCGTAGAGCTTGAGGGGCGCCCACGGCGCCAGGCCGTCCCCGGCACCGGCCCGGTCGCCGCCGCCGTCCCCTGACGGCTCTCCGGCGCGCTCGAACGCGAGCCGGGTGATCTCGCCCGCCCGGAGATGGTCCGGGTGGCCGCCGTCGCCGCCGATGTCGTGGGTGATGACGACGCTGGGGCGCGTCTCCCGGACGATCCGGACGAGCCGCCCGACCGCCGCATCCATGTCACACCGCCAGAAGGCGTCCGGATCGTCGTTCGCAGGCTGTCCCGCGGCGCCCGAGTCGCGGTAGCCGAGCCACCGGCCATCGGTCACCGCAAGGTGCGCGAGCGCCCGGTCCAGCTCCTCCATCCGCAGCTCGCCGAGCCGGGCGCGATTGGCGGCGGTGTCGAGATCGGGGGCGACGATCCGGCCGAGCTCACCGCGTGTCGCCGTAACGACCACGACCCGGATCCCCTGCGCCGCATACCTCGCGATCGTTCCGCCGGCGTTCGCGACCTCGTCGTCGGGATGGCCGAACACAGCCAGGAGACATGGCGGCGGCGACTCACCCACGACGTCAGGTGCCATCGGGTCGGGTCGCGCCGTCGCGGCCGGTCCCGTCCCGGCGCCCGTCCAGGAGCCGGTCGTACAGGCCGTCGATCTCGCCCACGAGGCGCGGCAGGTTGAACACGGTCGCCCGGTCGCGTTCGGCCGCGCCCAGGGCGGCGGCGTCATCGGGCGCCAGGGTCAGGGCACGCGTCAGCGCAACTGCGCTCGCGGCGTGGTCGCTGAAGTCCACCAGACGATCGATCAGGTCCGGCCCCACGACGTCGCGGTGGGCGGGCTGGTCGCGCGCGACCACGGGCACGCCCGCGGCCATGGCCTCGAGCAGCGCGAGCCCGAAGCCCTCGGCGCGACTCGGGAACGCCGCGACGCTGGCGCGGGTCAGGCGGTCCAGGTGCTCCTCGTCGGTGTATTCGCCGCCGAACGTCACTCGGTCCCCGATCCTGAGGCGGGTCACCAGCTCGTCGAGCCGGTGGCGCTCGGCCCGGTCCTCGGTGCCCGCGATCTCCACGCGCCACGGGACGCTGGTCACCCGGGTCAACGACCCGAGCAGGTCGTCGATCGCCTTGTGGTGGGCGACGCGGCCGGTCACGACCACGAGGCCCGGCTCCGGCCGGCGCGGCAGCGCCATGAACGGGCCGAGGGCGATCGCGTTCTCGAACGTCTCCGTGCGCCCGGTCAGCTTGGGCACGTCCGCGAGGAGCATGTCCCGGTCCGGCTCGCTGCTGGCCACCGCCCACGAGTGGGCTGCCCGCAGCCAGGGGCCGTAGTACCAGCGCATCAGCAGGTGCTTGAGGCGGGTGGCGAACGGGGTGTGGTACAGCAGGCCGTGGGTGTGGAAGACCAGCGGGCGGCCGCTGACGGCCGCGGCGCCGGCCACCGTCCCGGCCATGAACCGGAGGTCGTGCAGGTGGACGACGTCGCTCGCCGCCACCTCCGCCATCAACCGGTCGGGCCGGATCGTGGCCGCGAACCGCTGGGCGCCGATCCCGCGCAGCCGGATGATCTTGACGCCGTCGACGGTCTCGCTCGCGGGCAGGCGGCCGGGCCGCACGCGCAGGACGTCGTGATCGAGCGTGACGACGGTGACGTCGTCGCCGGCCTGGGCCTGCGCGGCCGCCAGCCCGAACACGTAGCGCTCGATTCCGCCGGGAAGCGGATAGAACCGTCGCGTGACGTGCAGGACCCGGCGCGGCCGGTCGGCGGCCGTCACCCCTGACACAGTTGCGTCACGAATCTCGGGCCGCGGCGTTCTTGGAAAGTGAGCATTGCCCACAGATCGTAGTTGGCATGCCGCACAACGTGCATCCGCCGTGCGTGCAGCGACGTACTTTCGGCTACGGGACGCCCGGACCATCGGCTCACGAACCGTTGCGCTTGCACACCATCTACTCGTTTCTGCAACTTGACGACTGCAATGGACCGTGGTGTTCTGACGATCCGTCCTGACCGCATCATTTTTTCGGGGCCGGTCGGCGATCTGCACTCATCTCTCGCCTAGCTTTTGGGGTCACGGTGCTCGAACAGAAGACTGGTTCAACGACTCCTGCAACGGGGCGCAGGAGCCGCAAGGGGGGTACGGCCAGGGACCGGACCGAGGCCGCTGCGCCTGACGCGCAGCTGACCGACGTCGCGCTCTCAACGTCGCTGCTCGATCCCATCGACGTCCGATCCGCGGTCGCCGTCGCACCCGCGACCGACGCCTCCGCGGCCACCCTCGTCGAGTCGATCGATCCGGCCGCCGTCCTGGTGGGCCTGGAGCTCGCGACGGAGGTCGTGGACCCGGCGCGGCTCGCCCGCCGGACGCCGGCGAAGCCGCCCAGCTGGCGCGGCCTCGCGGCCAAGCGGATGGTCGACATCGCGGGCGCCACGGCCGCCCTGATCGTCCTGAGCCCGGTGCTGATCGGCGCCGCGGCGCTGATCGCGCTCGTCGACGGACGGCCGGTCATGTTCCGGCAGTCGCGCGCGGGGCTCGATGAGCGACCGTTCCGGATCTACAAGTTCCGCACGATGCGGCAGGGGGCGGACGCCGAGCGCGCGGCCCTCCGGGCGGCGAACGAAGTCGCCGGCGGCGCGTCGTTCAAGATGACCAACGACCCGCGCATGACCCGACTCGGGCGGCTGCTGCGCCGGACCAGCATCGATGAGCTTCCGCAGCTCCTGAACGTCATCAGCGGCGAGATGAGCCTCGTCGGGCCCCGGCCCCACCCGTTCGACGATGTCGCGGGCTACCAGCCGTGGCACCACGCGCGGCTTGCCGTGAAGCCCGGCATGACCGGCCTGTGGCAGGTGAGCTCGCGACGGGATCCCGACTTCGACCGCTGGGTCGAGCTCGATCTCGAGTACATCCGGGACTGGTCCCTCGAGCTCGACATCCAGATCATGGCCCGGACGATCCCAGCGATCCTCCACAGCGAAGGACGCTGACCACAATGGACCTCGCGACCCCTGCCACCCGAACGGATGGCCCGGCCCGCGTCGCCGTCATCGGCTGCGGACACGTCGGACTCGTCATGGCCGCCGGCCTCGGCAAGCTCGGCCATGACGTCGTCGGCATCGACATCGACGCCAACCTCGTCGAGCGGCTGAACGCCGGCCAGGTCGACATCCGGGAGCCCGGCCTGCCGGAGGTCGTCCGGGAGGGCCTCGACAGCGGACGGCTGTGCTTCACGTCCCGCTACGACGAGGCGATCCCGCGCGCCCAGTTCATCTTCCTGGCGGTCGACACGCCGCAGACGATGGCCGGCGCCGCGGACCTGCGGAACATCCGCGCGGCGACCCACTCGATCGCGGCCAACCTCAACGGGCTGTCGCCGATCATCATCAACAAGAGCACCTCGCCGATCGGCACGGGCGAGACGATCGAGGACATCCTGGGCAAGGCGATGGCGGAGGTCGAGCACCGGCCGCGCATCGTGTCCAACCCGGAGTTCCTCCGCCAGGGCAACGCCGTCTGGGACTTCTTCCATCCCGAGCGGATCGTCGTGGGCTCGCGGTCGGCCGAGGACGCCCACGCGGTCGTCGGCCTGTACTCGGGCCTGCCGGGCGAGGTGATCGTGACCGATCTCCGGACGGCGGAGATGATCAAGTACGTCGCCAACGCCTTCCTCGCCACGCGGGTCTCGTTCATCAACGAGGTCGCCCGCCTGTGCGAGCAGATCGGCACCGACATCGACACGGTCGTCGAGGGCATCGCCCACGACCCGCGGATCGGCCGGCACTTCTTCCAGCCGGGGATCGGCTACGGCGGCAGCTGCCTGCCCAAGGACGTGGCGGCGCTGCGCTACATCGGCGAGACGGTCGGCGTCGCGACGCCGGTCCTGTCGGCCGTGCAGGAGATCAACACGATCGCCAAGACGAGCGCCGTGCGCCGGCTGCGCGCCCGCCTCGGGCCGCTCGAGGGCAAGACGATCGGCGCCTGGGGCCTGACGTTCAAGGGCGGCACGGAGGACCTCCGGGACTCGCCCGCGATGGACGTCGTGGCGCTGCTGCGCAACGAGGGCGCGATCGTCCAGGTGTACGACCCCGCCGTCGCCCACGATGCCTCGCGCGTGCCGGCCTGGCTGAAGCCGATGGTCCGCGAGACGCCCGTCGAGGCGGCGAGGGGCACCGACGCGCTCGCCATCCTCACCGACTGGCCCTCGTTCCGCGACATCGACCTCGATGCCGTCAGGGAGGCCATGACCGGCCGGGTCCTGTTCGACGGACGCAACGTCCTCGACCGCTCCAACGTGGAGGCCCACGGCTTCGCCTACATCGGCGTCGGCCGGGTCGCGACCGCCCATCGCCGCCGACGAGGCGATACGTGAGGTTGCTGGTCGCCGGGGGGGCCGGCTTCGTCGGGAACCACTTCTGCCGGCGCCTGGTCGACGAGGGTCACGCGGTCACCTGCGTGGACAACCTGGTCACCGGGCGGCGCTCGAACATCGAAGACCTGCTCGGCCGGCCCGGGTTCACGTTCATCGAGACCGACATCAGCACGCTCGACCCGTCGACGCTGATCCCCGAGGCCCCCGACGTCATCGTGCACCTGGCGTCGCCTGCGAGCCCGTCGGACTTCGACCGGATCCCGCTCGAGATCATGGCCGTCAACGCCATCGGCACCTGGCGGCTCCTGGAGCTCGCCGAGGCCGTCGGGGCCGCCCTCGTCTACGCGTCGACGTCCGAGGCCTACGGCGATCCGCTCGTGCACCCCCAGCCCGAGACGTACTGGGGCAACGTCGACCCGGTCGGACCCCGGTCGTGCTACGACGAGAGCAAGCGGTTCGGCGAGGCGCTGGTGACCGCGTTCCGCGGCAATCGCGGGGTCCGGGCCGCCATCGTCCGCATCTTCAACACCTACGGGCCCGCGATGCGCCTGGACGACGGCCGGGTCATCCCGGCGTTCGTCGACGCCATCCTCGAGGACCGGCCGCTGCCGGTCCAGGGCGACGGCCAGCAGACGCGCTCGTTCCAGTACGTGAGCGACCTCGTCGCCGGGCTGCGCCTGGTCGCCCTCGACCCGGACCTCGACGGTCAGCTGCTCAACATCGGCAACCCCGACGAGATGACCGTCGAGACGCTCGCGACGCGTCTCATCGCCCTCGCGGGCTCGAGCCAGCACGTCGCCTACACGCCGGCGCGCGCCGGCGACCCGCAACGGCGCTGCCCCGACATCACCCGCATGCACGATCGCTACGGCTGGCGGCCCGTCGTCGCCCTCGACGAGGGCCTCGGACGGACCCTCGACTGGTTCACCAACACCACGCGCGTCGATGACGCGGTCCCGACAGGAGGACATCGATGACCACCCGAGTACTGGTCACCGGGGCCGGCGGCTTCATCGGCCACCACCTCGTCACCGACCTGAAGGCCAAGGGCTACTGGGTCCGGGGCGTCGACCTCAAGGTCCCCGAGTACACCCCGATCGACGCCGACGAGTTCGAGCAGCTCGACCTCCGCCGCGCGGACGCCTGCGAACAGGCGATGGCCGGCGGGATCGACCACGTCTACGCGCTCGCGGCCGACATGGGCGGCATGGGCTTCATCTCCGCCCATCACGCCGAGATCCTGCACAACAACGCGCTGATCAACCTCCACACGCTCGAGGCGGCCCGCCAGGCCGGCGTCCAGCGCTACCTCTACAGCTCGAGCGCCTGCGTCTATCCCGAGTACCTGCAGACCAACGCCGACGTGAAGCCCCTCCGCGAGGAGGACGCCTACCCGGCCCAGCCGCAGGACGCCTACGGGTGGGAGAAGCTCGTCACCGAGAAGCTGTGCGAGTACTACGCCGACGACTACGGGATGGAGACGCGCATCGTCCGCTTCCACAACATCTACGGGCCGCAACGGCACCTACGACGGCGGGCGCGAGAAGGTGCCGGCCGCCCTGAGCCGGAAGATCGCCCTCGCGGAGAACGGCGGCGAGATCGAGATCTGGGGCGACGGCGAGCAGACGCGCTCGTTCTGCTACGTCGACGACTGCGTCGAGGGCATCTACCGGCTGATGCAGTCCGACCACCGCGAGCCGCTCAACCTCGGCACCGACCGCATGGTGTCGATCAACGAGCTGGCCCGGATCATCATGGAGATCGCCGGCAAGCACGACATCTCCATCCGCCACGTCGACGGCCCCCAGGGCGTCCGCGGCCGGAACTCGGACAACACGCGCCTGCGCCAGGTCCTCGGCTGGGAGCCCGGCATCGACCTCGAGGAGGGCCTCGCGCCCACCTACCGCTGGATCGAGGCGCAGGTCGCCGGCCGGGTGGCGGCTCCCGTCAGCGGCTGATGCAGCGGGTCGACATCCTGGGCGTCCACGTCAGCGCCATCAACCCGGCGATGGCGGTGGACGAGATCGGTCGCTGGATCGCAGATCGCGAGCAGCACTACGTGTGCGTCACCGGCGTGCACGGCGTGATGGAGTGTCAGCGCGACCCGGAGCTGCTCGCGATCCACAACGGATCGGGCCTGACGACGCCCGACGGCATGCCCATGGTCTGGGCCGGCCGGCGGGCCGGAGCGAGCTGGATGAGCCGCGTCTACGGCCCTGATCTGGTGCTGGCCGTCCTCGAGGTCGCCCAGGAACGAGGCTGGTCCAGCTTCTTCTACGGCGGCAAGGACGGCGTCCCCGAGCAGCTCGTCGACCGGCTTCGCGAGCGGTTCCCGGACCTCCGGGTCGTCGGGACCTACTCGCCGCCGTTCCGGCCGCTCACGCCCGACGAGGACGCCGCGCTCGTGGACCGCATCAACGCGGCCGCCCCGGACCTCATCTGGGTCGGGCTCTCGACGCCCAAGCAGGAGCGCTGGATGGCCGCGCACGTCGGCCGCGTGCAGGCCCCGGTGCTGCTGGGGGTCGGCGCCGCCTTCGACATCCACGCGGGGACGCTCAAGCAGGCGCCCCGCTGGATGCAGCGCAACGGGCTCGAGTGGGCGTACCGCCTGTATCGCGAGCCGCGCCGCCTGTGGCGGCGCTACGCCTCGAACAACCCGCGCTTCGCCCTGGCGATCATGCGCCGCCCGCCGCGCCTGATCCGAGCCTCGGAGCGGGCGCCGGGCTGACCGACGCGACGACCGGCGGACCGTCGAGCACCTCGCCGTCGCCGTCCGCTCCGTCGCCGACCGTGCCGGCGGCCCGCATCAGGACCAGCCCGAACCCGACCACCGACCAGAACCAGATCCCGCCCTGCGGGCCTTCCAGGTACACGTCGAAGGTCATGTTCACGAGCGCCGCGGCCCAGATCGCGAAGTCCACGCCGATGAGCTGGATCAGCCGGAGCTGGCCGGCCGCCCGGGCGCGATGCGCGGCGCGGGCGAGGCCCACGGCGAACGCGATCTGGATGAGCACCCAGCCCGTGAACAGGGGCACGCCACCCCGCGCGAGCAGCGCGATGTGGCCGTTGTGCGGGGCTCGCAGCGAGTGGTCGGAGAGGACCTGGAAGCCGTCGGCGTCGGCGAGGTTGATTCCGAAGCCCTTGCCGGTCCAGAAGTACGGGCCGTCGACCGTGTAGCTGATGATCTTGTCCCACCAGGCCAGCCGCCACTCCTTGGTGCCCTCGAGGTTGCCGGCGTCGGACGACGAGAGGACGCTGGTGACGTTCTCGAACAGCTGGTTGAACGACAGCGTCCGGCCCTGGCTGCTGCCCACGTCGAGGGTCGGGTTGAGCACCGACAGCGCGACGAACCCGGCCAGGGCGATCCCCATCGCCGTCGCGACGCGCTGGCCCGACCGGACGAACAGGAGCGCGGACCCGGCGCCGAGCACCGCCGCCACGAAGCCGCCACGGCTGACCGCGGTGATGATCGCGAGGTCGGCGAACGCGAGCACCCACAGCAGCCATACGGGCATCCAGCCGCGGCGGGCCCCGTACAGGCCCACGAGGATGAACGCCGCGACGCCGGCCAGCTGGACCGCGAAGTCGCCCTGCTTGACCACCACCAGCGGCACGGGCGCGCCGGGCCAGCCCGGCAGGCTCGAGCCGAACTGCTGGGTGAGGATCGTCGCCATCGGGAGCCACAGGAGGAACACGGGCGCGATCCAGCGGTAGCTGTCGACGAGGCGCTCGAACCAGCGCCGGTCGAAGATCGTGGAGATGAACAGCGCGAACGCCGCGTAGCCCCAGACCACGGCGTCGCGCAGGGCCAGCTGTCCGTACTGGCCGAAGCCCGGGATCGTCCGGAGGAGGCCGATCACCATGAACCCCACGATCAGCCAATGGATCAGCCCGAACTTCGCGCGGTCGATGTTGAGCACGAACGCGATGAGGCCGAGGAACAGCACCGCCTCGCCGACGTACAGCGACCCGGACCCGACGTAGGCGACGCCCCGGCCCAGGAACGCGTAGGCGATCAACAGGACGCCCAGGGCCACCGCGAACACGCCGGCGGACCGCCGTCCGATGGCGGTCATGATGACGAGCATCGAGCCCGCCGCCACGGCTCCGACGGTCGCGGCCGGCGCCGCGACGAGCAGCACGCCGACCCCCACGGCGATCAGCGCCGCGAGGAGGGTCCACCCGGCGGTGCTTCGAGCCGGCGAGCCCTCTCGGGCCCTGCCGAGGCGGTCGGCCAGCCCCGCGCCTGCGGTCATCTGGAGGTCGTCCGCGGCGTCCTAGCTGCCGCTGCGCGCCGAGCGGGCCTGGGCCGGTGCGGCGGCCGCATCCGGTTCGGCCGCCTCGGGGCCGCCGTAGACGGCGTAGGCGCTCGTCGGGGCACCCGGCACGCGGTTGAGGACCGCGCCGAGGACGCGGACCGACGCCCGCTCGAGCGTCTCGATGCTCGCCTGCAGCGCCTTGGTGGGCGTGTGGCCGGCGTCGACGACGATGATCGTGCCGTCGGCATGCTGGGCCAGCAGTGCGGCATCGGCGACGAGCTGGAGCGGCGGCGTGTCGATCACGACGATGTCGGCCAGCCCGCGCAGCGACTCCAGGACGACGGCCATCCGGTTCGATCCGACCAGCTCGGCCGGGTTCGGCGACGCCTCCCCCATCGGCAGCACCCGGAGATCCGGCTGGGCGGTCTCGACGAGCAGGTCCTCGATGTTGCGGCTCTCGTCGAGCAGGACGTTGGTCAGGCCGGGCGAGACGGGAATGCGGAACATCTCGTGGACGCCCGGGCGACGCAGGTCGGCGTCGACGAGGATCGTCGACCGCCCGTCCTGCGCGAAGGCCACCGCGAGGTTGGTGGACACCGCAGTCTTGCCCTCGCCCTGGAGCGGGCTCGTCACCAGCACGAGCTGGATCCGGCGGTCGACCGCCGCGAATCCGACGTTCGTGCGCAGCTGGCGATACGACTCCGCGATCGCCGATCGCGGGTAGACCAGCGTGGACAGCAGGTAGAACGGCTGCGTGCCGCGATCCGTGCGCTGGCGCCCGATCGAGCCCAGCGTCGGGAGGCCGACCAGCCGCTCGACGTCGTCGGACGACTTCACCGAGTCGTCCAGGTGGTCGGCGGCCATGGCGAGCGCGATCGCGATCAGGCTGCCCGCGAGCACGGCCAGGAGGAGGTTGAGCGTGAGGTTGGGCGAGACCGGGCGGTTCTGCGGGACGGCCGGATCGCTCAGCGTCGCCAGGTTCGCGGAGGCGCTCGAGGCGAGCGCGAGCAGCTGCGTGTACGAGGTCTGCAGGGTCGCGAGCCGCTGCTGGAGCGACGCGAGGAGGACCTCCTCGGTCTCCGACAGCTCGCTCTTGCTGGCCAGGACGTCCGCGCGCGCCTGGGTGTCCATGATCTGCGCCTGCGTGTCCTTGAGGCTCTGATCGATGAACGCCTGGGTCTCGGCGTCGCGACCGGTCACGGCGGGGGTGTTGGCGATGGTGTCGTCCGCGATGGCGTTGGCGAGGTCTGCGGCGAGCTGCGGGCTTGCCGCGTCCACCGTGATCTGGACGAGGTTGCTCTCCGTCGGCGCGTTGGCGGAGACGTGCTTGAGGACCTCGTCCGGGTCCAGGTCGAGGTTCAGCGCATCGAGCACCCGGACGATCGTCGCCCGCTGCGTCGCGACCGCCGCGTACGTCTGCGACAGCCGCTGGCCGAGCAGCGCCTGGTCGAGCGTCGGGGTGACGCTGCCGGTCGCGTTGCCGACGATCAGGGTCGCCTGCCCCTCGTAGCTCTTCGGCCAGACGAGGCTGAGCACGAGGGCCGTCACGAGCGTGACCACCATCGCGACGGCGAAGATCCGGTACCGCGTCCGGACGAGATTGCTGAAACCGCGCAAGTTCACTGTGGGTGCTTCTCCAAGGGTGGGCCGTGAGTATAGATGGGCTGGCGCTTCGGGCCCCTTGAGACGATCGAGTTCGTTGCCGTGGTGCACCTCGATTCGGCCCGGATCCGTGGCCTTCTGGCACCACCCGATGGTCTGGGGGTCTTGGGGAGGATCGCCCCATTGCCCCGACGCACCTCCGTCCGTGAACATCCGACCGTTCGACTCCTCGAACGAGCACACCCGTCGCAAGGCGGGGCCGCAAAGCCACGGGACCCTCGAGGTCAGCCGGGTTGCCGAAAGGAGGATCTGCCCCCGTGTTTTGGGATGGCGAAAAATGGGTCCCGCAGGGTCGCCCCACCCCTGCGCCGATCCGCCGCAATCGACTCCGCGACTGGTTCGCGACCGTGCCCATCGTGCTGCTTGTCCCCGCCCTGGTGTTGCCCCTCGCGGTCACCCAGGCGGCTCCGTCACCCGACAAGCAGGCCGACCGGCTCGCCAGCGCGTCGCCCGTCGAGCTGGAGGTCGAACCCGTCATCGACCTCGAGGGACGCATGGCTCCGGGCACCACGTTTCGGATCCGCGGATCCAGCTTCGCTCCGCTCACCTCTGCCGCGATCCTGTGGGACCAGGACCGCGTCCTCGCCAAGCTGCGGATCCGGCGCACCGGCACGTTCGCCGCGCGTGCGGACGTTCCGGCGGGCGCGGAGCCGGGCAAGCACACCGTCACCGTGATCTACATGCCGTTGACCAGCAAGTCGGTCGTCACCACCGACGTCGTCGTCCCGGATGTGAAGCCGGCGCCGACGCCCGACCCGACGCCTGCGCCGACGCCCAAGCCTGACCCGACCCCGACGGCGAAGCCGGATCCCACCCCGGATCCCACGCCCGAGCCGACGCCGGAACCGACACCCAGGCCGACGGCCGCCCCCACGGCCGCCCCCACGGCCGCCCCGACGGCCGCCCCGACGGCCGCCCCGACCACGGCGCCGAGGCCGACGGCCACACCCACGGCGACGCCGGCGCCCACGGCCACGCCGACCGCGGCGCCCACGGCCACGCCGACCGCAGCGCCCACGGCGACGCCGACCGCGAGGCCCACGGCGACCCCGACGGCCGCTCCGACCGCGACGCCGACCGCAGCGCCCACGGCGACGCCGACGGTCGCTCCGACCGCGACGCCGACGGTCGCTCCGACCGCGACGCCGACGGTCGCTCCGACCGCGACGCCCACGGCTGCGCCGACTGCGGCCCCGACCGCGACGGCGGTGGTGGTCGACGACAACATCGCCACGGGCTCGACCCTGTCCGGATCACTCACGTGGACGGCGTCCGTCACCGGTGGTTCCGCGATCAAGATCGAGTTCCTCATCGACAACGTGGTCACCTGGACAGAGCTCTGGGCCCCCTACCAGTACAACGGCGATCCCGACGGCTTCCTCGATACCAGGACGCTCGTCAACGGCACCCACGTCCTCGTCACGCGGGTGACGGACCCGGCCGGCAAGACCTTCGTCAACTCGAGCCAGGTCAGCGTCCTGAACGCGACATCGGCGCCAGCGCCGACGACGAGTCCCACGCCGGCACCCACCGCGGCACCCACGTCGGCCCCCACGCCGGCGCCCCGTGCCCACGTCAGCCCCCACCGCGCCGCCCGCTGGCGGAACGTCCTTCGGGTCGCGCCCGGCCCATGCTCCGTTCGTCGTCGACGGCGGCTCGAGTGTCACGATCTCGAACGTCACGATCGACGGCGGCACGCGCGACAACGTGTCGGGCATCGGCATCACGATCCGCAACGTCAACGGGACGATCACCATCCGTGACGTGGACCTGTCCGACCTGATCGGCGGGATCTACATCTACAACTCGAGCGGCACCCTGCTCATCGAGAACGTCCGGTCGCGCAACATGGGCAACGGCACCATCGGTGCGGGCCACTCGAACCACATCCAGCTCGCCGAGTCCTCGTTCACCGGAGCGATCCGGAACAACCAGTTCCTGGGCGGCCGGACCGAAGACATGGTGTCGACGTGGCACTCAGGTGGCCGCGGGGCCGGACTGGAGCTGGTCATCGAGAACAACCGGCTGCAGGGCCTCGTCGCCGACACCGCCACGGCCCGGGCTTGGACGTCGACCTCGGGCACCGGCATCATCGTCAGCGACGGCGCCGGAAGCTCGAAGAACGGCAACATCATCGTCCGGCGCAACACGCTGCTCGACACCCGGCCAGGTCGGCCTCCAGCTGATCGACGGCCCGAACATCCAGGTCTACGAGAACACCGTCTACGGCGAGCAGCGGCCGGGCGACAACAATCCGATCACGTCGTGGGAGGGCAACCCCCGCGGGACGATCCGGGACAACCGCTGGTGGTGGACCAACCTGAACGGAACGCATCCGGACCCGTGGTTCCACATGTCACCGTCCGGGATGGTCGGCAACATCGGCGTGAAGGATTTCGACGATGGCTCCGACGACGCTGCAGGCCGGCCTCTGATCGCCCGGCGCCCGTAGGCCCAATCGCCCGGTCACCGACCGGCGACCATCACGGCTCTCGCCCACGTGGCGGGAGCCGTGAACGATTCGCGCCTTGCGGTCAGGCCGGGCGCAGCGAGGCGTCCAGCGTGCCGTCGGCGAGCCGCTCCTGGATCTGGCGGATCCGGATGAACCGCGACCCGGTGAAGTCGTCGTAGGTGACCTCCTCGGCGCGGAGGCGGTCGGCGAGCTCGTGCGCGCCCGCCGCGGCCGTCCAGGTCGTCGAGTAGCCGAGCTCGCGCGCGATGCGTCCGCAGTCCACGCGGTAGTCCCGGACGTCGGCCTGGGCGCCGGTCGACGTCTCCACGACCGTGCCGGGCACGGCGTCGGCGACGAGGTCGGCGAGCTGGCGGATCCGGTAGTTCTCGGTCGTCGAGCCCACGTTGAACGCCCGGTCGTGGACGGCCTCGCGCGGCGCGTCCAGGGCGGCCACGACGGCCCGGGCGATGTCGACGATGTGGATGATCGGCCGCCACGCGCTCCCGTCGCTCGCCAGCCGGACCTTGCCGGTGGTGAGGCCCCAGCCCACGAGGTTGTTGAGCACGATGTCGAACCGCAGCCGGGGCGAGACCCCGTACGCGGTGGCGTTCCGGAGGTAGGTGGGCGAGAACCGGTCGTTCGCCAGCTCGTGGAGGTCGCGCTCGGAGCGGACCTTCGAGATCCCGTACGGCGTCACGGGGTTCTGGGGACCGTCCTCGTCGAGCATCCCGGATCCGGCCGCGGCGCCGTAGTTGCTGCACGACGACGAGAACACGAACCGCTCGGCACCGGCGTCTCGGGCGAGCCGGGCAAGCCGGACCGTGGCCCGGTGGTTGATGTCATAGGTGAGCTCGGCATCGAGGTCGCCGAGCGGATCGTTGGACAGCGCCGCGAGGTGGACCACGGCGTCGAAGCCGTCGAGGTCCCCCACCTCCACGTCGCGCACGTCACGGCCGATGTTCGGCACGTCGGGGACGCCCGCCGGATCGCCCAGCGTGCCGCGCTGGTACAGGTCGGTGTCGAGGCCGACGACGTCGTGGCCGGCCGCCTGGAGGATCGGGACCGCGACGGTCCCGATGTAGCCGAGGTGGCCGGTGACGAGGACTCTCATGCAAGCTCCCTTGCGCTGGCGTGCCGGCGACGCCGGCGGACGAGGATGACGGTCAGGGCCGAGATGGCCGCGATGACGGCGAGGAGCGCCGCGACGGCCGGCGCGATGAGGTCGCGCGGATCGAACACGGCGGGGTGGATGTCCGGGTGACCGGGCAGGCCGGCCGCGGCCAGCGCGTCGGCGACCTCGGCATCGGTCAGGTACGCGGCGTCGGCGCCGCCGAGGGTCGAGCGGAAGTCGTCGAGGCTCGTCAGGCTCCCGCCCCAGGCGAAGCGGGCGTCGCGGCCCTCCGGTCCGGTGAACCAGAACCGGTCGCCGCTGCCGCCGTTGCCCGACGCCGCCTGGGTCAGGGCGGCCGACCCGTCGACGAGCCAGGCCTCGCCGAACGCCTCGCGCCCCGTCTCCGACGCGACCAGGTTGCGATCGGTCCGCAGGCCGGTGGCGGTGCCGGGCGAGTCCTCGCGATCCTGGCTCACGACGACGATGCCGTCCGCGTTCCAGGCGAGCAGGTTGCCCACCACGTCCACGTTGCGCGACGTGGACACGAGGATGCCCGCGCCCCAGCCCCAGGTGGGGCGGCCCCAGCCGTTCTCCCAGACGACGTTGTCCTCGACCACGGCACCGTCGCTGATCTCGATCTGGATGCCGGCGCGGGCGTTGTCGTGGACCCGGTTGCCGCGGATCGTGGTGTCACGGCAGTCGATGTCACACCAGATCCCGGGCCCGCGATTGCCCGCGACCTCGTTGTCCTCGAACCGGACCCGGGCGCTCTGGGTCACCTTGGCGCCGCCGGCCTCCCACTCGGGATCGAAGGCCGCCGCCGGGTTGTTGCCCGAGATCCGGTTGCCGACGACGGACAGGCCGTCCGCGCGGGTGGCGTGCAGGCCCTCCTGGCCGCAGCCGTCCAGCGTCGACCCCGACACCGTCGAGTCCTCGCCGCGGGCGATGCTGATGCAGGCGCCGGCGGCGTCGCGGATCTGCCCGTCGCGGAAGGCGAACCGGTCGACGTCCCACGCGCGCACGGCACCGTCCTGCGGGGGGCTGGCGACCCCGATCACGGTCAGGCCGTCGATCGAGACGTCATCGGCCTCGACGACGACGGCATGCTCGAGCCGGCCCCGTCCGTCGATCACCGTCCCGCGGGCGTCGATCGTGAGTGGCCGGTCGATGACCAGTTCCTCCGTGCTCGTGCAGGCCGGCAGCCGCACCGTGCTGCCCGCGTCCGCCGCGTCGACGAGGGCCTGCAGCGGCTCCGCGCAGCCGGGCGGTCCGGGCGAGGCGGACTCGTCGCCCGTCGCCGGCGACGAAGAATCGGACGGACCCGCGCCGCGGACGGCCCCGGTCGCCAGGAGCAGCAACGCGAAGGGCGCCACGAAGCGGAGCGCGACCGCCCACGCGGCTCGCCATGGGATCGCGAGGGTCACGAGTTCGCTTCCGGCCGATCGTCCAGGGTCCGTTGGGGATGCGCCCCCAGCGTGGCGATCATGAACGCCAGCCTGACCGGCAGCCACCGGACCGACGGGCCGAGCCTGCGGACCTCGCGCAGGTCGAACAGCCGCATGATCTGGGCCGCGGCGGCCCGATCGTGCGCCTCGAGCGACCGGTAGGCGCCGGCGAGGATGAACTTGTGGAACCAGGCGGACTGCCCGCCGCGAACCTCGCTCGGGGTCAGGACGCCGAGGTCCGCCGCCCGGTCGAAGATGCGCATGAGGCGCTCGATCGTCGGCGGGGTGAACATCCCGCTCGTCAGCGCCTTGTCGTGGACGGTGTACGCGGCCAGGACGTAGGGCACGGTGTGCAGCCCGTGCCGGGCGAACAACCGGACCCACATGTCGAGGTCGATGGCGTTGGCGGCGTCCTCGGCGAACGGTCCGGCGTCCCGATAGGCGGCGGCGCTCGCCACCAGCCCGGGCAGGCGGACGTACGAGGAGTCCGTGAGCAGCCGGTGGAGGGCCGTCCGCGGGCTGAGCCGCTCGTCGCGACGGGGACGCTGCCGGCGTCGGATCGCGGCCGTCGATCCGGACGACGTCGACCCCGAACAGGTGGACCTCGTAGGCGTCCGCCGCGGACACGATGTCGAGGACGTGGCCGATCCCGCCCGGCACGAACGCGTCGTCGTCGTGGAGGAAGGCGATGTTCCGGCCCGCCGCGAGCTCGATGCACCGGTTGTGGTTGCCGACCATCCCCAGCGACGGCCGGTTCCGGACGTAGCGCGTCGGCCCCGGCCAGGACGCGAGCAGAGCCTTCGCGACGTCCTCGGATTCGTCGGTGTCGGAGTTGTCGGCGACCACCAGCTCGACCTGGGTCATCCGCGGATCGACCTGGGCGATCACCGACCCGAGCGCCCGGCGGAGCAGGTCCGGCCGCTCGAACGTGGGCGTGCAGATCGTCAGCAGCGGCCGATCGTCGGTCACCGGCGGGCCGTGGGGCGACGGGGCGTCGTTGGGCACTGCGCTCCTCGGGACCGCGCTCAGATCGGGCTCGACCCGAAGAAGTGCCGGTACTGCTCGCTCCGGAGCTCGTCGGCCAGCCGGCCCGGCGGGAGGTCGACGTCGTCGTAGCGGATGACCTCGTCCTGCGCGATGTCCCGGCGCAGCACGCAGCCCTCGACGAGGCCCTCGGGCAGATAGACCTGCTCGCGCATCTCCGCGCTGTTCACGGCCTCCCCGTACGTCATGTAGTGCCCGTACTCGTCGAGCGTCTCGCCCCGCTGCAGCGGCCGCTTGGCCACCGCACAGACCTCGACGACGGGCCCGCCCAGCGGCTCGGCCAGGCCGTCGCGGAACAGGCGAACCCGGGCGATGGCGTTGGGCACCTCGAAGTGCACCAGATGATAGGGAATCCAGAACGCGTACAGCGGCCCGGGCCCCATCTTGTACAGCTCGAGGTAGTGGCGCTGCTTGGGATCGGCGTGCTCGGCGAGCACGTAGACCTTGGTGTCGATCGTGCCGACCGTGTAGTCGATGATCCCGCCCAGCTCGCGGATCTCGTCGAGCCGCGGCAGGTAGAGCTCGGGCAGCTTCTCGGGCAGCTCGCGGAACTCGAGTCCCCGCGACATCCCCCGCTCGAGGACGCCGAAGCCGGTCGCGTTGCCGACGATCGCCTGCTCGCAGCTGATCTTCGTCCCGTCCGCGAAGCTGGTCACCATCGCCGGGTTCTGGCCCCAGCGCTCGGCGAACCCCTGCTGGGTCGTCGGGTTGCGGTACGGGTCCTGGAGGCCCTTCACGTTGCCGACCACGCGCGGCACCAGGCCCAGGCCACGCACCCAGCGCACGAGGTTCATCTGCACGCCCGGCTCGTCGCCGTCGCACGCCGACAGCAGGACGCCGTGCTCGCGAGCCTTGACCTGCAGGAGGGGCCCGATCGTCGCGTCCAGCTCGGCGTTCATCAGGACCACGTCCTTGCCGTGGGCGAACGCGTCGAGCACCGCGTGGGCGGCGTACTCGACCGCGCCGGTCGCCTCGACCACGACGTCGACGCAGTCGCTCCGGCAGAGCAGCGTCGGGTCCTCGGTGATCGCGACCGCGCCGCGACCGATCGCCGCGTCGAACGCCTGGATCGTGTCCACCGCGACCGGCTCGGCGTCGGCGTAGCTCACGACGTGCTCGGCGCGCTCGAGTCGCCGTCCGGCGACAGCGACCAGGCGCATGCCGGCGACGCTGTTCACGATCTGGTTCGCGAGACCCTGGGCCATGAACCCCGCCCCGAGGATCCCCACCCGGATCGGCGTCCCGGCGGCCTCGAGCTCGCGAAGGGCGGCGTCGACGATGATCATCGGCTCAGTCGGCCCGCATGCGGCGGGCCACCTCGTCCCCGACCTCGGCGAGGAGCGGCCACTGCCGATCCTTGTCCGACATGTCGCCCGGCGGCAGCGGCCAGGTGATCGCCAGGGCCGGATCGTCGAACCGCAGCCCGCCCTCGTGCTCGGGCGAGTAGAACTCGCTGACGATGTAGCTGGTCTCGGTGACGTCCTCGAGGACCTGGTACCCGTGGCCGAAGCGTCGCGGCACGTACAGCGAGCGCGAATTCTCGGCGCTCAGCTCGACCGCGACGTGCTCGAGGTAGGTCGGCGACTCCGGCCGCAGGTCGACGATGACGTCGACGATCGCGCCCCGGGTGCAGCGCACGAGCTTCGTCTCGGCCTTCGGCGGGTACTGGAAGTGCATGCCGCGGACCGTGCCGCGGTGGTGGTTGTAGCCGATGTTGGCCTGCGCGATGAGCGGGTCCAGGCCGTGGTCGCGGAACTCGTCCTGGCTGAAGGCGCGCGCGAACCAGCCGCGGACGTCCTCGCGACGGTCCAGATCGATGACGAAGGCCCCCGTCAGCCTCGTCTCCGTGAAGATCATGCCGCTCCTCGTTCACGCGGGCGCGCAGATCGAGCCCCGAACGCCGATGGTACTGGTCCGCGTACACGGCGACGAGGGGTCAGGACCACGTTCGACGAGGTCTCGTTGCGACCCGGCAACGGAATGGCGTTCGGGCGCATGGCACGCGGTCTGGTCGTCGGCGACACTAGGACCACTGGGCTACGCCGCGATGGGATGTGGATGGGATGAAGGTCGTGCTCTTCTCGGGGGGTCTCGGGCTCCGGCTACGGGAGTATTCCGACGTCGCCCCGAAGCCCATGATCCCGATCGGGGTCCGACCGATCCTGTGGCACGTCATGCGCTACTACGCGCACTACGGGCACCGCGACTTCGTCCTGTGCCTCGGCTACCGGGCCGACGTCGTCAAGTCCTACTTCCTCAACTACAGCGAGGCGATGTCCAACGACTTCGTGTTCGAGGACGGCGGACGCTCGCTCGAGCTCGTCCGGACCGACATCCAGGACTGGCGGATCACGTTCGCGGACACCGGCGTCCACACGATCGTCGGCCAGCGACTCCGCGCGATCCGGCCGTACGTGGGAAACGAGGACATGTTCCTGGCGAACTACGGCGACACGCTCACGGACGCCCCGCTGCCCGAGCTCATCGAGCAGTTCCGGGCGACGGACAACGTGGCGGCGTTCCTCGCCGTCCGGCCGACCTATTCCTTCCACCTCGTCGACGCCGACGACGGCGGGCGGGTGCGCTCGATCAGCAACGTCAAGGAGGCCGAGACGCGCATCAACGGCGGGTACTTCATCCTCCGGCGCGAGATCTTCGACTACATCAAGGAGGGCGAGGAGCTCGTCGAGGAGCCGTTCAAGCGACTCATCGACGAAGGGCGGCTGATGGCCTTCAAGCACGACGGCTTCTGGGCGCCGATGGACACGCTCAAGGACAAGCAGGATCTCGACGCGATGTACGAAGGCGGATCGCCGCCGTGGGCGCTCTGGCTCCGCGGCGAGGACGGCTGACGGCGTGCTGACGCTGGGACCGCTCGGGGACCGGCCGCTCGACGCTGCTGTGCCTGGGCGCCCACCCCGACGACATCGAGATCGGCGCGGGCGGGACCATCCTGCAGCTCGCCGCCTCGGGGCGCCTCGCATCGGCGACGTGGGTCGTGATGAGCGGAACGAGCAAGCGGGTCGAGGAGGGCACCCGGTCCGCGGAGGCGTTCCTCGATGGCGTCACCCAACGCTCGATCGCGTTCCACGCGTTCCGCGACGGCTTCCTGCCCGCGGCGTTCGCCGAGCTCAAGGACGAGTTCGAGGCGCTGAAGGCGTCGGTGCGACCGGACCTCGTGCTGGCGCCCCGGACCGACGACGCCCACCAGGATCATCGGCTCGTCGCCCAGCTGGCCTGGAACACGTTTCGCGACCACCTGGTCCTCGAGTACGAGATCCCGAAGTACGACGGCGACATGGGCTCGCCCAACGTGTACGTTCCCCTGGACGAACCCACGCTGACTCGCAAGCTCGACCTCATCGAGGGCTCGTTCGGGTCGCAGTCCGGCCGGACCTGGTTCGATCCCGAGACGTTCCGCGGGCTGGCCCGGCTCCGCGGGATCGAGGCGGGTGCCGGCGTCCGATACGCGGAGGGCTTCTACGGACGGAAGGTCCGGTTTGCCGTCGGCTCCGCGGCGGGGGACCGCGAGCGACCATGATGCTGCTCGCGGCGTTGACCTTCGCGGGCGTCTGGGCCATCGGGTTCGGGTACCGGGCATGGGGCGTGGCCCGGACCGAACGGCGCGACCCCGCCCGCTGGGCCGTCCTCGGGGCGATCCTCGGGCCGGCGGCGCTCCTGATCCTGGACGCCGCGCCACCCGGCACCTGCGGCTCGTGCCTGAGCCCGGTCACCGGCTGGTCGTTCACCTGCCCGACATGCGGGGCGGACGTACGCCTGGTGCAGGTCCTGCTCCCGACGTCGGAGGTGGGCGCGGACCCGATGCCCGCCGCGCGGGTCGACGTCGCACCGGATGCCGCCGTCGAGTCGCCTGCATGGTCCACGGCATCGGCCTGGCGGACGACGCCAACGCCCGCCTCGACGATGCGAGCGACGCCGTCACCGAACCCGGCACGCGTCGCGACCCTTCGCGTGGCCGACGGCGAGGACGCGGTCGACCCGGCGACCTCCGGCCTGTTCGCGGCGGCCGTCGCTGCCGCGGCCGCGCGTCCCAGCACGATTGCGCCCGCCGACGCGGACGAGACCGCCGGTGGGCCTGCGGTCACGCCGGCCGGCGTCCCGGTGATGGCATCCGGCGTCGACGATGCGGCGTCGCCGGTCCGGCTCGCGTTGGCCGTGTTCGTGGAGGGGTCCCGGTCGCTGCGGCCCGGACGGTCGTACCAGCTGGTCTCTCGAGGCGGCGAGCTGCAGATCACCGGCTCGCTGAGCGGGCCCGCGGATCGCGAGGTCGTGTCCGAGCCGATCGACGAGGTGCGGGTGTCGGTGCGGGGCAACCGGATGCTCGTGTCCGGCACGTCCGAGGCGCTCGCGGACCTCCGGCTCGTGTTCACGAAGACGGAGGACCTGACCGAGCAGGGCGTCGCCCGCCAGGTCAACGCGATGCGCCGCCGGATCGCGACAGGCGCGGCGAAGAGCGGTCGCCCGTGAGCGGCAGCCGCCGTGGCCCCACCTCGCGCGCCGACCGCCTCGGGCCGGAGCGCCTGGCGGCCGTGCTGTGCGTGCCGGTCCTGGCCCTGTTCGGCCTGCTGCTGCTGGTGCTCGCGAGGGTCTGACGCGGGTTAGGTCGGGACGGGCCGGGTCCCCTCGTTCAGGCCAGCTCGAGCGCCCCGAGGTGTTCGGTGAGCCGCAGGTTCTCGCGGTAGTCGATCGGGACCTCGACCAGCGCCGGTCCGTCGACCTCGAGGGCCCGGGCGAGCGTCGGCCGCAGGTCGGCCGCCGACGACGGCCGGAAGGCCGCCATCCCGAACGACTGCGCCAGGGCGACGAAGTCCGGGTTGCCGAACTCGACCCCGAACGGCCGGCCGAACTCGTTGCGCTGCTTCCAGTCGATGAGCCCGTAGCCGTCGTCGCGCCAGACGACCACGGTCACCCGCACGCCGAGGCGCACGGCCGTCTCGAGCTCCTGCACGTTCATCAGCAGCCCGCCGTCGCCGCACAGGGCGACGACGTGGCGGTCGGGGTGGACGAGCGCGGCCGCGATCGCGCCGGGCAGGGCGATGCCCATCGACGCGAAGCCGTTGGAGATGATCACCGTGTTCGGCTCGAACGCCTGGTACAGGCGCGCGACCCAGATCTTGTGGGCGCCGACGTCGCTGACCACGATGTCGTCCGGCGCCAGCACCGCCCGCAGGTCGCCGATGGCCTTCTGCGGCTTGATCGGCCACCCGTCGTCCGTGTCGGCCGCCGCCAGCTCGCGCAGCAGCTCCTGGCGCAGGTCGGCATGGACGAGGACCTCGCGCGACGCGTGGCGCTGGGCCGCGTCCTTGCCGCTGATCCCGCGCGGCTGCAGCACGTCGAGCAGGCGCCGGAGCGTGCCGCCCACGTCGCCGATCAGCTCGACCTGCGGGCGATACGCGGCATCGACCTCGGCCGGCGTGGTGTCGATGTGCACGATCCGCTTGGTCCCGCCGGGGTTCCAGCGGCCCGGGGCGTACTCGACGGGGTCGTAGCCCACCGAGACGACCAGGTCCGCGCGGTCGAACCCCGACAGGACGTGGTCGCGCGCCTGGAGCCCGACGGCCATCAGCGACAGGTGCGAGCGGTCGTCGATCGCCCCCTTGCCCATGAACGTGACCGCGACGGGCACGTGGAGCCCGCGGGCGAACTCGCGTAGCTCGGGCGAGGCCCGCCGCCGGAGGACGCCGTTGCCGGCCAGGACGATCGGCCGCTGGGCGCCGGCGATCAGGTCGGCGGCGCGCTCGATCGCCTCGTCGGTCGGCTCGGGGAACGCCGCCTCGGGGAGCACCAGGGGCTCGAGCGCGTCGTCGACCTCGCGGGCGGCGATGTCCTCGGGCAGCTCGATGTGTGTCGGGCCCGGCTTCTCGAGGCGGGCCACCCGGAAGGCCTTGGTGACGATCTCCGGGATCGCGCCCGGGACCTCGACCCGCGTGTTCCACTTCGTCACCGGCTCGAGCATCCGCGGGATGTCGACGTACTGGTGCGACTCCTTGTGGATCTTGTCGATGCCCGTCTGGCCGGTGATGGCGACCATCGGCGCGCGGTCGAGGAAGGCATCCGCGATCCCGGTGATGAGGTTCGTCGCCCCCGGTCCGAGCGTGGCCATCGCGACCGCGCAGCGACCCGTCAGGCGGCCGTAGACGTCGGCCATGAACGCGGCGCCCTGCTCGTGGCGCGTGGTGACGTGGCGGACGGACGGGTGGTCCGCCAGCGCCTCGAGCACGTCCATCGTCTCCTCGCCGGGGACCGAGAAGACCCACTCGCAGCCCTCGGCCGCGAGACAGTCGACGAGGAGGTGGGCGGCCGTGCGCCGGGGCGGGGGTCACGCCCCGAGTCTACGGGGTGTCGTTGCCCTCGACCCGAATGGCGTCGAGGTCGAGTCCTTCCCGTTCATCGACGAGACGTCGATGATCCGCACGCGGAAGTTGGCGGTGTTGAGCTGGGCCAGCGTCCACGTGTGGCCCCAGTCGTCCGTCGTCGCGCCGAGCGTGGACGTCGTGAGGCTGTTGGTCACGTTGACCTGCTTGGTCGCCGTCCAGCTCGCCCCGCCGTCCCACGACAGCTGGAGGCAGTATCCCCCGGCCGGTGCCGGATCGCGCCGTCCGCGCTCGATCCGGTCTGGGATCAGGCCGGCGGCGTATCGAGCACCACCAGGGCGTCGACCGCGACCGCGCCGTCCGGTCCCGCGATCACCGGGTTCAGGTCGATCTCGACGATCGACGCCTCGGCGACCAGCAGGTCCCCGACGGCCACGACCAGGTCCGCCACGGCGTCGAGATCGACGGCGTCCGAGCCGCGCACGCCGCGCAGGAGCGTGGCCCCGCGCAGCCCCTGGAGACGCGTCAGCACCTCGTCCCGCGTCACCGGCGCGAGCAGCACGGCGACGTCGTCGAGGACCTCGGCGAGGATCCCGCCCGCCCCCACGAGCACGGCCGGCCCGAACACGGCGTCTCGCCGCCCGCCGACGATCAGCTCGACGCCCGCGGGTGCCATGGGCTCGACCAGCAGGCCGCGAGCATCCACGCCGGCCCGCGATGCCGCCGTCAGCAACGCCGTCACCGCCGCCTCGATCGCCGCCTCGTCGGCCAGCCCCAGCGCCACCCCGCCGGCGTCGCTCTTGTGGGCGAGCGACGGGGCATCGAGCTTGAGCGCGACCGGGCCACCGCCCAGCTCGCGCCAGGCCGCCACCGCGGCGCCCGGTTCCGCGGGCACGGCGCGCCAGGCCGTGACGGGCAGGCCCGCGTCGGCGAGGCAGGGCCAGGCTCTCGCGCTCCGGCAGCGCCACGCGCCCGCCCGCCGCGGCCGCCTGCGCAAGCGGGTCGAGCACCGGGTCGGCGCCCCACGCCACGCGATCCGCCGCGAGCGCCGCCCACTCGGGCCGTCTCGGGCCCGCGTCGGCGCGCCCGCACGCCGCGTCTCCCAGGCCGCGAGCCGCGCGATCGCCGCGAACGCCTCGATCGCCCCCTTGAGCATGGGCATGCCGCCGTTGGCGTCGAGGAACGCCTTGACCTCGTCGCTCGCGTCGTTCGAGGTGAGCGACACGTAGACCGGCAGCAGCTCCGGCCGGGCGGCGGTCGCCTCGACCAGGGCCCGGCTGACGGTGGTGGCGACCTCCACCTCGCTGGGCAGCTCGCGGAAGGGGTTGTCGTGGACGATCGCGAGGACGTCGTAGGCGCCCGATGCGGCCAGCGCCTCGAACGACGCCCGGTAGGCGATCGCCTCGTCCGCCGCGCCCCACGGGTCGAGCGGGTTGCCGATGTAGCCCATGGTGGGCAGGTCGCGCAGGATCGCCGCGCGCGCCTCGTCGCCGACCGGCGGCAGGTCGAGGCCGGTCCGGTCGGCGAGGTCGGCGACCAGCGACGCCTCGCCGGTCGACACCGTCACGACGCCCGTCCGCCCGCCCCGCAGCCGGCGACCCAGCCGGCCGACGCCGGCGACGAGCTCGGCCGCCTCGAGCAGCTCGTCCAGGTCGGCGCACCGGATCACGCCCGCGGCGTCGAGCGCCGGCGCTCGTCACCCGGTCCTCGCCCGCGAGGCTGCCGCTGTGCGCGATCGCGGCGGCCTGCGCCTGGGCCGAGCGGCCCACCTTGACCGCGAGGATCGGCTTGCCCAGCGCGAGCGCGTGGTCCGCGAGCGCGAGGAACCGCTCCGGCCGCTTGAAGCCCTCGACGAACAGCATGACCGCGTGCGTCTCGGGATCGTCGAGGCAGTAGGCGAGGTAGTCGCACAGGTCGAGCACGACCTCGGCGCCGACGGACACGATCCGGCTGTACCCGATGCGCGAGCCGGGCGCGTGCAGGAACGCGTCGGTCACGCTGCCCGACTGCGCCAGGCCCGCGACGTGCCCGCGCGGCAGCCAGGGGTTGACGTCGCCGATGTAGGTCGAGCTGCCGGTGGTCCAGTCGACGGCGCCCATGCAGTTCGGCCCCAGCAGCGCGATCCCGTGGCGGATCGCGATCGCCGCGACCGCGCGCTGCATCTCGGCGGCCGCCTCCCCGCCCTCGACCACGCCGCCGCCCGGGATGACGAGGCTCGGCACGCCGGCGTCGGCCGCCTCCTGGGCGAAGCGCGTCGCCCGCAGCGGGTTGACGGCGAGGATCGCCGAGTCCGGGCGCTCGGGGAGGTCGGCCAGGCTCGGGTAGCACGGCTGCCCGTGGGCCTCCGGGTAGTTGGGGTTGACGTAGTGCAGGCGCGTCTCGCTGCCCATCCGGGCGAGGTTGTCGCGGACCGTCGGCCCCAGCGACGACCGCGGGCTGGCGCCGACGATCGCGATCGACCGGGGCGCGAACAGCGGCCGCAGGTCGATCGCGGGCGCGGGCGAGTCGGCGACCGGCTCGGGGGTCGCCATCCGCGTCAGCCGACGACCGCGCCGACGCCGCGCTTCTCGAGCGCCCGCGCGACGATCAGCCGCTGGATCTCGGACGTGCCTTCCCAGATCCGGTCGACGCGCAGCTCGCGCAGGTAGCGCTCGGCGGGGTACTCGCGCATGTAGCCGCGGCCGCCGAAGACCTGGACGACCCGATCGGCGCACCGCCACGCGGCCTCGGAGGCGAACAGCTTGGCGACCGACGCGCGCGCGTGGACGACCTTGGGATCCGCGCCGCTGTCCATGAGCCACGCGGTCTCCCGCGTCAGGAGCCGCGCCGCCGAGGCGTCGGCCGCCGAGTCGGCCAGCGGGAAGCTGACGCCCTGGAAGTCGTAGATCCGCTCGTCGAACTGGACCCGGCTCGTCGCCCAGTCCACGGCCAGCGTGAGCAGCCGCTCCATCGCCCCCGCGCAGCGTGCGCCGATGTGGAGGCGCTCCTCGACGAACCACTCGTTGGTCAGCTCGTCGGCCTCGCCCACTCCGCCCAGCACCGCGTCGGCCGGGACGCGGACGTCGCGCAGCACGAACTGCGGGTGGCGGTCGGCGAACGTGTGGGTGTAGTCCGGGTCGCCGGTCTGCTCCAGGCCGGGCGTGTCGTAGTCGACGAGGAACAGCGTGGGCCTGCGCTGGTCGCCCTCGATCGCGTGGCAGTGGAAGATCATGAAGTCGGTGTCGGACGGGCCCGTGACGAACCACTTCTCGCCGTTGAGCACCCACTCCCCGGTCGACGGATCGCGGACCGCGGTCGCGTCGAGCGTCCGCGCGTCGGATCCCTGGCCGGGCTCCGTGATCGCGTAGCTCCCGTTGCGCTCGCCGCGCAGGCTCGGGTCGAGGTAGCGGCGGCGCTGCTCGGGCGTGCAGTGGACGAGCGCGTTGTAGGCGCCCGGGATGAAGCTCCACAGGCCGCCGGTCGCCTGGCCCAGCTGCTCGTGGACCAGCACCTGCTCGATCGCGGTCCACCCCTGGCCGCCCGCGGAGGCCGGGAGGCCGCCCCCGTGGAGCCGGGCCTCGATCGCGAGCCGCTTCAGCTCCCGGATCGTGGCGTCCGACAGCGTGTGCCGGAGCTCGAACTCGGCCTCCAGCGGCTGCAGGGCGTCGACGACGTAGGCGCGGGCGCGATCCCGGAGCTCGGCCTGGGCCGGCGTGAGCGTCAGATCCATGGCCGGCAGTGTGGGCCACGATGCGCCCGGCGGCCGGACTGGGCGCGGCGCCCGGGACACTCGACGTCGACAAGCCGAAGGCGGTCCTGCCGAAGTCGATCGACTTGCGGGCGCGCTTTCCCGACGTCGAGGACCAGGGGAACCTCGGGTCGTGCACTGCGAACGCCGGCGTCGGCCTGCTCGAGTACTTCGAGCGCACGGCGGCGGGGCGGCACGTCGACGCGTCCCGCCTGTTCCTCTACAAAGCGACCCGAAACCTGATGCGCGAGACGGGCGACACCGGCGCGTTCCTCAGGACCACGATGCAGGCGCTCGTGCTCTTCGGCGTGCCGCCCGAGGAGTTCTGGCCGTACGACATCGACGAGTTCGACACCGAGCCGACCGCGTTCTGCTACGCCTTCGGCCAGAGTTACAAGTCCGTGCAGTACTACCGGCTCGACACGCCCGACGTGACGAGCCAGGCACTGCTCGCGCGCATCAAGACCAACCTTGCGGCGAAGCTGCCCTCGATGTTCGGCTTCACGGTGTACGGGTCGTATATCGAGTCGCAGACGAACGGCGGAGAGGGCGGCATCGTCGTCTCCGCGCGTCCCGTGGCCCGATCGGTCGCGGCTTCCGGAACCGGATCGACTGCTTCGCGCGCGGCATGGACAACGCCCTGTGGCACCGCTGGTGGGACGGGACCGCGTGGCGCGGCTGGGAAAACCTCGGCGGGATCATCACGTCGAGCCCGGCGGTCGCGTCGTGGGGCGCGAACCGCCTCGACGTCTTCGCCAAGGGCACCGACAACGCCATGTGGCACACCTGGTGGGACGGGACGGCGTGGCGCGGCTGGGAGAGCCTCGGGGGCGTCATCGACGATGGGCCCGCGGCCGTGTCCTGGGGTCCCAACCGGATCGACTGCTTCGCCCGGGGGACGGACAACGAACTCCACCACCGCTGGTGGGACGGCACGGCGTGGCGTGGCTGGGAGAGCCTCGGCGGGACGATCTTCTCGCGCCCCGCTGCCGCGTCGTGGGGTATCAACCGCCTCGACGTCTTCGCCAAGGGCACCGACAACGCCATGTGGCACCGCTGGTGGGACGGCACCGCGTGGCGCGGCTGGGAGAGCCGGGGCGGAGCGATCGACGATGGTCCGGGTGCCGTGTCGTGGGGCAAGAACCGGATCGACACCTTCGTGCGTGGGATGAACAATCACCTCTTCCACAAGTGGTACGCCTGACCGGCGGGAACGGCGAGGTGCGATGACGCGAGAAGGTCCGTCGACGGAGGTCCTGGCCACCACGGGCGACCTGCAGGTCGAGCTAGCCGAAACGCCCACGTCGGGCTACCGGTGGGAGGTTGAGGGGGCGGCCCCTGGCGTCGAGCAGCTGGGAGACGACTACCGCGAGTCGCCGGGCGAGCTCGTCGCGGGCGGCTCCGGCATTCGGACGTTCCGTCTCCATGCGCCGGCTGCGGGGAGCTTCGAGCTTGCGTTCGTGCTCCGGCGGCCGTGGGAAAGCGAGCCGCTCGAACGACGGCACGTCCGACTGGTCGTCGGCCCCGAGGAGACCTGACGGGCGGCCGAGGGCGTGGCGTCGTCAGGCCGCCCGGCCTCGGATCGCCCAGGCGCGGGCGATGAGGTCGATGGTGCCCTCGGGCCCGGTCGGGAGCGTGGACCGGAGGCGCTCGCGGAGGGCCTCGCGGCGCTCGGGTGGGAGCGGCTCGCGTACCCGGGCGCGGGTGCGATGTCGCACCGTGAACGGCGCCCAGAAGTCGTCGAAGTCGGCGAACCGGGTCGGGACGTCGATGGCGTTGACGAGGACGTCGTCGATACCGGCGTTCGCCCACGCCGTCGCCAGCGGCGCCGGCGACGCGATCGGGAAGCGCGCGCCCTCGTCCAGGTCCGCCGCGGCGGGGTCGAGCTCGACCGCCGCGTCCCAGAACCGGCGCATCAGCTCCATGCGCCCGGCGTAGTCCCAGACGTAGGCCGCGACGACCCCGCCAGGCTTGCGCCACGCGCGCGGCCTCCGCGAGCGCCGCGGGCACATCGGGCACGAAGTTGAGCACAAGTCCCGAGACGACCGCGTCCGCGCTGGCCGTGTCGACCGGCAGCACGTCCGCGCGGCCGACGGCGAACGTCGCGACGGCGTCGGGGACCCGCGTAGCGGGCGGCCGCGACGAAGTCCGCGGACGGGTCGACCCCGAGCACCCGCCCGGGCGCCACGCGGGCGACGATCTGCCCGGTCAGCGCCCCGGTGCCGCAGCCGACGTCGACCCAGATCGCGCCGGCGGGCACGCTGAGCCAGGCGAGGAACGTGTCGGCGACCGGGCGGCTCCAGCGCCCGACGTAGCGCTCGTAGGCGCGGCGCCTTCCCAGCGGTCGGCCGGCATCTGCGCCCGTCCTGCTCCAGCCGGCCCGGCGGGTCGAGACGTTCCGGGAGGGCCTACTGGGGCCAGGCGAGGACCATGATCCGGATCTCGGTCATGTCCTCGATCGCCCAGCGCAGCCCCTCGCGGCCCATGCCGGAGTCCTTCACGCCGCCATACGGCATGTGGTCGATCCGGTAGGTCGGGATGTCGTTGATCATCACGCCGCCGACCTCCAGGTCCGAGAAGCTCGCCCAGGCCGCGGCCAGGTCGCCGGTGAAGACGCCGGTCTGGAGACCGAAGAAGCTGTCGTTGACCTGGCGGATCGCGTCGTCCATCTCGCGGAACGGGAAGGCGACCACGAGCGGCGCGAACGCCTCGTTCGAGCAGACCTTCGCGTGGACGGGAACGTCGGTCAGGATCGTCGGCGCGAAGTAGTTGCCGTCGGCCGTCCCGCCCAGGAGCACCTTGCCCCCGAGCGCCTTCGCCTCGTCGACCCAGTCCTGCGTCCGGCGCGCGGCGTTGGCGTCGACCATCGGGCCCACGTCGGTCGTCGGATCCGCGGGATCGCCCACCACGAGGGCGCTCGCGGCGGCGACGAGCTTGGTCATGAACTCGTCCCAGATGTCCTCGTGGACGAACATCCGCTGCACGCTGATGCACACCTGTCCCGCGTACCCGAACGCGCCCAGCACCGACCGTTTCACGGCCCAGTCGATGTTGGCGCTGCGATCGACGATCACCCCGGCGTTGCCGCCCAGCTCGAGCACGACCTTCTTCTTGCCGGCCCGCTCCTTCATCCGCCAGCCGACCGAGGGCGACCCGGTGAAGGTGAGCAGCTTGAACCGGTCGTCCGACACCATCCGGTCGCCCAGCTCGCGGCTCATCGGCAGCACGCTGACCATCCCCTCGGGCACGCCCGCGGCGTCGATGATCTCGGCGACCTTGAGCATGACCAGCGGGTCCTTGGACGGCGGCTTGAGCACGATCGGGTTGCCCGAGGCGATCGCCGGCGCGACCTTGTGCGCGGCCAGGTTGAGCGGGAAGTTGAACGGGCTGATGCCCGCGATCGGCCCGATCGGGAACCGGCGGGTGATGCCCACCCGGTCCTTCGAGGCCGGCATCAGGTCGAGCGGGATCAGCTCGCCCGTCATCCGTTCGGCCTCCTCCGCGCCCAGCCGGAAGGTCAGCGTCGCCCGATCCACCTCGACCAGCGCGTCGCGGATCGGCTTGCCGGCCTCGGCGGCGATGGTCGCGCCAAGCTCCTCGCGGCGCGCGCGGATGCCGGCGCTGACCTCGCGCAGGATCCGCCCCCGCTCGTAGGCGGGCAGCTTGCGGGTCACCTCGAACGCCTTGACGGCCGCCTCGACCGCCTCGTCGTATTGCGCCTCGGTCGCGTGGAACGTGGAGCCCGCGGGCTCGTCGGGCCGGGCGGGGTTCTGGATCACGAGCGGATCGTCCGACTCGACCCACTTCCCGGCGAGGTAGATCGGGTGCGGGGTGGTGGCCGTTCGGGTGGCAGTCATGGGGCACTCCTGGCGCCGTCGGTCGGGCGCGCTCCTCGTGCGGACGAGGCTCGTCCGCCGATGCTACCAGCGGCGTGTGGCGACGGCGCCGGAGGTCCGCGTCCGGCCCCCCGAGTCGGGGGCTTGCAGACCCCGGGCCGGCGCGGAACAATCCACCCGCTCGCCGTGCATTGAGGGTGGTCCGTGAGCTCCGTTCTGCGCGTCGTCCGGTTCAACGCCGTCAGCGTCGGCTTCGATGCCGCCTTGCGCGACGCGCTGGCGCCCGCACTGGCCGGGGTCCCGGGGTTGCGTGCGGCCGTCGCCGGCAGGATCGGGCCCGGCGAGGACGGCGAACGCCTGCTCGTCAGCGTCTGGGACGACGACGACGTGCTTCGGGCCGCGGTCCGGGCGGGCTCGCCCATCGTGGTCGCCCACCCCGGGTGGCTCCACGGCACGCCGGCCGGCCCGGCCGATGTCCTGCCCGTCGCGGTCGAGCTCGAGCCGGCGATGGACGCCACGATCTCGATCGTCCGCGTCCTGTCGGGAACCACGAAGCCCGACGAGCTCGGGCCGTACACGGCGGACGCCCGCGAGGGGACGCTCGGCGACCGCGCCGCCGGGGAGGGACCGCTGGCGCTGTACCTCGGCGCGGAGGCGCCCGACCGGTTCGTGACGGTCTCCCTGTGGGGCCGCTGGTCACACGTCGAGACGGCGACCGGCGCCGACCAGGCGCACGTCGACCGCACGCGCCACGCCGAGCGACTCGTGTCGTGGACCGCCGAGCACTACGAGGTGATCCCGGGCCTCGCGCTCGTCCGGGCGAGGGACGCCGGCGCGGTCCCGACCGAGGTCGCGCGCTAGCTATCGGCGCTTGCCGGAGCCGAAGATCGTGTCGAACACGCCGCGGAGCAGCGACTGCCCGGCGCGCGAGGACACGACCTTGCCGGCGGTCCGGATCCCGGTCTCGATCGTCTTCTCGCGCTGGCGCGCGGCGGCGGCCGCCTCGCGCGCCTGCGCCTTCCGCTCGCGCTCGGCGGCCTCCTGGGCCTTCCGCAGCTCCCGGGCCTGGCGCTCGATCTCGCGCTTCTGCTGCGCGGGGGTCATCGTCCCGAGGCCGGCGTTCGTGGTCGGCGAGACCTGGTCGCGCATCGTCGCCTCGGCCGCGGCCGTCGCCGCCGCGGCCCTGGCGTTGGACAGCCGCGCCGTGATGATCTCGTGCGCGCTCTCCCGGTCCACCGTCTCGCCGTAGCGCGTCGCGAGCGCCGAGGCCGCGACGACCTGGGCGATCTCGGGCTCGGCCAGGGGCGCCATCCGCGAGTCCGGCGGCACGAGGCGGGTCGCCGCCAGGGGCGTCGGCACGCCCTTGGGCGACAGCACGGTGACCAGCGCCTCGCCGATGCCCAGGCTCGTGATCGTCCGCTCGACGTCGTAGTGCTCGGTGACCGGGAACGTCCGCGCGGTCTTGCGCAGCGCGTCGGCGTCGTCGGGGGTGAACGCGCGCAGGGCGTGCTGGACGCGGTTGCCGAGCTGCGACAGGACCGACGACGGGACGTCCGTGGGCGCCTGGGTGACGAAGTAGACCCCGACGCCCTTGCTCCGGATCAGCCGCGCGGTCCGCTCGATCTGGTCGAGCAGCGCCTCCGACGCGTCGTCGAACAGCAGGTGCGCCTCGTCGAAGAAGAACGCGAGCTTGGGCCTGGGCAGGTCGCCGACCTCGGGCAGCCCCTCGTACAGCTGGGCGAGCATCCACAGGACGAACGTCGAGTACAGCCGCGGCTTGTCCATCACGTCCGCGACCTCGAGCAGGGTCACGATCCCCTTCCCGTCGGCCGTGGTCCGCAGCAGGTCGTCCACGTCGAACTCGGGCTCGCCGAAGAAGACGTCCGCGCCCTCCTGCTCGATCGTGACGATCGCCCGCAGGATCACGCCCAGCGACGCCGGGCTGATGCCGCCCAGGTCCTCGAGCACGGGCTTGCCCTCGTCCGAGCCCAGGAACTTGAGGGTCGTCCGCAGGTCGGCGAGGTCGAGCAGCGGCAGGTCCTGGTCGTCGCAGTAGCGGAAGACCAGCGACAGGATCGAGGTCTGCGTCTCGTTGAGGTCGAGGACCTTGCCCAGCAGCAGCGGCCCGAACGAGGACACGCTCGCCCGGACGTGGGCGCCCGTCTTGCCCGACAGCGACAGGATCTCCAGCGGATGGCCGGCGGGCGCGAACGTCCAGCCCAGCGACGTGCAGCGGTCGATCGTCCGCTGGTCCGTGGCGTCCCCCGGGGCCCCGATCCCGGACAGGTCGCCCTTGACGTCGACCGCGAACACCGGGACGCCGGCCGCGGACAGCTGGCCGGCGAAGATCTGGAGGGTCTTCGTCTTCCCCGTGCCGGTGGCGCCGGCGATCAGGCCGTGGCGGTTGACGCGCGACAGCGCGACCTGGACCCGGACGTCGGTGAGCACCTCGTCGCCGAGGAGCGGCGAGCCCAGGACGATCGCCGGTTCGGCCAGCGTGTAGCCGGCGGCCATCTCGGACCGGAACGCCTCGTCCATCCGCCACCTCCCATGCCGCCGTCACGCGGGTCGACGGCCATGATCGCATCCGGGGCGGGCGCCGGCCGCTAGTCCTCCGCGGCCTGCGCGTAGGTGCCGAGGATCCGGACGACCTCGGTCTCGGTCCCGAGCTCCGCCAGCGCCGCCGCGCACTCCGGCTCGTCGGGGTCCGCGTCGAGGTCGACCCAGAACAGGTACTCCCAGCGCGAGCCGCGGGCGGTCCACGGGCGCGACTCGAGCCGCGACAGGTTGAGCCCGCGCGAGGCGAACGCGCCGAGCGAGCGGTGGAGCGAGCCCGGCACGTTGCGGACGGCGAACACGAGCGTCGTGCGCGGGGATCCCGCGACGGCCTCGCGGCGCGCCGCGGCGAGGACGCCCGCCCCGGCGTCCGGGCGCGAGATCACGGCGAACCGGGTCCGGTTGTCGGTGCCCGACTGGATGTCGTCGGCGATCACCTCGAGCCCGTAGATCGCGGCGACCCGCGCCGACGCCACGGCGGCCGACCCGCGCTCGCCGCGCTCGGCCACCTGCCTGGCCGCGCCGGCGGTGTTGTACGTCGTCTGGACGCTCCACGACCGCGAGCCCAGGAACTCGTCCGCCTGGGCCAGCGCCGCCGAGATCGAGTACACGCGCTCGATGGAGTCGAGCGTCTCGCCCGGCAGGGCGAGCAGCGCCAGGCGCACCGGGACCGAGACCTCGCCCACGATCGGCAGCTCGAACGCCCACAGCAGGTCGAGGTTCTCGCGGATCGTCCCCAGCAGCGAGCTCTCCACCGGCACCACGCCGGCGTCGGCCTCCCCGTCGCCGGACGGCCTCGAACACGGCCCGGAACGAGGGCCGGGCGACCGCCTCGGGGGTCGCGAAGAACCGGAGGACCGCGTCCTCCGCGAACGCGCCGGGCTCGCCCGTGAACGCGACGCGCGGCGCGCTCAGCGGTTGAACCACTCGGTGGTGTCGATCGGGTTCGCGTCGTCGTCGTACTCGGCCGGCGCCTGGCCGGTCGCGGCCGCGCTCCCGGCGGTCCGCCGCGAGCCGGCCTCCTGGGCGGCGCCGGCCCACGACGCGGCGCCCAGCATCGTGTTGATCGCGTCGACGTACGCCTCGACCGACGCCGCGACGATGTTGGTGCTGGTCACCTCGCCCGTGTACCGGCCGTCGCCGCGGGCGCCCTCGGCGGACGTCGGCGGCGCGATCTTGACCGTCACCTTGCCCTCGGCGTCCGGGCCCTCGGCGAGCGCGTGGACGTCGTAGGCGACGAGCCGCGGATGCCCGCCCAGCACGTCGGCCAGGGCCTGGTCGACGGCCTTGTACAGGGCGTCGACCGCGCCGTTGCCCTCTGCGGAGGCCTTCCAGTCGTGGTCGCCGGCGCGGATCACGACGGCGGCCCGGCTGTTGACGTTGCTGCCCGAGGTCACCGTCCAGCGGGCGAGGCGCGCGGGATCGGGCGGAGCCCCCGGGCTGTCGGGGCGGGCGCCGGTGGCGCCGGGCGCGTCGGTCATGAGGGGCCTCCCGCGGCCGCCGGGTCGGGCTCGGGAGACGAGGCCGCCGCCGTCCCCTGGCCATTGCTCGTCGTGAAGTGGCGCTCGTCGCGCCGCCGGAGCTCCGCGCCGGACTTCCAGATCGCGTACTCGAGCGAATCGGCCAGCGCCTGCGCGGAGGCCGCGATGATGTTGGTGTCGCTGCCCATCGTGGACCAGGTGGTGGAGCCGTCCTGGGAGTCGATGATGACCCGGGTGCGGGCGGCGGTCGCGGTCGTCCCGTCCAGGATCCGGACCTTGTAGTCGACCAGGTGGACCCCGTCGAGGACCGGGTAGAACGCGCGGAGCGCCTTGCGCAGCGCGCCGTCGAGCGCGTTGACCGGGCCGTTGCCGTCGGCCGCGGTGTGGAGCACCTCGCCCGCGACCTCGACCTTCACGGTGGCCTCGGCGAGCAGCTCCCGGCCGGAGCGCTGCTCCACGAGCACCGTGTAGTCCACGATCCGGAACGGCGCGGCGTAGTCCTTCGCGTGGCGCCGGATCAGCAGCTCGAACGACGCCTCGGCGCCCTCGAAGGCGAGCCCCTCGTGCTCGAGCTGCTTGATCAGCTTCGACAGCTCGCGCGCGTCGACGAGCCCCTCGAGCTCGTGCCCCAGCTGGCGTGCGCGGATCTCGGTGTTGGCCTTGCCGCCCAGCTCGGAGACCACGAGGCGGCCGGCATTGCCGACCGCGCCCGGGTCGACGTGCTGGTAGCTCCGCTCGACCTTGGCGACCGCGGCGCCGTGGACGCCGCCCTTGTGGGCGAACGCCGACCGGCCGACGTACGGCTGGTAGTCGTTGGGCACCTGGTTGGCGATCTCGGCGACCGCCCGGCTGAGCTGGGTGAGCGCCGCGAGGTCGCCGCCGCCCGCCGGGACGAGCTCGTCCGCGGTCTTGAGCGCGAGGTTGGCGAGGATCGAGACCATGTTCGCGTTGCCACACCGCTCGCCGTAGCCGTTGATGGTCGCCTGGACGTGGCGGACCCCGGCCTGGACGGCCGCGATCGAGTTCGCGACGGCCAGCTCGGCGTCGTTGTGGGTGTGGATGCCCCAGGTGATCGCCGGCGCGTCGGCGTCGCCCTCGAGGGACGACCGGACGTCGCCGACGATCTCGACCAGCTCGCCGGTGAGCGTGCCGCCGTTCGTGTCGCACAGGACGAGCGTCCGCGCCCCGGCCTGCCGCGCGGCCCGGAGCGTGGACAGCGCGTAGTCGCGGTCCGCCCGGTAGCCGTCGAAGAAGTGCTCGGCGTCGTAGACCGCCTCGCGGCCGCGGTCGGCCACGAACGCGACCGAGTCCGCGATCATGTCCAGGTTCTCGGCCGGCGTGGCGCCCAGGACCTCGACCACGTGCAGCAGCCAGCTCTTGCCGAAGATCGTGACGACCGGCGTCTCCGCGGCGACCAGCTCGCGCAGGTTGGGATCGTCCTCGGGCCGGTTCGCGCGGTGGCGCGTGCTCCCGAAGGCCGCCAGCTTCGCGTGCTGCCAGCGCTCCCGGCGGGCGGCGGCGAAGAACTCGATGTCCTTGGGGTTCGAGCCCGGCCAGCCGCCCTCGATGAACGGGAAGCCGTACTCGTCGAGCATGCGGGCGACGCGCAGCTTGTCGGCCAGCGAGAGGGTGATGTTCTCGCCCTGGGTGCCGTCGCGGAGGGTGGTGTCGTAGAGGGTGACGGCGGTGCCGTCGGGGGTCGTCATCGGTGTCATCGGGGTCCAGTGGCCCGTGCGGGAGGTCGTCGACTCGAGCTCGGCCGGTGCCCCGCCGTCAGGCGGTCACCGGCCGGCGAATCGCGATCCGCTCGCTCACGATGCGGGCCATCTCCCGGGTCCCGACGACGGTCGTGCCGGTCGTCGCGCCGCCGGACGGCACCAGGTCGCGGGTGCGATAGCCGTCCACGAGGGTGTCGCCGACCGCGGCCTCGATCGCCTCGGCGGCCGCCGCCCGGCCGAGCGACCAGCGCAGCAGCATCGCCGCGGACAGGATCGTGCCCAGCGGGTTGGCCAGGTCCTGGCCCGCGATGTCGGGCGCGGAGCCGTGGATCGGCTCGTACAGGCCGTGTCGCCCGTGCGCCGTCTCGCGGCTGCCGATCGACGCCGACGGGAGCATGCCCAGCGAGCCGCTGATGACCGCCGCCTCGTCGGACAGGATGTCGCCGAACAGGTTCTCGGTGACGATCACGTCGAACGACGCCGGCGACTTCGCCAGCAGCATGGCCGCGGAGTCGACCAGCCGGTGCTCGAGGGCGACGTCCGGGAAGCCCGCGTGGACCTCCTCGGTGACCTTGCGCCACAGGCGCGACGTCGCGAGCACGTTCGCCTTGTCCACCTGGGTGACCTTGGCCCGCCGCGTCCGGGCGAGCTCGAACGCCAGCGTGACGATGCGCCGGATCTCGGCCTCGGTGTACCAGAGGGTGTCGATCGCGGCGCGTCCCTCGGCGGTCACCCGCTGCTCGGACGGGCGGCCGAAGTACAGGCCCGAGGTGAGCTCGCGCACGATCAGGCAGTCGACGCCCGCGAGGAGCTCGGGCTTCAGCGGCGAGCTGTCGATGAGCGCCGGGTCGACCGTGATCGGGCGCAGGTTGGCGAACAGGCCGAGGCCGCTGCGCAGCGCGAACAGGGCCTGCTCCGGCCGGACGGCGGCGTCGGGGTTGTCCCACTTCGGCCCGCCGCAGGCGCCGAGGAGGACGGCGTCGGCCTCGCGGCACGCCTCGACGTCCTCGGGCCGGATCGCCACGCCGTAGGTGTCGATCGCGATGCCGCCGACGACGAGCTCGGTCCAGTCGATCCCGAACCCGAACGCTCGCCCGGCGGCCTCGAGGACCTCGACCGCGCCCGCGACGACCTCGGGCCCGACCCCGTCCCCGGGGATGAGGGCGATCCGGTGGCGCGTGCCGCCGCCTTCGGCCGGACCGTCGCTCACGGCAGCTCCTCGGCCGTCCGCCGGCCGACGAACGCGACCTCGATCCCGTTGATCTCGGCGCCGTGGAGCTTGTTGGCGGCGACGAGGTAGGCCTCGAGCGACGCCTCGATGATGTTGGTCGATAACCCGTGACCGGTCACGATCAGCGCGCCCGGGCCCTCATCGTGGGATCGCCGGCAGCGGACCAGCACCTGCCCCTGGGCGTCCTCGCCGGCGGAGACGGCCTTGATCTCGTACTCGGTGAGCACCGGGTGCCAGCCGAGGACCGGCTGGACGGCCTCGTCGACGGCCCCGAACAGCGCGTTGACCGGGCCGTTGCCGGTCGCGTTGGCGGCCTTCGCCTCCCCGGCGACGATCAGCGACACGCTGCCGACCGAGTGCCCGCCGCTTGACGAGCTGATGTTCCAGCCGAGCAGCTCGATCGAGCGCGGGACGTCGGCCGTCCGCTGCTCGACGAGCGCGAGCAGGTCGGCGTCCGTGACGTCCTTCTTCGAGTCGGCGAGGTTGATCGCCGCCCGGTAGACGGCGTCCAGCGCCTCCCCGTCCACCTCGTGGCCCAGCTCGCGCAGCTTGCCCTGCAGCCCGCGCCGTCCCGACAGCTTGCCGATCGACAGGGTGCTGCCCGACAGGCCGACGGACTGCGGGGTCATGATCTCGTAGGTCAGCGGGTTCTTGAGGAACCCGTCCTGGTGGATGCCGGACTCGTGGGCGAACGCGTTGGCGCCGACGATCGCCTTGTTGGGCTGGATCGCGAAGCCGGTGAGGTACGAGACCAGCCGCGAGGCCGGGGTGATCTGCTCGGTCTGGACCTGGGCGGCGAGCTCCGGGAACTGGTTGGGCCGCGTCCGGAGGGCCATCACGACCTCCTCCAGCGACGCGTTGCCGGCCCGCTCCCCAAGGCCGTTGATCGTGACCTCCACCTGGCGCGCGCCGGCCTGGACGGCGGCCAGCGTGTTCGCGGTGGCGAGCCCCAGGTCGTTGTGGCAGTGGACGCTGACGGTCGCGTCGCGGCCGACGAGGTCGACGACGCTGCCGACGAGCCGGCCGAACTCGGCCGGGATCGCGTAGCCCACGGTGTCCGGGATGTTGACGGTCGAGGCGCCGGCCTCGACGACCGCCTGGTAGACCTCGAGCAGGAACGACTCCTCGGTCCGCGACGCGTCCTCGGCCGAGAACTCGATCTCGGCGTCGGGGCCCAGCGTCTCGCGGGCCCACGAGACCCACTTGCGGGCATCGGCGAGCGCCTGTTCGCGCGACAGCTTGAGCTTGTGCTTGAGGTGGATGTCGCTGGTCGCGATGAACAGGTGCAGGTGGGGACGCTCGGCGATGCCGATGGCCTCCACGGCGCGCTGCGGGTCGCCGTCGCGGCAGCGCGCGAGCGCGGCCACCGCGATTCCCCCCTTGGTCTCCTGCGCGATCCGCCGGACGGCCTCGAAGTCGCCGGGCGAGGCCGCCGGAAAGCCGGCCTCGATGACGTCCACGTGGAGCCGGGCCAGCTGGCGGGCGACCTCCAGCTTCTCGGCCGCGGTGAGGCCAGCGCCCGGCGCCTGCTCGCCGTCCCGGAGCGTGGTGTCGAAGATCCGGACCGTGCCCGCCGGGACGCCGCCGCCGAAGCGGGGCTGGGTGGCCTCGAACGTCATCGCGCTCCCTCCCCGGCCGGTACGGCGGCCGGCGCCGCGCTGGTCGTGGCCTGCGCCTGCCCGGCCTCGACGACAACGGGGTTCAGGAACGGCATCTTCGACCGCAGATCGGCGCCCACCTGCTCGATCTGGTGGTTCCGGTCCTGCTCGCGCAGCTGCCGGAACTCGCCACCGCCGGCGTCCTGGACCGCGATCCAGCGGGTCGCGAACGAGCCGCTCTGGATGTCGGACAGGACGTCCTTCATTGCGGCCTTGGCGCCTTCGGTCACCCGTGGGCCCGAGACGTAGTCGCCGTACTCGGCCGTGTCGCTCACGGAGAAGCGCATGTAGTTGAGCCCGCCGCGATACATGAGGTCCACGATCAGCTTGAGCTCGTGCATCGTCTCGAAGTAGGCCAGCTCGGGCTGGTAGCCAGCCTCGACGAGCGTCTCGAACGCCGCCTTCACGAGCGCGGACACGCCGCCGCACAGCAGGGCCTGCTCGCCGAACAGGTCGGTCTCGGTCTCCTCCTTGAAGGTCGTCTCGAGCACGCCGGCCCGCGTGGAGCCGATCCCCCGCGCGTAGGCCAGCGTCCGGGCGCGCGCGGTCCCCGACGGGTCCTGCTCGACCGCGAACAGGGCCGGCACGCCGCCGCCCTGCTCGTACACGCTGCGCAGCAGGTGGCCGGGGCCCTTGGGCGCGACCATCCCGACGTCGATGTCGGCCCCCGGCTCGATCCGCGCGAACCGGATGTTGAACCCGTGCGCGAACATCAGCAGCTGGCCGGGCCGCAGGTTGGGCTCGATCTCCGCGTCGTAGACGGCCTTCTGGGCCGTATCCGGGACGGCGATCATGATCACGTCCGCGGCCTTGACGGCGTCGGCGACGTCCTCGACGCGCAGGCCGGCGGCCTCGGCGAGGGCCCGACTCTTGGAGCCCGGCGCCAGCCCGACGACGACGTCGACGCCGCTGTCGTGCAGGTTGAGGGCGTGGGCATGACCCTGGCTGCCGTAGCCGATGATCGCGACCGTCTGCCCCTCGAGGGCGCGCGGATCCGCGTCGGCGTCGTAGTACATCCGCGCTGTCACGGCTTCAAAGCCTCCTCGATCGAGCCCGCGCCACGCAGCATCACCACCGCGCCCGTCCGGACCAGCTCCTTGATCCCGTAGCCGCGCAGCAGCGCGACCAGGGCGTCGATCTCCCCCTCCGTGCCGGTCGCCTCCACGATCACCGACTCCGGCGCGATGTCGACCACGCGACCCTTGTACAGCTCGACGATCTTGATGACCTCGGCCCGGTTGGCGTCGGTCGCCCGGACCTTGATGAACGCGAGCTCGTGCTCCACGAGCTGGTCGCCGCTGACATCCTGGACCTTCAGCACGTCGACGAGGCGGTAGAGCTGCTTGGTCGCCTGCTCGACCGCGACGTCGTCGCCGTGGATCGTGATCGTCATCCGGCTGACGCTGTCGCGGTCGGTCCGCGAGACCGCGAGTGAGTCGATGTTGAAGTTGCGCGCGCGCATCAGGCTCGCGACGCGGTTGAGCACGCCCGGCCGGTTCATGACCAGGACGACGAGGATGTGGCGCGCGGCGGCGCCGGTTCCGGGCAGCGCGCGCGGCGGCGGCGCGCTGGTGTGCGCCGGCTGGGGGTGCTGCCCGTTGGGGTTCTGGTCGGCGCTCATTCCTCCGGCGCCCCCCAGGTCTCGATCAGGTCGGACAGGCCCTTGCCCGCCGGCATCATCGGGAACACGTTCTGCTCCTCGGCGATCTCGAACCAGATGAGGGCCGGGCCATCGACCGCCTGGGCGGCCTTGATGGTCGAGTCGACGTCACCGGTCGTGGTGGCCCGGAAGGCCGGGATCCCGTAGGCCTCGGCGAGCTTGATGAAGTCCGGGCCGGGCAGGTGCGCCGAGTGGTAGTTGCCCGCATAGATGATCTCCTGCCACTGGCGGATCATCCCGAGCTTCTTGTTGTCGAGGATCGCGATCTTGACCGGGATCCGGTCCGCCGCGAGCGTCATCAGCTCCTGGCTGGTCATCTGGAAGCCGCCGTCCCCGGTGACCGCCCAGGTCTCGAAGTCGGGCCGGCCGAGCGCCGCACCCATCGCGGCGGGGACGCAGTAACCCATCGTGCCCAGGCCGCCCGACGAGAGGTGGCTGTTGGGGCGCTGGAAGCCCGTGTACCGGGCCAGCCACATCTGGTTCTGGCCGACGTCGGCGACGTAGTTGGCGACGTGGCCGGTGAGCTCGCCGATTCGCTCGACCACGAAGTCGGCGGACAGCAGGCCGTCGCGCCAGGCGCCCGAGCCGTGCCACGAGCTGCCGAGCGACTCCTGCTTCCAGGCCTCGAGCTCGTCCAGGTACTCGCGGCGGTCCTCGAGCGGCGTGGCCGGGACGAGCGCGGACAGGCCGGCCAGCACTCGCCGGGCGTCGCCGACGATCGGCACCTCGACCGCGACGTTCTTGCCGATCTCGGCGGGGTCGATGTCGGCGTGGACGATGCGCGCGTACGGCGCGTACGTGCGCACGTTGCCCGTGACCCGGTCGTCGAACCGCATCCCGACGGCGATCAGGAGGTCGGCCGACTGGATCGCCCGGTTGACATGCTTCCAGCCGTGCATGCCCATGTAGCCGTAGGCCAGCGGATGGCGCTCGTCGAGGGCCCCGATCCCCAGCAGCGTCCACGCCACCGGGATGCTGGTCTTCTCCGCGAACGCCCGGAGCTCCTCGCCGCCGTCGGCGATCAGGACGCCGTGACCGGCCAGGATCAGCGGTCGCCTGGCCGCGGCGATCTCCTTCGCCGCCAGCTTGAGCTGCTTGGGATGGCCGTCGAGGGTGGGGCGGAAGCCGGGCAGGCCGGCGACGACGTCGTCGAGGGAGGGATGCTCGGCGCGCGTCTCCTGCTGGAGGGCGTCCTTGGTGATATCGACGTGGACCGGGCCGGGGCGGCCGGAGCGGGCGAGGTGGAACGCCTCCGCGATGACGTGCGGGATGTCATCGGCGTTCCGGACGAGGTAGTTGTGCTTGGTCATCGGCAGCGTGATGCCGGTGATGTCGATCTCCTGGAAGGCGTCCTTTCCGATCAGGGCGCCGGGGACGTTGCCGGTGATCGCAACCATCGGGATCGAGTCCAGCTGGGCCGTGGCGATGGCGGTGACGAGGTTGGTCGCGCCCGGGCCGCTGGTGCCCATGCACACCCCGACCCGACCGCTGGCGCGGGCGTAGCCGTCCGCCGCATGGCCCCCGCCCTGCTCGTGCCGGACGAGGATGTGCCGGATCTCGGGGTAGTCGCCCAGGATGTCGTAGATCGGGAGGATGACGCCGCCCGGGTAGCTGAACAGGACGTCGGTGCCCTGGACGATGAGCGCCTCCATCAGCGCGTCGGCTCCGATCCGCGTCCGCTTCCGCGGCCGCACGTCGCGGAGCATGTCCTTCCGTGCCTGTTCGACCGCCGCCGCGCTCGCCGACCCGTCGTTCGGCACGTGGCTGCGCCTCGACGGCGCGGCGGTCGCGTCGCTCGTCGGTGGCTCGTCCCTGGTCATCGTCATCTGCTCATGTCCCTCTCCGTCCGGCAGGCCCCGCGACCTCCCGAACATGCAAAAGACCCTCGCCGCCCCGGCGAGGGTCCCGTTGGTCTTCGGTGGTCAGGGCGCCTCAGCGGCGCTCGTCCCTCCGCGTTCCTCGGTTCTCCCGCCGGGAGCCGGTAATGAGGAGGCCAAGAAGGCCGTCAAGCCCGGCAAGGAGCGAGCGAAGCTGATCGAGGAGGGATACGTCGCGGGAGGTCAGGTCACGGACGGGCACGGTGACGCGTCGACCATCGGCCGTCACGACGACGGCGACGTGCTGGCGATCTCCGAAGAAGCCCAAACGACCGACTCCCATTGGCCCGCCGGTGGCGGGTTCGCGCAGTCTAAACGCCCCCGGCGTCGTCGCGCAACTCACCCGCGACCGGACCATCGTCCCGTAGCGCGATCGCGACGGCATCCCCCGATCGTGACGAAAACGAAGAGACCGCCAACTCGGCGGTCTCCGCGCGATGGGATGAGGGCGCACGGCCCGACCATCATGTCCAGCGCTGCCCGGCCTCGATACCGAAATCCGGGTGTGAGCGCGCGGGGCTGGTGACGACGACGGCGAAGGGGAGCGTCCCGTTCGTCATCTCTACCACCAGTCCCAGCGGATGCCCGCGCCGATGGTCAGGGCCATGGACGCCAATAACGCCACAGCCCAGGTGAAGCGCGCCAGGTTCGCCTTCACGTCGACTCCTTCGAGCCTGTCTGGATGGCATCGCGGCTCCGGCAACCGGGCGGTCTCCCGAGGAAGATCCCTGGCTTTGCGTCCCCGCCTCGCGACGGGTTTGCCCTGGACGGTGGTCACGATGGAAGGCTTGAGCCCTCATCCCGGAGGCTAGGGGCCCGGCGGTACCGCGCGGACTCCCCAGAGGTACTACGCCGATCGTCCGTTGGTCGGAGGTTCCGCGGCGCACCGGGCGGGCGGCAGGCGCTCCGAGGCGGGCCGTCAGGCGTCGGCACCCTCGGCCGTGGCCAGCGGGGCGGGCGCGGGCGATCGGGCGGAGCGCATGGCGAGCACGATGACCAGCGCGATCCCGGCCCCGATCAGCAGGTCGCCCACGCTGAACACGTTGGCGAACGGCACCCACCGCGGCATCGCGAACACGTCCGTCAGGAACCACAGGGCGGGATCCGCGGCGAGCGAGCTGTTCGAGTAGCCGGCCTCGATCGTCGGCGCCACGCCGCCCATCAGCTCGACCGCCGCCCGACTGGCCGGCATCGACCCGCCGTTGGCGAGGATCGCCGCGAGGTTGCATGCGGCGCCGGCGGCGACCAGCGGCATCCCCGGCAGCGCCCAGTTGCGGAGCACCGCGGCACCGACCAGCATCGTCGAGCCGACGTAGATCACCGGCCCGAGGTCGCCCACCCGGGCGGCGACCTGCGGCGTGAACAGGACCACCTGGACGACGAGGCCCGCGACGATCGCGCCGGGCCAGCGGATCGGTCACGGACGCGAGGCCGGCGACCCGGCCGCCGGTGAGCACGCCGAGCGCCAGCCCGATGACGACCGCGTACAGGAGGAACATCAGGCGGGCTGGCTGGCCAGGGCGGCGGTCGCGGTGGCGACCGCGCGACCCGGAACGCGGCGGACGGCGGGCGGCCGGAGGCGCTCGGCCATCTCCTCGCCCGGCATCGCCTTCGCGAACAGGTAGCCCTGGCCGAACTCGCAGCCCATCTCGCGCAGCTGCTCGAGCTGGTCGGGCTCCTCGATCCCCTCGGCGATGATCCGCAGGCCCAGCGACCGTCCGAGCGCGACGATCGCGTTGGCGAACGCCCAGCCGTCGGGGCCGCGTCGCCGCCGGCGCGATGAACTCGCGCGCGATCTTCAGGATGTCGACCTGGAACCGGCGCAGGTAGCCGAGCGACGAGTAGCCGGTGCCGAAGTCGTCGACCGCGATCCGGACGCCGAGGTCGCGCAGGGCCGCCAGGCGCGTGATGGTCGTCTGGGTGTCGGTGAACATGACCGTCTCGGTCATCTCGAGCACGAGCCGCGTGGCGGGGAAGCCGGTCGCCCGGAGGACGTCGGTCAGCTCGTCGACGAACGTCTCCTGGGCCAGCTGGGCGGCCGACAGGTTGACGGTGAGCGAGATGCCCTCGCCGTTGCCCGATCGCCACGGCGCCGCCTCGCGGCAGGCCTCGAACAGCACGGCCCGGCCGAGGGCGAGGATCGCGCCGCTCTCCTCGGCCAGCGGGATGAACTCGTCGGGCTCGACGAAGCCGCGGACCGGGTGCCGCCAGCGCGCCAGCGCCTCGACGCCGAAGGTCATGCCGGTCGCGAGCGACAGGACCGGCTGGTAGAACACGTCGATCTCGCCCTCGTCGACCGCGTGCGAGAGCTCGGTCGACATCGCGTGGCGGGCGACGATCGCCGCGTGCATGGTCGGGTCGAACACGGCGAACCGGTTCTTGCCCGCCTGCTTGGCCGTGTACATCGCGACGTCCGCGTTGCGCAGCAGGTCGTCGGCCTGGTCGCCGGGCGCGAGGCTGGCGGCGATCCCGATGCTGGCCGAGACCTTGAGGTCCTGCCCGAGGATCGGGAACGTGACGGCGAACGCGGCGATGAGCCGCGCGGCGATGGTCACCGCCGAGCCCAGCTCCGGCTCGTCGAGCAGCAGCATCGCGAACTCGTCGCCGCCGAGACGCGCGGCCATGTCCCCGGTGCGCACGCACGACTGGACCCGCTCGGCGACGGCCGTGAGCAGCCGGTCGCCGGCGGGGTGCCCTAGCGCGTCGTTGACGTCCTTGAAGTTGTCGAGGTCGAGGAACAGCACGACCGGCACCCGGCCCGGCCGTCGGGTGCTCGATCGCGGCGTTGACCTGCTCGGCGAACAGGCTGCGGTTGGCGAGGCCGGTCAGCGGGTCGTGGTAGGCCTGGAACCGGAGCTGCTCCTTGAGCCGCGAGAGCTCGGCCAGCGACTGCTCGAGCTGGCCGTTCTCGAGCGCGACGGCCGCCTGGTTGGCGAGCGTCTCGAGCAGGCGCAGGTCGTCGTCGGAGAACGTCGTCCCCTCGGTCAGCCGGTTGGCGACGACCATCGACCCGATCAGCCCGGCCTCGCCGAGCAGCGGCGCCGCCATGGCGTTGCGGACGGCGGGGTCGCTGCGGTCGGGCGACAGGTGGAGGAACGCGCGCCGCTCGTGGGCGACGCGCCGGTGCAGCCGATCCGCGTCGGCCAGCGGCTGCGGGATCATCGTCATCGGCGCGCGGTCCTGCTCGCAGACGGTGAACAGGCCCTCCGTGACCGTGTCGTCGCGCGGCCACAGGAGCACCTCCGCGCGCTCGGCGCGGAACATCTCCCGGGCGTGCTCCAGCAGGGCCGACAGCGCGGAGTCCAGCTCCGGCGAGTGCTGGAGGATCCGGCTCGACTGGTACAGGAGCTCGAGGCGCTCGTGCTTCTCGCGCTCCGACACGTACGCGCGATAGGCGAGGAACACGGTGACCAGCGGGACCACGAGGAGCGCCAGGAGCAGCGGGTCGAGCCACAGCACCGACACGGCCAGCAGCGCGAGGCTCGTGTTCGCGATCGCGACCAGGCCCCCGAACTGGATCATCTCCGGCAGCTTCTCGTACTGCGGGGCGCCGCCGGACATCGAGATCGCCGTGGCGATGGTCAGCGCGCTCAGGACGGCCGCGGTCGTCGTCGCGGCGAAGGCGGCCGCCCAGTCGGCCGGGTCCGGGACGCCGTGGGTGGACTGGAACAGGTAGAAGACCGAGAGCGCGGCCGCCGCGGCGAACGCGAAGTTGGACAGGTTGAACGCCAGCTTGAGCGGCGCCTGGCCGTGGATGACCAGCGCGGCCCCGGTCCCGAGCAGCATCGCCAGGAAGTAGTCGCTGGGCGTCAGCAGGAAGAAGCCGATGACGGCCGGGAACTCGCTCAGCGAGAACGAGTGCTTCTCACGGCGGAAGTGGACGTCGACGACCTTGAGCTCGGCGGCGAAGAAGGCGCGCCGCCATGAAGTACCACGGGACGACGACCGGCGGCTCGACCGGGGCCTGGCCGCGCAGGAAGGCGACATACAGGAGCGCCGCGAGGCCCACGAGCAGGGCGCTGAACAGGGCGATCCGGAGCGGCGCCGGGATCCGGCGCGCCAGCCAGCGGCCCGCGTCGGTCCGACCTCCGGTCTCGGGTCCGACGACGCGAGGGTTGAGGCGCCCCTCTCGGGCGCCTCGGTCCGCGTCGAGCATCTCGCACTCCATCGGGCGACGGCCTCAGGGCGGACGTCACCGATTGGGCTTGTTCTACGCTCCGATGCCCCACCCCAACCGTGACCCGAAAGTACCGGGTCGGCCCCGGACCACTCCCCAGCGGGGCCGGCCGGGCGTCGCGCCACGCGCTGCTACCCTTGCTGCCCGGAAGCCGCCGCACAGGACATCGCCCGCCGATATGGCCACCGCCAGCCCGCGCACGCTCGTCGAGAAGATCTGGGACGCACACGTCGTCGCCGAGGAGCCCGGAGCGCCCGCGATCCTCGCCGTCGACCTCCACCTCGTCCACGAGGTCACGAGCCCCCAGGCCTTCACCGGGCTGCGCACGCGCGGCCTCGCCGTCCGCCGGCCCGACAAGACCGTGGCCACCGCGGACCACTCGACGCCGACCACGCCCCGCGGCCTGCCGATGATCGACATGCAGGCGGCGGCGCAGATCAGCCAGCTCGAGGTCAACTGCCGCGAGTTCGGCATCCCGATCCACGCGTTCGGCAGCGACACCCAGGGCATCGTCCACGTCATCGGCCCGGAGCTCGGGCTCACGCAGCCGGGCATGACCATCGTGTGCGGCGACTCGCACACGGCGACCCACGGCGCGTTCGGGGCGCTGGCGTTCGGGATCGGCACCAGCGAGGTCGAGATGGTCCTCGCGACCCAGACCCTGCTCCAGCGGAAGCCGCGGACGTACGAGGTCCGGGTCGACGGCCGGCTGGCGCCGGGCGTGAGCGCCAAGGACATCATCCTCGCCCTGATCGCCCGGATCGGGATCGGCGGCGGCACGGGGCACGTGTTCGAGTACCGCGGCGAGGCCATCCGCGCCCTGAACATGGAACAGCGGATGACGATCTGCAACATGAGCATCGAGGGCGGCGCGCGGGCCGGGCTGGTCGCCCCCGACGACACCACCTTCGAGTACCTCCACGGCCGTCGCCACGCGCCGCAGGGCGCAGGCCTGGGACGCCGCGGTCGACGGCTGGCGGGCGCTGCCGACCGACGACGGCGCCGCGTTCGACCGCTCGATCGTGCTCGACGCCGGTGCGCTCGAGCCGATGGTCACCTGGGGCAACAACCCGGGCATGGGCGTGCCGATCTCGGCCCGCCTGCCACGGCCGGAGGACGCCGGCGACGCGCAGACGCGGCGCGGCCTCGAGCGCGCGTTCGAGTACATGGGCCTGACCCCCGGCGAGCCGATCGCCGGCCATCCGGTGGACGTCGTGTTCATCGGCAGCTGCACGAACAGCCGCATCAGCGACCTGCGCCTGGCCGCGTCCGTCCTCAAGGGCCGCCACGCCGCGGATGGCGTACGGCTGATGATCGTGCCGGGCTCGCAGCAGGTGAAGGCGCAGGCCGAGCGAGAGGGCCTCGACGAGATCTTCCGGGCGGCCGGCGCCGAGTGGCGCGAGTCGGGCTGCTCGATGTGCATCGCGATGAACGGCGACCAGCTGACCCCGGGCCAGTACGCGATCAGCACCTCGAACCGCAACTTCGAGGGACGCCAGGGCAAGGGCGGCCGGACGTTCCTGGCCAGCCCGCTCACGGCCGCGGCGTCCGCGATCGCCGGGCGCGTCACGGATCCCCGGACGCTGCCGGGCGTCGAGTCGCTCGTCACCGTCGGCGGAGGCTACTGACGTGGCCGAGCCGTTCCGCGGGTTCGCCTCGAAGGTCGTCCCGCTCCCCGCGGAGAACGTCGACACCGACCAGATCGTCCCCGCCCGCTACCTCAAGGTGACCGACAAGGAGGGGCTCGCCGACGCCCTGTTCCGCGACTGGCGGTTCGAGGAGGACGGGTCGCCCAAGGATCCGCCGTTCGCGCTCGACCGGCCGGGGATGGCCGGCCGCCGGATCCTGCTCGCGGGCGACAACTTCGGCACCGGCAGCTCCCGCGAGCACGCGCCGTGGGCGCTGCGCGCCTGGGGGATCGAGGCCATCCTGTCGACCTCGTTCGCGGACATCTTCCGCAGCAACTCGCTCAAGAACGGCGTGCTGCCGATCGTGGTCGATCCGGCCACCCACCGGCGGCTGTTCGAGCTCGTGGAGCGGGACCCGGACGCCGAGCTGCGGGTCGACCTCTCGGAGCAGGGGATCCTCCTGCCGGACGGCACCACGATCGACTTCGCCATCGACCCGTTCGCCCGGATGATGCTGCTCGCGGGGACCGACGAGATCGGCTACGTCATGGGGCACGACGACGCGATCGCGGCCTGGGAGGCCGGCCACCCGCCGCGGGTCGACACCCGCCTCGGCACCGCCGCCGGCTGACGCCGTCCCGGCGCGCGGAGACGGTCGCGGAACCGCGCCGGCGCCGGCGCCGTCTGCGGGACCATGACCACGCTCCGACGTCGTTCCCTGTCCACGGCCGCCTCGGCCCTGATGGCGCTGCTCCTGGTCGCCGGCTGCGCCGGCGCGGGATCGACCGCGTCACCGACCGCCACACCGGCGCCGGCCGCATCCGCAGACGCACCGGGCGGCCCGTCGCCGACGGCGGTGCCCGGCTCGTCGGACACGGCGCCCGCAGCGTCCCCCGGGCCGGACGACCCGTCGACCGGCGGCGGCTCGGACGGCGACCCGGGCACGGGCGCCGGCGGCGACCCCGGCGTGGTCGATCCCGGCCAGCCCGAGCCGACGATCGTCGCGCCAGCCGCGGGCCTGACCGGCATCCACCCGGTGTCGGCGGCGGCCCTGGACACGGCCCTGAACGGCAACGACCTCGCCGTGCGGGTCGCGTGGTGGAGCGGCGTCGAGCCGTGCAGCGTGCTCGCCGGCGTCGACGTCGCCCGGGACGGCGACACCTTCACGCTGACCGTCCGCGAGGGCAGCGCCGCCGCCCCGGACACGATGTGCATCGAGATCGCCCAGTACAAGGCCACGATCGTGGACCTCGGCGAGCTGGATCCCGGCACCTACACGATCTCGGCGTTCGGCGACGCCGCCCCGGTCACCGTCACCGTCGGCTGACGCGCCGGCCGGGGTGCCGGCGGCAGGCTTGGGGCGCCTCCCCGATACTCCGCGGGTGAACCTGTTCGATGTGTTCGCGGTGATCATCCTGGTCGCCGCGATCCTCGCGGGGATCCGGACCGGCGCCCTGCCGCAGGTCGGCGGCGTCGCCGGCGCGATCGGCGGCCTCCTCCTGATCCTCGCCCTCGCCCCCGTGCTGGTCGACGGCACGGACACGCTCGAGCCCGTCCCGCGGGCCATCGCCGTCCTCGGGGCGGTGCTGGCGGCGGTCGCGATCGGCGAGGCGCTGGGCTCGGGCGTCGGGCGCATCGCCGCCGGCCAGCTCGGCCGCGGGGTCCTCTCGACGATGGACCGCGCAGCGGGCGGGATCCTGGGCGCGATCCAGGCGATCCTCATCGTCTGGCTGGCCGGCGGCCTGCTCGCGGCCGGCCCGTTCCCGACCCTCGGCCGCGCCGCCACCCAGTCGGTCGTGGTGCGGGGCGTGGACCAGATCCTGCCCCCGCCGACGGTGGTCGTCGGCGAGATCGCCGGCGCCCTCGACGCCTCCGGGCTGCCCGACGTGTTCGTGGGGCTCGACCCGGTACCGCTTCCCGCGGTCGACACGCCGTCCGACCCGCAGGCCGAGCGCATCGCCGGCGGCGCCGTCGACGGCACGGCGCGTATCACGACCCGCGCCTGCAACAGCCAGGTGAACGGGACGGGGGTGGTCATCGCGCCGGGCTACGTCGTCACCAACGCCCACGTCGTCGCCGGATCGAGCGCGATCCGGGTCGCGATCGGCTCGGACGTCGCCGACGCCCGGCCGGTGCTGTTCGACAGCGACCTCGACGTCGCGGTCCTGCACGCGCCCGAGCTCGACGGGCGGGCCCTCCGGTTCGCGACGAGCGTCCCGGCTCGCGGCACCAGCGGCGCGGCCCTCGGCTACGCGGGCGGCGGGTCGCTCGTCGTGCTGCCTGCGGCCGTCGCCGGCTCGTACGAGGCGACCGGGCACGACATCTACGACCGATCGCAGGTCCGCCGCGAGATCATCGAGCTGCGCGCGGCGATCGAGCCCGGCGACTCGGGCGGCCCGCTGATCCTCGAGGACGGCACCGTCGGCGGGCTGGTGTTCGCGGAGTCGCGCGCCGACCCGGACGTCGGCTACGCGCTGAGCCCCGTCGCGGTCTCCAGCCGGATCGCGCCGGCGATCGGCCGGACCGGCGCCGTCGACGTGGGCCCGTGCATCGACTGATCGCGGAGCCGCCGCGGGCGGTCCGCCGGAGCCTGCCGCGGTGCCCGGTCGCACCGGCGCGCGGGCCGGTGTCGCCTTGCCGACACCTCGACGACGTCCCGGGCCGGGTCGCGGTCGATACGATTTGCCGATGGACCTGATGGCGGACCCGGCCGCCCCCGACGCGCCCGCCGAGCTCGACGCGCTCGCGGCCGAATACTGGGAGACGTACCTCGAGACGCACCCGCTGTTCGCCACGGCCATCGGCGACCAGCGGTTCGACGACCGCCTGCCCGACCCCACCCCGGAGGGCTCGGCCGAGGTGCGCGCGACGTACGCCGACCTGCTCGACCGCGTCAACGAGCTGGATCCACGGGCGCTCCACGGCGAGGACCAGACCAGCCTCCTGATGCTCCGCGAGACCATCGCGTCCGACATCGCCGAGCTGGACACCGGGCTGCTCGACTGGAACGTCGATCCCCTCGAGGGGGTCCCGGCCGACTTCCTCCTGGTCCCCGACTACCAGCGCCTCGAGACCCCGGACGACGGGGACCGCATGCTCGCCCGGTGGCGCGGGATGGCCGTCTACACCGACCGCCACCTCGACAGCCTCCGCCGGAGCCTCCTCGAGGGCAAGGTCGCCTGCCTCGCGCCCGGCGAGCGGACGGTCGCGATCCTCGAGCACCTGCTCGACGGCGAGACGCGCGACTGGCCGCTCCTCGCGCCGCTCGGCCGACGTCGAGGGCGTCGAGGGCTGGTCGGCCGCCGAGCGGGCGCGGTTCACGACCGACCTCGAGGCGGTCGTCGACGACGAGATCCGGCCGGCGTTCATCCGGCTGCACGACGCGCTGGTGACCGAGATCCTGCCCAACGCGCGGTCCGCGGATCGGCCGGGCATGTGCCACGTCCCGGAGGGTCCCGACGGCTACCGCCGGCTGATCCGCGTCCATACCTCGCTCGACCTCGAGGCCGCCGAGATCCACCAGATCGGGCTGGACGAGATCGCGCGCATCGACGGCGAGCTGGCCGAGCTCGCCGGCCGCACGATCGGCGCGTCGAGCCTCAAGGACGCGCTGGCCCACCTGCGCGGCGACCCGGCGCTGTACTTCGAGAGCCGCGACGAGTTCTTCGACACGGCCGCCGCCTGCCTCGCCCGCGCGGAGGCGGCCGTCCCCGACTGGTTCGGACGGCTCCCCCAGGCGACGTGCGAGGTGATCCGCATGGGCCCGCACGAGGAGGAGCACTCGACCGTCGCCTACTACCGCCAGCCGGCCATCGACGGCTCGCGGGCCGGGCAGTACTTCCTCAACACGGCCGAGCCCGAGACGCGACCCCGCTACGAGCTGGAGGCGCTCACCTACCACGAGTCGATCCCCGGCCACCACCTCCAGATCGCGATCGGCCAGGAGCTCCCCCACCTGCCGCAGTTCCGGCGCCACCTGGGACCGACCGCGTTCTTCGAGGGCTGGGGCCTGTACACCGAGCGCCTGAGCGACGAGATGGGCCTCTACAGCGGCGACCTCGACCGGATCGGCGTCCTGTCGTTCGACGCCTGGCGGGCCGCGCGGCTCGTCGTCGACACCGGCATCCACGCGATGGGCTGGTCGCGCGACCGGGCGATCGCGTTCATGCTCGAGCACACCGCCCTCGCGCCGAACAACATCGGCAACGAGGTCGATCGCTACATCGTCCTGCCCGGCCAGGCGCTCGCCTACAAGCTCGGCCAGCTCGAGATCCTGCGGCTCCGCGACGAGGCCCGGGCGCGTCTCGGCGACCGGTTCGACATCCGCGGCTTCCACGACGCGGTCCTGGGCAGCGGCGCGCTCGCCCTGCCGACCCTGCGCAGCGTGGTCGAGGCCTGGGCCGACGGGGCGGCTCGCCGAGGGCTGATGGCCGACACCGGGGGAGGCGCGCCGGACGCGCCGCTCGCGATCGCCGCGCGGTCCCTCGTGGGCGTCCTGCGCAACCGCGACATCCGGTCGCTCGAGCTGGCGTGGACGCTCGGCGTGGCCGCCGACTGGGCCCTGCTCGTCGTCGCCCTGCTCGTCGCCTACGACGCGGGCGGGGCCGTGCTGGTCGGGCTCGTGTCGCTCACCCGGATGCTCCCGGCGACCGCGGTCAACCTGGTCGTCGACACGAGCCGCTTCCGGCGACCCGAACGCGCGCTGGTGGGGGTCAACCTCCTGCGGGCGGCCGGCGCGGTCGTCGTGGCGGCCGCCAGCGTCGCGGACGCGACCGTGCTCGTGTTCGCGGCCGTCGCAGTCGCGTCGGCGGCCGGCGCCCTGGTGCGGCCGACCGTGCTCACGCTCCTGCCGCAGGTCGCGGCCAGCCCGGCGGAGCTCGTCAGCGCGAACACCGCCGGGGCGCTGGGCGAGAGCGCGGGGACGTTCGCCGGGCCGCTCGTCGCGGGCCTGGTGGTCGCCCAGCTCGGGGCGGCGCCGGCGGCGCTGGTCTCGGGCGCGCTGTGCGTGCTCGCCGGCGCGGTCGCGCTCGCGATCCGCGTCCCCGAGGCGTCGCGCCCGTCCCGCCGGGAGCGGGCGCCGCGGCTCTCGATCCCGGTCGTCGCCGGCGTCCGGGAGCTGGTCGCGCGCCGCCCGGCCGGGATGGTCATGACGTCGATGTTCGCGCAGACGGTCGTCCGCGGCGCCCTGACCACCTTCATCGCGATCCTCGCCATCGAGGTCCTGGGCATGGGCGACGCCGGGGTCGGGGTCCTCGGCGCGGCCATCGGCCTGGGCGGGATCGTGGGCGCGCTGGCGGCGCTGGGCGTCGGCGCCGAGCGCCGGCTCGCGACCATCTTCGTGATCGCGCTGGTGGCCTGGGGGACGCCGATCGCGGTGATCGGGTTCGTGCCGGTCACGGTCGTGGCGATCCTCGCCCTGGGGACCGTCGGCGTCGCGAACGCGCTGCTCGACGTGTCGGGGCTGACGCTCCTCCAGCGCGGCACGTCGAACGCGGCCCGGTCCGCGGTGTTCGCCGTGCTCGAGGTGGCGGCCAGCGCCGGGGTGTCGATCGGCGGCGTCCTGGCCTCGGTCCTGTACGAGGCGCTCGGCATCGAGCGCTCGCTGGTCCTCGTGGGCCTGTCGCTGCCGGTGGTCGCCGTGCTCGGCTGGCCGCTCGTCCGGCGCCTCGACACCGAGGGCGTGATGCCCGAGCGCCAGGCGTCGCTGCTGCGCGGGCTGCCGCTGTTCGCGGCGCTGCCGCTGGCGGCGCTCGAGCGGGTCGCCACCGGGATGCGCGAGGTGCGCTTCGCCGCGGGCGACCGGCTGATGACGCAGGGCGACGAGGGCGACACGTTCGTCGTGATCGAGCAGGGCGACGTCGAGGTCGCGATGGACGGCACGCCGCATCACCGTGAGGGTCCCGGTGCGGGCATCGGCGAGATCGCGCTGCTGCGCGCCATCCCCCGGACGGCGACCGTCACGGCGGTGGACGACGTCGACGCGTGGACGATCGACTGCGAGACGTTCCTCGAGGCCGTCACCGGGCACGAGGGCAGCGCGGCGGCCGCCCACGAGGTCGTCGAGTCGCGGCTCCAGGCGGGCGCCGGCACCCCCGAGCGCTGACGGACCGTCGCGGCGCCACGCCGGCGGGCGACCGCCGTACCCTAGGGGTCCCGCACCACCGACCACGAGGACCTGATGGCCGCCGACCACCCGCTCCCGTACACGCGCCCCACCGACCCGGGCAAGCGGCGGAGCCACGCCCTCACCGACGGCCCCGACCGGGCCGGGGCGCGGGCGATGCTGAAGGCCGTCGGGTTCACCGACGACGACCTCGCCCAGCCCATCGTGGGCGTGGCCACGTCGTGGATCGAGACGATGCCCTGCAACCTCAACCAGCGCCGGCTGGCGGAGTCGGTCAAGGCGGGCATCCGGTCCGCGGGCGGGACGCCGATGGAGTTCAACACCATCGCGGTCTCGGACGGCGTCTCGATGGGCACCGAGGGCATGAAGGCCTCGCTGATCAGCCGCGAGGTGATCGCGGATTCGATCGAGCTGGTCGCGCGGGGCCACCTGTTCGACGGGATCGTGTGCCTGGTGGGCTGCGACAAGACCATCCCGGCCGGGGCCATGGCGCTCGGCCGCCTCGGGATCCCGGGGCTCGTCCTGTACAACGGCACGATCTACCCGGGCACCTACAAGGGCGAGCCGGCCGACATCGTGTCGGTGTACGAGGCGATCGGTGCCTACCGGGCGGGGAAGATCACGATCGAGGACCTGTACGAGGTCGAGGAGGGCGCCTGCCCGGGCGCGGGGGCGTGCGGCGGCCAGTTCACGGCCAACACGATGGCCACGGCGCTGGAGTTCCTCGGCCTGTCGCCCGGCGGGCTCAACGGCATCCCCGCCGAGGACCCCGCCAAGGACGCCGCGGCGCGGCGCGCGGGCGAGCTCGTCATGACGCTCGTCCACCACGACATCCGGCCCGCCGACATCGTCACCCGCCGGTCCCTCGAGAACGCGATCGCGTCGGTGTCGGCCACCGGCGGGAGCACCAACGCGGCGCTCCACCTGCCGGCGATCGCCGCCGAGTTCGGCATCCGCCTGACGCTCGACGAGTTCAGCGAGGTCGCCGACCGCACGCCGCTCATCGCCGACATGCGCCCGGGCGGCCGGTATGCCGCGGCGGACATGTACGACGCGGGGGGCGTCGGCCTGGTCATGCGCGAGCTCCTCAAGCGAGACCTGCTCCACGGCGACGAGACGACCGTGGACGGGCGGACGATCGCCCGGATCGCCGCCGACACCGTCGAGACGCCCGGCCAGGCGGTGGTCCGCTCGATCGACGCCCCGATCAAGGCGACCGGCGGGATCACCGTGCTCAAGGGCAGCCTCGCGCCCGACGGCTGCGTCCTCAAGCTGGCCGGCGCCGAGCGCCGCCAGCACCGCGGCCCCGCGCGCGTGTTCGACTCCGAGTCGGCCTGCTTCGAGGCCGTCCGCGAGCGCCGGATCGTCGCCGGCGACGTCGTGGTCATCCGCTACGAGGGCCCGGTCGGGGGCCCCGGGATGCAGGAGATGCTGGGCGTGACCGGCGCGCTCGTGGGCGAGGGCCTGGGCGAGTCCGTCGCGCTGCTCACCGACGGCCGGTTCTCCGGCGGCACCCGCGGGCTGATGATCGGCCACGTGACGCCGGAGGCCGCGGTGGGCGGCCCGATCGCCCTGATCGAGGAGGGCGACATGATCACGGTCGACGTCGACGCCAAGGCGCTCGACCTCGAGGTCGCGGCCGACGAGCTGGCGGCGCGACGGGCCCGCTGGACGCCGCCCGCCCCGCGCTACACGACCGGCGCGCTCGCCAAGTACGCGGCGCTGGTGTCGCCGGCGTCCGAGGGCGCGATCACGAGCGGCGCGAGGCTGCGGACGGCGCTCGCCACGGCGACCGGCGGCTGAGCCCGCGATGACGACCCGCTCGCGACCCGGGCTCGTCGGCTTCCGGATCTCGGCGACCGAGTCGACCGGGCTCGACTGGGCGCGGGTCGACGACACCTGGGCCCTGGCGGGCGACCTGCCGGTGTTCGACGCCGGCTGGATGAGCGACCACGTGTCCGACGCCAGCCGGGACCGCGGCGGACCGGCGATGGAGTCGCTCACGACGCTTGCCGCCCTCGCGCACCGCGTCCCCGGCAAGTGGGTCGGCGTCGCGGTGGCGGCGAACACGTTCCGCCACCCGGCGCTGCTGGCCAAGTCCGCGACCGTGCTCGACAACGTGACCGGCGGACGGTTCATCCTCGGGCTGGGTGCCGGCTGGCACGAGGGGGAGCACACCGCCTTCGGGATCCCGCTGCCGCCGATGCGCGAGCGGTACGACCGCTACGAGAGCGCGCTGAAGGTCCTGACCGCGCTGTTCTCGGACGAGGCGCGGCGCGCGCCCGGCGTGTCGCTCGAGGACCCGTTCTTTCCGCTCGACCGTGCGACCAACGAGCCCGGCCCGGTGCGGCCGGGCGGCCCGGCGATCTGGCTCGGTGGGCAGAAGCCGCGCGGGATCGGGCTCGCGGCGCGCTACGCGGAGGGATGGCCGATGCCCGGCAACCGGCCGGGCGACGTGGACTACTTCGCCCAGAAGCGGGACGAGATCGCCCGCGCGCTCGACGGCGCCGGGCGCGACCCGGCGGACTTCACGTTCGCGGCGCAGCTCTCGTGCGGCGTGACCGCCGACTCGCGCCGCGAGGCGCTGGACACGGCGCGGGCGTTCGTCGCCGCCGGCGCCAACCACGTCATCCTCGGCGTGCCGGCGACGATGGCGCCCGACGGCCTGGCGGTGGTCGCCGACGAGGTCGCCGAGCCGCTCGCCGAGCGGTCGACCGCGGACACGCTCTGGGCGTGACCCCGCCGGCCCGGGGGATCGGACGGGTCCGAGGTCCGGCGCCTGGACGACGGCGACGCGGCGGGCCGGCGGACCCTCGTCGAGATCACGAACGCCGTCACCCCGGAGTGGCCGACCTCGCTCGAGGAGCTCGACTGGGCCGACGCCACCTATCCCGGCGGCGCCCGGTTCCTCGGCCTCCTCGACGGGCGGCCCGTGGCCGCGGCCTCGGTCGGCCGGATCTACATGTACGGGCCCGAGTTCGAGCGCTACTGGCTCGGGATCCACGTCCAGCCCGAGGCGCGTCGCCGCGGCCTCGGCACGGCCCTGTGGACCGCCTGCTCGGCCATCGCCCGGCAGGACGGCAAGACGGGCCTCCAGTGCGACGTCTCGGAGCAGCGCCCGGACGGCGTGGCGTTCCTGGAGCACCGCGGGTTCGAGGCCATCGAGCGCGCGAAGATGGTCCAGCTCGATCTCCGGGGCCTCGAGCCGCCCGCCATCGAGCCGCCGGCCGGGATCGTCCTCACCACGCTCGCCGAGCGGCCGGACCTCGAGGCCGGGGCCCACGCGGTCGCGGTCGAGGCGTACCTCGACATCCCGAGCGCCGACGAGCCCCTGGCGGCGGGCTCGTTCGACGAGTTCGTCGCCCGCGACGTCCGCCGCGAGAGCATCCCGCCCGACGGCTTCATGATCGCGCTCGATTCGGACACCGGCGAGGTGGCCGGCTGGGCGTCGCTGATGTACCTGCCCGGCTCCACGACGGCCGCCTGGCACGACATGACCGCGGTCGGGCGCCGCTGGCGGGGGCGCGGCGTCGCCACCACGCTCAAGCGGGCGACGATCGCCTGGGCGATCGAGCACGGCCTCGAGCTCCTCGAGACCGGCAACGACGACGACAACGCCCCCATGCGGGCCGTGAACCGCAAGCTGGGCTACCGCCCGATCCCCGACATGCTCACGTTCCGCGGGCCGCTGGCGCCGGAGCCCTGAGGCCGCGTCCCAGCAACGGGGCATACTTCGGGCCGTGGCGACGATCGACCTCAACGGCATCCGGCTCCGCAACCGGCTCGTCACGTCCGCCAGCCTGCTGGGCTACGGCGCGTCCAAGCGACGGCTGATCCTGTACGGCCTGTCCCCGATCGCCCAGTGGGTGCCCCTGGAGCGGTTCGGGGCCGTGACCACGCGGACGATGACCCTCGAGCCGCGCGAGGGCCACTTCACCCTCCGCGAGGACTGGGGCGTGACCGAGTTCCCGGCGATGCTGCGGCTCTACGGCCGGGCGCTGCGGCGCGTCGACGCCGGCTGGCTGAACGCGTTCGGCTGGTCGAACATCGGCATCGAGCGCTACTTCGACGAGTACTTCGAGCGCACGGCCGGCCTCAACCGGATCCTCTCGGTCGGCGGCTTCAGCGCCGACGAGATCGAGCGCCTGGTCGAGATCGTCAACGAGCGGGCGAAGCCGGGCGAGATCGCGGCGGTCGAGCTCAACGCCTCGTGCCACAACGTGAACTTCCCGTTCGACACCATCCTCGAGGAGAGCCTCGCGCGGGCCGTCCCGCGCAGCCGCCACCCCGTCATCCTCAAGGTCTCGCCCGACGAGGACTACGTGGGCCAGGCGCGGATGGCCGAGCGCTACGGGTGCGCCGGGATCACCGCGATCAACACCGTCAAGGGCCTGCGGCTCGACCCGGAGACCGGCGAGCCGTGGCTCAAGAACCGCTACGGCGCCGTGTCGGGCCGGGCGATCAAGCCGATCGGCCTGCGCGTGGTCTCGGAGCTGCGCGAGGCCGGGATCCGGCTGCCGATCATCGCCAACGGCGGCATCCGCGACTTCGACGACTGCCGCGAGTACGTCTGGGCGGGCGCCGACGCCGTGAGCCTGGGCAGCGCGGTCTGGCTCCAGCCGATGCCGCTGTACGCCCTGGGTCCGCTCGAGGGCCTGCGGATCCGGCGCCTGATCTCGCGGGTCGCCGCGTTCACACCGCCCGAGTCGGCCCCGCACTGGCGGCCGACGGCCGACGCGACGCCGGCCGCGGGCGAGGCAGGCGAGGTCGACGTGCCGGCGCCCAGCCCCGCCGCCGACACCGGGGTCGCGGTCTCGTGATGGCCGGGCGGCGCGCTTCGGCGAGCGACGGCATCATGGTCCCGTGACCGCCGGACCCGCCACCAGCTCGCCGCTGCCCCCGGACCCCGTCCAGTACGACGAGGTCCGCAACGAGCACGCCCGCAAGCGCGGCCTGCCCGGCCCGTACATCGCCGGCGGCGACGATCCCGACCTCCCGGAGACGCTGGAGCACGAGCGGCGGTACGTGCGCCTCCTGCTGGCGATGGTGATCGCGATCGTGGTGATCGGCTTCGCGCTGGGGATCGTCGAGGCGTTCCTCGCGATCCCGCCGCTCGACGTCCCGCCGATCTGACGTGACGGCCGGCCCGCGGTCCGCCCAGCCGTCGGGCGCCATCGACGAGGCGGCCTGGGCGCGGGCGCACGACGAGCTCGTCGGCTTCCTGCAGGCGCTGATCCGCATCCCGTCGATCAACCCGCCCGACCCGCCCGGCCCCGAGCTCGACGCCGCGCGCCTGATCGCGGCGACGCTGCGCGAGGCCGGCCTCGCCCCGGAGGTCGTGGAGCCAACCCCCGGTCGCGGCAGCGTGGTCGCCCGCCTCCGGGGCGACGGCACCGGCGGCGAGCCGCTGCTGCTCCTGTCGCACCTGGACGTCGTTCCCGCGCTGCCCGACGACTGGACGCACCCGCCGTTCGAGGGCGGAATCCACGACGGCTACGTCTGGGGGCGCGGGGCGGTCGACATGAAGGCGATGGTGGCGCTCGAGGTCGGCGTGCTCCGGCTGCTGGCGGCGCGCGCCCGCGACGCCGGCCTGGACCCGGCCGTCGACGTCGTGCCCGGCCTGCGCCGCGACGTGCTGTTCGCGTGCACCGCGGACGAGGAGGCGGGCGGCTGGAACGGCGCCGGGTGGCTCGTCGACAACCGGCCGGAGACGATCCGCGCGGCGGGCGCGCTCAACGAGGCGGGCGGCATGCCCATCGAGGTCGGCGGGCGGCGCTTCTACGCGATCATGGTCGCGGAGAAGGGCTACGAGACCTACCGCATCCTCGTCCGCGGCCGGTGGAGCCACGGCTCGATGCCACGCGACGACAACGCGCTGGTCCGGGCCGCCCACGTCGTGACCCGCATCGCGGTCCCGAGCGAGGCCCGGCCGACCCCGGTCGTGCGCCGGCTGCTCGCGGACGTCGCCGCGGCCCTCCCACCGGACCAGGCCGCGCTGATGGCCGCGATCGTCGACGACGACCCGCGCCGGTCGGCGGCCGCGCTGCGCGCCGCCTGCGACCCTGCCTACGCCCTCATGCTCGACGCGCTGCTGCGCGACACCTTCAGCCCCACGATCATGCACGCGGGCATCAAGTACAACGTGATCCCGGGCGAGGCCGAGATCCAGGTCGACTGCCGGACCCTGCCCGGGACGACCGAGGGCGACGTGCGCGAGGAGCTCATCGCGCGCATCGGCGACCTGATGCCGTACTGCGAGGTCGAGAGCATCATCCGCGCGGTCCCTGTCGAGGCGCCGGCCGAGGGTGCCCTGTACGAGGCGATGGCGGCCGCGATCCGCACCCACGACCCCGACGGCATCCCCGTGCCAGTGATGGCCCCGTTCGCGACCGACGCCAAGCATCTCGCTCGAATCGGCGTCCCGGCGTACGGGTTCTCGCCCCTCGGCCTGGCGCCCGGCGAGCGATTCCTCGACCGGTTCCACACCGTCGACGAGCGGGTCGGCCTGGACGCCCTTCGGTGGGGCCTGCCGGTCCTGTACGACGTGGTCGCCGGGTTCTGCGGAGGTCCGGACCGGGCCTAGGTCACGGTGCCCGCGTCGCCCGACTCCCGCAGCCAGGCGAGGACGGCCAGCACGCGTCGATGATCCTCGGCGGCCGGCTCGAGCCCGAGCTTCGAGAAGATCGCTCGGACGTGTCCCTCCACGGTCTTGACCTCGAGGCCCAGGCGCTCGGCGATCGCAGGATTCGAGCGGCCCTCGGCCATGAGCGCCAGGATCTCGCGTTCCCGCGGAGTCAGCTCGTCGAGCGCCGACCGACCGCGCGGACGGCCGAGCAGACGGCCGACGACCTCCGGATCGATGACGGAGCCGCCGGCACCGACCCGGCGGACGGCCGCGGCCAGGTCGTCGACGCGGGTGACGCGGTCCTTGAGGAGGTAGCCGATCCCCGACGGGTCGTCGCGCAGGAGGTCGATCGCGTGGCGCGTCTCGACGTACTGGGACAGCACGAGGATCGCGGTCCGGGGCCAGCGAGTCCGGATCGTCCGCGCCGCCTCCAGGCCCTCGGTGGTGTGCGTGGGTGGCATCCGCACGTCGAGGACGACGACGTCCGGGCGCCGGTCCTCGACGAGCGCCAGCAGCCGATCGGCGTCGGGCGCCTGTCCGACCACGTCGAAGCCGGCAGCGGTCAGGGCCGAGGCCAGCGCCTCCCGCAGGAGATCGGCGTCGTCGGCTAGTGCGACGCGCAGCGCTGCGCGCGGAGGCGCCGCGGGATCGACGAACGGTTCCGGCTCGTGGCTCGACACGGCTGCATGGTGACGCCTGCGTGCGGCTCGGTACAGGTGCTGACCCTCGAATCCCGTTGCCGGCGCTCGCGGGCAGCCACGGTCGACCCGCGTGCCCGCTTCGCCGAACGTGTCTCCAGGCGATGAGTGGAGGTGATCCAAATGCGCGTTCGACGGATCGACGTCCTCGTGACCACGCTGCTGGTTGCAGCGATCGAGGTCCTGCTGTTCGCCGCGGTGATCGTGACCGCGGTTGGCCCGAGCGCCGGAAGCTGGGTGGGGACGAACGCCGGCTCCCCGGCCCCGGGCTCCCCGGCCCCGGAATCCCCGCCGCCGGCGCCGTCGGCTTCGATCGGATGAGGCGAGCGTACGATGCCCCAGACCGCGTGCCCGGAGGCGGAGGTGCCGTGCGGTGATTGAGGATCGGATCGACGGCGGCGGACCGGCCGCAGCGGTCGAGGACAAGCGACCGGGGGATGTGGTCCGGCGCGCCGACGTCGCGTGGTCCGCGCGTCGCTGGGGCTGGATCGCCGTCGGGTTCGGCGTCTGGATCGTCGGCGGGACATTCCTCGTCGTCCGCGCGCTCAACCTCGGCGAGGCCACCGACGTCGGTATCTCGCCCTATCACGCCGTTGCCTATGCGGCCCTCGGCGCCATCGGCCTGCTCACCGTCGTCCGGGTCATCCGCGCGCGCCGCGACGGCCGTTCCTGGACCTCGGCGTACCCAGCGGGGTTCGGCGCGTTGGGCGCCGGCGCCTGCGTGCTCACCGCATATGTCATCGCCGACGTGGCGTGGCGCGAGGGCGTGGGCGTGGGCCTGGGGATCGAGGGGGGCTTCGCCCCGAGCCGGATCCTGCTGGTCATCGGGCTGATCCTCGTCGGTGGCGCGGCGCTGCGGGCCGCCGTCGTCCTGGGCGACCCGGCGCTCCGTTGGCCCGCGGCCGTGTCGTCGGGCATCGTCCTCGCGGCGCTCGCCTCCCCGGGCGGGTTCCATCCGGCGGCGGAGCCCTGGATCGAGCGATGGTCGCTGCCCGAGCCGCAGTCAGAGGTCTGGGTGATGGACGCCGACGGGCGTCGGCAGACCCGCCTGATCGAGGCCGGGGCTGACGCGGCGCTCGCCAACCCGGTGTGGTCACCGGACGGGTCCCGCATCGCCTTCGTGCGCTTCACCGGGCTCGAACGCGGCTCGCCGACCCAGGAGGCCGACATCTGGGTGGCGGACGCCGACGGCGACAACGCGCACGTGCTCGTCGGCGACCCCGGCTGGCAGTGGTTCCCCCGCTGGTCGCCCGACGGGACGTGGATCGCCTATACGGACGAGGCGACGGGCGGTCCGTGGATCGAGTCCGGGCCCCTCGGCCCGGTACCGGGACAGGGTCCACAAGGGCCGGACTTCGCGGCCACCGGCGAGGCGGCACGACCGGAGGCGGACCTGTGGCTGACACGCGCCGACGGGTCGGGCGACCGTGTGCGCCTGACGAGCGAGGCTGGCGACGACCGGTCGGCCACGTGGTCGCCCGACGGCCGGCGCCTGGCGTTCGACACCACGCGCGACGGCAACACCGAGATCTATGTCATCGACGCCAACGGAGCGAACCCGGTTCGCGTCACGGTCGCCCCCGGCGAGGACTGGGCGGCTTCCTGGTCGCCGGACGGGCGCACCATCGCCTTCACCTCCGACCGGTCGGGCAGCGCCCAGATCTGGGCCACGACGCCGGACGGTGCCGAGCCGCGCCAGCTCACCGACGACACCAGCGGCAACCTGTGGCCCACCTGGTCCCCCGACGGATCGCGGATCGCGATCACGTCGTGGCGCACCGGCGGGTCGCAGGTCTGGGACATCGCCGCCGACGGCAGCGATCCCCGCCCGCTCGGCCGGAGTCCCGAGACCACCGACTCCGCATGGGATGGCTCGTGGGGCGTCGACGGCCGGCTCGCCTTCACGCGCACGGCGATGCCGGTCGCGGAGGCGCAGCCGATCGCCCGCGAGGACCTCGGGGTGGCGGCGATGCTGATCGCGGTCGCCGCGCTGTCGCTGGTCATCGTCCTGTTGACCCGGACCCGCCCGCCGTTCGGGGCGTTCGCCCTGGCGCTCGGCGCCGGGACGGCCCTGATCGCGATCCAGGGCGACGGCTGGCGCTTCATCCCGGCTGCCGTCGCCGCGGGGCTCACGGCCGATCTGTGTCTGCGCCTGGCCGCTCGCCATCGGGCATCCGTCGCGGCCGCGGCAGCGTCTGCCGGGCTCGTCGTCGCGGCCGGCCTCACGGCGATCGTCTCTGCCGGGCTCGCCTGGTCGCCGACGCTGTGGCTCGGGGTCGCCCTCGCGGCGGGCGTGACGGGCTGGGTCATCGGGTGGATCGCATCGATGGGTGCCGACGCGCCGGGCGGCGACGGTCCGCCCCGCGGCGACGGGGCGTCCAGGCCCGGGCGCCGCGTTGCCCGTCGATGACGGCAGCTGACCGCCGCGGCCGCACGGAGCGGGCCGCGCTGCTCGGGCTCGCCGGGCTCGCCCTGGCCGCGATCCAGCAGTTCGGCCCGCTCCTGTGGCCCTACGGGCTCGGTGCGTGGTGGTCGCCCGTCACCCAGGCCTGGACGCTCGCGATCGACCTGCTGTGGGTCGCCTCGATGGTCATCGCCTATCAGCGCGATCCGGCGAGTCCCCTCTGGAAGCTGCTGCTCGCGTACCGGGTGGTCGCGACCGCGGGCGTCCTGTGGGTGTTCCCCACCTCGCTGACCTGGACGATCAGCAACCTGATCGTCGGCTTGGGCGGCGTGGTGTTCGTGCACCTGGTGCTGGCCTTCCCGAGCGGCCACCTCGAGGATCGGCTCGACCGCCGATTCGTCCTCGCCGCCTACGCCTGGTTCGCGGTCACGCGCGTCGCCTGGTTGCTCGTCTGGCAGCCGCCGACGACGCGGATCGGCTTCTCGCCGCGCAACCCGTTCGTGCTGGCGCCCGATTCGACCCTCGCTTGGCTGTTCGGTCCGTTCGCCCTGGTGTTGCTGGCGGCGGCGCTGTTCGCCGGCGTCGTCGTCGGGTTGACCCGGCACTGGCGACGAGCCGGCCCCGTCGAGCGGCGAGCCCTGCTGCCGATGGCCCTGGCCGCTCCGGTCCAGCTGGCGTTGCTCGTCGGATGGCAGCTGGCCGGTGCCAACCCATCCGAGTGGGGCGCGCTGCGGGAGGCGCTGCAGTCCCCGGCCCTCGCGGTCGTCGGGTTGCTGTTCCCCGTCGCCTACCTGTTGGGGCTCGTGCGCGCCCGGCTGGCGAGGGCCGGCGTGGCCGACCTCGCCGTGGAGCTCGAGCGCGGCGTCCCGCTGGGCGGGCTCGAGGCGGCACTTGCCCGCGCCCTCGGGGACGCGTCGCTCGTCCTGGCGTTCCCTGCGCCGTCGGGCGACGGGCTGGTCCGCGCCGATGGCCGGTCCGTGCACGCGCTGCCCGTGTCCGCCCGGCGGGCCTCCCGGCGTCTGGAGCGCAACGGCGAGCTGCTCGCCGTGCTCGACTACGATCCGGCGATCGAGCGGGAGGACCCCGGTCGCGTCGATGCGGTCGGGTCGGTCGCGAGGCTCGCGCTCGCCAACGAGCGCCTGGCCGCCCAGGTTCGTGCCCAGCTCGAGGAGGTCCGGGCGTCGCGGCTGCGGATCGTGGAGGCTGCTGACGCGGAGCGCGTCCGTATCGAGCGCGACCTCCACGACGGCGCCCAGCAGCGACTGGTCGCCCTCGCCCTTCGCCTCGACCAGGAGCGCGGCCGGTCCGCCAGCCAGGACGCGCTGATCGAGATGGCACGGACGGAGCTCCTGGCGGCGATCTCCGACGTCCGCGACCTCGCGCGCGGCATCCGCCCGCCGATCCTGCGCGAGGCCGGCGTCGGAGCGGCCATCGAAGCCCTCGCCGAGCGGACCTCGTTCCCCGTCCAGATCGACGCGACGCCCGAGCGGTTCGCCCCGGAGGTCGAGGCGACGGCCTACTTCGTCGTTGCCGAGGGCCTCACCAACATCGCCCGCTATGCGGATGCGACAACAGCCCGTGTCTCGATGCACGCCGAGGACGGGCAGCTCGAGGTTCGCGTATCCGACGACGGCCGGGGCGGCGCCGACTCCGCGGCGGGGACCGGGCTACGCGGCTTGGCCGACCGGCTGGCGGCGCTCGGCGGTGAGCTGACCGTGACCAGCACGCCCGGCGCCGGGACAACGATCGTGGCGCGCCTGCCGACGACCGCCTGACCGGCTCAGCGCGGCTCGGGGACGGCGTCGCCCTCGGCGCCCGGGACGAGCGTCATCGCCTCAGGGCAGGTGGTGCACCGGAAGATCCGGCGCAGGTTCCAGGAGCGCTCCGAGTCGTGCGCCGCGGGATCGCGGTGTTCTTGCTGCTCGACCATGTCGCCCCAGCTGCCCTCCTCGTGGCGGTGCTGGATGCGGTACTGCGACTCAACGAACCGGTGTTGATCCATGAGGTCCTCCGTGGTCCATTCGATCAGGTCCCGCCGCGGACCAGCCGGCCGCGCCGGCTGATCGCGTGGGTGGCCAGCGCGGCGACGCCCATCGCCACCAGCGCCCGCTCGCTGCGGGGCAGCGGCCGGACGGCGGACAGGAACTGCTCAGCACGGGCGCGGTCGACCATGCGCAGCACGGCCTGGCCGCGCTGGGTGAGCCAGACCGTGCGCAGTCGCCCGTCGTCGTGCTCCCGGCGGCGCTCGACGAGCCGGCGCTTGACGAGGCCGTCGACGAGGCGTGACGTCGCCGACGGGGAGCGGCCGATGGCGTCGGCGAGGTCGGCCACGGTCGTCGTCGAGCCCTCGGCGAGAACGTACAGCGCGGCGAGCTGGGTGAAGCCCAGGTTGAGCTCGCCCAGCTGGTGCGCGAACCCGACCACCAGCTCGCGCCACAGGGCGCGGCCCATCGCGACCCGCTCCGAGATCTGGCGGACGTTCTGGGGACGCGTGCCCGCCGCGACCACCGGCGCGGACAGGTCGGCCTCGAAGGTGCGCGCGATGACCCGGCTCGGGACCCCTCGGCGGTGGGCGCGGAGCAGGGCCTCCGGAAGATCGGGGCCCGCTGCGGGGTCGGACTTGCGGGGCCGGCGCGGCGTGGGCGACCGGGCGACGGCGATCGGCAGTTCGGTGTCTGACACGGCGGAATCCTCTCCCGACCGAGCGTAGAACGGACCGGCGATTCCTGCAAGCGTGCACGGACCTGTTCGCCGTCGAGGGCGCCGGAACGTACGCTTGGGCGAGATGAGTCAGATCGCCTTCGTGTTCCCCGGTCAGGGCAGCCAGTCCGTCGGGATGGGACGCGCCCTCGCCGAGACCTCCCCAGCCGCGGCCGCGGTGTTCGCCGCCGCCGACGACGCGCTGGGCGAGCCGATCTCGCGATTCGCGTGGGACGGGCCGGAGGACGACCTCAACCGCACCGAGAACGCCCAGCCGGCGCTGCTGGCGGCGTCCATCGCCTACCTCGAGGCCGTGCGCTCGCGCTGGGCCGAGCTCGGCGTCGACGTTCCCGCAGCCCGCGTTCGCCGCCGGGCACTCGATGGGCCAGTACTCCGCCCTCGTCGCCGCCGGGGCGCTCGACCTCGGCGACGCGGTCCGGCTCGTCCGGCGCCGCGGCGAGCTGATGCAGGGCTCCGGGGCGGGCCGCGAGGGGCGCATGGCGGCGATCATCGGGCTCGACGACGCCCGTCTCCCGGACCTCGTCACGCAGGCGTCCGCGCACGGCGTCTTCGGCGTCGCGAACCGGAACTCGCCGGGCCAGGTCGTGGTCTCCGGGGAGCGGCTCGCGATCGAGGCCTCGCTGGAGATCGCCAAGGCGCTCGGCGCCAAGCGCGCGATCGAGCTGCCGGTCTCCGTGGCTGCCCACTCGCCGCTGATGGCCGAGGCCGCCACCGGGATGCGCTCGACGCTCGCGGGCGTCACGTTCGCCGACCCGCGGCCGCCGCTGCTCGCCAACGCCGACGCGCGCCCGATCACCAGCGCCGAGGACTGCCGTGCCGAGCTCGTCGAGCACCTGACCACCGGTGTCGACTGGGTGGGAGCCGTCGAGGCCATGCGCGCGGCCGGCGTCACGACGTTCATCGAGGTCGGACCAGGGCGCGTGCTCACGGGGCTGATCAAGCGGATCACCCCCGACGCCCTCGCGCTGGCGCTCGACGATCCCGCCGCACCCGACCGCCTCGCCATCCCGTTCGCCGACAGCGCGGCCGTCGAGGCTGCCATCGAGACCGCCGTCTAGCGGCGGCGACATCCCCCCACGAGAGGACCAAGTTGCGTCAACCCGATTTCTCGCGCCGCGTCGTCGTCACCGGCCTCGGCGTCATCAGCCCGGTCGGCAACGACAAGGCCACCGCCTGGGACAACCTCATCAACGGCCGGTCGGGCCTGGGCGAGATCACCAAGTTCGACACCACCGCCTATTCGCACCACTGGGGCGGCGAGGTCCGCGACTTCGACCCGGCGCAGTGGATGGATCCCAAGGCCATCCGGCGCAGTGAGGCCGCGATGTGGTACGGCGTGGCGGCGGCCAAGCAGGCGGTCGCGGACGCGGGCCTCGAGATCACGGACGACAACCGCGAGGACGTGGGCGTCGTGTTCGGCTCGGGCGCGGGCGGCCAGACGCTGATGCTCGAGAACTGGCAGGTGCTGACGGAGAAGGGCCCGAATCGCGTCGCGCCGACGTTCATCGCCAACGGCCTCGTCGACTCGACCTCGGGGATGATCGCGATCGAGACGGGCGCCGTGGGCCACAACATCTGCGTCGTGACCGCGTGCTCCACCGGGACGAACTGCGTCGGCGAGGGGGCCGAGCTCATCCGGCGGGGCGACGTGCACACCGTGATCGCCGGCTCGTCGGAGATGCCGCTGCTCGAGGTCGCCCACGCGGGCTTCGGCAACATGCGCGGGCTCGGCGCGCCGCGCGAGGGCCGGCCGATGACCGACGTCAGCCGCCCGTTCGACAAGACGCGCGACGGCTTCGTGCTGGGCGAGGGAGCCGGGGGGCTGATCCTCGAGGACCTCGAGCTCGCGAAGGCCCGTGGGGCGCACATCTACGCCGAGGTCGTGGGCTACGGCTCGTCCGCCGATGGCTGGGACATGATCCAGCCGATCGAGCGCGGGATCGGCTCGGCGCGGGCGATGAAGTGGGCGCTCGAGCGACGGGGCGTGGCGGCCGACGAGGTCGACGTGATCAATCCGCACGGGACGTCGACCCCGATGGGCGACAAGCGCGAGGCCGAGGCGATCTGGACGGTGTTCGGCGACCGCGCCGCGCGCGACCGACAGTCGCTGCTGATCAGCGGCACCAAGTCGATGACCGGTCACATGATGGGCGCCGCGGGGGCGTTCGAGGCGTTCGCCACCGTGATGACGGTCGCCGAGCAGGTGGCCCCGCCGACGATCAACTACTCGGAGTTCGACCCCGACGCCGACGTCTGGGTGTGTGCCGACGCCACGCCGATGCCGATCCGCCATGCCCTGTCCAACAACATCGGGCTGGGCGGCCACAACGGCGCGATCATCTTCAAGCGCTGGGACGGCGCCTGAGCCTCGATACAATCCGGGCCATCTCGAGGTCCGGGCCGACCTCGCCCCCACCGAACCGCTCCAGGAAGGAGTGCCGTGCCCTCGGCTGATCCCGCGCGACGCGCCGTCGTGACCGGTCTCGGCGCCGTGATGCCGATCGGAAACGACTTCGAGACCTATTGGGCGAACCTGCGCAACGGCGTGACCGGCACGCGCCGGATCCAGTCGTTCGACCCGACCGGGTTCGAGGTCCAGATCGCGGCCGAGGTGCTCGACTACGACCCGACCACGGTCATGGACGCCAAGATGGTGCGCCGCATGAGCCGCTTCATCCACCTCGCGATGGGCGCGGGCAAGGAGGCGGTCGCGGCGTCGGGGATCGACTTCGAGGCCATGTCGCCCGAGCAGCGCGATCGGGTGGGCGTGGTCGTGAACACGGGCGGCGGCGGGATCGAGGAGATCATCGACGGGACCCACGTCCACGACCAGAAGGGCCCGCGCTTCGTGTCCCCGTTCGCCATCCCCGCCCTGTCGGGGTCGATGGCCGGCTGCATGCTCTCGATGGACTACCACCTGACGGGCCCCGTCATGACGCAGGTCGCCGCCTGCGCGACCTCGGTGATCGCGTTCCACGACGCGCTGCGGCTGATCGCGACCGGCGAGTGCGACGTCGTGCTGGCCGGCGGGTCCGAGGCCCCGGTGTGGTCGATGGGCGTGGCCGCCCTCGCCAACATGGGCGCCCTGTCCAAGCGCAACGACTCGCCCGGAGACCGCCTCGCGCCCGTTCGACGCGACCCGCGACGGCTTCGTCCTGGGCGAGGGGGCGGGCGTGGTCGTGGTCGAGTCGGCCGAGCACGCGCTGGCGCGCGGCGCGACGCCGATCGCCGAGGTCATCGGCGGCGCGCTCACGGCCGACGCCTTCCACATCTCGGCGCCGGACCCGACCGGGCGCGGCCAGGCGCGGGCCATGACCAACGCGCTGCGCAACGCGGGCGTGGCCCCGGACGAGGTCGACTGGATCGTGGCCCACGGGACCTCGACGTCGCTCAACGACGCGACCGAGACCCGCGCCATCAAGGCCGCCTACGGGTCCGCCGCGGCCAGCCGCGCGATCAGCTCGCCCAAGTCGATGATCGGTCACCTCGTCGGGGCGGCCGGGATCGCGTCCGCGCTGGCGGCCCTGGGCGGGATCCGCGACAACGTCATCTCGCCCACCGCCAACCTCCACACGCCCGACCCCGAGTGCGACCTCGACTACGTGCCGCTGGTCGCCCGCGAGCGGAAGGTCGACACGGTCGCCGTCAACGGGTTCGGTTTCGGCGGCCAGAACGCCGTCGCGATCTTCCGCCGGTTCGAGGCCTAGTCGCCGGCCTCGTCACGGGCCGATCAGCCACGGAGCGGGCGCCCCTCGAACGCCTCGAGGCGGGCGACGATGTCGTCGGGGACCGGCCGCGGACGGCTCGTCGCGTAGTCGTACAGCACCTGGACCGCCTCGGCGGTGGCGACCAGCCGGGCCTCGCCGCGGGCCGACGTGGAGGCCGTGATCCGGTGCTCGAGGGTGAAGCTGGTCCGGCCGATCCGCCCCAGCCGCGACTCGACGGTCAGGATCTCCCCGAAGAACGCCGGCGAGCGGAAGGTGACGGTGATCTCGGCCAGGATCATCGACTCGGACTCGCCGTGGGTCGCGAGCCCGAACGGCTCGCCGGTCACGGTCTCCCAGTAGTCGATCCGGGCCGACTCGCAGAAGGTCAGGAAGCGGGCGTTGTTGGCGTGGCCCATCGCGTCCGTGTCGCCGAAGCGCACGAAGACCTCCAGGCGATGGCCGAACTCGCCGGGCAGGTCGCGCGGGTCGGACGGCACCTCGATCCGGCCGCGGGCCGGCGGCGTGGGCGCCTCGAGCGGGGCGTCGGTCACGGTCCCGAGTCTAGTGGGCGCGACCGGGCCGGACGTCGACGCCGCGCAAGCCGCAGCGAGTTCGCCACGACGCTGACCGACGACAGCGCCATCGCGCCCGCGGCGAACGCCGGGTTGAGCGTGATCCCGAACGCCGGGTACAGGACGCCCATCGCGACCGGGATCAGCAGCACGTTGTAGGCGAACGCCCAGAACAGGTTCTGGCGGATGACGCGGATCGTCGCCCGCGAGAGCGCCATCGCCGAGGCCACCAGGCGCGGGTCGCCGCCGATCAGCGTCACGTCGGACGCCTCGATCGCCACGTCCGCCCCGGTCCCGATCGCCACGCCCAGGTCGGCGCGCGCGAGGGCCGGGGCGTCGTTGATGCCGTCGCCCACCATGGCCACCGTGCGGCCCTCCGCCCGCAGCCGCTGGACGGTCGCGTCCTTGTCGGCCGGCAGGACCTCCGCGAGGACGCGCTCGGGCGGGATGCCGACCTCGCGCGCCACGGCCTCGGCGGTGGCCCGGGCGTCGCCCGTGAGCAGCCACACGTCGGCGCCCGCGGCCCGGAGCTCGCGGACCGCCTCCGCCGAGCCCGGCCGGACCGGGTCCGAGATCGCGATCAGCCCGGCGGCGACCCCGTCGACCGCGACGAACACGACCGTCGCGCCATCCGCTCCGGCCGTGCGGGCCGGCTCGAGGAGCGCCGCGAGATCGACGTCGCGCTCCGTCATCAGGCGCCGGCTCCCCGCCGAGCACCGGGTGCCCGGCGACCGTCCCGGCCACGCCGCGGCCCACGATCGCCTCGAAGCCGTCGACCGTCGCGAACCCGAGCTCGGTCTCGCGGCCACGCCGGACGATGGCCTCGCCCAGCGGATGTTCGGAGGCCGTCTCGAGCGAGGCCGCCAGGTCGAGCAGCCCGGACGGCGTGAAGCCCGGCGCGGGCACGACGGCCGAGACCTCCGGGCGGCCGAGGGTCAGCGTGCCGGTCTTGTCGAGCACGACCGTGTCGACGCGCCCCGCGGTCTCGAGCGCCTCGCCGCCGCGGACCAGGATCCCGGCCTCGGCGCCCTTCCCCGTCCCGACCATGATCGCGGTCGGGGTGGCCAGGCCCATCGCGCACGGGCAGGCGATGATCACGACGCCGATGAACGCGGTCAGCGCGAGCGTGAAGCGCGGCTCGGGGCCGACCAGCATCCAGGCGACGAACGTCAGCGACGCGACCACGAGCACGAGCGGGACGAACACCTCGCTGACCCGGTCGGCGAGCCGCTGGATCGGCGCCTTGGAACCCTGCGCGCGTTCGACCAGCTCGACGATGCGGGCGAGCGCGGTGTCCCGCCCGACGCGGGTGGCGCGCATGACGAACGCGCCGGTGGTGTTGATGGTGGCCCCGATGACCTCGTCGCCGGACGTCTTGGTGACGGGGATCGGCTCGCCGGTGAGCATCGACTCGTCGACCGCCGAGGTCCCCTCGACGACGACCCCGTCGACCGGCACCTTGTCGCCGGGGCGCACCCGGAGCAGGTCGCCGGGCACGACGTCCGACAGCTCGACGTCGGCCTCCTCGCCGTCGCGGATCCGCCGGGCCGTGGTCGCCTGCAGCGCCACGAGATGCCGGATCGCGCCGGTCGTCCGCCCCTTCGCCCGTCCCTCGAGCCATCGTCCCAGCAGGACCAGGCCGATGATGATCGCGGAGCTGTCGAAGTAGGAGACGGGCTCGATGCCCGCCGAGACGACGACCTCGGGCCACAGCGTGACGACCATCGAGTAGCCCCACGCCGCCGTCGTCCCCACGGCGACCAGCGTGTCCATCGTCGCGCTGCCGTGGCGGCCCGCGCGCCACGCCGCGCGGTAGAAGCGGCCGCCGGCCCAGAACTGGATGAGCGTCGCCGGCCACAGCACCAGCCGGTTCAGCGCCTCGAGGCCGACGGCGGTCTGGGGCAGGAACATGACCAGCATGATCCCGAGCGCGACCGCGATCGCGGCGACGGCCTGGACGAGCGTGGTGCGCTGGGCCCGCTCGCGCTCGACGTCGTCGGCGGTGAGCTCGGCCGCGATGGTGCTCGCGCCGCCCCCGGCCGCGCCGGCAGCCGGTCGATCCGGGCGGACCTCGTAGCCCGCCGCCTCCACCGCCCGGACGAGCTCGTCGCGTCCCGCGACCGCGGGGTCGACGCTGACGGTGGCGCGCTCGGTCGCGAGGTTGACCGCGGCGTGCTCGACGCCCGGGGTCCGGGTGAGGAACCGCTCGATCCGGTTGACGCACGAGGCGCACGTCATGCCCTCGATGGGCAGCACGATCTCGATCGGCAGGCGCTCGGGCAGGACCGTAGATGCGGGGCTCGACATACTCCCCGGGAGTATATCAGGCGGGTCCGACCGCCTCCGCCGGTTCCTCGAGCTGCCAGCCGAGCCAGGCCTCGGGCTCGATGCGCGGGCGCGCGACCCAGGCCTGGCCGCCGCGGATCGCGATCTCGGGCGGCAACGCGTGCGACAGGAAGAACGGCATCGACTCCGTGGCGCCGTACGCCCCGACGTCGAGCACGGCCACGAGGTCGCCGACGTCGGGCACGGCCATGACGGCCGACTGGGCGAACACGTCGAGCCCGGAGCACAGCGGCCCGGCCACGGTCACGGGGAACCGCTGGGCGTTCGCCGCCGCGGGCGTGGCCGCCGACCCCCGTGAGCGTCCGCACGCGGTGCTCCTGCCCGACCAGCGCGGGACGCAGCACGTGGTGGATGCCGCCGTCGAGGATCACCACGTGCTGGCCGCCGACGGCCTTGCGGTCGACGACCCTCGCGACGTAGGCGCCGGCCGGGCCGACCAGGAACCGCCCGGGCTCGAGCAGGACGCGGGTCGAGCGCGTGGCCGGATCGGCCGCGAGGCCGGCGGCCAGCGCGGCCAGCCTCGCGCCGAGGATCTCGAGGTCGAGCGGCGCCTCGTGCGCCTCGTACGGGATCCCGAGCCCGCCGCCCGCGTCGACGAGCGCGAGCCGGAAGCCGGCCGCGGTCGCGAGCCGGCGCGCGGCCTCGACGGTCGCCTCCGCGTGCGTCGCGATCGCCGCGGCGTCGAGGACGTTGGAGGCCCCGAACGCGTGGACGCCGATGGGCTCGAGCCAGGGCGAGGCGACCGCCTCGGCCGCCGCGGTCCGCAGGTCCGACGGATCCATCCCGAACTTCCCCGCCCCGTCGTCACCGACGAGCCGGACCCGCTCGAGGCGGGCGCGCTCCGAGACCGCCGCCCGGAGCAGGACCGGCTGGGTCCGGCCGAGGCCCTCCGCGATCGACGCCAGCCGCCGGAGCTCGCCGACGGACTCGACGGTCACGGCACGCACGCCGGCCTCGACGGCCGCGACCAGCTCGTCGTCCCGCTTGCCGGGGCCGGTGACCACGATCCTCGTCCGCCGCGATGCCCGCCCGGAGGGCGTGGCGCAGCTCCCCGCCCGAGGCGACGTCCGCGCCGAGGCCGAGCCGAGCGAGATGGCCCACGACGGCGAGGCTGGGGTTGGCCTTCATCGCGTAGGCGAGCTCGACGACCCCCGGCAGCGCGCGCCGGAGCGCCGCGACCTGGCGGCCCACGACGTCGAGGTCGTAGGCGAAGAACGGGGTGCCGTGGCGCGCCGCGAGGGCCGCCGGGTCCAGGCCGCCGAGCCGTCCCGCGCGCAGGATCTCGTTGCGCGCGGGCGGCCTCCCTCGGCGAGCGACGGGCTCGGCCGGCCGGGCCGGCGCGGGTCCCGGGGCGCGGACGAGGCTCATCGCAGGGCCTCCTCGAGGGCGACCCGGGCGTCGGTGCCGGCGTCGCGGTCCTTGACCAGCAGCGCCACCGCGACGGACAGGCCGTGCGCTGCGGCGAACGGGCCGTCGACCGCCCGGCTGCCCGGGACGACCACGGCACCCGCCGGCACCGCGAGCGGCGTCTCGGCGGTCCCTGCCAGCACGCGGCCGCGGACGAGGTCGTAGAGGCGCGAGGTGCCCGTCAGCACGACCCCGGCCCCGATCACCGCGTCGCGCCCGACGAGGACGCCGTCGAGGAGCGAGCTGCCGGCGCCGACGAACGCCCCGTCCTCGACGATCACCGGCCGGGCCGCGGCCGGCTCCAGCACGCCGCCGATCGTCACCCCCGCCGAGAGGTGGACGCGCGCGCCGACCTGGGCGCACGACCCGACGAGCACGTGCGAATCCACCATCGTGTCCTCGCCGATCCACGCGCCGACGTTCACGAACGACGGCGGCAGGAGCACGACGCCCGGCCCGAGGTACACGCCCGCCCGCACGCTGGTCCCGCCGGGCACGATCCGCCACGGCCGCCCGGCCTCGAGGGCGGCGGTCGCCTCCGGTCCGTCGACCAGCCGCTTGAGGGGCAGGCCCGCCCGGTCGCGGAACGCGAGCGCCCCGCCGAGGTCCCACGTCGTCGTCGTCCGGTCGCGAAACCGGGCGAGGATGGCGGCCTTGACCTCCGGGTCGGTCCGCCAGCCGCCGGGCGCCGCCGGATCGGGCGCGGCGGCACGGCGGGTGCCGGCGTCGAGGTCGTCGAGGATGGTCGCCACGAGGCCGGCGGCCGTGAGGGCCGGGTCGGGTGCCGTCGCGGCGGGCGCGGTCATGCCCGCTCCCGGCGACGACCAGCGACGCCGCGGCGGCGGTCCGGCGCCCGGCGGCGCGACGGCCGGCGCCGCGTCCTGCCCGCCCGGAATCGCGGACGGCCTGCCGGCCGCCGCCGTCGACGAGGCCGAGCGTCCGCAGCAGCTCGACCAGCCGGGCCCGCGGGCCGTCGGCGAGGGGCAGCAGCGGCGCCCGCAGGTCGTCGCGCTCGAGGAGGCCCATCGCGAGCAGGGCGGCCTTGGCGGGCACCGGGTTGGGCGCGCCCTGGAAGTTGGCCCGGAACAGGGGCAGCCAGCGCTCGTGGATCCGGCGCGCCTCGGCCCAGTCGCCCGCTCGCGCGGCGGCACACAGCGAAACGAGCTCGCCCGGGACCTGGTTCGCGGCGACGGACACGACGCCGTCGCCGCCCATGGCGAGCACGGCCAGCGTCGCCGCGTCGTCGCCGGCGAGGACGGCCACGTCCGCCGGCCGGTCGCGGCAGATGACCGCGAGCTGCTCGAGGTTGCCGCTCGCCTCCTTCACGGCGATCACCCGCGGGTGCTCGGCGAGCCGCAGGAACGTCTCGGCCTTCGACGTTGCTCCCGGTTCGCGACGGGACGTTGTACACGACCAGCGGCAGCCCGCCCTCGTCGGCGATGGCCCGGAAGTGGGCCTCGAGCATCCGCTGGTCGGGCCGGTTGTAGTACGGGGCCACGACGAGCGCCGCGTCGGCGCCCAGCGCGGCGGCGCGGCGGGTCGCCTCGATCGAGGCGCGGGTGTCGTTGGTGCCGGTCCCGGCCACCACGGCCGGGCGAGCGGGCGACGGGGCGCCGGCGGCGGCCGCCACGGCGATCTCGATCAGCCGGTCCCGCTCGGCCGCGGACAGGGTCGGGGCCTCGCCGGTGGTCCCGACCGGGACCAGGCCGTCGATGCCGGCCAGGACCTGCCACTCGGCCAGCGAGCGGTAGGCCGCCTCATCGACCGCTCCGGCGGCGGTGAACGGGGTGACGAGCGCGGTGAAGGCGCCGCGCAGCGCGGGCATCGCGGCGGTGTCGGCTCGGGGACGGCGGTCCATGTCTGCTCTCCTTCGGGTGGTGGCTGGTCAGGCGGGGACGGCGACGTCGGCGGCCACGAGGAGCTCGTCCACGACGTCGTCGAAGGGGTGGATTCCGGGGGCGCGTGGCTCGGCGGCCAGCCAGCGTGCGGCCGCCAGCGCCCCGTCGGCATAGGCGGACCGGTCGCGCGCGGCGAGGCGGAGCTCGATCGACTCCCCCGTCCCGTCGAAGGTCACGAGGTGCGTCCCGGGCGCGGCGCCGGCGCGGATGCCCGACGACCTCCAGCGGCGGCCGCGCGTCGTCGTCGCCGCCCGGCACGGACCATCGCGGGTCGGCCGCGACGATCCGGCGGGCCAGCACGCGCGCGGTGCCGGACGGACGGTCGGCCTTGCCGCGCCGGTGCCACTCGACGATCGACGGCTCGAACGAGCCCGCCCGGCCGTACCAGCCGGCGGCGGTCTCGACCAGGCGCAGGAACAGCGCGGCGCCGAGCGACAGGTTCGGCGCGACCACGGCGGCGGCGCCGTGGTCGATGAGCCGGGCGCGGATCCGGCCGACGTCGGCGTCCCAGCCGGTGGTCGCGAGCACGAAGGCGCGGTTCCCGGCCTCGAGCGCCTGCTCGACGTTCGCGGCGACCGCGCCCGACGTCGAGGCGTCGACGACGGCATCCGCGCGGACGGCGGGCGTGCGGCGCCCGTCGGGATCCGGCCGGCCGACCAGCACGGGCGCGGGCCAGCCGGCGGCAGCCGCCGCGGCCGCGATCGCCCCGCCGAGCCGGCCCGGTCCATAGATGAGCAGCTGCATCTTCGAACGTCCTCCGCGGAGGAGCCGCGGGTCGGAGGTCCGAAGAATCAGAAAGCCGCGGCACCCGATGGTGTCCGCGGCCCCTCGGCGCCTCCGGTCCCGGAGGCTCCGTGGTTCGTCGCTCGCGCGCCGTCAGAGCCCCTGGGCCCGAGCCTCCCGGCAGGGCCGCCAGAGCTTCTTCTTCGAATCGAAGCCGACGAGCAGACGCGACATGGTTCGCGGAGTCTGCCGCATGCCGCCGAGGCGTGCAACCATTTTTCGGATGGACCGCCCGGACGCCCGCTCGCTCGTGCTCGCGATCGCCGACGGACCGTGGGGACCGGTCCGTGTCGTCGCCGGGCCGCGCGGGGTCGTGGCGCTGGCGATGCTCTCGTCCGCCGAGGCGTTCTCGGCCGACCTCGACCGGCGACGACTCGGGTCGGTCGTCCCGCTCGCGGACGCGCCGGCCGGCCCCGCCCGTGATCTCGCCGTCCGGGCGCGCGACGCCGTCGAGGCGTACCTCGCGGGAGAGGTCGTCGCGCTCGAGAGCCTCGAGCTCGACCTCGCGGATCGATCGGCCTGGGACCGCCAGGTCACCGAGGGCGTGCGGTCGATCCCCCGGGGCGAGGTGGCCAGCTACGGCGAGGTCGCCCGCCGGATCGGCCGGACCGGGGCCGCGCGCGCGGTCGGCGGGTCGGTCGGCCGGAACCCGGTGGGCCTGCTCGTCCCGTGCCACCGGGTCATCGCCGGCGACGGCTCGCTCGGCGGCTACGGCGTCGCGGCGTGGGGCGGGCGCGAGGCGGCGCTGGACGTGAAGCGCGGGCTGCTCGCGCTCGAGGGCGTCGCAGATCGGCTGACGTCCGCCGGGTGTCGGCTGCGCGACACCCCGGGTGTGAACTCGACGGTCCCACGCCGAACGAGCGTCCGCGTAGAGTTCCACCACGAAGTCGCATCAGGAACGGACGGAGGCCGACGTGAGCAAGCCGAGCGATCCGGGCGAAAGCGTCGTGGGCCGGGGCCTTCCCGGCACCGGCGGCGACCTCACCCCAACCGATCTCGATCACGACGTCGAGGGTCATTCCTACCACGGGGGCTCCACCCCGGACGCCCCGAAGCCCGGCGAGGGCGTGCGCGCCATCCCCACGGACGCCGAAGACGGCAAGGACGTGGAAGGCCACCTGTTCCGGATGGGTCCGACGACCGAAGGCGAATTCTCGAGGCGAGGCCCCAACGAGAACCCGCACGGGGATCGCTGACCAGCGGTCCCCCGCCTGACGACGACGGCCTCATTGCAGACGGCCGGCCCGACGGGGTCGGCCGTCTTGCCCTGTCCGCGGCCGTGCCGCGGGGCTAGGTCGCGTTGTCGGCGGTCGCCGCGAGCAGCGTCTTGATCTCGAACGGCGTGATGCCCGGATGAGCCGCCCGGATCCGCGCGGCCAGCCCGGCGATGTGCGGCGCCGCGAAGCTGTTGCCGGTGACCGTCATCCGCGAGCCGCCACGCCAGGCGACGTCGACGTCGAGGCCGTGGGCGCCGAACTCGACCGGCGGCTCGGGGTTGTAGAACCACGTCTCGGCGCTCGGGACGTCGTGGGCCGCCACCGAGACCACCGACGCGTACAGCGAGGGGTAGCTCGCGACCGCGACGTTGTTCGCGGCCGACACGAGCAGCACGCTCCGGAAGTACGCCTCGTCGGCGAGCTCGTGGAGCGGGCCGAAGAACGCCTCGCTGCGCGAGGAGAGCGAGAGGTTGACGATCGAGGCGCCCGATTCCTCGATCGCCCAGGCCAGGCCCGGTCGCGAACCCGCCGCCGTTGCCGCGGTTGTCGCCGCCGAGCACGCGGATGGACACCAGCTCGGCTGCCGGCGCGAGCGCGTGGACGATCCCGGCACACGCCGTCCCGTGCCCGACGAGGTCGTCGGCCGCGACCTCCGCGACGCGCCAGTCCTCGCCGTCGCGCTCCACGATCACGCTCCGCACCAGGCGCCCGCCGACCGCCGGATGCGTCCCCTCCACCCCGGAGTCCACGATCGCGACCCGCACGCCGCGACCGCTGCCGTCGCCGAACGCCCAGTCGCGGTCGGCGCGCCCCCACGGCCCATGGCGGACGAGACCGTCCCGGTGATCGCCGGCGAACGGCTCGCTCCAGGCCGGGAGGTCCGTCGTCACCGGCGGAACGTCCGCGGCGTGGCGCGCGGGGCGCGGCGGGCGAGCGCGTCGAGGATCTCGACGACCAGCGCGACCTCGCCGGGCGCGGCGGCACGAGCGCGGGCGACGGCGTCGGCGAGCGCCCACAGGCCGTCCTCGTCGCCGTCGTCCAGCCTGGCGACCGCCGCGGCCACGGCCGCCTCGACGGCCTCGGCGTCGTCCGCCCCGAGGGCCGCCAGCGTCGACCGCAGGAGCTCGCCCGCGTCGCGGTCGACCCGGCTGGACCGGATCGCCACGGTGGCCTGGCGCGCGAACACGGACGCGAGCTCGATGTCGCGCAGGCCGAACCCGCCCTCGCCCCGCCGGTCGAGCACCTCGAGCACCCCGAGCGTGCCACCGTCGTCGATCAGCGGCACGGCGAGGATCGACCTCGGGACGTACCCGGTGCCCACGGCCGCCGAGCGGTCGAAGCGCGGGTCGGCGGCGACGTCGCTGACCGCCAGCGGCTGGCCGGTCGTGAACACGTATCCCACGATGCCCTCGCTGGTCCCCATCGAGAGGCCCACGGCGCCCGCGCCGGCCGTCCCCGCCGCGACGCGGATCACGAGCCGGTCGGCATCGGCGTCGTGGAGCGCGATCGATGCCGCCTCCGCGTCGAACAGGGTCACCGTCGCGTCGGCGACCGACCGGAGCACGGCCTCGCCGGCCGGGGGCTCGAGGCGCGAGGCGATCGCCGCGCGGACTGCGACCGCCTCGAGGGCACGCAGCAGTCGGTCGTCGGGCGGGTCGCTCATGGACACAAATCGTAGCGAGCGCGGCACGTACACTTCGCACGGTCCTCGCACCACGCGCCGCGTCGTCGCGGCCGTCGGGCGCCGGGACGCGCCGCCCACCGGATGTCGACCGCCGGCCCGTCACCGACGGACATCGGCCAGCGCGAGGGAGACCGCTTGACCGCCGCCGCCGCAGCTGCAGGCACCCGGATCTCGCCCACGGCGGTGTTCAAGAAGCGCGACTTCGTGCTCATGTGGGTCGCGCAGCTGGTGTCGACGGCCGGCTCGTCGCTGACCGACCTCGCGGCCGGCATCTACGTCTACTCCGTGACCGGCTCGGCGTTCCTCGTCGGCGTGACGCTGATGGCCACGGCGGTCCCCAGCCTCGTCGTCGGCCTCATCGCGGGCGTGTTCGTCGACCGCTACGACCGGCGCTCGGTGATGATCTGGACCTGCATCGTCCAGGCGATCGTGGTCGGGCTCATCCCGTTCCTGCTCGGGATCAACACGGCGCTGCTGTTCGTCGCCATCCTCGTCAACGCGGGCGTCAAGCAGTTCTTCGACCCGGCCTACGAGAGCCTGATCCCCGAGATCGCCTCGGACGATGAGCTCGCCGCCGCGAACGCCTTCCTGTCGATCGCCTCGTTCGGCTCGACGGCCATCGGGTTCGCCGGCGCCGGCCTGCTCGCCTCGGCGTTCAGCATCGAGTGGGCGTTCTGGATCGACGCCCTGACGTTCCTGTTCTCGGCCGCGTGCATCTTCTTCCTGAAGGTCCGTTCGAAGATGGAGGTCGCGGAGGACACGTCGGTCGGGGTCGTGGTCGACAACCTCAAGACCGGCATCCGGACGATCGTCGACACCCCGATCCTGCGCCGGCTGTTCCTGCTCTGCGCGCCGGCCTTCTTCGCCTTCGGGCTGTGGAACGTGCTGCTGCTGCCGATGGCGATCCAGGCGCTCGGCGCGACCGAGTTCGAGTACGGCCTCCAGGAGGGCCTGACCTCGATCGGGTTCGTCGTCGGGGCGCTGTTCATGGCCCGCTACAGCGACCGCTTGCCGATCGGCAACTGGCTGATGATCGGCTACCTCGGCATGGGCATCGGCGGCGTGTTCTACGCGCTGTCGCCGACGATCGGGATCGCGATCGTCTGGGTGATCATCACCGGCTTCTTCAACTCGCCGTCATCCGTCGGGCGCCAGACGCTGCTCCAGCGGAACACGCCGCGCGAGCTCCGGGGACGCGTGTTCTCGGGCCTGTACGTCATGCGCGACGTCATCTTCCTGGCCGGCATGGCGGGCGCCGGCCTGGCCGACATCATCGACGTCCGGGTGATGCTGGTCTTCTCCTCGTTGATCCTGGTCGGGACGGGGATCGCCGCGGCCGTGACCCCGGGCATCGGGCGGCCCGCCGCGGAATGGCGGCGCGGCCTGACGGCCCTGCGCGCCCGGCCTGCCGCCACGACCGCCATGGCCCGGCCGGCGATTGTGTCCGACTTCGACCGCCTGGCCGGCCGCCTCGCGACGTTCAGCCTGCTCAACGACACGCAGCGGGCCGCATTCATCGGCGACGCCCAGGTCCGGGAGGTGGCCGAGGGCAACAAGGTCGTCAGCAAGGGCGACGAGGCCAACCGGGCGTACTTCATCCTCGAGGGCGAGGCGGCGGCCGGGATCCCGGACGATGACGGCAGCTATCGCGGCCTGTCGACGATGGGCGCCGGCGACTTCTTCGGCGAGATCGCCGCGCTGACCGGCAGCGCGCGGACGGCGGACGTCGTGGTCACCCGGCCGACGACGCTGATGGAGGTGCCGGCCGAGACCCTGAGGGCGGCGATGGAGGTCCCCGAGGTCAACCGGCTGATGACCTCCACGGTGTCCGAGCGGCTGCAGCGCACGAACCAGCCGGACCTGCCGCGACTCGCCTCGATGGACCGGTCGGCGCTGCGCCAGCTGCGCACGAAGGCGCCGTTCGTCGATCCCTTGCCTTCGGCGTCCACGGACGGCTGAGGACGCCGCGCCACCGACCGGGCCGAGCGCGGTGGACCGCAACTCGTAGACTCCTCAACGATGGACGGCGTTCGATGTCCCGCATGCGGCGAGGAGAACCCGTCCCGCTTTCGCCTGTGCGGGTACTGCGGGACGTCACTCACGCTGCCCGTCGTGGCCTCGGTCACCTGTCCGGCGTGCGCGTCCGAGAACCCGGCCGGCTTCCGCTTCTGCGGCTACTGCGGGACCGTGCTCGACCCAGCAGCCGGCCCGACGAGAACCCCAAGCGACGCCGCTCACCCGGCACCGACCGGCCACGGGCTACCCCCGTGGGCCTGGTGGGCCGTCCAATGGTCGCCGTGGCCGACGCCCTACGGGCCATCGCCCGGGTACGGCACTCCGGCTGGGTATGGCCCGCCGCCGCCCAACGCGGGCGGCTACGGGCCTGTTCCCGGCGCCTGGCCGTCATCGGGCTACGGGCCTCCTGTGGGGTATGGCCCCCCCACAGGCTATGGCCCGCCGCCCGGCCCCGTGTCGTCACACGGTCAGGCGCCGATTTCGTACGGGGCGCCGGGCAGCCGCTGGCCGCCGAGCTCGCCGTCATGGGCGTCCGGGTCGGGTAGCCCGCCGCCGCCACCGCCACCGCCCGCGTTCGGACCGCCGGCGGGTGCCGAGGCAACGACTGCCGCGCCGCCCGCTGGGCCGCCGCCCGCGGGGGCGACGTGGGTCCCCGCGGCCCCGCCGGCGGCCGCGCCTCCGGGTCAGGACGTGCCGCAACCCCCCGCCGCCGACCGGCCCGATGATTCGGAGCCGGCGGCTCTTTCCGCGACCGCCTCGCTCCCCCCGCCCACGCCCGTCGCCGATCACTCGATCCCGCCGTTGGAGGCCGTCTCCCGGACCGAGCCGGGCCCGAGCCCGCCACCGCCTCCGACGGCGCAGGCGGTCGAGCCGCAGACCGCGGGCTCGCGGGCCGCCCCGGACGCGTTTCCAGGGTTCGACTCGACGTCGACGCGCACCACGCCGGTGACGCTGCCAGCCCAGGAGATCCGGAAGATCGTGACGATCATCTTCTCGGACCTGAAGGGCAGCACCGCCCTCACCGAGCGGATCGACGCGGAGGCCATCAACGAGGTCAAGGAGCGGTACTTCTCGGCGATGGCCGCGGAGATCACGCGGCACGGCGGCAAGATCGAGAAGTACATCGGTGACGCGATCATGGCCGTCTTCGGCCTGCCGAGGGCTCACGAGGACGACGCGCTGCGGGCTGTCCGCGCGGCCTACGGCATGACCAAGGCGCTCCACCGCCTGAACCTCGAGCTGCTCGAGTTCTATGGCGTCGAGATCGCGGCGCGCACCGGGGTCAACACCGGCGAGGTCGTCGCCAACACCGACGAGGCCGCAGAGCAGCGGTTGGCCACCGGCGATGCCGTCAACGTCGCCGCCCGGCTCGAGCAGGCCGCCCCGGCGAACGAGGTCCTCATCGGCGAGGTGACGTACGACCTCGTGCGTGCCCACGTCGAGGTCGAACAAGTCGAGCCCCTTGAGTTGAAGGGCAAGGCCGAGCGGGTGCCCGCCTACCGGCTGGTCGAGGTCAGGGATTCCGCGCGAGCGGAACGGTCGCCGGCGTCGCGCGCTCAGCTCGTCGGGCGCGACGAGCAGCTCGAGCAACTGCGCGGGGAGCTCCGAGACGTCGCCGGCCACGGCGGAGCCAGGCTGTCGACGCTCCTCGGCGAAGCCGGGGTGGGCAAGACGTTCCTGCTCGAGACCTTCCAGAGCGAGATCCATAAGGCGACCACGGTGCTCCAGGGCCGGTGCCTGCCGTACGGCGACGGCATCACGTTCTGGCCGCTCGTCGAGATCGCTCGGGCGGCGGCCGGGATCGTCGATGAGGACACGCCCGAGGTCGCGCTTACTAAGCTCGGGGCGGTGCTTGAAGGCGTGGACGCTGGTGCCGACATCCGCGATCGGGTCGGCTCGGTAATCGGGCTCACGGCGGAGCGCTTTCCGGTCAGTGAGATCTTCTGGGGAACCCGGCGCTTCCTGGAGGCGCTGGGCACCCGGCGGCCGGTCGTCGTGTGCATCGAGGACGTCCACAACGCCCAGCCGACATTCCTCGACCTGCTCGAACACGTGCTCGACACGACGGCGCCCCAATCGGCCGTCCTCGTCATCGCCACGGGCCGCCTTGGGCTGCTCGACAAGCGGCCGCAATGGGCCGATCGAGTCGACGTCCGGGGGATCACCGTGCCGGCCCTGGATGCCCCGCAGACGGAGCGCCTCGTCGAGGTGCTTCTCGGCGGGACCGTCGACGACGCCATCGCAGCCAGGGTCGTTGAGACATCGGATGGCAACCCGCTGTTCGCGACGCAATTGGTCTCGATGCTCGTCGACAAAGGCCTCATCCGGTACGACGAATCGACGTGGCTGCCCACCGGCGACCTGCGCGCCGCCGCCGTCCCGCCGACGATCCAGGCGTTGCTCGCCGAACGTCTCGACGACCTCTCGCGGGAGGAGCGTACGGTCATGGAGCCGGCATCGGTCATTGGCCTGTCGTTCGCACAGGGGGCGATCGAGGTCCTGGTGCCCGAGGCGCTTCGCCATTCCGTGCCGAACCATCTCGGCAGCCTCGACCGGAAGCAGTTCGTCGCCCGAGCCGCCACCGACAAGAGCGACGAGGGCGACGAGAGCGACGAGATCCTCTATCGCTTCCGGAACCTCATGATCAAGGACGCCACCTACGGTTCCCTGCTCAAGCGCGCACGGGCGCAGCTCCACGAGCGGTTCGTGACCTGGGCGGAGCGCGTCAACCGGGAGCGTGGCCGCGAGCAGGAATTCGAGGAGATCCTCGGCTATCACCTCGAGCAAGCCTTCCGCTATCGGACCGAACTCGGGCCGCTCGACGCCGAGGGCAGGGAGATCGCCGAGCGCGGTGCCACGAAGCTCTCGAACGCCGGGCGCCGCGCGATGGCCCGCGGCGACATGCCGGCATGTGTGTCGCTGCTCAGGCGGGCGGCTGCACTCCTGCCGACGTCATCTGTCGGAAGGCTCGAGATCCTGTTTGACCTCGGCGAAGCGCTCGTCCTGCACGGACAGCTCGACGAGGCGCATACGCTCATCAAGGAGGGCGCGCGCCTCGCGATGGAGCTCGGCGACGAACGCCTCCTGGCACGCATGGCGATCGACGAGCTCACGCTCGAGCAGTTCGCAGGGACCGGGAGCGCAGCGCAGCAGATCGAGCGAGCGAAGGAGATCATCGTGACGCTCGAACGTCACCATGACGACTTCGCGCTGGCTCGCGCGTGGAACGAGGTCGTCGTGCGCGAGCTGACGCTCGGGCGCTACGACAGCGGGTCGGAGTCCGCGGACCGGCTCGTCGCGCATGCTCGGCGGGCCGGAGACCAGCGTCTCGCGGCGCAGGGCGCGCCCGCGCTCGCCTATCTCATGGTCCACGGCCAAACCCCGGTACCTGATGGCATCCGGGGGTGCGAGGAGGTCCTCCAGACCGTCGTCGGCAACCGCAAGATCGAGGCGATCGTGCGCGCGGCCCTCGCCCAGCTGAAGGCGATGAACGGCGAGTTCGACGAGGCGCGGGCACTTTGCCTGCGTGTCCACGAAATCCTCGTGGAGCTCGAGGCGAGGCTCGACGCCAGCTCGACCTCCATCGAGGCTTCGCGAGTGGAGATCCTTGCCGGCGACCTCGACGCCGCGGAGGCACTCCTCCGGCGCGACGACATCGCCCTCGAGGCGATCGACGAGCGCTATTTCCGGTCAACGGTCGTCGCGATCCTGGCCAACGTCCTCGCGCTGCGGGGGGCCCTCAAAGAGGCCGACGACTATGCCGGCCTGGCCGAAGAGCTCGCGGACGAGGACGACCTCTGGTCCCAGGTTTCGTGGCGGACCGCCCGCGCAAAGGTGCTCGGGCATCGGGGTGACGTCGACGAGGCCATTGCCATGGCCCAGACCGCGGTCGACCTCGCGGCAGACAGCGGCGACATCGAGATGCGCGCAGACGCGCTCACGGAGCTTGGCCGCGTGTTCGCCATCGCGGGCCGGAGGGAATCCGCAGGGCCCCCCTGGCGGGAGGCCCTGGAACTGTACGAGCGGAAGGCGGACCGGGCGGCGACCCGGCTGGTCAGCGAGCTGCTCGCCGACCCCACTCCGGCCTGACCGCCTGCATCGGGATCAGCCTCTGCGCACGCCGCCGTTGTGGCGCATCAGCAGCGTGAACGTCTTGCCACTGGTGAGGAAGCAGGGGTAGCTCGGGTTGTTCTTCGCGCAGGCGTTGATCGTCTCCTGGTGCTCGCCGGTCTGGTCGGTCCAGATGTGGACGAAGAACTTGGCCGTGCCGCTGTTGTACGTGACGATCAGCTTGAACGGCTGCGCGAACGTCTGCGCCGTCGCCGACGTTGGCGAAGATGGTGTTCGGGTCGAGCTTGCTGCAGTCGATCGTGGCGCTGCTCTGGCAGTTGAATGGGATGGACGAGTTGTCATCGAGGTCCGCGGCGATCCCCGCGACCAGATCCGCCAGTCGCGCCGCGACAGGGTTGCCGCTGCTGAGGTTCTGATCCGTCTGGATGCTGTCCTTGTTGAACCCACCGGCCCGGTTCGGATTGGACGAGAAGCCGGTCTGATTGGAAACGGGCAGGGTGAGGTCAAGATCCTGCCACGTGTCCCCGTGGCTGTTGTCGACGGCGCCGGACCCGGGCCCGGTCGTGGCCCACGAGCTCACGATCGATGGGATGCACGCTCGTGCTGGCGGCAACGACCTCCAGCGCGACGCGCACCACGTCGCGTGGGCGCACGGTCTTGAAGCTGCAGTCGACGATCAGCGTGCCCGGCTCGACGGTGCAGGTCGAGGGGGCGAGCGCCACGCCGTTCTTGGTGACGAAGACATTCGCGATGCTCGACGCGTCGAAGACTTGGACCTTCGCGAACAGCTTCGACAGGGTGCTGGTGTCCGTGTTCGTGAAGGTCGATCGCAGGCCCGGGTTGTTGCCGGGGCTGTAGAAGGTGGGAGCCGCCTGGTCCTCAACATTCGCGCTAGGCAGCGCCGCCATGCCGGATCCGGCGAACACCTGCATCGCGAGAAGCGCCGCCGCGCCGACGGAGACGCCCTTCGTGATGAGCCGAGTCTTTCTGATCACCGTGACCTCCACACCTCGTAACCACGGCACTCGATCCCCTCCGACGCGAGCGCCTTGCCGTTCGTATGACCCCTGGCGAGGGACTGGTACCAAAGTGCCAATCCGCCAATGACCCTATTGACAGTGAAGGTGTCATTCGCCGTTCGCCGTGTCAAGGTCGCCTTGGCGACAGCCCGGTGCGGCGGAGCAACACCGAACCGGTGTCGGCGATCCGTCAGCTCCGGGGCACGGGTCGCATAGGGTACACGCCGACCACGATCGGTGCCGTCGGGTCGAGGGACAGCTCGTACCCGACGTCCCCGCCGCTCAGCAACTCACCGACCATGCGCGCCTCGGCCGGCGGCAGGCCGACGAACAGCTGCTGGCCGCCGACGCGGATCGGTGACACGTCGTCGTCGTCGCCCGAGATGCCGAACCGGCGCCGGAGCTCGTGGAGCGGCACCCAGGGCCGGCTCTTGATGAAGCGCCGCAGCTGCGCGGTCGTGCAGGTCGTCCGCGGGGCGTAGGGGTCGCCGTCGATCCGGGCTGGACGCTCGACCGTGGCGATCGGGGCGGCCGCGGGGGTCTCCGTGGCCGGCGGGGCCGGCGACGGCACCGGCGGAAGGTCGGGCGCGGGCGTGGCCCTCACGGGCGGCGCGGCGGCTGCGTGGGGCTCAACGACCTGCGGCGCCGGGGCCGCGACGACGGGCGGCGCCACGATGGCGGCCGCGATGCCCGGCTCAGGCCGCTTGGGCGCGGCGTCCGGCGGCGCCGCCGGACGCTCGGGCGCCGGCGCGGCGTGGTGCGGGGGTCGCCCCGGCGCATGCGAATGCGCGTGACGGCCATGCCGGCTGCGCCGGCTCATCGGCGTGGGCTGCGCGGCCCTGCGGCTCGCGCGTGAAGGTCAGTCATCGTTTGGGCTCTCGGCTCGGTCGAAGGGCCAACCGATCGGCTGATGTTACCCCCGCGCGGCCCGAGCCGTCGGGCGCGAGGCCCGACCGGGCGGTCAGCCGGCGACGACCTGGAGGTCCCGGGGCGACTCGTTGAGGGTGATCGGCCCGGACTCGCCGCACACGACGATGTCCTCGATGCGGGCGCCGTACCGACCCTCGAGGTAGATCCCGGGCTCGACGCTGAACGCCATGCCGGGCGCGAGCGGCTCGGTGTTGCCCGAGACGATGTACGGGTCCTCGTGCACCTCCAGCCCGATGCCGTGGCCGGTGCGGTGGATGAAGTTGGGACCGAACCCGCCGGCGTCGATGATGCCGCGGGCGACCGCATCGACCCGCTCGCACGGGACGCCGGGACGGGCGGCCGCGCGCGCCTCGTCCTGGCCGTCCTGGAGCACCTCGTACAGGCGGCGGAAGGTCTCGTCCGGGCCGCGCGACGGGTCACCGCCGGTCACCCAGATCGTGCGGGTGGTGTCGCTGGCGTAGCCACCGACGGTGCCACCGATGTCGATGACGATCGGCTCGCCGGCCTCGATGACGCGGTCGCCCGGTTCGTGATGCGGCGAGGCACTGTTGGGCCCCGACGCGATGATCCAGAACTCCGCCTGGTCGTGGCCCTCGGCGACCAGCCGCTCGCGCACCTCGCTCGCAACGTCCGCTTCCGTCCGCCCGACCAGCCGGCCGGCCGCGATCGCCGCCACGACGCGGTCGGCGGCCTGCGCCGCCGTCCGCAGCAGCGCGACCTCGTCGGCGTCCTTGCGCATCCGGATCGGCCGCAGGACCACCGACGCGAGCGAGAAGCGGGCCCCGGGCAGGACGCGCTGCAGCCCGAGCACGAACGCCGCCCGCAGGCCGTCCGACACGGCGACCGCGCCGAGCTCTGCGGCCGGGCGGCCGAGCGCCGTCTCGAGGGTTGCCGCGACCAGGAGCATCGGGTCCTCGGTCTCCTGCCACGTCGAGACGGTCACGGCGCCCGTGGCCGCGGCCGCGGCAGGCCTTCGCCGGCGTCGCCTCGAGCCGCGGGGCGATCAGCGTCGCGGCGGATCCCTCGGCGGCCGGCAGGACGAGCATCGTCAGCCGCTCGAGGGGCATCGCGGCGTAGCCCGTGAGATAGCGCAGCTCCGCCCCGACGCCGATCAGCACGGCGTCGAGGCCCGCGGCCGCCGCCTCGCGACGGACGGCGGCCAGGCGCTCCGCGTAGCGCTCGGCGGGGATCGCCGTGGTCATGCGACGGGCTCGCCGGCGAGCGAGGCGATCCAGGCGGCGAGCACGCGGTCGCCGTGCTCGAACAGCGCGCGGTAGGCGTAGACGCGCGAGGCGCCGGCGGCGATGGCCGCGCGACGCTGGTCGGCGTCATCGTGCTGGCCGACCGCGATCACCGGCACGCCGGCGCCGGCGGCGATGCGCACGGCCTCGACCCCCGCGTACGCCCGGGCGGTCAGGTCGACGACGCAGCCGCGGACGGTGGCCAGGCCGGCCTCGAGGGCGTCAGCCGTCCGGACGGCCACCGGCTCGCCGCCGGCCCGCCGGACGCCGTCGGCGAGCCGCGTCGCCCAGATCAGGTCGTCGGCCAGCACCGCGATCCGCGGCCGGTCGTCCGATGCGCCGCCGCTCACGCGAGCGCGTTGACGATGTGCCGGAACACGTCCGCCGCGGACACGACCGCGGTCGGCCGGCCACCGGCGTCCACCACCGGGACGTGCCGGAAGCCGCCCACGGCCATCTTGTGGATCGCGACCGCGAGGCGATCGTCGGGCCGCAGCACCACGGGATCGGGGGTCATGAACTCGCGGACCTCGGCGGACGTCACCCCCTTGCCGGCGACCTTCACCACGGCGTCCCGGTCGGTGAAGATCCCGACCAGGCGGTCGCCGTCACGCACCAGCAGGCAGTCGGTCCCGGCCTCGTGCATCCGGCGCAGCGCGTCGGCGACGCTGATGCCGGCCTCGACGACGCTCGGATCGGCGACGCCCAGCGCGTCCAGGTGGCTGCCGAGGATCGTGTCGCGGAACTCGATCGCGGGCTGCGGGACGTCCCCGCTCGAGAGGTCCGCGCCGCAGTTGGCGCACGTGTCCTCGCCCTCGAAGTTGTCGAAGCGGCAGACGGGGCACAGCATCGGCATCGGCTCCAGCGCTACTCGACGCGCCAGGTCTCGCCGGCCACGAGGACCTTGGCGATGTCGCCCTCGCCCGACTTCTCGATCGCCTGCTGGATCTGGGCGTCGAGCAGGTCCGAATGCGTCGGCTGGGTCACGTCGCGCAGGACGCCGACCGGGACCGGGTACTCGGGCCAGAACATGCGCGACAGGATCAGCGCGAGGTAGGGGTCGTCGGCATGGGCGTCGTGGACCAGGAGGTCGTCCTCGGTGACGCCGTCCTGGCCGATCGTGACGACCTCCGGGTGGAGGCCGCGGAGGCGGATGCCCTTGTCGCGCTCCTTGCCGAAGACCATCGGCTTGCCGTGCTCGAGGACCAGCATCCGGTCGTCGCGGACGTCGCGCTCGGTGAAGTCGCGCCAGGCGCCGTCGTTGAAGATGTTGCAGTTCTGGAGGACCTCGACGAACGACGCGCCGCGGTGCCGCCCGGCGGACTCGAGCGTGTGCTGGAGGTGCTCCGTGTGCGTGTCGACCGAGCGGGCGACGTAGGTCGCCTCCGCGGCCAGCGCCACGGTGAGCGGCATCATCGGCCGGTCGATCGAGCCCATCGGCGTCGACTTCGTCCGCTTCCCGAACTCCGACGTCGGCGACGTCTGGCCCTTCGTCAGCCCGTAGATCCGGTTGTTGAACATGATCATCGTCAGGTCGACGTTGCGGCGCATCGAGTGCAGGAGGTGGTTGCCGCCGATCGACAGCGCGTCGCCGTCGCCGGTGATCACCCAGACCATCAGGTCCGGGCGCGCCGCCTTGAGGCCGGTCGCGAGCGTCGGGGCCCGCCCGTGGATCGTGTGGAACCCGTAGGTGTTCATGTAGTACGGCAGCCGGCCCGAACAGCCGATGCCGGAGATGAACACGATGTTCTCCTTCGGCACGCCGAAGTCGGGCATCACCTTCTGGGTCTGGGCGAGGATCGAGTAGTCGCCGCAGCCGGGACACCAGCGGACCTCCTGGTCCGAGACGAAGTCCTTGCGGGTGAGCTGGATCGGCTCCGTGCCGTTGACCGGCAGCTGGGTCTCGGTCATCGCTGGCTGCCCCCGTTGAGGATCCGCTCCGCCTCGTCGACGATCTCCTGGATCCGGAACGGCTTGCCCCGGACCCGGTTGTACCCGACGGCGTCGATGAGGAACGTCGCTCGCAGCAGCAGCGAGAGCTGGCCGAGGTTGATCTCGGGGATCAGCACCGTCCGGTAGCGCGACAGGACCTCGCCGGTGTTGGCGGGGAACGGGTTGAGATAGCGGAGCTGGGCGTGGCCGACGGACCGGCCGGCCGCCTGGAGCCGCTCCACGGCGCTCCGGATGGCCCCGTAGGTCGATCCCCAGCCGAGGATCAGCAGGTCGCCGGAGTCCGCGCCGAACGTCTCGAGCGGCGGGATGTCGCGCGCGATGCCGGCGACCTTCTGCGCGCGCAGCAGGGTCATCCGGTGGTGGTTCTCGGGGTCGTAGCTGACGTTGCCCAGGCCGTCCGCCTTCTCGAGGCCGCCGATGCGGTGCTCCAGGCCGGCGGTGCCCGGCACGGCCCACGGGCGGGCCAGCGTCTCGGGGTCGCGCGCGTAGGGCAGGAACGGCCCGTCGCCCTTGGCGGCGTTGGGGACCGAGATGTCGGGCAGGGAGTCGAGGGACGGCACCTGCCACGGCTCGGCACCGTTGGCGACGAACGCGTCGGACAGGTACACGACCGGGGTCATGTACTTGAGGGCGATGCGCGCGGCCTCGATGGCCAGCGTGAAGCACTCGCCCGGGGTCGCCGGGGCGACGACGGGGATCGGCGACTCGCCGTTCCGGCCGTAGAGGACCTGGAGCAGGTCGGACTGCTCCACCTTGGTGGGCATCCCGGTCGACGGGCCGGCCCGCTGGACGTCGATGACCACGAGCGGCAGCTCGACCATCACCGCCAGGCCCATCGCCTCCGACTTCAGCGTCACGCCCGGCCCGGACGTGCCGGTCATCGCCAGCGCGCCGCCGTACGACGCGCCGATCGCGGCGCCGATGGCGGCGATCTCGTCCTCCGCCTGGAACGTGCGGACCCCGAACTGCTTGTACGCCGACAGCTGGTGGAGGATGTCCGAGGCCGGCGTGATCGGGTACGAGCCGTAGAACAGCGACCGCTTGGCCAGCTTCGAGGCCGTCAGGAAGCCGAGCCCGGTCGCCTCGTTGCCGGTGATGTTCCGGTACAGCCCCGGGGCGAGCTTCGCCCGCGGCACCCGGTACGTGGTGTGGAACATCTCGGTCGTCTCGCCGTACGCGTAGCCGGCCTTGAGCGCCCGGGTGTTCGCATCGGCGATGACGGGCCGGCTGCCGAACTTCTGGTCGATCCACTTGAGCGTCGGCTCCATCGACCGCTCGTACAGCCAGAACATGAGCCCGAGGGCGAAGAAGTTCTTGGTCAGGTCCTTCTGCTTGGACGTCATCTCGAGGCCCTCGAGCGAGCGCTCGTTGAGCGTCGAGATCGGGACCTCGAACACGGTGAACTGCTTGAGCGAGCCGTCCGTCAGCGGGTTCGACGGGTAGGCCGCCTTGTTCAGGTTCTGCTGCGTGAAGGCGTCCGCGTTCACGATCAGCGCGCCGCCGGCCGGCAGCTCGCCGACGTTGGTCTTGAGGGCCGCCGGGTTCATCGCGACCAGCACGTCGGGCGCGTCGCCGGGCGTGTGGATGTCGCTCGCGCTGAAGCTGATCTGGAACCCGGACACGCCCGGCAGCGAGCCGGCGGGTGCCCGGATCTCCGCCGGATAGTCGGGGAACGTGCTGATGTCGTTGCCGAAGACGGCCGCCGTCCGGGTGAACTGGGTGCCGGTGAGCTGCATGCCGTCGCCGGAGTCGCCGGCGAACCGGATCGTGACGCGATCGAGCTCCTGGACGTCGTGCTCGATCGGTTCGGTGGTCGTGGTCATCCGCCTTCGGCCTGCTCCATGCGCTGATGCGGTCTGGGTGGGAGGTTCAGCAGCTCCTCGGGGAAGGACTCCGCGAGGAACTTGAGGATGTCCACCTGGCGCACGACGCCGATCAGCCGCCGGTCGTCGTCCACCACGGGGACGTTGCGGTAGCGACCCGACTGCATCAGCTCGAGGGCATCCCGGACCGACTGGTCCAGGCGCAGCGTCCGCGGGTCCGTGGTCATGTACGTCTCGACCGGGGCGGCCAGATCCACGGCTCCCGACGCGACGTCCTCGCCGACGAGCCGCGCGAAGACGTCCCGCTCCGTCAGCACCCCGACCAGGCGCCCCGAGCCGTCGGTCACGAAGACCGAATCGCCGGTCCCGGTGCGCTGGATCGCGAGCAGGCAGTCGGCGATGGACGAGCCCGGCGGGACGGTCACGGGCTGGCGCCGGCCGACCACCGACAGGGGCTCCGCGACGAGGCTGGGGACGCGCGCGGCGACGGCACGCTCGGTGAGTTCGGTCACGCGGCCCAGTGTACGCGTCCACGCTCGAATGGGCGGTCGGGCCGACTGGCCGGCGACGCCCGGCGAGCGGCCCGCGGCCCGGCCCTCGACGTCGCGTCGCGGGGTGCCTCCGATACCCTCGGGATCGTGGATGGGACCCGCGCGACCGGCATCGCCCTCGTCGTCGTGAGCGCCATCGCGTTCGGCTCCGGCGGCCTGTTCGCCAAGCCGGTGTACGCGACCGGCGTCGACTGGATGACGCTGATGGCCTGGCGATTCGCGCTGGGCGGGGCGCTCGCGTGGGTCGTGCTGGCGTTCAACCCGTCGGCGCGACGGGCGCTCCGGACGCTGCCGCGGCGGACGCTGCTCGGGGCCATCGGCCTCGGCGTGTTCTACGTCACCAACACCGCCACCTACTACGCCGGCCTGCAGACCGTGCCGCTGGGCCTCGCGGCGCTGATCGTCTACCTCTACCCGCCGATCGTGGCGGTGCTCGCGCTGCGCCTCGGCCGGCCGCTCGAGGGCCGGCGATCGTGGGGTGCGCTCGGGATCGCGGTCCTCGGCGTCGCGCTGGCCGTCGGAGGCATCCCGGCCGGGGCCGACATCCCGCCCCAGGGCCTGCTGCTGATCCTGGCCTCCCCCGTCTTCTACGCCATCTGGATCATCCTCGCCGCCCGCGTGTCGGGCGAGCGGAGCGACCGGGTCGGGACCGAGGCCGACGACGGCGCCGCCGTGTCGGCGATCGGGGCGATCATGCTCAGCTCGACGGCCGTCGTGTACTGGGTCGTCGCGCTGGCGATCGGCCACCCGGTCCTGCCCGCGACGATCCCATCCGAGGCGTGGCCGGGCATCGTCGGGGTGGCGATCGTCGCCGGGTTCATCCCCGTCCAGGCGTTCTACGCCGGCGCGCAGCGGATCGGCGCGGCGCAGGCGTCGCTGGTGTCGACGATCGAGCCGTTGTGGACGATCGCCGCCGCCGGCGTCCTGTTCAACGAGCGCCTCGAGCCGGTCCAGCTGCTGGGCGGGGCGCTGATCCTGGGCGGCGTGCTGCTGTCGCAGACGGGCCGGCCGAGGAACGCGGAGGCGGCGGCGGGCGACGCTCCGGCCGGCGAGCCGCTGCTGCCCCAGCCGGTGGTCCGCCTGGCCGAGGACTAGGCCGAGCGGGCGGCCACGGCCTCGCGTGCCTGCGCGAGGCCCGCCCTCGCGTTCGCCGCCAGGAACGACGAGTCGGAGCCGATCCCGATGAACGTGAAGCCCTGCGCGACCGCCGCGGCGGCGCCCGAGGCGTCCTTGAGCAGGATCCCCGTCGCCTTGCCGTGGGCCCGGGCATTCGCCACGACGCGGTCGAGGGCGGCCACGAACGACGGCTCGTCGAAGCGCCCCGGCATGCCCATCGAGTGCGACAGGTCGGCGGGACCCACGAACAGCACGTCGACGCCGTCCATCGCCGCGGTCTCCGCCGACGCCTCGACGGCAGCTCGGCGACTCGACCTGGAACACGCCGAGCACGCGGTCGTTGACGGTCGTCGCCAGGTCCGCGTGCGCGATCTCCCCGTAGCCGCCGCCGCGCGTGCCGAGCGCGACGCCGCGGATCCCGGCCGGCGGGTAGCGCATCCAGGTCAGCGTCTCGGCGATCTCGGCGGGCGTCTCGAGACGCGGGATCATCAGGCCGTCCGCGCCCAGGTCGAGGATCCGGCCGACCCGCAGGCGCTCCGCGGACGCGACCCGCACGACGGCGGCGGTCGGCGTCCCCTGGACGGCGAGCAGCTGGGCGTGGAGCTCGGCCTCCGAGCCCATGCCGTGCTCGAGGTCGAGCAGCGCCCAGTCGAACCCGGCCCGTCCGACCAGCTCGGCGGCGGCCAGGGATCCGAGGTTGACGAAGGCACCGATCGTGGGCTCGCCGGCGAGCACCCGGCGGCGCAGGTCGCCGCGCGGCGGCAGGGGCTGGGGATTCAGGTCGGCCATCGGTCGATGATGCCCGATCGGGATCAGCCGCTGCGGCCGCGCGCGTCGACCGCCCAGTGCTCCACGCGACCGTCGGGCTGGACGGCCGCGAACGTCGAGACGAGGTCGATCACCGGGCAGATGTGGTTCGGGACGACGGCCACGACCGACCCCAGCGCCGGTGACGCGCCGCCGCCCGCCAGCGACACCACGCCGTGGTAGTCGTACACGCGCTCGATCACCGCGCCGGGCCAGCCGGGGATGGCGCCGTAGCCGTCCACGAACGTCGGCAGGTCCTTGGTCAGCGCCTTGGCCCCGGCGTCGAGCACCGCCCGGCCGGGGCCGGTCGAGACCACCGTCGCGGCGACCACCGCCGCGATCTGGTCGCCGTCGATCGCCCCGAGCTCGACCTGCTGGCGATCGCCAAGCGCATACGTCCCGGCGCGGATCTCCGTCACCCGGCCCTCGGCCGCGAGCGTGCGCGTGGGCGTCGACCCGGCACTCACGACGCGCACCTCGAACCCCTCGGCCTCCAGCGCCGCGGCGGCGGTCTCGAGCGAGGCGACCTCGTCGAGCCCCGCGGCGCCCGCGGCCGCCGGCCGGTAGCTGTGGCCCCCGTGGGTGAACACGCCCTCGACCACGAGGCCCGCCGCGGTCGCCGCGCGCGCGACCTCGACGGCCCGGTCCGGCGACGCCACGCCGGTCCGGTGGCCGCCCGAGTCCACCTCCACCAGCACGCGCAGCGGCCGTCGGACGCCGGCCACCGCCGCCGCCAGCCGCGCCGCGGCCTCGGCGGAGTCGACGCCGACGGCGAGGTCGGCCGTCTCGTGGACCGCGCGCAGCCGTGTCGCCTTCGCGCCCTCGGCCCAAAGGGGATAGGCGAGGAACAGGTCGCGCAGCCCCGCAGACGCGAGCACCTCCGCCTCGCCCAGGGTCCCGACGGTCAGCCCGGCCGCGCCGGCCTCGAGCTGCATCCGCGCGATGCGGACGCTCTTGTGGGTCTTGACGTGGGGTCGCAGCGCGATCCCGCGGGCGTCGAGGTCACGCTGGAGCCGCTCGAGGTTCGACCACACCCGGTCCACGAACACGACCACGCCGGGCGTGTCGAGGCCGCTCGGCAGCGACGGCAACGGGATCGGGCGGGCGGGCACGCGACAGAGGATACGCACCGCGGCCGCGACCTCGCGTGGGGCCGAGACGCACCGGGGACCCCACCTTAAGGCGGCAGGGTACCGGTACCAAAGGGCCATACCTCGAGGCCATGCCCGGGGGGTACGTTCCTGCTCCGCCCGAGCGAGGTGTCCATCTCGCCGGATCGCCGAGGGTTACCGATGAAGTCGACGCTCAAGCAGTTCGGGTACCGCGCCACGATGCTCCTCGGCACGTTCGCGGCCTTCGCATTCATGATCGACAGCGCGAAGCGCTGGTAACCGTCACACCCGAACCGCCACCAGCACCGAGCCGCCGGGAGCCCAACCCGGCGGCTTTTGGATTCCAGGGCCAGGAAACGCGGCCGTCGGCGAGGACTAGATTCGGGGCCGTCGCGTCGCATGCGGAGGCCCCATGGAGATCCCCGACTTCGGATCCGGCGTGCTGGACGTCGTCGCGCGGAGCGCGGTCGTCTACCTCGCGCTGCTGGCGTTGCTCCGCTTCGGCGGCAAGCGACACGTCGGCCAGCTGTCGATCGCCGACCTGGTGCTGGTGCTGCTGATCGCGAACGGCGTCCAGAACGCGATGGTCGGCGAGAACACGACGCTGATCGGCGGCATCGCCGCCGCGCTGACGCTGGTCGTGATCGATCGCCTCATCGACGGCTTCTCGCAGCGCTCCGATCGCGTGCGCACTGTGCTCGAGGGCGAGCCTCGGATCCTCATCCGGGACGGGGTGATGATCGAGAAGGCGATCCGGGCGGAGGGCGTCACCACGGGCGATCTCATGAGCGCGGTGCGCCAGCACGGCATCGCGGACGTCGAGGACATCGACCTGGCCGTGCTCGAGACCAACGGCTCGATCAGCGTCATCCCGAAGGGCGACCGGTCCGCGTCCGCGGGCACCGCCGCCGAGCGTCCCAAGGCCGGCGGGGCCTAGCCCCGCCCCACGCCCGGGCGCGCGCAATCAGCCGTCGGGGTTCGCGTACTTGCCGCGTCGTCCCGTCGCCGCGGCCTGGGCCTCGACCTGGGCCTCCATCTGCTCGCCCAGCTCGACCGTCCGGTGGTAGGCGGCGAACACGGCCTCGGACAGGACCGTGCGCAGGCGGCCCGACTCCAGCTCGTGGATCGCGGCGGCGCTGGTCCCGGCGGGCGAGGTGACCATGTTGCGCAGCACCGCCGGGTGGTCGCCCGACTGCTTCGCGAACCGGGTGCTGCCCTCGAGCGTCTCGATCACGAGGTCGTGGGCGATGTGGCGCGGGAACCCGAGATGGACCGCGGCGTCGATCAGCGCCTCCATCACGAGGAACACGTACGCCGGGCCGGTTCCCGACACGGCCGTCGCCATCGCGACCCACTTCTCGTCCTCGACCTCGAGCTCGGCGCCGAGCGCGCCCAGCAGGGCCCGCGCCTGGTCACGCTGGTCGGCGGTCGTCGCGGGCGTCGCGTACCAGACGGTCATGCCGTTGCCGATGCGGGCCGGCGTGTTCGGCATCGCCCGCACGACCTGATCGTGACCGAGCGTCGCGACGAGCGCGTTGGTCGTCGGCCCCGCGAGGACCGAGAGCACGAGCTGGCCCGTCCGGAGCGTCGGCCCGATCTCGCGGCCCACGCGCGCGAGCATCTGGGGCTTGACCGCCAGGATGATGACGTCCGCCGCGGCGACGGCCTCGACGTTCGATGCCACGGTCCCGATGCCGTGGGCGGTCGCGAGCGCCTCCCGTCGCTCCTGCCGCGGGTGGCTGGCCACGAGCTGGGACGCGGAGACGAGGTTGCCACGCAGCAGGCCGGCGATCATGGCCTCGGCCATCACGCCCGAGCCGACGGTCGCGATCGTGCGGTTCGCGAGGGGGGACATCGCGCCGGAGGATAGCACCGGGCCAGGCGGGCTTCGGCCTCGCGGACGGGGCGTTCGAGGGTCAGCCGGCCTCCGCCGACACGAGCCGGAAGAAGCGCCCGGTGTCGGTTCGCTCGAGCCCCCGGAAGCCCGCCCGCCGGAGTGACGCCTCGACGACGTCCGGGTCGTGCCAGGTCCACGGGATCGTGGACGGCGGCCCGCCGGCCGGATCCGGCAGCAGCTCGATCGACGCGAGGCGGCCGCCGGGCCGGAGGCGCGCGAGCAGCGACGACGTGGCGGTCTCGAGGCCGGCGCCCCGCACGCGACCGAGCAGGAACGCGGCGAGCACCCCGTCCGCGCCGGGCTCGCCCGGCCGTGCCGGGACGACCCACGGGTCGGCGACGTGGAGATGCGCCCGCAGGCGGTGGGCGACCAGCCGGTCGCGCGCGCGATCGAGCGCGGCGCCGTCGGGATCCGAGACATGCAGCTCGCCCTTGTCCGCGACCAGGGGCGAGAAGAAGCCCACGCCCGCGCCCGGCTCCTCGATCCGCCCGCTGAGCGGCTGGTCGTCGAGCCAGCGCGTCACGACGTCCAGCTCGGCGTCCCACGCCGTGTCGTGCAGGGCCCCGAGCGCGAAGTCGCCGCGACGCAGGAACCAGTCGTCGGGGAAGGTCGTGGGTGCCGGTGCCGGCAACGTCGCGGCGCGTCGCGGCGCCTGGGCGGGAGCCGGTGGCCTCGCCGGCGTCCCGGGAGCGGCCGCGCCGGGCTCGCCGGTTGAGCCGGCGGCCGATGCCGAGGCGCGCGCCTCGATCGCGGCCCGCAGCCGGACCCGCAGGAACGGGTTCGTGCCCGCCTTGCCCAGGCATGTGGAACACAGCTGCGCCCAGCCCTCGAGGTCGTCCGGCCCGCGCGTCGTCCAGGGCGTGCCACACCAGAGGCAGTCGAAGCTGGCGCGGAACGATGACGAGGGCGTCGACGCAGACATGGCGGTCAGTCGATGCGGGCCCACGTGTCGGGCGGCGACATGCCGTCGAACGCGGCCGGGTCGATGAGCTCGGCCAGCACCTCGACGCCATCCACGACCCGCGGCCCGGGCCGCGAGAACAGCCCGGACCCGTCGACCGCGTACACCCGGCCGTCCTGGACCGCCCGCAGCTCTGCCCAGCCGTCGGGGGTCGGCGTGCGCGCCCATTCGGCGATCGTCTCGTCGAGCCCGAACCCGCACGGCATCAGCACCAGGATCTCCGGATCGACCTCGCGGAGCGCCGCCCAGGTCGTCTCGACCGACCGGCCGCCCTCCTGGCCGAGCAGCTCCCAGCCGCCGGCGAGCCGCACCTGCTCGGGCACCCAATGGCCCACCGCGAACGGCGGGTCGAGCCACTCGATCGCCGCCACCCGGGGCGGGACGAAGCCGTGGTCGCGCCGGCCGACGACGATCTCCTCGACCGCCTTGAGCCGCTCCCGCAGGCCCTCGACGACGTCGACGGCCGCGTCCTCGGCCTCGGTCATGGCGCCCACGGTCTGGACCGAGTTGAGGATCCCCTCGATCGACGTCGGCTCGAGGCTGATCACCGTCACGTCCCCGTCGAGGCGGCGGGCGACCTCGTTCACCTCGCGATACCCGACCGCGCACACGCGGCACAGCTCCTGGGTCAGGATCAGGTCCGGCTCGGCCGCCGCGAGCGCCGCGTCGTCGAGCTCGTACAGCGGCGTGTGATCGTGCATCGACCGTTCGACCGCGGCGTTGATCTCGCGGGAGGTCGCGCTCGACAGGTCCTGGGTCCGGCGGCTGACGACCGGGATGTGCCGGACGTCGGGCGGGTAGTCGCAGTCCTCGCTGACGCCGACGAGCTCGTCGCCCAGCCCGAGCGCGAACACGATCTCGGTCGCGGAGGGGATCAGGGAGACGATGCGCACCCGGCCAGTGTACGGGCGGTGCGCGCCCGGCCCGGACGGCCGGACGGGTCGGTCAGGTGGGCTTGAGCCCGTCGACCTCGGCACGGGCGGCGGCCTTGTCGGTGAACCAGACCGCGTTGATCTGCGTGTAGTTCGCCCACTCCGGCGGGAGGCTCTCCTCGGGGAAGATCGCGTTCACCGGGCACTCGGGCTCGCAGGCGCCGCAGTCGATGCACTCGTTGGGGTCGATCGACAGCATGCGGTCGGTGCCGGCGTCGAAGTGGATGCAGTCGACGGGGCAGACGGACACGCAGGACTCGTCAAGGACGTCGATGCAGGGCTCGGCAATCACGTACGCCATGATCCGAAGGCTCTCCCGAAGTGTGCGTGGCTGCGGGCCTCGCGCGACCGGCTCGCGCCGCAAGAGCGTACCACCGCGAGCCGCCGGTCCGGGCTGATCGCCGAGCACGATCCGCGACCGCCGGCCAGAGCCGGCTCAGCCCGCGGGGACGCCGATCGACGGCAGCGGCGGCGCGGTGCCGAGGGGAACGCCGTCGGGCCCCACCAGCCGCACCGGCCCGACCATCCCCTTCTGCCAGTGACCCGGGATGTGACAGCCGACGAACCAGCCTCCCGCGGCGGACGCCGCATCGGCCGGGACCGTCCAGGCGACGTCGACCCGCTGCCCGGATCCGACGACCACGCGGATGCCCTCGAAACCGGGCGGCGGCGGGACGAACGGCGTGGGGCCCGGCGGCGCGCCGACGGTCGCCGACTCGGCGGCCTCCCAGGCCAGCTGGTCGTCGAGGGTCCCGAACACCGCCTCGTGGCCCTCGAGGCCGAAGTTGATCACGTGCAGCAGCACCGTCTCCCCGGGCGCGAGGTCGATCACCGAGGGGACGAACGCGTAGTCGCGCGTGACCACGTTCACCTCGCGCGGGGTCCCGCTGGTGCCCGGCGTGATGGGCGGGGTGCCCGCCGGCGCGCCCGTGTCGCAGGCGGCGGCCAGGAGGGTGACGGCGGCCAGGCAGGCGGCCGCGCGGTGCAGGGGCGAGCGACCGGCCGACGGCTTGCGGGAGCGACGCATCGCGCCATGATGCAAGAGGTCGCCGGCGATGGCCGCTCGGGGGGGCCGCGAGCGCGCGGACGGCGCCGGCGAGGGCGGTCCACACCACAGGGCGCACTCCGCTTGACACCTCACCTCGCGGCCCTCTAGCGTGCGCGCCACTTCGGGCGGCGGGCAGGGGCGATGGGGATGACGCCACCGCCTCGATCCGCTGCGATGGCGGCGACTTGGAGACTCCGACCGCGCGTGACGACGCACCCCGACGGAACGACCACCGCCGAGCCGACCGACGGCGCGGCCTCAGGGGAGCCGCACGCCCACGACCATGACGAGGCGCAGGGCCGCGCCGCTGGGAACGCCTCGCCCGCCGGCGAGCCCGCGGCGGTCCGGCTCGAACGCGTCGAGAAGCACTACGGCGACGTCGTCGCGGTCGCCGGGATCGACCTCGAGATCGCGGACGGCGAGTTCTTCTCGATGCTCGGCCCGTCGGGATCCGGCAAGACGACGACCCTCAGGATGATCGCCGGATTCGAGCTGCCGACGGGGGGCCGGGTGTGGCTCCACGGCCGCGACGTCACCCGGCTCGCGCCATTCGAGCGCGACGTGAATACCGTGTTTCAGGACTACGCGCTGTTCCCGCACATGACGGTCGGCGAGAACGTTGCCTACGGCCTGCTCGTGCGCAAGGTCCCAAAGGCCGAGCGGTCGCGGCGTGTCGGCGAGGCGCTGCAAATGGTCCGCCTGACCGGGTACGAGCAGCGCAAGCCCGGCCAGCTATCCGGCGGCCAGCGCCAGCGAGTGGCCCTCGCGCGCGCGCTCGTGAATCGCCCTCGCGTCTTGCTCCTCGACGAGCCGCTCGGCGCCCTCGACCTCAAGTTGCGCGAGGAGATGCAGATCGAGCTCAACCAAATCCAGCACGAGGTCGGGATCACGTTCATCTATGTGACCCACGACCAGGAGGAGGCGCTCACGATGAGCGACCGGATCGCGGTGTTCAATGCCGGCCGGATCGTGCAGATTGGCGCGCCTGCTGAACTGTACGAGCGACCGTCGACATCGTTCGTGGCCGGCTTTGTGGGGACCTCGAACCTGCTCCGGGGTGCCTCCGCGCAGGCAGTGACGGGCAGGGAGGGCGTGTTCACGGTTCGGCCCGAGAAGATCCGGCTCCTGGACGCCGACGCCACGCCGACCGACGCCCGGGTCGCCGATGACGAGTATGCGGCGGCGGGCCGGATCCGGAGCGTCGTCTATCTCGGCCCGGACACCCGGTACCACGTTGCCCTCGACGCCGGTGGCGAGCTCGTGGTCACGCAGCAGAACCTCGCGACGACCTCGACCGAGGTCCTCGCGCAGCAGGGGCGCCCTGTTCGCCTCGTGTGGAAACGGCAGCACACCCGGGAGATCGCCGAGGGCTAGCCCGGCGCCGGGTCACGGAGGAGGAGACCAGACCATGCGAAGACCGATCCTGGCCCTTGCGGCCGCCGCCGCCATGGTGGCGACGGCCTGCTCGAGTGGGACGACGCCGAGCGCCGCACCAAGTCAAGCTGCGAGCGCCGCGCCAACCTCGGCCGCGAGCGCGCCGGCCAGCGCGTCCGCCGAGGCCCCGAGCGAGGCGGCGGCCAGCCTGATCCCGAGCGAGTACGGCACGATCTCGCCGCTGAAGCCCGCCGTCGACCTGAGCACTGTCGGCGGGCCCGGCGAGGGCGAGCTCAACATCATCATCTGGGGCGGCTATGCGGAGGACGGCGCGAACGTCCCCGAGTACGACTGGGCGAAGCCGTTCACCGAGGCCACCGGCTGCAAGGTCAATACGAAGGTCGGCAACACCTCCGACGAGATGGTCTCGCTCGTCCGCGCCGGTGGCTACGACGGGGTGAGCGCCTCCGGTGACGCGTCCCTCCGCCTCATTCTCGACGGCAACGTCGCCCCGATCGACCCGGCCGCGATCCCCGGGTTCGGTGACGTCGCGCCGTTCCTGCAGAACGCGCCCCACTACGTGGTCGACGGGAAGCACTACGGCACACCGCATGGCTGGGGCGGCAACACGCTGCTCTACAACACCGAGGAGGTCAAGCCCGCCCCGACCAGCTGGGACGTCGTGTTCGACCCGGCCAAGGCGCAGCCGTACGCGGGCAAGATCACGGCCTACGACGCCCCGATCTATATCGCCGACGCCGCCCTGTATCTCAAGGCCCACAAGCCCGAGCTCGGGATCACCGACCCGTACGAGCTCACCCAGCCGCAGTTCGACGCCGCGGTGGAGCTGCTCAAGCAGCAGCGGCCGTGGGTCGGCAAGTATTGGTCTGCGTACGCCGACGAGATCGACAACTTCGCCAACGGGACCTCGACCGTGGGCACGACCTGGCCGTACCAGTACAACACCCTGCTCGCGGGGGGCACGCCCGTGGCCCAGGTCGTGCCGACCGAGGGCATGACCGGGTGGGCGGACACGTGGATGCTCACGTCCGACGCGACCCACCCGAACTGCATGCTCAAGTGGATGACCTGGATGCTGACGCCCGAGGTCCAGGCGCAGGTCGCCGAGTACTTCGGCGAGGCGCCCGCCAACCCGAAGGCCTGCAAGTACCTCGACGCCGTCTATGCCTCGTACGGGATCAAGGACTTCTGCACCGGCTACGGCGTCAACGACCCGAATTTCTACAACTCGATTGCCTTCTGGAAGACGCCGCAGCCCGACTGCGGCACCGGCGGCACCGAGCCGTGCATCGACTTCGCCACCTGGACCCAGAAGTGGACGGAGATCAAGGGCTGACGGGGTCGCCCCGCCGGCTCGCGGGGGTGACCGGGCACCGGTCGCCCCCGTTCCGGACGTTCCCGTGACGACCAGCACGACGGGAGCGCCGCCGCAGACCCTGCGGCGGCGTCTCTTCGCCTTCCTGTACCGCCACCGCACGCTCCAGGCGCTGCTGCTCCTCACGCCCCCGATGGGCTGGTTCGCGGTCGTCTACCTGGGCTCGCTCGTCGTCCTGTTCGTCGCGGCGTTCTGGTCGCTCGATCCGCTCACCTCTGCGGTGAAGCAGGAGTTCACGCTCAAGAACTTCCAGCAGCTGTTCACGGACCCGGTCTACCGGACGATCACGCTGCGTACCGTCGCCTTCGCGGCGGTCGTCACCCTCTTCGACGCGGTCATCGCCTTACCCATCGCTTACTACATGGCCAGGATCGCTGGGCCGCGGGTGCGCGCAATCCTGTTCATGCTCGTGCTGCTGCCGCTGTGGTCGAGCTATCTCGTCCGCGTGTACGCCTGGCGGGTCATCCTCGCCAAGGGCGGGCCGCTGGAGTGGTTCTTCGCCCAGCTCGGCATCCCGGGCGTGGTCCTCTACCCGAGCGATCTTGCCGTGCTGATCGTGTTCACCTACATCTGGCTGCCGTACATGATCCTGCCGATCTATGCCGGCCTGGAGCGGATCCCGGGCTCGTTCCTCGAAGCGTCCGGCGACCTCGGCGCCCGGCCGACCACCACCTTCCGACGCGTGGTCTTCCCGCTGGCTTTCCCGGCCATCGTCGCGGGCTCGATCTTCACGTTCTCGCTTACGCTCGGCGACTACATCACGCCGGGCCTCGTCTCGAACACCCAGTTCATCGGCAACGTGATCTACGAGAGCCAGGGCGTGGCCGGCAACATCCCGTTCGCCGCGGCCTACGCCACGATCCCGGTCATGATCATGGCCGTCTACCTCCTCATTGCGCGCCGGTTCGGCGCGTTCGACGCGCTGTGAGCGGGGACGGTCCATGAGGTCGAGCCATCGGTTGGTCGGCCTGGCGACGATCGCGGTCCTGGTCTTCCTCTACGTCCCGATCGGAATCATCTTCCTGTACGCCTTCAACGGCGACCGCACCCAGGTCTGGCCGATCGAGAACTGGACCGCGCATTGGTGGGGCGATGCGTTCAACAACGAATCGATCCGCGAGGCCCTGCTGCTGTCGGTCGAGGTGGCGCTCGCGGCCACCGTCGTCGCGCTGGTCCTGGGGTCGCTGGCGTCGTTCGCGGTCGACCGGTTCCGGTTCTTCGGCCGCAACACGGTGTCGTTCCTGCTCGTGCTGCCGATTGCCCTCCCCGGCATCGTGACCGGCATGGCGCTCAACGCGACCTTCCACACGGCCGACATCCCGTTCGGCTTCCTGACGATCGTCGTTGGCCACGCGACCTTCTGCGTCGTCGTCGTCTACAACAACGTCATCGCGCGTCTCCGCCGGTCATCGCCCAATATCGAGGAGGCGTCGAAGGACCTGGGCGCGGACACCTGGCAGACGTTCCGCTACGTCACGCTGCCGGTGGTCCGGACGGCCCTGCTCGCGGGCGGCCTGCTGGCATTCGCCCTGTCGTTCGACGAGGTCATCGTCACGACGTTCACCGCCGGCACCCAGGAGACGCTCCCGATCTGGATCCTGGCCAACCTCCGGCTGCCCAACCAGCGCCCGCTCGTCAACGTCGTGGCCGTGACGCTGATCGTGTTGTCCGCGATCCCCGTCTACATGTCGCACCGGCTCAGCAGCGACGCCGGGGGCCCGGGCCGCCGCGTCTGATCGCACCTGTGTCAACGGGCCCGACAGCCTGGGGCCTACCAGCGTCGGGCGTGTTCGCAGGCGCCCCGATCCTCGGTCACCATCGCTTCGCACACTCCACGAGCAGCGCCAGCGCAAGCGACGCGCTCGCCAGCCCCGCCATGGCCGCGCGGACATGCCGTCCCACGATCGTCCTCCTCCCGGAGCACCGGGTCTCAAGCCACCCTCGATCCCTCCAGGGAGTGCCCGATCGGACGAGCGGTCCCGCCATGATCGCGATGCCCACTTACCCGCCACTTATCCGCTCGCCTCGCTGGCGCGCGGCGCCCCGGGCGTACGATCGCGACATGCCCGATTCCCCGCCGACGCCCGATCCGCGCGCCGCGCTCCTCGCGGAGCGTGAGCAGGTGCTGGCCGAGCTCGCCGGCATCGAGGTGGCGGGTCCCGGCCAGATGACCTATGGATCGCAGGCGGCGGCGGCCACCCATGTCTTCGAGCAGCAGCGGGACCTCGCCCTGCGCGACCGCGACCAGCAGCACCTCGCCGCCATCGACGACGCCATCGCCCGCCTCGACGCCGGCACCTACGGGACGTGCACGTCGTGCGGGAAGCCCGTCGCGCCGGAGCGCCTCGAGGCGCTTCCGTCGGCCGCGCTGTGCATCGACTGCCAGCGCCAGGCGCGTCGCCGATGAGCGACGCGGGCGGGACCGAGGGCCCCGCTATCGCGAACGCGGACGCGCTCGAGCCCGCCCAGGCGCTCGTCGGGATCGCCGAGATCCGTGCCGCGGCGGCGGCGCTGGACGGCATCGCCCGCCGCACGCCGCTCGTCCCCTTCGGCGCGCCGGACCGGAACCAGTGGCTGAAGGCCGAGTCCCTGCAGGCGATCGGCGCGTTCAAGATCCGGGGCGCCTACCACGCGGCCGCGTCGCTCTCGCCCGAAGCGCGGGCCCGGGGACTGATCACCTACTCCTCGGGCAACCACGCTCAGGGGGTCGCGCGCGCCGCGCGGCTCCTCGGCGTGCCGGCGGCCATCGTGATGCCGTCCGACGCGCCGGCCGTCAAGCGGGCTCGCGTCGAGGCCGACGGCGCGCAGGTCGTGGTGGTCGGCACCGCGTCCGACGAGCGGCGCCGGGTGGCCGAGGAGCTCGCCCGCTCGCGCGGGCTGGCGATGATCCCGCCCTACGACGACCCGTGGATCATCGCGGGGCAGGGCACGGTGGGCCTCGAGATCGCCGAGGACCGCCCCGACGTCGCGGCGGTGGTGGTGCCGATCGGCGGCGGCGGGCTGGCCAGCGGCGTGGCGGCCGCGATCCGCGCCCTCGCGCCGAACGCGCGCCTGATCGGCGTCGAGCCCGAGCTCGCCGCGGACGCCCGCGAGTCGCTCCGGACGGGCGAGGTGGTGACCTGGCCGCCCGAGCTCGTCAGCCGCACGATCGCCGACGGCACCCGCACCCAGTCGATCGGCCGGCTCAACTTCGCCCACCTGCGGGCCTACCTCGACGACGTGATCGTCGTGACCGAGCTGGAGATCGCCGCCGCGGTCCGGCTCGCCGCTGAGGAGGCGCGGCTCGTCGTGGAGCCCTCCGGCGCGCTCGCGATCGCGGCGATGCGCTTCCGGGCGGTCGAGGCGGGCCTCCGCGGGCTCGAGGGCCCGATCGTGGGGATCGTCTCGGGCGGCAACGTCGACCCGGACGCCTACCTCGAGTACCTCCAGTCGCCGATCCCGCCCGAGGCCTGATCAGCCGGGCGGGGCCCCGGTCTCGGTGCCCGACGCCGGCGCCTCCGACGCGCGGCGCGCCGCCAGCCGCACCTCGCGCTCGCGGATCGCCGCCCGCTCCGCCTCGAGCCGGCGGTCCTCGCCGACGCTCCGCCGCTCCTCGGCGCGCATCCACAGCCAGGTCATCGCGATCAGGATCGAGACGAACAGGATGTCGCCGCCGACCCACATGATCCCGCCCGCGACCTGCTGGTCCTCGAGCGGCGTCGGGCCCCAGGTCCGGCTGGTCGTGGCGTAGTGCGCATACAGCGGCGCCGACGCCATGTAGATCGCGAGGGCGAGGAACGTGTTCTGCGGCATCGCGAGGCCCGTGTACAGGATCCGCGCCGACGGCTTGAGCTTCCACGGCGAGGGGTCGGGCCCGATGACCGGCCACCAGAACAGGAGCGCGGCGACCAGGAACAGGGCGTGCTCGAGACGGTGCGCCCACTCGTTCTCGAGGGCGAGGTCGAACAGCGGCGAGAAGTGGCTGGCCCACATCACGGCCGCGAACACGATCCACGAGACGACCGGGAACGACAGGCGCCGGACGACCGAGGAGTGGAGCACCGGCAGGATCCAGCGACGGCGGACCTCGGGGGTCGATGCCTGCAGGAGCAGCGTGATCGGTCCGGCGAGCAGGAGGAGCGGCGGCCCGACCAGCGTCAGCAGCAGGTGCTGGAGCATGTGCATCGAGAACAGCGTGGTGTCGTACGCCGCGAGGCCGGAGTCGACGGCGAACAGAATCGTGAGCACGCCGGCCACCCAGTAGGCGGTGCGTCGGCGGGCGATCGGGTGGGTCGGATGCGCCCGGTTCGCCCGCCCGACGCCGACACGCCAGAGCAGCAGGGCGACGATCGCGGGCAGCCAGGCGAGCGGGTCGAAGGACCAGCCGAACACGAGCGTCGACGCGTCGGGCGGGACCGGGATGGTGGCGCCGTGGGCGAGCACCGCCGACGGCAGCGCAAGGAAGAGGGCGGCGAGCAGGGCCGTCGACGCCACGAAAACCCGGGCCCGGTTGGGCCGGGCGGGGGCAGGCGACGGACCCGCGGGACGACGACCGGCGACGCGCACGGGCCCATTCTCGCCCCTCGCGACGATGCGGTCCGCGAACGGGGGCGACGCCCCGCGCGCCCACGTGCGTCGGGTATCATCAGGCCGTCCCGGGCCCGTGCTCGGGCAGCGTTCGTCCACGGACGGCGAGACGTCATTGCTGGCCCGACCGCGTCGCCGCGGACGGGTCGTCGGACATTCGAGGAACCCGATGTCGATGCCTCCCCGGTCGCGGACCGGGTCCGGCCCGCTCATCGCCGGCCTGTTGATCGTCCTGGCGATCGTGATCGCGGTGATCGCGCTCGCGGCCCGGGGCGTCACGCCGCAGCAGCTGTGGGACGGGTTCTTCCCGATCGAGAACCAGACGCCGGTGACCGACCGGTCGTTGAACACGAAGTCCCTCTACGACTTCGTGTTCTACATCGCCGCGGCGATCTTCTTCCTCGTCGAGGGGCTGATCATCTACTCGGCGTTCCGCTACCGGCGCAAGCCCAGCGACACCGACCTGCCCCCACAGACGCACGGCAACAACCTGGTCGAGATCGTGTGGACGCTGATCCCCACGGTGATCGTGGCCGTGCTGTTCTTCCTGTCGTGGCAGACGCTCAACGTCGTGGACGCCAAGGTCACCACCGACGTCCACGTCCGCGCGATCGCCCAGCGTTTCCAGTGGTCGTTCGAGTACCTGGACGGCCCGGAGACCGATGCGCCGGTCCTGTTCAAGCAGATCATCACGACCGGCGACGAGGGCGGCATGTTCCTCCCGGTCGGCGTGCCGGTCCAGGTCGACCTCCGCTCGACCGACGTGATCCACGCGTTCTACGTCCCCAAGTTCCTGTTCAAGCGCGACGTCGTGCCGGGCAAGCTCAACTCGTTCGACTTCACGGTCGAGGAGGCGGGCACCTACCGCGGCCAGTGCGCGGAGCTGTGCGGCTCCGGCCACGCGGCGATGCTGTTCGACGTCCACGCGGTCGACCAGGCCACCTACGACGCGTTCGTCGAGGCGCAGATCGCGGCCGCCCAGCAGACCCCGCCGCCGCCCCCATCGGGCGAGCCCGGCGGGTCGGGCGAGCCTGGCGCGTCGGGCGCCCCCAGCGGCGCGACCGTCCCGATCTCGGCCCAGAACATCGCCTTCTCGACCGCGACCCTGCAGGCGCCCGCCGACCAGCCGTTCACGATCGACTTCAAGAACGACGACACCGGCGTCCCGCACAACATCGAGATCAAGGACGCCGCGGGCACGGTGGCCTTCAAGGGCGACATCATCACCGGCGTGGCAGAGGCGCAGTACCAGGTGCCGCCGCTCAAGGCCGGCGCGTACCCCTTCCTGTGCACGGTCCATCCGACGATGACCGGCACGCTCACGGTCCAGTAGGAGCCCGACGGGATGGCCACCACCTCGCTGCACCCGGCGACCCCCGCCTACCGCAGTCGCCTGTACGAATGGCTGACGACGACCGATCACAAGAAGATCGGGATCCTGTACCTCGTCAACTCGATGGTGTTCTTCTTCGCGGGCGGCCTGCTCGCGATGGTCGTCCGGCTGCAGCTGGTCATCCCCAAGAGCGACACCGTCATGGGCGGCCTCGTGTCCGCCGAGTTCTACAACCAGGCGTTCACGATGCACGCCTCGTTCATGCTGTTCCTGTTCATCATCCCGATCCTGGCCGGGTTCGGGAACTACGCCGTCCCGCTCCAGATCGGCGCGCCGGACATGGCCTTCCCGCGCATCAACGCCCTCTCGTTCTGGCTGCTGCCGCTGGGCGGGCTCCTGATGGCGTCGGGGTTCCTGGCCTCGGGTGGCGCCGCGGCCTCGGGCTGGACGGAGTACCCACCCTTGTCGGGGTCGACCTACAGCGGCACCGGCACCGACCTGTGGATCATGGGCCTGGTCCTGATCGGGACGGCCTCGATCCTTGGCGCCATCAACTTCCTCGTGACGATCTTCAAGATGCGCGCGCCCGGGATGACCCTGTTCCGGATGCCCATCCTGGTCTGGACCGTGCTGGTGACGAGCGTGCTCGTGGTCATGGCGACGCCGGTCCTGACGAGCGCGCTGATCATGCTGTTCATCGACCGCAACTACGGCGGGACGTTCTTCGAGCCGTCGATCGGCGGCAACGCGGTGCTCTACCAGAACATCTTCTGGTTCTACTCGCACCCCGCCGTGTACATCATGGTGCTGCCGGCGATGGGCATCGTGTCCGAGGTCCTGCCGGTCTTCTCGCGCAAGCCGCTGTTCGGCTACAAGGCGTTCGTGTTCGCCACCGTCGGCATCGGCGCCCTGGGCTTCTCGGTCTGGGCCCACCACATGTTCACGACCGGCCAGGTGTTCCTGCCGTTCTTCAGCCTGATGACGTTCCTGATCGCGGTCCCGACCGGGGTCAAGATGTTCAACTGGATCGCGACGCTGTGGCGCGGCCAGCTGCAGTTCTCGACGCCGCTGCTGTTCGCGTTCGGCTTCCTGATGATGTTCCTCATCGGCGGCCTGAACGGCGCGTTCTCGGCCGCGGTGCCGGTGGACTTCGCGCTCCACGACACCTACTGGGTCGTCGCCCACCTCCACTACGTCCTGTTCGGCGGGTCGGTGTTCGGGGTGTTCGCCGGCATCTACTACTGGTTCCCGAAGATGACCGGCCGGATGCTCAACGAAACGCTGGGCAAGATCCAGTTCGTGCTGATGTTCGTCGGCTTCAACCTGACCTTCTTCCCGATGCACCAGCTGGGTCTGCTGGGCATGCCGCGCCGGATCGCGGACTACGCGAGCAACGTCGGCTGGAACGAGCTGAACCAGGTGGCCACGCTCGGCGGCTTCATCATCGCGGCGAGCATGATCCCGTTCCTGTGGAACGTCGCGGTGTCGCTCCGCAGCGGCAAGCCCGCCGGCGACGACCCGTGGGAGGGCAACACGCTCGAGTGGGCCGCGTCCTCGCCGCCACCGCCCTACAACTTCGACCACCTGCCGGAGATCCGCTCCGAGCGGCCCGTATTCGACGCCCGGCACGGCCGGACGGCGGCCCACTGAGGCCCGGACGATGACCGCAGCGACGCCGGACGCCGACGCCCTCGCCCAGCACGAGGTCCTGCCCAGCCACGCGGCCGGCGGGATCAGCAACCCGGTCCTCGGGATGCTGCTGTTCATCACCTCCGAGGTGATGTTCTTCGCCGGGCTGTTCGCCGCCTACTTCGCGCTCCGCGCCGGCTACACCGAGGACGGCATCCACATCTGGCCGCCGTCGGCGTACGCCGACCTGCTGAACCCGTTCACGCTGTTCACCGAGGACGGCCAGCTCAACCTGATCCTGCCGGCGACGATCATCCTCGTCGCGTCCTCGTTCACCTGCCAGTTCGGCGTGTGGGCGATCCGGCGCGACGACCACCGCGGGTTCCTGCGCTACTTCGCCGTGACCCTCGGCCTGGGCATCACCTTCCTCGTGATGCAGGCGTACGACTACACGGTGCTGTTCCACGAGGGCCTGGGCATGGGCACGACCCCGTTCGGGACCACGTACTTCACGCTGACCGGGTTCCACGGGGCGCACGTGTTCGGCGGGGCCCTGATGCTGGGGGTCGTGTGCTATCGGGCCATGGCCGGCCAGTTCTCCTCCAAGCACCACGACATGGTCGAGGCGACGTCGCTCTACTGGCACTTCGTCGACGTCGTCTGGATCCTGCTGTTCTCCATCCTGTACCTGCTGTAGCGCGGAGGACGACCACGCCATGACCCCCCGTCGCGCGGCCTCCGTCGGCATCATCTTCGTGGTGATCGCCGTCATCTACTGGGGCGTCCAGTACTACGCCGGGTGGCCGGAGGACTGGGCCGGGATCACGATGCTGCTGGCCCTGGGCGTCGCCATGTCGCTCATGAGCTACGTCCTGTTCGCCGGGCTGCGGCGGAGCTGACGACGCCCCGGCCATGATCGAAGAGGTCTGGAGCCAGCTCATCGGCTTCACCGAGCAGTTCGTGGTCCCCGACTGGGGATCCCTGGTCGGCCTGATCCCGATCCTGCTGCTGGCCCTCACGGTGCTCTACGTCACCTGGACGATCTACCGCTTCGCGACGGCCGGGCCCATGCGCCGCGGCAAGCGCCGGATGACGCCGGTGCCGCCGGCGGGCACCCACCTGCCGGGCGGCTCGTTCGCCCCGATCCTGGGCGCCGTGGGCGTGCTGATGCTGGGCATCGGCCTGATCGAGGGCGGGATCTGGCTGCTCGTCGGCGCCGTGATCCTCGGGATCACGCTGCTGTACTGGGGCCGCGAGTTCCAGCGCGAGTACGACCGCCTGCCGTCGGACTCGACGGCGCTGGTCACGACGGGCGGCAACGCGCTCACCACGCTGCCGCCGGGCGCCCTCTCCACGCCGGGCGGGGAACCGCCGCCGGGCGTCCACATCCCCGCGCCATCGTTCCGCCCGCTGCTCATCGCGATGTCGATGACCCTGCTGGTCGCCGGCCTCATCGTCGGCGGCTGGGCGTTGATCCTGGGGGCGGTCGCGCTCGTGCTGACGCTCGCGGGCTGGCTCCATGACGCCCTGCGCGAGTACCTCGCGGCGGTCGCCGCCGACCGGTCCGGGCATCTCGACGCCGGGCCGTCGCCCCGCTGGCCGACCGCGACCTTCGCGGCGCTCGCGTGGATCCTGGCCGGCGGCCTGCTCCTGAGCTCGGGGCTGCTGCCCAACTCCAGCGCGCCGGTGGCCGAGGGCGGGCCGTTGCCCAGCGGCGCAGCCGGCGGTGGCGGTGGCGCGTCGGGCGCCCCGCCCCCCAGCCTGCCGAACGCGGACGTCATCGAGACCGCGCAGAACACCGCGTTCGTCGTCGAGAACCTGACGGCACCCGCCAACACGCCGTTCACGATCGCCTTCGACAACAAGGACCAGGGGCAGCCGCACAACATGGCGATCAGCGACGCCTCGGGCACCGCGGTCTACACGGGCAAGATCATCACCGGCCCCGAGGTCATCGTCTACGACGTGCCCGCGCTGGCGGCCGGCAACTACACCTTCGTGTGCTCGGTCCATCCGAACATGACGGGGACCCTGGCCGCCTCGTAGGCCCTGCCACGGACCGCATCGCTCGCCTGGTCGCCGTCCTCTCGATCGCCGTGCTCGTCGGCGCGTGCGGCGGCGGCGCCGACGCCCGCACGGGCCAGCCGGCGCCCCCGATCACCGGCACGGCGCTCGATGGCAGCGCGATCGACCTCGCCGCGTACCGCGGCCATCCGGTCGTGGTGAACTTCTGGGCGTCGTGGTGCACGCCCTGCCGCGAGGAGTTCCCGCTGTTCAAGGAGCGCCTCGAGACGCTGGGCGCGAAGGACGGGCTGGTCGTGCTGGGGGTCCTGTACAAGGACGAGGCCGAGCTCGCCCGACGGTTCAGCGACGACTTCGGCGCCGCGTGGCCGACCGTGACGGATCCCGGCGACGCGATCGCCAAGGCGTATCGCGTCGTGGCGCCCCCGCAGACCTACTTCATCGACGCCGACGGGGTCCTCCAGGCGATCCAGATCGGCGAGGTGCGGCCCGAGGACTTCGACACCCAGTACGCGAAGATCGCCCCATGACCGGTGCGGCACCCGCCGCCGCCGGCGCCGCCGCTCCCCGCGAGGACACGCTCCGCGTCGCCGTCCGCGTCGTCGGCCTGCGCAAGGCCTACGCCGGGCGCGAGATCCTGGCCGGCGTGTCGTTCGAGGTCCGGCGCGGCGAGCTGTTCGCCCTGCTCGGGCCGAACGGCGCCGGCAAGACGACGACCGTCGAGATTCTCGAGGGGTACCGTCGCCCGGACGGCGGGTCGGCGCGCGTCCTCGGCCTCGACCCGGGGCGCGACGCCCGGGGGCTGCGACCGCGGATCGGGCTCATGCTCCAGGAGGGCGGGATCGACAACCGCACGACCCCCCGCGAGGTCCTGCGGCTGTACGCCCGCTTCTACCGCGACCCGGAAGACCCGGACCGGCTGCTCGAGGCCGTCGACCTCGGAGCGGTCGCGGGGACCCGCTACCGCCGGCTGTCGGGCGGCGAGAAGCAGCGCCTCGCCCTGGCCCTCGCGCTGCTCGGGCGACCCGAGCTGCTCGTGCTCGACGAGCCGACGGCAGGCATGGACCCGGCCGCCAAGCAGGCGACCCGGGAGCGGATCGCGGCGCTCCGGGCGGCGGGCACGACGATCCTGCTGACGACGCACGAGCTGGGCGACGTCGAACGCCTCGCCGACCGCGTCGCGGTGCTCGACCGTGGCCGCCTGGTGGCCGAAGGTACGCCGGCCGAGCTGACCGGCGGTGGGGCGCCCCGGCTGCACCTGCGGCTGTCGCGCGCCCTCGAGGCGACCGAGGCGGCGGATCTCGAGGCCGTGCTCGGGGCGGCCTGCGGCGGGTCGCCGAGCGTGCGCCCGGCCGGTGCCGCCGGGACCTACGAGGTCGATGGCCTCGGCGGCGCACCCGACCCGCGAGCCGTCTCCGCGCTCGCGACGTGGTGCGAGGCGCGGGGCCTGCTGCTCGTCGAGCTGCGGACCGGGGCGGCGAGCCTCGAGGAGCGCTACCTCGAGCTCGTCCGGGCGTCCGGGCCCGTCGACGAGGGGGCCGCGCCATGACGGCGCCCTCGGGCCGGCCGGGCCCGGTCCTCGGGTCGGGCGTCCCGGCGCGTCCGGCGTCGTGGGCGACGATGACCTCGGCGCTGGCGGTGCACGAGCTGCGCCTCGGCCTGCGCCGCGGCGAGGCCCTCCTGATCACGTACCTGATCCCGGTCGGCGTCCTGCTCGTGTTCAGCGCGTTCGGGCCGATCGAGGCGGCCGAGGGGACGAGCGCCGTCGAACAGCTGCTCCCCGGGGCGATCAGCCTCGCGGTCATCGGGGCGGCGTTCGTCGCCCTCGCCATCGCCACCGGGTTCGAACGCCAGTACGGCGTGATCAAGCGACTCGGCGGCAGTCCCGCGGGATCGTCGGTGGTCGTCGCGGCGAAATCGGCCGCGGTCGTGGTGGTCGAGCTGGTCCAGCTCGTGCTGCTCGTCGGGATCGCGGCGGCCGTGCTCGGCTGGTCGCCCGGCCCGGGCGCGTCGGCGGCGATCGTCCTTGCCGGGCTGGTGCTCGGGACCGCCGCGTTCGCGGGGTTCGGGCTGCTGCTCGCCGGGACGCTCCGAGCGGAGGCGACCCTGGCGCTCGCGAACCTCCTGTTCCTCGTGTGTCTCGTGCTGGGCGGGATCGTCGTCCCACTCGACCGGCTGCCCGACGGCGTCGCGGCCATCGCGGGCGTGCTGCCGCCGGCCGCGCTGACCCGGGCCCTCGCGCTCGGCCTGGGGCACGCGACCGGGGACCCGTGGCCCGTGCTCGCGCTCCTCGCCGGTTGGGCCGTCGTCTTCGTGGTGCTCGCCGCGTGGCGCTTCCGCTGGGACTGACGCCCCGCGGGCCCGGCCGCCCGGCGGTTCGCGCATGATGGGTGGATGACCGACCCGTACGCGGGCCTCGCCGACCAGCTCGCCGACGTCGGGCGCGCCGCGGTCGGTCGCGGCCTCGTCGTGGCCTCCGGCGGCAACCTGTCGGCGCGCTGCCCGGACCGCGACGCCTTCCTCGTGACCGGCGCGGGCACCTGGCTGGATCGCCTGACCCGCGACGACCTGGCCCTCGTCGGCCTCGACGGCAGTCCGCTCGAGGGCCCGGAGCCGTCCAGCGAGTGGCGGCTCCACCGGGCGACCTACCGGGTCCGGCCGGACGTCCACGCGGTCGTCCACCTCCACCCGCAGACCGCCGTCGTCCTCGATGCGCTCGGGTACCCGGTCCGCCTCCTGACCCTCGACCATGCGACCTATCTCCGGCGCATCGAGCGCATCCCCTACTTCCCCAACGGGTCCGACGAGCTGGCGGACGCGTCGGCCGACGCCTCCCGCGCGTGCGACGTGATCGTGCTGGCCAACCACGGCTGCTCGACCCTCGGCCCCACCGTGGAGATGGCCTGGCGGCGCGCGCTCAACCTCGAGGAGGCCGCGTTGAACACGTTCCGCTGCCTCCAGCTCGGCGATACCGACACGACGTTCCCCGCCGACCAGCTGGGCACGGTCCGCCACCGCTGACCGCCGTCGCGGAGACCGGCCGTACTTCCGGTCCGCGGCGGTCCGGACCAACGGCGGGCTGCCACCCAGACGATCGTCGCCCTAACGTTGCCCGGCAGCCCCATCCACAACACGAGACCATCGCTCCTTGATGCTCCCTGCGCGGGCCCGATCCGCGTTCCGATCCGTCTCCGACGACGCTCGCAGCCGCCGCCTGATCGCGAGTTCCTCCAGGCGAGCCAATCGGGGACCACCGCGTCGGACGACGGCGGGCAGGGTCGGGGCGCGGCCGCCTGACCAAGCGCGTCCTCGGGAGTGCGCCGGGCGCCGCTCCGGGCAAAAGAAGAACCCCGGGGTGGTCGGGTCCCGGGGTTCAGGTAGAAGCGAGTTGGTTGCGGGGGAAGGATTCGAACCTCCGACCTTCGGGTTATGAGCCCGACGAGCTGCCGCTGCTCCACCCCGCGGTGGCTTAACACTCTATCAGAAATGGCCGATTCCGTCAAAGCCGCTGGCTGCCAGCCGTCTGGCCCGCGCGGTCAGATGCGGCCGAGTAGCTCGGTCTTCTTGGCCTCGTACTCCTCGGGCGTGATCGCGCCCGAATCGCGCAGGGCGGCCAACGAGGCGAGCGTCTTCGTGACGTCGTCCGCGCTGGGCGCCGGCGGCGCCGCCGGCGCCGGGGCGGGCGCGGGGAGCGGGGCGGGCGCCGGGGCGGGCTGCGCGGCGCTCCGCGGGGTGTTGAGGTCGATCATGCGCGTCGTCTTGGACTCCATCATCGACTTCTTGAACTCGATGGGGTCGCGCAGCGCGCGCAGGTTGTTGATCCCGGCCTCGGACGCCGTCATGACCACCAGGTCCCCGAAGCCCAGGATCCGGCCGAGCCACGGGACGTTGATCTGGGCGTCGGTGATGTTCTCGAGCGAGCTGTCGCCCGACTGCTTGTTGATCACGCCGTGGACGTGGAGCACGCGGTGGTCGGTGAGGATGTACTCCTGGGTCTGCCACTGGATGACCGACCAGATGAATCCGATCACGGCGATCGCCAGCGCGATGACCGTGGCGAACCAGATCACCTGGTCGATGAAGCTCATCGCGCTGCCGATGACCCCGGTGCCGTCCGAGCGGAACACGAACTGCGAGAGCACGAAACCGACGACGGCCACGAGCACGGCGATGAGGACCCACTTGCCCGCGATGTAGAACGGGAAGATCCAGTGCTGGTGCTCCCGCCGGACGACCTCTTCGCCGTCCGCCAGGAGCCCGTCGGCATAGGACATCGATCAGCCTCCCTCGCGCCCGGACTCCCCGGCAGGCGGCCCGCGCGGGTCGACTGCCGCTACCACCGTCGGGCGTCAGCGCGATGCTTGCACGCGTCCGCGGCCCGCGCAAGGCCGCCGCGTCACGCGCATCGGGTCAGCCGGTGGCATCGCCCGGGACGGCGCTCGGGGACGCTCCGGCCGGGGCGCGCTGATGGCGCGGCTGCATGGCGTCCCACAGCTGCCGGCGGCCGATGACGAGGCCCAGCGCGAGCGAGCTGAGCGCCGCGATCCCGGTCGCGTAGAACGGGTAGGTCAGGTCCTCGGCGGCGAGCGCGCCGGCGGCCAGCGAGGCGATGATCGTGCCCATCGTGCCCGCCGCCCCGAAGATGCCCTGGGCGGTCGAGCTGCGCTCCGGCGGCGAGGCGCGTGCGACCAGCAGGAACAGCGCGGGCGACGCCAGCGCGAACGCGGTGCCCTCGACGATCCCCAACGCCGCCATGAACCAGATCTCGGGCACGGCCGGGTACAGCAGGCCGCAGATCCCCACGCCGGCCATCCCGATCACCAGGGCGAAGAAGCCGCCCTCGCGGTCGATGAACCGCCCGAAGAACGGGGACAGCACGAAGATCGGCAGCGCGAACGTGAAGAAGGTGACACCGATCAGGCCGAGGCTGGCGCCCAGGTGCGTCATGTACACGCTCCACACGACCTCGTAGGTGCCGCCCGCGAAGAAGCTGCCGACATTGAAGGCGAGGGCGGCGATCAGCAGGCGGTTGACCAGGCGGGCCGGCCGTCCCTCGGCCTGGGCGTCCGGGGCGGTGGCGGCGAGATCCGCGGCGGCGCCGGCGGTCGCCGGATCGGCGTTCCCCACCGGTTCCGCCGGCCTGACGACGGTGGGACGAGCGACGTTCGGCACGCGGACGGCGACGAGACCGGCCGAGACGAGGATCGTCAGCCCGGCGATCCAGAACACCACCGTCGGTTGGTTGGTGATCGCGGCCGCGATGCCCCCGATCGCCGGTCCGATCATGAGCCCGCCCATCTGGGCGGCCCCGTACAGGCCGAACAGCTCGCCGTGGCGCTCGGGCGGGTTGGCGTCCACGAGGTACCCGCGCGCCGCCGGGTCGTAGATCGAGGCGGACAGGCCCGAGAGCGCGCGCAGGACGATGAACGCCGCCGGCCCGACCACGAACAGGGGCGCCACGGCGAACACCGCGGCCAGCAGCAACCCGATCACCATCATCGCCTTGCGGGGCCCGCGGTCGGCGACCCAGCCGAACACCGGCTCGCCGATCAGCCGGGCGGCCGGCCAGGCGGCGACGACGACGCCCAGCGTCGGCAGGTCCACGCCGTGCTCGGTGAAGTAGATCGGGAGGATCGGGAGGAGCGCGCCGAAGCCGACCCAGATGGTCCCCTCCGCGACGAACATCGGGAGCATCGGGCCCCAGGCGTCGAGCCAGCGGCGGGCGCGTCGGGTCACGGGTCGTCCTGTGTGCTTGGACGGCCATCGTAGCCGAGGCCCGGCGTCGTCCCGAACGGCGGATCATGCGGCGCGACCGCCGTCCTATGATCGGCGCGTGCTCTCGCCGCTGCTGCTGCTCACGTTCCTGGTGGCCGGGCTGGTCGCCCTGCTGCCGGTCTGGCGGCTGCGCGTCGCCGGGTGGCCCACCCGCTGGCTGGTCGCCGCGTGGGTCGGCTACGCCCTGCTGATCTTCGTCGCCGTCAGGCTGCCGCTGATCCAATTCGTGATCCCCATCCTCGTGCTCGCGTTCCTCGCGCCGTTCGTGGCCGGGCCCGAGCGGGTCACCCGGGTGCTCGCCGGGCGGCGTCCCGCGCCCGGCGTGGTGATCGACGTGACGCCGCGACCCGCGCCCGGCCTGGCGGAGCCGCCGCGGCGCGTGGAGGGCGAGCTGGTCGACGACGAGCCCGGGATCGGCGACGGGCCGGCCTCGGACGACGACGCGCCGGCCGACGAACGCGGGGACCGGTCCTGAACGGGCTCATCGCCCTCCACGGCGGCGGCGAGTACGTGGCCGGCGACGAGGCGGCGATGGACGCGCTGCTCGCCGCGGCCCGGGCGACCGCGGACGACCTCGACCCCGTCATCGCGATCGTGCCCACCGCCGCCGCCCGCCAGCGTCCCGACCTCGCCGTCGCGCAGGGCGAGCGCGCATTCCGCTCGGCCGCCGCGCGGGCCGGGATCGGCGTCCGCCTGGAAACCGCGCGAATCCTTGGCCGTGACGACGCCGCCGACCCGGAGCAGCTCGCGCGCCTCGAGGTCGCCCATCTCATCCACTTCCCGGGCGGCGACCCGGACCTGATCCCGGCGGTCCTCCGGGACACGCCGGCCTGGTCGGCGATCCTCGCCGCGCTCGATCGCGGCTCGTGCCTCGCCGGGGCGAGCGCCGGGGCGATGGCGCTCGGCGAGCGCCTGTGGACGGCCCGCGGCGGCGTGCCGGGGCTGGGGCTGCTCGCGGGCACCGCGGTGATCCCCCACTACCAGCCGAGCCGGATCGGCGAGTGGCGTCGCGCGGTCGAGGACGGCACCCCGCTGCGCTGGATCGGCCTCGATGAGCAGACCCTCGTCATCGGCCGCCCCGGCGAGCGCTGGACGGTGGCCGGCCGGGGCCGGGCCCACGTCGTGCCGCCGGGCTCGCTCGAGGCCTCGCTCGAGGCGGGGGCGGGGACCGCGATCCCGGCCTGACCCGCGTCGCCCGAAGGTGCGTCGGGCCCCGACGCCGTCCGCTATCGTCGCGACGTGCCCTACCCGACCTACGACCGCTCGCCCTGGGTCCTCGAGCCCGACGTCTCGTTTCTCAACCACGGCTCGTTCGGGGCGTGCCCGGCGCCCGTCCTCGAGGCCCAGCGGGTGTGGCGGGAGCGGATGGAGGCGGAGCCGGTCCGCTTCCTCGACCGCGAGCTCGAGCCCCGGCTGGACGACGTCCGGAACGAGGTCGGGCGGTTCCTGAGCGCGGATCCGGAGGGGTTCGCGTTCGTGCCCAACGCGACGACCGGCGTGTCCACGGTGCTCGCGTCGCTCCGGTTCGAGCCCGGCGACGAGCTCCTGGCCGGCGATCACGAGTACAACGCGACGCTCAACGCGATGCGGGCCGCGGCCGAGCGCGACGGGGCGACGCTCCGCGTCGTCCGGGTGCCGTTCCCGATCCAGGAGCCGTCGCAGGCCGTGGAGGCGTACCTCGAGGCGGTCACGCCGCGCACGCGGTTCGCGCTGGTCAGCCACGTCACCTCGCCGACGGCGCTCGTGCTGCCGATCGAGGCGATCGTCCGGGAGCTGGACCGGCGCGGCGTCGACACGCTCGTGGACGCCGCCCATGCGCCGGGGATGGTGGAGGTCGACATCGGGCGCCTCGCCCCCGCCTACTGGACCGCGAACGCGCACAAGTGGCTGTGCGCCCCGAAGGGCGTCGGGATCCTCCACGTCCGGGCCGACCTGCGGGCCCGGATCCGGCCGCTCGTCGTCTCGCACGGCCGGAACTCGCCGCGCGCGGACCGCCCGCGGTTCCGCCTCGAGTTCGACTGGATGGGCACGGACGACCCGTCGGGGATCCTGTCGCTACCCGCCGCGCTGCGCTACGTCGGGGGGCTCGACGACGATGGCTGGCCGGGCTACATGGCCGCCAACCGCTCGCTGGCCAGGCGGGCCCGCGACCTGCTGTGCGCCGCGCTGGACGTCCCGCCGCCCGCACCCGAGTCGATGGTCGGCGCGATGGCGGCCGTGCCCCTGGCCGGCCTCGCCCCGACGAGGGAGGCGGCGGAGCGGCTCCACACCGCGCTGTTCGACGAGGAGCGCATCGAGGTCCCGATCGTCGTCTTTCCGGTGGCCGCGGCCGTCGCCGGTGGCGGCGGTCCGCCGCAGGCGCTGGTACGCGTCTCCGCGCAGCGCTACAACCGCGTCGAGGAGTACGCGCGACTCGCCGACGCGCTGGCGCGCCGCCTCAAGGGTCCGAGCTCGCCGCGCGCGCTGCTGGGTCGCCTGCGCAAGGGCTGAGGTCAGTCGCCGACCGACGCCCGGATCCGCACGTCGTCGCCGATGACGTCCGCCGAGACGAGACGGAACGGCCGCAGGTCGTCGATGGTCGCCACGCCGGGCAGGTCGAGCACAGCCCGCCCGGCCCCGAGCACGCCGGCCCGCACGTAGCCGACGATCTCGTCGACCAGCCCCGCGCCGAGGAACGCGGCGGCGATCGTCGGGCCGCCCTCGACCAGCACCGAGCCCACGCCGCGCTCCGCGAGCGTATCGAGCAGCTCGGCGAGGTCGAAGTGGCCGCGGTCATCGACCTCCACGCGCGCGACCTCCACCCGGGCGGGCAGCGCCGGCGCGACCGCGTCGGGGCCGATCACGACGAGCGTCGGGGCCGCGTCGTCGGCGACACGGGACGATGGCCCGACGATGGACGCGCGGGCGTCGAGCACCACCCGCAGCGGCGGGCGGCCGGCGACGCCGTGCCGGAGGCCGAGGTGCGGGTCGTCGGTCCGGGCCGCGCCGCTGCCGACCAGCACCGCGTCGTGCGCCGCCCGCAGGCGATGGGCGTCCTCGCGCGCCGCCTGGGAGGAGATCCAGCGCGACGACCCGTCGGGCGCCGCGACCCGGCCGTCCAGCGTCGCCCCGAACACCCACGTGACCCGCGGCCGCCCGCTCGGCGCCTCGCCGGCCACGGGGGCCTCAGGCCCGGCCGTCGAGCGTGATCCGCGCGCCGTTGACCGCGGCGGCGTCGGGCGAGGCGAGGAAGGCGAGCGTCTCCGCGATCTCCTCGGGCGTCGTCCAGGCGGCGCTCTTCGTCGCGGACTCGCTCTCGCGCTCGTGCCGGAGGTCGATCTTGCGGACGACGACGACGTTCGCCGTCACGCCGTCGGCAGCCACCTCGCGGGCGAGCGAGCGGAGCAGGAGCTCCTCGGCGGACTTCGCGATGGCGTAGCCGGCGCCCCTCGGTCCGGGATTGACGGCGAACGGCGTCGAGACCGCCAGCAGGCGCCCGAAGCGGCGCTCGACCATGCCGGGCACGATCGCCTGCACGAGGTGGAACGTGGTCCACAGGTGCTGGTCCAGCATCCTCGTGATCTCGTCCGGGTCGAGCTCGACGACGGGCGTCCCGCCGGCCCAGCCGCCGACGAGGTGGAGGAGCACGTCGATCCGGCCGAAGCGCGCGCCGACGGCCTCGACCATCGCGCGGGCGGTGTCCCGGTCGCGCAGGTTGCCGACGACCGGGAGCCAGTCCCCGTCAGCGAGCGCGGCCCGGGCCGCGACGGTCTCGAGGCGGCCGAGATCCGTGCCGGCGAGGGCCAGCCGCGCGCCGTCCGCCGCGAACCGCCGGGCGACGACCCGACCGAGCCCGCCGGTCGCGCCGGTGACGAGCACGACCGGGGCGTCAGCGGCCATTCGCGCGCGCCTCGCCGGCCTCGCGGGTCGCGCCCGTCCCGTTGGTCGCCTTCGTCGTTGTGATCGTCGGTCCGTTCGCGGAGCCGCCGATCGCCCGGCCGGGGGCTGACGGTGCCCACGACCCGCGGCACCCGCTCGAGCGCCGGCTCCTCCTGCTCGAGCGTCGGGTCGTCGATCATGTGGCCCGACTTGCGCGCCTTCGTCGAGAGGTAGCGCCGGTTGTAGCGATTGGCCGGCATCGCGATCGGGATCCGGTCGACGACCTCGACGCCGAGCCTCCCGCAGGCCGTCGATCTTGCGCGGGTTGTTGGTCATCAGCCGGATCGACCGCACGCCGAGCGAGTCGAGCATGTGCGCGGCGATCGAGTAGTCACGCTCGTCGTCGCGGAAGCCGAGCGCGATGTTGGCCTCGACGGTGTCCAGGCCGTGGTCCTGGAGGGCGTAGGCCCGGATCTTGTTGGTCAGGCCGATGCCCCGGCCCTCCTGGCGGAGGTAGAGCAGGATCCCGAACGGCAGCGTCGCCAGCTGGCGGAGCGACGCCTCCAGCTGGTCGCGGCAGTCGCAGCGCAGCGATCCGATCGCGTCGCCGGTGAGGCACTCGGAGTGGATGCGCACCGGGACGGCCGCGCCGTCGAGCGCCTCGTGGCCGTGGACGAAGGCGGCGTGCTCCTTGCCGTCGACCGGGTTCCAGAAGCCGACGGCGTGGAAGTCGCCGAAGCGCGTCGGCAGCTCCGCCGCGGCGGCGATCCGGACGCACACGTGGTCGCGTCCGTAGCCGGAGCAGTCGTGGGTGGCATCGCGGGCGAGGAGGGCATCGAATGCGGGCAGGGCCATGGGGTCACCAGTTCGGGTCGGTGTTGCTCGGGGGTACGCCCGGTGGTGGGCGGCGGATGCCGCCGCCTAGGTCCGGGCCTGGTCGTCGGCGCCGGCTCGCCGGCCGCGGCGGGGGTAGACGATCAGGATCCGGCCGGGCTCGTCGCCGATGTTCTCGACGTCGTGCGGGACGGCCGGGTCCCAGGCGAGGTAGTCGCCCGGGCCGAGCTCGACGACGTGGTCGCCCTGGGTCATCCGCCAGCGTCCGGAGAGGATCACGTGGTGCTCGTCGCCGTGGTGGGCGTGGACGCCGGTCGCGAGGCCGGGCGGGGCGGTCACCTCGACGATGCACACGTCGCGCGACGTGCCGGCGTCGACCTCGGTCATGAGGGCGCCACCGGGCCCGTCCGTGCGCGGGCGATCCGTCGCGCGGACGACGCGCGGCGGGGACGTCGAATCGAGCAGCAGCCACGCGGCGGGCACGTCGATGGCCCCGGCGATGGCGGCCAGCGCCTCGAGCGACGGCAGCGCCTTCTCGTTCTCGATCTGCGACAGGTAGCCGATGTTGAGGCCGCTGCGCTCGCCGACCTGGGCGAGCGTGAGCCCCCGGACCTGGCGCCAGCGGCGCACCTCGCGGCCGACCTGCGTGACGGACGCCGGGACGCTCGCGCGGACCTGCTGTTTCTCCACAGCCAACTGACTTGACTCCTTGGCAAACGCGTGCGAGACTTCGCTCATCGGCAATCTTGCTTTGCCACCAGTAAAACGTCAAGGGACGCGGACCGGCGTCCCGCGGAGGCTGCACCATGACCAGGATCGCGATCATCGGCACGGGCAACGTCGGGAGTGCCGTCGGCTCCGGGGCCGCCAAGGCGGGCTACGACGTCGTGTTCGCCGGCCAGGACGCCGACAAGGCCGAGTCGGTCGCCGAGGACGCCGGCGCGTCCGCCGCGACCACGCCGCGCGAGGCGGTCGCCGGCGCGGACATCGTCGTGCTCGCCGTCCCCTACGACGCGGTCGCGGACGTCGCGCGGGAGATCGCGCCCGTCGCGGGCGGCAAGATCGTGATCGACCCGACCAACCCGCTCAAGGCGGACGGCTCCGGGCTCGCCACCGGCCCCGGCGCCTCGGGCGCCGAGACGATCGCCGCCCTCCTGCCCGACGCGAAGATCGTCAAGGCGTTCAACACGCTGTTCGCGACGAACACCGCGAACCCGGCTGCCCACGGCACGCAGCTCGACAGCCTGTTCGCGACGGACGACGAGGCGGCCAAGGACGCGATCTGCGGCCTCAGCGGCTCGATCGGCTTCCGACCGGTCCACGTCGGTCCGCTGGCGGCCGCGCGGGAGCTCGAGGCGATGGCCTGGCTCAACATCCGGATGCAGATGCTCACGGGCGGCAGCTGGAACACCGCGTTCGTGATGGTCGACCCGCCCGAGGCGGCGCTCACGTACGGCCGCTGATCGGCGCAGGCGGCGCGAGCCTGCGCGGGACCGCGTCACCGGACACGATGCGTGGCACGCATCGGCGACGCGGGCGCTACTGTCCACCGATGATCGAGGCACCACGATGACGCAAGTCCCGGACGACGCCGGAGACCCGTCCGGCGCGCTGCCGGCCCTCTACCTGGGCCACGGCGCGCCGCCGCTGCTCGACGACCCGGCGTGGATGGGCCAGCTGTCCGGCTGGGCCGCCGACCTGCCCCGCCCGTCGTCGATCCTCATCGTCAGCGCCCACTGGCAGACCGCGCCGATGGCCATCGGCGCCACGACCACCGTGCCGCTGGTCTACGACTTCTACGGCTTCCCCCAGCGCTACTACGAGTACGAGTACCGGTCGCCCGGCGCGCCGGAGCTGGCGGCCAGCGTCAAGTCGCTGATGCCCGCGAACGAGCCCATCCTCGACCGCCCCACGCGCGGGCTGGACCACGGCGCCTGGGTCCCGCTGCTCGCGATGTATCCCGAGGCCGACATCCCGGTCCTCCAGCTCTCGATGCCCGACCTCGACCCCGAGCACCTGTTCGAGGTCGGCAGGCGCCTGGCGCCGTTGCGCGACGAGGGCGTGCTGATCGTCGGCTCCGGGTTCATGACCCACGGCCTGCCGTTCATCGGCGAGTACTTCGCCGGCAAGCCGGGCGCGCCGCAGTGGTCGGTCGAGTTCGACCGCTGGGCGGCCGAGGCGCTGGCGCGCGGCGACCTCGACACGCTGTTCGCCTTCCGCGAGAAGGCCCCCGGCATGCCGTTCGCGCACCCGACCGTCGAGCACTTCGCGCCGCTGTTCGTGACGCTGGGTGCCGCGGCCAAGCCGGACGACGCGCCGAAGACGGCCATCGACGGCTTCTTCATCGGCCTCTCGAAGCGCTCGATCGAGGCCCGCTAGCCGTCGCCGGTCCGGCAAGATGGTGGGCAGCGAACCCCCCGAACCCGGAGACCGACGATGTGCTGCCTGTTCGCGACCCTCGGCCTGTTCGGCCCGCGCGCCGCGATCATCGTCTGGTGGCTGCTGCAGCCGGCCCGCTGGAGCGCGTCCTTCGACACCCTGATCTGGCCCGTGATCGGGTTCTTCCTGCTGCCGTGGATGACGCTCATGTTCGTCGCGGTCGCGCCGGGCGGCATCGACGGCCTCGACTACGTGTGGCTGATCATCGGGCTGGCGTTCGACGTGATCACCTGGTCGGGTGGGGCCTACGGCGGCCGCGACCGCATGACCGGGGCCACGACGGCCTGATCGACGGCGGGTCGCGACCTGCGCGATCCGCGCCCGGCTAGACCCCGAGTCGTTCCGACGCGATCCGCGTCCCCTCGACCCGCGCCGCGATCTTCGCGAACGCCGTGTCGCGCGACGTCGAGGTGTCATCGCCGAACGGCGCGAAGCCGCAGTCGTCGGTGGTGCCGAGGCGCTCGGGGTCGATGAACCGGGCCGCCTCGAGGACCCGCTCCGCAACCTCGTCGGCGGTCTCGATGCGGGGGTCGATCGGGTCGATGACGCCGACGAAGATCCGGCGATTGCCCGTGGCCAGACTCCCCAGGATCCCGAGCACGCGCGGCCGATCCGCCTCGCTCGCGAGCTGGACGAAGAACCGGTCGAGGTGCAGCCCGAACAGCGCGGGCAGCAGGTCGGCGTAGTCGATGTCGGCGCTGTGGGTCGAGTCCTGGTCGCCGCCCGGGCAGGTGTGGACGCCGACCTTCGACCGCTCGTCGTCCGTCAGCCGGTCGAGGACCTGGTTGTTGAGGTCGACGAACGCGTTGAGCAGGCCGCCCGAGGGATCGAGCTTGAGCGACAGGCGGGCCTCGGTGAAGTCGATCTGCGCGGTGGCGCCACGGGCCACGATGCCGCGCAGCTCGTCGGCCGCCTGGGCGACGAGGTCCTCGATGAACGCCTCGCGCGGGTAGCCCTCGATCCCGTCGCCCGGATACAGCAGGCTCAGCGCCGACGCGGAGATCACCGCCTGCTTCAGCTGGGCGCTGGTCTCGCCGGCGGCATCCAGGTAGGACCACGCCTGGGTCGCGTAGCGGAAGGGCCCGCTCGTCAGGACGGGAAGCTGGCGCGTGTGGCCATCCTCGAACGGGATCGTGACGCCGCCCGGCGCCAGGTTCGTGAGGCCGGCGATCGGGTACGTCGCGAAGCTCGACTTGCGCTGCTCGCCGTCGGTCACGACCGGGGAGCCGGTCGCCTCGAACCGGCGGAGCGTGTCGCGGACCGCGTCGTCGTAGAGGCCCTCGAGCGCCTCGGGCGACAGCGTGCCGGCGGCGGCCGCCTGCATGCCGTCGATGAGCGCCGGGGGCCGGGGAAGACTGCCGATGGGTTCGGTCGGGATGGTCATCCGCGGAGGGTAGGGGCAGGGCGCCGCATCGCGGAACCCCCATTCCGCGCTCCGAACCCTAGAATGCGTCGGACCCACGCCCCGCACGGACCTTCCTGACCACATGACCCAGGCCCCCGTCACGGCCGCCCGGCCACCCGCCCGCACGCTGTCGATCGGCGGCACCGCCTACCCGCTCTATCTGCCGAGCCTCCGCGACCCCCGGCTGCACGTGGCGGCGGTGATCATCACGATCCACGTCCTCGGACAGGTGGGCCTCCACTTCCGGGTGAGCGTGCCGCAGATCCTGGCGGCGATCCTGACCACGGCGGTGATCGAGGTCGCCCTGACGTTCCGGTCGAGCAAGGCGTTCGTGTGGCCGGCGTCGGCGATGCTCACCGGCAGCGGCGTCGCCCTCATCCTGCGCGTGGTCGGCACCCCGCCCGACGATCCCTGGAACACCTACGCGTGGTGGGTGTTCGCGGGCGTCGCGGCGTTCGCGCTGCTCACCAAGTACGTCATCAAGTACCGCGGCACGCACGTGTTCAATCCCTCGAACATCGGCCTCGTCATCGCGTTCATCGTCCTCGGCAGCACGCGGATCGAGCCGCTCGACTTCTGGTGGGCGCCGCTGACCAACCCCGCGATGCTCACCGCCTACGTGGTGATCATCGGCGGCGGGCTGCTGATCACCCGGCGCCTGCACCTGCTGGCGCTGGCGGCCACGTTCTGGGTGTCGCTCGCGGTCGGCGTCGGGCTGCTCGCCGCCTCGGGCCACTCGATGATCGCGAACTGGTCCTTCGCGCCCGTCAGCGGGTTCGACTTCTGGCGGGTCATCGTGACGTCGCCCGAGGTGATGATCTTCCTGTTCTTCATGATCACGGACCCCAAGACGGTGCCCGCGGGCCGGGTCGGCCGGGTGATCTTCGGCTTCCTCGTGGCCGCGATGAGCGTCCTCCTGATGGCGCCCCAGACCGACGAGTTCGGGACGAAGGTGGGCCTGCTCGCCGGCCTCGTCGTCGTCTGCGCGGTCCGGCCGATCCTCGACCGCCTGCTCCCGGAGCCGAAGTCGACGTCGGACGAGATCGGCGGCTTCGCGCGCCGGATGGCGCTGGGCAACGCGGGGATGGTGCGGGCGATCGCCGGCGTCGGGCTGACGCTGGGGCTGGTGCTCGTGCTGGGCGTCGGCATCGTGGCCGCGGGGACGCCGGCCCGCGGCCTGGTCGCCCCCAACGTGGCCGAGGCGCTGGACCGGGTGCCGCACCAGATCGACCCGTCGACGCTGCCGGCGATCACGGTCGGCCAGGACGTGACGGACTGGGACCACACGGTCAGCGGGCCCGGCGCGAACGAGATCGTCGTGACGCTGGCCGAGAACCTCGCGCTCGAGAACCAGGCCCTGCTGCGCCGCGACCCGACGATCCTGCCCGCCGTCGACCACGGCGACCGGCTGGACGAGATGCAGGCCAGGCTGGCCGACGCGGTCGCGACGGGCACGACCACGATCGAGCGCTACGCGTTCGACTCGATCGCGATGCGGCTGATCACGCCGTTCGGCAAGCAGTCCGGCCTCAGCCTCGGGCTCGACGGCACGGGCACGGTCACCGAGGAGACCTACGACGCCGGCGGCGGCCTCCTCTCGACGCGCGACGCACCGTTCGCCAAGACGTTCGTCGTCCGTCGGGCGACGGGCGACCGGTGGCTCAACGTCGGGGTGCTGCCCGCCGCCGGGAGCTGAGCTACCGGCGAGTCGAGGTCCGCCCGCCCATCCCCCGACGAGGGATGCCGAGGCGCTCGTGGGCCAGGCTCGTGCAGCGGACGCAGTAGGGGAAGTCCAGCTCGTGCCACTCGTGGAGCCCCGCGTCGTGATCCGCCCGCATCCTGGTCAGGATCAGGTGCCGGTAGTGCTCCGGGTAGCGCTCGAACACGTCGAGCCCGGAGATGTCGTCGCCCTTCAGCGGGGCGACGAACGGCTGCAGGCCGGCCAGGTACGCCAAGCCGGCAAAGAAACGGATCTCGCCAATCCGGGGCATCGATTCCTCTGGAGAGCGACTGCATCGGGGCGACCTTGGTCCCGTGCGCTGCGGCCATGGTCGGGCCCGGTCGCCGCCGATGCATCGCCATGACCATGCAGAACGGCGGGATCGCGCCTGCAGCAATGGCGCAACGTGTTCCCGGGCGGGACCACGGAACCGGTCCCCCGAAGGCGCCCGGTTCACGCTCCCCGGTGGCTGGTGAGCCCGCTGGGATTCGAACCCAGGACCAAGGGATTAAAAGTCATCCGAACCCCATGCACGCAACCCAGTTTCTTGCGTACACGGTGCCCATAGCGTCTACCGAGTGCCCCTATTTGTCGTTCTCTTGGGGGTACGGAATGGGGTACGCCCCGGACGCCCGCCGGCCTGCCTCGAGGTCAGGCGCGGGGCGGAGCCGATGCGACCAGGCTTACCCGCACAGCTGAGGCTGCCCTGCCCACCATGGCGGAATGCCCGTGCCCGTCTGTACCGTCGCGCCATCAGCGAGCACGTGTACCCAAACCGCGACCTCGGGAAGGGGTTGAAGGTCGGCGGACGTGAGTCGCGCGACCTCCTGGGCGGCCAGATCGCCGTCATCGACGCTAACCACGAGGGTCCACGGTAGAGCGAGGCGGTTGCAGTTGCCACCGCCCGCGACTGGCATGAGCATGGGTGGGTCGAGCTCGGGATCGGTCCAGAGCATGTAGGGGACGAGGCTATCGTTCCGCGTGTAAACCGAGACCGCTTGTCCGTCCGTCGCGGGTGAGCAAGACGTGAGCACCGTGCCGAGGGCAAGCACTGCCAGGAAGCCCCGAGGATTGGCGCGGGCCGCCGGTCCCATTCGCCCATGATGACGCCCCGGTCGCTGGCCGAGCCCTGCCTCGAGGTCAGGCGCGGTGCGGGTCTAGCGGCGCTCACCGGTTCATCCGCGTGCTCGACCTGCGCCGACCAGCCCACACATGCATTGAGCGATCTCTAGGCTTGGGCCGTGCATCTCGCCCGTGGACTCCTGTGCTGTCGGCAGCTGTTTTCGGAGTCACCGGATTTGCGTACCTGTTCGTCCCTGGCTCGCGCTGGCGGTCGTCGGCGTCGAGTCGGAGGCGACGACCGACTTTCTCCTGAGGACGCGAAGGCGTCGCCTTGCTCGTCGCGCCGGATTCCTCGCCGCTCTTGCCGCCAGACCTACGTCGCACACGTGGCTCGCGCTCGGGGCGCTGGTGGGTATTACGTGGCGGGCTCGCGGTCGACCTCCAGGCGTTCGCCAATGTCGTCGGTCCCGATCCGTCCCGACGTCGCGCGAGAATCGCACGGTGTCGTTGCCTTGGTCGTGCAGTGCAGACTCGCGAAGGCACCGACCGGACGCCGGTAGCTGACGCGACTGCCGAGGTTCCCCCTGAGCGTCGCCTTGACGAGGCCCAGCCGCCGCTTCCAGTTCCGTTGGCCGACTCGGTCCATCAGCGGTGTGACCAGCTTCAAGGCACCGACTGGGCGCGACTCCCCCCGGAAGGTCACCCGCGTGCCGGTGGCCGACGGCTCGAACGTCAGGTTGAACTTCGGCCGGACAGGCCCGAACGCCGCTTCCATGTCAATCCGTCGGTTCGGGTCGACGGCCGTGACCCACATCTCCTGCTCTCGAACCGTGCCCATCACGCGCTGTCGAAGCACATACTTCGCGCCAGCTCCAGCCGGCCCATCGGTGGCCTTCACCACCGACTCGACCATCGGGTCCGTGCCCACGATGCTGTGCTCCATGTCGAGAAAGAAGCCGTACACATCCTCGACCGGCCGCTGGATCTCCGTTGTGGTCGCCATGCCAGCCATCGGCCTTCCTCCTTGGCGTGATTCTCCCGCGCGGTGCAAACCGTGACCGACCTCGAAGCCGCCTGGGACGAGCTCCACGACGCGAAGCCCGACGGCTGGTTCGTCGGGCACGCCGGTCTACATCGAGCGCCGCGGCTGGGAGCAGTACGCGTTCGACACGCGGGAGCGTCGCGAAGCACGGGCACCGGTCGCGGGAGTGGACGGCCGTCGCGCGTGCCTGCGGCTGATCGGCCGTGGGCTGGTCCCGGAATAGGGAACGCCCAAGTCTGGCCGGCGTGCCGGGACCCTCGACCTACGGACACTCCCGTCGAGCGGATCGAAGGTGTGTCTCAGTTCTGACAAAGTCGGCGAATGGGCTAACCGGCGGTGCGGATCAGCTTCTTGTTCACGAACTCATCGGCCGCCAACAGACCCAGCTCACGGGCCGTGCCGCTGCTCTTGATACCGCCGAACGGCAGTTCGGGACTGTCGGCCCCCACCAGATTGACGTAGACCATGCCCGCCTCGATCCGATCGGCGACCTGGGCCGCCTGGTCCGGATCATTGCTGAACACGAACGAACCCAGCCCAAAGCCGGTGTCATTGGCCAACGTGACCGCTGCGTCCTCGTCGGCCACCCGGTAGACGACTCCGACTGGTCCGAAGAACTCCTCCCGATAGGCATCCATTTCGGGCGTCACACCGGTCAGTACGGTCGGCGGATAGTACGCTCCGTCCCGGGAGCCGCCGGTCATCACGGTCGCGCCCTGCGCCACCGCCCGATCGACCTGGTCCTGCAACCGGGTCGCCGCGGCCACCGAGGAGATCGGCCCGAGCACCGTCTCCTCGACCAGCGGGTCACCCACCGGCGCCGCGGCCATCGCTGCGGTGAACTTGGTCAGGAACGCCTCGTACAACCCGTCCACCACGATGAATCGCTTGGCGCCATTGCAGGACTGGCCGGTGTTTTCCAGCCGCGCCTGCGTCGCCGCCACCACAACCGCGTCAAGATCTTCGGTGGCCAGCAGCAGGAACGGGTCCGAGCCGCCGAGCTCCAGGGCCACCTTCTTCAGGTGCCGCCCGGCCATCTCGGCGACCGCCGCGCCGGCCCGCTGCGAGCCGGTCACCGATACGCCTTGGATCCGCGGATCGGCGATGATCGTCGCGGCCTGCTCGTTGCTGACATAGACCTTGAGGTAGGCGCCATCCGGCAGCCCGGCGTCGCGATAGATCGCCTCGATGGCCGCGGCCGACTCCGGGCACTGCGACGCGTGCTTCAGGACGATCGCATTGCCGAGTACCAGGTTCGGCGCGGCGAACCTGGCCACCTGATAGTAGGGAAAGTTCCAGGGCATGATCCCGAGAAGCACACCCAGAGGGCTGCGCCGGATCAGAGCGGTGCCTTCGCCAAGGATAGTGAGCGGCTGATCGGCGGTGATCACCGGCGCCTGATCCGCGTAGTACTCGTTGATGTCGGCGGCGAAGTCGACCTCGGCGAGCGCACCAGCCTTCACCTTGCCCATCTCTCGGACGATGATGGCGGCCAGTTCCTCCCGACGTTCCCGATGCAGCTCGGCCGCCCGGCGGACCATCCCGGCCCGCTCGGCGACCGGGACCTTCCGCCAGGTCTCGAACCCCGCCTCGGCCGCACGGAGTGTCTGCTCGAGTTGGGCATCGGTGAAGCGGTCGTAGCGGGCCACGGTCTCCCCGGTGGCCGGGTTCACGACGGCGTACTCGTTCACGATGTTCCCCTTCCTTGTCGATCATGAAGCTCCACCCCGATCCGCACGGCGCAGGCTCGGCGGCGCGGCGACGATGGACTTCACGAGACTCGACGTGACTGTCATGCGAGCGGAGCGCGCGCGGCCGGTCACGTTCTCCGTATCGGTCCGCGCGGAGGAGGACTTCGGATTCACCGCCGAGCCCGCCGTCCGGACCGGCAAGGTCGTGAAGATACGTCGGTCGGTACCTGCTTCCCGATGCTCATGGAGCGAAGACCGCATCGGTGACGTTGCCGGTGGCGTCATAGCCTGTCACCTTGGCCGCCGCGCAGCATTTGCCTGACCACCACGCCATGTACCACCCATCGCTAAGGGTCGCGGTGACCGGGCCGATTCCCCGGACGTCGACCACGACCCGCGCCGCGTCGGGGCCAGCCCGACCGCCGATCACGGTGTACGGGTCGGGCCGGTCGTTGTGCGTCCCGGTGCCCTCGAAGCTCCGCACGACGATCCGTCCATCAGGTGGTCGGGCTGCCCCACCACCTCCGACGCTCGACAGCGCCCCGGTCACTGAGCCGTCAGGGTGGATCACGAGGTCATTCGTGCACTCAGCGGTCGAGTTCGGCCCCGCATACTGCGCCTGCAATCGGCCGCGACCGCGCGCGTCGACGAGCACGAGCTCCTGGCCGGGCGGGAAGTCCGGAAAAGCGCGGCACACGCCTGTCCAGGGCGGCGACGACGCGCGGGTCGAGCGCCGCGATGGGCTCGCGGCGCCACGGACCGAGTAGCTCGGCCAGCCCAAGCGGATCGTCGGGCGAAGCCGGCTCGCCCCCGCAAGCAGCCATCACTACGACGGCAACGGTGACGATGCTCGACCGACTGAGGAGCGGGCGCACGAAGCTGTCCTCCGGCGCCGACGATACGCCGCACGGCAACACGGCAGGAACTAGCCTTGGATGGCTCGCTCAGCCCAGCCTCGAGGGGGGTGGCGCGGTGCAGGCGCTTACCATCCGGGCGATGACCAAAGAACTCGAAGAGGTCTGGGACGCGTTGCACGACGCGAAGCCGGACGGCTGGTTCGTCGGGACGCCGGTCTACATCGAGCGGCGCGGCTGGGAGCAGTACGCCTTCGACACCCGGGAGCGCCACAAGCACGGGCGCCGACGCGGGAGTGGACGGCCGTCGCGCAGTCCGAGCTCGAGGCGGTTCGCGAGATGGCGCGGTGCCTGCGACTGATCGGCGCAGGTCGCTGGCCCACCTGAAGCGACACGAACGGCGGATGCGTCCCCACTTTGGAGACGGCCAGCGTCGGTAGCGCCGACTACGGCACGACGACGTTCTTGACTATCCAGTCCTTCACAACATGCAGACATCGGTCGCTGCTTGCCGGAGGCTATCGGACGCAGCCGGAGCCGATATTGCGGACGCCGGTGCCGTCGGACCTCGCGGTCACGAGATGGCAGCTGTCGCCGGCGTTCGTCATGTACGCCATTGCGGTCGCCAGTCGGGACCTAGCGATGTCGCAGCGTCCGACAGCCTCGCCTGTTGAGCGATCTAGCCGTCGTCAGTCCGGCTGCGATATTGGGTACTCGTATCGCTGACGGGCGCTCGCCCTAAGGGCGATCGATCGTCAGCGCATATTTCCGGCCGAGGAAGTCCTCTAGCGCGGCTCGCTGGCTGTCCGAGAGCACACCGTCAAAAGCGAGCAGTTCGCCCACCGTTCCCTGCCATGGCTCCGAGAAGACGGTCCCGTGCCCGCCGATGAAGAAGGTCGGTAGGCCGTCCCCGTGGGTTGTCGTCTGATTCTGGAGCGCGTGGTGGCCGTTGACCCACCCGTCGAAGGTGCTGGCGTCGAACTGGTCGACCGTCAGATAGGCGCTGCCCTTCTTCAGATCGAAATACCCGACCACTTCGCCCACGGGGCCTGCGAACACCGTGTAGTTCAGTCCGTTCTGGGCGCGGTCGTCCAGGCCAGCGGCCCGATCGTAGTCGCCGTCGTCGTGTCCGTAGAGCTTCCGGAGCGGCGAATGCAAGTCGGTGTCGCTGCTGAACACGGCCACGATCGTTAGCTGCTTGCGGTTGGACGGATTGACGTTCAGATCCGCCTCGAGGATGTCGTCGACGCCGTCGAAGTGGACCGCCGCCCGCCCCCCGAGCTTCGCGAGCATGGGCTGACGCGCGGGGTCCGACTGAGCCGCAGCCGGACCTGGGTTGGCCGGCCAGCTCGCGACCGGTGAGCCAGCGGCGCCGGACAGGCTGTCCGCTCGCAGCCAGAGCAGGGGCGCGACGTTGACGGCCGCCGGCAAGGCCGACCAATCCTCCGGCGTTGGCGTTGGCGTTGGCGTCGAAGCGCAACCGACAGTCGAAGCGACGACGAACGCAAGGGCTGCCAGCTTGGGACCGGCACGTTTCGCGGCAACACGGTTGCAAACGGACCAGAGCGGCGACAGGGACGATTCCAAATGGGAGTCCGCTAACACACCCAACCGCTTCGATCGCATCTGTCGGACCCTCCTGGCCCCCCTCGGGCTCATGCGGGTTCGCGGTCCCCTACGCAGTCGCCCCCCTGACGGAGCGCGCAGCATGCGCCCCGCGCGTGCGCAGCGCAAGCGATCCGTGTCCCTGACGACGATCCGAGGCAGGTGCTGATGCCTCACAAACGCGCGCGAGCTACCCACCGCGAAGGAACGTCCCTCGCCAGCCTGGCTGCCCTCGTGACCGACCTCGAGGCCGCCTGGAACGAGCTCCACGACGCGAAGCCGGACGGCTGGTTCGTGGGCCCGCCGACCTACGTCGAGCGCCGCCGGGCGTGCCTAGGCCGCCGCGCAGAGCCGGGGCGACGACGAGGCTACGGCTCGCCGCTCACCCGCGACCGGTCCAGCCTCGCCGGTCAACTTGTGGGGCGTCCGATAATGACGGTGGCCCGCGGGTGCTTCGAGGAGCGGAGGGATCGACCGTGACTCGCGACGGGACGAACTCGAGCGGCGTGAGGCGGATCGCCGCGCGCGCCACTCCAGCGATCGTCACCCTTGTCCTCGCCGCCTGCGGGACCGCTACGCCGTCGAGCAGCGCACCCCCTGCAATGACACCGCCTGGCCCTTCCGCGCCGTCCGTGCTGGAGTCCGGCGGTCCGACCGACTCGGCCACCACTGGCCGTCTGCCGATGGGTCGCGTCGTCTTCGACCGCCTGGCCGGCAGTCCCGAGGGCGACCTCCTCGGGGCCTTCGTGATGGGCATCGACGGAGTGGCGACGCCGTGGCAGCTTCCCGTCTCGAACCTGGTTCTCCGCCGGGACCTGGTCGCCCGACGGCACTCGTCTGCTCGTTAGCGCTTTCACCGGGCGGGACCTCATCGTCGGGACGTTCGACCCTGACACCGCGACCTGGTCGGAGATCCGTCCGGTCGGGATGGTCGGCGAGCTCGAATGCACGGACTGGTCACCCGACGGTGCCCGAGTGATCTGTGCTCGTGGCGGACCAGACGCAAAGACCGACGGGCTCTACTCGGTCGACCTCGCGACGGCGGCGGCCACGCGGCTCACGACCAGTCCGTACCACCACGTCGTCGGCACTGCCGGCGAGTGCGGCGGTGGCGACGGCCGCGCGGTCTATTCCGGCGATGGGAGTCGATTCGCGTACGTGCAGCAGAAGTGCGGCACCGGCGCTGATCCGTCGAGCGACGAGCAGGGAGCGATCGCCGTCGCCTCGGCTGATGGCTCCGGGGCTCAAGTCATCGTTCCATTCGGTGGCGTCCGGACCCATCCGGGCGGTGAGATCGCATGGTCGCCGACGCAGGACACGATCGCCTTCGGGACCCAGGACGGGACGCTGTCGATGATCTCCGCGGACGGGACGGGGCTGCAGACGATCGAGCTTCCGCAGGAGGGCTTTGCATATGGGCCAGCGTGGTCTCCCGATGGCAAGTGGATCCTTGTGACGGTGTTCTCCCCAGCGACCGACGGGGACGACTTGTTCGTCGTCACCCCCGACGGCTCGACGATCAGCCAGATCACCGACACCGCGGAGGTCGAGGCCTACAGCGACTGGGGAAGGGCCCCGTAGGGGGTCTGCGGGGCCCTTGGCTGTACGTGTTCTCCACCCAGCTCGGAACGGCCCAGTTCGCGCGCAATGTCGATCGGCGCTACCACGCGGCCCGCGAGACGCTCGGCCTCCCCAACGTGCCGTGGCACCACCTTCGGCACTTCGCGGCGACGGCGCTGCTCGAGGCCGGCGAGGACCTGTTTGTGGTCAGTCGAATCCTCGGCCACACGTCGGTCGCCACCACGGCGAGCTTCTACGGCCACGTCCAGCCCGCGATGCTCCGGCGCTCGGCCGATCGAATGGACGAGCTCATGCGCAAGGCTTCCGGAACGTGATGGGGGTACAGACGGGGGTACGGCCCTAATCGAAAGCCCCTCCGGGTCCGCCTGGAGGGGCTGTTTCGTGCGTGGATCGCTGGTGAGCCCGGAGAGATTCGAACTCTCGACCAAGGGATTAAAAGTCCCCTGCTCTACCGCTGAGCTACGGGCCCGGGGCAACGATAGCGGTGACGGAGGGGCGACCGTTACGGGAGCAGCGAGTCGTCGACCAGGTCGTCGACGGTGACGGGGTTGGGCACGAGGCCGAGCGAGGTCATGAACTCGAGGGACTCCTGCCAGCCGGCTTCGTCGATCGTGCCGTAGTCCTCGGTGCGCGGGCTCGTCCAGGTCGCGATCGTGGCGTCGAGGATCTGGCGCTGGAGATCGGGGTCGGCGGCGAGGTCGGGCACCGCGGCGAACGTCGCGTCGAGGCCCTTCTGGGGGTCGGCCGCGATCTGGTCCATCGCCTCGAGCGTGGCCTTGGTGAAGGCCGCCAGCGCGTCGTGCTTGGCCTCGAGCGTCGCCTTGCCGGTCACGAGGCCGGGACCCGGGAGCGGGACGACATCGTCGACCGTCAGCACGACCGGCTCGATCCCGGCCTTCCGGAGCTGGATCGGCTCGTTGTTGGCGAAGCCGGTCGCGGCGTCGACCGCGCCCTGCTGGAGCGCGGCCGCCTGGCCGAAGTCGGGGAACTCGACGATCTCGACGTCCTCGGGCGTGAGGCCGGCCGACTGCAGCAGCGCCTGGAGCATGATCCATGACGAGCCGTACTTGCCCGGGATGCCGATCTTCTTGTCCTTCAGGTCGGCGGCGGTCTTGATCCCGGATGTCGCGTCGGCGACGACGACCGCCGGGAACTGGCCGTAGATCGTCGACGTGTAGACGACGGGGATGCCCTGGCTGACGGCGGGGATGACCGAGGTGCCGTCTCCGCTGCCGATGTCCACGGCGCCCTGGCCGAGGAGGGTGATCAGGTCGGGGTCGATCTTGTTCTGGAGCGTCACGTCGAGCCCGGCGGCGTCGTAGGCGCCGCTCTGCTCCGCGAGGTAGAACTGGGCGAACTGGACGCTGGGGATGAAGCCGAGGCCGACGGTGAGCGGGACGGCGGCGGGCGACGGGACCGGCCCGGTCGACGTCGATGGGGCGGGCGTGGCTCCGCCGGCCGACGGCGACGAGCCCGAGCCCGTGCTGCAGGCGGCGACGAGGACGAGCACCACGGCGACGGCCGAGGCGCGGGCGAGGCGGACTGACGGGTGCACGGGCGGGTGTTCCTCCGGGGCGGGTGACGGGCGGCGCCTCACCGGTCGCCGACCAGGCGGCGCTCGACGAGGACCATGACGAGATACAGCGCGACCCCGATCAGGGCGAGGGTCGCGAGGGCGGCGAACATGAGCGGAATGTCGAACAGGCTGCCGCGAGCGATGTTGATCAGGACGCCGAGGCCCGACTCGCCGCCCGCCCACTCGGCCACGATCGCGCCGATCACGGCGAGCGTCGCGCCCACCCGCAGGCCGCCGAGGATCGACGGCAGGGCGGCCGGGATCTCGACGCGGGTGGCGATCTGCCGGCCGGTCGCGCGGAAGCTGCGGGCCATCTCGAGCAGGCCCGGGTCGACCGTCCGGATCCCGACCATCGTCGCGATCGCGACCGGGAAGAACACGATCAGGGTCGTGATGACGAGCTTGCTCAGCAGCCCGCTGCCGAACCACAGGACGAGCAGCGGGGCGAGGGCGAGGATCGGCGTCGACTGGGCCGCGACGAGGTACGGGCTGACGAGCCGCTCCACGAGTCGCGACCGAGCGAGCAGCAGCCCCGCGACCAGCCCCAGCGTGCCGCCGATCGCGAAGCCCAGCAGGATCTCCACCAGGGTCGTCGCGGCGTGGCGCGCCATCGTGCCGTCGGACCAGGCCTGGACGAACCGGATCCCGACCGTGAGCGGCCCGGGCAGGATGAACGACGGGTAGCCGGTGACGAAGACGACCGCCTGCCACGCAAGCACGAACACGACGAGGCTGGCGACGATCGGGCCGAGCAGCTCGAGCCAGCGGCGGGACGGCGGCGCGTCGTCGCCGGTCCGGACGGCCTCGGAGCGGGCGCTGGTGGGCACGGCCTCGCTCACGGCTCGCCGTCCGCGACGAGGTGCTCGCGAACCTGCGCGGCCAGCTCGGCGGCGTGCGTCGTGTCGATGGCGTCGAGCCGGCGCGGTCGAGGCAGGTCGATGGGGATCTCGGCGACGACCCGGCCCGGCCGCGGCGACAGCACGACGACGCGGTCGGCCAGGAACACGGCCTCGGGGATGCTGTGGGTCACGAGCACGATCGTGGTCCCGAGGCGGGCCCACAGGTCCTGCAGCTCCCCGTTGAGCCGCTCGCGCGTGAGGGCGTCGAGGGCGCTGAACGGCTCGTCGAGCAGGAGGACCTCGGGGTCGAGGGCGAGCGCGCGCGCGATGGCCACCCGCTGGCGCGTGCCGCCCGACAGCGTCCGGGGCTTGCCCGCCGCGGCGTCCCCCGCGCCGACGAGGGCGAGCAGCTCGGTCGCGCGGGCGCGCCGCTCGACTCCCGACCGCCCGGCCAGCTCGAGCGGGAAGGCCACGTTGTCCTCGGCCGAGCGCCAGGCGAGCAGCCGCGGCTCCTGGAACACGAACCCCACCCGCGGGTCCGGGCCGGTGACGGCCCGGCCGTCGATCGTGACGGCGCCGCGATCGGGCGGCAGCAGGCCGGAGAGGACGCGCAGGAGCGTGCTCTTGCCGCAGCCGTTGGGGCCGATGAGGGCGACGACCTCGCCGGCGGCCACGTCCAGCGACAGGCCGTCGAGCGCGTGGACCGGGCGCTGGCCACGGAACGTGAGCTCGACGCCGGAGGCCCGCAGGGCGGCGCCGGGCGACGTCACGCGCTCGGCCGTCGCGGGCCCGCTCGCTGCCACCATCGCCACCTCCGTCGCATCGCACGCGCAACGGGGCAGGAGGTGCGCGGACAGGTCCCTGGTCGGGACCCGCCGGCCCATGGCCTTCTTCCATCCGGACTGTACCGTCGGCTCCGGTCGGCCCGGCTTCCGCCGGGCCTCGGATCTGCGGTCCCGCGGCCGAAGCCGCGTCGCCGCTCGTGGGCTCGTCCCGCAGTCGCGGGACCCTACCACCGGTCGGGAATCACACCCTGCCCCGAAGGCTCAAGGGCCGATCCTACCACCCGCCGCTCGGCCGTTCGCCCAGGTGCGCGGCTCCGCGCGGGGGGCCGCTCACTCCCCCAGCGCGTGCACCGTCGGGGCGATCGCGGGCCACAGGTCGCGATACACCGCGTACAGCTCGTCGTACGGGCGTGCGCCACGCGGGCGTGCGCCACGGGATCGGGCTCGATGCGGGCGGCGACGGACGTCATCGCCGCCACGCCCGCCTCGACGTCGGCGACCGCCCCGACGCCGGCGGCGGCCAGGATCGCGGCCCCGACGACCGCGGATTCGCCGACGGACGGGATCCCGACCGGCACGCCCAGCGCGTCGGCCTTGATCCGCGCCCAGGTGTCGCCGGGGGTTCGCCGCCCGGCCGGGCGGAGCTCGCGGATCGGCGCGCCGGCGGCGGCCAGCGGCTCGGCCACCGACCGCATCGCGAACGCTGCGCCCTCGAGCACGGCGCGGGCGAGCTCGGCCCGGCCGGTCGCGAGGGTCAGCCCGATGAACGCGCCCCGGGCGGCGTCGTCGAACAGCGGCGCCCGCTCGCCGGCCAGGAACGGCAGGAACACGAGCCCGCCGGCGCCGGCCGGGACCGCCGCCGCCTCCGCCAGGAGCGCGCCGGCGTCGACCGCGCCCAGCAGGACGTCCTCGCGCAGCCAGTCCACCGAGGCGCCGAGCGCCGCCATCGCCCCGCCCACGACCCAGCGCCCGGGCAGCGGCGCCGGCGCGACGAACAGCCCGTCCGCCTCGACCGGCCGATCGGTGTAGATCCCGAGGCCGCCGGACGCCCCGCCCGTGTCGACGGCGTCGCCCGCCACCCGGAGTCCCGCGCCGAGCATGCTCGCCGTCCCGTCGTTGACCCCGGCGATCACCGGGATGCCGGCCGGCAGGCCGAGGGCCTCGGCCGCGGCCGCCCGCAGCTCGCCCAGCCGCCGCCCGAACGGGCGCGGCGGCGGCACCACCGATGGCCGGACGCCCGCCGCCAGCAGCTCGGCCTCGCCCGACGCCGTCTCGTGTCCCTGGAGCGCGGTCGCCGCCTCGCCGGACAGCCACAGCCCGAGCGCGTCCCAGGCCGCGAGCAGCCACGTTGCCTTCTCGAGGGACGCCGGCTCCTCCCGAGCCAGCCACGCCATCGCCGGCAGCAGCCCGAAGCCGCCCCCGCCGGGCCGCCGGTCCTGCCACGTGATCGCCGGCCGCACCGGGCCACCCGCCGCGTCCACGATCGCCAGCGTCGGGCCCTGTCCCACGCCGCACACGGCCAGGACCTCGATCGCGGCGACGTCGATCGCCCGGACCGAGGCCGCGACCGCCGCCCACCAGTCGGCCGGGGACTGCTCCGCGCGCCCGTCGGGCGCGACGTCGATCGGGTGGCCGGCCCGCCCCAGGCCCAGCAGCCGACCGTCGAGCCCGATCGCCGCCGCCTTGGCCTCGGTGGTCCCGAGATCGATCCCGATGACCGCGGGGGTTCGCGCCGAGCCGTCAGGCACGCGCCCGGTCGGCCGCCGCCGCCACCTCCTCGGGGAGCCAGAACCAGCGCAGCGTCTCGAAGTCCGGGCCGACCTCGCCGTCGCGCACGGACGCCTCCGCGAGGGCCTCCACCGGGCGCTCCAGCAGCACCCGCGCCTCCTCGAGATAGCCCGCCAGGCGCGACTCGGGCTCGTGGTGGCGGTGCGACGGCCACGCCATGTGCCCGTCCTCGTACGAGACGTCGCGCAGGCTGGCGGGCGGCTCCGGGCGGCCGCCGCGGTGGTGCCACAGGCCGGTGTCGGCCTCGAACCGATAGTCGGGCAGGAACCGCCAGCCGTGGGTCGCCACGAGGTCCACGGCATCGAGCAGGAACTCGAACACGGCCTCGCTGATGAAGTAGTTGAAGTTGACCCGGACCCAGCCCGGCTTGATCCCCTCGCAGCCGCGGGCGATCTCGCGCTCGAACTCGTGCGAGGTCTCGATGTCGATGCCCAGCAGCCGGTGGCCGTACGGCCCGGCGCACGAGCAGCCGCCGCGGGACTGGATCCCGAACAGGTCGTTGAGCAGCGCGACGACGAAGTTGTGGTGGAGGTAGCGGCCCTCGTGGCGGACCACGAACGACACGATCGACAGGCGCTTGGCGTCCGGGCTGCCCAGGATCTCGATCGAGGGGTTGGCCGACCAGCGCGCCATCGCCCGCCGGATGAAGGCGTGCTCGCGCTCGCGGATCGCCTCGACGCCCACGGCGGCCTTGAGCTGGAACACGAGGCCCGCGCGGATCAATTCGACGATCGCCGGCGTGCCGCCCTCCTCGCGATGCTCGATCTCCGAGAGGTACACGTGCTCGAACGGGTTCACGTACTGGACGGTGCCGCCGCCCGGCACGCTCGGCACCCGGTTCCGGAACAGGTCCCGGCGGGCGACGAGCACGCCCGGCGTCCCGGGTCCGCCGATGAACTTGTGGGGGCTGATGAACACGGCGTCCTTGTAGGCCAGCGGGTCGTCGGGCGGGTCCATCTCGATCCGCACGTACGGGGCCGCGGCCGCGAAGTCGAAGAACGACAGGGCTCCCCGCTCGTGGAGCAGGCGCGAGATCGCGTACGTGTTGGACGTGATGCCGGTGACGTTCGAGGCCGCCGAGAAGGAGCCGATCTTCAGCGGCCGATCGGCGTGGCGTTCGAGCTCGACCGCCAGCTGCTCGAGGTCGATGTAGCCGTCGCGGTCCTCGCGGATCGTGACCAGGTCGGCGATCGACTCGCGCCACGGCAGCTCGTTGCTGTGGTGCTCGAACGGCCCGACGAAGACGACCGGGCGCTGGTCGCGCGGGATCAGCGACCGGAGGTCCCAGCGGTCGTCGAGGTCCGCCGGGATCCGGATGTTGAGCACGTCCACGAGGCGGTTGATGGCGGCCGTCGAGCCCGACCCGCAGAACACGACCGCGTGGCGCTCCGGGTCGCCGCCGACCCCGTCGAGCACGAGCCGCCTGGCCTCCTCGCGGAAGCGCGTGGTCTGGAGGCCGGTGCCCGACGACTCCGTGTGCGTGTTCGCGTACAGCGGCAGCACCGCGTCGCGGATGAAGTCCTCGATGAACGACAGGCTCCGGCCGGACGCCGTGTAGTCCGCGTAGGTCACGCGGCGGACGCCGTACGGGCCGGCCACCGCCTCGTCGTCGCCGATCACCGACGCGCGGACGAGGTCCACGAGCGCGTTCGGACCCGGCCGGGAGCCATCCCGGCCGTCGAACGGGGTCGCGGCGCGGCGCGTGTCCATTGGCGAGCAGTCTAGGTGACGCGGCCGCGCGCCGAGGACCGCCCGGCTGGACTTCTAGCGGACGGACACCCGGTCGAAGTCCGCGTAGCGATAGCGATCGAGGTCGACGCGCCCGCTGATCCCGGGCACGGTCCCGTCCGAGGTGTACTGCCAGAAGGTCCAGCCGGTCCCGCCCCAGTTGGCGGCCGGCACGGTCGCCGAGGGCGCCGTGGTCCAGTGGGCGACCCACAGGGAGCGGTAGCCGGCCGCGGCGAACGAGGTCGTGTCGCCCATGTTCGTCTTCCAGAAGTTGGGCGAGGTGTAGATCATCGCCCGCTCCCCGGTCTGGGCGTAGACGCGGTCGAGGAACGCCTTGACCCAGTTCTGCAGCTTCGTGGGTCCGAGCCCGCCGGTGACCTCGAGGTCGAGGACCGGCAGCAGGTCGCCGCTTGCCCAGCCCGCCGTCGCGATGAAGTGGTCGGCCTCGGTCGACGGCGTCGCCGGCGTCGGTGTCGGGCTTGGCGAAGTGGTAGGCGCCGACCTTGATCCCGTTGACGTTCGCCTGCGCGCGGTTCGTCGTGTAGGTCGGGTCGACGTACTTCCTGCCCTCCGACGCCTTCATGAACGCGAACCGCTTGCCGGCCGCGGCCACCTCCGGCCAGTCGATCGTGTCCTGCCAGTGGCTGACGTCGATGCCCTCGATGAAGCCGGACGTGTCGGGCGGCGGCGGCATCGCCGGCCGCGGTCGACCGCAGCAGGCTGCGGGCCGCGTAGAGCGCCTTGACGCCGAACATCGCGGACACGCTCTGGGTGCCGATCTTCGTGACCCGGTACCAGGTCGTGCCGCGCACCTGCCCGTTGCAGTCGGCGGTCCAGCGTCCGCCCGAGACCGTCCCCGAGGCGATGACCCTGGCGCCGGCCGGCAGCTTGATCTTCGCGGGCGCCGAGGTCCGCGTGTCCGTGCGCAGCCGCACCCCGCCACAGGCCGTCTGCAGCGGGATGTAGACCACGTCGAACAGGCTGCGGGCGCCGTAGACCGCCTTCTGCCCGTAGAGCCTCGAGACCGACTTGCCGTTGACGCTGACCACCCGGTACCACTTGCGGCCGTCGTGGGACGAGCCGCCGCACTGCGTCTTCCAGTGCCCGCCCCTGACCACCCGCGTCGCGACGACCCGGGCGTCGCGCGGCAGGCGCGCCTCGCGATGGCTCGACGAGCTGGGCCTGCTCCGGAGGGCGGCGCCGTCGCAGCGGGCGTCAAGGCTCGTGCCGCCGAGGACCGACGACGGCGCCAGCGCGCCGAGCATGGCCGCGGCCAGGGCGGCCGCGAGCGCGATGCCGAGCGGCGCCACGAACCGGAGACGATGGGCGGCCTGGTGGCTGGCGGGGGCCGGAAACGTGGCCGCCGTGGCGGATGACGGGCACGCGTCCTTGGGGCGGGCGATGGTTGCACGCACGATGCACCTCCCTCGGGGGACGTGTTCTAGGGTCCCCCGCGCGTCAAGGCGCGGGCCATCCCACGATCGGGCCAGTCGGACGGCGTCCTTTGGCGTCATGCCGATCGTGGACGAGGCCGGACGATGGTCCGGGGTGCGGCCGCGGAGCGGCGCGAGGAGTCGGCGGGACGTCCCGTCAGACGGGCCGCTCGTAGACCTCGGGGTTGACCGGCGTCGGCAGTCGCTCGCCGCGCACGCCGGCGAGGAGGTTCGCCGCCGCCATCGCCGCCATCCGGCCGCGGGTGACCCGGGTGGCGGAGCCGATGTGGGGCACGACCAGGCAGTTGTCGAGGCCCACGAGGGGGTGGTCGGCGGGGAGCGGCTCCGGGTCCGTGACGTCCAGGGCCGCGGCCCGGATCGTGCCGGCGCGCAGCGCGTCCACGAGGGCCTCGGTGTCGACGACCGGGCCGCGCGCCGTGTTCACGAGGATCGCCGACGGCCGCATCGTCGCCAGGGCCCCGGCGTCGATCAGGTGGCGCGTCTCGGCGCCCAGGCTGACGTGCAGGGTGACGAAGTCGGCGCATCGCGAGGAGGTCGGGCAGCGGCGCCCACGTCGCGCCGGTCTCGCGCTCGACCGCGTCCGCGACCCGGCTCCGGGCGTGGTACAGGATGCGCATCCCGAAGCCGGCGGCGCGGCGGGCCACCGCCTGGCCGATCCGGCCGAACCCGACGATCCCGATCGTCGCCCCGTGGACGTCGGTCCCGAGCAGGGTCGACGTCCCGAACGTCCGCCAGCGGCCCTCGCGGACGAGCCGGTCGCCCTCCGGGAGCCGGCGTGCCGCCGCCAGGAGCAGGGCGAACGCGAGGTCCGCGGTGGTGTCCGTGAGGACGCCCGGCGTGTTGCCGACCGGGATCCCCCGCCGCGTGCATGCCGGGACGTCGATGTTGTCGTAGCCGACGGCGAAGTTGGAGACCACCCGGAGGCCGTCGCCCGCCGCGTCCAGCAGCTCGTCGTCGACCCGGTCCGTCGGCAGCACGAGGAGCCCGTCGACGCCGGCCACCCGCCGGAGCAGCTCGTCGCGTGGCGGCGCCACGTCCTCCTCCCACGCGTCGACGTCGCACGCCGCGCGGATGGGTGCGAGCCCCTCGTCGGGGATGAGCCGCGTCACGAGCACGCGCGGGGTGGCTGCCACCGGCCGATGCTACCGGACGGTCCCGTTCGCGGATGGCGTCCGGCGAGGCCCGCCGTACAATCGGGGCGTGTCCACGTTCTACTCGATCGACGACGCCAACGCCCTCGTGCCCGAGCTCGAGGTCGTGGTCCAGCGGCTCGCGTCCCAGCGCGACGAGCTGATCGGGCTGCGGGACGAGTACCGCCGGCGGGAGCAGTCGGTCGAGGAGCCCGCGATCGGCGGATCCGGCGAGACGCGCGGCGGGCGACGCCAGGCGGACCCGGACGAGGACGCCGAGGAGCGCGCCGACGACGACCCCGAGCTCCGGCGGCTGCGGCTGCGGATGCGCGGCATCGTCGACCAGATGCAGGCCGACGTCGCCTGGCTGGACGACCGGTCGATCACGCTTCGCGACATCCCGAGCGGGCTGCTGGACTTCCCGGCCCTCGTCAGCGGCCGGCAGGTCTGGCTGTGCTGGCGGCTCGGGGAGGCCGACGTTGGCTTCTGGCACGGCCAGGACGAGGGGTTCTCGGGCCGCCAGCCGCTGGCCGACCTGCCCGACTCCCCGCCCGCCCGGGCCTGATCGGAGCGCGGACACGAAGACGCCGCCGGCGGTGCCGGCGGCGTCGTAGCGGGGCTGCCCGGGTGGTTACGGGATCGTGATCGGGATCTCGCCGATCGCGTCACCGTCGATGACCAGCAGCGTGTACTGGCCCGCGGCGGGGTCGTCGATCTCGAACCGGCTCATCAGGTCGCGGGCGGTCGTGCCCGACGGGATCCCGGCGATCGACTGGCTGTTGCCGTCGCCCATCGTGCCGATCTCGGTGCCGTCCGGCAGCCGGAGGTGCACGTTCTCGCCGGCGAAGACGAAGTCGGCGGCGCTCGTGCCGTGGTTGGTCGCCGAGTAGGTGACGGTCAGCGCGAGCTTGCCCGCCTCCATCTGGCCGTAGGTGTTGGGCGTGTCGGCACGGAGCTCGCCGCCGTCGAGCGTGAGCTCGATCTGGCCGGTGCTCCCCGAGCCCGACAGGGTGAGCGGCGTGGGCTCGAGGCTCACGACCTCGCCGCCGTTGGCACCGAGCGGGAGGACCACCTGCTGCACGCGGGGCGTGCCGAGCGTGAGGACCGCGTCGTCGAGGGAGAAGTCGCTGGTGATCGAGAAGCCGAACGTGCCGTCCATCGTGTCGCCGGGCTGCACGGACGGGATGTCCATCGCGAAGCTCTCGCGCACCGGCTGGCCGCCCGACTCGAGCGCGATCGTGGCGTCGAGACGGGCCACGTCGTCGCCCGTGTTCTCGAACGTCGCCGCGATCTCGAGGTCGCCGTAGCGTCCGTCGGGCACGATCGTCAGGTCGCCGAACGTGACGTGGAAGCCGGCGAACCAGGCCTCCTGGCCCAGCGCGACCTCGACCGGCTCGATGGCCGGCTCCGCCTCGACGGCCTCGACGTCGGACGAGAGATCGATCCCGCCGCCGGCCACGAGGTCGTCGATCGCCGCGTCGATCGCGGCCTGGTCGACGGCGGCCTCGGCGGGCGGGGGCGTCGGCGCCGCCCCGCCGCACGCGGCGACGAAGAGCGCGAGGGTCCCGGCCAGCACCGGGGCGATCAGCGACCGGCGGTGGCCGATCGTGTCCAGGTTCCGCATCGCGGATCTCCTTGTGGTCTCGAAGGGGGGTTGCGGGGTGATGGGCTTTCGAACTGGGCGCAGTGTCCGGGGCGGCCCATCGGGTGGGCTTAAGGCCGCCTTCGGCTCGGGTTCCGAAGTGGCGCTGGCGCCGCGGGTACACTCCGGGTCCGATGTCCGTCCCGCCGCCGGCTCCCCGCCAGGGTGTCGTCCGCCAGGGCGACCGCGACAAGGCGTGGCGCCCGCTGCCCCTCGAGCGACGTCGCGAGGCGTTCGAGATCGGGCTCGCGTGTTATGCGCGGGGCGACTTCTTCGCCGCCCACGAGGCGCTCGAGCCCGCCTGGATGGGCACCGACGACCTCGTCGAGCGGGCGCTCCACCAGGGGCTGATCAAGGTCGCGGCGGCCTACGTGCACGCCGTCCGGCACAATCCGGCCGGCATCGTCAAGAACCTGTCGGGCGCCCGGGGCCACCTCGCCGACGCGTCGTGCCGCCGGGCCCGCCTGGGACGTGGACGTGGACGACCTGCTCGAGGCCGTCGACGCCCGGCTCGCCGATCCCGCCCGCCTCGCCGACCCGCCCGTCATCCGGAGGATCCCGCCCCGATGAACCACCCGCAGGCCATCCCGGCCGTCGACCCGATGTACGCCGACATCCGGCGCCACGACCCCGTGAGGCCCGCCGTGCTGCTCGACGTCCGGGAGCGCGACGAGTTCGCGACCGTCCGCATCGACGGCTCGCTGTTCATCCCGATGTCACAACTCGGGTCGCGGCTCGGCGAGGTCCCGCGCGATCGGCCGGTGCTCGTGCTGTGCGCCGCGGGCAGCCGCTCGGCATCCGTCACGGGCGAGCTGCTGTCGGCCGGCTGGACCGACGTCGGCAACGTCGCCGGCGGCATCACGGCGTGGGAGCGGATGGGCCTGCCCGTCCGGCGCGGCCCGGTGGAGCCCGGCGAGGGCGAGCTGCCCGGCTAGGTCTCGCCCTGGCGCTTCGCCGCGCGGCGGCTCCGCCAGCCGGCGACCATCTCCCGGACCCGCTCCTTGTGGGCGAACGCCCAGCCGATCACGATCAGCAGGATGAAGTTGACGGTCCCGACGGTGGCCGCGTTGAGGTAGCCGATCTGCTGGCCGATCTCGCCGTCGAGCTTGAGGCCCGGCACCGTGGCGCCGAGCAGGCCCAGCTGGAAGAACGGCGGCTGCGGGGCGAGGTTCGTGCGGGCGGCGCCACCGGTCAGGCCGCCCGACGTCTGGCCGCCGAACAGGAACCCGTGCGAGCCCGCCGCGACCCCCTCGGCGCCCTGGACCCCCTCCCCGAGGTCGGTCTGCGACAGCGTCTGCCACAGCGGGATCACGCCGTCGGCATCCGGTGTCGCCCAGAGCGTGGTGCTGAGCAGGTTCGAGCCGTCGGAGCCGCCCTGGACGTAGATGGCCCCGTTCGCCGTGAACCCGGACAGGTTGGTGCGCGGGCCCGGCAGGTTCGTCTGGGCGCTGACCTTCCACGGCTCGTTCATCTGGTTCGGGTTGGCCGGTACGGTCCCCGGGCCGCCCAGCGTGCCGACCTGGACCGTGGGGACGGCGCCGCTCGCGTTGCTGCCGCCGACGAGGTAGATGAAGTCGCCGACGTGGAAGGCCGCGCCGTCGACGTTCGGCTCGACCAGCGGGTTCTGGGCGACCCACGCCTGCGGCGTCTGCGGCGCCGTGTTCGTCAGCTGGGTCTTCCAGACGCTGGTGGTCGGGCCGTCGGCGGTCGTCCCGCCCGCCAGCACGATCCCGTCCGAGACCGCGGCGGCCGCCGCGCCGGCCGTGGGCACGGGGAGCTTCGCGGCGTCGACCGTCGCCCACTCCCCGAGCGAGCCGTCGTTGGCGACCGTGAGGCTGTACATGGTGTCCGTCGGCTGGCCGTCCGGCCCGTAGCCGCCGATCACGAAGATCGTGTTGCCGATGACCGCCCCGGCCGCAGAGGCGCGGGCCTCGGGCAGCGGCGGCGCGTCCTTCCAGCCGTCGAGGTTGCCGTCCCCGACCGCGCGCGCGACGTGGACGTCGGCGACCGGCGCGGTCCCGTCGGTGCCGCCCGCGTAGACGTAGACCTGGCCCATCACCCCCGCGACGCCGTCGGAGCGCCCGGCCGGCAGCTGGATCTCGGGCGGCGAGGGCTGCCAGGGCAGGGTGGCGCCGACCGGCGCGGGGCACGGCAGGTTCACGTTCGAGGGCGGGCAGAAGTTGATCGGCGACCAGAGCAGGAGGCCGAGGTCGACCGTGCGCTGGACCGTGAAGTAGTACGCCCGGTCGGGGAGATAGCCGAGCAGCATGATGATCGTCACGAACCAGAAGATCGCCTTGGCCGACGCCCATCCCCAGCCGTCCGCGTCGAACAGGCCGAAGAACGCGCGCCGGCGGGGAGCGACCTGCGGGCGGGGGGCCGGGAGCGTCGTCTGGGCCATCCCGTCAGCCGCCCACGGTCAGGGTGCCGGTCATCGTCGGGTGCACGGTGCACACGAACGGGTAGGTGCCGGCGGCCAGCGCGGGCACGTCGTAGGTCTGCTCGGCGACGCCCGGGAAGATCGCACCCTTGAAGACCGCGGTGCCGCCCGCGTCCTTGATCTCGATGTTGTGGGGGATCCCCGCGTCCTTGTTCTCGAACTTGATCTGGAACGGCGTGTCGGCGGCGGCCGAGAGCTGGCCGACCTGGAACGCGATGTTCTCGGCCTCCTCCTCGACGACGGCGCCCGCCGGGGCCGACGCGGGCGCGGAGCCGGACGGGGCCGCGGAGCCCGAGGCCGACGGCGACCCGGAGGCGGCGGGCGAGCCCGACGGCGCGGCCGGCGACGCCGACGGCTCCGCGGACGGGGCCGCCGATGCGGAGGCGGACGGCTCGGCCGAGCCCGAGGCGGCGGGAGAGCCCGAGGGCGCCGCCGACGGCGTCAGGAACTCGTCCTCCCAGCAGGCCGGATACGGGGTCGAGTCCGGGGCGGGCGTCCAGGCGGGATCCACCCAGCCCTCGAACGTCTCCTCCTGGCCGGTGCTCGGGTTCACGACCGGCTCGAACAGGGCCACGTCCATCACCCGGTACTCGTGGCCCTGCTCCGCCCGGATGAACGCGATGACGTCCTCGACCTGCTTGTACGTCAGCGGTCCCGGCGGGCTGCCCTGGTCCGACCACACGGGCATGATGCTGTTCGCGTTGCCGCACGCGTAGCGGCCGCCCACGGTGAGCATGTTGTGGAGGTAGTCCGGGTTGAGGTGCGCGAACAGCTTGACCTGGCTGTTCAGCGTCGGGCCGATGCCGCCCTCGCCGTTGGGGCCGTGGCAGCGGGCGCAGTTGGCCTGGTAGATGTTGTAGCCGCGCTCGATCGAGGTGACCTGCTGCGCCTCGAGGGCCGCCTCGAGGCGGGCCTGCGAGATCCCGCCCGGCAGGCCCAGCTCGTAGAAGTAGTAGCCGATCACGAACAGCGCCACGATGATCACCGCGATCAGGCCGACCCAGCGGGCGCTGGCCGACTGGCGGACGATCCCGGCCGCCCGCTCGGGCGTCAGGTCGTTGCGGTGCGCGGACGGAGGCGCGGCGAAGCGGTCGCTCGGGACCGGGGTGGACGCCGGCCGCGGGGCGGGCAGGCGTTCCTCGGGCGTCCCGCCGGGCGGCTGCTCGGTCATCGGTCTCCTCGGAGCGCGGACGGATGGGCCCGGGTCACGATCAGATGCACCCGGTCGGGGACGTCGGCGGGATGATGCCGGGCTGGCCCACCGCGATCGGGAGCGGCCCGAGCGTGATCTTGCCGGTGTCGACCGTCAGCACGCCGTCGGCGTCGACGCTCACGCCGAACCGGTCCATGCTCCGGGGCGCCGGCCCGTACTGCGGCCCGAGGGCCTTGATGCCCAGGCGGTCGTAGCGCGACCCGTGGCACGGACATTCCATCCAGAAGTTCTTGAGGCACGGGTTCGGCTTGCAGCCGAGATGCGGGCAGCGCTGGTAGAGCGCCCGGACGTTGACCGGGCGTGCCGTCGCCGGTCGCGTCCTCGCCCGGGATGAACCGCTGCTGTGACGTGTCGATGAGGATCACGAACGCCCGGGCCTCGGAGTAGTAGGCCGGGAAGCCGTCGCCGATCGGCAGGGTCGAGTTCGCCGTCTTGACGTCGTCGAAGGACCCGATCTTGACCTGGCCGCCGAACTTGCCCTGCAGGTTCGGCCACAGGAAGCCGACGGTGCCGGCGGTGACCTCGAGCAGCCACAGGCCGACGCCGGCGGCCAGCGAGCCCCGGATCAGCTCGCGGCGCGAGATCCCCTGGACCTGCTCGTGGCGGAGGGACTTGAGGGCCTCCGAGGTGAGGGCCTGGGGCTTGTGTTGCGGTTCGACCTGGTAGTTGCTCATTCGGGTCCTAGCGATCAGAGGGCGAAGTGGAAGCCCGGCACGCCGATCGGGAAGAACGTGAGGTACGGAATCACGAACGAGTAGCCCGGGCCGCGGAAGAAGATACCGACAAACGTCACGAAGAGCCCCATCCCGGCGAACAGCGAGAACAGCACGACCGCCGTCTTGCGCTGCGACGGCCGGGTCGCGAGGATGTCGCCCCGGTCCACGTACGGGATCAGGGCCGCGCCGACGAGCACGAACGTCGGCACGAGGACGCCGGCGACGGTCGGGTGGAAGTACGCGAGCAGCTCCTGGAGGCCGAGGAAGTACCACGGCGCCTTGGCCACGGCCGGGGTGACGTTGCCGTTCGCGAGATCCTCGAGCGGGGCGTTGACGAACAGCCCGAGCAGCAGCAGGAAGATGCTCATCAGGCCGGCCGCGAGGAACTCGATGGTCAACAGGTGCGGCCAGGTCATGACCGTGTCGTCGGGTTCCTTCTGGACCCGGACGACGGCGTCCTGCTTGACGAGCGCGAGCAGCCGGTACGGCCGCGCCGACATCGGCACGCGTTGCTTGTCGATCTCGGTCCGCCGCGCCGGGTCGACCGGGACGACGACGCGCTTCTCCGTCGGCTGCTTGGTGTCGGTCACGACATCACCCCTTCGGGGCCGATAGGAACGCCCGAGACGAAGGCGCGGCGAGCACGTGAGCGAGCGCACCTCAGGGTGCGTGAGCGAGCGGCGGAGACGGCAACGCACGGATCGGGTGCTCATAGCGGCCCCGAGATGCCGCCGTCTTTGCGGATGCGCCAGAAGTGGACGGCGAGGAAGATCGCGGCGATCAGTGGGAACACCATGATGTGGAGCACGTAGAAGCGCAGCAGCGTGTTCTGGCCGACCTCGATGCCGCCGAGGAGCAGCAGCTTGGACGGGGTGTTGAGCAGCGGCGCGTAGCCGGCCATGTTCGTGCCGATGGTGATGGCCCAGTACGCGATCTGGTCCCACGGCAGCAGGTAGCCGGTGAAGCTGAGCATGATCGTCAGGAACAGCAGGACGACCCCGACGACCCAGTTGAACTCGCGCGGCGGCTTGTAGGCCCCGTGGTAGAAGACCCGCATCATGTGCAGGAACACGAAGAACACCATCAGGTGGGCGGCCCACCGGTGGATGTTGCGGGTCAGCAGGCCGAACACGACCCGGCTCTGGATGTCGAGGATGTTCGTGTACGCCTGCGAGTCGGCGGGCACGTAGAAGAACATCAGGTAGACGCCCGTCACCGTCAGCACCAGGAACAGGAAGAACGACAGGCCGCCGAGGCAGAACGTGTAGGCGAACCGGACGGCGTGCTGCCGGACCCGCACCGGGTGCAGGTGCAGGAACACGTTGTTCATCACGGCGTACGCGCGGGACCGCTCGTCGTCCGGATACGGGTTGCGGAAGAGCGACCGCCAGACCGGGCTGCGCCGGATCGTCTGGTCGACGCGCTCGAGGAAACTCACCGGGCTCCTCCTGCCACGCCGGCCGTCCCGGCGAGCTGGGCATCACGGTACGACTCCTTGTAGAGCCGGCCGTCGCTCGAGATCTCCTGGAGCTCGAACCGCTCCATCGTGATGGCATCGAACGGGCAGCGCTTGACGCACAGGGCGCACCGGATGCAGCGCTCCTCGTCGAGGATCATCGCCCCGCCCTGGGACCAGCCGTAGGCCTCCTCGACCTCCGGCAGCAGCCCCTCGGTCTTGAGCTGGTTGACGTCGACCATGTGGATGACGCCTTCCGGGCAGACGTCGGCGCAGGCGCCGCACAGCACGCACCGGAAGGGGTCGAACCAGATGTTGTAGTTGCACATGAGGCAGCGCGTGGACTCGGCGACGGCCGCGGTCGCGTCGTAGCCCAGCTCCACCGGCGTCGTGAAGTTGACCGACGGGTCGGTGGACGGCATCCGGTCCGGCAACGGGGCCATCGGGATGTGCTGGCGGGGCAGGACGTCGTACAGCTCCGGCATGTCGTGGCGCCAGGAGCTGGTGATCTTGACGTTGGGGTCGACGGTCACGTCGGTGCGGCCGGCGAGGTAGCGGTCGATGGCGTAGGCGGCCTTCTTGCCGTGGCCCGCCGACTCGATGAGCGTCGTCGGCCCGGTGACGAAGTCGCCGCACGCGAACACGCCGCGGACGTTGGTCGCGTAGGTCGCCGGGTCGACCTTGAGCCGGCCGCGGTTGACCTCGAAGCTCGCCTCGACCGGCAGGAACGACAGGTCCGCCGCCTGCGAGACCGCGGGGATCACCGTGTCGGCCGGGACGATGAACTCGGAGCCCTCGATCGGCACGGGCGACCGGCGGCCGGACGCGTCGGGCTCGCCGAGCTTGTTGCGGATGAACTTGACCCCCGTGAGGTGCCCGTCCTCGCCGATCAGCTCGATCGGGCTGACGAGGAACTCCATCCGGACGCCCTCGCGCTCGGTCTCGCCCAGCTCCTCCTCGTCCACGACCAGCTCCGACCGGGTGCGGCGGTAGGCGATCGTGACGTTCTCGGCGCCGTACCGGAGGCTGGTCCGCGAGCAGTCCATCGCCGTGTAGCCGCCGCCGATGACGACGACGTTCCGTCCGACGGTCAGCTCCTGGCCGAGGTTTGCGCGCTTCATGTAGTCGACGCCGTACTGGACCCCGTCGAGGTCGGCGCCCGGGACGTCGAGGTAGACCGGGTTCATCGCGCCGGCGGTGATCGCGATCGAGTCGAAGTCGCGCTGCAGGTCGTCGAACGGCACGTCGATCCCGATGGTCGTGTCGAACACGAACTTGACGCCCAGCCGCTCGACGAGGCGGACGTCCATCTCGATGGCCTCGCGCGGCAGTCGGAACGCCGGCACGCCGACCAGCATCGTCCCGCCGCCGAACGGGAGGCTGTCGAAGACGGTGCACTGGTAGCCCTTGACGGCCAGCTCCCGGGCCACGGCCAGTCCCGCCGGGCCGGCGCCGACGACGGCGACCCGCTCGGCCCGCGGCGTGATCTGGGGCATGACGTCCGGGATGCCCGAGGCCTCGTGCCACTCGACGAGGAAGCGCTTCATGGCGCGGATCGCCAGGGGCCGGTCGATGTCGCCGCGACGGCACGCCCGCTCGCAGGGCGCCGAGCACACGTAGGAGCACATCGCCGCGACGGGGTTCGGCTCGCGCGAGAGGATGTACCCCTCCTCGAATCGGCCTTCGGCGGCGAGGTTGAGATACCCCCGGCAGTTGGTGCCGACGGGGCAGGCCTCCTGGCACTCGATGTTGCACTGCAACCACGAGGCGTCGACCGGTTGGACGAGGAATTCCTGGGCGGGGTCGATGGCCACGAAGTGGACGTGCCTTTCCAGCGGGAGCGGGACAGGGCGAGGGAAACCACGGCGCAGCGTGGCGTCGTGCTCGGACTCTACCAAGCCGCGGTCGCACGTGCACGGCAAGCGCCCGCCGCGCGCCCCCGCGCCCGTGCGTGGATCGTGTTGACGCGCACTTGGGGCGCAGCTACGCTTCCGGGGACGCGACGGCGCCAGCCCATCACCCACGTGCGGCGCCGCCAAGGAGGTCCGTGAGCCCGTCCGAGATCGCCTTCCTGGCCCTCGGTATCGTCCTCGGCGCCGCGATCGGCGCGGCCATCGTGGAGGCGGTCCGGTCCCGTCCCGTTCCCCGCCGAGAAGTTCGCGTCACGATCGCCCCCAACTCCGTGCTCCCCCGCCGCAGCGCCACCCTGGCCGCCGCGGTCGCCGGCGCCTCGGGACGCCGGATGCCCGGCTCGCCCGAGGACGAGGCGTGGCGCGAAGGCCACGCCGCGAGCTTCCTGGCCGCCGCGGCGCTCGGGCGGCGATCGAGCGGGATGTCGATCCTCGATCGAACGCGCGTGCTATCCGGCGCGCCGGTGCTGCCGTCGACCGCCGTGGCGGTGCCAGTCGATCGCCCCGCGCGGCGCGACCCGGCCCCGGACGGCGGGGTGGCGCCGCTCAGCCCGTTGATCCCGGGCATCGCGGGCGGGCAGGCGGGCGGCGGCGTGCCGGCCCGGCCGTTCGCCCCGGCCCCGTTCCCGAGCGCGGCCGGCACCGCGACACCGGGCCCGGCGACACCCCCCCGTCCGCGACCGCCCGAACCCCGTCCCCTGGATCCCAACGCCCCCTCGGCGTCGCGCGGCGCGCTCGGCGCGATCGCGGTGCTCGAGGCGCTGGCCGCGGCGGACGACGAGCCGGGCGCCGGGAGGAGAATGGGAACCGAAGCCGTGCGCGGCGGGTCGCCGGTCGGCGTCGCCGACCTCGGCGCACCGGCCGCGGCGACGGCGAAGCCGAGGGCTCCGGCCTCCCTGGCGCCGATCGTGATCGCGCCGGCCGCGGTGGGGCTCGCGATCGTGACGGAGGGCGCGATGGGCGACGAACGCGTCGAGGGACGACAGACCGACGGCGAGGGGACGGCGGGGGCCGCCGGCGTGGCGTCAGGGTCCGAGCCCGGCACCGATCCCTGCGGCTCGAACCGCGTTCGCGTGGACGAGCGGTGCGCCGTGGCGTCCACCGCGGCCGACCAGGCGAAGATCGCCGCCGAAGCGCTGCGCGAGGCACAGCGCGCCTACGACACGCTGCGCGAGCGGGTGGAGCGCGCCCAGGCGGATGCGGACCCGCGGGCGCTCGCAGCCGGCAAGGACGCCCTCCACCGGCAGTTCCGCGCGGCGACGCGCAAGGCGCGCGGCGCGGAGGACACGGAGGCGGCCGCCCGCGAGTGGCTGACCCAGATCAACGAGCTGAACGTCAAGGTTCGCGACGCCCAGCGGCTCGCGGACGCCGGCGCCGCCGAGTTGCGCGGCGCCCTGCCGCGGCTCGAGCGGATGGGCGTCGAGGCCGACGCGGCCCGGATCAGCGCCGAGAACGCGGCGGCCGCCTGCCAGGACGCCCGCGAGCAGCTCGCCGCCTGCGAGGAGGCGGAGGCCACACGGCGGGTGGCGGCCGCGACGGGCTCCGAACCCGTGGCGGCCGGAGGCGCCGCGACGATCGACGAGGACGCGGAGATCGTCAGCTCGTTCGAGCGCCAGGTCCCGTCGACACAGGCGGCCATCGTTGGCATGCCGGTCATCGTGAAGGTGCTGCGCGGCGATCGCGCGGCCCGCGACCGCCTCGTCGCGACGCTCGCGGCGGGAGAGCCCGACGGCGAGCGCCTGTGGACCGCCCGGATGGCGCAGCTCGTCGGCGCGATCACGTCCCGGGCGATCGAGGACGGCTACCTCGACATGCCCGAGGACGACACGTTCTGGTCGCTGTTCACGGCGCGCGAGTCGCGGGAGATCGTCGGCGCGTTGTCCGCGCTGGGCTACCGCTATGACGGCGCCGGCGGGTTCGCGGACGAGCGGGTCCCGGCCCAGCGCGACCTGTCGCTCGCGGTCGGCTATGCCGGCCTCGACCGGATGCGGATCCGCAACTGGCCGCGCGAGCGCGAGATCTCCGAGCTGTACCAGCGCGCGAGCGTCGCCGCCGACGAGTGGCTGGTCGAGCACACGGACGACCTGACGCTGGGGCAGATGGTGGAGGCCCTGGGTCCCCGCGCGGGCGACCTCGCGGAGGTCTGGAACGCCTGGGGTCGCGTGCGACCCGCGCTGCTCGCCCCGGACTGAGCGTCAGCCCGACGCGGGCGCCTCCGGGTCCTCGTCGTCCTCGATCACGATCACGCGCAGCGCCTCGGCGGCCTCGACCCCGATGGCGGCGCCCTCCGCCTTCGCCCACTCCCGGATGCGCGGCTCGAGCTCCTCCGGGTGGCGGATCTGGCTCGGGTGGGCGCGCAGCGCCTCGATCTTGCGGTCGATGGTCGCGGTCACGTCGATCCACGCCGACGGGCGCCCCGACCAGAACAGGTAGAGGCGACGGACGGTGTGCGGCTCGAGCCCGTCGCGCGCGAGCCACGGAAACGCCATCCCGTTGCGCGCCGCGGGGTAGACGGCGTCGACGGCCGCGAAGCCCGCGGCCCGGTGGTCCGCGTGATTCACCCCGCCGTCCTCGTAGAACAGGGTCTCGGGGTCGACCGCCAGCACCGCGTCGGGGCGGAACGTGCGGATCTCGCGGACCAGCTGCTCGCGCAGCGCGAGGTCGTTGGCCAGCGCGCCGTCGGGCTGGTGGAGGAACGAGATCCCCGCATAGCCGACGATCCCGGCGGCCGTCCGCTGCTCGGCCTCCCGGGTCGCGGCCAGCTCCAGCGGGTCCGTGCGCCAGTCGTCGGCGCCGGCGTCCCCGCTCGTGCAGCAGACGAGCCAGCCCGCGGAGCCTCCGGCGATCCATGCGGCGGCGGTCGCCGCCGGCCCGAAGTCGGCATCGTCGGGGTGGGCGACGATCACCATGAACCGCTCCGGACGCCACGGGTGGGGCGTCCGGGCGACCTCGTCAGCCACCCGTCAGGGGCGTCGGCGAATCGACGCCAGAGGCGTCATCCGGACGCCTCGTGACCCAGCATCGGCCGAGGGGCGTTGTGTTAGAGTCGCGACTGAGGCTTCGCTCGTCTCCCCCCACGGGCGAAGCCTCTTTCCGTGCCCCGAAGGACGGCGCCGGCGTGGCCCGATTCGTGCTCATCCGGCGGGCTGGGCCCGGGCCGTTTCGAGCGCCGCGAGGACCTGGGCGGCATGCCCGTCGGCCTTGACCTTCGGCCACGCGTTCGCGACGCGTCCGTCCGGCCCGACGAGGTAGCTCGAGCGGACGATCCCCCAGTAGGTCTTGCCGTAGTTCTGCTTCTCCTGCCACGCGCCGTACCGGTCGGCGACGGCGTGGTCCTCGTCGGACAGCAGCGTGAACGGGAGCCCGAACTTGGCGCGGAATGCCGCGTGGCTGCCCGAGCCGTCCGGGCTGATGCCCCACACCTCGGCGTCGAGGCCCTCCAGGTCGCCGTGGAGGTCGCGGAACTGGCACGCCTCGGTGGTACAGCCCGGGGTGTCGTCCGCGGGATAGAAGTAGACGACGGTCCAGTGGCCGGCCCGGTCGCCGAGCCGATGGATCGTGCCGTGCTCGTCGGGAAGCGCGACCTCGGGGGCCAGGTCGCCGGCCTGCGGCGTACTCATGGCTCCGAGGATAGCCCGCCCGTGGGCGCGGCGGCCTCGACGACGAGGAGCCGGCCGGCGCGGATCGCGACCGCCGCGGCATCGCCCGTCCTGACGTTGGACAGCCCGCGCGCGGGGCCGGTGACGAGCGCCTCGTCGCGCAGCGGGTAGCGCAGCTCGCGCGTGGTCACGCCGGCCACGTCGCCGCCGAACGGCAGCAGCGACACCACCGCGCCGATCGGACCCGGCAGCGCAAGCTCGCCCGGGCCTCCGTCCGGCCCGGGCGCGACGAGCAGCCTGATCCGCACCCGGTCGTCGAGGAGCGCGACCCGGACACCGCCCAGCGCGTCCAGCGCCAGGAGCCAGACGTTGGCGAGTTCGTGGTCGACCCGCGACCCACCGAGCGCCCCGAGCACCGTGATCCGCGACGCGCCGAGCCGGACTGCCTCGACCACCGCGAGCTCGGTGTCGGACTCGTCCTTGTCGCTCGGCGTCCGGACGACCCGCACGCCCGCAGCCTCGGCGGCGGCCAGGCGGCGCGGGTCCGCGGAATCGAGATCGCCGACGACCACGGTCGGGGCGAGGCCGAGCGCCTCGACGGCGTCCAGGCCGCTATCGGCTGCCACGACCTCGGCGATCGCATCCGCCCACCCGGGCCACGCCCGGTCGAGGGCGTCACGCGGCGGCACGTCGCCGCCCGCCACGACGACCACGTGGAGGCCGTCCCCGTCGGTCGCGGGAGGGGTCGCGCCGAGGACGTCAGGGGCGCTCACGATCGCGATCCTACCCCTCCCTGCTGCGGTGCTTGCGTCGGCAACGTGTAGACTCCCGCCGTGCCCGAGCCCCCGTATCCCGCGCCGATCCAGCGAGTCGTCGACGCCGCCGCCCGGAAGGGCGTCACCCTGGATGTGCGGGTGTTCTCGGAGTCGACCCACACGGCGTCGGACGCCGCCGGGGCCGTCGACGCGGAGCTCGGGCAGATCGTCAAGTCGCTGGTCTTCGTCGCGCCGGCCGAGGCCGGGGCACTGGAGCCCATCCTGTGCCTCGTCGCGGGGCCGAACCGCGTCGACCTCGCCCGCCTCGCCGCCGTCACCGGCGAGCCCGAGATCCGGCGAGCCAGCGCCAACGAGGCGCGCGAGCTGACCGGGTACACGATCGGCGGCATCCCGCCGATCGGCCACCCCCGGTCGATCCGGGTGGTGATGGACCCGGACCTGGGCCGCTTCCCGATCGTCTGGGCGGCGGCCGGCACTCCGACCGCGGTGTTCCCGGTCGCGCCGGGCACGCTGCGCATGCTGTCGAACGCGCACGTGGCGCCGATCTGCGAGGACCGCGACCCCAGCCCGCGGGTCGAGGCACCGGCGGTCGAGGCGCCGGTGGTCGAGGCGCCCGACTTCGCGGAGCCCAGCCCCGCCGCCCAGAACGCCCGCGCCTGACGGCGTCGTGCCAGGCGAGCCGCGCCACGCGGTGATCTCGTTTCCCGGCGGCCTTCGAGCCGCGATGCGGTGGGCCGGCAGCGGCGAGGGCGCGACGGTGTTCGCGCTGACCGAGGCCGGCGGCCCGCTGACGGACCTCGGCGAGCTCGCCGGACCGAACCCCGACCAGCGCTGCCGCGCCGAGATCCGGGTCGAGACCCCCGTCGGCCCCTGGACCGTCAGGCTCGCCTCGACCATCAGCGACGAGCCCGAGGGCCTGCTCTGGGACACCGAGGGCCTGCTGGTCGTCAAGTACGGGTTCCACGCCTACGGGTTCGAGGCGCGCACGGGGGCGCTGCGCTGGAGCCATCGGTCGGCCACGCCCATCCTCGCCGTCCTCGGGTCGTCGCGCCTCGGCCACGTCATCGTGCAGGCCGAGATCGAGACCTTCGCGATCGAGCCCGACGGCGAGGTGGCCTGGCGGGTCGCGCACTCGGACGTCGTGACGGCGGTCGAGCTGGTTGGCGGCCGGCTGGTGCTCACGAGCTTCGACGGACAGGTACGCGCGCTCGATCCTCGGACGGGTCGCGCCGCCGGCTGACGGTGGACGCGTCGTGGACAACAAGACGCCGATCGGGCGGTGCGGGGTGGATAAGTCCGTTGACCGCGCCGGGTGCGGGCCGGTAGCGTGGTTGGCAGCCCGAAGGGGCCGAGCGATGCTAACGGCGGCGATGACCTCAACGCCCACGCGTCGAGTAGGTTCCTTCGGGCTCTTTGATTCCTCGCGGCAGCGGCCGATGGCCCGGCCGGGCCGCCCGGCGCCGGCGGCTATCATCCCCCGGTGATCCCCATCCTCCTGGCCGGTGCCGGCCTCGCGCTGCTCGGGATCGGCTGGATCCTCCTCCGCTCGATGGGCAGCGGCGCCCGTGTCGGCCGGATCCTCGCGGCCACCGCGGTCATCCCGGTGTCGCGGGCCGTCGCCCTCGCGGACGCGGGCACCACCCGGTACGTGGCCGTCGCCGGCCGGATCGACGCCGAGAACGAGTTCGAGGACGAGCACCACCGCCCCCTCGTGTTCCGGCGGACCCGCCTCGAGACCCTTGCCGGCCGATCGTGGACGACCGTGCAGGACGGGCGCGAGGCCGTGCCGTTCGAGGTCGTCGACGGGCTCGACCGGATCGCGGTCGACGCCGACGGGATCGACGAGGGCCTGGTCGTGATCACGCGCGAGTCCGAGGGCACCGCCGCCGACGTGCCGGACCGGATGCCCGCCGGCACCCCGCCGGACGCGCGGGTGCGGCTGCGGGTCGAGCAGCTGAGCAGCGTCGACCACGCGATCGCCTGCGGGGTGCCGAGCCGGGACGGCGATCGCGGCACGGTGCTTCGCGCCGGTCTCGGCCGGCCGCTCATCGTCACCACCCTCGAGCCCGCGGAGGCGATGCGGCTGCTCGCCGTCGGTCATCGGGACACGACGCGGCTGGTCGCGGCCCTGTTCGGCATCGGGCTCGTCGCGCTGGTGGTGGGCGCGGGCTGGTGGGCGGTCGATGCCGTCCTCTGACCGACGGCCCGTCGCGGCCGTCGCGGCCGCGCGGACGGCGCGGTCGGCGCTGGTGGCGCTGGCCGCCGTGGCGGCCGCCCTGCTCGCCGCACCCGCGGTCGCCCTGGGCGCCTCGCCGAGCCCTACGCCGGGCATCGGCGACCCGCGCAGCTCGGGCCAGGGACCCGGACTGGTGGGTGACCCGTTGACGGCGGTCCTGGTGGTCGCGGCCATCGCGGTGGTGACCGTCGGCATCACCCTGGCGTACGTCCGGATGACCGCCAGGCCCGAGGCCGGCCCGCGCCGCTGATCGACCGAGGCTCGGGAGGGGCCGCCGGGCCGCCTGACACCGCGCCAGGCCGGCAGGACCGGGTCCTGTTCGCGGGCAGGACCCGGGCGATGGGAACATCGGCCTATTGGCAACTCTTGTGAAGTGGTGGAAAGTCCTGACACCAGGTCACCGCCACAGGAACCGCTCCGGCCCACGCGATGCTTGCCAAATCCCACATTCCGCCAACCGGCGCCCGGGCCCCGCGGCCCGGCGACGCGACGCTCTCGGTGACGAAGGCGGCGCATGTGCTGGGCGTGCATCCGAACACGATCCGGGCGTGGAGCGAGGCGGGCCGGCTGCGCTACTACCGGATCAACGATCGTGGTGACCGACGCTATCGCCTGGTCGACCTCCAGCGCTTCCTGACCGCCGCCGCGTCGGACACGCCGGCCGCGATCGCCGACGCCGCCCAGCCGGGCCACCTCCCGCGGCGCCTGACCGACGCCACGGACCGGACGCTCACCGACTCCGCCGCGGGCGTCGACCTGCTGGCCGACCTCGCCGAGATCGCGTCGTTCCCGAGTGGCATGGACAACGCGCTGGACGAGGCATGCCACCGGGTGCGCGTCGCGACCGGCGCCGCGCTCGTCGGGATCTGGGAGCTCCGTCCCGGCGGCCTCGTGTCGCGCGCGACGGACGTCGAGGGCCCGGGGATCACCGCCGGCCGCAACGTGCCGCCGGGGCGCAGCCTGTTCTCGCAGGCCCTGGAGTCCGGCGAGCCGATCCACGCCCGCCCGGGCGGGGACGGTCCTGCTCCCGTGCTGGGCATGGGCACCGACGAGCTGGTCGTGCGCATCCCCGGCGGTGAGCGCCCGTGGGGGGTGCTGGTCATCGCGGGCGCGGTGGAGCTGGGCCGCGACGACGGCCATCGGCTCGCGCGCGCGATCGCGCGCACGCTGGGCGTGCTGATCCAGGGTGCCAACGCGACCGAGCAGTCGAGCGCGCGACTCCGCCGCGCCGAGGCCCTGCGACGCGTCGCCACGGACCTCGCCTCGCGACTCGACGTCGGCGACGTCGTGCGCGACATGAGCGACCACGCGCGCGTGCTGTTCGGGGCGGACCGGGTCGCGGTCGTCCTCCACGACGCGGAGGGTCGCGTGTCGTCGCCCGGCGGCACCGGCTTCTCCGACGGCTTCCTCGACGCGGCGCGCGCCCTCGAGGTCGACCGCCTCGGCCAGCGCGAGCTCCCGTCGCGACGGCCCGTGATCCTCGTCGGGCCGGACACGCCGCGCTCGGGCAGCCCGCTGCGGGCGGCCGCGGTCCAGGAGGGCGTCGACACGCTGCTGTCGGTGCCGCTCGTCGACGGCCACGAGATCCACGGGATGCTCTACCTCGCCCACGATCGGCCGCATCGCTGGCGCCAGGTCGACCTCGACAGCGCCGAGGCCCTCGCCGGTGACGCCGCGATCGCCGTCCGCTCGGCGCGGACGTTCGGGCGGATGGCGACCTGGGCTGCGCAGCTCCAGTCGATCCAGCGGCTCGGGTCGCGGCTGTCCGGGCTGACCGAGGTCCGCGAGATCGGCCACGCGATCGCGACCGAGCTGCGGCAGCTGATCGACTACCACAACGTCCGCGTGTACCGGGTCCACGGCAAGGACCTGGTCGCGGTCGCGATGATGGGCGACGGCGCCGTCTACTCCGACGAGACCGTCGAGAACCTGCGGGTCGAGATCGGCGAGGGCGTGACCGGCTGGGTCGCGAAGTACCGCGTCCCCCAGCTCGTCGACGACACGGCCAACGACCCGCGCGCGATCACGATCCCGGGCTCCGAGCCGGACATCGACGAGTCGATGCTGCTGGCGCCGATGGTCCACGAGGGCGTCTGCCTGGGCGTGCTCGTGCTGTCCAAGCTCGGGCTGCGCCAGTTCACCGAGGACGACCTGCGGCTGCTGGTGATCTACGCCTCGTTCGCGGCCCAGGCGATGACCAACGCCGACGCGACCGCCCGGATGCGCGAGCAGGCGAACGCGATGGAGCGCCAGCTGGCGGCGCAGCGCGAGCTGCTGCGGACCACCGAGTCGATCCTCACGACGCTCGACCAGCGCGCCGTGCTGGAACAGATCACCGACCGGATGGGCGCCCTGATCCAGTCCGACAACATCGCGATCGAGGTCGTCGACCGCTCGGCCGGCCTGCTGGTCCCGCTGACCGCCCGCGGCGTGCACGCCGACGAGTACCTCCTGCCCTGGGAGCCGGGCGAGACCGGCATCGCGACCTGGGTCGTCGAGCACAACGAGCCGGTCCTCATCCAGGACGAGCGCTCCGACGAGCGCGTCAACCACTTCCGGGCGACCGGGGCCATCGACGGGAGCCTGATCGTCGTGCCGCTGCTCGGCCCCACCGGGGCGGTGGGCGTGCTGACGCTCGAGCGCCTCGGCGACGGCACCGGCTTCGACGAGCAGGAGTTCGAGCTGGTCAAGCTGTTCGCCGCCCAGGTCTCGATCGCCCTCCGCAACGCCGAGATCTTCCAGGCGGCCGAGGTGCGCGCGAGGACGGACGACCTGACCGGCCTCCTCAACCACCGCACGTTCAAGGACTGGCTGGCGCGGAGCGCCGCCGACGGCGAGCCGTTCGGGCTGGTCATGGTCGACCTCGACGAGTTCAAGGCCGTCAACGACTCGCTCGGCCACCAGGCCGGCGACCGGCTGCTGCGCGAGATCGCCGACGCCATGCGGGGCGCCGCGCGCGACACCGACGCCGTGTTCCGGTACGGCGGCGACGAGTTCGTGCTGATCCTGCCGCGCAGCGACGCCGTCGGGCTGCGGGCGGTCGCCGAGCGCATCCGCGGCGCGGTGGCCAGCGTCGGCGGCGACGGGACGGGCTGGCGCGCCGAGGGCGTCCTGGTCGCCGCCTCGATCGGCACGGCGTCCTTCCCGGTCGACGGGTCCACCGCGGAGGACGTGCTGCTCGCCGCGGACCGTGCCTGCTTCGTCGCCAAGCGCGGCGGCCGGGGCCGCGTCGCGACCGCGTCCGAGGGCCTCGCGCTGGCCGGCGAGTTCACCCTGTCCGAGCCGACGCCGGTCGACCCGCCGAGCGTGACCGCGGCCTGAGTCGGACGGGCGGGCGGCGCGCCCGTCGCGCGTCGCCGGGCCGCCCGTCACCCCTCCCGCGTGGCTTGCGTCACAATCGGGCCGCGGGGAGGCTGCCTGTGAACCGGACTCGACGACGCGCTCGCACCAGGCTCGGCCCGTCGGCCGCGCTCGTCGCGGCCCTCGCCATCGCGGTCGCCGCCTGCCTCCCGGCCGCCGTCCGGCCCACGCCCGCCGCCGACGCCGACGCCCCCGCCCGGCCCGACGACGCCGCCGCCGCCCACGCCCACGCCGGGACCGCCCACGCCCACGCCCGGTCCGACGTTCAAGCTCTACACGGTCGTGCGCGGCGACACGCTGACCCGGGTCGCGCGCCGGTTCAAGACCGACACGCGGAGCCTGTCCTACTGGAACCGCGCGAAGTACCCGACGCTGGACCCGGAGGGCCCCCGCTACAAGCCGGACCGGCTCGAGGTGGGCTGGGTGCTCCAGGTGATGCCGGGCAAGAAGTACGTGGCGCCGGAGGACGACGGCGAGACCGGGATCGAGGTCACGCCGACGCCCGACGACGAGGAGCTCGAGGACTCGCCCGCGCCGTCGGGCAGCCCGGCACCCTAGCCGGACGGACGGGGGCCGTATCCTCGGGGGCATGTCACCAGCCGGCGGGGCACCCCGGATCGTCGTCACGCTGATGGTCGCGGCCGAGCAGTCGGAGCCCGAGATCGCGGCGCGCAAGATCTCGCTGTACCTCGACGCGGTCGCCCGCCACGGGGCGGAGACCGTGCCGCTCGACGCGACGGCCACGCGGGCCGATCGGGAGGCGGCGTTCGCGTCGATGGACGGGCTGCTCCTCACCGGCGGCGCCGACATCGATCCCGCCCGCTACGGGCAGGCCGTGGACGGCGCACGCGACGTCGAGCCCGGCCGTGACCAGCTCGAGGCCGAGGCCTGGTCGGCGGCTGAGGCGCGCGGCCTGCCGGTCCTGGGCATCTGCCGCGGCTTCCAGGCGATGAACGTGTTCGCGGGCGGCACGCTCCGCCAGCACGTCAGGGGCCACTCGGGTCCCGGCTGGGGGCACGGGGACGCCCTGACCCATCCCCTGCGCGCCGTGCCCGGGACGCGGCTGACCCGGATCCTCTACCCGACCAACGTCGGCGGCGGCGTCCTGACCGTGAACAGCTACCACCACCAGGGCGTGACCCGCGACGACCTCGCCCCGGGCTTCGTCGCGGCTGCCTTCTCGCCCGGGCCCGACGGCGAGCTGGTCGAGGCGTTCGAGTCCACCGGCGGTCCGTTCCGGATGGCGGTCCAGTGCCACCCGGAGCGAACCGAGTCGACGCCCCGCGCCTTCGAGCGCCTGTTCGCGTTCTTCGTGGACGCCTGCCGCGGCCCCGCGACCCGTCGCTGACCCGCGCCCGGCCCCGCTACATCCGGCCGGCTTCGATGATCCGGTTCAGGAACTGGCGCGTCCGCGGCTCCTGGGGGTCGCTGAAGATCCGTGCCGGCGGCCCCTGCTCGAGGATCCGGCCCGCGTCGAGGAAGCAGACCCGGTTGGCGATGTCGCGCGCGAAGCCCATCTCGTGCGTGGCCAGGATCATCGTCATGCCCGCCTGGGCCAGCTCGCGGATGACGCTCAGGACCTCGGCGACGAGCTCCGGATCGAGGGCCGAGGTGACCTCGTCGAGGAGCAGCAGGTCGGGCGACATCGCCAGGGCCCGGACGATCGCGACCCGCTGCTGCTGGCCGCCCGACAGCCGGTCGGGGTAGTCGCCGGCCTTGTCCGCGAGGCCGAACCGCGTCAGCAGGTCCATCGCCGCCCGCTCGGCCTCCGCCTTCGGCCGCCGCAGGACCTTGCGCGGCGCCAGCGTCACGTTGTCCAGCACGCGCATGTGCGGGAACAGGTTGTAGGCCTGGTACACGATCCCGATCCGGCGCCGGATCCGGTCGACCTGGACCCCCTTCGCGGTGATCTCCTCGCCCTCGATCAGGATCCGGCCGGCGTCGATCGGCTCGATCAGGTTCACGCACCGCAGGAGCGTGGACTTGCCGCTCCCCGAGGCCCCGATCAGCGCGACGACCTCGTGCTCCGCGACCTCGAGGTCGATGCCCCGCAGCACCTCGAGCTCCCCGAACGACTTGTGCAGGCCCTGGATCGACAGGGCCGGGACCGCCGTCGCCGGTCGATCGGCCGGCGCCGCCTCGCGTGCCGCGGTCATCCCTTCGACCCGCCGATGGGCGCGGCCGACGCGGCCCGCATCGGGCCAGAGATCCGGCGGTCCTTCTCGCGGGTCAGCAGCCAGTCCGTGAACCGTGCGAGCGGGATCGTGACGACCAGGAAGATCAGCGACGTCGCGAGGTAGGGCGTGAAGTTGAACGTGGCCGCCTGGAGGATCTGTGTCTCACGGAAGACCTCGACCACGCCGATCGACGCCACCAGCACCGTGTCCTTCTGGAGGCCGATGAAGTCGTTGAGCAGCGGCGGCACGACGCGGCGCACGGCCTGGGGCAGCACGACGAACCGCAGGCCCTGCCAGCGCGACAGGCCGAGCGATCGCGCCGCCGCCTCCTGGCTCGGGTGGATCGAGTCGATGCCGGCCCGGTACACCTCGGACACGTAGGCGGAGTACACGAACGTCAGCGCGACGACCGCCCAGAAGAACTCGTCGGTCGGCACGCCGGGGATGCGCAGCGACGGGACCCCGAGGCCGAGGAGGAAGATGATCAGCAGGCCCGGGATGGCCCGGAACACGTCGACGTACACCGTCGCCAGCAGGCGGAGCGGAAAGAACACCGGCCCGGCGAGGCTGCGGAACACCGCCAGCAACAGCCCGAACACCAGGATCAGCGCCTCGGCGGTCAGGAACAGCCGGACGTTGACCAGGAACTTCGGCAGCAGCTTGGGCAGCGACTCCCAGAAGATCGGGCCGTTGAGGAAGGATTCCTGGAACTGCGGCCAGCCGGGCGAGTTGACGACGACGAGCCAGATCAGCCCGAAGACGATGACCGTCGAGATGACGGCGATGGCGAGCGATCGCGCGCCCTCGCCGCCCAGCCCGAAACGGGGCCCCCGCGGGCGGCGGGGCGGCGACTCCGCGCCCGCCACCTGGGCCGCGTCCGGGCCCATGGGTCAGGGCTGGAAGACGGGGGCGTCCGCCTTGTCGGCGAGCCACTCCTGCGTGATGGCCGCGAGCTTGCCGCTCTCGGTGAGCCGGCCGATGGCGGCGTTGACGCATGCCGTCACCGGGTTGCCCTTGTCGAGCAGCACGCTGTAGTGCTCGGCCTCGGCGCCCGGGGCGAACTGGCCGACGATGACGCCGTCGTCCACCTGGACCGCCGTCACGTAGAACGCCGTCGGGAGGTCGACGACGAGGCCGTCGATCTGGCCGTTCTTCAGCGCCTTGATCGCGGCGTCGTTGGTGTCGTAGACCTTGGGCTCCTTGCTCGGCGCGACGATGTCCTCGATCGTCTGCAGGCTGGTGGTCCCGACCTGGGCGCCGAACGTGAAGTCCTTGAGCCCGGCGATCGTGGTCGCCTTGGCGAGCTTGTTGTCCTTGAGCGCGACCACCGACTGGGCGACGTCGTAGTAGCCGTCGGACAGGTCGACCGCCTCGGCCCGCTCGGGGCTGTACGAGACCTGGGTCAGGTAGATGTCGAAGTCCTTGGGGCCCGGCTGGATCACCGTGTTGAACGGCGCCGCGACCCACGTCACCTGGTCCTTGGTGAAGCCCATCTCCTCGGCCAGCGCGTACGCGACGGCGCTCTCGAAGCCCTTGCCGTTGGTCGGGTCGCCGAGCTCCCAGGGATCGGGGTTGCTCTCGGACGGCTCGAAGAACGGCGGGAATGACGGGTTGTCCGCGCCGATCGTGAGCGTGCCCGGGGCCATGAGGGCCAGGGCCTCGGGGGCGCAGGCGTCGGCCGACGCGGACGGCGCCGTCGACGGGGCCGTGGACGGGGCCTCGATGCTCGGCGCCACGGACGGTGCCTGCGAGGCGGCGGCCGCGGACGGCGACGCGCCGCTACCGGTGGAGCACGCCGCGGCGACGGCGGCGATCAGGACGAGGCCGGTCAGGCCCCTGAGGGTGCGCATGGGTCGTCGGTCTCCTGTGGTCGGTTTCCCCGGCGGAGTGTAGCGGGACACGCGAGGCGATCAGCGCGGGCGGAGCTCCAGCCGGTCCCCGTCCCGCAGGGCGAGCGCCTCGACCGCGGACCCCTGGTTCACGCCGACGCACACCCGCCCGTAGGAGTCCTCGTAGAGCAGGGGGTCGCCGGGCGAGCGCTCGCCGAACGTGCCCGCCCACGGCAGCTCGAGCGCGCGCCCGTCGGCGACGACGAGGCGGAACTCCCGCCCGCGCGGCTCGCCGAACGCGTCTCGGACGTCGGCGGCGAGCGCCGACAGCTTCACGTTGCCGAACGTGTCCTCGTACACGACCTCGGTCGCGACCGCGCCGTCGGCGACGTGCGCGGTCGGCAGCGGCGACGGGACCAGCTAGCCGGGATCGACCGCCGGGCCGAGGGTCGCGTACGCGGCGCCCCGGGCGAGGTGGGCCGCGGCCGGCGCGAAGATGTCGCGCCCGTGGAACGTGCTGGTGACGACCGGCAGGCGGTAGTCGACGTTGGCGAGCTCGCGCGCCCCGACGATGCCGCCCAGGCGCTCGGCGGCCGGCACGAGGAGGCCGTTGTCGGGGCCGATCAGCACGTCGCCCCGGCCGGCGAGGATCGCGATCGGCCGGCGCGCCGTCCCGACGCCGGGGTCGACGACCGCGACATGGAACCCGATCGGCAGGTACGGCAGCGCGCACCACAGGGCCAGCGCCCCGTCGCGGATCGCGTACTTGCGGACCTCGTGGGTGAGGTCGATGACCTCGGCGTCGGGGCAGATGCCGAGCACGACGGCCCGGCAGATCGACGCCGACACGTCGCGGACGCCGAAGTCGGTGAGCAGCGAGACGACGGGTCGGGCCATGGCCCGGGATGGTAGCGGGCATGAAGACGCCGAAGCGACGCCGGGAGGAGGCACGGCGTCGCTTCGGCGGTGATGGAGTCGGACGCATCGGGAGGAGGGAGAGGGACCGACGCGCCCTGCGAAGTGTTCGGTTGCGAGCACTGCATCTCGGTGCAGTGGGCTGACTATGGGGTTCGATCGTCCCCGGCCTCCCTGACCCGTCAGTCCCAGTGGACCGGGTACTTTGCGTAGACTCCGGCCGTGCGCGTACGGACGATCGAGCTGCGAATCCTGGCGCTGGTGCTCGCGGTGCTGTGGTTCGTCGCGTTCGCCCTCGTGCTCATCGGCTATCGGCCGGGGGGCCCCGTGGACGTCCTGGTCGGCCTCGCCGCGGCCGGCCCGATCCTGGTCGCCATCGTGGCGATCGCCTGGCCGCCGGTCGCGCGCGGCGACCGCGCGTTCGCGGCCACGGCGTGGCTGGGGCTCGCCGCGGTCCTGCTGCTGATCCCCTCGATCGCCGGCATCGTCGCCCAGCTCGTGGGCCGCGGGCCACAGACGCTGCTGCCCTCGTTCGAGGCCGCCTACCCGTGGTTCCTCGCGCTCGCCGCGACCGGCCTGTTCGCCGGCCTGGGTGTCGCCCGGCACCGGCTCGGGGGCGGCGCGCTGCGCCGGCGACGGCTCGCCGCCGGCGGGCTGATCGCCGTGGCCCTGGTGCTCGCCACGGGCACGCTGTTCAGCGCGGTCGCGCTCGTCAACGAGCTGGCCCTCGGCAACCGCCCGGCGATCGCCTCCCGGTTCGGGCCGACGGATCCGACGCTCGAGCCGCCGCCCTGCACGGGCGAGCTCACCGCCGGTCCCACCGCGCGGATCGACCTCCGCCTGGACGGCTCGGTGGACGGCCGCCGGACCGGCCAGGCGGTCATCAGCGGGATCCGGAACGGGGCCGACGTGCGCTGGAACGGGTTCGCGGCGACCCGCCTGCTGGTCGGCCAGGTCGGGGCGGCGCGCGTCGCCGGCGAGGCGTGGATGCGCCGGCCGGGCACCTCGTGGACGTCGACCCCGCTCGCGTCGGTCGAGGGCTGGGACCTCGACGTGCCGCTCGTCGACCAGGCCCTCACGCCCGCCAACCGCTCCGTCGCCGAGGACCACGGCCTGGACTTCATCGAAGGCGCGCGCGCCCGCCACTGCCGGGTGACGATCGACGGCGACACCCTCCGCCGGGCCGCTGCCCGAGATCGAGCTGCTCGTCGGCCAGACCGACATCTCGCGCTGGCGTGTCGACCTCGACTACTGGATGTTCGCCGACGGCCAGCTCGGCCAGGTGGACGGGCAGGCGCGCGGGCCGGCGAGCGGCCTCGTGGACGACGCCCTCCAGGCGGCGATCCGGTTCCGCCTGACGGCGATCGACCGCGGCCTGCCCGTGTCGGTCTTCCCGCCCGTCCAATGAGCACCGCCGACACGAGGAGCCGCGCATGACGTGGGACGAGCCCGACGATCCCGCGTTCGACGATCCCGCCGTCGACGAGGAGGGCGGCGATCGCGCCGAGGCCAAGCGCGACCGCCTGGCCCGCCTGCTGAGCGTGCTCGGCGTCCTCCAGGCGAGCGGCGAGGCCGGGATCCGCCCCGACGAGATCGCGCGCCGCACGGGGATGTCGAAGCGGACCGTCTACCGCGACCTGCGCGCGCTCGAGAGCGAGCTTCGCCTCCCCGTCTGGAGCGAGGGCGGGCGCTGGGGCGTCCAGCCGGGCGCGTTCCTGCCGCCGCTCCGGCTGACGCTGCCCGAGGCGATGGCCATCTTCCTGTCCGCCCGCCTGGTCACCCGCTACGCCGACAAGTACGAGCCGCACCTGGCGTCCGCGTTCCAGAAGCTGGAGGAGGGGCTCCCGGACGCGCTCCGCGAGCACGTCGAGCGGACGCTCGACGACCTGTCACGTCGGCGCGTGGACGACGCGTTCAACCGCCACGTTGAGGACCTCACCCGGGCGTGGGCCGACCGGCGGGTGGTGCGCTTCCGCTACGCCCCGGCGCGCTACGACGGCACCGAGCGCGAGCCGCGCTGGGCCGAGGTTCGGCCGTACCTGCTCGAGCCGTCGCTGGCCACCCACGCGCTGTACCTGATCGGCCACGACGAGACGCGGGACGCGCTGCGCACGTTCAAGGTCGAGCGGATCCTCGACCTGTCGCTCACCCTGCGCACGTTCGAGGCCCCGGACGCGGGCGTGCTGGCCGCGACCCTCCGGCGGGCGTGGGACATCATCGCGGACCAGCCCGAGACCGAGGTCGTCCTGCGGTTCGACCCGGCGGTGAGCGCCCGCGTACGCGAGGCGACCTGGCACCCGAGCCAGGAGGTCCGCGAGACCGACGACGGGTCGCTCGAGTGGCGGGCACGCGTCGCCGGGACGATCGAGATCCGGCTGTGGATCCTGTCGTGGGGCGACGAGGTCGAGGTGCTCGAGCCCCCGGAGCTCCGGGACGACGTGGCGCGCACCCTGGCGAGGGCGATCGCAAGGTACGCGTAACGTCGCGGCGCGTCCGGGTATCGCGTCCGGCGCGCTCGCGGGGTCACGATCCGGCGGCCTCGGGTAGGCTGGTGAACCCCGCACGCGACCCTTGTTTTCCGTCACCCCAAGGGAGGCCCGCGTCATCGAGCGAACCATCGTCCGCATCCCGTCCCGGCGTCGCAGCGCGCGACGCCGACTCGGATTCGCGATTGCGGCGGCGGCCATCGCGGTGACCGCGCTCGGTCTGCAGGCGGCACCCGTGGGTGCGGCGACGTCGTCGTCGATGGCCGACAAGGTGCTCGACCTCCTCAACCGCGACCGCCACGCCCGGGGGCTCGCCAGGCTCCACGCCTGGAGCCCGCTCGAGTCGATCGGGCTGGACCGGGCCGGGAACATGGCCTCGCGGAACGCCCTCTCGCACGATGCGGCGGGTGGCGACCTGGGCGCCGACTACAACCAGGCGGGCATCCAGTGGTACGGCTTCGGGGAGATCATCGGCGTCTCGAACGCGGGCTGGGGCAACGCGTCCGCGAAGCACATCTACTCGATGTGGAAGGCGAGCGCTCCGCACGCCGCGATCATGTTCAGCCGCAGCTTCAACTACCTGGGCATCGGGTTCGCCTACCGGTCGAGCAACGGGACCACGTGGGCGTCCGCCGTGTTCAGCGAGTCCAAGGATCACACGCCGCCCAAGGTCAAGCGCGACGGCAAGCACGTCCACGGGCGCGACGTCACGTTCCGCTGGGCCGGCCACGACCGGAGGCTCCAGACGCACACGGCCGGCCTCGACGACTTCGACGTCGAGTACCGGGTCGACGGCGGCGCCTGGCGCGCCCTCCGGACCAACACCCGCAAGACGTCGGCGACGCTCCAGGACCGGGCCCGCGGCCACTGGTACGGGTTCCGGGTCCGGGCGTCTGACCAGCGCGGTAACCTCTCCGGGTGGACGAACGAGGGCCGCGTCTGGGTCCCGTAGCGGACGAGACCGAACCGGCGGCCGAGCGGCGGGGACGCCGCCTCCCGTTCGCCGCCGTCAACCTCATCAGCGATCCGATCCACGGCTACGTCGAGCTGACGAAGCGCCTGGCGCCGGACGAGTCGCGGGCCGCGGACCTCCACGTCGAGGACGTCGCCGAGGACGACCTGCTCGACACCGCGTGGGTCCAGCGCCTGCGCCGGATCAGCCAGCTCCAGAGCGCGCGCTGGGTGTTTCCGACGGCGGAGCACTCGCGCTTCACCCACGGGCTGGGCGTCATGCACGAGGCCGGGCTGTGGGCCCGGTCGCTCTACCCGAGCCTGCGTGTCGCGCTGGCCGCCAGCGCGCCCGGCGAGGCCATCCCCTCCGAGGGCCTGGTCGTCGAGACGCTCCGGATCGCCGGGCTGCTCCACGACGTCGGGCACGGGCCGTTCGCGCACTTCTTCGACGAGCGGTTCCTGGCCGCCTATCCCGCGCCCGCGGACCCGCGGCGCCCAGGGGCGAAGTCGCTGACCCACGAGGACCTCTCGCAGCTGGTGATCGAGCGCGAGCTGGGGCCGCTGATCGGCGGCCTGCGCCGGGCGCCGGGCTCGGTCCCCGAGCGCGACCGGTTCGCCGACGGCGAGGCGATCGACCCGCGCTGGGTCTCGTTCCTCGTGTCGAAGCCGCCACTCGTCGATGCCACGATGCCCGCCTGGGTCCGCATCCTCCAGCCGCTGCTGTCGGGGGTGTTCACGGTCGACAACCTGGACTACGTCCGCCGCGACGCCTACCTCACGGGCGTCTCGATGGGGCCGGTCGACGCGGAGCGGCTGCGGCGGTACGCGTTCGTGTCCGAGCGCGGGCTCACCCTGTACGAGTCGGGCGTCGGTGCGCTCGAGATGTTCCTGACGGCGCGGCTGTTCATGTACCAGCACGTGTATCTCCACCGGACGGTACGGGCGATCGACCTCGACCTGGCCGAGGTGTTCGCGCCGTCCATTCGCGCCGTGTTCGGCGACGGGTCGCCGGCAGAGCGGCTCGCGGCGTTCGCGGACCTCGACGAGTACGCGCTGCTGCACCAGGCGGCGCTGTGGGCACGCGGCGAGCGCGTGTCGACCGCGCCCGCACCCGGCGACGGGACGGTCACGGCCGAGATCGCGGACGGCTGGCGGGCGATCCTGCTGCGCCGGCCGCGCTGGCGCGCCGAGCACGAGGTCCGCGTCGAGTCCGCCACGCGCGAGTGGCCCGCGGCGACCCTGGCCGAGCTCGGCGACGAGGATCCGGGCCGCGTCGTCCTGGACCTGACCGGCATCGATGCGCGGCCGGGGGCGGACCGTCCCGCCGCCCTGGCCATCGAGCGCCGCGACGGCGAGCCGGGGCCGACGCTCGCCGACGCCCTGTCCCGGTTGCCGGCGTGGCTGCTGATCGGCCGCCGGTTCCGCCGCGTGGCCTGAGGGGCACGAAGCGGCCCGATCGCCGGCGCGGGGTCGGCCGCCTGGTAAGGCACCCTGATACGAAACGACAAGGGCCCTTGACACCAAGAGACAGGGCTCCTTACAGTTGCCCCGTCAACCGCATCGACGCCGAGGCCAGATCCGCCCGGCGCTGATCGTGATCGTCGGTGGAGGAGCCGCACGCCGTCATGCTCGCCAACTACCTGATCGGCCTGCGCGAAGGCCTCGAGGCCTCGCTCGTCGTCGGCATCCTCATCGCCTACCTCGTCAAGACCGACCGGCGCGACCTCCTGCCGCCGCTGTGGGCCGGCGTCGCCGCCGCGGCCGGCGTCTCCGTCGCCTTCGGTGCCCTGCTGACGTTCGGGCCCAGCGGCCTCAGCTTCGAGGCGCAGGAGGCGATCGGCGGCGTCCTGTCGATCCTCGCGGTCGTGCTCGTCACGTGGATGATCTTCTGGATGGCGCGGACCGCGCGCTTCATGCGCGCGGAGCTGCAGTCGAGGCTCGACGGCGCGATCGCCGCCGGCGCGGGCGCCGTGTTCGTCGTCGCCATGCTCGCCGTCGGGCGCGAGGGCCTCGAGACCGCGCTGTTCCTGTGGGCGAACGCCCAGACCACGCAGACCACCGCCGGGCCGCTGCTGGGCGCGCTGCTCGGCCTCGGGACGTCGTTCGTGATCGCCTGGGCGTTCTTCCGCGGGGCCGTCAAGCTGAACCTGCGGGTGTTCTTCGCCTGGACCGGGCTGATCCTGATCGTCGATCGCGGCGGGCGTGCTCGCATACGGCGTCCACGACCTCCAGGAGGCCGGGATCCTGCCCGGCATCGACAACCTCGCCTTCGACGTCTCCGCGACGATCCCGCCGACGAGCATCGTCGGGACGCTCCTCAAGGGCGTCTTCAACTTCTCGCCCGCGATGACCTGGCTCGAGGTGATCGTGTGGGTCGCCTACATCGTCCCGGTCACGATCCTGTTCGTGCGGCTCGTGTGGTTCTCGGCGCCGCCGCCCCCGGCCCGCGTGGCGTCGGAGGATCGCGGCGACAGCACGGGCTCGGTGTCGACCACCGCCTGACGCTCCCCCGGGCGCGTCCGGCCCGGCCCATCCAGCCATCCCGCTCCCGGAGGACCGATGACCCGCCTCGCCACCGGCCCCGTCGCGCCCGTCGTCGCCGCGCTCGCGCTGCTCGCCGTCCCGCTCGCGGGATGCGTCTCGAACGCGCCGGCGAGCGGCGGCGCCGGGACGATCGGCGTCGAGTCGAGCGCGACGGCGTGCACGCTGTCCGCGACGCAGGCGCCCACCGGGACGATCACGTTCCGGGTCAAGAACACCGGCGACGAGGCGACCGAGTTCTACCTGCTGGGCGAGGACGGGGTGCGGATCGTCGGCGAGGTCGAGAACATCGGGCCCGGCGTGACCCGCGACCTCGTCGTCCAGGCGGCGCCCGGCGCGTACGTCACCGCCTGCAAGCCCGGGATGGTCGGCGACGGCATCCGCGGCGGACGTTCACGGTGACGGGCAGCGCGGCCTCCGGGTCGCCCGCGGCGGGCGGCGCCGCGGCGCAGCTGGCGGCGGCCGAGGCGGCCTACGTCACCTACGTCCGCGACCACGCGACGGACGCTGATCGCCGGGACCCAGGCCTTCGCGGACGCGTACACGGCCGGCGACGACGACGCGGCTCGCGACCTCTACGCACCGACCCGCGTGCACTGGGAGGGCATCGAGCCCGTCGCCGAGTCGTTCGGCGACCTCGACCCGCTGCTCGACGCCCGCGAGGCCGATCTCGCCGAGGGCGACGCCTGGAGCGGCTGGCACCTGATCGAGAAGGACCTGTGGCCGCCCGACGGCGGCGGCCAACGGCGGCGAGGCCTACGTCGCGCTGACGCCGGCCGAGCGCGACGGACGCCGCGAAGGACCTCGTGACCTACACGCAGCAGCTCGTCGACAAGGTCAACGCCGACGACTTCACGTTCGCGGCGTTCCAGATCTCGAACGGCGCGAAGGAGCTGCTCGACGAGGTCGCGACCGGCAAGGTCACCGGCGAGGAGGAGATCTGGTCGCACACCGACCTGTGGGACTTCCAGGCGAACGTCGACGGCGCCGAGCAGGCGTTCGAGGTGCTGGAGGCCGCCGCCTCGGCACGCGACCCCGAGCTCGTCGAGACGCTGGAGGCGCGGTTCGACGCGCTGAACGCGCTGCTCGCGACGCACGGGTCGCTCGACGCGGGCTTCAAGTCGTACGACCAGCTGACCGAGGCCGAGGTCCAGGCGCTGGCCGCCGCGGTCGACGCCGTGGGCGAGCCGCTGTCGCAGCTCACGACCACGATCACCTCCGGCAGCTGATCGAGGACCTCTCGAGGCGCGCATGACCGATCCCCGGCCCGAACCCCAGGAACGCCGCGGCGTCTCGCGCCGGGCGTTCCTCGGCGTGGCGGCCGGCGGCGCCGCGGCGATCGGACTCGGCGGCCTCGCGGCCGTCGGTGCGATCGACGTCGGCGCGCTCGTGCCCGGTGCGCCGTCGCCGGCCACCGCGGCCGGGCGGCGCACCTACCCGTTCGCGGGGCTCCACCAGGCGGGCATCGTCACGCCCGCCCAGGACCGGATGTACACGGCCGCGTTCGACCTCACGACGACGTCGCGCGACGAGCTGATCGACCTGCTGCGGCGCTGGACGACGATGTCGGCGCGGCTCATGGCCGGGCTCGCGGCGGGCGTGAACGGGGCGACCGGCGGCCCGGTCGACGCGCCGCCCGACGACACCGGCGAGGCGCTCGACCTGCCGCCGGCGGGCCTCACGATCACCATCGGGTTCGGTCGATCGCTGTTCGTCGGGCCCGACGGCGCGCCCGCGCGACCGCTTCGGCCTCGCCGACCGGCTGCCGCCGGGCCTCGTGCGGCTGCCCCACTTCCCGGGCGACAACCTCGACCCGGCGCGATCCGACGGCGACCTCCTCGTGCAGGCCTGCGCCGACGATCCCCAGGTCGCGATGCACGCGGTCCGCAACCTCACCCGGACGGCGTTCGGGACCGCGCGCGTGCGCTGGTCGCAGCTCGGCTTCGGGCGCACGTCGTCGACGTCGACCGCCCAGGTCACGCCGCGCAACCTGATGGGCTTCAAGGACGGCACGGCGAACGTCAAGGCCGAGGAGACCGCCGACGTCGAGCGACACGTCTGGGTCCAGCCGGGCGACGACGGCCCCGGCTGGCTGGCCGGCGGGACGTACGCCGCGGTCCGGCGGATCCGGATGCTCATCGAGACCTGGGACCGCACGTCGCTCCGCGAGCAGGAGGGGATCATCGGGCGCAGCAAGGCCGAGGGCGCGCCCCTGTCGGGCGGCACGGAGTTCACCGAGCCCGACTTCGCGGCCGCGGGCGCCGACGGGCAGCCGCTGATCGCCGCCGACTCGCACGTCCGGCTCGCCCATCCCTCGCTCCACGGCGGCGCGCGGATGCTGCGCCGCGGCTACAACTTCACCGACGGCAACGACTCGCTCGGGCGGCTCGACGCGGGGCTGTTCTTCGTCGCGTTCGTGCGCGACCCGCGGACCGGCTTCATCCCGATCCAGGACGCGCTGGCGCGGACCGACGCCCTGAGCGAGTACCTCCAGCACACGGGCTCGGGCCTGTACGCCGTGCCGCCCGGCGTGCCCTCGATCGACGCGGACGGGACGCTCGTCGACGACGCCTACGTCGGCCGCGCGCTGTTCGCCTGAGCCCTACGGGCGCGCGCGCCGCCGTCCCGCCGGGCGTCGGTCGCCGTCGGCCGCGGCCGTGGCGGCAGGACCTTGAACGGGTCGATCCGCGCGAGCTCGTAGCGCGGCAGCTTCATCCGCTTGGCCGTCGCCGCGTTGAGCTTGTAGGTGGCCGTCTCGGCGGGCGAGAACAGCCCGTAGTGGAGGTGGCAGCCCGTCGCGTGGCCGGTCGCGCCCTCGAAGCCCAGGAGCTGCCCGACGCGGACCCGATCGCCGCGCTGGACGCGCAGCTCGCCGAAGTGCGCGTACACGCTGCGGTAGCCGTTGCCGTCGTCGATCGACCACCACCAGCGGCAGCTCCCACCACAGGCCGTTCGACTCGAGGCGGCCGTAGTACCGGCCGAGGTCGCCGACCCAGCCCGAGCTGCGTCGTCGAAGTGCCGGCCCGCGGCGATCACGGTCCCGTCGTGCGCGGCCATGATCCGGTCGCCGCAGAACGTCGCGATGTCGATGCCGTCGTGGAACCGATCGCCGTCGACCACGAACGTCCCCCAGGGCGTCGGCCCGAACGGCAGCGTGATGCGCGGGTGGGCGATGGGCCAGGCGTAGCCGCTCAGGCTCTTGGCGGGTGCGGGACCGGTCGGGGCGGCGATGACCGCCGACCTGATCGCGTCCACGAGGTCGTATGGCTCGGCCACGTCGGTCGGCTTCGGGGTGCCGGCGGCGCTCGGCGCGAGGATCGCGGGCTCGGCGGCGGTCACCGTCGGCTCCTGGCCGGCCGCGGTCCCGGGTCCGACGTGGTCGGTGACGAGATCGAGGACGTCGCCCCGCGGCGTCGTCGCCGGGAGCGCCAGGGCGAGGGCCACGGCCGCCGTCGAGCCGAACAGGGCGGCCCGCAGGATGCCGGGCCGGCGGCGACGTCGCGACGTCGGGAACTGCTGACGAGGCACCGGCGGAGTTTGCCGCACGCGCGGTCGTGCCCGCAACTCCGGAATGGGGGACCGGGGACGGCGGGCGCGACTCGGTATGATGTCGCCCGCCGCGCGCCCGTAGCTCAGTGGACCAGAGCATCGGTCTTCGGAACCGAGTGTCGGGGGTTCGAATCCCTCCGGGCGCGCCAGATCCTCAGGCTTGATCGCAGCCGCGCCGCTTCATGAGAAGCCGATCCTGGGGTGGCAGCTTCAGATCTCCTTGGTCACGAGGCTTTCCGCCGTGAAGTGGGTCGGTGATGCATCCAGGATCGCTTGCAGCCGCACAAGGTTGGCCTGGACGTCGCGCTTGAGGCCTCGGGCGACCAACGGCTCAGCAATCGACATGATTCCGGACACGTCGAGATCGATCGTTGCTGTCAGGCGGGTGCCGGCCGGCGTCGGCTCGACGGAGTAGGAAGCGAGCAGGCCGGGGCCGGACGTTGTCCGGAAGGCCACCCGCTTGCCGGGTTCGAATTCAACGTACTCGTTCTCGCCGCTCATCCGCCGGCCCATGAGGGTGCGCGTGAAGGCATGACGAGTGCCCACGCCCGGCGGGCCGTCGGTCAGCCGCCGGATCTCGACGATGCCGGATTGCCACCGGACCGCGTTCGTCTGGTCCGACACGAACGCAAAGACGTCCTCGCATGGACGAGCGATCACCGTGCTCTCGTTGATCCTGATCACGACAACGCCTCCTGCATCGATACTCTAGAGTGCCACTCTAGTTCGTGACTCCGCTACCCTGAGCGGTGACGTGGAACCTGTCAACCCCCCGACGCGCACCGGAGCACCGGAGCGTCCGCGCGCTCGTGCGACGCGATCGCGAATCACCAAGGCAGCCACACAGCTGTTCGCTGACGGTGGCTACACGCGCACCACGATGGCCGATATCGCCGAGGCCGCCGGCGTCGCCGTGCAGACCGTGTATTTCGTGTTCCATACGAAGACCGAGGTGCTCAACAGCGCCTACGGATTGGCGGTGATGGGTGAGGCCGATCCGGCCATACCCCAAGAACAGCCCTGGTACCGCCGGGCGCTCGCCGAACCCGAGATTTCGACCGCGGTGACCCTGGTGGTCGAAGGGCTCGGCGAGATCCTGCGCCGTGTTGCGCCGCTCGACCTCGCTGTTCGAACGGCGGCTGCGGGCGATCCGGACGCGGCCGCATTCCTCGCCCAGAATGAGGCGTGGCGGGCCAGTGGCTACCGCGAGATGGTCGCATTCCTCCGGACCAAACGACCACTTCGCGAGGGCGTGACCGACGAGCGCGCGATCGACGCGATGCTGTTCCTGGCAAGCCCGGGAGCCTATCGGGCGCTGGCGGACGAGCGCGGCTGGACGCACACCGAGTGGGTCGGCTGGACCAGCCGCGTGCTGACTGAGCAGCTGTTCGACGCAACGCCGCAGCCGGGGGAATGAGCCGCGTTGCCGCGCGCCCGTAGCTCAGTGGACCAGAGCATCGGTCTTCGGAACCGAGTGTCGGGGGTTCGAATCCCTCCGGGCGCGCCAGCCCCTCTCAGATCGTCGGAGCGTTCGCGAGCGTCTTCGTCTCGATCGCCGGCCGGAACCTGATGGCGTTCGGAATGCCAATCGCGTCCAGCCGATCGAGGTCGGCCTGGAGGGCGGGCGTGAGGTCGATCGCCTTCGGGATGAAGGCCTGCGCGCCTGCGTAGTCGGCGTCTCCCTGCAGGCGAAGGTATCGGCCGGCCAGGGCATCGATCGCCTCGCGCATCCGCCGGACATCGACCTTGTATGTCCCCGCGTCGTCGTCGCGTCTGATTGCGCCGGCACCCAGGAGGACGTCGAGATTGGCCAGGTTGGCTCGGGCGTAGCCCACCGCCGACCCTTTTCGGATCTGGCGGATCAGCTCGGCCGCATAGGTCACGTAGCAGCTCTCGAGGCTGGTATCGGGGAGCTCGCCCAGGGCGATGAGGCGGGCGAGCATGTGAAGCCCGACCACATCCGCCTTGCCTTCTTCGACCGCGGCATGCTGATCGAGGAGCGCGTCGCGGACCGGTAGCTGCCGATCGATCGTCTGCTTGACGCCGAGGCCGTGGGCGATCTCGTGGCACATCACAAACGCGAAGTAGGCCTCGAACTCGACGTGTCCTCGCTGGTCGGCTGCGATCACGCTGGCCGCCACGGGAGCGGTCATCAGGTCGAAGGCCACGCGCATCGCGTTCCGCAGCTGGAGCCGCCGCGTGCCCTTCTCGAGCTGGAGATCCTCATCGTTGGGGAGCGTGACCGCATCCGGGCCCATGGCGCGGGCCTCGCCCGCATAGGCCACGACGTCGTAGACGCCGATGCCCCCATCGACACTCGGAACGTCCACCTTGTAGGCGTTCGGGACGGGCAGGCCGGCCTGCAGCTGCGGCAGCAGCGCCGTCACGCGGTCGAAGCGCGCGCTGCGGTCTCGGTCCTTGAGGAGGAGGATGCCCTCGTGGGCCGCCTTGCGTCCGAACAGTGCGTCCTCGTATTCCTCGACCGGACCGATGATCAGATCGATCCCGGCGTCCTTCATGTCCAGCCAGGCGAGCTCGCTCGCCCGGTAGTCGTCGGTGAGGAGGGCGTCCGCGCGAAGCTCGAGGTACCTGCGGAGCGCGGGGTCGTCGGCCGTCTTGGCCGCCTCGACGAGGAGTGTCGAGGCCCTCTGGACGTGGGGTGCGAACGCCTCGCGATAGGCGACGGCGACGAGCCTGCCCGTATCGTCACGGCGAACGACGGCATGCGGGCTCCGCAGGGCGGCGGCTCGCTCGGGGGACTCGGCGCAAGCAGCCTCGAATTCGTTTACGTCCATGTCGGGCGGATAGAAGCGGGCCCCCGCGGGCTTCGGGCCGACGCCGGGAACGAGTGGCGCGTTTCCGTTGCGGCGATCCCAGGGTCCGTAGTTGAAGTCCACGAGCGATCGGATGTCCTGATCGTCGATTGCCGACAGCACGGTGTTCCGGTCGCCCGATGCCTCCTGCCAGAAGATGTCGTCCATCTCCAGGCATGCAGCGAGGAGCACGGGGAGCAAGGCTCGCTCGCGCTTTGTCAGTGCAGCCAGCAGGTCCGTGGTCAAGGTGAGCTCGACCGGGCCCGTGGGCGTGGCAGGAGTGGGGGCAGTCAACGACGTTCCCTCTCTTGTCGCAAACGCGACTGATCCCGCAACCGCGCCGCCTGATCATAGGATCCGTCGTGCACGGTGTTCCTGCGCGTCCGACGCCCTCCGAGCCCGCCAGAATCACCGGGAACTACGGTCGCCCGACGGGCGCAAATCCGGCTGCGGCGATGGTGTTCGCGATCAGGTCATGCCCGGCCTGGTTCGGATGCCCATGGTCCGGAAGGAGCAGAGCCGTGGCCGGTTCATCGCGGGACAGTCCATTGAATGGCACGGCCAGGTCGACACAGATCGCCTCATGGTCCTCGGCCGAATCGCAGATGGCCTTGTTGAATGTCTCGAGAGCCGCGCGGTAGAAGAGGTGGAACTCCGGCGGCATCGGACCGTTCGGGTCGCCCATCGACGTCAGATTGGTCGGGTAATCGATGTACGAGTCCCAATACGTGGTGACGCGAATGGCCGTGGGTCGCCCATCGCGCAGCTCCTTGATCTCATCGAGCGTCGCCGCGACGTTCCTGGGCACGCTCGCGAGACCCTTCGCCCAGCAGGCCTCGTCGCCGGGCCAATCGCAGGACCCCTGCCAGTCGTTGGTCCCGATCGTGATCGTGACGATGTCGGCCGCGGCGAGCGCCGTTCGATGCGCGGCGTCCGTTCGGACTCGCTCCAGCAGACCGTCGGAGCCGACCCCGTCGTTGGTCGCAAGATTGGCCACGGTGACCCCTCTGCCGAGCGCCTCCGAGGCGGCCTCGCCGACCAGCACGACGTAGCTGACGCATGCGGCACAACGGAAGTCCGGTGCCGAGTGGTCGCCGGCCCCGGGGACCGAGTCGCCCAGCCCCACCAGGGAGAGGGCAGGAGCCGCCGACGCCGTCGGCTCGGCCGGCGATCCGCAAGCACCCACGGCGATGGCGATGGCCCAGATGAGTGCGGCGAGGCAGTTCGAGATCGGCAGCCGCTTCATCGACGTTCGGGTCCCCGTGACTGCGCCTTTGGCAACGCCCCCTGGCGCGGCCCGGACGCCTGCGCGCATCACTCGAGGATCTGCATCGAGGAAACGGGAGGCGCATCGTGGCCACCGTCTCCGTGCAACTTCCCGTCTTCCAGCCCGCCCGCGACGAGAACCCGTCCGTCGGCCAGCCGCGCCGCCGACGGCGCCCAGCCTAGTGCCCTGCCGGTCTCGGTGATCTTGCCGCTTACCGGGTCGTAGATGCCGGACCAATTGCCGCCCCACGCGCTCCACCAACCCGTCAGGAAGATCCGGCCGTCGCCGAGGAGCGTCGCCGTTCCCGGCGACGTGGGGACCGTGGTCAGCTCGGTGAACGTCCCCGTCACGGGGTCAAAGGCGGTCGCAGGGCCGTTGTTGACACGACCATCACGCATGCTCCCGTTCCGCTGGCCGATGAGGACCACGCGCCCGTCGGAGATCAGCACAGGGAGATTCAGGCCCTTGATCTGCGGCGCGCTGCCCGCAGGCGCGAATCTGCCGGTTGCGGGGTCGTAGATCTCGGCCGTGTCGACGTTGTCGCCGCCCGTGACGAGGACCCGGCCGTCCGCGAGGGTCGTCATCGAGTGGTACGCCCGCGGAGTGGCCATCGACCCCGTCGCCGAGAACGTCCCCATCTCGGGATCGAAGAGCTCAGCGGTTGCGAGGGTGGTGCTGACGTCCGTCGGCGGCGTTCCGCCGGCGACCAGGACTCGACCGTCCGGGAGCAAGGCCAGCTTCGCCTGTGCCCGCGGCGTGACCATCTGGCCCGCGTCCGCGAAGCTCATGGTCGCCGGGTCGAAGACCTGGGCCACGGCGAAGGGTGGCCCGTCCGCCGGCCCGGCGTCTCCAACGAGCAGCACTCGCCCGTCCCGCAGGAGGACGCCCGAGCTGAGCACGAGATCGTCAGCCGCGACCATGGCGTCAGGGCGGGCCGCCCGGCCGGTCGCGGGGTCGAAGACCTCGGCGGTCGTCGGTGCCGTGGCCGATGCGCACGCCGCGTCGAGGCAGAAGCCCGCGTCGCCTCCGGCTATGAGGACTCGACCGTCAGCGAGCGGCACCAGCAGCGGTCGACCACGCGGAACGAGGAGGTCCGGAGCCGGGACCAGCACGCCGCGGTATGTCGTCAGCGGCACGATGCTCGGCCGGGTGCCAACGGCTACGGCCACCGCCGCCGCGAGAGCGAGGATCAGGGCGGCGGCCAGCAGGACCAGAGTGGCGCGCGAGGCGCGGCGGCGCGTTCCCCCGGCAATGGCGACCTCGGCGATCGTCATGGGGTCGATCGGCCGAAGCACGCCGTCGGCATAGCCCCGCAGCATCTGCGCCGTCCGGGGATCGAGGGCGTCGTCAATCATCGCCAAGCTCCGATCGCAGACGGGCGGCGGCCCGCGCGAGGCGCGAGCGGACGCCCGATGCCGACATGCCCAAGGCACGGCCGATCTCCGTGGCGTCAAACCCCGAGACGTGGCGCATTGCAAGCAGCTCGCGGTCCTCGGGCGAAAGTCTACGCAGCGCTTCCGTCAGGTCCGTGTGGGCCGTCCGGGTGGACGGGTCATGCGTGTCCGAGCCGACGTCCGCAACCTCGATCTGCGCGACACGGAACCGGCGCTGCCGGCGCAGGACCTGCCGCACCTCGTTCGCGGCGATCTTCACCAGCCACGGCCGAAGTTGATCGGGATCCCGCAGCGAGCGAAGCTTGCGCCAGGCGATCGGCCAAGCCGCCTGGACCGCGTCCTGCGCCATCTCCTGGTCGCCGCAGATCACGAAACACACACGCGCCATGTCGTCGTGGAATGCCTCGACGATGTGGGCAAACGCCACGGCGTCACCGGCCGCGGCCTGCGCCACGATCGTCGCCGCGATGCTTCTTCCGGTCGCCAGCTCGCGCACCATGCCCTACAAGATGCTGTGGGTCGCTGAAGTGTCCCAGGGCCGCTCGATGTGTCGATGGCCTGGCGACCCCGGCGTGCCCCGGGACGTTGGCTGACCGTCTGGATCCGTCTACGCGGGTCCGGTGTTCGCGATCGGTTCCGGCTCCGCGTCCGGCGCGCCGCGGATGAGGCCAACGCCGACCGTCAGCACGCTGCCGACGAGGAACAGCCCGCCCAGGAAGACCAGCGCGATGAGCGGGTTCGGCGTCATGGCCTCCGGGCTGAGCACCGAGAGGAAGAAGCCGGTTGGCATCAGGATGGCCGCGATGGGGACGCCGTATCGTCCGAGCCACAGCCACCGGCGCGTGAGGCCGGCCTCGTCGACGTAGCGAAGCAGGATGAGCGCGAGGACGAGCATCACGCCCGCATGGGCGTGGCCGGCGCGCCAGAGATCCTGCCGGAGGGGGTTGTCCAGATAGCCCGGGACCTGGCCCAGGATCATGGACAGCAGGCTGGCGCCGCCGAATGCCACGGCCGGGACGAGGATCAGGATGATGCCGGCGAGCCGGCGGGATTCGCGGGTCATGGCGCACGCCTCCCGGGCGATGCATCCGGGACGGAACCCGCTGGAGATCGTCCCTGACGCTCGCTCGATATGCTACTGTGTCGTATCACTGTGGTGTATCTTGACACTCCATTGTGGGATGTCAAGAGGAAGGCAGCGGAAGGCAGCGACCAGCCGATGAGCGAACGACGACTCAACGCCACCGCCGCTTCCCTGCTCGGGTTCCTCCACGAGCGCGAGATGAGCGGCTACGAGCTCGCGGCGACGGCCGCGCAGGTGATCGGCGACTTCTGGACGCTCACCCAGAGCCAGGTCTACCGCGAGCTGGCCTGGATGTCCGCGGCGGGCCTCGTCAGCGCGGGGGAGCGTGGCGCCCGAGAGCGACGTCCGTTCACGATCACCGACGCCGGGCGCGATGCGTTCGCGCGCTGGGTCGTGCGCCCGCCCGGGCCCGAGACGATCCGCCACCCGCTGCTCCTGACGCTGAGCTTCGGCCGCCACGTTCCACCCGAGCGCCTGTCGGCCTTCCTCCGCGCCCATCGCGACGCGCATGCCGAGCGGCTGCGGGCGTACGAGGATCAGCGGCGGGCTGCGGCCGACGCCGGGACCGACCGCGACCCGTTTCACGCGGCGACTCTGGCCTTCGGGATCTCGTATGAACGTGCGACGCTGGCCTGGTTCGATGAGCTTCCGGCGTCGTTGGCCGACGCCGCCGCGGAGGGCACGCCCCGCGATTCGTGACCGGTCAGGACACGAGGGCGAACGCCCCGAGCAGCGTGGAACCGAGCACAGCGTCTCCATCGACCCGCGATCGTCGCTCGACCTCCTGCCGGTCGAGCGCCCGCACATACATCCGCCAGGCGGTGTCCTGGTCGATCGTCACGGCGGCGCTCGGATCGTCGCCGCGACCGGTCCAGAGGCTCCACGCCGCCTCATCCCGGACGACGGTCCAGTCGCCTCCGCTCTCGCCGTCGATCCTGAGCCCGATCGACGTGCCGATGGGACTGACGAGGTCCCGGACCGCCTGCGGCAGGGAGAAGGCGAAGGTCGCCAGCACGGGCCGGAGGAGCCGCGGCTCGTCGAGCGGCGGGGCGCCGACGGCCTCGCGGATCTGCTGCTGGTGGTGCCAGCGTTCGGTCAGCTCGCGCGCCAGGTCGAGCCAGTTGGGCGCCGGCTGGCTGCCCGCCCAGTCGACGGGCGCGCCGAGGGCGAACGGGTCGATCGACGCGAACAGCTCGTGGCTCTCGCGCCCGCCGAGCTCGAGGAGCGTCAGCAGGAGCCGCGGGCTCACGCGGCGCATCGCGGTCACCCACTCGGCGTTGCGGCGGTCGATGAACGCCTTGAGCGGCTCCTCGGCGGGCACCCACGGCACTCGATGACCATCCCGCCCGCTCGAGATCCGGCCGAGGTCGTCGGCGACGAGATGGGCCGCCACGTCCTTCACGGTCCACTCGCCGGCGATCGTGGGACGCGCCCAGGCCTCCGGAGCGAGGGACGCGAGGAGGGTCAGGAGCTCCTGCCGCTCGAACGGAAACAGGTCGACGACGAGGACGGGATCCGGGCGCGCGAGCCTGACGTCACCCATCGGACGGGGTGCCGTCCGCGCGGTCGGGTTGCGGCTGATGCCCCTCGGCCCATGCCGCCTGCGCGGCCGCAACCGCGCGGTGGACGTTGCCATGGATCCGGTCGCGCCCGATCCGCTCGATGACCCCGTCCGCCGCCAGCACGTCGAACACGTCCGGCTTGACCCGGGCCAGGCGCAACTCGACGTCGTTCGCCTCGGTCAGCTCGTGCAGGTCGCTCATCTTCGCCGCGCCCTGCGAGTCGACGAAGTTGACGCCTTCGAGGTCCAGGACGAACGTGTGCAGGCCGGGCTGGTCCCGAAGGATCGCGCGGACGCGCTCGTCAAGCGCCCCGGCCGTGGCGAAGAACAGGCCGCCATCGATGCGGACCACGGCCACCGCCGGGTCGGTCTCGTCCTCCGGGTTCTCGTCGAGGTCGCGGTAGACCTGCGTGCCCGGCTCGCGGCCGAGGATCGGCATGGCCGGCCGGGTCGCGACGTGGATCAGCCACAGCAGGGACAGGACGATGCCGACGACCACGCCGAGGAGCACGCCGACCGAGAGCACGCCGACGACCGCCGCCACCGCGATCCAGAAGTCGAACCGCTTCACCCGCCAGAGCCGCCGGAACTCCCCGAGGTCGATCATCCCGAACACGACGGCGTCGATGATGATCGCGGCCAGGACCGCCTTGGGCAGCTCGGAGAAGAGCGGCGCGAGCAGGATCAGCGTCGCGACGACGATCCCACCCGTGGCGAGCGAGGCGACCGGCGTCCTCGCGCCGGCGGACTCGTTCAGCGAGCTCGCCGACAGGCTCGTCGACACCGGCATGCCCTGGAACACGCCGGCGCCGAGGTTGGCCATCCCCTGGGCGACCGACTCCTGGTTGAGGTCGATGCGATAGCGATGCTTGGTGGCGAAGGCCTGGGCGTCGCCTGCCGTCTGGGAGAACCCGATGAGCAGCAGGGCGAAGGCGGCGATCGCGATCGTCGGCACGTTCTGCGACACGATCTCCAGCGATGGCAGCTGCGGGATCGGCAGCCCTCGCGGCACGGCTCCCACCAGCGCGACCCCGTGCGCGCCCAGGTCGAGCACGACCGACGCGGCGAGGCCGCCGATCACGAGGACGAGCGCGCCCGGCACCTTCGGCAGCCCGAACCGGAGCCCGAGGATGACGGCGAGCGCGATCAGCCCGACCAGCAGCGTCGTCGGGCTGAAATCGCCAAGTCCGCGGGCCCACGACGCGAGCTCCTGCCAGGCATTCACGCCGTCGGAGGAGGTCCCGGTGAGCTTGGGCAGCTCCCCGATGACGACGTCGATGGCGGCGCCGGCGAGGAAGCCGGTCACGACCGCCCGCGACAGGAAGCTGGCGAGCCAGCCGAGCTTCAGGATGGCGACCAGGAGGAACAGGGCCCCGGTGGCGACCGCGATCGCCGCAACGAGCTGGGCCGCCTCGCTGCCGGTGAGGCCGGTCAGCAGGACCGCGCCGCCCGCGACGGCCGCGAGCGACGAGCTCGGGCCGGTCGAGATGTGCCGGGACGTGCAGAACAGGCCGTAGATGATGGCGGCGGCCGCGGCGGCATAGAGCCCGTTCTCGACCGGGACGCCGGCGATGCCCGCGTAGCCGAGGTCCTTGGGGACGATCATCGCCGCGACCGCGATGCCCGCGACGATGTCGCCGCGGAGCCAGCGGCGGTCGTAGGTTCGTGACCAGTCGAGGATCGGGAGCCAGCGCGTCAATCGACGCGTCCTGGTCGTCGGGGACGAAGCGCTCACCCGGCACAGTGTCCCATCTCCGCGACCGGGCCGGAGTGCACCGGAGCGCTCCGTGGAAAAGCGTCGCGTGTCCGCACCGGAATCGTGAATTCGGCCCCTCCGGAGACGCGACAATGCGTGCCCACGGGTCCGTCGATGCGGACCGGGGGGCATGCCGTCACGACGCCGGGACACCTGAGGGATCGATGGACCTGCGCAAGATGAAGAAGGCCCGCGAGCGTGAGGTCAAGAGGGCCGCCGCAGAGCAGGCCGAGATCGTCGAGGCGATGTACAAGGCTGCCCTGATCCGGGGCGAGCTCGCGTCCCAGCGCGAGAAGTTCGTCGCCGAGCGGGATGCCGCGCTCGCCGCCCGGGAGCAGGCCGCGGCGGAGCGCGACACGATCGCGAACACCCGGGACCGGGCGGCCGCCGAACGCGACACCATCGCGAACACCCGCGACCGCGCTGCGACGGAGCGCGAGACGGGGTCACCGCCGCGCCTCGCCGCCGGATCGGACGACGCGGCCGAGGCCGAGGATCCGCAGCTCGAGCGGGCCCGGCTCGAGGCCGAGCTCCAGCGCGCCCACCTGGACGCCCTGACAGGCGCGCTGCGCCGCGAGGTTGGCCGGCTCGCGCTGCGCAACGAGATCGAGCGCGCCCGGCGCGCCGACGGCAAGTTCGTCGTCGCGTTCATCGACGTCGACGGCCTCAAGGGCGTCAACGACCGCGACGGTCACGCCGCCGGCGATCGCGTGCTCCGGATGCTGGCCGCGATCATGCGCGCCAACCTGCGGCCCTACGACCCGATCGTCCGCTTCGGCGGCGACGAGTTCGTGTGCGGCATCGCATCGATCGATCCCGGCGACGTCCAGCACCGGATCGGCGTCATGGACCAGTCGCTGCGCAACGCGACGGGCGTCGGGATCACCGCCGGGCTGGCGGAGCTCACCTCGAACGAGAGCGTGGACGAGCTGACCGAGCGGGCGGACGCCGCGCTGATCGAGGCCAAGCAGCGCCGAGAGGACTAGCGCACCCGCATGACGCGGAGCCGCGAGCGAAGGCTGCGACCGGCATCGCTCGCGGCCAGGCGCCGCGCCCGGGATCGCGCGCGTCGGACGGCCGTGACCGGGCCGGGCACCGCGGACGGCGGCGTCGCGGAGGTGACCGCCGCCCGAAATGGGGTGGCGGCGACGCGCAGCTCGAAGGCGGCCGGCGCGCCGTCGTGGGCGAAGATGTGGTCCAACCCCGCCCGCTCGAGGAAGCCGGTGTAGGCGGCGAACCGAGCCGGGTGCCCGGCATGGAGCGGGGCGAGGTCGAGCTCGCGGTGCAGGTCGGCGGCATCGACGTCCGGGGGCACATCGCGCAGGAGCCGGTGCGGGATGTCGAAGTAGCGGGCGAGCTCCAGGGTGCGCGAGTCGTGCGCGAGGAGTGTCGCCGGCGTACCCGCGAGGAGCGCGGCGATGGCGCCGTGGATCCGCGAGCCGAACAGGTAGTCGAAGCCACGCAGGTCGTCGATCCAGGTCCATGGGTCCAGGTACAGGCGCGTCCTGCCCTCGCGGAACAACCGGTGAGACGGGTGCAGCGGAAGCCGCGACGCCGGCCGCCCGGCGGGCAGGGGCAGGCCATCGACCAACAGGCACAGCGTGTCGAGGTCCTGGGCGACATACGCCAGGCGCGGATAGCGGGCCAGGTTCGCCATCGCGATGCGGCCCATGGCCTGCCGGTAGGGCGAGAGGGTGATCGCCACTCGTGACCGTTCGTCAAGCGCGGGCGCCTTCAGGCCGACCCGGATGTCGTCGCCCCACATGAACATCGATGGGCAGCCGATGACCTCGACGTCCCGGAACCCGAGTTGCCCCAGGTACGCCTGGGTCGCCTCACCGCGAACGCCGATCGCCGGTGAGCGGTCCAGCACCGCAGCCGCAAACGCCTTGACCTTCGCGTCGATCCGCCGGAGGGCGCCAAAGTCATAGTCGACGGTGCCCTGGGCGCCCACACCGAGCACGACCACCGGGATTCGCAGGCGACGGATCAGGCGGGTGAGGCGGTCGAGGTTCTCGTCGAACGTCAGGCGGAACGCGTTCGCGAGCGTGACGACATAGGCGTCGTAGCGCTCGTTGATGGCGTCCGCGTCGCGCGGACCGACCGCGAGCCGGTCCGGCGTGATCTCGACGCCCGGCGCGCTCAGGGCCTTCCACGCGGCGTCGATGAACAGGAGGTTGCCGCTGTTCGACGCGATGAGGTTGCGCTCGATCGTCGTGGTCGCCGACGCGACCTCGAACGGCGACTTGGAGGCACGAAGCAGGATCTGGGTCACGAACACGCCCCCTGGGCGAGCGGCTCCGGGCAGACGCTCAATTGTCAACTAAGTCAGGCGACTGAGTTGAGAATAGCGGACCTCGATCCCACTGCGGAGGCAGCGTCTCCGGCCGCAATATCGTGAGTCTTGACATAGTGTGTGGCACACACTATCGTGCCTGACATGGACTTCGACGAGATCCTCTCGGGCGGCCAGCAGGAGCTGCGACGCGGCACGATCGTGCTCGCCTGCCTGCTGCTGCTCCGGGAGCCGGGCTACGGGTACGCGATGCTCGACCGGCTTCGGGACCTCGGCTTCGTCGTGGACGCGAACACCCTCTACCCGCTCCTGCGGCGCCTGGAGACCCAGGGGATGCTCGTCAGCGAGTGGAACACGACGGAGGCGCGACCGCGGAAGTTCTACCGCATCAGCCCCGGCGGCGAGCGCCTCGCCGCCGAGCTCCTCGCCGACTGGAAGCGGATCGACGACTCGATCCGCCGCCTCAACACCGGAGGTGTCGCATGAGTACCCTCACCGATCGCTACGTCTGGGGCGTCCTGCGCGCCGTCCCGGAGTCCCAGCGCGCCGAGCTCGAGCCCGAGATCCGGGCGATGGTCGACGACGCCGTCGAGGCCCGCGCGACGACCGCCCGACCCGACGGCGCGGGGGCGGACGCCGTGGAGCGCGCCGCGCTCACCGAGCTCGGCGACCCCGAGCTGCTGGCCGCCCGCTACACCGGCCGGTCGCTCTATCTCATCGGTCCCCGCCTGTTCCTGACCTGGCGACGCCTGCTGGTGGTATTGCTGCCGATCGTCGTCCCGCTGTCCGCGCTCGGGGTCATGGTCGCCCAGGCGATCGCCGGCCAGACGGACCTGCGCGCGCTCCTCGGCAGCGGCGTCTCGATCGCCTACAACGTCGCCATCCAGCTCGTGTTCTGGTTCACCCTGGTGTTCGTGCTCGTCGAACGCGCCGGCGACACGTCGCTCGACACCGAGTGGTCGGTCGACCAGCTGCCCGCGCTGCCGCCGACCGGTCGCCTGAGCGCCGTCGAGCTCGCGCTCTCCCTGGGCGGCCTCGTGTTCGCGGGCGTGTTCATCGTGTGGCAGCAGGTCGCCCAGCCGATCGTGGTCGCCGGCGTCGCCTACCCGGTCTTCGACCCTGCCCTCTGGTCGTTCTGGCTGCCGTGGTTCCTGGTCGTCATCGGGATCGAGGTGGTGTTCACGGCCCTCCTCTACCGGGCGGGTCGCTGGACCTGGCCGTTCGCGATCGTCAACGCCCTCCTGGCCGCCGCGTTCGCGGTGCCCGCGTTCTGGCTCCTCCAGTCGGAACAGCTGTGGAACCCGGCCGCCGTCACCGCCCTCCAGGGCGCCGGCTATGGCGGCGCCATCGCGCCCTTGACCGTGATCATCGCGCTCTCGATCCTCGTGATCTCCGCCTGGGACGCGGCGGACGGCGGCCTCAAGGCCTACCGGACGTCGCGCCTCGCGGCCGGCCGTCCCGCCTGACGGCCGGCCCACGCCGCCGGCCCGCATCGCGGGTCCGACGCCGGGTACATTCGGGTGGGCCCGGCGCCACGCCGGCCATCGGGGTTTGAGGGAGGAATCTCCAGATGCGAAAGCTGGCCGTCCTGTTCGCGCTCGCCCTGGGCGCCGCGGTGCTGGTCGGGGCGTGCGCCCGATCGGGTTCGGGCTCCGGCGCCGGCCTCACCGACAAGACCTGGCAGTGGACGGCGTCCACGACGAAGGTGCCGGCCTCCCAGTCGGTCGTGCCCGACCCGGAGAACTACACGCTCGAGTTCAAGTCGGACGGGACGTTCAGCGCGAAGGTCGACTGCAACCAGCTGTCCGGCACCTACACGACGACACCCGCGGGCGGGCTGACGATCGAGCCCGGGCCGATGACGATGGCGCTGTGCCCCGAGGGTTCGCTGGACACCCTGTACGTCCTCGGCCTGTCGACCGCCCAGAGCTACGCGATCGCGAACGATCAGCTGACGATCACGGCGGCCGACGAGGCCACGATGACCTTCAGCTGATCGACCGGCTGGCGGCGAGCGCGGCGATCCGCCGCGCGTCGCCGCCGGCGCCGTAGATGATCCCGGACCCGCGGTTCGTGAGCCACGGGAAGCCCGTCACGAACAGGCCGGGGATCGGCGTGACGCCCGCTTCGTGGAGGGGCGTCGCGTCGGCCGCGAGCGCCGCGTCTGGGAGCCACCCGAAGGCGCCGCTCACGCCCGTCGCCCAGATCACGGTCCGCACGTCCGCGGCACGCAGATCGAGCAGGTTGACCGAGGCGATCCGTTCGAGGTCGGGCATCGGAGCGGTCCGCGGGATCGTCCTCGACCGCGGGCGGACGGCCCTCGAGGCCCTCGATGGCCGCATCCGCGATCGCGCGGAGCTTCGCCGACCCCTCGTCGCCGAACCGGATGCACTCGGCGACCGTGTCGTCGATGGCGAGCAGGTCGTCGGCGACGTCCACGATCCGCCCCACCAGCGAGGCGCCGCGCGCGGCGAGCGACTGGAGGCTGATCGTGTGGCCGAGGGGTCCGGTCCCGGAGATGAGCGGCTGTCGGGCGAACCGCATCGCGGGATCCGGCAGGTCCGCCAGCGGCACGTCGTAGAAGCCTGCGCGAACGAGCCAGACGAGCATGTCGCGGCCCCGATACCGGCGTGGACATCGGGCAACCTTCGACGCCGACCAGTACACGCGCCGACCGGCGTCCAGGAGCTCGTCGACGATCTGGCCGCCGGTCTGGCCGGACCCGACGACGAGCACGGCACCCTCGGGGAGATCGTCGGGCCCGCGATAGTCGAGCGAGTGACGCTGGGCGACCCAGTCGGGGAGGCGGGCTGCGATCGACGGCGTCCGGGCCACGTTCTGGATCCCGCTCGCCACGATCACCGAGCGGGCGGCTCGAGCTGCGCGGTCGCCCCGCTCGCCACGTCGGCAACCTCCAGCTCGAGGCCATCGGCCGCCGGCGAGACGCGGGTCACGAGCGAGCCCTCGCGCACGGGCAGCCCGTGGCGCGAGGCGTAGCCCACGAGCCGGTCCACGAACTCGAGGGCGGACTGGAACGCGTCGCGCGGCTCGGCTGGCGCGTCGCCCTCCCCGGGCAGCCGGTTCATCCAGTTCGGCGTGTTGAGCCGGAACGAGTCCCAGCGCTGCGTCCGCCACGTCTCGGCGATCCGCCCGCGCTCGAGGACGACGTGTTCGACGCCCGCCGTGGCGAGCTCGCGGCTGACCCCCAGGCCGGCGTGTCCGGCGCCGATCACGACGGCGTCGATCCGCTCCATCCGGGGAGCCTAGATCGTCTGGAGCGCCGTCGCCTCGACGCCGCGTCCGCTACCCGACCGCAACCGCGGACGGGCGGCGCCCTCCGGTACACTGCGTGCCGTCCACAAACCTCGTGTACGGATTTGGTGATGCCCATGAAGGTCGGCGTCGCCCGGGAGACGGCCGCCGGTGAGCGTCGCGTCGCCCTGGTGCCCGAAGCGCTCGGCAAGCTGACGGCCGCCGGGCTGGAGATCCTCGTCGAGGCCGGTGCCGGAGCCGGGTGCCGCCATCCCCGACCAGGCATTTGCCGATGCGGGCGCGTCCGTCGTCTCCACCGACGACCTGTACGCGCAGTCCGACGTCGTGCTCCGCGTCCAGAAGCCGAGCGCGACCGAGGTCGGCAGGCTCCGCAAGGGCCAGGCGGTCGTCGGCTTCCTCCAGCCGCTGATCGACCCTGCGGGCGCCAAGGCCCTCGCCGACGCGGGCGTCACGGCCATCAGCCTCGACGCGATCCCGCGCACGCTGAGCCGCGCCCAGACGATGGACGCGCTCTCGTCGCAGGCCAACGTCGGCGGCTACAAGGCGGTGCTGATCGCGGCCAACGCGTATCCCCGCTACTTCCCGCTGCTGACGACGGCGGCCGGCACGGCCAAGCCCGCGAACGTCCTGATCCTGGGCATCGGCGTCGCCGGCCTGCAGGCGATCGGGACCGCCAAGCGCCTCGGCGCCGTGGTCCACGCGTACGACGTGCGGCCCGAGACGCGCGAGCAGGCCGAGAGCCTCGGCGCGAAGTTCGTCAAGCTCAAGACGCAGATCGACGCCACCGGCGCCGGCGGCTACGCCCGCGAGCTGACCGCCGAGGAGCGGGCGGCCCAGCAGGCCGAGCTCAACGAGGCGATCGGCGGCATGGACGTCGTGATCACCACCGCCCAGGTGCCGGGGCGCAAGCCGCCGGTCCTCGTGACCGCGGCCGCCGTCGAGAAGATGAAGCCCGGCTCGGTCATCGTCGACATGGCCGCGTCCGCGCTCGGCGGCAACTGCGAGCTCTCGAAGGTCGGCGAGACCGTCGAGACGCCCAACGCCGTCACGATCATCGCGCCCGACAACCTGCCGGCCTCGATGCCGGCCGGCGCGTCCGCGTTCTACGCGCGGAACATCTCGGCGCTGCTGCTGGGCATGGTCAAGGACGGCGCGCTCCACCTCGACTTCGAGGACGAGGTCACCAAGTCGACGGTCATCACCCGCGACGGCGCGGTGATCAGCGAGCCCGTCAACAAGCTGCTGAACCCCGGAGGCGCGGCATGACGGTCATCCCGCTCGACGTCCTCAGCCTGCTCAACAACCTGACGATCTTCACGCTGGCGATCCTCGTCGGCTTCGCGGTCATCAGCAAGGTCCCGGCCACGCTCCACACGCCGCTGATGTCGGGCGCCAACTCGATCCACGGGATCGTCCTCGTGGGCGCGATGCTGATCGCCGCCGAGGTGGACGACCCGATCGGCTACCTGCTGGCGCTGGTCGCCGTCGCGTTCGCGACGATGAACGTGGTCGGCGGCTACGTCGTGACCGACCGGATGCTCCAGATGTTCAAGAAGCGGCCCGTGGCCCCGAAGCCCGCCGACGCGGACGCGGAGGCCTAGGCAGGACCCGATGGATACGCTCGCCTGGATCGAGGTCCTCGTCCGCGTCCTGTGGATCGCCGGTGCCGTCTGCTTCGTCCTCGGACTCGTCCGGATGAACTCGCCGGCCACGGCCCGCAACGGCAACCTGCTGTCCGCCGGCGGCATGGTGGTGGCGATCGGCGCCACGGCCGTGCTGATCCTCGCCCGCGAGCTGCTGGGCGACGGGTTCAGCGCGGTCGGCTGGGTGATCATCGTCGTCGGCATCGCGATCGGTGGCGGCCTCGGCCTGTACACCGCGCGGACCGTGAAGATGACCGCGATGCCGCAGCTGGTGTCGCTGTTCAACGCGGTCGGCGGCGGAGCGGCGGCCCTGATCGCGATCAGCGACTACCTCGACGCTCGCGTCGATCGGGGCGTCGATCCGGCTCGACACGAACATCTTCATCGTCCTCGACATCATCATCGGCTCGATCACGTTCAGCGGCTCGCTGATCGCCTCGGGCAAGCTCCAGGGCCTGATCCCGGGCAAGCCGATCCTGATCCCGGGCGGCCGGCTCGTGACCCTCGCGCTGGCGGCGGTGACGATCGTGGCGGCCGTGATCCTGTTCGCGACCGGCTCCCCCAACGTCGCGCTGATGCTGGTGATCCTCGCCGCGGCGCTGATCTTCGGCGTCACGATGACGCTGCCGATCGGCGGCGCCGACATGCCGGTGGTGATCAGCCTCCTGAACTCGTTCACCGGCACGGCCGTGGCGATGGCGGGCTTCGTCATCGACAACCCGGTCCTGATCATCGCGGGCGCGCTGGTCGGGGCCTCGGGCGCCATCCTGACCAAGCTCATGGCCGACGCGATGAACCGGTCCGTCCTCAACATCATGATCGGCGGCTTCGGCGGCGGCGAGGGCACGGTCGCGGCGGTCGGCGCCGAGGGCGCCAGCGTGCGCGAGATCTCCGCCGACGACGTCGCGATCCAGCTGGCCTACGCCCAGCACGTGATCATCGTTCCGGGCTACGGGCTCGCCGTCGCCCAGGCCCAGCACGCGGTCCGCGAGCTGGCCGACCTGCTCGAGGACCGCGGGGTCGACGTGAAGTACGCGATCCACCCGGTCGCCGGCCGGATGCCCGGCCACATGAACGTGCTGCTCGCCGAGGCCAACGTCCCCTACCCGCAGCTCAAGGAGATGGACGACATCAACCCCGAGTTCGATCGGGCCGACGTCGCCCTCGTCATCGGCGCCAACGACGTGACCAACCCGGCGGCGCGCCGGCCCGGCTCGCCGGTCTCGGGGATGCCGATCCTCGACGTCGACCACGCCAAGTCCATCGTCGTGATCAAGCGCTCGATGGGTCGCGGCTACGCCGGCATCGACAACGAGCTGTACGCCGACCCCAAGACGGGGATGCTGTTCGCGGACGCGAAGGACGGCCTCGCGGCGCTCACGGCGGCGGTGAAGGCGCTCTAGCCCTCGGCGGCACCCTCGACAGACGGCCCGGCGGCGACGCCGGGCCGCTCGATTCCTGCGCACCACACGCCCTACGCTTCTGCGCATGCCGCCCAAGCCCGCCGCCTGGCCGCGCCCGGCCAAGATCGCGTTCATCGGGTCGCACGGGATCCGCAAGACGTCGGCGCTGCTGGCGTTCGCGGCCGAGGCGCAGCGGGCCGGGCGCTCGGTGGAGCTCGGCCGCGAGGTCGTGCGCGACAACCCGCTGGGGATCAACGAGGGCGCGACGGGCGAGGCGCAGCTGTGGGTCCTGGTCACCCAGATCCGCCAGGAGCTCGAGCTGGCTCGCCGCGCCGACATCCTCGCGACCGATCGCGGGGTGATGGACAACTTCGCCTACTACCTGCGCTCCTGCGCGGGCGAGGACCGCTACGCCGCGGGGCCGCTGGTCGCCCGCTGGTCGGAGACCTACGACCTCGTCGTCCGGCTGCTCCCCGACGTCGCCCTCCAGGCCGACGGCGTGCGCTCGACGAACGATGCGTTCCGCGACGAGGTCGAGACGATCCTGGACGACGTCCTGCCGGGCCTCGTCGCCGCCGAGCGCCTGATCACGGTGCGGGCGTCCGAGATCACCAGCCGGTTCGACTGGTTCTCGGTGCTCCAGCGCCTGGCGTCGGTCATCGGCGCCACGGTCCCGACGCCCGACCTCTGGCGCTGACCGGTCCCGCTACCAGGCCTCCGGCGGGGCCTCCCGTTCGGCGGCGGACAGCGATGCGGCGGTCACCGCCCCCGTCTCCGGGTCGACGGTGAACGCGAGCACGGCCCGCCCGTCGTCGCCGTCGACGTCGAACGTGGCGGTCGTCGCGCCGTCGCCCGCCGTCGGCAGCCCAAGAAGCAGCCGGCCGAATCGCGGCACCGCCGCGCGCAGGGACCGCTCGAAGGTCGCAACGTCGAGATCGGGCGCGGTCGAGAGGTCGCCCGGCCAGGCCGGGGCCGGCTCCGCGGCCGCGCGCAGGATCCGCTCGGCGAGATCGCGCAGCGCCGGCGACGGGTCATGCACGGCGCGCAGGGTCAGCTGCTGGATCCGGGGCCGGGCCTCCGGCGTGACGAGGATCGAGAGGCGGACCCAGCCGTGCTCGCCGCGAAGCCACCAGGTGAGGTCGCTCGGCGAGAGGGACTCGTCGCGACGGTCCGGGTCGCGGCGGAACGGCCCCAGCGCGGCGGCGGCCTCGGCGACCGCGGCCCGCCGTCGATCGCGCGGCTCGTCGAGGTCCAGGTTCATCGCGAATGCGTCGTCCGCCACGGCGTCGTCCCAGGCGGCGAGCAGGCGCTCCACGACCGGCCGGAACGCCTCGACCGCGCGCGACGGCGTCACCCGGCGCCGCGGCGCCGCGTCCGCGACGACCAGCGCCCGCAGCTGCTCGGCGACCACCGGGCGCACCGGCGCGTAGCGCAGGTTCCCGAGGCCGATCACGCCCAGGCCCGTGGCCGGGTGCCACGCCATGTGCGACCCGAAGCCGGGGTAGCCGCCCGCGTGCGAGATCACCGTGCCGAGCTCCGTGTCGCCGTGGACGACGAGCCCGTAGCCGTAGACGAGGACGTCCGGCGGCGGCGTCTCGTGGGCGGCGCGTGACGGCACCGACGGCACGACCAGCCGGGTGCCCTGCTGCATCTCGCGGCGCGAGGCCCGCCGGAGCGGGTGGCCGCCCTCCGGGTCGTCGCGGGCCGGGAACGCGTCGAGGAACCCCGCGACCCAGCGCGCGAGGTCGCGGACGCTCGAGAACACCCCGCCCATCGACGCCAGCGCCCCGTACGGGTCGGTGCCCTCGCGGACGAGGCGGTCGTCGAACCGGGCATAGCCGTGGACGAGGCGCGCCTCGGGCACGTCCTCCGCCCCGTACGCCGTCGACGTCATGCCGAGCGGGACGAGGACCCGGTCGTGAACGACGTCGCGGTACTCGCGGCCGGCGACGTTCGTGATGACCCGCCCGAGGATGCCGTAGCCGAGGTTGGAGTACTCGAACACGACGCCGGGCGGCCAGGCGAACGAGGGGCCGTCGGCGAGCAGCCGGTCGAAGGCGTCGAGGTCCAGCCCCTGCTGGCGATCGCCCCACGGGTCGTCCGTCGGGAGACCGGCCGACATCGTCAGCAGGTCCCGGATGGTGACGGGCGGCGAGTCCTCGGTGGGCGGGGCCCAGCCGGCCAGCGCCGGCACGTGGTCGGCCACGGGGTCGTCGAGCCGGAGCCGGCCGTCGTCGCGGAGCAGGAGCACGGTCGCGGCCGTGAACGACTTGGTCATCGAGGCGATCCGGAAGACCGAGTCGGCGTCGGGCCGGCGGTCCTCCCCGTCGCGGATCGTCCCGGCGCCACCCGACCCGACGAGCCGCCCGTCGCGGACGACGCCCCAGGCGACACCCGGCACCCGGGCCTCGCGGGCGAGCCGCTCGAACCGTTCGTCGACGGCCCGGCAGGAGGTCCTCGAACGCGCTCATCCCGCCATGATGGACGGGCTGGCGTCACCCCGCGAAGCGGGTTGGAGGTGCGTGGGTCAGCGGGCGCGTCGCTCCCGCAGCAGGCCCGGCCACGTGTGCACCCGACCCATCCGGTCCACGAAGGCCAGGACCAGGGTGCGCGGTCGGTGCCTGCGCCCCACCCCGTCACCGGCCGGCGCCTCGGCCGCCGCCCGGACCTCGGCCGCCACCTTGGCCTCGAGCGCCTCCTCGCGTCTGGCGGCGAGGACGGCGGTCCGCTCGCTGGGATCCGTGTCGTTGGGCGGCGGCTGCGTGGTGAGGATCAGGAACGCGCGACTCATGCAAGGCCCCCTGCGATGGCACGGCCTGGTCGGCCGGGTCGCCGGATGCTGCGTCAGGCGACCGTGCGCGTCAGCGACCTCGGTCGCCCAGGCGTGGAACCTCGGTCACAGCGGGCGGGAAGACGTCGCCGGCGAGCCGGTCCGGGTCGAGGATGCGGATCCCGCCGGCGCCGGTGGCCACGAGGCCCTCCCGTCGCAGCTCGCCGAGCGTCCGCACGACCACCTCGCGGACGCTGCCGACGGCGTCGGCCAGGGCCTGCTGGCTGATCGGGGCCACGAGCCGCGTCCCGCGCTGCTGCTCCGCGGCGAGGTCGAGCAGGTGGCGGGCCACGCGCTGGCGGACGGTCGCGAACGAGGCGCCGGGGATCTCGACGACGAACTGGTAGACGCGCTCGCTCAGCTCGGCGATCAGCGCGCTCGCGATGCCGAGCTGGATCGCCGACGCCGTCCGCACCGCTTCCGCGCGCAGGACCAGGAGCTCCGAGTCGACGAGGGCCTGCATGCCGCCCGGCATCACGTAGCTCGGGCTGAACAGGGACACCACGCCGATCAGCGCGCCGGGCCGGCAGTAGCGCACGGTCAGCGTCCGCCCGTCGGGCGAGGAGACGAAGATCCGCACCAGGCCGGAGATCACCAGCTCCAGGTGGGCCCCGGGCTCCCCCTCTCGGCGGACGTGCGACCCGGCGGGCACCCGCAGCCACACGGCGTCGTCGAGGAGCGGCGCGATGAGCGGCTCGGGAACCCCCGCCAGGTGCGACGACCCGACGGCCGTCCGGACGACCGGGTCGCGCAGGTCTGCCCCCATGGTCGACGTACCGTACCAGCCGCGTCGACCCCGGCTGGCAGCGACGACCGACGCCCGGCGCGATGCCGGGCGTCGGCAAGGACTGGAGCCCTGGGCTACGGCGTCGGGACGTCGAGCTGGATCGAGTCGACGATGGCCTGCATCTCGACCTGGTCCGCCGCGTGGCGGGTCGGGTCCTTGGCGATGCCCTGGCCGAGCTCGAAGCGCGAGGTGCCCGGGGAGTCCGTCGTCCGGATGACGAGCAGCTCCCCGGCGACCTCGACGATCCAGAAACCAGCGGGATGCTCGTCCCCGTCCGCCCCGACGGACGGGTAGGTGTCGACCAGGTCCCCGGCAGCCGTCTTCCAAGCCATCTGATCCCCAGGGCACGCCGAATCTGCCAGCGTCGAGGTGAGGTTCACCCGGACACCGTCAGCGCCGTCGATCGTGATCGGCTGGGGGTTCGTTGTCGCGAAGCCGGGCCACGTCGCCATCGCCGCCGCCAGCTCCTCGGGCGAGTCGACATCGGTCGGCGCAAACGTGCCGGCCTCCGGCTTGCACGGATCCTTGGAGACGTCGCCGACCGTCACGAACAGGATGCCCCAACCCGATCCGTCCGGCGCATCGCTGTCCACGAGGACGCCGTCGACCTCGGTGCCAGGGTGGTAGTTCCACCAGCCGTCCGGCACGTCGAAGCTGACCGTCGCGGGCCAGCCGCCCTCGTTGAGCGTGTACCTGCCCGGCTTCAGGCACTCGACGCCTCCGCTGATCGCGCATGGAGCCAGCTGCGTGAGGTTGCCTAGCGGTGGCGGTGTTGGCGTGGGCGATGGGGAAACCGTCGGACTCGGGGTCGCGGACGGGGCGCCGATGATCCCCTGGCGGTTCTGGTTGTTGGCGAGGATCGCGCCCCCGACGACGACCGAGACGACGATCGCCGCCGCCGCGAGTCCCCACCGGGCGCGGGCCGAACTGTCGGAAAGCATGGTGAGCCATCTCCTCGGACCCGCACCGGGGTGAACCTGGCGGATCCCTGGAAGCTCGGCATGAACCGTGTCCCGGACGTGATCGGGCAGCGGCGTGGCGCCATCGAAGTCGTCGAGGTACGCCTCGAGCCGGACGATGAAGTCGTCGGTTCCGTTCATGCCGTGCCTACGCTTCTCTCAAGACGCGCGTCGGCCTCGATGGCCGCGCGCAGGTGTTTCAGGGCGAAATGCAGCCGGGATCGGACCGTGCCCACGGGCGTCCCCATGGCCTCGGCGGCCTCGGCTGCGGTCAGGCCGATGTAATGGATGAGCACGACGACCGTCCGGTGCTCGACGCCGAGACGCCGGAAGGCCTGATCGAGCTGTTGTTGCGTCGCGAGGCGGGCGGCCGAGTCCGGCTCGGCCGGCTCATCCGACGCCAGCAGGCGCAGGTTGCCGCGATGACGTCGTTCGCGACGGGCCTCCGTCTGGCAGGCGTTGACGAGCAGCCGATAGGACCAGGCCTCGAACCGGTCGGGGTCCTTCAGGGTGGGCAGGTATCGCCACGTTTCGATCAGCGCGCGCTGCGTGGCGTCCTCGGCGAGATCCGGGTCGCGCAGGATCCGGCGCGCGACCGAATGCAGGTGGTCGCCCTGGCGTTCGATCAACGCGTCGAACGCCGCTCTGTCACCTCGCATCGCTCGCTCGACGAGGACTCGCTCCATCCGTCGGCCTCTGCGGTTCGACCCATGCGGGGCCGGTTCGCGGAGTATGAGTCGCGGATCGCCGGATTCATTCAATGTCGGGGAAGTGCGATGGCCGCGCCTGCCCGGCCTGCCGTCAGTCGGGCTCGACGAGCTCGATCCGGATGCGCTTGTTGATGCGGCCCTTCGACTCGTAGCCGGTCACCCGGATGCCGCCGACCTCGCTCGTGTTGGCCACGTGCGTTCCGCCGTCGGCCTGGAGGTCGAGGCCGACGATCTCGATCGTGCGGATCTGCTCGATGCCCGGAGGCAGCAGGTTGACCTTGGTCCGGATGAGGTCGGGGATCGCGAACGCTTCGGCGCGCGGCAGCACGTTCACCCGGACGTCGCGAGCCGCGCGCAGCTCGTCGTTGACCTTCGCCTCGATCTCGCCCACGAGGTCGCCCGACATCGTCTCGAACTCGAAGTCCATCCGCCCGGACCCGGGCTCCATGTTGCCGCCGGTCACCAGCGCGCCGTAGTCGCGCCATACCACGCCGCACAGCGCGTGGAGCGACGTGTGCGTGCGCATGAGGGCATGGCGTCGCGCCCAGTCGAGGTCCACCGAGACCCGGTCGTCGGCCCGCGGCAGCTCGCCGTCGTCGGGCGGTTCGAGCTCGTGGACGATCTCGCCCCCGACCCGCCGGGCCGCCTTGACCGTCCACTGCCGGCCGTCGGCCGTGCGCAGGATCGCCCCGCGATCCGAGGGCTGGCCACCGCCGCCCGGGTAGAACGTCGTGGCGTCGAGCACGACGAGCGGCGGGCCGTCGTCCGCCGCGACCTCGAGGACGCGCGCCTCGAGCCCGCGGGCGTAGGCGTCGCGGTAGCAGACCTCGTCGACGCGCGGGGTCATCGGTGCCCTCGGGCCCGGGCGACGCGGCGCCCCGGAACGACCGTCAGCCGCCCACCTTGAGCGTGCCCGTCATCGTCGGGTGCACCGTGCAGACGAACGGGTACGAGCCGGCGGCCAGCTGGGGCACGTTGTACTTGGCCTCGGTCACGCCGGTCACGACGTCGCCCTTGAACACCGCCGCCCCCGAGGCGTCCTTGATCTCGACGTTGTGCGGGGTGCCCGCGTCGCCGTTGCGGAAGTCGATCACGAACGGCGCATCGGCCGGGGCGCCGACCTCGGGCGTGGTGAACGCGAGGTTGTGCGCCTCGATCACCACCGCCTCCGCGTCGCCGCCACTACCGGGAACGGCGGTCGGGCCGCCGGAGGCCGCGGCGGACGGCTCGCCCGAGGCGCCGGCGGACGGTGGCCCCGAGGCGCCCGCGCCGGCGGACGCGACGACCGATGGGGCCTCGGTCGGGGGCGCGTAGGTCCAGGCGGGACCGGACGCCGACGAGCAGCCGGCGACGACCAGGGCGAGGGCGACGAGGGTGACGGCGATCGTGAGGCGGCGCATCGAAACCTCGGGCAACGGCAACGTCAGGGCGGGGCCGGGTCGATCGTACCGATTCCCGGCCCGTCCTGCCGCCGGATCGGCCGGTCGGCGCGCCCTAGTGCACGAGGCCCTGGACGGGGGCGGCGCCGTCCTCCAGCCCGAGCCGGATGGCGACCGCGGCCGCCTCGACGCGACCGGACACGCCCAGCTTGGACAGGATGTTGCCGACGTGGACGCCGACGGTCTTCTGGCTGATGAACAGCCGGTCGCCGATCTCGCGGTTCGTCCGTCCGCGCGCGATCAGCGCCAGGACCTCGAGCTCGCGCTTCGACAGGCCGAACGTGTCGCCCGGCACCGACGGCTTCGGGACCAGCTGCCCCGCGGCGGCCGGCGTGGCGTCCGAGACCGGTCCAGGGGCCACCGTGGGGCGCGGCCCCGCGGGCGCCGGCGCGGGCTCGGCGAGCACGGCGTCGACCTCGGGCGACAGCTGGATCAGGGCCCGGCCGGCGAGCTGGCGGAGCTCGCGCAGCAGTGGCCGGGCGTGCAGGCGCATCGCGAGCTCCACGGCCGCGCCGAGCGGCTCGCGGGCGTCGGCACGCACGACGCGGGCGTCCGTGCGCCCGCGCGACCCGGCCACGCCCGCCGTGGCGTGGCCGAGGATGGCCTCGGCCTGGTGCCAGCGCGCGCGCGCCTCGCGATACGGGTCTCCGAGCTCGCGCCAGCGGCCCGCGAGGTCGGCCCACGCCGCGGGATCGTCGCGGCCGTGGAGCCGGGCGTGGAAGGCGCGGGCGCAGGCGAGGCTCGCCTCGGGATCTCCCCGGCCCGACCCGTCGCCATCGGCCCGCGCCCGTTGGACGGCGTCGTCCGCCTCCGCGAGGATCCGGCCTGCGCGCTCGCGCGAGGCGGCGACGTCGCCGATGCGTCGCTTCTCGAGGGCCTCGGCGACGATCGCCGCCTCGACCTCCAGCGCCGTGGCGGCCATCCGGGCCATCAGCACCCAGTCCTCGGTGCCCCGCACGCGCGCCCACCCACGCTCGGCCGCCCGCCGGGCGTCGGACAGGTCGCCGCTCCACATCGCGTACGACGCCGTCGCCTGGTAGGCCGGCACCGCGAACTGGAAGTCGCCGCCCGTCTCGAGCTCCACCAGCACGCGCCCGAGCAGCCGGCCCGCCTCCTCGCCGGCCTCCGACTCGATCTCGACGATCACGAGGTTGAGGATGGCGTTGACGAACGGGATCCCGGCCGGGCTCCAGTCGAGCGCCCGGAGGCTGAGCTCGCGCGCCTCCGGCCAGCGGCCGACGTCGACGAGGATCCCGGCGACGTTGCCACCCAACAGGTTCGCGTAGACGGCGTCGAGGTCCATCGCCCGCGCCGCGTCCATGTCCCGGAACGCCTCGTCGATGGCCTCGAACGGGCGGCCGAGGAGCTCGAGGACCACGGCCATGTTCGCGGCGGCGCGCCACCACTCCTCGTGGAGCCCGAGCTCGCGCGCGCGTTCGAGGGCCTGGCGCAGCAGGCGGACGCCCGCCTCGGGGTCGTCGCCCCAGGCGCGGACCACGGCGAGGGTCGTCATCGCGTGGGTGGCCTCGGGCTCGGCCGTCTCGCCGAGGCCGCGCGCGATCTCGAGCGCCTCGGTGGCGGCCCGCTCCGAATCGCTGAAGGCGCCCGCGATCATCCGTTCCTGCGCGAGCAGCGCGAGGATCCTCGCCCGCTCGATCGACGGCTCGGCCGGGATCACGCCCGCGGCCTTGCGCAGCGCCGAGGTCGCCCCCGACGCGTCTCCGGCCGCGACGCGATAGCGCCCGAGCCGTGCCTGCAGGACGGCGAAGGCGGTCCGGTCGCGCCGCTCGCTGAGCGCGGCCAGCGCGCTCTCCGCGTATGCGACGGCGCGCGTCGGCCGCATCGCCGCGTACGCCGCCTCCGCGGCGAGCTGCCCGATCGCGAGGACGGACTCCGCCTCGGCGGGCGCGAGGACGGCCACGGTCGCGCCGTCGATCCCGTCCGCCGCCTCGACGTCGGGGATGGGGACGACGGCGTCCCAGGCGGTCGCGATGTCCGGCGCGAACCCGCGGGCCCCCTCGGTGGGGGTCAGGTCCAGGCCCTGCTCGAACGCCTCCATCGCGTCCTGGGGTGCCTCCACGCGCATCGCGAGCCGGCCCGCGGCGAGACCGGCCTCGCGAGCCTCGGGCAGCCGGTGGGCCGCGCGCCAGTGCGCCGCCGCCACGATCGGGATGTCGGGGAAGGCGGCGCCCAGCGCGGCGCGGTAGCGCGTCCGCTGGGTCGGCAGCAGATCGGTGACCACGGCCCGCGCGACGAGCTCGTGGCGGACGCTGAGCCGCTCGTCGGCGTCGGTGCGCACGAAGCCGTGCTCGATGCACTCCGCGAGGCCCGCGGCGAGGTCCGCCTCGAGGCCGCCCGCACCGCGCCGCGGGCGCGACGTCGACCGCGGCGGCAGGCCGCCGCTCGAGCATCAGCTCGAGCTCGGCGGCCGCGAGGGCCAGGCGGGCGTGATCCATCGGGCGCTCGGCCGGCGCCAGCAGCCGCAGGACGCGGCGGCACTCGGGCGACCGGCGGGCCAGGCGCGCCGCGACGAGGTCGGCCAGCGAGCCCGTGAGCGTCGCGCTCCGCAGCTCCCGCCGCGCCGCGACCAGCTCCTCGACGATGAGCGGCGACCCCGCCGACCGCTCCGCGACCAGGACGACGATCGACGCCGACGGCCGTTCGCCGTCGATCCCCTCGATCAGGCCGGCGATCTCGCGCCGCGCGAGCGGCGCCAGGTCCACCCGGACCGGCGGCCGCAGGCCGGCCTCGATGACCGTCAGGTTCTCGCGCAGGGGGTGCTCCCGCGTGAGCCGGTCGGGCTGGTAGGTGAGCACGAGCGCGATCCGCTCGTCGCGTGCGATGCGGGCGTGGAAGGTGGCGAACGCCCGGGTCGCCGCGTCGGCCGCGTGGAGGTCCTCGAGCACGAGCACGATCGGGCGCTCCGCGGCGACCCGCCCCAGCCAGCGCAGGAGCGACTCCAGGGCCCGCGGCTGCCGTCGCTCGGGATCGGCGAGGTCGCTGGCCGGCAGGCCCGGAACCCGCTCGGCGCGCTCGGCCATGCCCGGCAGGCCCAGCAGGATCGGGCGGGCGTCGTTGGCCAGCAGCGCGTCGACCTCGTCGTCCGGCCGCTCGGCGAGCAACGGGCCGAGCGCGTCGAGCACGGCCGCCCACGGCGGATCCACCGGTCCGTGGGCCTGTCCGCGGAGCACGAGCGGGGGTCGCGGGAGCGCAGCGATCCGGTCGAGCGCCTCGTCGACGAAGCGCGTGACGCCCATCCCGGCGCCACCCGCCACGAGCACGGTCGTCGCAGGGCCCGACGCGGCGGCGACGATCGCGTCGGCGACCCGGGCGAGCTCCGCCTCGCGGCCGATGAACCGTCGACTGACCACGCGTCCCGGCATACGCCATTGTAGGGTCGCGCTCCGGGCCCTCCGTCGGCGCGGCCCGCACCGCGGGCGTCCGGGGGCCGCGCGCCGGGTACGCTGCGCCCTGTGAACGAGCGCCGAGCCCCACACCCGGCCAACGACCTCAACGAGCTGCCCGGCGAGGAGTGGCTGTACTTCACGAAGTCGGTGTGGACGACGGCCTACCCGTCCGAGCTCGGCCATGCGCGGCGGCGCGCCCACGGCGCGAACAAGCCGCCCCGCCTGATGGCGCGCCTGATCGAGTTCTTCACCAAGAGCGGCGAGCTGGTGCTCGATCCGTTCGCGGGCGTCGGCGGCACGCTGTTCGGCGCGGCGATCGCGCGCGGTCCGAGGCGCGCGATCGGCATCGAGCTGGATCCGCGCTGGGTGACCGTGTTCGAGGAGACCCTGGCCGCGCTGCGCGAGGAGCACGAGGGCAGCGGGCCCCGGCTCGCGGACCTCGGGACGGCCGATCCGGGCGGGCCGCGTGGCTTCGACCCGTCGGGCCTCGAGCTCCGCCTGGGCGACGCCCGCGCGGTCCTGGCGGCGATGCCGGCCGGCTCGATCGACTTCGTGGCCACCGACCCCCCGTACAACGTCCAGCTGCCGATGACGATGGCCGGTGGGAAGCTGGCCGAGACGCACGCCAACCGTCGTACGGACTACGCGATGCGATCGGACCTGCCCGACGACCTTGCCAACCTGCCCGACTACGCGGCCTTTCCTGGACGCCATGAGCGAGGTCCTGTGCGAGGTGCACCGTGTCCTGAGGCCGGGCCGCTACGCCGTGTTGATCGTGCGCGACGCGTACCAGGAGGGTCGCTACCTGTTCACCGGGGCGGACCTCGCCGCGCGCGCCGCCGCCGAAGGCCTCGTCCCCAAGGGCGACATGACGTGGTACCAGGCCGGGACGCGGCTCCGGCCGTACGGGTACCCGCGGACGTTCGTGCCCAACATCGTCCACCAGCACATCGTGGTGCTGCGCAAGACGCCGGAGCCACGGCCACGGACCCGGGCGGCCCGGCCGCCGGGACCGGAGGGCGCCTAGGACTCGCCGAACTGCCGGCGGTTCTCCGTGTAGGCGCGCAGCACGTCCTCGAAGCCGCCCGTCGGGCCGCTGTCGCCGGCCGTCCAGCTGTCGGCCACGGCCGTCGACGAATCGATCACGACGTCGCCCAGCGTCATCTTGTGCAGCCAGCCCTCGCGGCCGTCCGGGCACAGGACGCGCCAGTACGTGCCGCGCTTCTCGAGCAGGACGACCTCGTCCCCCTCGTCGAGCACGCCGATCTCCTTGCCGCGGATCTCGTCCGGGTCGCTCAGCAGGCTGACCAGCCGGTAGCGGATGAGTCGCCGCTCCATCCCGGAGATCGCCGAGCCCACGTCGCCGTCGAACGTGAGCCGCACGCCGGTCGTGACCGTCCGCGTCGGGTCCTGCTTGCGGGCCTCCATCAGGGAGGGCCGGCGCCAGCGCGGGAGGTGTCCGTCGATGTCGGGCTCGGCGGCGACGATCCCGATCGCGGCCTGGACGGCCACGGCGGCGCCCGCGGCGCCCGGCATCACCGTCGACCCCACGAGGCTCGAGGTCGGCACCATGCCGCTGCCCCGCGCGGCCTGCGCGGCCAGCACGTCGTCGGGCGCGGTGGGCTCGCCGTCGCGACGCCGCTTCCCGAACACCATGAACGCCATGAGCATCGAGACGCCGCCGGTCGTGACGACCGCGGTCGGGGCCACGGCGGCGAGGATCGCCACGACGCTCGGCGGCGGGGCGCCGAAGCTGTCGGAGACCAGCGGCCCACCGGTGCCATCGCCGCCGTCCGGACCCGCGGATCCGCCGTTGCCGCCGCTGCCACTGCCGCCGGAGCCGCCGGTCCCGGGGCCGCCAGACGACCCGCCCGAGCCGCCGAGGATCACGCCCGCGATCACGGGGTTCAAGGTGGCCGTCGACGACTCGCTCGGCGACGGCGACCCGCTCGGGCCGGGTGCGCTCGTGGGGCCGAGGTGGGGGGTCACGCCGACGGGGGCGTCCGTCGGTCGGACCGTCGGGCGCTCGCGCGGCGCCGCCGTCGGCTTCGGATCGAGTCGCGGCCGGCGCGTGGGATCGGGCGTCGGGTCCGGCTTGGGCGTGGGCTTCGGCGTCGGCTTGGGCGTGGGATCGGGCTTCGGTTCGGGCTTGGGCTTGGGCGTGATCGTGACCGTGGGCCCGGCGACCTTCGACGTGAACCTGTCCCGCCCGCGCGACTCGAACATGACGGGCCACTTGCCCACTGGCAGGTGCATCGTGCGCGAGTACTTGACGCCGTGCTTCCAGTCCGCGTCGCCGGCCTTCGCCTGGAGGGCATAGGTCTCGCCGCCGACGACGACTCGAACGTAGTCCGGCCCCGACCCCTGGAAGTTGCGATACGTGACCGAGAACGTGATGTCGGTCGTGGGATGGCCGCTGGTCGGCGAGACGGCCGGATCCCTCAGGCGGATCGAGGCCGCGAGGGCCGTCGTCGGCATGAGGAGTGCGACGATCAGCAGGACGGACGCAAACGCCACGCAGGCCGGCGAACGGCCAAGCGCGGTGACGGACGCGCCCACGGAGCTCCAGCGATGCCGCAACGGGCTCTTCCCAATCGGTCCCTCAGGGACGTGAGGGCTCTTCGCGGAGCATCGGAGGGCCGCCTGCCTGCCGCAATGGTACGGGGGTCCCGAGCGTGTAGGACCGCCGGTGCCCGGGTGCGCCGTCACCTGCGCCGACCCCGGACCCTTGGGGCCGATGCCGTGCGGCCGCCAACGCGGGACGTTAGGGCCGACGACCGAGATTCCGGTGCGAACCGACACCGACGGTGGGCGGTGCGGTGCGGTCCGGTGAGGAACCCCGGACTGACGCCCGGACCGGCTAGTCCGATGTGGTCACTCGTCGCGGGCGCGCGGGGCCGCGACCATCTGCCCATGCAAATTCTTGCCGGCAGCAACCAGATCACCCGCGGCGACCGGTTTGCCGTGGCGCGCTCAGCGTTCTCCGGCCTCCTCCTGGTCGCCGTCGGCCTCCTCCTCGGCTGGCTGTGCCTCGGAACGTCGTTCGTCCAGACGCTCGTGCCCCACGGGCGCCCGACGATGGCCGAGACCGCCACGGGCGTCGTGGCCTGGGGCTTCGCGATCGTCGTGCCGGCGGCGTTCCTGATCATCGGCGTGGCACGCATCGCCGCGATCGTCGACACCGCCGCCTCGATGCGCCAGCGCACGGCGTCCGGCAGCCTGGGCAAGGCGCTCGGCTCGGACTACGTCGGCGTGACCGGCCTCGTGATCCCGGGTGGGCGTCGCCTCCACGAGATGATCCTCGGCCCGTTCGGGATCCTCGTGTTCGCCGTCGTGCCGCCGCCCAGCATCACGCGCCACGTCGGCGGCCGCTGGGAGATCCGCGACGATCGCGGCCGGTGGATCCCGATCGAGGCGCCGCTCGACCGGGCCACGCGCGACGCCGAACGGGTCCGCGGCTGGCTGGCCAGCGACGACCGCGACTTCCTCGTCCGCGTCTACGCGGCGATCATCACCGACGACAAGACCGTGGACCGGTCGCCGGCCTGCGCCGTCGTCGCGCCCGCGGAGCTGGCCGAGTGGATCCTCGCGCTGCCCGCCCAGCGCGGACTGAACGAGGAGCGGCGGGCGCGGCTCGCCGAGACCATCGAGGACGTCGCCGCCCGGTCCTGAGCGACCCGTGGTCGCTGGGGGCGCGAGCTGGGTGGTAGGGGAGCCAGGACTCGAACCTGGAACCGGCGGGATATAAGCCCGCTGCTCTAACCGATTGAGCTACTCCCCCACGGAGTCGGGACCGACCGCGCGCCGGTCGGACCGAAGGGTCGACTGCCGGTCAGCGACCGTTGGTCGTGGCGTCGCGCCGTATCCGGCGCGTGATCGCCGACAGGTGGAACGGGCGTCCCCGCAACAGCGGCGAGCCTTCGCGCGAGGTCACCTCGATGTCGCTCGCGGAGGCGGCCGTCCACGTCTCCGCGTCGTAGTCCTTCGACAGCTCCCGCTCCTCGTCGGTCTGGTGAGCCTCGATGGGCAGGTCGTCGGGATCGAAGGGCCGTTCGGCCGTCACCACGGTCAGCACCGGCGGGCGCGCGTAGGCCGGGGCGCCGTAGAGCTTCGGAAGGGCGACGTGAACGTGTTCTTCGTTGGCCACGGATGTCCTCGAACGACCCACCCGGCCACCGGGCTGACCCGGATGATACCGATGAGGGGAAGACCCGTCTCGTACAACGGATGGGGGACGATGGTCCCGTTTGGGGCCTTCCCTACGGCAGCAGCGGCTTCACGATCTCGTGCAGCAGCACCAGGACGAGGTACGCGATCGGCACCGCGGCGAACAGCCCCAGCGCCGCGCTCCACGGGGTGCGGGTCGCCCGGCGGGTCCCCGAGCCCGTGGGCAGCGGGACCACCAGCCACGTGATCAGGGCGCCGGCGACCAGCACGATCGCGACGTACGCGGTCAGGAACGGCAGCCGCAGGTCCCCTCCCGGCAGGACGGCGCCGCGGTCGAGGGCGACGTCGTACGCCAGGAAGGCGACGCCGACGACGATCGCGACGGTCAGGCTCGTGACCACCGCCCGGAACACCGGCCGCGGGGCGCGCCGGAACTGGCGCCAGCGGACCTCGAACCAGCCGCGGCGGCGGACCTCCACCGACGGGCGGGGGTCAGCCGATGGGCCGGTCATCGCTGCCCAGGATCGTCAGGGTGCGGCGCGGCGGCAGGGTGTCGGGCGTGTGGCCGGCCAGCAGCTCGACGCCGGCCGCGAACCGCTCCAGCTCGTCCTCGGTCGTCCAGAAGCCGACCGAGATCCGCAGGGCGTCGATCATCGGCAGGTCGCGCAGGATCGCGAACGTCCGCGTGCCCAGCTCGGGGACGGCGGCGGCCGCCGTCCAGCCCGCGATGCGGAACGTGACCAGGGTCGCCATCGTCGATCGCGGCGTGACCAGCGTGACTCCCGGGATCGCCTCGAGCCGGTCGGCGGCCCACGACGCGAGCCTGGCCGCCCGCTCGTGGGCCCACGGCAGCCCGACGTACATCGACAGCCAGCCGCAGCTGCGCGCGAGCCCGATGACCGAGGGCCGATGGAAGCTGGTCGACTCGAACCGGTGGGCGCCCGGGTGCAGCTCCGGGTGCTCGAGGTCGAAGGTCTTGAACGAGAGGAACGTCGCGTGCGCCGGCACGAGGCCGTCGGCGAGCCCCCGGCGCACCCACAGGGCGCCCATGCCCTCGGGCCCGAGCAGCCACTTGTGGCCGGGCAGCGCGTACGCGTCGACGCCCAGCCCCTCGACCGAGACCGGGATCGCGCCGGCCGCCTGGGCGCCGTCGATGATCGACACCGCGCCGGCGGCGCGGGCGAGCTCGCCGAGCCGACCCACGGGCAGCGTGGCGCCGGTGGTCCACGTCACGTGGCTGGCCAGGATGGCCCGGGCGGGTCGCTCGAGGGCCTCCGCGAAGGCCCCGATCGTCCGGTCGTCGTCGCCGCCGTCGCCCACGTCGACGAGCGTCACCTCGACGCCCAGACGCTCGCGGAGCGCGAGCAGCGGCCCGAGGCCGCCGGGGTGCTCGTGGCGCGTGGTCAGGACCCGGTCGCCCGCCTGCCACGGGAGGGCGTTCACGACCAGGTTCAGGCCGTCGCTGACGCCGTGGGTGAGCGCGATGTCGTCGGGGTCGGCCACGACCGCCGCCGCGACGGACGCCCGCGCCTCCCCCATTCGCTCCAGGATCTCGGGCAGCAGGTCCGGCAGCCCGCGCCCGACCGCCAGCTCGCGCTGCGCCTGCTCGTCCATCGCGCGCTGCGTCTCGCTGGGCATCGGGCCCGCGGTGCCCGCGTTGAGGTAGATGCCCGCGCCGGTGGCGGGCAGCAACGCCCGGATCGCGGCCACCTTGGCCGGCTCCGGCATGAACGGGGAGACCACGTCCGTATCATATCGACGGCGCCCGCCCGGACCGTCACCGCCAACCGGAGGACCCAGTGGCCGGCTTCGCCCGCCCCGAGCTCATCGCCACGCCGGAATGGCTCGCCGAGAACATCGGCCGGCCGGACCTGCGCGTGATCGACGTCCGCTGGCGGCCGGACGGCAGCGCCGCGACGCTCTACGGCACCGGGCACATCCCGGGCGCGGTCCACCTCGACTGGCGCGCCTCGATCGTGGATGCCGCCGATACCGGCGACGCCCTCCTGCTCACCGCGCCCGACCGGATGGCGGCGGCGATGTCGCGCGCCGGCGTGGGCGACGGGACCTCGGCCGTCCTCTACGACGACACCCTGTCCTACTTCGCCTCGCGGGTCTGGTGGAGCCTGCGGGCCTACGGCTACGAGTCGGCGCGCATCCTCGAGGCGGGCTATCCCGCGTGGCTCGAGGCCGCCCAGCCGGTGGCCAACGGCGAGGTGCAGGTCGCGCCCGCTTCGTTCACGCCGCGCGCGCAGGTCCGCCAGCGACTGACGACGACCGACGTGCGTGGCCTGCTGGGCGCGCCGGACGTGCTGCTGGTCGACGCGCGCGGGCCGGCCGAGTTCCACGGCTACGAGGGCAACGTGCGCCGCCTGGGGCACATCCCGGGCGCGGTCAACATGCCGGTCGCCGCGTTCCACACGCCCGGGACCCAGCGGCTGCGCGACGCCGCCGAGCTGCGGGCGCTGCTCCTGCGGGCCAACATCACCCGCGGCCGGCGCCTGGTCTGCTACGACGGCTCGGGCGTGGCGGCGGCCAAGCTCGCGTACGTGCTGACGCTCCTCGGACACGAGGACGTGGCCGTGTACGACGGCGGCTGGGCCGAGTGGGGCGACCGGCTCGACCTGCCGGTGGACCGCTAGCCCGTCAGCGGATCCGGTCGTCGGGCCGGCTGGGGTCGTAGCCGGGCTCGATCTCGCCGGCCGGCAGGGTGCTCCCCGGCGTGGCGTCGATGCCGGCCCACGGGTCGACCCGCGTGTAGGGTGCCAGGATCTGGGCCCGGCGGTGGTTGACGGCCACCATCATCGCCTGCTGGCGCGCCTCGCCCATGAGGTCCGACCAGTAGGTCGCGTCGGTGACGGGGAGGAACCGGCCGGTCAGCTCCACCAGCGCCTGGCGCAGGTCGTTCTCGGTCGGCAGCAGGTGGATGGTGCCGGTGACCTTGAACGGCGGGACCGAGATGATGGCCTCGGACGGCTGCTTGGGCGTCCGCAGCTCGGGCATCATCGGGACCTCGGCGTTCGAGACCGCGAACAGGACGGCGTCGAGGTTGACCTGCGCGTACTCCGCCTTCGTCGTCTCGCCGCGAGCGCCCAGCTCCTCGACCGTCACCTCCTCGAGGATCAGGAAGGCGTCGTCGCTGTGGTTGAGGATGTCGGTGATCCGGTGCTGCCCCGTGCGCACGAGCCCGCGGGTGACCAGCGCGTCGGTGTAGAGGACCAGCTCGACGCGGTCCTCCTCGCGGAACATCGAATACATGCGTGCCTCCTCCGAACGCCCCCCGGGCGCGCCTGCGCATCCGGGGCAGCATACGAGGCCGTCAGCGTCTCGCGCTCGCCGTCACGAGATGCTCGGCGCCGTGCTGGAGACCCTCGTACAACCGCGTGACGGTTGCGAGCGTGTCGATCTCGTCCACCGGCTTGTCGGTCCGCAGGCCGGCGATCCGCGGGAACCGCAGCGCGAACCCCGACTTGTGGCGCGCCGAACGCATGATCACGTCGAACGCGACCTCCACGACCACCGTCGGCTCGACCTGGCGATAGCGGCCGTAGCTGGCGATCGTGTGCGCCTCGAACCAGCGGGTCATCTCGGCGATCTCGGCGTCGGTCAGGCCGCTGTAGGCCTTGCCGATCGTGACCAGCGCCCCGGTCTCGTCGTCGCGTACCGCGAAGGTGTAGTCGGACAGGACGCCGTGGCGCTTGCCGTGGCCGACCTCGACGCCCACCACCACGCAGTCGAGCGTCGCCAGCGCCTTCTTCATCTTGAGCCAGCCGAGGCCGCGCCTCCCGGGCGAGTAGATGCTGTCGGGGTCCTTGACCATCAGGCCCTCGTTGCGCCGCGCGCGCGCCTCGAGGAAGGCGGCCTCGAGGCCGTCCACGGAGTCCACCGAGGCGAGGTAGCTGAGGGCGAAGCTGCCGCCCTCGCTCGCGAGCGGCAGGCCCAGCGCCTCGAGCCGCCGTCGTCGCTCGGTCAGCGGCTCCTCGAGCAGCGACCCGACCAGCCGGTCCTGGTCGGCGTCGAGGCCCAGCGCGTCCCACGCGACGAAGATCACCGGCACGTCGGCGAGGATCTTCGCCGATGGGTTCTTGCGCCCCAGCCGGGCCTGGAGCTGCAGGAACGGCAGGACCACGCCGTCGCGCCAGGCCAGCAGCTCGCCGTCGAGGATTCCGGCCCACGCGAGGTCCCTCGCCCCGGCGACGACCTCCGGGAACTGGCCGCTGATGTCGTGCAGGTCGCGCGAGTAGAGGCGCACCTCGTCCCCGGCGCGATGGAGCTGCGCGCGGATGCCGTCGTACTTGTCCTCGACCCAGACCGTGGGCCCGAGGCGGCCGATGATCTCCGCCGCGTCCTCGGCCGGCGAAGCCAGCATGAACTTCAGCGGGTGGAACACGGCCAGCGCGGCGTCGCCCAGGCGGTCCTCCCGCGCGAGCGTCGCGGTGCGCCCGACGTCGCCGGTCAGCATCCCGGCCCGCTTGACCGCGTCCAGCGGGCGGTCGAACGCCTTCGCCACGGCGGCCTCGAGCAGGCCCTCGCGGAGCCCGATCCGCAGCTCGCCGCTGAGCACCTTGACGATCCCGGTGACGGTGCGCGGCGACGACCGGGCGATGAGCGCGTCGAGGAGCTGCGCCTTGGCCGCCGCCCCAGAGGCGGCCTCGATGGCCTCGAACGCCGCGGCGACCTCGGTCAGCGACGGCTCGGTCGACGGGTCGGGCGCATGCCCCGCCTCCGCCAGCACCTCGCCCACGGCGATCGCGACGTCCGACGAGCGGTCGTAGGCGCGGCGCATGGCCTCGGGGTCGGCGCCCGCCACCCGGAGCACGGAGCCGCCCAGCCCCGCCCACCCGACGCCGATCGAGCGCTGGTCGGCCTCGGGGAACGGGCGGCCGGTCAGGAACACCGCGGCGATCGGGAGCTCGTCGGGCGACAGGCTCGAGAGGTACTCGGCCAGGATCGCCGTCTTCTCGGACGTCTTCGTTGTCGCCGCGACCCGCTCGGCGATCTCGGTCCAGCGGCGCATGATCGCGATGGTATAGGGTGTCGCCGATGCTCCATCGCCGGTGGTTCCCGGATCATCTCGAAGGCGATCTCGTCATCCTGCGCCGCCACGTGCGCGAGAACCTGCGCGACTTCATGCGCTGGTACCAGGATCCCGAGGTCGCCCGGCTCACGCGCTACCAGGACGGCCCGATGCGCGCCGAGGAGATCGAGCGCTTCTTCACGATGCGGTCGCTCGGCCCGGACTCCATGGCCATGGGCATCCACGTCCGGGACACGAACCGCCTGATCGGGTCGTGCGCGTTCTCGCAGCTCGACGGCGACAACGGCTCGGCGCTGTTCCACATCACGATCGGCGAGCGCGACGCCTGGGGCCACGGCTACGGCAGCGAGGCGACGCGGCTGATGGTCGACCACGCCTTCGGCTCGCTCGGGCTGCACCGGGTGGCGCTCTCGGTGTTCGCGTTCAACGAGCGGGCGATCCGGGCCTACCTTCGGGTCGGGTTCGTGACCGAGGGGCGCGCGCGCGAGGCGATCTGGCGCGACGGCCGCTGGTGGGACGAGCTGCACATGAGCGTGCTCGAGCCGGAGTGGCGGAGCTCGCGCTGGCAGGAACGCGCGGTCGCCGACGGGCGCGTCGCGCCCGAGCGCGCCTCGTCCGCCGCATCGACGGCCTCCCCGTCCGGCACCCCGTCCCGAGACGGCGTCCCGGTCGAGAACGCCGGCTAGGGGTCGAGTCCGTGGCCAGCACCGGCCCCGCCGCCGACGCGGCGCGAGCGGCCTTCCGGGAGCGCATGGAGGCGCCGGGCCATGCCGTCGAGAACGCGCGGCTCGCGGCGGACGGGCTCGAGGCGGCATTCGCCGCGGCGGCCCTGCAGCGGACGCCGACGCTCGACGGGATGCTCGCCGACCTCGCGCTCGCCCTGGAGCAGGACGAGGGGCAGAAGCTCGGCGGCAAGTCGGCGGAGGCCGCGCGATTCATCCTGCGCGCGATCTCGCGCGAGCTGGACAACGCCTGACGACGTTCGCGCTTGACTCTCGGGTAGGGCGAGGGTTCACGATCCCCCCATGGACGACGACCTGCTGCCGATCGGCCGCTTCGCGCGGCTGACCGGGCTCACGATCGGCGCCCTCCGGCACTACGACGAGGCGGGCGTGCTCGCGCCGGCCGACGTGGACCCGGTGACCGGCTACCGGCGCTACCGGCGCGACCAGGTCGCGACGGCGAGGGCCATCGCCGCGCTCCGTGACCTCGAGCTGTCGCTGCCGGCGATCCACGCGCTGCTGGAGGCCGAGGCGGCCGACGACCGGCAAGCGATCCTGCGCGACGAGCGCGCGCGGCTCGAGGCCCGGACCGCGCGGCTCCAGCGGGCGCTCCACCGCCTCGGCGTCCTCGCCGCCACCAACCCCGCCCCGCATCCCAGCACCAAGGAGATCCCCGTGCCGACCCCTCCCCCGCCCCCCGAGCTCTCGCCCGAGGTCCATCGCGCCCTCGGCGCCGGCCTCTACAACCGCTGCTGGGACCTCATGGAGATCGAGGACCGCACGATCGACCAGGACGACGAGCTGATCTCGACGGCCCACGCGTCGGCCTGGCACTGGCGGCAGGTCGGGCACGTCGCGAACCAGTCGCGCGCCCACTGGATGTGCTCCCGGGTCTACGCCGTCCTCGGCCGGGGGGAGCCGGCGCTCTACCACGCCCGGCGGTGCGTCGAGATCGTGGATGGGGGCGGCGAGGGGATCGAGGACTGGGACCGGCCGTCCGCCTACGAGGCGATGGCCCGCGCGCTGGCGGTGAGCGGCGACCTCGACGGCGCCGCGGAGTGGAAGGCGCGCGCGGCGGCCGGCGTCGCGGCGATCGCCCAGCCGGAGGACCGCACGGCGATCGAGGGCGATCTCGCGACGCTGCCCGTCTGATTCGGGATGCCCGGCGGGTGGTCGGTCATGCGACGATGACGACATGAGCGATCTGAAGCTGGGCGTCCTCCTCTGGAACCAGGCCACGGACTGGCCGTCCTACCTCGACGCGGTCCGCAAGGTCGACAAGCTGGGCTACAGCCACCTCTGGGCCTGGGACCACCTGTACGCGATCTTCGGCGACCCGTACCAGCCCATCTTCGAGGGCTGGTCGAGCCTGTCGGCCGCGGCGATGGCGACCGAGCAGACCCGCCTCGGGCTGCTCGTCGGGGCCAACACGTTCCGCAACCCCGGCCTCGTCGCGAAGGTCGCCTCGACGCTCGACCACATCTCGGGCGGGCGCGCGATCCTCGGCCTCGGCGGGGCCTGGATGGAGCCCGAGCACACGGCGCACGGGATCGAGTTCGGGACCGGGTTCGGCCAGCGGCTCGACTGGCTCGACGAGGCGGTCGCGGCCTGCCGTGACCTGCTCGACGGCAAGAGCGTGACGTCCGAGCCCGGCGGCCGGTACCAGTTCCGGGACCTGCGCCACGCGCCGACGCCGGTGCAGGCCCACCTCCCGATCATGATCGGCGGCAGCGGGGAGAAGAAGACCCTGCGCACGGTGGCGAAGTCCGCCGACATGTGGAACGGCATGGGGCCGCTCGAGGTCGTCACCCGCAAGGTGCAGGTCCTGCGGCAGCACTGCGAGGACGTCGGGCGCGACCCGTCCGAGATCGAGTTCACGATCGGCTGCAAGGTCACGATCCGCGACTCGGAGGCCGAGGCCGTCAAGGTCTGGAAGGCCGCCGTGGAGCACAACCGCACCCCGATGTCCCACGTCGAGGACGACGCCACGTTCTGGAACGGCACGCCCGAGCAGATCGCCGAGCGGCTGGCCGCGTTCCGCGAGCTGGGCTTCGACACCGCGATCACCGAGCAGCCGGCCCCGTACGACACCGAGACGCTCGAGCGGTTCATCGGCCAGGTCAAGCCGCTCGTCGACCGCGGCTGACGCTGAAGCGCGCTGCAGCGCGGCTGAAGCGCCGCTGAATCGCCCGGTCCGCGTTCGGCGCGGGTCCGCGACGGCCGATCGGGTAGGGTTTCGAGCACCCGCCAGGAGCCCGCCGATGACCACCGCCTCGACGACCAGCGCCGCGACCGTCGAGTTCGAGCACGTCACCAAGGTCTACGGCGCCTCGGCGACCAAGGCCGGCACGCCGGGCGCGGTCAACGACCTGTCGCTGACCGTGCCGGCGGGCAAGATCTGCGTGCTCGTCGGGCCGTCGGGCTGCGGCAAGACCACGTCGCTCAAGATGGTCAACCGGCTCATCGAGCCGACGTCCGGGCGGATCCTGCTCGACGGCGTCGACGCGGCGACGCGCAACGTGACCGAGCTCCGGCGCGGCATCGGCTACGTGATCCAGCAGACCGGCCTGTTTCCGCACCAGACGATCGAGGAGAACGTCGCGACCGTGCCGCGGCTGCTCGGCTGGTCGAAGGCCCGGCGTCCACGAGCGCGCGCAGGAGCTCCTGGCTCCTCATCGGGCTCGACCCGGCCGTCGTACGCCGGGCGCTACCCGGCCCAGCTCTCCGGCGGCGAGCGGCAGCGAGTCGGGCGTCGCCCGGGCGCTGGCCGCGGACCCGCCGATCATGCTCATGGACGAGCCGTTCGGCGCCGTTGACCCGATCGTGCGGGAGCGCTTCCAGAACGAGTTCCTGCGCCTCCAGGAGCAGCTCGCCAAGACGATCCTGTTCGTCACCCACGACATCGACGAGGCGATCAAGATGGGCGACCTCGTCGCGGTCTTCCGCGCGGGCGGCATCGTCGAGCAGTTCGGGCCGCCGTCCGAGATCCTGGCGGCCCCCGCCTCGCCGTTCGTGGCGCGGTTCGTTGGGGCGGACCGCGGGCTCAAGCGCCTGTCCCTGACGCGGGTCAACGACCTCGAGCTCGGCCCCGCCGTGACGGCGCGGGTCGGCAGCGACGCGGGGGACGCGCGGAGGCGCACCCAGGCCGATCCGTTCGGATACCTGCTCCTGCTCGACGACGAGGGCCGGCCGCTGGGCTGGGTCGACCAGCACCAGGTCCCCGCCGATGGGGCGCTCGTCGCCGAGCTCGTCGAGACGACGTCGCCGCTGCTCGACCGGCGCACGACGCTCAAGGACGCCCTGTCGATCCTCCTCGACCGCGACGTCCAGGCCGGAGTCGTCGTCGACCGCCACGGCGTCTACCGTGGGGTCATCACCGTCGACCAGATCGCGGCCTACATGCGCGACACGGCCCGTCCATCGGACGCCGCTGACCTGCCTCCCACGACGGCAGACCTCGTCGCCGCGGCGTCCGCCCGAGACGGCTGAGTGCTGGAGTTCCTGCGCCGCAACGGCGGCCAACTCGCGGACGGGCTGCTCGACCACGTCGTGCTGACGTCGCTCGCCATCGGCGTCGGCTTCGCTTTGAGCGTGATCCTGACCCTGCTCATCGTGCGCTGGCGGGGGCTCGGTGGCCCGATCATGGCCGCGACCGGCACGCTGTACACGATCCCGAGCCTCGCACTGTTCGCCTTCCTCGTCCCGATCACCGGGCTGTCGCTGGTCACCGCCGAGATCGGGCTCATCTCCTACACGCTGCTGATCCTCGTGCGCAACACCCTCGCGGGCATCGACGGCGTGCCGCCCGACGTCCGCGAGGCCGCCGACGGGCTCGGGTACACGCGGATGCAGCGGCTGCTCCGCGTCGAGCTGCCGCTGGCCACGCCCCTGATCTTCGCCGGCCTCCGGATCGCGACCGTGACCACGATCGGTCTGGTGATGGTCACCGCAGTCATCGGCGAGGGCGGCCTGGGCCAGGTGCTGCTGCGGGGCTTCAACGTCCGCAACTGGGGCATCGTCTATGCCGCGTTGATCGCGATGATCCTGCTGGCGATCGTCGCGGACGTGGGCCTCGCGCTCACGGGCCGCCGCCTCACGCCGTGGTCGCGGCGAGGCGGCCGCTGATGGAGGTCATCGCCTGGTTCACGGATCCCGCCAACTGGTCGGGTTCGAGCGGCATCCCGAACCGGGTCGTGGAGCACATCGAGCTCGCCGGGCTCGCGATCCTCATCGGCTGCCTGATCGCGATCCCCGTTGGGCTGTTCATCGGGCACACGGGCAGGGGCGCCGGTGCAACGGTGGCGATCGGCAACCTCGGCCGCGCCGTCCCGTCGTACGCCATGCTCGTGATCTTCGTCCCGCTGCTCGGGATCGGCTTCTGGAATGCGCTGGCCGCCCTCGTGCTGCTGTCGATCCCGCCGATCCTGACCAATACCTACGCCGGGCTGCAGGGCGTGGACCGGGACATGGTCGAGGCGGGCCGGGGCATGGGGATGCGCGAGCGACAGATCCTGCGCGGGGTCGAGATCCCGCTGGCCCTGCCGGTGATCCTCGCCGGGGTGCGGATCGCCGCCGTCCAGGTCGTAGCCACGGCGACGCTGGCGGCGCTGGTCGGTGGCGGGGCGCTCGGCAGGTTCATCGTCGACGGCTTCGCCCTCCAGGACTACGCGATGCTCGTCGGTGGTGCCGTGCTGGTGGCAATCCTCGCGGTCGCGACGGGCCGCGTGATGACGTTCTTCGAGGGGCGGGCGGTGTCGCCTGGCCTTCGCGCGGGCGGCGACGCCGGGCCGTCGGAGGGCCCGCAGGCCGCGAATGCGACAGCGCCGGGCGGCATCGCTACCTGATCGACACGCGGTTGTAACGCGGCGGCATCCGACGCTGCGGGATACCTGACAGGTTCGATCACCGGCACCCTGTAGCATCTCCGAGCCCGGTGACCGCATGTAGCGGTTGCGGGAGCAATGGAAGGAGGACCCAATGCGGATAGCCCGCATGGCTGCCCTCGGGGCGACGACCCTCGCGCTCCTGGTGGGCGCGTGCTCGTCGGGTGGGAGCAGCTCAACGCCGTCGGCCTCGGCGGCCGCCGGAGCCTCGGCGCCCGCATCGGCGCCGGCCAGCGCCGAGCCGGCGAGCGAGCCCGCGAGCGCGGGACCCTCGATCGCCAGCCAGCTCGTGCTCGGCGGCCCGCCCGAGTGTCCCAATCGCCCGTTCTGCCTCCAGGGGCTGGAGAAGACGTACGGGCTGCAGTTCAAGGAGTTCAAGCCGCTCGACGTCGCCGGACCGCTCACGGTTGAGGCGCTCAAGAACGGCGACATCCAGGTCGGCATGTTGCTGAGCTCCGATCCGGCCTACGCCACGAACGGGTTCGTGCTGCTGGAGGACGACAAGTCTCTGCAGCTCGCGGACAACCTCGTCCCGATCCTCCAGAAGGCCGTCGTAGACGCCGATCCCAACGCGGCGACGCTCCTCAACAGCGTCTCGGCGAAGCTCACCCAGGGTGAGCTGACGGGCCTCAACAAGGCGGTCACGGTCGACGGCAAGACGTCCGCCGAAGCCGCCACGGCGTGGCTCACCGCCAACGGGTTCCTGCCCGGTGCTGGGGGGACCGGCAAGGGCGACGTGACCGTCGGCTCGACCAACTTCTACGAGCAGGAGGTGCTGGCCGAGGTCTTCGCCCAGATCCTCGAGGCCAACGGCTACACGGTCGAGCGGAAGTTCCAGCTCGGCAACCGCGAGGTCGTGTTCCCGGCGCTCGAGAAGGGCGACATCGACGTCCTCGCCGAGTACGCGGCGACGGCGCTCGAGTACGTGAACAAGGGCGCGGGCGAGGCCACGGCCGACGCGGCCGCGACCGTCACCAAGCTCAACGAGCGACTCGCACCGCTCGGCCTCGTCGCGCTCGACGCGGCCCCTGCGACCGACCAGAACGGCTTCGCCGTCACCTCGGACACCGCCAGCCAGTACTCGCTGACCAACCTCAGCGACCTCGCCAAGCCAGCTCCGGCCCCGTAAGGACGACGCCGGGCGTGCACCGATCCGTCGGGCACGATCCGGAACCACCAGGCACGACGAAGGCCCCGGCACCGCCGGGGCCTTTCGTTTGCGGTCAGCCCGCCGGCCGCCCGCGTCCCTCGGCCATCGGATCGGCACCTACCGGCACCGTCGCCGTTTCGTCGCGTGATGGCACCATCGGTCGCACCGCCCTCATCGGCCGTCTCTGCGGGTCGATGACCGAAGATCAACACGATCGCGCCGCCGGCCGAGGTCACGATGAGCGTCGCCAGGTGCACGAGGAGCCCGAAGGCCAGCGCGGCCTCCTTGTCGATCCCGACCGAGCCCGCGATCGTGACCACCGCCAGCTCGAACGTGCCGACGTAGCCCGGGCCGGCGGGGATCGCCGTCGCGAGGTTCGTGCCCGCCGCGAGCAGGGCCGCCTGGCCGATCGTCGGCTCCACGCCGACCGCCTGCGCCGCGGCGGCGAACGCGAGCACGGTGCACGACCACGACGCGAGCGACAGGCCGACCGCGATGCCGACCGTTCGCGCGTCGCTCGCGACCGCGAGGCCCTCGCGCAGCCGGCGTCAGCGACGCGCGGACCTGCGGCCAGCGGTCGAGGAACGCGGCGACGCGCGACGCGCCCGGCAGCCGATGGGCGGCGATCCCGGCCGCGACGGCGACCACCAGCAGGGCCGTGACCGCCAGCCCGACCAGCACCGCCGAGGCGACGATCCCGCGGACCGACAGGACGAGGATCGCGATCGACGCGATCGCGACCACCACCAGCGTGTCGACGACCCGCTCGATCACGATCGTGCCCAGGATCGCGGACCGCGACACGCCGGTCCGGCGGCCGAGGTCGTGCGCCCGGACCACCTCGCCGAGCCGCGCGGGCAGCACGTTGTTCGCGAGGTAACCGACGTTCAGCGAGGCCAGCGTCGTGCTGGTCGGGATCGGGGCGATCGGCGCCAGCAGGACCCGCCAGCGCACGGCGCGCAACAGGACGTCGAGGATGACGAAGCCGAACAGCAGCACGATCCACTGCGGCTGGGCGGTCTTGAGCGTCTGCCACGCCGCCCCGACGTCCACCGTGCGGAAGACCAGGACGAGGGCGACGGCCGAGATGACGAGCCCGAGCGCCGCGCGCCCGAGGCCGCCCCGGAGGTAGCGCATGTCAGGCGGCGCCGGGCTCGCGCGTCTGCGTTCGCGGCACCAGCTTGGGCGAGCGGCGGATCCCGCTCCGGTGGAGGAGGTAGCGCGCGACCACCCGCAGCGTCGACAGGCCGTACACGACGCTGCGCCGGAAGCCGACCGAGCTCGCCTCGTCGAAGTAGCGGGTGGGAACCGCGATCTCGTCGATCCCGAGACCGCCCGCCGCGACGACCTGCGCGATGAGCTCCTGGTCGAACACGAAGTCGTTCGAGTTCAGCTCGTACGGGATCACCTCGAGCAGGTGCCGGCTGTAGGCGCGCAGGCCCGTGTGGTACTCGGACAGGTGGAGCCCGAAGGCCAGGTTCTCCACGCCGGTGAGGAAGCGGTTCGAGAGGTACTTCCACTTCGGCATCCCGCCCGCGATCGGGTCGCCCAGGAACCGGCTGCCCAGCACGAGATCCGCGTGTCCGGCCAGGATCGGCGCGACCAGGGCCGGGATCCGCGTCGCGTCGTACTGGTAGTCGGGGTGGAGCATCACGACGACGTCCGCGCCGAACTCGAGCGCCCGGTCGTAGCAGGTCTTCTGGTTGCCGCCGTAGCCGAGGTTCTGGCGATGGACGATGACCTCGAGGCCGAGCCGACGGGCGATGTCGACGGTGTGGTCGCGGGACACGTCGTCGACCAGGATCACGTGGTCGATCAGGTCCTTGGGGACGTCGTCGTACGTGCGCTCGAGCGTCTTCGCGGCGTTGTAGGCGGGCATGACGATCACGACCCGCGGTTCGTCCGGCATCGCGCACAGGGTAGTGCCTCCCCGTGCCTCCGGGCGAAACGCCGAGGTCCGCCGGGATCCGCGCCCGATGTCTCCGTCCCGTCATGATTGGCGGGTACCGTCGGCTCGTCCCATCTGGCACCCTGACGGCGGGCGTCCACGCCCGTACCCGGAGATCTGCATGTTCGAGCGCCTGTTCGGGGATCGTCGCGGCGATCCCGCCCTCGCCGGTCGCGTGCCGCCCGGCCAGTACGTCACCGAGAAGTTCCCGGTCCTCCACTACGGGAGCGTGCCCAAGGTCGACCTCGCGACCTGGGACTTCAAGGTCTACGGCGAGGTCGACAGCCCGCTGCGCTTCACGTGGGACGAGTTCAAGGCGCTGCCCCGCAAGCAGGTCGCGACCGACATCCACTGCGTCACTCGCTGGTCGAAGCTCGACACCCACTGGGAGGGCGTCCCGATCCAGGCGATCCTCGAGCTCGCCCAGGTGCGCCCGACGGCGACCCATGTCGTCGGCCACGCCGAGCAGGGCTACACGGCCAACGTGCCGCTGTCGGTGCTCGACGACGACGACGTCCTGCTCGCCGACACGTTCGAGGGGGCGCCGCTCGAGGCCGAGCACGGCTACCCGATGCGCCTGATCGTGCCCAAGCGCTACTTCTGGAAGGGCCCGAAGTGGCTCCGCAGCCTGGAGTTCCTGTCCCACGACATGCCCGGCTTCTGGGAGCGCTACGGCTACAACAACGACGCCGACCCCTGGAAGGAAGAGCGCTTCGCCGAGTAGCGGCGCGGAGCCCGCCGCCGCCCGGCGACGGCGCGAGGGGATCCGCTAGCCCCCGCGCCGACCCGCCACACCTGGCGTGCGCCCGAGAGGCCCTTCAGCTCGTGCGCACCGGCGTCCTTGAGCGGGATCCCCGAGCCCTCGAGGAGGTCGGCGGTCGTCGACGTGACGAGCACCTCGCCGGCGCCGGCGAGCGCGACGACGCGCGCGGCGACGTGGACGGCGATGCCGCGGACGTCGTCGCCGACCAGCTCGACCTCGCCCGTGTGCACCGCCGCCCGGATCTCGATGCCCATCGCGTGGCTGGCTGCGACCATCGCCGATCGCGCACCGGACGGCCCGGGTCGGACTGTCGAACACCGCGAGGAAGCCGTCGCCGGTCGTCTTGACCTCGCGACCGCGGAACACGTTGAGCTGCTCGCGCAGGCGGCCGTTGTGCGTCGGACAGCAGGTCGCGCCAGCGCGGCGTCGCCGAGCTCTCGTCAGCCGCGTCGTCGAAGTCGACGATGTCAGTGAACACGACGGTCGCCAGCATCCGGCCGGGCGTGTCGCCGAGCGCCGCCCGGATCGCCCGCCCGCTGCCGCCCCACTCGATCGTCACCCATGCCTCGTCGCCCAGCACCCACTTGTCGTGGCCGGGCGGGATGTCGAAGACCTCGTCGGGTCCGATGTCCAGCGCCTGCCCGTCGTCCATGACGACGTGGATCGCCGCCGAGACCGTGTAGCCGAGGTGGCGCATCGGGCACGAGGTGGTCCCGAGCATCGGCCCCATCGTTCTCGGACCAGCGCCAGCCGGGCTCGAACCGGCAGTGACCGACGCTGCGCGTCGTCGAGCGCCACGGTCTCGAAGCGGACGAGCGGCATCGTCCGGATGTCGTCGGGTCGGGCGAAGCTCTTCGCCTGGAGTCGCGGCATCGATGCCTCCATGGCCGATCGGGGTGACGGGCGCATCATGCCCCGCCCGGTGCGTCCGCCGTCGTCAGGCGTCCGGCTCGACGGCCTCCACCGTGTACCCGCGCGCGGAGGCCACCGCGAGGAACGCGTCGAGATCGGGCGCCTCGCGGAGCATCGACCCCAGCTCGCCCTCCCACTCGGCCACGTACGCGGTCGCGGTCGCGAACGGGTGGCTGGCCGGCTCCTGCCCCGGGAGCGGCGGCGGCGCGGAGGTGCTGACGAGGATGCCCGGCGTCTCCGTGACCTCGAGCGCGAGCCGCCCGTCGCGGGACAACCGGAACCGCCGCGGGGCCTCGCCGCTCACGGCGCCGCTCCGCCGGCCTGGTACACGGCCTGGAGCAGCTGGAACATCGGCTGGTCGTTCGTCTCGAGCCAGGTGCGGGTGTACATGGCGACGTCGGCATCCCCGTTGGTGTACGGATGCCCATGGTAGGCGGCCACCGAGTTCGCGAAGTACTCCTCCTTGTTGGCCGCCGAGTACCAGCTCGGGTTGAGCCACATCGCGGTGGCGGCGCCGGCGGGCGTCGTCTGGGTGATCGGCCCGCTCGACGCGAGCCGGGCGGTGTAGATCGTCTGGAGGGTCGCCTGCTGCGTCGTCGTCAGGCCCGAGAACTGGAGGCCGTGGCCACCCTCGTGCGCCTCGAGGAAGCCGGCCCCGTACGAGGCCGAGGTGCCGGAGATCGTGACGAGGTCCTCCTCGGCCACCGCGACGCGGCGGACGCCGTTGACCTCGGTCTGGATCCCGCGGACGTTGTCCCACAGCCGGCCGTCGAAGGTCGTCGTGCCGGCGAGGTGCGCGTACTCGGGCAGCTCGGTGAGCTTCTTGTCGTGCGGGATCACGTCGATCGAGATCGGGTCGGCCTCCATCCGGGTCCGGTTCGCCGGTGCGATGCCGCCGTACAGCTCCAGCGCCTGCTCGCGGGCCCGGGCGATCGCCTCGGCCGACGACCCGTGCCCGACGATCGTCACGATGCCGGTCAGCGGGTCCGAGACCGGCGGCGTCACGCCGCCCCCACCGCCTCCGCCGCCACCGCCGCCGCCGTCGAGCGCGCCCCAGGTGAGCGGCCCCACGATGCCGTCCGGGTCGAGGTCGTGGCGCGACTGGTACTCGCGCACCGCGGCCTGGGTGAGCGGGCCGAAGATGTTGTCGACCGCGAGGGGTGGGTCCACCACGGTCTCGGCGTTGAGGCGCGCCTGCAGGTCGCCCACGTCGTCGCCGCGCGAGCCGCGCCGGATCGTGCGGTGCGCGGTCGGCGTCCCGGGGGGCGGCGACTGCCCGCCGGCCTCGCTCTCCGCGGCCCCGCCGCCGGATCCGCCGCCGCCTCCCCCGCCCTCGGCCGTCGGCTCGCCCGCGGCGTAGCCCTCGACGGCGGGCGGGAAGTCGATGACCGCGGCCGGGCCGCCGGCCGTTCCCGGCGACGTCTCGTCCTCGACGGTCTGGCGCTGGATCAGCAGGCTCACGGCCCGATTCCCGGCCAGGTGCTGCAACTGGGCGATGGCGGGCCGGGTGACGCGGCGCGCGGCGGTCGGCGAGCCCGTCGCGAGCGTCGCCGCGCCCGCCTCGGGCGCCTGCGAGCGGGCACGGCGATCCGGCCCGGCCGGCTCAGCCTCGGGGGTCGCATGCGCGCGCGCCATCGATCAAGCGTGCACCCCACGGCGGGTCGCGCCGAGGGACGGGCGCGCAGTCACGAGGGCGCCGCGGAGTGCCCGATCGGGCAGACCGGGACGCGGATCCGTCGGCCGGAGCCGCGTCCCGATGCGGAGGTCAGTGGCGGTTGTAGGTCGCCAGGCCGGACCAGTCCCCCTTCGCCGCGTAGGTGGCCTGGGTCGGCCACGACTCGAGGCTCGAGGGCGGCAGCGCACCGCCGGTGGCGATGATCTGGCGCAGGTCGCTGGTGTTCGCGTGAGCCAGCTGGTTGTAGCTGGTGATCCCGCCGTCGTTGAGGATCGTCGAGATCCGCGGCCCGATGCCGTTCAGCTGGGTCAGGTCGTCCGACGGCTCGGCGGCGGCGGCCGCCGGCGCCTTCTGGGGGGCGGGTCGCGACTTCGCGGCCTGGTTGTTGTACTTCATCAGGCCCTGCCAGTCGCCCTTGGCGGCGAGGCTGGCCTGCATCGGCCACGTCCCGACGTTGGCGGGCGGCGCCATGTCGGCGTCGTGCAGCGCGCGCCGCAGCTGCGGCTCGTTCTGCTCGGCCAGTGCCGCGTAGGTCGTGACGCCGGCCGCGGCGAGCGCCGAGGCCGCCTTGGGACCGATGCCCACGAGCTGCGTCAGGTCGTCGGCCTTGGCCTCGGCGGGCGCGGCAGCCGCGGCAGCCGCCACCGGGGCGGCCTCCTCGGCCGGCGCGGGGGCTTCCTCGGCCGGCGCCGCGGCCTCGTCGGTCTCGAGCTCGTAGTCCGACGTCACCTCTTCGCCGCCCAGGGCCTCGACCGCAGGCTCCACGAGGGCCTGCAGCTGCGCGACCTTGTCGGCCGGCAGCGTGCTGTTGAACAGCACGGCATGCTCGTCGGTGATCGCCTGCTCGATGAGGCCGATCGAGTGCTCCCAGCTGCCTTCGTACAGGACGAACAGGGCGCTCTTCTTCTTCTCGATCTCCTTCCCGACCGAGCGCATGAACTTGTCGTCGATCCCGGTGTCGTGGATCCCGCCGCGCAGGCCGCCGAGGATGCCGCCGGCGGCGCCCATCGCGACGGCACCGGCCGGTCCGGCGACGATCGCGCCGACGACCACGCCGAGGGTCCCGATGCGGGCACCGCTCTTGAGCGCGCCCCGGTCGGTCGTCTGGTGGACGCTGATCCGGCCGAACCGTCCCCGGTCGACGATCGCCGCATCGACGATCTTGACGTTGTCGTTGGCCTCGTCGACGCGCTGGACGGCCTTCAGGAGGCGTTTCGCGGCGTCACTGGTGTCGACGGTGAACGCCGCCAGGGTCTGGTGAGCCTGCCCGTTGTCGCTCATGGATGCTCGTCTCCCTTTGGTTCGTCTTGCCGGGACGGTGCGCGTGGCGCTCACCGGATCCCGAGATCGCAACCGGGGACGAGGGGAACGGAGGGCGGTGTGGTGACTCGCCGTCCCGCGGTCGCGTGGCGCGTCGGCCGTCGTCTACGGCCGCGTCGCGCCCCTGGTAGGCCCTTGACCGACCGTTCGCGCACCTCCCGCTTGCACGGCGGTGCGGGACACCCGTACTGCCGCAGCAGCCTTGGCCCCGCGCCTATCCCTCCGCCGGAACCCAAATCGTACTCGCACCGGCTGCGCGGGACACCCCCATTCTTGGTGAACCCGCCGGGCAAAACGAAGCGGACGCCGGCCCTGCCGGCGTCCGCCTGCGTGTCCCCGAGTCCCCGCGCCGTTGAGCTCGACGCGACGACCCGGATCGGGTGCTAGTAGCGGTACGAGTCCTGGTCGAGCTCGTAGGTGTCCGGGCCGAACACCGGTGCGCGGAGCTGGGCCAGGATGCCCGCCGCCGCGATCAAGCCCCACACGATCAGCCAGAACCAGCTGTTCTTGATCAGCTGGCCGACCTGCCACCAGGTCACGTTGTCGTCGGGGATCTGGCCGGTCAGCAGGAACCAGCCGGCGACGATCGCCGCGGCCCCCCCGAGACCGGTGAGCACGATGACCAGCAGTCTCGGCACGTTCAGGACCAGCGCGCCGATGGCGAACACGACGCCGACGACGAGCCCGAGGACGAACGCGATGATGCCCTGCTCGTTGCCGATGATCCCCCACGCGGCCGCGCCGAGGGCATAGCCCACGGTGCCGGCGAAGATCGCGATGGCCGCGTAGTAGAACAGGTACGACAGGCCGGCGGCCACGACCGCCACGACGAGCCCGACGATCCAGCCGGTCACGGTCGCGAACGTCCCGTCCCCGGTGAGGGCGCGCATGCCCTCGGTGGCGATGCTGAATCCGACCACGAACGCCCATAGCGGGAGCAGCAGCAGGAAGAACCGCCACCCGCCGAAGGCGAACGCCAGCCCGATCACGACGGCCAGGATGGCCATCAACAGTTGCATCCGATCTCCTCCATCCTCCCCGGCCCGACGGCCGGCCTCGGCGCGATCATATGCGCCTCGTAAAGGCGTATTTCTCGACCGGCGCCAGGCGGGACTCGAGATGGGGCGGGCAACGAGGGCACCGCAGGCACGTCGGCGGTGGCATCCGCCTCGTGGGACTCGTCCAGCGGGCGTCGCTCCTCGTCGTGCCCGGACACGAGCAGACCGAGCGGCTACAGCGGCGTTGCGCTAGATCCAGCGCCGCAGACGAGCGATCACGAGCACGACGCTCGCCAGCGCCGCGATCGCGACGACCACCAGCCAGAAGCTCAGGGGGCTGTCCTTGCTCAGCGGCACCTCGACGTTCATGCCCAGGAGGCCCGCGATCAACGCGCCCGGCAGCAGGAGCACCGTGACCAGGGTCAGGATCTTCATCGTGTCGTTGGTGTGCTGGGCGGTCCGCGTCATGAACACGTCGAACGAGCCCAGCAGCAGGTCGCGGCTGTTGTCCACGCTCTGGAGGGCGTTCTCGAACCGCGAGGCCACGCCCGCGAACGCCTCGGCGTCGTCCCCGACGACCGTCCGGAAGTCGGGCGTGCCGAACGCGGCGAAGACCTCCCGCTGGCTGCTCAGGACGCGCCGCAGGCGGCTGATCCGCCGGCGGATGTCCACGAGATCCGCCAGCACGTCGTGCCCCGGGTCGCCGGCCAGGGCGACGGCGTCGAGGTGATCGACGACCTCCTCGATCTGGTCGACGGACTTGAAGTAGCTGGTCACCGCGGCGTCGACGGCCGTGGCCACGAACGCGGCGGCGTCCAGCTCGCCGATGGTCGCATCGGTCTCGATCCGCTCGTCGAGGTCGCGCAGGATCGGCACCGGATCTTCGTGCCAGGTGAGCACGACGTTGTGTGCCGCCACGAGGTCAAGCCAGCGAGGGCTCTCGCTCGGATCGTGGTCGGCCTCGGTCGCGACGCGCACGTGCACGTAGTCCCCGTGGAGGGCGATGTGCGCCCCGTCGTGGCCTCGCTCGAGCAGCCCGCGCGTGATCGGGCGCAGGCCGATCCGCTCGACGATGGCCGCGAACGTCGTCGAATCGGGGCGCCCCTCGACATCGATCCACAGCAGCTGGCGCTGCCCGACCTTGGCACGCAGCGCCTCGTCCAGGTCCAGCTCGCGGTCCCGCCGGTCCGCGTCGAACAGGCGAACGGTGACGGTGCCCGCGCCCGGGCCTGCCGAGCCGGCGTCGGGCTCGCCGGGAAGGTCGTCCGCCCGTGCGTCCGCGGAGGCGTCACCCGACGCGCGCGCGTGGATGCGCCGGGCATCCCCGGCCCCCGTCTCGCGGGTGAGCTCGCTCATGCCGAGAGCGTGCCGCCCGCGGGTGACGCCCCGCCTTTCATCGGGCGCGCGACGCGTTGCAGCGAGGCGGCGGGCCGCCCAGGCGCGGCCGAGGCGGCCAGGCCGCCCTGCCACGAACCTGCAACGCGCACCTCCGCGCCGTTCGGCGCGACGTCGTCCTCGCCGCGACCACCCTCGAGTCCGGGGGTCGCGACGGGCCCGTTCCCTTCGCGGCCCCCCGTAGCCGCCACGAGAGCACCTGCCGATCAACGACGCGAGCCACGTCCGCAACGCGATCTCGCGCTTCAACCAGACCGAGTTCGAGAGCGTCGCCGCCAAGGAGCGGGCGCGGAAGAAGATCCTCGCCGCGGCCGGACGCTACGACATCGAGGTCGAGGACGACTCCAGGATCCGCAGGCCGGCTCGCTCGCTCCGGGCCGCCTCGACCAAGCGCGGCCCGCGCGGCGGGCGCAAGGACTGAATCCTGTTATGGCAACGCACGGCGGAGGGCCGGCTCGTGATCATCGTTGCGATCCGGTGCCGTCCACGATCCGGCCATGGTCGACGGCACGCGGGACAGCGCGACGGGCACCGGCTTTCGGGTCGGGACGGCGATCCCACCGCGGCTGGACACCTGCCGGCGCTGCGGCGGTGACCGTCGGCTCATCCTCGACGACGGGCCGCCGATCTGTCGGACCTGCCTGATGGCCTGGGTCTGGCTCGCCCGGGCGGTGTCGAGCGGCGAAACCATCGCCGAGCCGAGCATCGGGACGAGGCGCCCTTCCGCACACGGACGACTGGGCCGGCTCGACGAGCGGTCCAAGCCCTTCTGACGCCCTCAAGCGGGAGCGCCGGCCGACCTCGGTCGCCGGACAGGGAGCAACGGCCGGTCGCCTCGGCGGCCGGCCGCTTGCTGCCCGCGCGGATCCCTAGATGGAGCGCTGGTACGAGCGGAAGGTCCGGGTCGCCCAGCCGGTGGCCAGAATCGAGAGGACGGCCAGCGCCGCGATCCGGGGCAGGACGAACGACCAGTCAGGTGTCGCGAGCAGCGCCTCCCGGCCGGCCTCCACCGCCCAGTTGACGGGGTTGAACCGGGCGACCGTCTGGATCCACTCCGGTGCGAGGGCGAGGGGGATGAACGCCGCCGACAGGAACGTCAGCGGGAGCGTCATCAGGGTGTTGATGCCGATGACCGATTCGCGCTGGCGCAGCGTCAGCGCCATCGCGTCGGAGAACGAGGCCACGGCCGCGCCCACGAGCATCGCGCACAGGGTGAGCGCGCCGTAGCCCAGCAGGCCGCCGTCGAAGTGCGCGCCAAGCAGCAGCGCGAGGCCGCCGATGATCGCCGCCTGGATGACCAGCGACACCAGCTGGTAGATCGTCAGGCCGCCGATGATCGCGCTCCGGTGCACCGGCGTGACCAGGAACCGGTCGACGATCGACCGGTCGAGGTCCTCGATGATCGACATCCCGCTCCAGCCGCACGAGAACAGCGCGGTCATGACGAGCACGCCCGGCACGAGGTAGTCGAGGTAGCTGCCGCCCGTGGCGAAGCCGGGGATCAGGGTGACGTTCTGGAACAGCGCGCCGAACAGCAGCAGCCAGATCACCGGCTGGATGATCGCCATCAGGACGAACCAGGGCTGGCGAACGAAGGCGCGCAGGTGGCGCTCGGACTGGTACACGGTCTGGGTGATGGCGGTCATCGCGCGAGCTCCAGGGTCTCCGGGCGGTACGACCGGCCGGTGTGGCTGAGGTAGACGTCGTCGAGCGACGGGCGGGCGACCGTCACGGTCGCGACCGCGACGCCGGCACCCTCGAGGGCCGACAGCACGGCCGGCACCCGGGAGGCCGCGTGGTCGGCGCGGGCGGACACGCGCGTGCCGTCGACGACCGGGCTGGCGAGCCCGTCGATGCGGGCCAGGACGGAGGCGGCGACCGGGCCGCCGGCCACGCCCTCGAGCACGATGTGGATGGCGTCGCCGTGGAGCTCCGCCTTCAGGGCCTCGGGCGTGCCGCCGGCGACGATCCGGCCGTGGTCGACGATCGCGAGGTGGTCCGCCAGGTGGTCGGCCTCCTCGAGGTAGTGGGTCGTGAGCAGGATGGCGAGCCCGCCGTCGCGCGACAGGGTGGCGATCTCCGACCACAGCCCGGCGCGAGCCTCCGGGTCGAGGCCGGTCGTCGGCTCGTCCAGGAACAGCACCCGCGGGTGGTTGATCAGGCCCATCGCGACGTCGAGCTTGCGGCGCATGCCGCCCGACCACGTGCCCGCGAGGCGGTCGGCCGCATCGATGAGGTCGAAGCGCTCGAACAGGCCGCCGATCCGGGCCTTCAGCTCGCGGGACTCGATCCCGAACATCTGGCCCTGCAGGACGAGGTTCTCGCGTCCGGTCGCGCTGGGGTCGACCGACGAGCGCTGCCCGACGACACCGATCGAGCTGCGGACGCGCTCGGGGTGGCGCAGGACGTCGTGCCCCGCGACGCTCGCGCTGCCCGTGGTCGGCTTCGACAGGGTCGACAGGATTCGGACGGTCGTGGACTTGCCCGCCCCGTTGGGCCCGAGCAGCCCGAAGATCGAGCCGGGGTCGACGGTCAGGCTGACGCCGTCGAGCGCCCGAATGTCGCCGGGATACACCTTGACGAGATCGCTCGCCTCGATGCCCGCGGGTGCCGATGTATGCTGTGGTCCGGACATCCGGTCCTCCTAAATATCTTAGGTGCTAAGATATCGGCATGATGAACGACAACGCCGCCATCCGTCAAGCGATCCGCACCGTCGCGTTCGACGAGGCGCTCGCCGAGCACCTCGGCCTCAACGCCACCGACCTCCGCTGCCTCGAGCTGGTGATCGCCGATCCCGGACTCACGCCGAGCCGCCTGGCCGAGCTCGCGGACATCACGACCGGCGCCGTCACGGGCGTGGTCGACCGCCTCGAACGCGCCGGCTACGTGACCCGCCGGCCCGACCCCGCCGACCGTCGGAGCGTCGCGATCGCGCCCGTGCCGGAGCGTGCCGCCGAGGTCGTCGAGGCGGTGGGGCCGCTCGTCGAGGCGGTCGACGGGCTGCTCGAGGCCCGGACGGTGACGGAGCGCGACGCCATCGGCACCTTCCTGGTCGAGGCCGGTCGGGCCGTGGACGCGGAGACGGCCCGACTGCGTGCCGGGACGCGCGGAGGGTTCGTCGGCAACCGGTTCAGCGCCCCGCTCGCCGGCGCGACCCGCGGCCGCCTGGTGTTCACCTCGGGAGCGCCCCGGTTCGCGCTGAACGTCGCCCCCCTGGGCGGGCGGGCGAACGCGCGAATCATCGCCGAGACCAGCGCCTCGCGACTCGAGTTCGCCGGTGCCGCCCCGGGCGACGACCTGGTGCTGGCCACCTTCGACGGCCCGCGCCCGGACGTCCGCGCCGCGGGTGGCGTGGTCACGATCCGCTACCGCCGCCAGGCCACGGCGGCGTTCAGCACGCGCAAGGCCCGGCTCGCCCTCAACGGGTCGATTCCGTGGACCATCGAGCTGGATGGCGGAATCACCGACCTCACCGGCTCGCTCGAGGCCATCACCCTCGAGCGCATGGACGTCGACGGTGGCGCGAACCACGTGCGCCTCGACCTCCCGCGGCCGGCCGGGACGGCGACGGTCCGGATCGGCGGGGTCGTCAGCAGCGCCCGGTTCAAGCGGCCGGCCGGCATCCCGGTCGCGGTCCGCATGGCGGGCGGCGTGGCCCACCTGAAGATCGACGGCGGGCGGCGCGAGCAGGTCGCCGGCAATCGCCGGTACGTCGGACCCGGGTTCGCCGAGAGCCCGGACCGCTACGAGCTCGAGGTGCTCGGGGGCGCGAGCGAGCTCAGGGTCAGCTAGGACCGCCCCCGCGAATCGAACGGCCCGGCTCGTCCCTCGCGGGACGCCGGGCCGTATCGGATGTCAGGCGGCGCGCCATGGCGCCCGGGGTCAGGCCAGCAGCTTCGCCTTGGCCGCCGCGAACTCGTCGTCCGAGAGGACGCCCGCGTTGTGCAGCTGGCTCAGCTGGGTGAGCTGGGCCATCATGGCGTCGTTCGCCGACGGGGCGGCGGCGGGGGCCGCAGCCGGCGCGGGGGCCGGCTCGGGGGCGGGGGCCGCGGCCTGCTGCGCGTCGTACTGGGCCTGCTGCTGCTCGGCCGCCTGGTTCGCGTACTTCGTGTCCTGGTGGTGGCGGACCGCGCCGGCCGTGCCGGCGACGACCGCCGTGGTCGCAGCCATTCGAACGAGGCCGGGGCCTCGGCGTCGCATCATGTGAGCAGAATCCTCCTGGGACCTAGGCCGAGACGGCGTCGGTGTTGAAGTCGATGGCGGCCTGGACGACGTCGCGCGGGATCCGCTGGATGTCGACGAGGACGCCGCCGGAGTCGGCGATGGCGTCGGCGAACCGCTGGGCCCAGAGATCCTCCCAGACCAGGATGGCGGCCGACGAGTTCGGGTCGAGCGCTTCGCCGATGTCCTTCAGGTCGTCGTCGTTCAGCAGGCCGCCCCGCTCGATCGCCAGGCTGTCGAAGGCCTGCATGACCTCGGATCCGGCGTCCTCGAGCTCGGCGCCCACGACGCTGCCGTCGGCGTCCTTGAGGACGAAGGCAAGGTCGAGGACGCGGATCGTCCCCGAGTCGATGAGGTCGCGCAGCGCGGGCGCGATCTCGCCGTTGAACTGGTTGCCCGGAAAGGCAACGACCAGGTATTCGACCGGTCCGATTCCCATGATCAGCCCTCCATGGCCTTCTGCTTGAGTGCCTGGTACTCCGGCTCGGTGATCGCGCCGGACGCCTTGAGCTGGTTGAGCTTCTCGATCTGGTCGGCGGGGGTGACGCCTGCGGCGGCCTTGGTGGCGGCCTCCTGCTGGGTCATCAGCTGCACGTCCTGGGCGGTCACCTTGGGCCGGCTGATGATGTAGATCAGGGCCCCGATGAACGGGATCAGGAAGATCACGATGATCCAGATCGCCTTCCAGCCGCCCGAGAGGTCGTTGCGCCGGAAGATGTCCGCGAAGATCGAGATGAAGATCCAGATCAGCATGAACCAGAAGAAGAAGATCACCATGGACCACACGAGGTCCCAGAAGGTGAACGTCGGCCCGCCGACCTGAGCGCACCCGGCCAGGAACAGGCTCGAGGCCGAGACGGCGAGCGCGGGGGCGCGCCAGCGCGAGATGTCGAGCGTCCTCCAACCGGTTGGCACCATGCAGATCCTCCAGGCGACGGCGTGAGACCGAGACTGTACGCCCCGCCGTCAGTCTCGGGCGAACGATGGTGACCGGCATCATCCACCACGCGTGAAACGCCTGCGGGCCGCGAGCGCGCGACGACCCCATTCCCCACGACTGGGCCTCGGCAGACCCCCCGAACCGGGGGGTCCCAGCGCGGCGACCCGCGGTTAGCATCCGACTCGGATTTCCCACGGCCTCGGGTAGCGACCCCGCGCCGCCCGTGGGCCGCTGGCCGTCCGGTGGGGCGTCACCCTCGCCGGACGGCCTCTCTGATTCCTCAGCTCGCCAGCGGCCCCAGGCCGCGCCGGTCCGGGCGATAGGGCGCGAGGCGTGCTCGGAGGAGCTGGAGCTCGCGGTCCAGGACCCGGTCGAGCTCGCGCAGGCGATGCTCCGCCGTCGTCGCTTCCAGCAGCGCCTGCTTGCGGGACGGCTCGACCTGCAGGATGCCCGTCAGCAGGAACGACAGGTGTGACGGGTCGTCGGGGATGCGCAGCACCGAGGCCAGCGCGGGCCCGTCGTCCGCGTCGACGTCGTCCAGGTCGCCGTCAGCCGCCGACGCGGGCTCCCGGTCGCGGTCCGCCCCTCGCCGGCCCTCGGGCTCGCCGTCGTCCGTGGGCTCGCCGACGTCGGGGACCTCGACCTCGACCTGGACGTCGATGGGGGTCGCGTCCTCGCCTTCCCGCGGCTGCAACAACCTCAGGTACTCGACGAACCGGCGCGACACCCGGCGCATCAGCACCTCGGCGGTGTCCGCGTCACCCAGCGCGTCTTCCAGCGGCTCGACCTCGGCCACGAGATAGGGCTCGACGCCCGTCCGGACCGTCTCGATCACGAACCGCCCGCCGCCGACCGTCAGCAGCTCCCAGCGGCCGTCCGAGTAGCGGCTCGCCTCGCGGATCTCGGCGAAGGTGCCGACGCTCGCGATCGCCAGCTCCTGCGGTCCGCCATCGCGGGGCGCGATCTCGCTGCCCTCGTGGATCAGCACGACGCCGAACGGCCGGTCCTCGTCGAGGCATCGGCGGACCATCAGCCGGTACCGGTCCTCGAACACGTGGAGTGGCAGGGCCAGCCCGGGCGAGAGCACCGTGTGCAGCGGAAACAGGGGGATCTGCATGGTGGTCGGGGCAGCGTACGCCGTCGGCGTGGAACCGGCGTCCACGATCGTGGACGAAGCATCAACGGGACGTGAAAACGCCGCCGGGCGATCCCGACGGCGTCGTCAGCGACTCGAGGGCGGGCGCCGATGCGCCCGGGCGATCAGTGGGAGCAGCTCCGCGCCGTGCCGGCGTCCTCGGCGGTGCGGAAGCTCGAGCCGCAGCCGCAGCCCGAGACGGCGTTCGGGTTGTTGACCGTGAACCCGGCGCCCATGAGGGTGTCGACGTAGTCGATCTCGCTGCCCTGGATCAGCGGCACGCTGTTGTTGTCGATGTACACGCGCACGCCGTTCGCGCTCAGGACGTTGTCGTCGGTCGTCGGCGCGTCCTCGAGCATCATCCCGTAGCGGTAACCGGAGCAGCCGCCGGAATAGACGTACACGCGCAGCCCGATCTCGGGATTCGGCTCGTCCTTCGTCAGCTCGCGCAGCTTGGTGGCGGCGGCATCGGACAGGGAGACGACGGTCGGCTGGGCGTCGATCATCTCGTGAACACTCCTCGGGTCGCTGCGTCCCGTGCCCGGATCGGCTCGGTGACACTCCGATCGTACGCACGGCAACGGTTTTCGTCCAGCACCCCGATGGTCCCGCGCCGATCGGGAGCCCGAGTTCAGCCCTCGATGCGCTCGACGACCGTCGCGATCCCCTGGCCCACGCCGATGCACATGGTCGCCAGCCCGTAGCGACCCTCGGTCCGCCCGAGCTCGTGGACGACCATCGCCAGCAGCCGGGCGCCCGACGCCCCGAGCGGGTGCCCGAGGGCGATCGCGCCGCCGTTCGGATTGACGAGCGCCGGGTCCAGCCCGAGCTCGTCCATGCAGGCGACGGCCTGGCTCGCGAACGCCTCGTTGATCTCGACGACGTCGAGGTCGGACGCCTCGAGGCCGGCCCGGCCGAGGACCTTGCGCACGGCGGGCACGGGGCCGATGCCCATCACGTCCGGGTGGACCCCGGCGACGGCCGTGGCGACGACCCGGGCCATCGGCCGCAGCCCCAGCTCGCGCGCCCGGTCGGCCTCGACGAGCAGCAGCGCCGCCGCCCCGTCGTTGATCCCGGAGCTGTTGCCGGCGGTGACGGTGCCGTTGGCCTTGAACGCCGGCTTGAGCGCCGCCAGCGCCTCGGCCGACGTGTCCGCCCGCGGGTGCTCGTCGCGATCGACGACCGTGACGGCGCCCTTGCGCCCGGTGACCGTCACGGGGACGAGCTGCGCGTCGAACCGCCCGGCCTCGATCGCCGCGACGGCCCGGCGCTGGCTCTCGAGCGCGAACGCGTCCTGGCGCTCGCGGGAGACCGTCCACTGCTCGGCGACGCACTCGGCGGTCTCGCCCAGCGTGATCGGCGGGTAGACCTCCCGCATGCGCGGGTTCACGAACCGCCAGCCGAGGGTCGTGTCCTCCATCGCGCGCGGACCCCGGTCCCAGGGGCCGTCCGCCTTGAGCATCACGTACGGAGCGCGCGTCATGGACTCGACGCCGCCGGCGATGAACACGTCGCCGTCACCCGCGGCGATCGCGTGCGCCGCGCTGTTGACCGCCTGGAGCCCGGACCCGCACAGGCGGTTGACCGTCTGGCCCGCGACCTCGACCGGGAGCCCGGCGAGCAGCGCCGCCATGCGCGCGACGTTGCGGTTGTCCTCGCCGGCCCCGTTGGCGCAGCCGAAGACCACGTCCTCGATCGCGGCGGGGTCGACGCCGGTCCGCTCGACGATGGCGCCGATGACGATCGCCGCGAGGTCGTCGGGCCGCACGCTCGCGAGCGCGCCGCCATAGCGGCCGATGGGGGTGCGGACCGCGTCGACGATCCACGCCTCGCGGAGCGGCCGCTGGAGATCCCGAGCCATGGGCCGATTGTGGCATGGGAACCGGGCGACCGAGCCCGGCGTCGTGGCGGCATGCCCGGCCGTCCGCCGCTCGCCGCCCTGTCGCGCGCGTTCGTCGCGGGCGCCGTCGCCCTCATCGTGGGTGCGTGCGCCGGCGCCGCGACGCCGTCGACGGCGACGTCGGCGGCCGCGGTGTCGCCCGCCGTGGCCTCGAGCCTCCGCCGCCCGCCCGTCCGGCACCGCCGCGACGGACGCCGACGCCATCGATCACCCGACCGGCCCGACCGACATCGTCCTGCGGGCGGAGACGCGCGGCGGCTTCGTGCGCCTCGAGACCGTGATGAGCCGGGTGCCCGAGTTCACGCTCTACGGCGACGGGCGGGCCCTGGTGCTGCCGCCCGAGGCCGACGAGCCCACGGGCGGGGGCCTGAACCCCGCGGCCGCCGGCGCGACCGCGATCCCCACGCTGCGCGAGGCGCGGCTGACCGAGGACGAGGTGCAGGCGCTGCTGCAATTCGCGCTCGTCGAGGGGCGGCTGGGCACGGCCCGGGATGCCTACCTGGGCGGCAACATGGACGCCCCCTCGACGGTGTTCGAGCTCCACGCGGACGGCGCGGACCGGTCGATCCTGGTCACCGGCCTCACCGACGACCCGGCGCCCGGCCCGGATGCGGTCTCGATCCGCGCGTTCGCCGACCTCGTCGCGCGCCTGCGCACGATCGCCACCGACGCGGACTACGCGACCGACGGCGTGGTCGCGCTGATCGCCGAGACCGAGGGCGCCCCGGGCGCGATCGTCGACGACTGGCCGTGGACCGGCCTCGAGCCCGCCGACTTCCCGCAGCCTGCCGACGACGCGGCGATCCCGCTGCCGGCCCGCCTGTTGACGGCGGCGGAGGCCGATGAGGCGAAGGCGGCCATCGGCGGCGTCCCGTCGCTGACCTCCGTCAGGGCCCCCGACGGGCGCACCTACAGCCTGCTGCTGCGCGCGGCGCTGCCCGAAGAGCAGGCCGCCGGCTGATCCGCCGGCCGAGCTCGGCCGCGCGACGGGCTTCGGCTACGCCTTCGCCCGCCTGGCCGCCAAGGCCGCCGTGGACCGGTAGAAGCCGGACAGGGCCTCGTTGCACAGCGCCGGCCGGCGGGCCGGCACCTCGTGGCCGCAGTCGGGGGCGACGAACAGCCGCGCGTCCGGGAGCTGCCGCTTCAGCGCCCACGCCTGGTCGACCGGGACGAACGGGTCGCGATCCCCGACGACCACGAGCGTCGGGGCATCGATGCGGATCAGCTCGACGGGCTCGAGGAGGCGCTGTTCGGCGACGTCGCGGGCGATGGCCGGCATCAGCCGCTGCCAGGCGCCGGCTCCCTGCACGGCGTCGTGGCGGCGCGACAGCTCGGCCGCCCAGCGCGGGTCCCGCTGGATGTAGGCCGGGTCCATCATCCGGCGGGCGACCGACGCCCGCGGCTCGCGCCGGGGCGAGATCCCGATCACCACCAGCGACTGCAGCCGCTCCGGGCTGCGGGCGGCGAACTGGAGCGCGGTCGCGCCGCCCATCGAGAACCCGAGCAGATGGAACGTCTCGAGACCCAGGGCCGCGGCGAACGCCTCGAGGTCGTCGACGAGCCAGTCGTAGCGGAACCCGTCCGCCGCGTCCCAGCGGGTCGTGGCGTGCCCCCGGGCATCGGGCAGGTAGCAGTGGAACGAGCGCCGCAGGAGTGGCAGCTGCGCGGCGTAATCCTCGCGGCCCGAGGAGCTGGCGCTGTGGAGCAGCACGAGCGGCGGGCCCTCGCCCGCCTCGTCGTACCCGATGTCGAGGCCGTTGGCGCGCACGCGGGCCATGGGGACGTCCGTGCTCATCAGCGGCCAGCATATCGACGGCACGCTGGACCGGGCCGTCCGTCGATGCCGCCATACTCGGCCCATGACCCCTCGTCGATCCGCATCCGGCAACCGATCCCGGACGCGCCTATGGCGGCCTCGCCGACCTGGCTGCGATGGAGGCGTGCCTCGCCGCTTCGTGGCGTCGCGCCCGGCCGTTCGTGAACGCGACCGCCGGCGACCTCGAATGGTGGATCGCCGGGGCGGCGCCGGGAACGGACTTCGGCCCGCGTGTGCGCCTCTGGACCGATGGCGACGACGTCCTCGCCTACGGCTGGCTGAGCCCGCCGGCGAGCCTCGACTGGCACCAGCGCGCCGGGCTGCCGGCCGGTGTCCGCGCGTCGCTCGTCGACGCGACGCTGGCCTGGGCCGCCGAGGCGGTTCGATCCTTCGCCCTCGACGACGGCCAGGCGCCGCCCGTGGCGCTCGAGGCCTGGACGATGGACGCGGACGACGAGCTCAACGGGCTCCTGGCCGCACGCGGCTGGGCGCGCGCGGCCGAGGCGCTCTACACGCACTGGTCCCGCCGCCTCGACGAGGCGCTCGAGCCCGTCCCGGCCCTGCCCCTCGGCTATCGGGTGCGCCACGTGATCCTCCCCGATGACCGCCACGCCCGGGTCGAGGTCCACCGGGCGGCCTTCGCGCCGTCGCGGATGAGCGTGGAGAAGTACGCCCTGCTCGAGCGGATGCCGCGCTACGCGCCCGAGCACGACCTCGTCGTCGAGGCGCCGGACGGGACGCTGGCCGCGTTCACGATGGTCTGGTGGAACCCCGACGCCGGGGTCGGCGAGTTCGAGCCCGTGGGCACGCATCCGGATCACCGGCGGCTGGGCCTGGCTCGCGCCGTCAACCTGGCCGGGCTCCACCTCCTTCGGGGCCTCGGCGCACAGGATGCCCTCGTGTTCTCCGCCGCCACGAACCCGGCGTCCGAGGCCCTCTACGCGTCCGTGGGCTTCGAGGCGATCACGCGGCACCGGGCCTGGACGCACCCGATCGCCTGAGCCCGACGCCCGCGACGGGATCGGCCCGTCCCGGGCCCGGTGGTCGCTACCATCAGCGCATGGACCCCGACCCGACGGCGAGCGCATCCCCGGCGACCCGCGTCGAGCGCGACTCGATGGGCGAGATGGCGGTCCCCGCCGACGCCCTGTACGGCGCGTCGACCCAGCGCGCGGTCCTCAACTTCCCGATCTCGGGGCAGCGAATGCCGCGGCGATTCCTGCGCTCGCTCGCGCTGATCAAGCTCGCCGCCGCCGAGACCAACCAGGGCTTGGGGCTCCTGGACGCCGCGAAGGCGCAGGCCATCGCCGCCGCCGCGCGCGAGGTCGCGGACGGCCGGCATGACGAGCAGTTCCCGATCGACGTCTACCAGACCGGGTCGGGCACCTCGACCAACACCAACATGAACGAGGTGGTGGCCAGGCTCGCGTCGGGGCGCCTGGGGACCGCGGTCCACCCCAACGACGACGTGAACCTCTGCCAGAGCTCGAACGACGTGATCCCGACCGCGCTCCAGCTGTCGGCCGCGGTCGCGATCGAGGAGGAGCTGATCCCCGCCCTGATCGACCTCCAGTCGGCGCTCGCCGCGAAGTCCGACGAGTTCTGGGGCGTCGTCAAGACGGGGCGCACGCACCTCCAGGACGCGACGCCGATCCGCCTCGGCCAGGTGTTCGCGGGGTACGCGGGCCAGGTCGAGGAGGCCATCCGCCGGGCGCAGGCCGCGCGCGACGAGCTGCTCACGGTCCCCCTCGGCGGGACCGCCGTCGGGACCGGCCTCAACGCCCATCCCGAGTTCGCCGCCCGAACCTGCGTGCGCCTGTCGGAGCTGACCGGGCTCCCCGTCCGCGAGGCGCCGAACCACTTCCACGCCCAGGCGACGCTCGATGCCGTCATCGCCGCCCACGGCGGGCTGCGCACGATCGCGCTCGGCCTGTGGAAGGTCGCCTCCGACATCCGGCTGATGGGCATGGGCCCACGGGCCGGGCTGGCCGAGCTCGCCCTGCCCGAGACCCAGCCCGGGTCGTCGATCATGCCCGGCAAGGTGAACCCCGTGATCGTCGAGAGCCTGACCATGGTCGTCGCCCGGGTCGTCGGCAACGACGCCACGATCGCGTTCGGGCAGACCGGGTCGCTGCTCGAGCTCAACGTCATGCTGCCGGTCACGGCGCTCGCGATCCTCGAGTCGGTCTCGCTGCTCGCCGCGTCGGCGCGCAACTTCCGCGTCCGGCTGGTCGAGGGCCTCCAGGCGACCGACCGGGGCCCCGAGCTGGTCGAGCAGGGGCTGATGCTGGCCACGGCGCTGGCGCCCGAGATCGGCTACGACGCCGCCGCGGCCCTGGCCAAGGAGGCGCACGCGAGCGGGCGGACGATCCGCGACCTCGCGACCGAGCGCGGGATCGCGCCCGACCGGCTGGACGAGCTGCTCGACCCGGCCTCGATGACGGAACCCGGGCTCGGCGGCGGGCCGGCCGGCGGCTGAACGGTGCCGGGCGGATCGGCCGATCGCTATGGCGTGACGGTCAGGGTCCCCTGCATGTTCGGGTGCACGGTGCACATGAACTGGTAGGTGGCCGGTGGCAGCGGGCCGAAGCGGACCTCGGTCGTCGCGGGCCCGGTCACGACGGGGCTCTGGCCGAAGCTCTGGTCGCCCTGCAGGACCTTGATGTCGTGGGGCACGCCGTTGTCGCGGTTGTCGAGGACGAGCCGCAGCGGGAACCCCGTCGGGAGCGACACCTCGACCGGGTCGTAGGCGATGTTGACCGCCGCGACGGTGGCCTCCTTGCCGGTGAACGGTGCCGCGTCGGCGGGCGCGGACGGTCCGCCACAGGCGCCGACGACGAACGCGGCGATGGCCACGAGGACGACTGGGTTGCGACGATGCATGGCGCTAGATGACGTCTTCCGAGCCCGCCGCGTCAAGGGGCGATCGGCGGGCCGGGACGGCCCGCTACAATCCGGGCGATGTCCGCGAGCCGCGCCTGGGACCGAGCCGGGTCCCTGCCCGTCCCCGTCGCCGGCCGGCGCCTGCCCGAGCTGGCCGCCCTTGGCGACGAGCTGCCCGACCTCCACGAGCTGTTCACCTTCATGCGCGACGCGGAGCTGCGATTCGCGACCCTCCGGATGCGGCTGGAGGAGCGTTCCTGGACGGCGAGGGGCGAGGAGGTGCTCGTCCACGACGTCACCGTGCGGCACCCGGGCGAGGCGAAGGTGCTCACGTCGGTCCCGGTCGCGGGGACGACCGACGGCTACGAGACGTGGGTGTCGGACGGCGCCACGGTCCAGACCTACGTGGCGTCGCGCAAGGTCGGCACGCGGCGGCCGACCCGTCCGATGGTCCGCGGCGTGACGGACGACGGCGACCTGCCCGGCCGCTCCCGCGTCTACGTCCCGCTCACGGCCCTGCCGATGGAGACGCTGCCGGACCTGTTCGTCCATCCGGGGGGCTACTGCCAGAACGTCCTCGCGACGGGCGACTGCCGCGTCGTCGGCTCGACCATGCTGGCCGGCCGCATGGCGATCGTGCTGGAGTGCGATCACCCGCGGACGATCGAGGTCACCGCCGATCGGCCCGACTTCGCGATCCGCGTCACCATCGACCGCCTCGACGGCGTGATCCTCCGGCTCGAGGAGTCGATCGGCGGCCAGGTGACCCGCGACGCGACCGTCACCAGCTACGTCCCCGACGCGCCGCTCCCGCCGTCGGCGTTCGCGTTCACGTTCCCGCCGGACGCGACCGTCATCTACTAGGCGGCCGCCCGAGCCGGAGCGACGCGGCGGCAGGGCCGGTCTCGGCCGGGGCCGGGGCCTTGCCCGCGAGCCGGACGAGGATCGCCGAGCCGGCGATCGTGACCACGATCGACGCCAGCACGGCCGTGAACAGGTCGTTCGAGACCACCCCCGCCGTCAGGCCGATCCCGGCCAGCACGTAGCCGAACTCGCCCATCTGGCCGAGGCCGATCGCCAGCTGCAGGGGACGGGCCTCGAGGCGCGCGAGCCTGACCAGGACCCACGCCACGAGGACCTTCGCGACCACGAGGAGGCCGACCAGGAGCGCGATCCACGGCGCCGCCGCCGGCAGGCTGCCGGGATCGATCAGGGAGCCGACGGCCACGAAGAACAGCACGGCGAACACGTCGCGGAACGGCAGCAGGCGGCGGCGCGCCTCGGCGGTCTCGGGCCGATCGCTGATCGCGAGGCCGGCGACGAACGCGGCGAGGGCCGCGGGCACCCCGAAGAACACCGCGCCCGCCGCCGCGAGCACGAGCCCGGAGGCGACCGACACGATGAGGAACAGGTCGTGGTCCGATCGCAACCGCCGGAGGATGCGCGGCAGCACCTGGTCCGCCGCGAGCGCCAGCAGCCCGAAGGCGGCGAGCAGCGCGAGCGCGAGCGGGAGCGGCTTTCCGCCGTAGCCGGAGACCGCGAGGATGACCGTCGAGAGCGCGACGCCCGTCACGTCCTGGAGCACGCTCCAGCCGAGGAGGCCCTCCTCGGTCGGCTTGTCCGTCGTCCGGCGCCTCGAGCGGGTGATGTTGACGACGACGACCGAGCTCGACATCGCGACCGAGACGCCGACCAGCGCGGCGCCGAGCGGGGCCACGCCGAGCGCGTAGAGCACCACCGCCGCGGCGACGGTCGAGATGCCGATCTGCGCGGGCGAGGCCCACAGCAGGCCGCCGTGCTCGCGCCGGAGGCGGCCGAGGTCGACCTCGATCCCGACCTCGAACAGGAGCAGCACCACGCCGACCTCGGCCAGCAGCTCGATCTGGTGGCGGTCGGCCACGTACCCGGGCGTGAACTGGGAGACCACCAGCCCGGCCACCAGGTACCCGACGACGGCGGGCAGCCCGAGCTTGCGCGCGACCCAGCCAAACCCCGCCGCCAGCAGCAGCGCCAGGCCGATGTCGAGCAGGAACGGGGCCGTCTCCATGGCCCGGAGGATACCGGCCGGTCGTGCCGGCCCCGACGGACTACGGCCCGTGAATTCGGCGAGCCCGGAGGCGACGCCTCCAGGCTCGGCCGTGTGGGACGAGTCGGCCGCGTCAGACCTGGAGTTCGAGGTCCTTCTCGATCGCCGCGAGTTCTTCGGGCGTGCCCTGAACCTTGGGCCCCTTGAACCAGTTCTTGGCCGAGGTGAAGTACCACAGGGCCGCGCCACCCAGCACGACGAGGAACACCACCGGGGTGTAGTTGAGATTCTGGATCGTGATCGGAAACGCCTGCGGGAGCATGAACAGGACGAAGACGATCGCAACCCAGATCGTGGCGACGATCCCGATCGGACGGCTCCACCGGCCCAACGTCCACGGCCCTTCCTGGAACTTGCTTCCCGCCTTGAGGCGCAGGAACACCGGCGAGATGTAGGCGACGTACAAGCCGATGACCGCAATCGAGGTGATGGCGGCGTAGGCCACCGGGCTGTACAGGTACGGCAGGCCGAGGATGAACGCGCCAACGGCCGCGAGCCAGATCGAGTTGGTTGGTGTGCGGGTCCGCTTGTTGATGCGGTGCCAGAACGAGCTGCCGGGCACGGCGCCGTCGCGCGAGAACGCGTAGATCATCCGCGAGTTCGCGGTGACCGACGACATCCCGCAGAAGAACTGCGCGCCGACGACCAGGAACAGGACGAAGATCCCGCCCGACTGGCCGATGGCGTCGATCCAGATCTGCGCAGGTGGGACACCGGTCGGCGACGTCAGCGCGTTCTGGTACCCGTCGACCAGCGTCCCGTCGGCCGCCGGAAAGACCTTGTCGGGCGTGATCCCGACGTTCATCGCGACCAGCAGGATGAAGCCGAAGATCACCGAGATGACGACGGAGAACACGATGCCTCGGGGGGCGGCGGTGTCGGCGCCGTGGGTCTCCTCCGACATGTGCGCCGACGCGTCGTAGCCGGTCAGCGTGTACTGGGCGTTCAGCAGGCCGATGAGGGCTACGTACAGCGGGATGCCCAGGACGACCAGCCCCAGACCCATGTCCGAACTGAACCCCGTGTTGTTGACGGTCTTCGAGAACACCGTGCCAAGATCGGTGCGGGTGTGCTGGTTGAGAAACACGCAGACGATGACGATCACCGTGACGCCGACGACGTGCCACCACACGGACACGTCGTTGAGCAGCGCGACAAGCCGGATCCCGAACGTATTCAGGAGGGCGTGCAGGATCAGGACCACCGCGTACACGGCGATCACGCTGGGCGGGCTGACCGGGTAGCCGAACGTGAGGTTGAGCAGGGCCGTGGCAAACGTCGCGAGGCCGAAGTCGATGCCGGCAGTGACCGCCACCTGGCCAACGAGGTTGAACCAGCCGACGAACCAGCTCCACTTGGCCGGATCGCGGCCGGATTCGGGGGCGAGCTTGGCTGCCCAGTAGTAGAGGCCGCCGGCGGTCGGATAGCTCGACGCAACCTCGGCCATGCCGAGCGCCACGAGCGTCACGAAGAAGCCGACGACGAGCCAGCCGATCGTCATGACTGCCGGGCCGCCCGTGTTCATCGCGAACAGGAACAGCGTCAGGCAGCCGGACAGGATCGAGATGATCGTGAACGAGACCGCGAAGTTCGAGAACGTCTTCATCCCGCGCCGGAGCTCTTGGGCGTACCCCAGCTGATGAAGTTGGTCGGTGTCCTTGGTGCTGGCCCCAGTGGGCGGTGCGGCCATCCTCCGAAACCCTCCTTCTCGAGCGAGAGGTTCGCGTTACGATCGCGCCCTCCACGCGACCGCCTCCAACGCGCGCAGTAAGCGCAGACGGCCTAGGCGATGTCAACGATGTGTCGCGCGGTGGAGCCATCGGGAACCTGCAGGAGGCTGAGCAGGGATGGGCGATCGACTCGCGGGCAAGGTCACGATCGTGACGGGTGCGGGCTCGGGGATCGGGCGCGCCAGCGCGATCCGGTTCGCGGAGGAGGGGGCGCGGGTCACCTGCGTCGACATCGACCGCGATTCCGTCGAGGCGGTGGCGCGCGAGATCGGCGACCAGGCGCACGCGGTCGGCGCCGATGTCGCGGACCCGACCCAGGTCAAGGCGTACACCGACGACACCGTATCGCGCTGGGGGCAGCTGGACGTCGCGTTCAACAACGCCGGCATCAACATCCCGGGCGTGTTCCACGAGGTGCCCGACGAGGTCGTCAACCGGACCCTCGACGTCAACGTCAAGGGCTGCATCTACGGCTGCCGCTACGCGATCCCGCACATGCTCGCCCGCGGGCGCGGCTCGCTGATCAACACGAGCTCGGTCAACGGCCTCGTCGCCGAGCCGTTCCTGGCGATCTACGCGACCTCCAAGGGCGCGATCGTGATGCTCTCGAAGGGGATCGCGCTCGACTATGCGAAGCAGGGGATCCGGTGCAACGCGCTCGCGCCCGGCTGGGTCGACACACCGATCAACTACGCACATGCCGAGTTGCTGGGTGGCCTCGCGGAGGTCTACGCCACCATCGACTCGTTCCAGCCCATCGGCCGTCCCGGCGAGCCGCGCGAGCTGGCCAACGTCGCGCTGTTCCTGGCGTCAGACGAGTCGTCGTTCGTGACCGGCTCGGTGATCGTCGCCGACGGCGCGATGACCGCGAAGTAACCCCGAGGGAGCGAAGGCCGAGATGCCGACTCACGCTGATCACGAGCGGTCCCACGACACGCCCACCAAGCACCCGCGCATGGCGGAGCTCGAAGGGCAGATGCGGAACGGCGAGATCGACACGCTGGTCGTCGCCATCACCGACATGCAGGGGCGCCTGGTCGGCAAGCGCGTCCAGGCCGAGGCGTTCCTGAACGGCGTCATCGACCACGGCGCGCACTTCTGCACCTACCTCCTGGGCACCGACATGGACATGGCCACGCCCGACGGGTTCGCGCTCATGAACTGGGAGACGGGCTACGGCGACTGGGTCGCGGAACCCGTGTGGGACACCATGCGCGTCCTGCCCTGGCTCGAGAAGACGGCGCTCGTCCTTGCCGACGCGACCGACGGCGAGACCGGCGAGGAGATCCCGGTCAGCCCGCGCACGATCCTCAAGCGCCAGGTCGAGCGGGCGGCGGATCTGGGGCTCGCCGTCAAATGCGGCTCCGAGCTCGAGTACTACGTGCTCAAGGACTCGTGGGAGAGCCTCGCCGAGCGGGGCTGGCCGATCCCCAAGCCGTTCGGCTACTACAACGAGGACTACCAGCTGCTGCAGGCGACGAAGGCCGAGCCGCTCCACCGACTGCTGCGCAACCAGATGACCGCCGCCCGGATCCCGATCGAGTTCAGCAAGGGCGAGGCGGCCAACGGCCAGCACGAGGTCAACATCCGCTACGACCACGTCCTCGAGTCGGCCGACCGGACGGTGCTGTTCAAGCACGGCGCCAAGGAGATCGCGTACCTCAACGGGTGGGGCATCACCTTCATGGCCAAGCCGGACCACCGCTGGACCGGCTCGTCGGGGCACCTCCACATGAGCCTCTGGGACCGCGACGACGACCGTCCGCTGATGCACGCCGCCGAGGGCGAGTCAGAGGGGCCGTACGGGCTCGGCGAGCGGGGCGCGCAGTTCGTCGCCGGGATGATGGCGCTGTCCCGCGAACTGGCCGTGTTCATCGCGCCGTTCGTCAACAGCTACAAGCGGTACGCGTCGCTGTCGTGGGCCCCGGTCAACGTCGTGTGGGGCCGGGACAACCGGACGACGGGCTTCCGGCTCGTGGGCAACGGCGGCGGGCTGCACGTCGAGAACCGGTTCCCGGGCGGAGACATGAACGCCTACCTGACCTACGCGGCGATGATCGGCGCCGGGCTATATGGGATCGAGCACGGCCTCGAGCTGGTGCCCGAGTACAAGGGCAACGGCTACGTCGCCACCGGCGTGCCGCGGATGCCGCGCGCCCTGTGGGAGGCGATCGGCGAGCTCGATCGGTCCGACGCCGCCCGCGAGATCTTCGGCGACGACGTGGTCGCGCACTACCTGAACGCCGCGCGCGTCGAGCAGGAGCTCTACGACTCGGTGGTCCACAACTGGGATCGGGAGCGCTACCTCGAGCGAGGGTGACGCGCAGGCGACACCGTTGCCTCCCGAGGAGGCCTGTAGACTCGGGATCACCGACCGACCGTGAGGGAGAAGGTTCCGCGTGCCCGAGCCCGCGTCCGACGAGCTGGCCGCCGCTCGCGCCCGGATCGCGGATCTCGAGGCCCGCGACGCGGAGCGCCAGCGCGCGATCGAGGTCCAGCAGGCGCTGTACCGCATCGCCGACGCGGCGAGCTCCACCCAGGACCTGCCCCACTTCTACGCCACGGTCCACGAGATCGTGGGCAGCCTCATGCGGGCGGACAACTTCTACATCGCCCTCGTCGACCGCGCCCGCCAGACGATCAACTTTCCGTATTACGTCGACACGGTCGACACGGACATCCCCGACCCGGCCGCCTGGGAGCCGATCGGCGAGGGCAACGCCCGGGGGTCGACCGCCTACGTCCTGCGCACCGGCCGGCCGACGCTGATCACGCCCGCCATCTACGAGCAGCTCGTCGCCGGCGGCGAGGTCGAGCTCGTCGGCGTCAGGGGCGCGGGCGACTGGCTGGGCGTTCCCCTGTCGGCGGACGGCCGGACGCTCGGTGTCCTCGTCGTCCAGGGCTACTCGGCGGCTGAGACGTACACAGAGACGGACCGCGACCTGCTGGCGTTCGTGGGCCAACACGTCGGCATCGCGCTCAGCCGGGTCCGCGCGGTCGAGGAGACGCGGCAGCGCAACGCCGAGCTCGCGATGGTCAACGAGATCGGCGACGCGCTGGCCAGCCAGCTCGACTTCCAGGCGATCATCGACCTCGTCGGCGAGCGCGTCCGGGAGCTGTTCGACTCGCAGTCGATGTTCATCGCCCTGTACGACGAGCCCTCGGGGCAGATCACCTTCCCCTACGAGATCGACGACGGAGCGCGCATCCAGAGCGACCCGATCACGTTCGGCGAGGGCCTGACCTCGCACGTGATCCGGATGAAGCGTCCGTTGCGCCTCGCGACTGCCGCCGAGAGCAGCGGGATGGGCGCGATCAACAGCGGCACCGAGTCCGAGTCCTGGCTCGGCGTGCCGATCCTGTCCGGATCCCGGGTCATCGGCGTGCTCGCACTCGAGACCGTCGAGGTGGACGCGTTCGACGAGGGCACCGAGCGCCTGCTCGGGACGCTCGCGACCTCGATGGGCGCCGCCCTCGAGAATGCGCGCCTGTTCGACGAGACCAAGCGCCTCCTGGCCGACGCGGACGAGCGGGCGGCCGAGCTGGGCGTGATCAACGAGGTCGGCGAAGCCCTGTCACGGCAGCTCGAGTTCGACGCGATCATCGAGCTGGTCGGCGAGCGCGTCCGCCAGCTGTTCGACGTGCGCTCGATCTTCATCGCCATGCACGACCCGGCCACCAACCTCATCTCGTGGCCGTACGACCTCGACGAGGGTGAGAAGTTCCACCGGGAGCCGCGCGAGCTCGGCGAGGGGATGACGTCGACGGTCATCCGAACGAATCGGCCGCTGCGGGTCGGGACTGCGGCGGAGCAGAACGCCGCCGGCGCGATCTCGATCGGCGGGACCGACACCCTGTCCTGGATGGGCGTCCCGATCACCGGCGCCAACCGCGTGATCGGCGTGATCGGGCTCGAGGCGGTCGAGGAGCACGCGTTCAGCGATGCCGACGAGCGCCTGCTGGGCACGCTCGGCTCGAGCATGGGCGTCGCCCTCGAGAACGCGCGCCTGTTCGACGAGACGAAGCGCCTGCTGACGGACACCGACGAGCGCGCGGCGGAGCTGGCGATCATCAACGACGTCCAGCAGGGCCTGGCCGCCCAGATCGAGATGCAGGCGATGTACGAGCTGGTCGGGGAGCGGCTGCGCGACCTGTTCGACGCCCAGGTCCTCGACATCGGCATCTACGACCGCGACGAGGGCCTGATCCATTTCCCGTACACGATCGAGCGCGGCGTGCGGTTCCCCGACGAGCCGATACCGCTGATGGGCATCCGGAAGCACGTCGTCGAGACCCGCGAGCCGCTGCTGATCAACGAACGCGCCTCAGAGCGGGCCATGGAGTACGGGCAGCCCGGCGCGATCCAGGGCGAGGCCGCAAAGTCAACGGCCTGGGCGCCGCTCATCGTCGCCGGCGAGGCCACCGGCGTGGTGTCGCTCCAGAACCTCGATCGTGAGCACGCCTTCACCGAGTCCGACCTGCGGGTCCTCACGACGCTCCTCGCCAGCCTGAGCCTGTCTCTCGAGAACGCGCGCCTGATCCACGAGACGCGCCAGCGGGCCACGGAGCTCGGCACCATCAACGAGATCGGCCTGGCGCTGGCGAGCCAGCTCGACCTGGAGCCGATGTACGAGCTCGTCGGCGACCTGATGCGGGACACGTTCGCAGCCGACCTCGTCTACGTCGCGATGCACGACGCCGAGGCCGATCGCATCGAGTTCGCGTACTACAGCGAGAACGGTGAGCGACAGGATCGCGAAGGCCTGGCGTACGGAGAGGGACTCACGACCCAGATCCTCCGGAGCCGGGAGCCGTTGCTGCTGAACCGGGACGAGGACTTCGAGGCCCTCGGCGGCCGGGGCGTCGGAACCCCGGTTCGGTCCTACCTTGGCGTGCCGATCCTCGTCGGCGACCGGGCGATCGGCGTCATCAGCGTGCAGAGCCAGAAGGAGGAGGGCCGGTTCGGTCCGGGCGAGGTCCGTCTCCTGTCCACCATCGCCGCCAACGTGGGCATCGCGATCCAGAACGCCCAGCTGTTCCGGGACGCGGGGCGGCGCTTCGACGAGATGGCCGCCCTCGTGGACGTGGCACGCGAGATCTCGGCCACCCTCGACCCGACGGCGGTCCTCGAGCGCGTGGTCGAGCGCGCCCGGGACCTGATCGAGGTCGACACGAGCGCCGTCTACCTCGCCGAGCCCGACGGGCAGTCGTTCCGGGCCATCGTCGCCGTCGGGCCGATCGCGGAGGCGATCCGGGCCGACCCGATCCTGCTCGGTGAGGGGATCATCGGCGGCTCCGCCGCAGGTCGGCGCGCGGAGATCGTGAACCACGTGTGGGCCGACCCGCGGGTCGTCGACATCCCGGGAACCGTCAAGGACGTCGAGGAGCGGCTGATGACGGCGCCGCTGCTCGCGCGCGACGAGGTGATCGGCCTGATGGCGGTCTGGCGGCAGTCGCCGTCGCGACCGTTCAGCGATGCGGACCTCGCGTTCTTCGAGGGGCTCTCGCAACAGGCCACGATCGCCATCGAGAACGCCCGGTTCTACGCGGACGCCCTCGAGGCGCGCCGCGCGGCCGAGGACGCCAACCAGGCCAAGAGCACCTTCCTCGCCGCGATGAGCCACGAGATCCGCACGCCGATGAACGCGATCATCGGCATGAGCGGCCTGCTCATCGACACCTCGCTCGACGCCGAGCAGCGCGACTACGCCGAGACCATCAAGACCTCGGGCGACGCGCTGCTGACCGTCATCAACGACATCCTCGACTTCTCGAAGATCGAGGCCGGCAAGGTGGAGCTGGACACGCAGCCGATGGAGCTGCGCCGGGTCGTCGAGGGGGCGCTCGACCTGCTCGCGGCCGGGGCGGCGACCAAGGACGTCGAGCTGCTGTACGCCGTCGAGCCCGACCTGCCGGCCGGGATCCTGGGCGATGCGGGCCGGCTCCGCCAGATCGTGATCAACCTGCTGTCGAACGCGCTCAAGTTCACGACGTCGGGCGAGGTCGAGCTGCGGCTGGCCGGCGAGCCGGTCGAGGCCAGGCGTGGGTCCCGGGCGCGGCGCTGGGCGATCACGGTCACGGTCCGCGACACCGGGATCGGGATCCCGCCCGAGGGCATGGATCGCCTGTTCCGATCGTTCAGCCAGGTCGACGTCTCGATCTCACGCCGCTACGGCGGGACCGGGCTGGGTCTCGCGATCAGCCGCCGCCTGGCCGAGCTGATGGACGGCAGCCTGACCGCCGAGAGCAGCGGCGTGCCCGGTGAGGGCAGCACGTTCACGCTCGTGATCCGGGCCGACGAGGCCACGCTCCCCTCGCCCGCGCCCGAGCCCGACCCGGTGGAGCTCGCCGGACGGACGGTGCTGGTGGTCGACGACAACGCGACCAACCTGCGCATCCTCGGCACCCAGCTCGGACGGTGGCGGATGGACGTCCGCGCGACGCGATCGCCGGGAGAGGCGCTGGGATGGGTTCGCGACGGGGCGACGTTCGACGTGGCGATCCTCGACTTCCACATGGCGGAGATGGACGGCGTCGCGCTGGGCCAGCGCATCCGCGAACAGCCCGCGGGCGCCTCGACCCCGATCGTGATCGTGTCCTCGGTGGGCGCCCGCGAGCGCCGCGAGGCCTTCGTGGCCGCGGAGCTCACCAAGCCGGTCAAGCCGTCGGTCCTGCACGACACGGTCGTGACGGCCCTGAGCGGCGTGGCGCGGCCGCCGGCGACACCGGTGCCGGGTCCGCGGCTCGACGCCGGGCTGGCGGAGGCCCGGCCGCACCGGATCCTGCTCGCCGAGGACAACGCCGTGAACCAGAAGCTCGCCCTCCGCCTGCTGGAGCGCATGGGCTACACGGCCGACGTCGCCACCAGCGGCACCGAGGTCCTCGATGCGCTCGAGCGCGAGGCGTACGACCTCGTGCTGATGGACGTCCAGATGCCGGAGATGGACGGCCTCGAGGCGACCCGCCGCGCGCGGGCACGCTGGGCCGACCGGGACCTGTGGATCGTGGCGATGACCGCCAACGCGATGGAGGGCGACCGCGAGATGTGCCTGGCCGCGGGCATGAACGACTACCTCTCGAAACCCATTCGCCCCGACGTGCTCGCCGCGGCCCTCGCGGCGGCGCCCGTCCTCGCGGGAGCGATCGATGGCTGAGACCCTCGACACCACGGTGCTGGCCGACCTGCGCGAGGCCGTCGGCGACGACCCCGTGTTCATCGACCAGCTGGTCGACACCTACCTGGCCGAGGCGCCGGGCTTCCTGGTGGCGATCGACTCGGCCGTCGCGGCGGGGAGCCCGGCCGCCCTCGTGATCCCCGCGCACACGCTCAAGGGCAACAGCACGACGATCGGGGCGATGCACCTCGCCGAGCTCGCCCGCTCGCTCGAGGAGCGCGGCCGGCGCGGCCAGATGGACGGGGCGGACGACGACGCCGCGGCCGCCGGGGCGGAGCTCGATCGCGTGGTGGCGGCGCTCGATGCCGCACGCGCCGCCCGGTGGGCCCGGTGAGCGAGCTGGCCGAGCTGCCGCTGGAGGCGAAGGGGCCGGCGATGGCCGCGGCGCGTCCTGGACGCGTGCTCGTCGTCGACGACAGCAACGTCAACCGCCAGACGCTCGCCCGGCTGCTGGGCAGCCTCGGGCACGACGTCGTGGAGGCCGAGGATGGCCGCATCGCGCTCGACGTCCTGGGCGCGGACGGGGCCGGGATCGACGTCGTGCTCCTCGACCTCGTGATGCCCGAGCTCGACGGGTTCGCCGTGCTCGCCGCGATCCGGGCGAACCCGGCGCTGGCGCGGATCCCGGTGATCGTCGTCTCCGGCCTGGACGACCTCGACGGCATCGTCCGGTGCGTCGAGATGGGGGCGGCCGACTACCTGCCCCGCCCGATCAAGCCGACGCTCCTGCGGGCGCGCGTCGCCACGTCGCTCGCGGAGAAGCGGCTGCGCGACGACAACGCCCGGCTGCTCGCGACGGTCGAGCTGCAGCGCCAGGAGCTGTCGCGCTTCCTGTCGCCGCAGGTCGCGGCGCTCGTGTCGTCGCCCGACGGCGAGCGGCTGCTGGCCGGCCATCGGCGCGCGGTGACGTCGGTGTTCTGCGACCTGCGCGGGTTCACCGCGTTCGCCGAGGGCGCCGAGCCCGAGGAGCTCCTGGACGTCGTCCGCGAGTACCACGGGTCGCTGGGCCGGCGGATCGTCGAGTACGAGGGGACGCTCGAGCACTTCGCGGGCGACGGGATGCACATCTTCTTCAACGACCCGGGCCTGCAGCCCGACCACCAGCTGCGCGCGGTGAGGATGGCGCTCGCGATGCGCGACGACGTCGCCGAGCTCGCGGCCGGCTGGGCCCGCCGCGGCTACCAGCTGGGGTTCGGGGTCGGGATCGCGGAGGGGTTCGCGACGGCCGGCCGGATCGGGTTCGAGGGCCGCTACGACTACGCGGCGATCGGCAACGCGGTGATCATCGCGTCGCGGCTGAGCGGCCAGGCCGCTGCCGGCCAGGTCCTGCTCTCGCAGCGGCTGTTCGCGAGCGTCGAGCCGGACGTCGAGGCCGTGGCCGTCGACGGGCTGCAGCTCAAGGGCGTCAGCCATCCGGTCACCGCCTGGAGCGTGCTCCGCCTGCGTCAGGACCGCCCCTAGGGGGTCGTCGGTGCCGTCCCGCGGGAGCGCGGCCGGCGGACCGACCGGCGCGGCGATGGCGCCCGCGGGACGAGCGCCCCGAGGTCCACGCTCGTCGCATCGATGTCGGGGCCGGGGCGTCCGAGCAGGAACCCCTGGGCCGAATCGAACCCGAGGGTGATCACGAGCTCGAGCTGCTCGGGGGTCTCCACGCCCTCGGCCACGATCGACTGGTTGCGCCGATCCGCGAGGTCGCGCAGCGCGTGAAGCACCGCGTCCGACGTGCCGGTGGCCGCGCCGGCGCGCACGAGCGACAGGTCGATCTTCATCATGTCGAAGTCGACCTCGGTCAACAGCCGCAGCCCGGCGTTCCCGGCCCCGACGTCGTCGGCGGCCGTGCGGATCCCGTTGCGACGGAGCGTGTCGAGCGTCGCGCGGAGGCGGGCCATGTCCTCGACCGCCTCGCGCTCCGTGAGCTCGACGACGATCCGGTCGGGCGCGATCTCGTGGCGCCGGATCAGCGCCAGCAGCTCGTAAGGGTTGAAGGCGTCCGCCTCGAGCGACCGCGGCGACAGGTTGACCGACAGGTACTGGTGCGGGTCGAGGTTGGCCGCGCCGGCGATCACCGTCTCGAGGCTGGCGAGGTCGAGCTCGACCGTGCGGCCGGTGGACTCGGCCGCGACGAACATCGCCGCCACGTTCGTGAACCCCGCGTCCGGCAGCGGGCGGACCAGGCCCTCGTAGCCCAGGATGGCGCCGGTGCGCAGATTGATGACCGGCTGGTAGACCGGCGTCAGGAGCCGCTCCGAGGCGACCCGTGACACCGCGGCCGCGAGCTCGTCGAGGGAGCGCCAGTCGTCAGCCATCCCGTGCCGGCTCGGGTCGAACAGCTGGATGTCGGTGCGTCCGTGACGCTTGCCCCAGTACAGCGCGGCGTCCGCCTGGTGGACCAGCTGCTGCCGGTCGTGCGCGAGGCCGGGGAAGGCCGACACGCCGATCGTCAGCGAGAACGGCTCGACGGCAGTGGGCACCCGACCCGCCTTCGAGCGCCGACGCCAGCATCCGCCGCGCGGTGGTCATGGCCGCGCCGGCGTCGCAGTCGAGGAGCACCACGGCGAACTCGTCGCCGCCGATCCGGAAGCCGCGATCCCATCGCCGCAGGTTGCTGGTGATGATCCCGGCGGTCGCCCGCAGCAGCCGGTCGCCGGCCGCGTGGCCGCCGACGTCGTTGGTCTTCTTGAGGTCGTCGACGTCGAGGAACAGCAGCGCGAACGGGCGATCGCGCTCGCGAGCGACCGTGATCTGCTCGTCGAGCTCGTCCTGGAACGCCCGGTGATTGCCGAGGCCCGTCAGCCCGTCGCGGAGCGCGTCGAGCCGCGCGCGGTCGTACGCCTCGCGGAGCCCGTGGCGTCTCCTGGTCCAGCCGGTGGACCTGGCCGAGGAGCGATGTCAGGCCGTAGCCGACGGTCGCGACGAGGATGCCGATGCTGCCGGCGGTGATCGCCGCGATGACCGGCACCGGCATGCCGGCGTTCCACAGGCCGACGAACGACGAGCAGCACCCAGCCCGCGGAGGCCACGGCGAACCACCGGACCGCGGTGCGGCGGAGGGCGCGCGCCGTCCGTGTGCTCGGGTCGCGCACACGGTTAGCCCACCGTCCGATCCATGTTCGTGGTGCCCTCAGCGGAGTGCATGCCCCGTGACCCCGAGTTCTACGCTCGTCCCACCCAAATGGCCCCCGTACGAAGGTCCCGCCGGCCGACGGGACCGCCGCTCCGCCCGGTCCGCCGCTCGCTAGGCTGGGGCCCACCCACACCGGCCAGGACGGAGCCCGCATGCGACTCGACGGCAAGGTCTCGATCATCACCGGCGGCGGCAGCGGCATGGGCCGCGTCGCGGCCGAGCTGTTCGCGCGCGAGGGCGCGCGCGTCGTGGTCGCCGACTTCAGCGAAGCCGCGGGCGTCGAGACCGTCGAGCGGGTGAACGCCGCCGGCGGCGAGGCGTCGTTCGTGCGCGCGGACGTCTCGAACGAGGACGACGCCCGGTCGATGGTCCGGCACGCGGTCTCGACCTATGGCCGCCTCGACGCGCTCTACAACAACGCCGGGATCATGCCGGAGGCCGACCACTCGGTCATCGACACCGACGTCGAGACCTGGGACCGGGTCATGGCGATCAACGTCCGGGGCGTGTTCCTCGGCTGCAAGTTCGCGATCCCCGCGATGCTCGACCACGGTTCGGGCTCGATCATCAACATCGCGAGCTTCGTGGCCATCCTCGGCTGCTCCGTCCCCCAGGACGCCTACACGGCCTCGAAGGGCGCGGTGCTCGCGCTGACGCGCTCGACGGCCGTCCAGTTCGCGGGGCGGGGCGTCCGCACGAACGCGATCAGCCCGGGCCCGATCGAGACCCCGATGCTGATGGACTGGCTGCTCAAGGACGAGGCGGCCAAGCAGCTGCGGCTGGCCCGCAACCCGACCGGTCGGTTCGGCAAGCCGGAGGAGATCGTGAACGTCGGGATCTACCTCGCGTCGGACGAGTCGCGATGGACGAATGGCGCAAACTTCGTCGTGGACGGGGGCATCACGGTCAACTACTTCTGAGCGGCGCCGGAGGGCGTCGACGGGCCGGGAGGGGCGATGGACGAGGACGCGGTGAGCGAGGCGGAGGGCGCGCCGGACGACAGGGTCGAGGCCGGGGTCGAGGCGGTCGCGGAGGAGGTCGCGGAGATCGTGGCCGAGACGTCGACCGTGGACGACCAGGACAAGGCCCCCGCCTCGACCGGCGAGCCGATCGACCCCGGCGACCGCCGGCTCGCGATCGGCGTGGACGTAGGCGGGAGCGGGATCAAGGCCGCGCTCGTCGACCTCGACACGGGCGAGCTCGTCTCGCCGCGTCACCGCGTCCCCACCCCCCAGCCGTCCGCGCCCGCGGCGGTCATCGCGTCGATCTCGCGGATGGTCAGGAAGATCGAGCACGAGGTGATCTTCGGGGCCGAGGTCCCGTGCGGCGTCGGCTTCCCGGCGATCGTCATCGGCGGCGTGACCAAGAGCGCCGCGAACGTCGACCCCGGCTGGGTCGACTTCGACGCCGACCGGGCCATGGAGCGCGTGCTGCACCGGCCCGTCCACCTGGTGAACGACGCCGACGCCGCGGGGGTCGCCGAGATGCGCTTCGGCGCCGGCGTCGGCCGCATGGGCACGGTGTTCCTGATCACGCTGGGGACGGGGACCGGCTCCGCGCTGTTCTTCAACGGGACCCTCGTCCCGAACCTCGAGCTGGGGCACATGGAGATCCGCGGCCGCGACGCCGAGAAGCGGTCGGCCGCCGCGGCCCGCATCCGTCGCGGCCTGAGCTGGAAGGCGTGGGCCGCCGACCTCGACGAGCACCTGCTGGCGATCGAGCAGCTGTTCTCGCCCCAGCTGTTCATCATCGGCGGCGGCGTCTCGAAGCGGGCCGACCAGTTCATCCCCCGCCTCACCGTCCGGGCCGAGGTCATCCCGGCGAGCCTGCGCAACGACGCGGGGATCGTCGGCGCGGCGATGGCGGCGTCCGAGGCCGAGCGGACGTCGATGGTCGAGTGACCACGGACCACGCCCGTCCGATGGCGGTGGCCGTCACGCGGATGGTCATCGGCGATCGAGCGGCGGACGCCGCGGACGGCCGGACCTTCGAGGTCGTCGAGCCGCACCGGGGCACGACGGTCGCCACGTCCCCGCTGGGCGGAGCGGAGGACGTCGACCGGGCGGTCGAGGCGGCCCGGTCGGCATTCGAGGGCGAGTGGGGGTCGATGGCGGCCTCCGACCGCGGACGGTTGCTCCTCCGGTTCGCCGACGCGGTCCGCGCGCACGAGGACGAGCTCTCGGCGCTCGAGAGCCGGCAGATCGGCAAGCCCATCAGCGGCGCCCGCTGGGAGGTGGGCCAGGTCTCCCGGGTGCTCGAGTTCTATGCCGGCGCGACGACCAAGCTCCGCGGGTCCACGATCCCGGTCACCCGCCCGGGCCTCGACTTCACGCTCCGCGAGCCGATCGGCGTGGTCGGCCTGATCGTGCCCTGGAACTTCCCGCTGATGATGGCCAGCTGGAAGGTCGGGCCGGCGCTCGCGGCCGGCAACACCGCGATCCTGCAAGCCCGCGTCGTACTCGCCGCTGACGGCCATCCGCCTCGCGGAGCTCGGGCTCGAGGCCGGGCTGCCGCCGGGGGTGCTCAACGTGGTCACGGGCCCCGGCCCGTCGGTCGGCGCGGCGATGGCCACCCACCCGGGCATCGGCAAGATCGCGTTCACCGGCGAGACGGCGACCGGGCAGGAGATCCTGCGCGCCGCGGCCGGCAGCGTGAAGAAGGTCAGCCTCGAGCTCGGCGGCAAGAGCCCCAACATCGTGTTCGCCGACGCCGACCTCGAGGCGTTCGCCGCGGCGTCGCCCTACGCCGTGTTCGACAACTGCGGCCAGGACTGCTGCGCACGGAGCCGGATCCTCGTCGAGCGGTCGGTCCACGAGCGCGTGGTGGAGCTGTTCGCGGCGGCGACGGAGCGGATGCGGGTCGGCGACCCGTCAGACCCCTCCACGGAGGTCGGGCCGCTCGTCTCGTTCCGCCAGCGCGAGCGGGTCGAGGGCTACGTCGAGAGCGGCAGGTCCGACGGCGCGACGCTGGTGACCGGCGGCGTCCGGCCGGCCGATCCGACGCTCGCGGAGGGGGCCTACCTGCTGCCGGCCGTGTTCGACCACGTGACGCCCGACATGCGGATCGCGCGCGAGGAGGTGTTCGGACCCGTGGTCGGCGTCATCCCGTTCGACACGGACGAGGAGGCGCTCCGGATCGCGAACGCGTCGCCGTACGGCCTGTCGGGATCGATCTGGAGCCGGGACATCGGCCGCGCGCTGCGCGCCGCGAAGGCGCTCCGCTCGGGCGTCGTGTCGGTGAACTGCAACAACAGCGTCCACGTGGAGGCGCCGTTCGGCGGCTACAAGCAGTCGGGGATCGGCAAGGACCTCGGGACGGAGGCGCTCGAGCAGTACACCGAGCTCAAGAACGTCTTCGTCGACCTCGGCTAGCTCGAGTCCGGGCCCCACCCGTCGGGCGCCCGGAACGACGACGGGGCGGCCACGCCGGGATGCCGCCGGCGCACCCAGTCGCGGATCGCGTGGAACGAGGTCTTGAACGCGATCTCGCCCCACGGGATCGCCCCGGGCGCGAACGTGCGCACCTCGAGCGCCTCGGGCGTGGTCCGCACCTCGCCGCCGGCGACGCTCGCCTCGAAGGCCACGACGACCACCGCCGCCTCGAGACGCGAGTACAGGCCGACGATCTCGCCCGGCACGACCAGCAGGCCCGTCTCCTCCAGCGTCTCGCGCACGGCGGCCTGCGCGACGGTCTCGTCGACCTCCAGGAACCCGCCCGGCTGCGCCCACCAGCCGCGGCCGGGCTCGATCCCCCGCCGGAGCAGGATCACCTCGCCGTCGTCCGTGACCGGGATCGTCGTCACGACCAGGCGCGGGTTGGCGTAGGCGATGAACCCGCACGTCTCGCAGGCGAGCCGCTCGCGACTCTCCTCGGGCAGGTCGGCCATCGCCAGGCGCGCGCCGCAGCGCGAGCAGTGGCGCAGCGTCGCCGCCATCCACGATGGCGTCCCCCTGCCGGAGGCGACATCGGTCGAGCGCCCGTCGCGGCCCGCGATCGGCGGCGGCCAGGAACGCGAGCTCGTCCTCGCTGAGGTGACGCTCCACGCCTATGCCGCCAGGACCACGATCGTCGCCAGGACGATCAGCGCGAGGAACACGAGGCTGACCACGACCCAGGCCAGGCGGAAGAGTCCCTTCCCGCGGTCGACCGGCATCCACGCCCAGGCGGAGCGCCAGATGCGCAGCGTGGCGTCGAGCGTCGTCACGAGCAGCAGCGGAGCGGCGACCAGCACGCACAGCTTGACCAGCAGGCTGTCGAGGCCGACGCCGATCTCGAGCGCGGTGATCGCGATCGTGCCGGCGACCAGCGCCGGGGCGCACAGCAGGACGTAGTGCTTCTGGAGCGGCGTGGGCGCCGTCTCGGGCACGCTCCGGGGCGGCAGGCCCTGGAGGCTGGGCGGCAGGCTCGTGGGCGCGGCCGGCGCTCGAACCGGCTGCCGGTCGAGCACGGGCATCCCCGGCTCCCAGCGTTCGTCGTCCATCGGCCCGAGTCTACGCGGGCCCGGCATGCGGACGGCCCCGACCGGCCGGGCCAGCCGGGCCGGCGCGTCGTGTCAGCCGGGCAGCGGCTCCGCGTTCGACGGGTCGGCCAGGACCGCGTCGGTCTGCGCCTGGCGTCGCTCGGCGACGCGGGCCGCGAGCGCCGGGTCCGACAGGGCCAGGATCTGGGCCGCCAGCAGCGCCGCGTTCTCGGCGTTCCCGATGGCCACGGTGGCGACCGGGACCCCGCGCGGCATCTGCACGATCGACAGCAGCGAGTCGAGCCCGCCGAGGTGCTGCGTCGGGACGGGGACGCCGATGACGGGCAGCGTGGTCTTCGCGGCCAGCATGCCCGGCAGGTGGGCCGCGCCGCCGGCGCCCGCGATGAGGACGCGGATGCCGCGGCCCGCGGCGGTCTCGGCGTAGCGGAACAGCTGGTCGGGCGTGCGGTGGGCCGACACGACCCGCATCTCCGACGGGATGCCCAGCTGCTCCAGGGTCATCGACGCCTTCTCGAGGCACGGGAAGTCCGACCGGCTGCCGCCGACGATTCCGACGAGGGGCGGCGCGTCGTCCATCAGGCCTCCCAGCCCAGCCGCCCGCGGGCCGCTCGGGCCCTGGCCAGCGCGCCGTCGACGTCCGTCCCGATCACCGTCACGTGGCCCATCTTGCGCCGCTCGAACACGCGTCGCTTGCCGTAGAGGTGGACGTGGGCATCCGGATCGGCGATGGCGTCCGGGAGCCCCGTCAGTCGGGCGGGCCGGTCGGGCCCCGAACCCAGCAGGTTGACCATCGCCGCCTCGCCGTACGGCCGCACCGACCCGAGCGGCAGCCCGAGGATCGCCCGCAGCTGCTGCTGGAACTGCGACGTGACCGCGCCCTCGATCGTCCAGTGGCCCGAGTTGTGCACGCGCGGCGCGAGCTCGTTGATCATCAGGCCACCGCCCCGGAGCTGGAACAGCTCGACCGTGAGCAGCCCGACGAGGTCGAGGCCGCGGACGAGGCAGTCCGCGATCTCGCGCGCGTCCGCGGCGACCAGGGGATGGATCGGGGCCGGCGCGACGCTCTCGACGAGCACGCCCGCGTCGTGGACGTTGCGCGAGGCCGGGAAGGCGAGCGAGCGGCCCTCGCGGTCGCGCGCGCACACCACCGAGAGCTCGGCCTCGAACTCGATCTCGCGCTCGAGCAGCAGCGGGCGGCCGTCGTCGCCGCCGAGGGCCCGGACCGCGCCGTCGACCTCGCCCGGACCCTCGATCCGGACCTGGCTCCGGCCGTCGTAGCCGCCGATGGCGGCCTTGAGCCGCAGCGGGTAGCCGAGCGCGTCCGCGGCGGCGCGGGCGTCGTCGGCCCCGCGCACCTCGCGCCAGGGCGCCGCCCACTCGCCGATCTCGCGGATGAACCGCCGCTCCGCGAGCCGGTCCCGGGTCGCCCGCAGGGCGGCCAGCCCCGGCCGCAGCGGCGCGACCTCGCCGGCCGCGGCGGCCGCCTCGAGCCCGACGTGCTCCAGCTCGTAGGTGACCACGTCGGCCATCGACGCGAGGCGACGGGCCGCCTCGGCGTCGTCGTAGGCGCCCACGACGATCTCGTCGGCGACGGGGGCCGCCGGACAGTCGGGATCGGGATCGAGGGCGACCAGCCGATAGCCCATCTCACGCGCCGCCAGCGCGAGCATCCGGCCGAGCTGCCCGCCCCCGAGGACCCCGATGGTGGAGCCGGGCGGGAGCGGATCCGGCGCGTCGGCCGGGCCCCTGCGGATGCCGAGCCGGTACAGCGCCTCCAGGACGAAGCTGCCCTTGTGCACCGTGTACAGCAGGTTCGCGTCGCCGTCCGGGGCCACCTCGACGAACTCGCGCTTGGACTGGGCGTACCCATCCCGCAGCGTGGCGTCGGCGCGGAGGGCGTCGCGGAACGCGACCAGCTCCGACAGCTCGTGCCGGGCCGGCGGCATCACGTGGAGGTGGACGCGGAACGCCTCGCCGTCGTGGTCGACGCTGCCGAGCAGGAGCGGCCGGGTCGGCGGGAACGGCGCGAGCCCGGCTCTGGCGCTGGAACCCGAGGGAGAGCAGCGTGTCGGTGATGTCGGGGATGTCGTCGGGGTCCGCCTCCACGCCGAGGTCGACGACGTTCTTGCCGGGCATGCCGGGGACCGACGAGCTGCCGACGTGCTCGGCGACGGTCCCCGGTCGCGCCGAGGCCACCAGCCGCGCCACGTCCCGGGCGACGTCCGGCGTCCGCGGATCCCACGGATGGAACGCGGCGGGCAGGCGCGCATAGGGCCGAATCGGGAGCTCGGACATCGCGTCCCTGAGTGTATGGGGGCTCGTTGCGGGTTCGGACCCGATCGCGTACGGTCCGGGCATGCGCACCGTGATCGGCCGGCGCGTCCACGAGGTGGACGTCGGCTAACTCGCCACTCGACGGTCCGGCACACGCCGGGTCGTGATCGACGTCGGCACGGGCGACGGACGGTACGTCACCGCCGCTGCCGCCGCCGACCCCGACGACGCTCGTCATCGGCCTCGACGCCAGCGCCGGCGCGATGGCCGAGGCATCTCGTCGTGCCGCCCGGCCGGCCACGGCGTGGCGGCCTGCCCAACGCCCTGTTCGTCGTGGCCGCGGCCGAGGACCCGCCCGCCGAGCTCCACGGGCTCGCGGACGTCGTCACGATCCACCTGCCCTGGGGCTCGCTGCTGCGCGGTGCCCTGGCGCTGGACGACGAGGTCGCGGCCGGCATCGCGCGGCTCGTCGCCCCCGACGGGCGCGTCGAGATCCTGCTCGCGCCCGCGGCGCGCGACCAGCTCTCGTCCGAGGTCGACGTGCGTCGTCGCCTCGAGTCCGGCCTGCGCGAGGACTGGTGCCGGCTCGGCCTCGAGCTGGGCGACGCCCGGCCGGCGACCGCCGACGAGATCGCCGCGTCCGCGAGCACCTGGGCGCGACGGCTGGGCCTGCGGGCCGGCGATCCCGAGCGCTCGGCGTACCGGCTGCTCCTGCGTCCACCGGCGGCCGGGCGGCCGGAAGCCCCGATCGGCGCTGCTATCCTCCGGCCATGTACGGCGGCCCCGGACCGTACGGCGTGACCGCGCCGCGGATCCTGATCGTGGACGACGACCCCAACCTGCTCGTCATCCTCGCCGACCAGCTCCGCATGGACGGCTACCAGGTCCAGACCGCGCGCGACGGCGACGAGGCGCTGCGCCGGCTGTCGCAGGCCTGGCCCGACCTCCTGATCATCGACATGCTGATGCCGCGGATGGACGGCCTGACGCTGGCCCGCGAGGTCAAGGCGCGCGCCGACCTCCCGATCATCGTGCTGTCGGCGATCGACACCGCGGACTCCAAGGCCGACCTGCTCGACGAGGTGGCCGAGGACTACGTCACCAAGCCCTACCACTACCCGGAGCTCCGGGCCCGGATCCAGCGCGTCCTGCGCCGCCTCGGCGATCGCGTGCCGCGGCAGCGCCTGGACCTGGGACCGAACCTGGCCCTCGAGCTCCACCGGCGCGAGGCGATCGTGGCCGGCAACCCGGTCTCGCTGACGCCGACCGAGTCCCGGCTCCTGTACGCGCTCGCGGCGAACCTGGGGCAGACGGTGACCACGGACACCCTGCTGGCGCGGGGCTGGGCCGACACCGAGGACGCGGACCCGAGCTACGTCTGGGTGACGATGCGGCGGTTGCGCCAGAAGGTCGAGGTCGATCCGAACAAGCCCGTCCACCTGCTGACGGTGCGGGGCATCGGCTACCGGCTGGTCGGGGCCAGCCAGTCGCCGCGATGAGCGAGGCCGACATGACCTCCGAGGAGGGCCCGGCCGGGTCGTCGCCGCCGCCGGGCACGTCCGAGGGCGGCAAGCTCTCGGAGCGGATCTCGCGCATCGAGGCGGCCCGGCGGGCCGCCGAGCAGGCCGCGCACGACGGCGACGCGGCCGGCGACCCCGCCGACCCGGTGAGCCCCGACGAGGCCGCGGCGCTGCCGGTCTATCGCTCGTCGGGCCTCGGGTTCCGGACGCGACTGACCCTCGCCCTGATCGCCGCCGCCGTCCTGCCCGTCGCCGCGTTCGGCGTCGTGTTCCTGCTGGTGACCGGGACGACCGGGACCGACACGGCGCCCGCGCGCGTGCTGATCCTCGCGATCGCGATCTCGGTCGTGTTCGCGGTGCTGCTGGCGGCCCTGCTCGCGGCCGACCTCGGGGCGCCGCTCCGGGCGATCGCCCGCTCGGTGGAGCAGGTGTCCGCCGGCGATGACCCCGGGCACCTGGAGCTGCCCGGCGACGACGAGTTCAGCCGCCTCGCGGAGAGCCACAACCGCCTGGCCCGCGACCTCGGCCGGCGGAACCGCGAGCTGCGCCAGATCGTGGTCGCGCTCGAGGCCACGAGCGTGACCGACCGCCCGGACGCCGTGCTCCGCCGGGCGGCGGAGCAGGCGCGGGTCGCGTTCGGGATGATCGACTGCCAGCTGCTCCTGGTCGACCCGCGCGAGATCCCGACCGAGGAGATCGTCCCGGGCGACCCGGTCCCGGTCCGGGCGGACCTCATCGCCTCGGGCGAGCAGATCGGCGTCGCCGTGGGCCACCTGCCCGCCACGCGACGCTGGGAGCGCGCCGACCAGGACCTGTTCGAGCTGTTCGCGATCGAGGTCTCGGCGGCGATCCGAAACGCGCAGCTGTACCAGCGGGTCGACCACCAGAACCGGCGCCTCGTCGAGCTCGACGAGGCCAAGGACGACTTCCTGCGCGGCGTGTCGCACAACCTCCAGACGCCGCTCGCGAGCATCCGCGGCTACGCCCAGCAGCTGGCGACCGACTCGCCCGATCGTCGCCTGGGCATCATCACCGAGCAGGCCGACCGGCTGTCGCGGATGGTCCGCCAGCTGCTGACGGTGAGCCGGATCGAGTCCGGCGCCCTCCGGCCCCGGGTCGAGGTCGTGTCGCCCGCCGCGCGCGTGCGCCGCACGTGGGAGGCCCTCGGCGTGACCGACGTGCCGTTCACGGTCGAGGACGGGTCCGCCGGCTGGCTGGCGCTCGCCGACGGCGACCAGCTCGACCAGGTGCTGTGGGCGCTGCTCGACAACGCGGTCGTCTACGGCGGTCGCACCGCGATCGACGTGACGATCGACGTCGACGCCGAGGCCGGCGACATCGGCCTGACCATCGCCGACCATGGGGCGGGCGTCGCCGACGAGGATCGCGAACGGCTCTTCGAGCGGTTCGAGCGCGGCGCGACGCGGCCGGCCGACGAGGGCAGCGGCCTCGGGCTCTACGTGTCCCGCGAGCTGTGCCGCGCGATGAGCGGCGACCTGGTGCTCGAGCCGGCCGATCCCGGCCGAGGCGCCGCGTTCACGGTCCACCTCCCGGCGGAGGCCGCCGAGGAGAGCTGACGCGGGGACGCGGGACGCCGTCCGCACGTCGGTGCGCCGGGTCAACGCAGATAGGCGCCTGGTCCGGATCGGCGTGCAGGACCGGTCCCAGGGACTCGTTCGTGAACCGGCGCGTCCGCGCAACTTTGCAAGTTGCCGTGAAAGGTCGCCGCTCGCATCCTCCGGGAGGTCTAGTCGCCACACCAAAACCGGGGTTTCGATGCTTTCCTCACGGCCCGCCTGGGCCCGCGAGCTGCGTGCGCGCACGTCTCGCACACGGGGTCCAAACCGCTCTCGCGGCCAGTCACTCGTCGAGTTCGTGCTCGTCGTCCCGATCCTGCTGCTCGTGTTCGCCGCGGCCGCCGACGTCGGCCGGGCGTTCTACGCGTACATCGCGATCGAGAACGGCGTCAAGGAAGGGGCGTTCTACGGCGCCCGGTCCCCGCTGTGCGACGTCGCCGTCGACCACTGCGCCACCCCGCGCAACGTCGCAGTACCGCGTCCGGAACGAGCTGAACAACCTGACGAACCCGGACGGGACGCCCCTGACGCCCACGTCGGAATGCCTCGACCAGACGTCGGGCGTCGTGCACACGGCCATGACCGACTGCGTCGAGGGCGACACCTACCGCGTCAGCCTGACCTACCCGTTCCGCTTCCTGACGCCGATCATCGGCGACCTGCTCGGCAGCACCTTCGACCTCAACGTCCAACTCGTCGGCCGTCGTCCTCAACCTTGCCTTCGACCCGACACCGGGCGTGTCCGTCCAGAAGCTGGTCCGCGTCGCCAACGCCGTCAACGGCCCCTCGATCGTCGCCAACTGCCTCGAGCCCGACGAGTTCGACTCCAACGGCTACTACCGCAGCCCGTGCCACAACACGACGAGCGCGGACCCGGCGGACACGATCTCCGCGACGTTCGAGTCGGGCGTCTCGATCCAGTACAAGCTCACCGTCGGCAACAGCGGCGCCCAGCCACTGACCGGCGTGACGGTCGCCGACTCGACGGGCGCGACCGGCTGCGCGTTCCCGACGACCTGGGCCGTGGGCTACTCGAACAGCCCCGAGTGCACCTACAACCGCACCGCTCCCAACGTCCCCAACGGCCAGACCCAGATCAGCTACGACAACGTGGTCACGGTCGACGCCAACGAGATCCTGCCCGAGCAGGACAGCGTCACCGTCGCCGTCCAGCCGCCGCCGCCCAACTGGAAGATCGACGTCTACGTGAGCCCGTTCGCGCTCGGCGACGACGGCGACGGCGACGACGGACCAACAACCCGGACTTCAAGAACGTGACCGCGCTGAGCCAGGGCGAGAACGCCGCCACGAATGAGTCCGTGTGGTTCCAGGTCGTGATCCAGAACATCGGCGGATCTCAGGCCACGGGCGTCACGATCTCCTCGACGCTGGGCGCCATCCCGTTCAACCAGAACAACCCCAACCAGGCCGTGTGCCCCGCGATGCCGACCGACGATGAACCCCGGGGCGGCAGCGGCGTTCACCTGTCGCTACAAGGTGGACGCCGGGACACCGGGGGTCATCCAGAACACGGTCACCGTCAACTCGTCGAACGCCGTCCCGCCCGCGCGGAACAACAGCGCCACGGCCACGGTCACCAGCTGCGCCAACCCGTCCAAGGTGATCCCGAACCTGATCGGCATGCAGAAGGCACCCGCGCAGACCGCGTGGACCGCCGCCGGCTTCACCGGGACGTTGAGCGTCTGGAACGGCCAGCCGAACGCGACCGCGGCGACCCAGACACGTCAGGCCTTCCAGTGCATGGCGGCCAACACCAACATGACGATCGGGAACTGACGATGACCCGCCTTCGTCTGCATCGGCCCGGCACCGGCCGCGGCCAGGCGCTGGTCGAGTTCGCCCTCGTCCTGCCGATCTTCGCGATCATGCTGTTCGGGATCATCGACTTCGGTCGGTACGTGTTCACCGCGAACTCGCTCAACAACGGCGCCCGCGAGGCCGCCCGCTTCGCGTCGGTGTCCGTGTTTCCGGCCGAATGCACGGGCCTGACGCGATCGGCATGCGCGACGACGATCGCGCGAAGCCACGCGTGGGGCGTCCCGGGCAGCAGCGTCAACGTCACGACGACGTGCGAGGGCTTCCACCCCGACGGGACCGCCGGAGTCGCCGGCGCCCGACCGTCGCCGCAGTGCACGACCGGTGACCTGCTGCGGGTCCAGACCCAGACCAGCTTCACCCTGGTGACGCCGCTGATCGCGCAGTTCCTGGGCGGCCAGACCATCCGCGGCGATGCCCGCGTGGCGGTGAACCCATGACCCGACGAACCGCGCACTCCGCGCGACGCACACCTGGAGGACCCATGAACCGCCTGCGGCACCTGGGGCGCGATGAGCGCGGCCAGATCCTCGTCATCGTCGCGGGCGGCATGATCGCGCTGCTCGCCATCGCGGCCCTCGCCATCGAAGGCGGGATGCTCATGCTCAATCGGCGCGACGCCCAGAACGCCGCGGACCTCTCGTCCGTGGCCGGGACGCGGCAGGTCGCGCTGCACTATGTCGAGAGCGCCCGCGCCTCGAGCGCGGTGTGGGCTGCCGTCGACAAGTCGCTGACGGAGAACGACTGCGTCGCGGCGGACAACTGCACCTGGACGGCGCAGTTCACGAACGGTGCCCTGGCGGACATCGGCGCCGTCACCAACAGCGGGGTGCCGATCCCGAGTGGCTCCGTCGGTGTCCACGTCAACGTCACCCAGCAGGTCGGCGCGATCATCGGTCACGCGATCGGGTTCAACAGCTGGCCCGTGTCGGTCGAAGCGACGGCTCGAGCGCGTGGCAGCGCAGGGCAGCTTCCCCGCCGGCGTGATGCTCCCGATCGCGGTCTGCGGCTGGTCGAACCCGGCCGGCAACGACTGCGCGCAGGCGTCGACCAATCCGGCGCCGGGCAACTTCGTCGACTTCCAGCCCGGCCAGATCTACGACCTCACCGACGGCAAGGACGCGCCGGGCGGCTTCGGCTGGCTGTCCTGGACCGGATCCAACGCGGCCAACGCCCTCGCCGACGCGATCTGCAACCCGCAGAACCCGGCCTTCTCGCTGGACAGCCCGTACGACGCCGTCGGCGCCTACGGGGGCGTGATGGGCACCAACCCGACGACCGGCGAGACCTGGTTCCCGATCGATCCCGGCAAGTCGAACGCGAGCGCGGTTCGCGCGTGCCTCGACGGCTGGATCGACAGCGGGGCGACGGTGCTGCTGCCGATCTACGACCTCGTCACCGGCAACGGCAACAACGCCGCGTACCACATCACCGGCGTGGCCGCGTTCGTGCTGACGTCACGGTCGCAGCCGGCCATCGACAACATCCAGGGCTACTTCGTGGAGTACTACCCGTACACGGACGTACCCGGCGGCGCGACCGCCCCGCCACCCAGTCCCGAGGACACGACCTACGAGGTCGGCCTGGTGAAGTAGCCTCCGCCACGCAGCCGAAGACGCCCGCTCGACCTCGCGTCGCGCGGGCGTCGCCATCTCGGCGAGGGTCAGGCGGTCTCGGGCTCCAGCGCGGGCATCGTGGCGGGCACGGTCGCCGGCTGCTTCGTCCAGATCCGGTGCATCGGATCGAGGCCGATGACGACGGCGACTGCCAGGGCGACGACCGGGCCGAGCATGCCCGGCATGCCGGTCATGTTCGCCAGGATCGACCACCCGTACCACGTCGCGTAGAACCAGAGCACGGTCGCGAACAGGCGCTTCTTCATGTCGTGGAGCGTCGTCGCCCACGGGGCCCGGCGCAATGGAGAAGTCGTACCGTGACCGTCGCGCGTCGGCGCGGCCTGTCAACACTGCAAGGCCGGCCGCAAGGTCCTAGGACGATAGTCCTGCCCGTCCGCCGGGGGAACGTGTGCAACAGGAGCACACGTGCGCCGACCTCACGCCCTCCGCCTTCGCCGCCGTCGCGGCACCCGCCGCGCAGCATCGTCATGGCTCCAGCGGCCAGTCACTGGTCGAGCTGGTGATGATCGTGCCCGTGCTGCTGCTGATCGTCCTCGTGGCGATCGACTTCGGCCGCATCTACCTCGGCTTCATCAACCTGCAGCAGATGGCGCGGGTCGCCGGCGGGTATGCGGCCGACAACGCCAGCGCCTGGAAGATGCCCCAGAACGCGGCGAAGCTCGCCGACTACCAGGACCTCGTCGCCAACGACGCGGCCGCGATCAACTGCGAGCTGCCCAAGGTCGCCGGCAAGATCCACGTCCCGGATCCGGCCTTCCCCGCGGGCTTCGACATGGGCGACCCGGCCGAGATCGTCATCCCGTGCAACTTCGACATCCTGACGCCGATCATCAGCCAGATCCTGGGCGGCAAGCTCCCCATCACGGCGACCAACACGTACCCGGTGCGTGAAGGCGTCGTCGCCACGATCCCGGGCGGCGGGGGCCCGATCCTCCTCGCGCCCGTCGCCGACTTCGTCGGCACGCCGCAGTCCGGCTACGGGCTCACCACGGCCTCTCCGTACGGCCCGCTTGACGTGACCTTCACCGACCTCTCGAAGAACGGGCCAACGAGCTGGCAGTGGAACTTCGGCGACGGCAACGGTGACGTGTTCACGCAAGGGCCCGCACACCGTGCATTACGAGTGCGACAAGGCGCCTGGCGAGGAGTGCAAGTTCGAGGTCTCGCTCGAGGTCGGCAGCTCGGGCGGCTTCGATACCGAGACGAAGACCGACTACATCACGGTCGACCGTGCCGCCCGACACGGGCCCGATCGCCGAGTTCACGGTCACGCCCGAGGTCCGGCGTCGAGCCGCTGAACGTGCAGTTCGCGTTCGTCGACAAGCAGACCCCTGCCGTGACGTACTCGAAGTACGAGTGGGACTTCGACGGCTCCGGCACCTGGGTCACTGGCCGGGCAGACCGTCAACCACACCTACCCGACGCCCGGCGCGTACAACGTCAGCCTGCGGGTCACCGAGGCCGGCACCGGCGACACGGACACCCAGACGAAGAACGTCTTCGTCATCGTCGACAAGAAGCTCTGCACGGTCCCCGACTTCGCGAACAAGAAGAAGAGCGACGCGCAGGGGATCTGGAACACGGCCGGCTTCTCGACCACGGTCAACTTCCTGCCCGCGCCGCCGAAGGGCAACCCGACTACAAGATCCAGCACCAGTCGATCGTCGGCGGCGTGATCGACCCGCAGCCGAACGGCTGTGCGTCGACGATCACGGTCGGCCCGTGAGGCGCCTCCGCCCGGCGACGAGGGGTCGGCGTCGGTCCGCCGGCCAGTCGCTCGCCGAGTTCGCGCTCGTCTTGCCGATCTTCGTCCTGATCGTCATGGCGCTGTTCGACCTCGGCCGGGGCGTGTTCATCTACAACGGGCTGACGAACACCGCCCGCGAGGCCGTCCGGCTCGCGATCGTGAACCAGGACAAGACGCTGGTCGCCAAGCGCGCGCAGGACATGGCCTTCGGCACCCAGATCACGAACTCACCGGCGGCGCTCGTGAACTTCTACCGGGACGAGCCGAACACGGACAACGTCGAGGCCAATCCGCCGTGCAACAACAGCGACGCGAGCCATGCGATCGCCGTCGGCTGCATCGCGGTCGTCAAGGCCCAGGCGAGCTGGCGGGCGATCACGCCGATCATCGGCGACCTCGTCGGGCCGATCAACCTCGAGGCCCGATCGGAGCTCGCGATCGAGCTCGTCTGCCCCAATCCCGAGTTCGCCGCCTACGCGACGTCCAACCTGTGCCCCAAACAGCCATGAGCGCAGAGAAAGCGAGACCAGATGCCCAGCCCGCGCGGCGCCGGAGGCGGCGCGAGCCGTGCCGGCGGCCAGATCCTCGTCATCTTCGTGGTCGGCCTGCTCGCGATCATCGCGATGGTCGCCCTCGTGATCGAGGGCGGCAACCTGTTCGCGCAGCAGCGCATCGCGCAGAACGGCTCCGACTCGGCCGCGACGGCCGGGACGATCATCGTCGCCGAGAAGCTGTCCGGGAAGACCCGCACGGAACAGGACGTCTTCAACGCCGTCAAGAACTCGGCCGACGCCAACAAGCTGGCCGCCTACACCGCCGTCTACACCGACGACACGGGCCACCCCATCGGCGCGACCGTCCAGAACCTCGCGCAGCCCATCCCGGCCGCCGCCCGCGGCGTGCAGGTCGGCGGCGACCGGACGTCCGGCACCACGTTCGCCCGCATCCTCGGGATCGACTCGCTCACGGCCAGCGCGGTCGCGACAGTCGTCGCCGGGCCGCTGAGCCTCCAGTGCGTCGCCGATGACGACGGCTGCACGCTGCTGCCGCTGACGTTCCCGGTCAAGGTGTTCGAGTGCAACGGCAAGGGCGAGCTGCTGCCCAACGGCCAGTGGATCGGCGCGCCGCCGCCGCCGGGCGACGGCTCGGGCTACTGGCCGATCGTGGGTGCCGAGGACCTGCCGGGTGGTCGAATCCCGGACCTGATGGCAGCACGGCGAACGGGAACGAGGGCACGAAGGCCATCCTGCCGCTGTGCAAGGGCGCCGGCGAGTCGTCTGGCGCGTTCGGCTGGCTCGACCTGGTGCCCGGCATGAACCTCGCCGACGAGATCACCGGGCCGCTCAACACCACGCTCGACCTGCCGGACTGGTTCCAGACGCAGGCGGGCAACCCGAACTCGGTCGAGGACGAACTCATGAAGTACTGGCATCACGCCCGTGCTCATCCCGCTCTACAACCAGGCGTGTCGCGAGGACCCGGGCGAACACCGACCAGTGCAACAACCCGGGCGTCGACCCGGTGGGCAACAACACCTGGTACTACGTGCACACGCTGGGCGTGTTCTACATCGATCAGGTGATCGTCCAGGGATCGAACATCGACCACTGCAAGTCCGCGCCTGGTCGGCCCACTGGTGCCGGTCACCAACGGCGCCGGGTTCCTCGGCTGCCTCAAGGGCTGGTTCGTCAACTACGTCACGGCGGGACCGATCGTCCCCGGTGGCGACATCATCCCGGGCTCCACGCCGATCGGGATCCAGATGATCCGCTAGGCCTCCGGGCCACCGCACCGCAACGAGAGCCGCGAGCGATCGCGGCTCTCGTCGTGCCCGGTACTTCTTCGCCCCCACGAACGGGGCCGGTTGGGCCATGCGCGCACGCGCCATTGCAAGGCAAGGTGCAAGCACGTCGGGGGACGGTGCTGTCGACTCATCCGCAGCAACGGGTCCCATGCGTATCCCAGCGATCCCCCGCGTCACCCGCGTTCCGCGCCGCTCCGCCCGCCGAGCCGGCTCCCGAGGCCAGTCGCTCGTGGAGTTCGCGCTCGCGCTGCCCGTGATCCTGGTCCTGACGGTCATCGCGCTGGACTTCGGCCGGATCTACCTCGGCTACATCAACCTCCAGAACATGGCCCGGATCGCCGCCAACTACGCGGCGAACAATCCGGAGGCCTGGGGGCCGTCGCCGGACGCGGAGATCGTGACCCGGTACGAGAACCAGATCCTCGGCGACGCCGCGGCGACGAACTGCTCGCTCCCGCGGTCCGGCGGCAAGCCGGTCATCCCGCACCGGACTTCCTCGACGGCGACGGCGATGGCGACACCACGAGCCTCGGTGACCTGGTCCGGGTCCAGCTGAGCTGCAACTTCGGCGTCATCACCCCGGGCATCTCCAACATCCTGGGCAGCAGCGTGAAGGTCTCGGCCGAGTCGAACTTCCCGGTCAAGGCCGGGCTCAGCGCGGTCGCCACCGGCGGGGCGCAGCCGCCGACGGGTGGCGGCGTGGGGCCTGTGGCCGCCTTCAGCGCCAACCTCGTGATCACGCCCAGCACCATCTCCGGCACGACGCCGTTCGTCGTCGAGTTCCGGGACACGTCCGGCGGCTCGCCCACGGCGTGGTCGTGGGACTTCGACGACGGCACGGTCGCCGACGGCGCAGGACCCGCTCGAGCACACGTTCACGACGACGGACCCGAGCCAGATCTTCCACGTCACCCTGCTCGCCAGCAACCAGTTCGGGTCGAGCACGGCGCCACGATGGACGTCGTCGTGATCGGGGAGTCGGAGGTGGACTTCACGGCGAGCAGCACGGTCATCGAGGGCGGGACGCCGATCACGTTCACCGACACCTCGACGCCTGGCGGCACGGACTACGCGTGGACGTTCGGTGACGGCAGCACGGCGACGGGGCCCACCGCGCAGCACACGTACGCGAGCACGGCCGGCAGCCCGTTCACCGTCTCGCTCACCGTCACCTACCCCGACCCGATCGGCGCCGTGACCACGACCAAGCCCGGCTACATCACGGTCAACCCGGGCAAGTGCACGGTGCCATCGCTCGACGGCGTCAAGTTCAACAGCGCCCAGTCGGTGTGGGACGGCAAGGGCTTTGACGGGGTCGTCGCCCGCGCCCTTGGAGCACCCGGCGGCAACTTCACGATCCACGTCCAGTCGCAGACGGCGAGCTTCAAGATCCCGTGCGACAGCGACGTCGAGGTGAAGGACAAGTGAGCCGCCTCGGGCGCCGCCGTCGGCCGCACCGCGCGCCGCGGCCAGGCCCTCGTCGAGTTCGCGCTGGTCGATCCCGATCTTCCTGTTCATGCTGGTCGCCCTGTTCGACGTCGGTCGGGGCGTCTTCTCCTACAACACCCTGACGAACGCGGCCCGCGAGGGCGCCCGCATGGCGATCGTGAACCAGGACAAGGCCACGATCATCGAGCGCGCGAAGGCGCAGACGGCGATCGTCGAGCTCAACGATCCGAGCGTGTCGGTCGGCTTCTGGCAGATGGCCGACGACGGGACGCCCGACTACTCCGACCCCTGCGACCTGGTCGCGGTCGGCTGCCTCGCGGTCGTCTCGTTCGAGGCGACCTACCAGCCGATCACCCCGCTCATCGGCAACTCATCTTCCGGGGCGGCGTCGACTTCACGGCGCAGTCGATCCTGAGCGTCGAGTACCGCTGCCCGAACGACGACTTTCCCAACCCCGCGGACTGCCCGAAGCAGCCATGAGCCTCCTCGGCCGCAGCCCCGCGACCAGGAGGGATCCCACGATGCCTCGCCATGGCCGTCAGCCAGGCCCTGAGCGCGGTCAGATCATCGTCGTCGCCGCGCTGGCGATGATCGCGATCATCGGCGGCGTATCGCTGGTGCTCGAAGGCGGCAACGCCTACGCCCACCAGCGCGTGGCGCAGAACGGCGTCGACGCCATCGCGAACGCCGGCGCCACGGTCCTCGCCGAGCGGCTCGGCGGCGCGAGTCGCACCGACGGCGACGTGGCCGCGGCCATGGACGCGATGAAGACCGCGAACGCGCTCGCCGACCAACGGGCCTTCTACACGAACGTCACCGGCGAGCTGCTCAATCCGGCCGGCGTCGCGCGACCAGCCCGGCCGCAGCGGCGAAGGTGGGCGACGGGCCGATCCCGCAGGGCACGCAGGGCGTCCGGGCCTCGGGCGACCTGCACTTCGACACCACCTTCGCCCGGGTGCTGGGCATCAACCAGTTCACGGCCTCGGCCGACGCGACGGCCGTGACCGGCGCCCTGACGGGCGGCCAGTTCCTGCCCGTCGTGTTCCCCGTCAGCATGAAGAACTGCGACGGCACCGGCCAGCTCGTCGAGAACCTCGATGCCTCCTGGCGGATGAGCAACCCGCCGAAGAACCCGCCTGCCGTATCCGGACGGCCAGGAGTACCTGATCCCCCTGTGCAAGACCGGCGGCGGCTCGTTCATGATCCTCGACCTCGACCCGAACAAGAACTGCTACGAGGAGGTCGTGGACCCGTCCTCGATCCAGTTCAACAAGTTCCCGGTCGACGTCCCGGTCGACAACGGCAACGACTGCGCGAAGAAGGTCGAGCAGGGGATCATCGACGCGAAGCTGACCGGCAAGGTCGTGCTGATCCCGATCTGTGACGGCGACTGCTCGACCGACGGGGGCAGCAACGGCAAGTACCACATCATCCGGATCGCGTCGTTCTTCCTCGACTACCTCTCGTACGAGAACAACTCCAACAACTCGAAGTGCAAGCTGATCACGTCGCCCAACTACGGCACGCCGATGAAGAACATCGTCGAGGGCAACGGCAGCTCGAGCTGCATGGCCGGCTGGTTCGTGCGCTACGTGACCTCGGGGCCGGTGGGGAGCGGCCTCATCAACAACGGCGAGGCGATCGGCGTCCAGCTGATCCGCTAGGCGCTCGCCGCGGCCCGTACCATCGCGGGCATGAGGAGCGTCGCCCGGACGCGGACCCGCCCAGGCGTCGCCGCCGGGCTCGCGCAGCTCAAGGGCTACAACGCGGGCTGGTTCCGCGCCGACGCGCTGGCCGGGATCACGGTCACGGCCTACCTCGTCCCGCAGTGCCTGGCGTACGCGGACCTCGCGGGCGTCGAGCCGGTGACCGGGCTGTGGGTCGCGGTCGTCGCGATGATCGCGTACGCGCTGCTCGGCACGTCGCGCCAGCTGTCGGTCGGGCCCGAGTCCGCGACGGCGGTCATGGTCGCCGCGGCCGTGGCGCCGCTCGCCGCCGGCGACCCGCAGCGCTACGTCGCGCTCGCGGCCGGGCTGGCCCTGCTCGTCGGCGCCATCTGCATCGCCGCGTTCGTGCTGCGGCTCGGCTTCCTCGCCGACCTCCTCTCGCAGCCGATCCTCGTGGGCTACATGGCCGGCGTCGCGCTGATCATGATCGGCTCCCAGCTGGCCACGATCACCGGCGTGACCCTCACCGCGGACGGGACCATCGACAAGGTCGTGCGAGCTGTGGGGACTGTCGGGCGAGGTCGAGCCGGCGGCCGTCGCGCTCGGGCTCGGCGTCACCGCCTTCCTCCTCGTGCTCGCGCGCCTGGTCCCGCTCGCCCCGGGCGCCCTGATCGCCGTGGTGGGGGCATCGGCCATCGCGTACGTCCTGGACCTCTCGGCGCACGGCGTCGCGCTCGTCGGCGCGGTGCCCGGCGGGCTGCCGTCGGTCGGGCTGCCCGCCATCTCGGTGGCCGACGCGATGGCCCTGCTCGGGTCCGCCGCGGCGATCGCCTTCGTCGGCTACACCGACGTCGCGCTCACGGGGCGGGCGTTCGCCGCGCGAACCGGCGAGGTCATCGACGCCAACCGCGAGTTCCTCGCCCTCGGCGTCGCGAACGTCGGGGCCGGGCCTGACCAGCGGGTTCGCCCTGAGCGCCTCGGGATCGCGCACCGCGATCATCGACGCCGTCCGCGCCCACAGCCAGGCCACGGGGCTGATCGCGGCCGCCACGGTCGTCGTCGTCGTGCTGCTCGGCGCCCGGGCTGATCGCCCTGATCCCGCGGGCGGCGCTGGGCGGCATCGTCGTGTTCGCGGCGCTGCGCCTGATCGACGTGGCGGCGATGCGCCGGATGGGCCACTTCCGGATGTCCGAGCTGGGCCTCGCGCTGGCCGCGATCGTGGGCGTGCTGCTGTTCGGCGTCCTGGCCGGGATCCTGATCGCCGTCGGGCTGTCCGTGGCCGACCTGTTCGTGCGGATCGCCGCGGCCGCCCGCGTCGGTGCTCGGGATCGTGCCCGGCGTGGCGGGCCTCCACGACATCGAGGACTACCCCGATGCACACCAGGTCCCGGGGCTGGTCGTGTTCCGCTACGACGCGCCGCTGTGCTTCGCCAACGCCGAGGACTTCCGGCTGGGGGCGCTCGACGCGGTGGATGCCCAGGACGAGCCGATCGAGTGGTTCCTGCTCAACGCGGAGGCCATCGTCGAGCTCGACATCACGTCCGCGGACGCACTCCGCCACCTGGTCGACGAGCTCCACGAGCGCGGGGTGACCTTCGCGATGGCGCGCGTGAAACAGGACCTCCGCAAGCAGCTCGAGCGGGTCGGCCTGCTCGAGCTCGTCGGCGATGACCGCATCTTTCCGACGCTACCGGTCGCGCTCGAGGCCTACGAACGGCGAGGGCCGGCTAGCCCGGCTCGACCGCGCGTTCGTCGGGGGCCCTAGGCGACCAGATTGGCCGCGAGCAGCGCCCGCTCGAGGTCGTGCAGCTTGGCGCGGATCGCGCCGGCCTGGCGTTCCTGCTCGCGCAGCAGGTCGGTCAGCTGGGCGAGCTCGGCGGCCGGCGCTCGGTGGCGCGACCCGCGCGCGACGGCGCGGCCGGTCCGGGGCGAGGAACACGTTGGCGATGAAGCCGGTCAGCACCGAGAACAGGCCGATGCCCGCGAACAGGAGGAACGCCCCGACGATGCGCCCGCGCTGCCGACCGGGTACTGGTCGCCGTAGCCGACCGTCGTGATCGTGACCAGGCCCCACCAGATCGAGTCCCCCGCGGACACGATGTTGGCGCCGGCCACGCCCTGCTCCACGTAGAACTCGGCGATCCCCGCGAACTCGACCACGACGACCACCGCGAACACCGTCAGCAGGAACGTCGCCGACGCGCGGCTGACGTAGAGGTCGTCGGCGATCCGCTCCATGCCCACCGGCGCGCGCCTCGCGGACGGTGCTCACGACGCGCGCCAGCCGGAACACGCGCAGCAGCGGGACGACGGCGATCAGGTCGGCCCAGCCCCAACGCCGGACCACGTAGCCTCGGCGCGACGGCGAGGTCGCCAGCCGGTACAGGAAGTCGAACAGGAAGACCGGCGTGATCGCGATCTCGATCAGGATCGCGACCTCGCCCGCGACGGACGCCACGCCCGCGACGAGCACGATGACCAGGTTGGCGAACGCGAGCAGCGACAGCAGGAGCACGAACAGCTCGTAGCTCGTGCCCTTGAGGTCGGATCGGGGATCGTCGGACATGGCCGGTCTCCTGTGCGGGCCTCGATTGTGCCGTCGCACGGCCGGTCCCATCCCGCCGACTCCGCGTCGCCGCGGGCGGCAGGTACCCATCCCGGCCGCCTCCGCGTCCCCGCGATTGTCCTCAGTCGAGGCCGCGGCTGTCGAGCACCCGGCCCCAGTGGAGCACGCGGACGGCGACGAGCACGCCGAACGCGGCCAGCACCAGGATGGCGGCGGCCGCGATCGAGGCGTCGAGGCTGCCCGCCTGGAACTCCGAGTAGACGACCAGGGGCAGCGTCTGCGTCCGCCCCTCGATGTTGCCCGCGAACATGATCGTGGCGCCGAACTCGCCCAGCGCGCGCGCCCAGGTCATCACCAGGCCGGCGGCGAGAGCCGCGCGGGCGAGCGGCAGCGTGATCGTCCGGAACAGGTAGCGCTCGGACGCGCCGTCGGCCCGGGCCGCGTCCTCGAGGTCCTTGTCCACGCTCGAGAGCCCGGTGCGTGCCGAGCGGATGAAGAACGGCGCCGCCACGAAGACCTGGGCGAGCACGACGGCGAAGGTGGTGAACGGGATCGAGATCCCGATGGCGTCCAGCGGCGCACCCAGCAACCCGCGGCGGCCGAACACGAGGAGGAGACCGAGGCCGGCCACCGCGGGCGGCAGGACGATCGGCAGGTCGACGACGGCTTCGAGCAGCCACGAGCCGCGGAACCGGCGCCGCGCCAGCACGAACGCGAGCGGCAGGCCGAACACGATCGTGATGACCAGGCTGACCGCCGTCGTCGTCAGGCTCAGGCTGAGCGCATCGAGGACGACCGGCGTCGTGATCGCCGTGGCCAGCGCGCCCGAGGCGATCGACCGGACGACGAGGACGGCGACCGGGAGGCCGAGGAACAGGGCGAGCAGGCCCGCGATCAGCCGAAGGGACACCTCCCCCGAGGATGCCCGGCGACGTCGCGGGGCCCTGCTCGCCCCATCCGTGGGGCCCGACGCGAGCGCGTGGCTGCCTGCGCCGAACCCCTCTGTCATGACGCCGGCGGCGGCAGGAAGCCGAAGCTCGACAGGATCGCCTGGCCGTCGGGACCGGCGAACCAGGTCAGGAACTTCGAGGCGGCGTCCTGGTTCGAGGACGCCTTGACCGCGACGCCGGCGTAGGTCGCCGGGACGTTGGCCGACTCCGGCACCTCGACGGTCTTGACCTTGTCGGATGCGGCGGCGTCGGTGACATAGACGATGCCGGCGTCGCCTTCACCGAGCTCGACCTTGGCCACGACGGCCTTGACGTTGTCCTCCTTCGAGACGACGTTCGCGTTGTAGGCATCGACGAAGTTCGCCGGGTAGCCGGCCTCCTTGGCGAGGTTGGCGACCAGCTGGGTCGCGTACTTCGTGATCGGCACCTCGTCGCCGGCGGCGATCACCTTCAGGCCGGACTTGGCGAGGTCCGCCGGCGTCGAGACGCCGCCCGGGTTGTCGGTGGGCGTGATCACCGTGAGCTCGTTGCCGCGCGAACACGACCGGGTCGCCGCTCGCGAACCCGCCGTCCGCGAGCTTCTGCGGGTTGGCCGTGTCGGCGGACAGGAACACGTCGGCCGGCGCGCCCTGCTCGATCTGGGTCTCGAGCGCCGACGACGAGTCCGTCGAGATCGTGAGCGTCGTCCCCGGGTTGGCCGCCTCGTACTCGGTCGTCGCCTTGTCGAGGACGCCCTTCAACGAGGCCGCGCCGAAGATCGTGAGCTCGCCGCCGCCACCCCCGGCGGCCGAGGCCGCGACCGACGGGGCGGCCGCCGACGGGGCGGTCGTCGCTCCGACCGCCGCTCGAACAGGCGGCGACGAGCATGGCCGCGAGGACGGCGACGGCCGGCCACGCGAGGCGACGATGGCTCACGTTCGGGACTCCCTCGAGGACGGGATCTCGACGATCACGTTGGTGGCCTTCACGACGCACACGGCCTCGTCGCCGACCTTGAGGTCGAGGTCCTCCACGGCCTCGGCGGTCATCAGGCTCACGAGCCGGTGCGGGCCGGCGAGCACCTCGACGACCGCGGCGACCCGGTCGGCCTCGATCCGGGTGACGATCCCGGTGAACCGGTTGCGCGCCGACTGGGCGACGATCGGCCGGTCCGTGGCGGCCTTGCGGCGTTCAGCGAGCAGGCGGGCGACGTCGTCGACGTCGACCAGCCGCTGGCCCCCCTCCGAGCGCGCCATCGTGATCCGCCCCTCGCCCTCCCAGCGACGGAGCGTCTCCACGGACACGCCGAGCATCTCGGCGGCCTGGCCGACGCGAACGCGCGCCGGCAATTCCATCTCTGCGGTCATAGCGATGGAGTATCGGCCGAAATCGTCGGTCATGTCTAGATATCTCGGTGGCGACGTGAGGGATGCGTCCTCGAGCCGAGCGCGCCGTCGGCGAGCCCCCGGTCGATCTGTCAGACTCGGGGGGCCGGGGGTTGCGTGAGGTGGGCGTGCCCGTCATCCGAGTGTTCTCGTTCCGCGCCGCTCGCCGTGGGTTCGACGACACCCTGCGCACGGTGTTCGTCCCCGACCTCATGAGCCGGGCCGGGATCGTCGACTGCTACGTCGGCCGCCAGGGGCCCGACGACGAGGGCCCCCGGATCGTCGCCACCGTCTGGACCTCGCGCGGTGCGATGGTCGACGCGATCGGCGAGGAGCTCGGCGTGTTCCATCCCGGAGCACCTCGACGCGACCACCGACCAGGTCCTCGACATCCTCGAGCTGCGCGTGGACTGGCACCCCGCCGGCGAGCCGCCCAGGATCCTGCGCGTCCTGCGTGGCGACGTCCGGCCCGGCGAGCTCGAGCCGTACATCGACGACGTCCGCCACGGCGTCGAGCTCGATGCGCAGGCCGAGCACGGGCCGGCGGCGCTGTTCCTGGGCGCGGCGGGCCCGGACGCGTTCGTCACGGTGTCCGCGTGGCGCGAGTGGGCGCACATCGAGCGCGCGACCGGGGGCAACGTCGCGCAGCCGATGGCGACGCGCCATCCCGAGCGCCTGCTCCGCTGGCACGTGGAGCACTTCGAGCTGGTCTGACCGCCCGGATCGATTGCGAGGCCGGTGTGATGTCGCCCGCCCGGCTGCGACGGGGCGCGTACCTGCGGGGCCCGATCCTCCGATCGCCACCCAATCCCGACGACCGGAGGACACCGATGAACGCGATCACCCTGCTCGAGGACGAGCACGCGAAGATGCGCAAGCTCCTGACCGAGCTCGAGTCCACGACCGCGCGTGGCGTCAAGACGCGCACGGAGCTGTTCGCCACGATCAAGGGCGAGCTGACCCTGCACGAGGTCATCGAGGAGGAGATCTTCTACCCCGAGCTCAAGGCGCACCCGAAGGCGAAGGACATCGTCCTCGAGGGCTATGAGGAGCACCACGTGGTGGACCTCCTGATGGGCGAGCTCGAGAGCCTCGACGTCGACGACGAGTCGTGGGGCGCGAAGGCGAAGGTGATGCAGGAGAACGTCGAGCACCACATGGAGGAAGAGGAGGGCGACATGTTCAAGCAGGCCCGCCAGGTGTTCGATCGCGACGAGCTCGAGGACCTGGGCACCCGAATGGCCGAGCGACGGATCAGCGCCGCCCGGGAGCTCGGGATCCCCGTCCCCGCGGGCCGCTAGGCGCGTCTAGCGGCCACCTCGATCACCGCAGGGGGACGCGTCCAGCCCGCGATCCGGCCACATCGGAGGCCATGACAGGCTCGAGGCGGAACTGGGCGGGCAACCAGGCGTATCGCGCCCGGCGGGTCCTCGAGCCCGAGTCGGTCGAGGCCGTGCAGACGGCGGTCCGCTCGTCGACCTCGATGCGCGTCCTCGGGTCGCGCCACGCCTTCAACGACCTGGCCGACACGACCGGCGACCACCTGTCGCTCGACCGGCTGCCGCGGGTCGTCGAGATCGATCGGGCGCGCGGGACCGTCACGGTCGACGGCGGCATCCGGTACGGCGAGCTGGGACCCGCGCTCGAGTCGGCGGGCCTCGCCCTCCACAACCTGGCGTCGCTCCCGCACATCTCGGTCGCCGGCGCCTGCGCGACCGCCACCCACGGCTCCGGCAACCGCCTCGGGACCCTGTCCACGGCCGTCGTGGCGATGGAGCTGGTCCGCGCCGACGGTGAGCTCATCACCCTGAGCCGGGCGGCAGACGGCGACGCGTTCGCGGGGTCGGTGGTCTCGCTGGGCGCCCTCGGGCCCGTGACCCGGCTGACGCTGATCGTCGAGCCCACGTATCGCGTGCGCCAGGACGTCTACGAGGACCTGCCGATCGCGTCCCTCCGCGAGCACTTCGACGAGCTGACGGCGTCGGGTGACAGCGTCAGCCTGTTCACGCAGTGGCGCGGCCCGGTCGTCGACCAGGTCTGGCGCAAGCGGCGCGTCCGCGGCGATGGCGCGCGGTCAGACGGACCCCGAACTGTTCGGGGCGCGATCCGCCACCGTCCCGCGCCACCCGCTGCGGGACCTGTCGCCCGACGCCTGCACCGAGCAGCTCGGCGTGCCCGGTCCCTGGCTGGACCGGCTCCCGCACTTCCGGCTCGACCACACCCCGAGCCACGGCGACGAGCTCCAGAGTGAGTTCTTCGTGCCTCGCGAGCACGCGGTCGCGGCGTTCGCGGCGCTCGACACGTTCCGGGACCGGCTCGCCCCGCTCGTGTTCGTGAGCGAGATCCGGACGATCGCCGCCGACGACCTCTGGCTCAGTCCCGCGTTCCGACGTGACTCGGTTGCCTTCCACTTCACCTGGCGGCCGGACTGGCCGGCGGTCCGCGCGATCCTGCCCGGCGTCGAGGCGGCCCTCGAGCCATTCGAGCCCCGGCCGCACTGGGCCAAGCTGTTCACGATGGCTCCGGACGTCGTCCGCTCGCGTTACGAGCGGATGCACGCGTTCGCGGACCTCGCGACCCGCCTCGACCCCCGGGGGACGTTCCGCAACGCGTTCACCCGGCGCTTCGTGTTCGGTGGGGAACCGCCGGGGCCGGGACCCCGCACCTGAGCCAGACGCGGCGAGATCCCGCCGCAGGGCCCCTGATGGTCGGGTCGTCTCGGACCCCGAAGCCGGAACCCCCACCCGACCATCACCGTGCGACGGGATCACGCCCTGGGAGTCGCGGCGTGCTGCGGCTCCAGCTCGGATCCGACGGACTCGCCGGTCGACTCGGCAGCCGCGACCCATGTCGCCCGCTCCCATCGACGGGGTGGTAGACCCCACGTCCGTCGCCGGTCACAGGCGTCGACGCCGACCAGTTTCCGACACCGCGACTGCCCGTCATTACGGTTCGTCATCCGGCGGTTCCTTGGCATCCCGTTGACACGCCGGGAGGTGGCGCGGGTGGCTGATCGAGCTGGACCGACGGGCTAGAATCGCCGCGCACACGCCCAGTCCGGGGGACGCCTTGGGAGGGTTGCACGCTGAAGATTGAACCTCCGGTTGGGATCCCCGACGCGCGTCGGGCCCTCGTTCTCAACGATGGGCCGCTGCTCGTCGACCTGATCGAGCTGACCCTGAACCACGGGCTCTTCGTCGTGCAGTCCGCCGCCGACCTCGCGGAGGCCATGCGGATCCTCGACTCGTGGGCGCCGGACATCGCGGTGCTCGACATGGACCACGAGGACTCCGAACAGGTTCTGCAGCGCCTGGGTGCATCGAACACCCTGCGACCGAGCGCGACGCCGATCCTGGGGCTGACGCGTCGCGGCGATCTCGCGACGAAGCTCCGCGCCTTCGATCTCGGGGTCGACGACATCCTCACGATCCCGTTCTCGCCCGAGGAGCTCCTCGCCCGCTCGATCGTCATCACCCGGCGATCCTCGGTGAAGGACCGGCCGATCGTTTCGACGATCATCCTCGGCGAGATGGAGATCGACATCCTCCACCGCGAGGTCCGCACCGGGAACTCGGTGGTCCACCTCACCAGCATCGAGCAGAGCCTGCTGTACGTGCTCGCGAGCCGAGCCGGCCGGACGGTGACGCGCGAGGAGATCCTGGACGGCGTCTGGGGCCCCGACTTCCTCGCCGAGAGCAACATCGTCGACCGCCACATCCGGAGCCTGCGGATCAAGCTCCAGAACGACTATCGCCGGCCGCGGTTCATCGCGACCGTCCCCGGCAAGGGATACCGCTTCATCCCGACCTTCTCGAACCAGGGCTGGCGCGGGACGAAGCCCGACGAGTAGGTCGGCCCATCGCTCGCGCCGGACTGGCCCCGGGCAGCCCAGTGGCGTCATCATCGGGTCGTGACCGACCTGCCCGACCTCCCGCCGATGACCGCACCGGAGCACCTCGCCAACCGCGACCTCGACGTCGCCGCGACGCTGCCGGCCGCCGACCTGCCCGGCCGCGCGCGGATCGCGATCGTGGGCGGCGGGATCATCGGCGCGTCCATCGCCTACCACCTGGCCGCCGCGGGTGAACGAGACGTCGTCCTCGTCGAGCGCGGCCGGCTCACCAACGGCACGACCTGGCACGCGGCCGGCCTCGTCTCGCAGGCCCGCGGCACCCACGCGCTGACCGCCCTGGCCGTGGGCAACGCCGACGCCTACGCGCGCATCGGGGCGGAGAGCGGCGTCCAGACCGGGCTCCGCCGGCACGGCTCGATCAGCCTCGCGCGGACCCGCGCGCGGATGGACGAGCTCCTGCACGGGGCCGGGATCGCGCGCGACTTCGGGATCGAGGTCGAGACCGTCGGGCCGGATCGGGTGCGCGAGCTGTGGCCCGGGATGGCCGTCGACGACCTGGTCGGCGGCGTCCACTTCCCCAACGACGGCACGGTCAACCCCGGGTCCGCCGCGCTCGCGTTCGCCAAGGCGGCGGTGGATCGCGGCGTCCGCTACGTGCCCGAGACCACCGTCAGCGGGTTCTGCCGCGGTGCCGACGGCCGCTCGGTCACCGGTCTCGTCACCTCGCGCGGCGAGATCGAGGCGGACACGGTGGTCCTCGCGAGCGGCCTCTGGACCTCGGAGCTGGCGCGGCTCGCCGGGGCCGACGTGGCGCTCTTCCCGGCCGAGCACGTGTGGGTGATGACCGACGAGACCGACCTCGCGTCCGAGACGAAGCCGTTCGTCCGCGACCTCGACGGGTTCCTGTATGTCCGTCACTACCGCGGCCGGCTGGTCATCGGCGCGTTCGAGCCGAACGGGCGGCCGCTGCCGCCGGCACGCGTCCCGGTGACGGGGTTCGTGGAGCTCGGGCCGGACTGGGACCACCTGGCGCCGGTGCTCGCCCAGGCGCGCCGGCGGATCCCCGGCCTCGACTCGCTCGGGTTCGGGCACTTCCTCCGCGCGCCGGAGTCCTTCACCCCCGACGGCAACCTGCAGCTCGGCCTCGTCCCGGAGGTCCCGGGGCTGTTCGTCGCGGCGGGCCTCAACTCCCAGGGGATCATCTTCGGGCCGGGCGTCGGCCGGGCGGCCGCCGAGTGGATCCTCGCCGGTCACCCGACGATGGACCTCGTCGAGGTCGACGTCGCGCGCACGGGTTCGTGGGCCACGCAGCGGCGGTGGCTGGAGGAGCGGACGGTCGAGTCGCTGGGCAGCCTGTACGACATGCACTGGCCGGCGAAGCAGCCGACGACCGCGCGCGGCCTGCGCCGGCTGCCGCTCCACGCCGAGCACCGGGCGGCCGGCGCGGCGTTCGGGCAGGCGGCCGGCTGGGAGCGCCCGCTGTGGTTCGAGCCGGGCGTCCTCGAGCCGCCGATCCGCTACGACTACGTCGCCCCGTCGTGGTTCGACGCCGTCCGGGCGGAGGTCGGCGCGACCCGCACCGGCGTCGCCCTGTACGACCTGACGACCTACTCGAAGTTCCTCGTCCAGGGCCCGGGCAGCGTCGCCGGCCTCCAGCGCCTCGCGACGTCCGACCTCGACGTCGACGTCGGCCGGGTCGTCTACACCGTCCTCGCCAACGAGCGTGGCGGGATCGAGATGGACCCGACGATCACGCGCCTGGGCGAGACCTCGTTCCTCGTCCTGGCGCCGACGCTGAGCCAGCGGCGCACGCTGGCCCTCCTGCGCAACGGGCTGCCGGCCGACGCGGTCGTGACCGACGTCACGTCTGCCTACGCGACGCTTCATGTCGCGGGGCCTCGATCGCGCGAGGTCCTGGCGCGCCTCACCGATGCGGACCTGTCGACCGCGGCCTGGCCGTTCCTGCGGGCGAAGCCGATCGAGGTCGGCCGGGCGTCCGGCTGGGCGTTCCGCGTCTCGTTCACGGGCGAGCTCGGCTGGGAGCTGCTCGTGCCGACCGAGCTCGCCGCCGACCTGTACGCGCACGTCGTGGCCGCCGGAGCCGACGCCGGGCTTCGGCCGGCGGGCGCGTTCGCCTTCGAGGCCGCCCGCCTCGAGCGCGGCTTCCGCGCCTGGGGTCACGACCTGGGGCCGCTCGACGACCCGTTCGCCGCGGGGCTCGGGTTCACCGTCTCGCGCCGCAAGGGGCCCGACTACGTGGGCCGCGACGCGCTGGAGCGCCTCCGAGAGGCCGGCGAGCCGGATCGCCGGCTGGTCTCCGTCCATGCCCCCGACGCCGTCCTGTGGCACGGCGAATCGATGCTTCGCGGTGCGGAGCGCGTGGGCCACGTGTCCAGCGCGTCGATCGCCCCGACCCTCGGCGGGTCGGCCGCCCTGGCCTGGGTCCACGGCCCCCTCGACGGCGACTGGCAGGTGGAGGTCCGGGGAGAGCTCGTCCCGTGCGTCGTCCGGGAGCGCCCGTTCGTCGACCCGGACGGGGAGCGCCTCCGCGGCTGATGGAGGTCCTCGGCGCGCTCCTCATCGAGCTCATCGTCATCGCGGTGCTGTTCGAGGTCGCCCGCCGGCTGGGCCTGCCCTACCCCGCCCTGTTCGTCCTCGGCGGCGTCGCGCTGGGCCTGATCCCGTTCATCCCCCACATCACCCTCGAGCCGGACCTGGTCCTGGTCGTGTTCCTTCCCCCGCTGCTGTTCGAGGCCGCGTTCGGGACGCCGTTGCGCGACCTGCGGGCCAACGTGTGGCCGATCGCCCGGCTGTCCGTCGGCCTCGTGATCATGACGACGGTGGTCGTCGCGGCCGTCGCCCAGGCCCTGGTGCCGGGGCTCGGGTGGGCGGCGGCCTTCGCGCTCGGCGCCGTCGTCGCCCCGACCGACGCGATCGCCGCGACCAGCGTCTTCCGCCGGCTGGGCGTCCCCCGGATCGTGACGACCCTGATCGAGGGCGAGTCGCTGTTCAACGACGCCACCGCGCTGATCGCCTACCGCGCGGCGGTCCTCGCGGTCATCAGCGGCACGTTCGTGCTGTCGACGGCGCTCGGCAACTTCGTGATCGCGGCGATCGGCGGCATCGTCATCGGGTACGCGGTGGGCCGGGTCATGGCCGAGATCGTGAAGTGGCTCGACGACCCGCCCGTCGAGGTCGTGGTGTCGCTGCTGATCCCGTACGCCGCGTTCCTGCCCGCCGAGTACTTCCACCTCTCGGGCGTGCTGGCGGTCGTCACCGCGGGGCTGGTCATCGGCCGCCGCCTGGGCACGATGCTCTCGCCCAGCAGCCGGGTCCTGTGGCTGACGAGCTGGAAGATGGTCGGGTTCGTGCTGAACGGGCTCGTGTTCATCCTGCTCGGGCTGGCCCTGCCCGACATCCTCCGCGGCGAGAGCGCGCTGGCGCCGCTGGAGTTCCTCGGCCTCGCGGTCCTCGTCTGCGCGGTCGTCATCGTGACCCGCTTCATCTGGGTCTTCCTCTCGAGCCTCCTGCCGGGCTCGCCGCGCCGCCGGATCGCCGAGCGCGACCCGAGGCTGGCCTGGCGGCTGACGTTCCTGGTCGGCTGGTCGGGGCTGCGGGGCGCCGTCTCGCTGGCGGCTGCGCTGTCCCTGCCGCTCGACTTCCCGGAGCGCAACCTGATCCTGCTCCTGACCTTCGCCGTGATCCTGGCCACGCTGGTCGGCCAGGGCCTGACGCTGCCGTTGGTGGTGCGCTGGGCCCGCTGGGACGGCGCCGACGGCGAGGTCGAGGAGGCCCAGTTCGCCCGGGCCACGATGTACGCCGCGGGCCTCGGTGCCGTTCGCCTGGCCCGGAACCGCTGGCCGGACCACGAGCCGCTGCTCGAGCGGCTCGAGTCGGGCCTGCACGATCGAGAGCAGCACCTCGCGTCCGAGGACCCGGCCGAGACCGACGAGCGCAGGAGCGAGCACCTGGCGCACCAGGAGATCCAGCTGAGCGTCATCGGCTCGCAGCGGAACGCGATCATCGCGCTTCGCGACGCCGGCGAGATCAACGACACGACGCTGCGCGAGCTGGAGCGGGAGCTCGACCTCGAAGAGCTCCGGATGGAGGCCTGACGGTCGGCCGACCCCGTCAGGCGGGCGAGAGGCTGCCGAGCGACCGTCGCCACACCAGGACGACCACCAGCCAGATCGCCAGGGCGATCCCCACCAGCGCCAGCGTCGTGGTGGTGAGGCCGAACGCGAGCAGGGCGACGAGGGCGACGGCCATGCCGACGAAGGCGAGGAACCAGCCGTCGACGACCTTTGCCGATGCAGCGGCCGGGGCATCCCGGCGCGCAGCCCGCTCGATGAGCCACGCCGCGGCGGTCGCGGCCACGGCCGCGATCAGGGCGATCAGCAGCACGATCCGCGCGAACTCGCGGTAGGACTCGGCCGATGTCGAGCACGATCTGGCCGCCGATGATCGCCCCCGGACCGCCCGTCGCGATGGCCTCGCTGATCCCGTCGGCGGCGGAGTTCACGATGAGCCGGGCCGCGAGCAGGGCCACCAGGCCGCCGATGCCCAGCAGGGCCACCATCGGCAGCCGCCGCCGGGACAGGGCCAGCGTCAGCAGCGCGAACAGCACGGTCGCGATGAACAGGACGACCACGAGGGCGTCGAACAGCGAGATGTAGCGTCTGCGCGGTCTCGAGCTTCGTCGCGTCGGCGATCGGCACCGTTCCGAACGTGGGCGAGAGCGTGCGGCCGAGCGCCGCGCTCAGCTCCGCGCGGCTGGCGTCGGGATCCTCGGGGTTGGTGAGCGTCGGGCACCTGGAGCGCCCGGTCGCGCGATCTCGAAGTTGAGGCCGTTCACACGCTCGGCGACCCGTTGGTACAAGCGGGAACAGGTTGAGCACGATCTGGCCGTCGGAGAGCTGGACGTTGGCGGAGTCGCCCTCCAGGAGGGCGACGACCCGCGTGTGCACCTGGCGCATCGCGGCCGCCCAGACGTCGGCGAACGCGTCGCTCGCGTAGACCTCGCGCGAGATCCCGGTGACGACGTATGCTCGCGAACGGGCCGAGCGTCGAGCGCCTCGTTGAGCTGGGCGCGTGGTGACGGTGACCAGCTGCTCCTGGACCGTCGGATCGTCGACGAGCGGTGCGGTCAGCGCCACGAAGCGGTCGGTGTCGAGGACCGTGTCGTGCAGCCACCAGGTCGTCGTCGCGAGCACCAGGCTCAGCAGCGTGAACAGGTACGCCAGCCCCACGGTGAGGCTGCGGACGCGGCCCGTCGCGGTCCACCGCTTCGCGCCGGCCGGATCGACCCGTCGGTCCGTCGTCGGGGCAGTCCCGGTCGCCCCCTGCTGGTCCGTCATCAGCCCTCTCCCTCGCGCTGCGCCTCTCGCGAAGGATATGGCCCGCGGGGCGGGGTGGACCGTCCTATTTGGGCCCGAACGTCACCTGCGTCGCGCCGGACGCATCGCGGAGGGTCACGGTCGCGCCGTTCACCTCGACGCCCAGGTCGGGCGTCTGGAGGGCGGCGAGGAACGCGGCCTCCTGGTCCATCACGCCCTGCTCGCACGCCATGCGGGTGGTGGCGAGGGGGCCGATCGTGATCGTGTCCCCGTCGAGGGTGTAGGCGCCGTTGTACTGGTTGCAGCCGGCGGACCCCGAGACCTGGTCCTCGGTGAAGGTCGCGGTCAGCTCGGTCCCGACGGTCGGCGAGACGACCGCCTCGTTGCCGTTGTTGTAGCCGGTCACGTTCCAGTCGCCCACGAGCGGGTTCGCCGGACCGGCCGCGTAGACCAGGATCTCGGTGCCGCCGGCGTCGAATATCGTCAGGGCATCCGCCGTCGCCGTGTAGGAAGCGGCCGCCACCAGGTTGGCGAGGTACACCTTCTCGACGTCCCCGCCCGCGCCGTCGCAGGCCATCTCGGTGCTCGCCAGCGGCCCGATCTTGATCGACGCGCCCGAGACGATCGCCGGCCCGGTGAAGCTGTTGCAGCCGCCCGATCCGGTCACCCGGCCCACGGCGAACCGCGCATCCGCGACGACGCCCTGCGGGACATCGGCCAGCGAGTCCCCCGACGGCAGCTGGGTCAGGCGCCAGTTGACGCCCTCGATCGTGCCGCCGGTCCCGCCGGCAGGCGCTCCCGAGGCGCCGCCGGTCGCGGAGCACGCGGCGGTGATGACGGCGATGGCGCCGATGGCCAGGGCGATCGAGAGATGGCGCATGCTGCGGTGGTCCCCTGAGAGCGGATGGAGCGCGAGCCGGGCGGCTACGGCGCGAGACGATAGCGGATCGCTGATCGCCCGTCTCCTGACGCCGGCTCCTCCGGGCCGGTTCCGCGCGAGTTCATTCGCGCTGCGATGGCCCTTGTGCCCGACGTGATCCGTTCGTAACGTCGGGCTGTCTACGCTCACCGCGAATGCCCCACGAAAGGAGCCGACATGGACCCGCGAGCGGGTGACCGAGCCGACCATCCCGCCCTTCGCCTCCTGGTCGAGGGGGAGAGCGTGCAGGTCCTCGCGGAGACCGAAGGAGCCAAGCTGCTGGTGACCGATCGCCGGCTCGCCGTCACGACCGACGACCGGGTCGTCCTCGACATCGGGTACGACGGCCTGCGGCGAATCCAGTTCGACGTCGAGCGCACCCGCCCGGCCACGCTCGTGATCGTCCCCGAGAGCGCCACGAACGAGCCGCAGGTTCTGGCGATCCCGCCCGAACGCTACGACGAGGTCACCCGGGCCCTGGCCCACATCGGACGCCGCCTCGCGGAGACCGGCTGAGCCGGACCGGGCTCGAGCCCTACGGGACGCCTCCTCCGCGATCTTCGACCAGCAGCCCGTCCTCGATCGCCCACGTCAACCGGACGCTGTCGCCGCGCTGGAGCTCCCGTCCGCCTCGTTCGCGCGGCTCGCGAACCGCGACCCGCTGGCCGCCCTCGAGCGTCAGCTCGTACTTGGTGTCGGGCCCGAGGTTCAGCACCTCCCCGACCGTCGCGTCGATCGCGTTTGCGCCCGGCGCCACGGGTCCCGAGGCGCCCACGATCCGCGTCCGCTCCGGGCGGATGACGATGGCCGCCGCCGCTCCGGCCTCGAGCGACGCCTGGGCGACCGCAGCCGGACCGACTCGCCAGCGGGTCGATCCCCCGGTCATCCAGCCGCCGTCCGCGCCGTCGGCCTCGTAGCGCCCGCGAAGGATGTTGGACTCGCCGATGAAGTCGGCGACGAACAGCGAGACCGGGCGGTCGTAGAGGTCCTCGCCGCTGCCGACCTGTTCGATCCGCCCCTCGCTGAAGATCGCGATCCGGTCGCTCATGACCAGCGCTTCCTCCTGGTCGTGGGTCACGTAGAGCACCGTCGCGCCGAGCTCGCGGCTGACCCGGATGATCTCGAGCTGGAGCGCCTCGCGGAGCTTGCGATCCAGGGCGCCAAGCGGCTCGTCCATCAGCAGCAGCCGCGGCTCGAACACCACCGCCCGGGCGAGGGCGATGCGCTGCTGCTGGCCGCCTGACAGCTGACGCGGGTAGCGATCGCCAAGGTGACGGAGCTTGACGAGGTCGAGCGCGTCGCCGACCCGACGTTCGATCTCTGGCCGGGGCTGTTTCCGCATGCGCAGCGGGAAGGCCACGTTCTGGGCGGCCGTCATGTGCGGGAACAGGGCGTAGTTCTGGAACACCATGCCGACGTCGCGCCGGTACGGCGGCACCCGCGTCATGTCCTCGCCATCGATCTCGATCGTGCCGCCGGTCGGGCTCATGAAGCCGGCGATCATCCGCAGCGTCGTCGTCTTGCCGGAGCCCGACGGGCCGAGCAGCGTCACGAACTCCCCCCGGCGCACCTCGAGGTCCACGCCGTCGACGGCGACGGCGCTCCCGAACGACTTGCGCAGGTCGCGCAGGACGAGGGCGGGTCGATCGCCGACGGCGGCTTCCGCTGTGGCGGTCATTGGGCTGGCGCCTGGCGCCGGACGACGAGCAGCATGACCAGCAGCACCGTGGTCACGACGAGCAGCGTCGTCGACACGGCGGCCACCGTCGGATCGACCGCCTGGCGGACCTGCTCCCACATCTCGACCGGCAGGGTCCGGAACCGGGCGGACGTCATGAAGATCGCGACCACGACCTCGTCCCAGGAGGTGATGAAGGCGAAGATCGCGCCGGTCACGACGCCCGGCAGGATGATCGGGAACGTGATGTTGAAGAAGCTCCGGCGCGGGTTCGCACCCAGGTTCGCGGCCGCCAGCTCGAGGTTGCGGTCCATCGTCCGCAGCGACGCGCTGACCGCGACCACGACGAACGGCAGCGCGAGGGCGGTGTGGGCGAGGACGAGCCCCACCAGCGAGCCGGCCAGGCGCCATTGCACGAACAGCCCGAACATCCCGATGGCGATCACGACGACCGGCACGATCAGCGGGGACAGCACCAGGGCATTGACCAGCGACCGGCCGGCGAACCGGCCGCGGCTCAGCCCGAGCGCGGCGAGCGTCCCGAGCACGGTGGCCAGCACCGTCGTGAGGACCGCGACCTCCAGGCTGTTGACGATCCCGGTCGACCACTGCCGGTCGGTGACCATCTTCTCGTACCACTGCAGGGTGAAGCCCTGGGGCGGGAAGCTCAGGATCCGCGCCTCGGTGAAGCTCATCGGGACGATCACCAGGGTCGGCGCCAGGAGGTAGAGCACGGTCAGCGCCCCCAGCGCCGCCATGAGGATCCGGCGCGGCTGCCGCCAGGAGTCGCTCATCGCCTAGTCCTCGACGACGCTGCCGAACACGTCGCGCAGGCGGATCGCCCGGGACGCGATGAGCAGGATGACCAGCGTGATGGCGACCAGGAGCACGCTCATCGCCGTCCCGAAGCCCCAGTCGAGTCGCTGCTGGATCTGCTGGACGATCATCTGGCTGATCATCTGGTCCTTGAGCCCGCCCAGCAGCGCCGGCGTGATGTAGAAGCCGAGCGCGAGGACGAACACCAGCAGGCAGCCGGCCAGCACGCCGGGCAGGCTGAGCGGCACGAACACCCGCAGGAACGCCGCCGTCGGCGACGCCCCGAGGTTGGCCGCGGCCCGCCCGAACTCCGGGTCGATCCGCCGCATCACCGCGTAGATCGGGAGCACCATGAACGGCAGCAGGATGTGCGACATCCCGATGATCACGCCGCCCGTGGTGCGGATCAGCGTGAGCGGCTCGGAGATGACGCCGAGGTCCAGCAGGAACCGGTTGATGACGCCGGTGTCGCGCAGCAGGACCTGCCAGGCGAAGGTGCGGACCAGCAGGCTCGACCAGAACGGCAGCAGGACGGCGATGAGCAGCAGGCCGGCCCAGCGGCCGGGCACGATCGACATCAGGTAGGCGAACGGGTAGCCGATGACGAGGCTGGCGGCCGTCGCCAGCGCCGCGATCCAGAACGTGTTCGTCAGGACGCGGATATAGGCCGCCTGTCCGAAGAACTGCTGGTAGTTCGACAGGCCAGCGCCGGGCGGGTCGGTCACGCTGCGGACGCTCATCGTGACGAGCGGCACCAGGAAGAACAGGACGAGGAAGACGACCGCCGGCAGCGCCAGCAGCGACCACCGGTCGGGTCGCATGCCGGCCAGGCTCGGCCGGGACCGCGTGCGGACCCGCTGAGCCTCGTCGGCGGTCGTCATCTCGTCAGCGTGGGTTCGGTCGACGCCTCAGTTGCCCTTCCACTCCTGCCAGGCGGCGTCGATCTCGTCGAAGTTGTTGACGAGGTACTCGTCGTCGAAGTACGCCGGCGTTGTCAGCGTTCGAGACCGACAGGTCGTTCGCCATCGTCGGATTGGCCTGGGAATTCGTGTTGGTCGGCCCGTACGGGATGTACTCGGACGGCTTGCCGTTGTTCGCCGCACAGGCCGTGTACGCGATGAACTTCATGGCCGCGTCCTTGTTGGGCGACCCCTTGGGCACGACCAGGTAGTCCGCCGTGACGATCTGCTGGTTCCACTGGATCTCGACCGGCTTCTTGTCGATGTTCTTGGCGCTCCAGGCGCGGCCGTTCCAGATCATGCTCATCGCGACCTCGCCGGAGCCGATCAGCTCCTGCGACTCGGCGCCCGACGTTCCAGAACACGATGTCGTCCTTGATCGTGTCGAGCTTCGCCGTGGCACGCGGGAGGTCGAGCGGATAGAGGTCCGCCGGGGCGACGCCGTCCGCCATCAGCGCGAACTCGAACATGCCGCCCTCGGAGTAGTCCCAGACGCCCCGCTTGCCGGGGATCTTGGTGGTGTCGAAGAAGTCGGCCCAGCCCTCCGGGACCGCGCCCTTCGTCGCGTCGGTGTTGTAGCCGAGCACGACGCCGTACGTGATGTCCGGCACGCGCCAGTCGCTGACGCCGAGGTCCTGGTTCATCTCGTCGCGCGGGATGATCGTGTAGTCCAGCGGCTCGAGCAGGTCCTTGTTCGCCTCGAGGCCGAAGTCGTTGCCGACGTCGACGACGTCCCACGTCACCTGGCCGGACTCGACCTGCGCCTTGATGGTCGCGTTGGACGAGTTCTCGTCCTCGGTGAACTGCACGCCGGTCAGCTCGGTGTACGGCTCGAGCCACGCCTTGCGCTGGGCCTCCTGGTAGACGCCGCCGAACGAGGTGAAGGACAGGGTCACGCCGTCCTGGCGCGGCGGGTTGCAGGCCGCGGAGTCGGCCGCCGCGCTGGCCGCGGCGCTCGGCCGGCGCGCTGCCGGCTCGCTCGCGGCGGCCGACGCGGCCGGGGCCGACGCCGCGGGCACCGATGCCGCGGGCGCCGCCGTCGCGCCACCTCCTCCCGAACAGCCGCCGACGAGTGCGACGACTCCGAAGAACGCGACGATCGTGGTCCAGCGACGCATGCTCGGTCCTCCTTGTCGGCAGCCGCGAGCCCCCCGCCCGGGTGCCTTGGCGAGCCCTCCATCAGGACCGGTGCATCGTAATCCGCGGTGGAAGCGGGAACAATGGACGCGATTCGCATCGAGCGAGGGCGAAGATGAGCGCGATGCGCGGGCTGGTTCTCGTCAACGGACGGGTGTTCACGGCTCGTCCCGGCGAGTCAGCCGTTCACGGGCGGGGTCGCGATCGTCGGGCGACCGGATCGTGGCCGTCGGGGACGACCACGCCGTCGCTCGCCGCCGCCCCGGCGGACAGCCTGCGGATCGACGTCGCCGGCCGGTCGATCCTGCCCGGCTTCGTCGATGCCCATCACCACCTGGCCTTCACCGGTGCCGAGCTCGCCGCCGTCGACGTGCGCTATCCGGGCGTCGCGTCGATCGCGGACCTCGTCGGCCGGATCGAAGCGGCCGCCGAGCGGACACCCGACGGCCAGTGGATCCGCGCGGTCGGGATGAACCCGGAGATGTTCGGCGACGGCCGGCTGCCGACGCGCTGGGACCTCGACGAGGCGACGCGGGTCCATCCGGTGCTCGTCCAGCACATGAGCGGCCATCACGCCCTGGCCAACAGCCTCGGGCTCGAGCAGCGGGGCCTGGGCGACGACGCCGCGATCCGGAGGGCGGCCGCCTCGTCCGCGACGAGCGAGGCCGGCTGACGGGCTACTGCCTCGACGCCGCCCAGCAGCTCGTCGTCCCGCCGGCGGTCGACATCGGGCACCACGGCCCGGGGTTCCATGACGATGCGCCGCTCGAGGAGATCGTGGGCGACATCGATCGCGGCAGCCGGGCCGCGCTCGCCGCCGGCATCACGTCGGTCGTCGACGCCCAGGTCACCCGTCGCGAGCTGGATGGCTACCGCACGGCACGCAGGCGAGGCCTGCTCGGCGTCCGCATGACGCTCATGCCGATCTCGTCGCAGCTCGACGAGTACGAGGCCCTCGGGCTGGCCGGGCGGTTCGGCGACGACCGGCTGGCGATCGGGCCGATGAAGTTCTACGCGGACGGCGCCCTCACCGGCGGGACGGCGGCGTTCACCAAGCCGTACGGCACGCGACGGCGAGTTCACGGGCTCGCTGTACTGGTCGTCCGAGGACGACTTCCGGGCGGCCATCGCCCGCGCCCACGCCCTGGGCTGGCAGATCGGCGTCCACGCCCAGGGCGACCGCGCCATCGACCGCGTCCTCGATGCGTACGCCGCGGCCCTGGACGCGTTCCCCCGAGACGACCACCGGCATCGCATCGAGCACTGCGGGGGTCCGCGACCCGACCAGGTCGCCCGGATGGCATCGCTCGGCGTGATGGTCGTCGGCCAGCCGCGCTACTTCTGGGACGCCGGCGACGCGTGGCTGGCCGCCCTGGACCCGGCGCGGGCCCACCGGCTGCAGCCGTATCGCGAGCTCATCGACGCGGGCGTCCGCTTCGCGCTGTCGAGCGATGCGCCGGTCGCCTCCCACCGACCGCTCGACACGATCGCCTCGGCCGTGCTGCGGACGACGGTATCGGGCGCGGTCGTCGGCCCGGCGCAGGCCCTGACCGTCGAGGAAGCCGTCCGGGCGTGCACCGTCGACGCCGCCGCGTCGGTCTTCGCGGACGACCGCCTCGGCACGCTCGAGGCCGGGCGGCTGGCGGACGTCGTCGTCCTCGATCGCGACCTGTTCGCGACGCCGCACGAGGAGCTCGCCGGCGTGGGGGTCGACCTGACGATGGTCTCGGGCGAGGTCGCCTACGACTCCGCGCGCCTCACGGCGACGAGCGACAGCATCTCGTAGGCGAGGTTCGCCGCGAGGAAGGCCGTCTGGCCGGCCGGGTCGTAGGCCGGGATGACCTCGACGACGTCGAACCCGACGAAGTCGATGCCGGTCAGCCGGCGGACGATGGCCAGCGCGTCGTGCGACGACAGCCCGCCCGGCTCGGGCGTGCCGGTCCCGGGCGCGAACGCCGGATCCACGACGTCGATGTCGAAGCTGATGAAGGCGGTCGCATCACCGACGCGCTCGCGGATCCGCGCGGCCGTGGCATCCGGCCCGATCCGGAGCACGTCCTCCGTCGTGAGGTAGTCGAGGCCGAGCTCGTCGCGCAGCCCCGTCCAGTCGCCGGCGTCGTACACCGAGCCGCGCAGCCCGACCTCGATCGAGTGGGCGACGTCGACCAGGCCCTCCTCGATCGCCCGGCGCATCCACGTCCCGTGGTTGTACTTCTCGCCGAAGTAGCTGTCCCACGCGTCGGTGTGCGAGTCGAAGTCGATGACCGCCACCGGACCGCGCGAGCGCGTCGCGCGAAGGTGCGGCAGCGTGCAGGCGTGGTCGCCGCCGATGAGGAGCGGGACGACGCCGGCCTCGACGATGGGGGCGACCGCCGACTCGATCGCCTCGTAGCTCCGCTCGATGTAGCCGGGCACGATCGAGACGTCGCCGTAGTCGACGCACGACAGGATGTCGAACGGCTTGACGTCGAGGTTGGGGTTGTACGGCCGGAGCATGACGCTGGCGGCGCGGACGCCGTTGGGGCCGAACCGCCCGCCGGCGCGGTAGGTGACCCCGGTGTCGAACGGGACGCCGACGACGGCGAGGTCGACGTCCTCGAGGGTCCGGACGTACGGCAGTCGCGCGAACGTCGACGGCCCCGTGAACCGCGGGCTCTGCAGCGAGTCTTCCGGCACGTAGCGCGGCGCCATGTGGAGGATCGTACAGCGGCGCCAGGCCGCGACAGCGGCGCCTCGTTCGAGGGTGGCGTCGGAATCCTGTTCGAGCGGAGCTGGGCTCTCGTTGACCTTGGCACGGGCTACGCAACCGGATCGCCCATGGTTGGTCCGATCGAGGGCAGCGGCGCGCACGATCGACAGTCTTTGATCATCGGCTAATCTCGACCGGCGCCGACATAGCTCAGCGGTAGAGCAGCTGTTTCGTAAACAGCAGGTCCTCGGTTCAAATCCGAGTGTCGGCTCCACTCCCCCATTCGTGCTCAGCAAGAGCAGCTATCCGACGATAGCGCGGTCTTCGCGGCCGTCTGGTCCGCCCGAGGACCTGCTAACTGGGGAAGACCTGCTAACTGAGCGGAAACGGCGCTATCCGCCGGCGGGCCCCGATCCGCCTACCTGCGAACGAGCTCGGTTCGGCGGCCCGAACGAGGCTGAAGAACTGCTGTCTGTGGCACAGCAGGCCTTCGCAGCGCGCGACAAGCGCGGCCCACCCATCCAAGCACAATGGCCGTCGCCCAAGAGATCGCGCATGCTGGTGCCGATCCGTCCATTGACCCTACCGTCAGCGAAAATGGAACAGATTCGCGATTCGACGGCCCAGACTGTCCTGAAGGCTGGCATCCCTCACCGAGCCGGAGAGTCGTTCGATCGATCGCGACCTTGTAATTCGTGCCAGGCAAGGGGACCTGGATGCGTTCTCGGCGCTGACGTCGGGCCGCGCGAGTCGCCTGTTTCGCGTCGCCCGCCTCATCCTGCGCAACGACGAGATGGCGGAAGACGCCGTTCAGGATGCCCTGATCCGAGCTTGGCAGGACCTCCGCGGGCTGCGTGATCCCGATCGCTTCGATGCATGGCTCCATCGCCTACTCGTACGGGCCTGCTATCGAGCCGCCGAAGGACACCGACGCCACGTCGCCGTGGAACTCGACGTCGATCGGGCGACTGGAACGACTGGCGAAGATCCCCAGGGCACCATTGCTGTTCGTGACCAGCTGGAACGTGGGTTTCGACGGCTGTCGGCCGAGCAACGGGCAGTCATCGTCCTCCATCACTATCTCGGGCTCTCGCTCGCGGACGCCGCCGACGCTCTCGGGATCCCGCTTGGGACGATGCAATCGAAGCTATCGCGCGCGACTCAGGTGATGCGTGCTGCTCTGGAAGCGGACGAGCGGACGCCCGCCCTCGCCGGAGAGGTGCTGCGATGACACGACGCGACTCGTTCGACGCCGCGCTCGCCGATTGGCTTGAAGACGAGGCGACCGGGACGACCCCGGCCAGCCTCCACGCCGACGCGATCAGAGCGGCTCGGGTGGTCCGTCAACGGCCCCTGTTGCTCGTCGTGGTTCGTGGCGGCGTCGACTTCGGACCGCGCCTCGGGATTCGACGACCGGTCGCGACGCGCTTTGTGCTCGTCATCCTGGCCCTCGCCCTGCTTGTCGCTGCACTGGCGCTGGTCGGGGTAGGCGGCCCGCGCCCCATCGTGAACGGTCGAATCCTGCTCGCACGTGAGACGACCGCGCCGGAGGCGGAGTACTTCACGATCCGGCCCGATGGCACGGACGAGGTGAAGTTCCTCGAAGCTTCCGAATGCGGGCAATGCACTTTCTGGTCCCCGGACGGCCGCCGAATCATGATGCCGAAGGTGATCGATGGGCGACTCCGGACGGCCATCATCGCGCCGGACGGAACCGGCGAGGTTGTCCTGGCGTTTCCCGGCGAGACGCTGTTCCTGGGTCCTGGCGACTGGTCCCCCGACGGACGCCAGCTTGCCTTGCAGGGGTTCGATCCTTCAGACGCGTCCCGTGCGGGCATCTATATCACCGCGTCAGATGGCTCCAGCATCGAGCGGATCACGACGAGCACTGACGGCCGATCGACTGAATCGCCGAAGTTCTCGCCCGATGGGCGTCGGATCGTGTTCCTCGCCGTTGACGCCGACACGGCCCCGGCCGGGCTCGGGTTCGCCGGCGACCTGTTCGTCGTCGAAACCAAAGGTGGCATCCCACGCCAGCTCAATCCGGCTGGCACCAAAGCCCTGGCCACGGGGGAGACCGGGCAACCGATCGACTGGTCGCCGGACGGCCGGCAACTCGTGTTCGCGGCAGTTGAGGGTCCACTCGCCGATGGTCGCAGCGCCGTCTTCAAGGTCGATGTCGAGGGCGGCGTGCCCGTCCGGATCTCCGACTTTGGACCGTTCCTCGTGAGCGTGGAGTGGTCGCCCGATGGCAAGTGGATCGCCTACGGCGAGGTGGCGTCCGGGAACGAATTGACCTGGATCGCCCACCCGGATGGCTCCGGGGTCCGGCAACTAACGGGTCCTGGGACCCCGGTCGTCGGATGCTGCGCGACGTGGTCCCCGGACGGGGCCCGGCTCCTCATCCAACGAGGCACGGTCGGTGGTCGCGATCTCTGGACGATGGACCTGGCAGGCAACGTCCTCGACAGGATCAGCAGCACGCCAGCAACGTATGTCTGGTACAGCTGGGCGCCCCAACCGTAAATGGAACAGATCGTGGACTGATCCGCCCATGTCGAGTGCGTCCACCTAGACGGTCACCCGACAGCGAGGGATCAGCCATGACGCAGAGAGCCACCAACCAACTGGCGACGGTCGGCCTTGCATTGATCGTCGGCCTCGCGATCGCCGGTTGCACGAGCGGTGGGACGGTCCCATCCGTGACACCCGGCGCGCCCTCTCTCGCAACGCCCGAGGGGTTGTCACCGACTGCCACGGCGGCGACCGCGGCGGCCTCTCCGACGCAGGTGCCGGCCGGGCGGATCCTGTTTGACCGGCATGAGGCGGACGGGTTGGAGCACTACTACTCGATCAACAGCGACGGCACGGATGAGCAGGCACTCTTCACGCACGACGGCTGCGACTGCGCTCGGTGGTCGCCGGATGGCACGCGGGTCTGGACGATGGGCGAAACGGGGCACCACACGTGGTCCCTCACGACCATGCTGCCCGATGGCAGCGAGCGAGTGGTGATCAGCCCCTCGAGCAAGGCCCTGAATCTGGGCCCGGCAATGCCCAGTGCGGACGGTCAATGGGTCGCGTTCGACGGCTGGGATGATACGAACCCCACCATGAATGGCCTGTACTTCGGCTCACCCGGCCTGGCCGATCTCCGCCTCGTTACACCCCTCCCCAAGGGGACGGTCCACGTCGATCCACTCGGGGTCACGCCCGATGGATCGCGCGTCCTCTTCATGACCGAGCGCGCGGACAAGCCGCACCTTGAGGGCGACCTCTACGTCGTCGACTCGGACGGCCGCGGGCTGCGCCAGCTCAACCCGCCCGGCACAACGCTCAATTTCGAAGCAATGCCCGCCAGCCTCTCGCCCGATGGTCGCCAGGCCGCATTCGGCGTCGATAACGCAGTCTTCATCGTCGACCTCGACGGCGGCGAGGCACGGTCGATCACCAACCGTGCGGGCTTTGTCTGGGCCGTCTCATGGTCACCGACTGGAGAGTGGATAGCCTACACGCGGAACTACGGGACCACGATCGTCGTCGCACTGGTCCGCCCCGACGGCACCGATCAAAGGAGCATCTCGGCGAATGACGGCTCACACCAAGCTGCCGCTGGCATGTGGTCGCCCGACGGGAAGTATCTCCTTGTCCAGTACGGTCGACCCCAAGACCAGTGGGATCTCAGGATCATGGACCTCGAGGGCCAGTACCTCGGCCAGGTGACCCACGAGCCGTCGAGGTATGGGTCGTATAGCTGGGCGCCGGGAGGCAGATAACGGGCCGTGGACAAGGAACCTGCAACGCCGCATGCACGATGCCCACTGGTGCACGCGTAGGATGCAATAGTCAACGGCGCCGTCGCAGGTGAGACAGAGCCCGAACGAAGACCTGCTAACTGAGTGACCCACGCTCGCGGTTCCACGCTTGGGCCACAACGCTTTCGCCGATCTACTTCGTAAACAGCAGGTCCTCGGTTCAAATCCGAGTGCGGCTCCACTCCCCTTGCACCCTTAGCGGTGGCATCGCGGATGCGCTCCGGGACACGAGGTCTAGCGCCAGTCGATGGCGCGAACTTCGACCGGCTCGCGGACTCCTTTGAGGGTCAACGCGCGCGGCTCTGAGACGTTGAACCGGGTTGGCCCGGCCTGCTCGAGGACCTCGGTGGTGACCAGGATCTCCTGGCCGGCTGCCGCGGCGCCGACACGCGCGGCGATGTGCACGCCGCGGCCGCCGTAGTCACGGCCATCCCGCGTTGCGTCGGCTGCATGCAGACCGATCCGCACCGATGGCGCGAAACCGTGCTCGCGGCGGTGTCGGATCAGCCGCCGCTGGATGTCCATGGCGCATTCGATCGCCTCGGCAGCCTTGTCGAACGTCACGAAGAAGCCATCGCCGGTGCTCTTCACTTCCTCGCCGCGGTGGCTTGCGAAGGCCGACCGGAGCTCCCTGTTGTGCCATGAGAGGAGCTCTGCCCAGGCCTCGTCGCCCACGAGACCGATCAGGTCCGTCGAGGTGACGATGTCGGTGAACATGAACGTCCGGGTGACTCGCGCGGCTGAGGCCGCGGCCCCCTCCTCCTCGCCCGAGCAGCGCATCCACTCGCTGCAGGTCGAGCGTCGCGCCAAGGCGCTCGAAGACGGCACGAGCCGCCCTGAGGTCCCTCCGGGCTGTCGCCTGATCGCCCTCGGCGGCGATCGCCTCGGCGTACCGAAGTCGAGCTCGCGCGCTCTCGTAGGGCAGGTCGTTGTCCATCCAAAGCCGCCACGATCGACCCAGAATCGGGGACGCCTCCGAGGGCCGGGCCTCGCCCAGGAGCAGCTCGCCCTTCGCCATCAGGGCGCCGCCCTCGAACAGCGGTCGCTTGTACCCCGCCGCGATCGACTCGAGCTCGTCGACGGCGTTGCGCGCAGCGTCCAGGTCGCCGCGGGCGAGGGCGATGTCGATCGCCGCCGGCAGGAGACGTCCCCGCGTCGCCTGATCCACAGGACCCTCGCCTGTCGTTGTCGCAGCCAGCGACCGCTCGATCGAGCGCCAGGCATCCTCGAGCTCGCCGCGCGCCAGATGGAGGAGTGCAAGACCGGGCTGCCCGTCGTCGCCGAGCTCGTACGCACGCTCGAGAGCGTGGGCCGCGCCCTCCAGGTCGCCCATCCGAAGCCGGATCTCCCCGATCTCGTGGTGGGCGTATCCCAGGCTGTCGTTCAGGCCGAACCGCTGGAGCTCCTCGCAGGCCTGACGCGCTTCCAGCTCGGCCTCTGGCCATTGGCCGCGGAGCATCTTCAGCTCGGCTCGGTGGACCCGGCAGACGCCCGGATACCCACCCACTGCCTGACGGTGCATCCAGCGCTCGCCCTCGTCGGCCCATTGGCCCGCGCGCTTGAGATCGCCGATGTTCCGGCAGGCGGCGATCGTGTTGCACAGGATGTCGCTCGCGACCCGGAGGTCGAGCTGGCCAGACGTCGCCGCTGCCGCCGCCTCATCGAGAAACGCGAGCCCTTCCGGAATGTTGCCCTGGTGCATCTCGCCGTAGCCCTTGAAGCTCGTCGCCATGAACTGCACGTCGGCGTTGCCATGAGCCCTGGCGACGGCGATGGCGCGATCCGCGTGTGCGAGGCCCTCCAGCATCCGATGGTCAAACACGGCACTCATGCCAGCGAACAGATGGAGCCAGGCGTGCATCCCCAATTCGGGCGTGCCCTCGAGGAGACTCGCGGCGCGCCCCAGCCACCCTGCGCCGACCGATGGCGCGTGGCGGCGGAAGAACATGTACGCGAGCAGGAAGGCCGCGCCAGCGGCTTCGATCGGTCGACCGGCCTCCACGTAGGCGGTGAACGCCCGCTCGAGGGTATCGGACGCCTCATCGGGCTTTCCCACCCACCAGGCCGCCTCGCTCATCCGCTCGAGGTCGTCGGGCGACAGGCCACCTTCGCGGTCAGCGACGGCGAATGCCTCCAGCGCCTCCGTCCAGGCGTGGCGCTTGATGGCGTCCCTGCCTAGCTCGAGCGAACCTGCCGCCGCGGGCTTCATCGGTGCCTCGCCGTAACCGAGCAATATCCGTCCGATTATCCGCGCAGCCCGCAACCAGCCGGCACGCGCGCGGGTGACCGCGACCACGCTCAATCGATCCGAGTGTCGGCTCCACTCCCTCCGGCGCAGTGGCGTGCGCAGCTTACGGGCGTGCCGGCACCGATGTGGTCGTCAAGCCTTCGACGGATCCGGCGACCGCAGGAGGAAGACCGGATGCTTCGCCGCGTCGATGGCGAAGGCGGCGACGGGAGCGTTGACTGGCGTACCGAAGAATGGCCGCGTGATCGGCTCCATCGTGACGTACTCCAGGAGCACCGGGCCGGCCTCGGCGGGACTGACCTCGGCGATCTCGCACTCCTCCCGTCGCCGGCCGCGCTCAAGCCGGACCCGACCCGCTACCCGGGCGTTTTGGACCCAGCTCACCTCGCCATACGGGGCGACGAGCCAACGCTCCGACCCGTGCTGGACAACGGAAATGGGCGTCGTGTGCGGTCGACCGGTTCGCCGACCATTGACGGTCAACAGGAAGCGCTGACGGGGCGCGATCCCCAGGCGGATCCGTGTCCACTCGAGCACGTTGATGAGCCGGCGCACCGGCGTCCTTGCGTACTGCATGACGACGCTCCTTCTGACGGCAGTGCTGCTGTCATATCGGCGATCTGCAAGATCGCCGGGTTCGGATCAACGTCGCCAGCTTGGTGATCGGCCTCTCGGCCCTCGATCGAAGCAACGATCCGAGGACCTCGGCCTGGAGGATCGTGATCTCGTCCACGCTTGACTGTAGACGTCTGCGCGGGCGCTGCAGCGTGCCTGCCGGCCCACCAGCAGGGGCCACAAGTCACGAGGTTGCCGCCCGATCGACGTCGACAGGCGCCGCGATGGAGCCGTCCAGTGACATGCTCATGCCGATGTCCACGTCGCCCATGTCGCCTCAGTCTTGCTTCTGCGTCGAGACATGACCGAGAACGCGCTGTTCCTCCTGCCGGCCCTTCGGCGGGCACGCGACCTGATCGATCGGGACTACGGGGAGCCCCTCGACCTCGAGGCGATGGCTCACGAGGCCGGCTACTCCCGGTTCCACTTCGCCCGCGCGTTCGCGGCGGCCTACGGCGAGACGCCACGCGCCTATCTGACCCGTCGCCGGATCGAGCGAGCGAAGACGCTCCTGCGAAGCGCCAACCTGTCCGTGACGGAGATCTGCTTCCTCGTGGGGTTCTCGAGCCTCGGCTCGTTCAGCTCGCGCTTCCGCGAGCTCGTCGGTCGCTCGCCGACCGGGTACCGCGACGAGGCCGTCGCGCGGACCGGGGCCCCGCCGATCCCCGGCTGCGTGGTGATGATGTGGACGCGGCCGCACCCGGACACTCCGCAATCGGGAAGAAGCGCGGCGCACCGCGGCCCGACTACGGTGGCGCACGAACCGCAGCCGAAGGAGCACCGATGATCAGCCGGCTCAACCACGTGAACGTGTTCGTGCTCGACCAGGACCGGGCGAAGACGTTCTACACCGAGACCCTCGGGTTCGAGCTCCGCAACGACGCCACCCTCGACGGCTTCCGGTGGCTCACCGTGGGTCCGAAGGACCAGAAGGACCTGAACATCCTCCTCGCCTACCCCGCTCCGCCGATGTTCAGCGCCGAGGACGCCGAGGCGGTCCGCGCGCTCGTCGCGAAGGGCTCGCTCGGCGGCGGGGTGTTCGAGACCGCCGACTGCCAGCAGGCCTACGAGGAGCTGTCGGCGAAGGGCGTGACGTTCCTCCAGGAGCCGGCCGAGCGGCCGTACGGGATCGAGGCCCTGTTCCGCGACGACTCCGGCAACTGGTTCAGCCTCACCCAGCCGAAGTGGCTGGGGTAGCCGACACCGCTTTCGCGTAGTCGTCGAGCCGTTCGGCGAGGTCGCGCGGGCGGCTCAGCGCCGGGCAGTGGCCGCTGTCGATCTCGTCGGGCTCGATGCCGAGCCGGGTCCTGACCAGCGGCCGGAGCCAGCGCGCCGGGAAGAACCGGTCGTTCCGGCACAGGACGAAGCGGGTCGGGATGTCGGGCCAGCGGTCGAGTGGCCAGGGCTCCCGGCCCGGCGTGTCGGACTGCCGTCGGCCTCGGCTGAGGGCCTCGTCCGCGAGCTCCGGCGGAACGTCGTGGTAGAAGACGGCGCGCTCGCTCGAATCCTCGAGGGGCTCCGGCTCCCATCCAGTGCTGGCGAACATCTCCTCGGCCGATTCGCCGGGTGACGGGATCATCCCGGCGACGAGGACGATCAGCCGGGCATCGATCCGATCGGCCACGATCGGGGCGACGTAGCCGCCGAACGACTGGGCCACGACGACCACATCCGGCCGGGCGCGGACGGCATCGACGACCGACGTCGCGTACTCGGTCAGCCCGGCCCCGTCGTCCTCGATCGGGAGGTCGGGCGCCACGCTGTCGTGCCCGCGGGCGCGGAGCTCGGCCTCCACGAGATGCCAGTACCAGCCGACGTCGCCGGCACCGTGGATGAACGCGAACGTCGCCATGCCGTACTGGAGCCTCCTGTCCTGCGCGCGGCCCCGCCACGGACCGACCGCCGTTGATACGGTGAAGGTCCCGAGGCGTGGCCGGGATCGATGGGTCCGCAAGCGGATCATGCGACCGTCATGCAAAGGAGGCGACCCATCGTGGCGCAGACGCAGCACATCACCGATACAGCCCTGACCGATCGAGGGACGGCCCCGTGGTCGCTCGCGGAACAGCGCCTTGCGAACCCGGAGTCGCCTCGGACCTGGTGGCTGTCGACGACCGGGGCGGACGGCGCGCCCCACGTCATGCCGCTGATCGCCGCGTGGCTCGACGGCGCGCTGTACTTCCTCAGCGGCGAAGGGACGCGCAAGAGCCGAAACCTGGCGCGCGAGCCTCGATGCGTGCTCGCGACCGGCAGCACGGCCCTGCCCTCGCTCGACCTCGTCGTCGAAGGCGAGGCCGTGCGCATCGTCGACGCGGACGAGCTCCGTCAGTTCGTCGAGGCCTTCGGCGCGAAGCTGAGCTGGCCGCTCGAGGTCGCCGACGGCGGCGTCACCGGCCAGAACGCCCCGACCGCCGGACCCCCGCCCTACGCGGTCTTCCGCGTGACGCCGACCACCGTCTTCGGCCTGCCTGGCATGACCGGCATGGAGCAGTTCGACCCGGACGAGCTGCCTCGGCCAACCCGCTGGGACATCGGCGAAGCGACCGGATAGCCGCCCGGCCTCAAGCGACCGGCCGCAGCTCGAACACGGACCGACCCTCCGCCGCGGCCGCCGGGTCGGCAAGGTCGACACCGTCGACCACGCGGATGAACGAGACGCCGAACGGGATGCTGCGCGCGACCGGGCGCAGCACGTCGCGGAAGAACTCGACGCGCTGGCTCGGGTCCAGCTCGGTGGCGGTGACCTCCTCGCTCCGGCCGCGGACCTTGACGGTCGCGCGCCCGGCGGCCCGCAGGTTGCGCACCCAGTGGACCTCGCCCCACGGCGCCCAGACCCAGCGCCTGCCTTCGAACGTGACCACCGCGAGCGCCGCCGTCCGAGGCTGGCCGCTGGTGCGACCGCGAATGGTGACGAGGCCGTTGAGCCCGAGTGGGACGCCGGCGGCCAGCAGGGCCTTGAGGACCGGGCTGAAGAGCCGGACCCACGGGGGGACCCCGCGGGGGATGGTGTCGGGCGTATCGGCGATCTTCGGTCGGACATGGGGTTCAACCCCCAGCTACGGACGTATCGTTCGGCCCGGTCTCAGCGGCGACCACGGTGAGGTCCAGCTGCCCGAGCCGGTCCGGGTCCGCGAGCACGTCGATCCGGACGATCCGCCCGCCCCTGACCGTGAGGGCCAGGACCGCGAACGGGCTGCCGTCCGGCGCCCAGGCGATGCCGCCGGGGATCCCGTTCACGAGGACTCGCGTCGCCGACTCGCCGAACTGGCGGAAGCTCATCGCCTGCCCGGCGACGGCCTCGCTCCCGCGGACCAGCTGGATCAGGCCTGGACGCGCGTCGCCGCCGTCGGAGCGCAGGACGACCTCCGGATCGAGGACGGCGAGGAGGCGTTCGAAGTCGCCGTCGCGCGCCGCCGCGATGAACGCGTCGACGACCGCCCACTGGCCGTCGAGGTCGACGTCGGGCTCAGGGGTCCCCTGCACGCGGCGTCGCGCGCGGCTCGCGAGCTGGCGCGAGGCCGCCGGCGTCCGGCCGACGATGGGCGCGATCTCGTCGAACGGCACGGCGAACACGTCGTGCAGCACGAAGGCGACCCGCTCGGCGGGCGTCAGGGCGTCGAGCACGACCAGCATCGCGAGCCCGACCGAGTCGCCGAGCAGCGCCTCCTGCTCGGGGTCGAGCCCCGCCTCCGGGCTCACGACGGGGTCCGGGAGGTGGGTCTCGAGGGACGCCTCCCGCCGCGTCCGCCGCGAGCGCAGCATGTTGAGGCAGACCCGCCCGACGACCGTCGTCAGCCAGGCCCGCAGGTTGTCGACCTCGCTCGTGTCGGTCCGGCTGAGGCGGATCCACGCCTCCTGGACGGCGTCGTCCGCCTCGGGCAGGGAGCCGAGCATCCGATAGGCGACGCCGCGCAGGTGGGCGCGGTCGGCCTCGAAGCGCTCGGCGAGCCAGTCCTGGTCGTTCATCGGTCACGTCCTGCGGTGCGTGCGGTCGTCATCTCCGTTGACCCGCATCGCTCGTGGAGATGTGACCGCGTCCTGCCGGACCTCGGACCTAGAACCGCCAGCGGGTGGCGCCGCCGGGCTCTTTGCTCATCACGCCGAACACGGTCTTCGGCGTGACCTCGTACAGGTCCCACGGCGGCGGACCGGCACTCGGCGCGCTGTACTCGTACGTGAAGGCCCCGTCCTTGACCTCGGCCGGCCAGCCCTGGTCGCCGTACCGCTTCGCCAGGCGTCGCAGCGTCGCGTCGTCGGTGACCTTGGCCGCCTTGCCCTCGATGACCAGGTCGATGCCCGGCAGCGACATCGAGACGGCGCAGTTCGGGTTCTTCGCGAGGTTCCTGGACTTGCGCGTCTTCGGCCCGCTCACCACGTAGACCTTGCCCTGGTCCCAGATCGCGCCGACCCCGGCGGCGTGCGGCCGGCCGTCCGGGCGCGTGGTGGCCAGGAAGGGGGTGTGCTTCTGCGGCTCGGCCGACTCGAGGGCCTCGAGCGCCACCGACCACGGGATGGGGTCGAGCTTGTACAGGTCGGCGAGGTTCTTCTGGTCCATGTCGGGCCTCCTTCGCGGGGACGCATCGGTCCGACCTCCATGGTCGCCAGAACGGATCGCGACCGCGAATCCGCGCCGCTGCCAGACCGTTCGAGTTCGTTAAGGCGAGCTACGGGGCCGGAGCGGGATCCGGCGGCGGCGGGTCGGGCGGGGGCTCGACGGTCACGCGGATCCGGGCCCCGAACGCCGCCGACAGGCGGTCGCGGCCGTCCCCGTACGCGAAGAAGATCGTCCGGCCGTCGGCCAGCAGCGCGCCACGGTCGCGCAGGCCGGGGCCGTTGTACACGGCGATGATCGGCCTGATCGACCAGCGGCTCCGGTTGATGGGGCGTGGCCGCGCCCACGTGGCGCCGCGGTCGAAGCTCACGGCGACGGCGTTGCCGGCCGTCCGTCGTTTGCCCTTCGCGTCGACGGTATGGAGCAGCACTGCGACGAATCCCTCGCCGGTCACGAGGTCCGGGCGCATCGAGCGCTGGGCGATGCCGCCGATCGAGCGCGCGCGAGGGAGGTCGTGCCGGCGCCAGGTTCGACCATGGTCGTTGCTGGTCAGGATGCGGATCACCCCGTCACCGGCGACGGCGTAGTAGATGCGTCCGCCCGAATCCACGACGAGTCCGGTCGCCCACGGGGGCTCGGCCAGGCCGACGTTCACGCCTTTGAGGGCGGGCGTCCAGCCGAGGTTCCAGGCGGTCTCCGGCAGCCTCGTCGCCAGCACGTTGGGCCCGTGGGTCAGGCGGCGAGCCGTGCGGTCGAATCGCAGCCTGGCCACCCCGAACGCGATCCGTCCGATGTTCGAATAGCCGCCCTTGGCGAACGGCGACGATTGCGACCACCGCTTCATGTCGAGCTGATAGCCCGCCACGTAGGCCGATCCGTCCGGGGCGGTCGCGAGCTTGTAGCCGATCCGCCAGGCGGAGCCGTAGCCGGCCGGCGCCGCGAGCTTCGGGATCTCGGTGTCGGCAAACGTATGGCCGTAGTCGCCCGACGCGACGACGTGGAGGCCGTCGCCCTTCGTCGGGTCCTTGGGCCAGTTGTACGCGAGGTAGACCGTGCCGTAGTTGGGGCTGGCCGGGTTCGTGTCGACGACCAGGTCCTCCATCCCGATGTGCCAGCCGCGCGTGTGGTTGGCGATGAAGCCCTGGTGCCAGGTCCGGCCCTCGTTGTTGCTGTAGCTGACGATGAAGTGATAGTTGGGCCCCGGGCCCCCCATCGCCGTGTAGTACAGGCGCGCCTTGCCTCGACGGGGGCCCGGCCCCCAGGCGACCATCGGGTGGCTGCCGCCGCCCCGCGGACGGCCGGCCGCCGTCCGCCACGTCCGGCCGCCGTCGTGGCTGATCCGGATCACCGGATGGCTGTGCTCGCCCGGTCCCGCGGCGTACACGACCGCGAGGCGGGACGGGTCGAACGGGTGGGCGGTCACGATCGGCTCGCGGCTTCGATTGGTGAGGCTCGTCGGCCGCCGGCTGACCCGGTACTCGCCGAGGACCGACCAGCCGGCCTGCGCCGCGGACAGGGTCTGGGCATGGGCCATCGGCGTGACCGCGGTCGATCCCGATGCGGCAGGGACGATGACCCGCCAGCGTCGCCGCGCACACCAGCCAGGCGATCGCGCGCCACGGGTTGACCCGGGCCGCGCGGCGCGGAGCTCGGCCGCCCGGCCCGAAGCCGACCGACGATCGATCGTCCATCGACGGGGAGTATCGGGTGCGAAGCGCCGCCTCGGCATGGCCCAGTGGTCCCGCCCGGGCGATTCGGCGTGCGGAGCGGCGTGCTAGCGTCGCCCCGAGGCCGCCACGCGGCCCACTCCCGAAGCGCGAGACGGCCCGTGGACCTCCCCGACCTGCGTGATCGCATCGACGGCGACGTCGTCCTGCCCGGGGATCCGACGTGGGACTCGGCGCGCCAGGCCTGGAACCTCGCGGTCGACCAGCGACCGGTGGCGGTCGTCTACCCGGCGTCCGCCGACGACGTCGCGGCGACCGTCGGGTTCGCCGCCGAACGCGGCCTCCGGATCGCCTTCAACGCGGGCGGCCACAACGCGGGGCCGATCGACTGGAGCGCCGACACGCTGCTCCTCAAGACCGAGCGGATGGCCGGGATCACCATCGACCCCGACGCCCGCCGCGCGCGCGTCGAGGCGGGCGTCCTGTCGCAGCCGCTCGCCGACGCCGCGGCCGAGCATGGGCTCGCGTACCTGGCGGGCACGTCGCCCAACGTCGGCGTCCTGGGCTATGCGCTGGGTGGCGGCCTGAGCTGGATGGTCCGCGCGCACGGGTTCGCGTGCAACAGCATCACCGCCGCCGAGGTCGTGACGGCCGACGGCCGGCGGCTGCGCGCCGACCGCGACACCGAGCCCGAGCTGTTCTGGGCGCTGCGCGGCGGGGGCGGGAACGTCGCCGCGGTGACCGCGATCGAGCTGGACCTGGTCCCGGTCGACGAGCTCTACGCCGGGGCGCTGTTCTGGCCGATCGAGCGCGCGACCGAGATCCTCAACGCCTGGCGCCGCTGGATCGACACGGTCCCGGACGCGTGCGAGTCGCTCGGCCGCCTGCTGCAGCTGCCCGACGCCCCGTTCCTGCCCGAGCACCTGCGCGGCCGGGCGTTCGTCCTGGTCGAGGCGGCGTGCCTCGGCGATGCGGGCAGACGCCGCGGCGCTGCTCCAGCCGCTCCGGGACCTCGGGCCGGAGTTCGACACGTTCGGGACGATGCCGGCCAGCCAGCTCAGCCTCGTGCACATGGACCCGGCGGATCCGTTGCCCTACTCGGGCGAGGGGATCCTGCTGGCGGACCTGACGGCCGAGGCGATCGACCGCATGGTCGAGGCGTTCGTCGGCTCGCCGCTGCTGCACGTCGAGGTGCGCCACCTGGGTGGCGCGGCGGCCGTCCGGTCGCCCGACCACGGCGTGCTCGACGCGATCGACCAGCCCTTCGTCTGCTTCACCTTCGGGCTGACGTTCGACCCCGAGGCCCTGGCGGCGGTCGACCGCCAGGTGAAGGTGCTGCTCGGGGCGCTCGAGCCCTGGGACAGCGGCCGCCGCTACCTCAACTTCGCCGAGTCGCGGATCGATCCGCGCTCCATCTTCCCGGCCGACAGCTACGACCGGCTGCGCGAGGCCCGCGCGACGTACGACCCGACCGGCCTGTTCCAGGCCAACCACCCGGTCGCGTAGCCGGGGCCGGACCCCTAGCCGGTCGCGGCGGTCCGCGGCATCGACGTCGTGCGCGCCATGCGGTCCTCGAACCGGCGCGCGGCCGCGTCGAGCTTCTCGAGGTGCTCGGCCAGCCGCCGGCGCGCCTCCTCGGCCGCCCCGTCGAGGCCGGTCAGCTCGAAGATGCCCCAGTGGCGCAGGATCGGCAGCAGGACCTCGTCGCGGTGCACGCGCAGGTCGTAGATGCCGGCCTTCGCGATGTCGGCCGCCTTGCGCATGAAGCCCGGGATCCCGGCGCCCGGCATCTCGAACTTGAGGACCTCGTCGACGATCGCCCGCACGGCCGCCGAGGGGTCGATCTTGAGCGCCGCCTGCAGGGCGTCGCGGTAGAAGACCATGTGCAGGTTCTCGTCCGCGGCGATGCGGACCATGATCCGGTCCGCGACCGGATCGTCCGAGAAGCGGCCGGTGTTGCGATGGGAGATCCGGGTCGCGAGCTCCTGGAAGGCGACGTACGCGAGGCCGTGGAGCGTGTCCGGCGAGTCGTGGTCGTACCCCTGCTGGAGCTGGCTCATCCGGCCGCGCTCGAGGACCACGGGGTCGAGGTTGCGGGTGACCGTGAGGTAGTCGCGCAGCACGATCGCGTGGCGCCCCTCCTCGGCCGTCCAGCGGCCGACCCAGTGCATCCACGCCCCGTCGCCCTTGCCGAACATCCCGTGGATCAGGCGGTGGTAGCTGGGCAGGTTGTCCTCGGTCAGCAGGCCGATCTCGAACGCCGTCTGGGCGACACCGGTGAGCCGGGGCTGGTCGGGCGTCCAGGGCTCCTTCTCGAAGTCCCGGCCAAGCGCGTACGGGATGTACTCGTGCGGGAACCACTCCTGGGCGACCTTGAGGTGGCGCTCCACCAGGCGGCCGACCTCCGGCTCGAGCTCCTCGAGGATCGTCCGGTCGAGGTCGGAGATCTCGCCTGGGTCGATCGCGTCGGGCATGGATCCCCCACTGGTCGCAACAGGTGCCGGGAAAGACGCCCGGCCGACCCAAGCGTAGCGTCCGGCCGCCGTCGGCGACCGGCGTCGGTGCAGCCCTGCAGCCTTCGGGCCCGGTGGGTCGTCGATACTGGCCGTGTCCGGCACCCCGGACCAGGAGGGGTCGATGGCCTCGGCACAACCGGGAATCTTCGCGCTCGGCACGGCTTCCCACGCCTACCTCGAGCTGGACCTGGTCGCCGGCACGGACGCCCGGCAGGCCGTCATGCAGGTCGCCTCGCTGCGCGAGCCGCGCACGACCATCGGCGGCGTCAACCTCGTGGTGGGGTTCCGGCCGGAGCTCTGGGCCTCGATCGCGCCGGATGCCGCGCCAGCCGGCGCAACCGGGTTCGACGAGCCGATGGTCGGCGCCGGGGGCTACGTCCTGCCTGCGACCCAGCACGACATCGTCGTGTGGCTGACCGGGTCCGGCTACGACGTCGTGTTCGACCTCAGCCGGACGGTGACCGTCGGCCTCGCCGGCGCCGCCGAGCTCGCGAACGAGATCGTCGGCTGGCCGTACCACCATGACCTCGACCTCACCGGCTTCATCGACGGGACGGAGAACCCGACCCTCGTCGAGGCCTCGAGCGTCGCGATCGTCCCGCCGGGGACGCCCGGCGCGGGCGGCTCGATCCTGCTGCTGCAGCAGTGGGAGCACGACGCGGTTGGCTGGGAGCGGCTGCCGGTCGAGGCCCAGGAGGCGATCATCGGCCGCCGCAAGGCCGACAGCGCGGAGCTGGATCCGCCGCCACCCGGGTCGCACGTCGAGCGCACCGACCAGGATCGGCTGGGCAAGATCTTCCGCCGCAACATCGCCTACGGCACTCTCGACCGGCACGGGACGATCTTCGTGGGTTTCAGCCGCGACCAGCGCATCCTGCGCTCGATGCTGGAGGCGATGATCGGGCTCGACGGCCAGCCGGCCGACCGGCTGACCACCGTGACGCGTGCCGTGACCGGGGCCTACTACCTGATCCCGTCGGCCGATCGCCTGGCCGACCTTGGCGGCGACGAAGCCTAGGCGACGCCCCGGCCCGCGACGCCCGTAGACTCTCGCCCATGCGTACGTCGAGGATCTCCGCCAAGGCCGACAGCTTCACGGAGTCGGTCATCCGCGAGATGAACCGGCTCGCCGTCGAAGCGGGCGCGGTCAGCCTCGCCCAGGGCTTCCCCGACTTCGCGTGCCCGCCCGAGCTCAAGGACGCGGCCGCACGGGCCCTGTACGACGACATCAACCAGTACGCCATCACGTGGGGGGCGAAGGGCCTGCGCGACGCGATCGCCACCTCGACCGTGGAGCACTTCCCGGGCTGGGCCGCCATCGACCCGGACACGATGGTGACCGTGACCTGCGGCGCGACCGAGGCGATGGTCGCGGCGATGCTGGCCATCGTCGATCCGGGCGACGAGGTCGTGATCTTCGAGCCCTACTACGAGAACTACGGACCCGACGCGATCCTGTCGGGCGCGGTCCCCCGCTACGTGACCCTCCACGAGCCCGACTGGTCGATCGACCCCGACGAGCTGCGGGCGGCATTCGGACCGCGCACGCGCGGGATCGTCCTGAACTCGCCCCACAACCCCACCGGGAAGGTGTTCACGCGCGACGAGCTCGCGCTGATCGCCGGGCTGTGCGTGGAGCACGACGTCATCGCCTTCACCGACGACATCTACGAGCACATCGTGTTCGAGGGCGAGCACATCCCGCTGGCGACGATGCCGGGCATGGCCGACCGGACCGTCTCGATCCACTCGATGTCGAAGTCCTATTCGGTCACCGGCTGGCGGATCGGCTGGACGATCGCGCCGCCCGACCTCACGGTCGGCATCCGGCGCGTCCACGACTTCCTGACGGTCGGCGCCGCGGCGCCCCTCCAGGCCGCGGCGGTGGTCGCGCTCGCGTTCCCGCGGAGCTACTACGACGAGCTGGTCGCCGGCTACCGGTCCCGACGGGCGGTCCTGCTGCCGGCGCTGCAGGCGGCGGGCTTCCGGATCTCGGAGCCGGCCGGGGCCTACTACGTCATGACCGACATCCGCGACCTCACCGACGAGGACGACGTCCGGTTCGCCGGGCGCCTGATCCGCGAGGTGGGCGTCGCGGCGGTGCCCGGCTCCTCGTTCTACTCGCGCCCGGAGCTCGGCCGGACCAAGCTCCGCTTCGCGTTCCCGAAACGGCTCGAGACGCTCGAGGCCGCGGCCGGCCGTCTGGTCGCGGGTCGCCAGCCCCTGACGCCCGCTCGCGGCACCTGAGCGCTCACGGCACGCTGAACCGATCGTGAGCCTCTCACGACCCGGAGGCGGGCGCCGAGCTGTAGGTGGCCGGTAACCGAAGGCTCCCGTTCGGTTCGCGAGGCGTGTGCTACGGCGTCACTGGCCGCAGGCGAGGATGGGTCGCGGCAACCGCGATGTCGACGAGATTCGAGCCGTTCCGCTCGATGAATGCAGCCTCTCGCGGGTTATCCCAGCCGGCGGCCTGTTGACCAACGAGCGTGAAGATGACCCGCGACCCGTCCGGTGTCCACGTCGGCTGCGTCGCTCGCTGCTCGGCCTTGCCGAACGACGTGAGGGAAGTCCGACCCGAGCCATCGGGCTTGATCGTGTACAGGTTCGACGGCTCGTCCGTCGCCTGGAACTCCCCGAGGCCATAGGTCGAGAACACGATCTCATCGGAGCTCGGTCGCCAATCGGGGTAGTTCGCGAACATCGACCAGTCGGTCAGCACGAACGGCTTGGCACCTTTCTCAACGACGGAGAGGACGGCGATCGCTGATCCGGTGGCGGTACCGAGATTGACCTGCGTGTCCGGGTATCGCGTCATCGCGAACACGATGGACCGCCCGTCGGAGGACCAGCGCGGATCGTCCAGGGCGGTCTTCGACGGCGCCTTGAACAAGACCCGCCGATCGCCGCTGGCGACGTCCTGGACTTCGATGACGGCCGCCTGGAGACCGCTCGCGCCGAGCTTGAACCGGACGAACGCGATGCTCGAACCGTCTGGAGACCAGGCCGGTTCGGCGACGTCGCCGCAGCTGATCGCGCAGTCGGTGCTCCGTGGCACGATCGCCGCGGCGTTGGTCCCGTCCGCGTTGACGACCCAGATCTCGTTGCCTCCGCCGGTTTCGGCGTCGAAGGCGATCTTGGCGCCGTCCGGCGACCAGTCGGGATGATAGGCACCGTATGTGGCATCCGGGAGGACTGGGTGCGGCTCCGTCCCATCGGGCCGGACGAGATAGATGCCCCCGAGACCAGTTTGGTCTTCCCATTGGTAGGCGATCCAAGGCTCGTCGTCCTGCATCGCTGGTGCGGCCGAGGCACCAGGCGAAGGGGACGCCCTCGTGCGTGCGGTCGGGGCAACCGAGGGGACGCGCCTGCGTCGCGATCGAACCAGTCGGCGCGACGGCACTGGCGGTGCGCTACTGCATCCGCCCAGGACCACGAGCACTCGTGAGGGCCGTCCACGCATGTCTCATGTTCGTGCCTCTGATGCGGCTCTCGAGGTGATGGACGAGTGCGTCCTGCGGCGCTAACCCCGGTCAGGGCAATGCCGACGGGTCGAACAGCTCCGCGCCGAGCGGAGTGGGCACGCCGCGGTCGGTCGGCCAACGCGCTCCCCCGACGACGAGCACTCGGCCATCGTCGAGGAGCGTCGCGGTGTGGCCTTCACGGATCGCCAGCGGCGCGGGCAGCGTCGTGGCGGTGGCGGTATTCGGGTCCCAGAGAAGGACGTCCCGACCACCGAGGATGAGTACCCGCCCGTCGCCAAGGACGGTCAGGCTCGGGCCCTCCGAAAGCCGCTCGTCGATGGCGAGAGCGGGCAGCGTTCCACTCGCGGCCGTCCGCCCGGTCACCGGGTCATAGACCGTGAGGATGGTGGTCTCCTTGCCGCTGGTGAACAGGACGCGCCCATCGGCCAACAGGACCATCGCGCGGCGCTCGCGTGATGGAACGTCGAGGATCGACGACTTGCCGGTGTCTGGATCGAACACCCGCGCCTCGTTCTCCCCGCCGTAGGCACACCGCAGGACGACCCGACCGTCCGCGAGGACCACGGCGTCGTGGACGCCGCGGCACCCCGGCAGGTCCGCGATCTTCGTCGCTCGTGGCTGCGCGAGGTCGAGCTCGTAGGCCATGGCGTCGGAATCGATCGTCGAGGACCGGTCGAGCGGGGGGCCGAAGAGAAGGATCCGGCCGTCGGTCAGCTGGACGCCCGCAATGGGCTGTCCGACGGTCACCTCCTCGGGACCGAGTGACCCGAGATGGCTGAAGGTGCCGGTCACCGGGTCGAAGACCTGCACTCCCCACGAGTACTTCCGATCGCCCAGCACGAGAACCCGCCCGTCCCGCAGCTGGAGCATGAACTGACCGAACTCGGTGTCATCGGCATCCGGCACCTGCGAGACGCGCATCGCGCCTGTCGACGTGAAGGACCCGGTCTTCGGATCGTAGATCTCCGCTGACGCGAAGCGGTCCGGGTATGACCCCCAGACGTCGGATGACCAGCCACCAAGAATCAGCACCCGGCCATCGCGCAGCCGGGTCGCGCGGTGGCCAACGCGATCCTCGATCGGGTCGCCGGTCGCGAAGAACGGGCCGTCCAGTCGCGGCGTGACCGCTGGGACCGGCGTGGTGACGCTCGCGTCGAACACCTCAGGCTGGTCACCGGTGACGAGCACGCGACCGTCGGGCAGGCGGTGCGCGGAGCCGAGGTGCATGCGCGTCGCGAACGCCGCCTGCTGGAAGGTCCCGGTGTTCGGGTCGTAGAGCTCGGCGCTGAGAGGAGCATCGTTGGCCAGGGTTCCACCGGCCACCATGACACGACCGTCGGAAAGCAGGACCGCCGCGGCGCCGATGCGTTCCGTCACGAGCGAGCCGGTGGCCGAGATCCGATTCGTCGCCGGGTCGTACACCTCTACGCTCGCCATGGCCTGGCTGCCATCCGTGCCACCGATGATGAGCACGCGGCCATCGGCAAGGCGGACGGACGTATGGCCGTAGCGAGAGTTAGCCATCGATGGGCCCGCTTCGAATTGCCCCGAGGACGGGTCGAAGAGTTCGGTCGTCGCCATCGAGTCCATGCCGCCGGAGACGAGCACGCGCCCGTCCTGTAGCAACGTGGCCGCGAGCGCGAATCGAGGGTGGAGCATCGACCCGGCCAGCATCCAGGAGCCCGTCCCGGGGTCGAAGATCTGCGCGACGTCACTGTTTGACCCGAAACCGCCGATGAGGAGGACCCGTCCGTCGGCGAGCAGGGTGGCGACGTGAGCCTCACTGCCGACGACCATTCGGCCCGTCGGACTGAACGTCCCCGTCGCCGGATCGAACAGCTCCGCGCTATCGAGCGGACCGCCAGCGGATCCGAGTCGATTGCTGCCACCGGCCACCAGCACGCGTCCATCGCGCAGGGTCGTGGCGGAGTTTCCGTTGCGCGGCTCGGCCATGACGCCGGCGGTCCGGCTGAAGGTGTTCGTGCGCGGGTCGAACAGCTCGGAGGAAGCGACTTCCGAGTCCTGCGCCCCGCCGACGAACAGCACACGCCCGTCCAGGAGCATCGCAGATGGGGCGCGGTCATGATCATGCAGGTCCTGCATCGGGCCCGTCGCGATCCATCGGCCCGCCAGCGGCGACGATCGATCGAGCAGCAGCCTGGCCGCGACGATGCCGCCCGCCAGGAGACCCAGTGCCAGAACCGCCAGGAGCGCCCATCGCAACGCCTGTCGATCCGCCAGTCGCAGGCTCGGTCCGGACCGCCGGCGACCACCGGCGACGGCGGCCTCATGGGCGATGGCGACGGCGTCGAACGGCCGCGAGGCGATGGCGGCCCGAGCGCGGAGGCGCTCTTCGAGACGCGCCTCGAAGTCGAGCCGGTCAGTCATCACGGAGCTCCGTTCGGAGGCGGGCGAGAAGGCGCGCGAGCCGGGCGCGGGTCCCCGATGGCGAGCGCCCGGTCGCGCGGGCCAGCTCGGTCGAGTCGAACCCCGCGACGTAGCGCAGGGCCAGCAGCGCCCGGTCGTCGGGATCGAGGCGAGCCAGCGCATTGGTGAGGTCGAGGTCGGCGACGTGTCCCGCCGGATCCGTGCCCGGCGTCCCCGCATCGGCCAGCGAAAGCTCGACGACCGTTCTGCGCCGTCGACGACGGACAAGCTGACGCGCTTCGTTGGCCGCAATGGACACCAGCCACGGGCGCAGCCGTTCCGGCTCCCGCAGGCCGCCCAGCTTGCGCCAGACGATCGGCCAAGCCGACTGGACCGCCTCGTCGGCGATGTCCAGGTCGCCGCAGATGACGAAGCAGACCCGGGTCATGTCGTCGTGGTGGGCCTGGATGATCCTGGCGAAGGCCGTTTCGTCGCCACCGGCGGCCCGCGCCACCACGCCGGCGAGGTCGCCATCCACCTGGACCCTCACGGTCGCCATACCCCACAGATGCTCGGCCGCGGGTCAAGTGATTCAATCGACGGGCCCGGAACCGATGGGCTCGGGTGATCCGCCGGCGGGCGGCTGAGCCTCCCTCGACGAGCGACAGAGGCGTGGGATCCTGTGCCGGCCTGGGACTGGAACGAGCCCGGCCGGTCAGCCGCCCTGGGGCGTGACCTCGACCGTCCCCTTCATGTTCTGGGGATGGAGCGAGCACTGGTAGTGGTACAGGCCCGGGGTCTCGAACCGGAACGTCGTCGACGCGCCCGGCTCGAGCTGCACCGGGTCGGGGGGCAGGCCGCCGTCGAGGAACTGGACCGTGTGGGTGAAATGGTCGCTGTTGGTCCAGGTGACCTCGGCCCCGTCGGGGACGGTGATGGCGGTCGGGGAGAAGCGGTACGACGCCGGCAGGTCGACGGCCGTCGTGGCGACGGGGCTCGCGGAGCCCGAGGCTGCGCACCCCGCCACGAGCCACACGGCGGCCGCGATCGGGAGCAGGCGTCGCACCCCGATCACGCCCGGGACGCCTGCGACGGCTGCGACGGCTGGGCCGACGGCGCGAGCACCGTCTTTCCGGCCCCGATGAAGATCAGCGTGAAGGCGAGCAGGTTGAGCACCTCGGCAATCGTGTGGGCGAACAGGAAGACCGTCCAGTCGAGGTGGTAGGTCATGTACACGATCTCGCCCAGGGCGAACAGCGAGAAGCCCCAGCCGAGCAGGGACGCGCCCGCGCCGAACGACCGCCAGGCGAAGTAGGCGCCGGCGAGGAACAGCACGAGGTGGACGATCAGGAACCCGACCGGCGGGATGTTGTTGACGAAGTCACCGAAGGGCATGGGATTGGGCCTCCAGGCGCCGGGTTGGCCGGCGGGACATGCGGATGCCGTCGCGGACGATCCCGCCGAGGACGAGCGCCATCCCGACCACCACGATGAGGTGGGCGAGGTGCTCCCCCGGAGCGAAGCCGGCGGCGGACGAACGGAAGACGAGCGTGTGCTCCACGAGGTCGTCCAGGAGCCCGAAGCCCATCACGAGCACGCCGAGCTTCGAGAGCCCTGGCACGGACGGGTGGTCCCGGACGTCCGGGTCGCGAGATTCGGCCATCGGCGCCTCCATGCGTCGGTCTATTGCTAACGGATATTAGCAATACACCGGGCGGCGGCGCGTGTCAACGGCCGGCGCGGCTAACGACCCGGCGTCGTCCCCCTCGGACCGGAGCTCGCGATCGATCTCGTCGACCAGGCGGCGACGTCGAACCTCGAGCGGCCAACCGTCCTGGAGCCGCGTCGGGTCGGTGTCGCGCCGAACGGCTCGCGGCCGCACGCCGCGCAGCTCGTCGCGAACCTGGCGCAGGCGTGCGGCGTCGGGCGAGGTCCCCCGGTGGTCCATGCGTCCCATTGCACCTGCGCCTGCGGCTTGCCCGACCAGCAGGTGCGCGCCGGGCGGGTTGCGGAAGCGTGGCAAACGGACGGGGAACTGGGAGGGTCGGGACCGCACGGCTAGAATGACCCCTCACCCCGCCACGCGTCCACGAGGCCCCCCTTGACCGCCGATCAGCCCGTCGCCGGGGGCCTCGCTCGCCCAACCGACCAGCCTTCCGCCGACGTCGATACCCGCGTCAAGGAGGTCGCCGCGTCCGCAGACCTGGCCCCCGTCGCCGACGCGCTCCGAGCCCAGCGCGAGCCGATCCTCGACGGTTGGCTCGAGGCCGCTCGCAGGCAGCCCTTCCACCGAGAGCACCCGGACCGGGCGGTGGCGGACCACATCCCCGCCCTGTTCGACGCCGTCGTGGCGCTGCTGGCCCGGTCGGCGGCACCGGACAACGATGTCGACGCCCCGATGGACGACGACGGGATCGAGGCCGCCGCGCGGGCCCACGCCCAGATCCGGTTCGAGCAGCGGCTGGGGCCGGTGGCCATCGCGACCGAGTTCCGGCTGCTTCGCCAGGAGATCGCCCGCGCCCTCCAGCGGTTCCTCGACGACGACCTGTCGGTGCACGACATCGTCGGCGCGATCGCGATCGTCAACGACGCCATCGACGGCGCCACGATGCTCGCCCTGTCCGCGCTGACCGAGCGGATCGAGACGGTTCGCGAGGAGTTCCTCGCGTCCACGATCCACGACGTCCGCCAGCCGATCACGCTGATCGAGGCGTCGCTCGTGCTGGCGTCACGCTGGGTGCGCCAGACCCCGCCGGACGTCGAGCGCATGGCCGACACGCTCGACGGCGCCCTGTACGCCACCCAGGAGATGAGCCAGCTCATCGACACGCTCGCCGACGCGTCGCGGGTCGCGATGGGTGCGGTCGACATCGATCCGGAGCCGGTCATCGTCCGCGACGTGGTCAACGACGCGCTGGAGCTGCTGGACCCGCTCAGCCGGGCGCGGGTCGAGGTCGGGGACCTCCCGCTCGACGCGATCGGCGACTGGGACCGGCGGGCCGTGCGGCGGATCCTCTCGAACCTCCTGACCAACGCGCTGAAGTACTCGCCGCCGACGTGCCGCATCCACCTGAGCGGCGAGCAGGTCGGCGACCGGGCCACGATCGAGATCGTCGACGAGGGCATCGGCCTCCTGCCCGAGGAGCTCGACATCCTGTTCCGGCGCTACGGGCGGACCGACGAGGCGCGCTCGCGTGGGCTGCCCGGGCTCGGCCTCGGCCTGTACGCGTCGCAGGGCCTCGCGGTGGCCCACGGCGGACGGATCGTGCTCGAGTCGGACGGCCGCGACCGCGGGGTCCGGGCCATGCTCGAGCTGCCGCTGTCGGCCGGGTCGGACTAGGCGGACACCGTCACCACGAGCTTGCCCCGGACGTGGCCGGTCTCGATCCGCCGGATGGCGTCCGGGACCTCGGCCAGGGCGTAGACGCGCTCGATCACCGGCCGCAGCGTGCCGGCCTCCGCGAGCTCGCGGAGCGTCCGGAGGTCGCCGGTGTCGCGGTGGGACAGGAACGGCGCGAAGGTCCGGCCGCCCAGCCGCGACCGCACCGCCCCCATCGCGGGCCGCAGGATCGGCGCCAGCCAGTTCCCGTTCGGGGCCCCGCAGATCACCAGCACGCCGTCGGGCGCCATGGCGCGTGCGCAGTCGCGGAACGACCGGTTGCCGCCGGCGTCGAAGATGAGGTCGTATCGCGTCCCCTCGCGGGTGAAGTCCGTCGCGCTGTAGTCGACCACCTCGTCGGCGCCGGCCGAGCGGGCCAGCTCGACCGTGTCGGGTCCGGTCACCGCGGTGACGCGGGCGCCGAAGCCCTTCGCGATCTGCACCGCGAACGAGCCGACCCCGCCACCGGCGCCGTTGACCAGGACCCGCGATCCCTCGCGGATCCGGCCCTTGTCGCGGAGGCCCTGGAGCGCCGTGCTCCCGGCGACCGGGATCGCCGCCGCCTGCTCGAACGACAGGCCGGCGGGCTTGTGGACGAGACCGACCTCGCGCACGGCCACCCGCTCCGCGAACGAGCGGATGGTCATGCCGAACACCTCGTCGCCCGGCTGGAACCGGGTGACCGTCGAGCCGACGGCCTCGACCACGCCGGCGACGTCGGCCCCGAGGCCGCTGTCGCGCGGGCGGCGGAGCCCGTCCGTGGCGCGGACCAGGTAGGGCAGGCCGCGCAGCCTGTGCCAGTCGAGGGCGTTGACCGACGCGGCGCGCACCCGGACCAGCACCTGGTCGTCGCCCGGCACCGGCACGTCCACCTCCTCGAGCTTGAGCACCTCGGGGCCGCCATAGCGGTGGAAGCGGATGGCCTGCATCGTCCTCGCCTTACGTTGTAAGTGTCGCGGCGAACGCTAGCCGTACGGCGTAAGGTTGTCAAGATGGACGAGACCACCGAGCCGCGGACGCCGCTCAGCAAGGAGCGCGTGCTCCGCGCCGCGATCGCGATCGCCGACCGTGAGGGTCTCGGCTCGCTCACGATGCGGCGGCTCGCCCGGAGCCTCGGCGTCGAGGCCATGTCGCTCTACCACTACGCCACGAGCAAGGACGAGATCCTCGATGCTTGCCTCGACCTCGTCCTCGGGGAGATCGAGATCGCGGCGGACGACGCCGCCTGGAGGGCCGCGCTCCGGCACGACGCGATCTCCGCGCACGCCGTCCTGCGCCGCCATCCGTGGGCCGCGGGCCGGATGATGTCGGCGCGCACGGCCAGCCCGGCCCGGCTGCGGCTGATGGAGTCGATCCTCTCCCACCTCCGACGGGCGGGCTTCGATCCCGAGCAGACCGACCATGCCTACCACGCGCTCGACAGCCACATCATCGGCTTCACCCTGTGGCAGGTCAGCATGCCGTTCGAGGCCGCCGACCTGCCCGCGATGGGCGCGCGGTTCCTGCGCGAGCTGCCCGTCGACGAGTTCCCGGCGGTCGCCGAGCACGTCCAACAGCACCTCGCCGGTGTCGGCAACAGCGGCGGCACCGAGTTCGCGTTCGGCCTCGACCTGATCCTCGACGGACTGGAGCGGCTGCTCGCGAGGGTCCCGGCCGGCACCGCGCGCCGCCGCGTGCGCTCGACGACGCCGACGTCCTAGGCCGGTCCGCGGCCCTCGCCACGGGCGCGCATTCCGGTGATGGGCTTGCACGTGGACCCGACGGTCTTGCAGTCGCCTGCCAAGGGCTCCCGAGCCCTAGCCAGACGCCGATCGGCGTGCGCAGACTGGGGCATGACCACCAACGCCGCCCGGTCGTCGAGCGAGACGCCGACCGGCGCCCGCCCTCCGCCCGCGCCGTCCGAGCTGCAGGCGGCGTTCCTGGGGCTGGTCTCGCACGAGCTTCGGACGCCCGTGACGACCATCAGCGGCAACGCCGAGCTGCTGCGCGATCGTGGGCGGCGGCTCACCCCCGAACAGCGGGAGGCCATGGTGGTGGACATCGCCGCCGACGCCGAACGCCTGCGGGTGATGGTCGAGAACATGCTCCTGCTCAGCCGGCTCGACGCCGGGCTTCCGACCCGACTCGGAGCCGCAGCTCCTCGGACGCCTGGTCGACGACGAGGTCGCGGCCTTCGAGCGCGGACATCCAGACGTCGCCATCCAGTCGAACGCCGCGGCCGAGCCTCGGCTCGTCGTGGACGCCGACCCGACCTTCCTCGTGCTCGCGATCGACAACCTGCTGAGCAACGGCGTCAAGTACGGTGCGCCGGACGGCGTCGTCGTCAACGTCTCCGCCCATGGCGACGAGGCGTGGGTGCGGGTCCTCGACCGGGGCCTCGGTCTGGCCGGCGTCGACACCGACGACCTGTTCCGCCCGTTCTACCGGGCGCCGGCTGCCCAGGACATCGCCGGCGGGGCGGGCCTGGGGCTGACCGCCGCCCAGCGCGCCGTGACCGCGCTCGGCGGACGGATGTGGGCGTCCGCGCGAGACGGCGGCGGCGCGGAGTTCGGCTTCTCGCTGCCGCTGGCGGAGCCGTCGGCGTTGGGGAACGCGGGCTAGGCCGCTCAGAACTCCCGCCGGCCGGCGAAGCCCTCGATGACGCCCGGCCGGCTGAGCTGGTAGACGGCCAGGCGCTGGCCGCCGGGGGCCTCGAACGTCCGCACCGGGCCCTGGGGGATCTCGAGCCCATGCCCGGGCGTCCATCCCCGCGTCGCGAGCTCGTCCGACGTCGCCTCGAGATCCGCCACGCGATAGACGAGGATCGGCCGCTCCCCCTCGAGGTGGCCCGCGAGCACGATCGCCGGAGGACCGTCCGAGGCCTCGATCATCGCGACCCGCGTGCCCATGGCCTCGATCGCGAACACGAGCCGCGCACCGAGCACCTCGGTGAAGTAGCGGACGTCGGCGGCAACGTCGCGGCTTGGCGTATAGACGTAGTCGAGCGACTGGAACGGCATCGGGGCGGGCCCGCCTGCGGGTTCGGCGATCGCGACTATCACACGCCCGATGTCGCCTCCTTGCAAGGCACCCGTCCGGGGCGCCGCCGCGACGGCAGCGAAGCGCTGCCTACGGTGCCGTCAAGGACCCGGGAACGCCGGGGTTGAATCCGGTGCGAGCCGGGCAGGCAGGAGGATTCGTCATGTGCCTCACGTGCGGCTGCATGGATGCCCACAAGCAGATGGGCAACGCGAACATCACCTACGAGGACCTGAAGGCGGCGGCCGACGAGAACGACCAGACGGTCGCGGAGACGCTCGACATCATGGAGCGCACCGAGCAGAAGGACCGCGGCCAGCACCCGCAGGAGTACGCCACCACGGCTCAGGCGCGCGCCTGACCGACCCTATGGGGCCGACGCGGCCCCCGGCGGGACACGAACACGCCGCTCATCCCGGCTGGGGGATGAGCGGCGTTCGGTTGTGCGGCGGTCAGTTGCCGGCGATCCGGATCAGCCGGCCCCCCGTGAACATGCCGTCGGTCACGAAGACCTTGCCGTCCTTGGCGACCTCGACGCCGCCCGGCTGCGACAGCTGGCCCTTCGCGAGCTCCTTCTGCTTCTTGCCCTTGACCTCGAGCAGGACCGCCGGCGGGAAGTCGCCGGTCGCGAAGCCCTCCTCGAAGGCCAGCCAGCCGTCCTTGGCGATCTCGTACACGTACAGCGTCCCGTTGTTCGGGTTGAACGCGATGTCGAAGATCGACGTGAAGCCCGACTTCCAGACCGAGCAGTTGGCGTCGTGCACGTCCACCGCGCAGACGGCGCCCTCCGCGTTGGGATTGACGCGCCAGATGTGCGCCGAGCCCGGCTTGGCCGGGAAGCCGATCAGCTGGCCGACGTAGGCCCAGCCGTCGGGCCCGATCGCGACGGTGGTCGGGCACCGCCTCGGCGGGCAGGAGCGGCGGCAGGCTCGGGTCGCCCAGGTGGTCGGTGCCGACGAGCTCGTTGCGCCAGCGGGCCACCGTGACGGCGGTCCCGTCCGGGCTGACGCGCAGGACGTCGTTGCCGGCGGCGTCGGCGATCAGCACGTCGTTGTTCGGCAGCGCCGCGAGGCCGTTGGGGTTGCTCTCGCCCGGGTTGGGCGGATCGTCCTTGTCGGTCGGGTCGGGGTCGGCGGCCTGGTAGGCGAGGATGTCGAGCACCGCCTCGATCGTGCCGCCGGGCGTCGCCTGGCGGTAGAGCACGCCGTCGGTGCCGATGGCCCAGCCCGCGCCGTCGGGGGTCCCGACGATGTCGACGAGGTTGAGGGGATCCGTGATCGGCTGCGCCTTGCGATGCGCGCGGCCCGTCTGGCGATACTCGAGGACCGGTCCGGGCGGACCCGCCCAGCCCTGGCTCACGAAGATCGACTTGCCGCCGACGTCGATGCCCTTGGGCGACGACAGGTCGTCGAGGAGCACGCGCACGTGGCTCTTCGCGGCGACCGGGTGTGGCGCTGGCCAGCACGACCAGCAGGGTGAGGCCAGCCACGGCAAGGCTGGCGGTGCGGCGATGGCTCACGGCCACGTTCCTCCGCTTGTCCCCGGCGTGAACCTCAAGTCTGTGGTGCCGCCATGCCCGAGTCAAACCGCGATCGCGCAATGTGCGAACCACGGTGGTGCGCCGGCGCACCCGTCTCACCGAGTGATGCCAAGCTCCGGGAAGCCGGCGCGCTCACGTTCTTCACACAGGCAAGGGCTCGACATCGCTATCTACCGCGGCGACGCGGCCGGCCACAGATCGAACTTTCCGGCCAGGGCCACACTCATGCTCGGTGACGGCGCCACCCAGGCGCCGACACGGGGAGGGAGCGGGTGCTCCGGACGCTCGTGGACCGGGCGAGGCAGGGCGACGAGGAGGCCTTCGGCGCCCTGGTCCGCGCGGTCGGCGACCGCTGCATGTACATCGCGCACCGGATCCTGCGCGATGCGGATCTCGCCCAGGACGCGGTCCAGGTGGCGCTCGTCCAGGTCTGGCGAGAGCTGCCCACCCTTCGCGACCCAGACAAGTTCGAAGCGTGGCTCCACCGGATCCTCGTCCACGCGTGCTACGCCGAGATCCGGCGCCGCCACCACTTCGCGGCGAGCGTCGTGCTGCTCGAGACGGACGAACCAACCGGCCGCGACGAGTACCTGGTCGTCAACGACCGGGACGCGCTCGACCGCGCGTTCCGGCGGTTGCCGCCAGAGCAGCGCGTCGTCCTCGTTTTCCACCACGCCCTCGGGCTGACGCTCGACGAGGTCGCGGAGCACCTCGAAATACCCGTCGGGACCGTGAAGTCCCGCCTGTTCTACGCAACCTCGGCGATCCGGGCGGCCCTCGCGGCCGATGCCCGGACGCCCTCCCTCGCCCAGGAGCACTCGGCATGACCACGCTCAGCGACGCTGATGCCCTCCTCGCGGCCTACCTGGCCGACGGGATGGACGTCCTGCCCGACCGCGTCGTCGATGCCGTCCTGGACGAGGTCACTCGAACCCGTCAGCGGTCCGTGCTCGGCTCGTGGAGGACCCGATCCGTGTTCAAGACGATCCTCGGCGCGGCGGCGGTGGTCGCCGTGCTCGTCGTGGGCGGCGTCGCCTGGTCCGGGGGGCTTCGGCTCGGCGTTGGCACCCCGTCGCCAGCGCCGTCGACGTCACCATCTCCCCTGCCGAGCGCCTCAGCCAACCCGTCGCCATCAGCGTCGCCGACGGCCGTCCCGCCCGCGATTCGGCCGTCCGGCCCTCTACCCCGGAACGGGATGCTCGCCGTTGGCAGGGATGACGCAATCCTCCTCATCGACCCGGACACGGGCAAGACGGTGCGCAGACTCTCCGTTCCCGACCCGTTGGTCACGGACATCACCTGGGCGCCGGACGGCGAGCGCCTGGCGTTCACGTCGGCCGGCGGAGTCTGGGTGATGGAGCTGGCGAACGAGACGCCGCGAAAGATCATGAGCTGTGGAGATGGCCCCGACGCGTGCTCGATCGCCTGGTCGCCCGACGGCGTCGCGATCGCCGTGGCGCACGGCCACCGCGTCGAGCTGATCGACCCGGACAATGGTGAAACCGCCGTCATGCATGTCTTCGTCGACTGGGCCTTCGAGCCGACCTGGTCGCCCGATGGAGCGCGGGTGGCTGTCATGGTCAGTGACATCGATGCCAGCGACCAGCGCCGGCGGCTGATTGCCATCGATCGCGACGGATCCGACTGGGCCGTGATCCGCGGGCCGGACAACGGGATGTCGAACCAGGCCTGGTCGCCAGATGGGTCGACGATCGCCTACTTCGACTCCACCGAGGTGCAGGTCTGCTCGACGCCGCAGGAATGCGTAGACGGCTGGCAGGTCCACGTGATGGCCCTCCCACTGGGGGGCGCGCAACCGCGCGAGCTGCGCGAGGTGGGGGTGTGCGGCTGCATCGGCGTGGGCCCTGACCTCACCTGGTCGCCGAACGGTTCGAGCCTCGCGCTGGTCGTCCCCCCAAGCGACGAACGGGGAGACTTCGGACTGTTCCGCCTGAACGCCGACGGGACGGACTTCCGCCAGCTCGCCGACGGGCACGCCTGGGCGCCTGCCTGGCAGCCGATCCCGTAGGCCGAAGACGAAGCGCGGCGACCCTGAGGAGCCGCCGCGTGGCGATCCGTTGTTGGGCTCGGATCCCGATCGGCCGACCGGCGACTCAACACCTCACACCGTGTCGCGGGGCCTTCGTTTGTCAACAACCTCTTCAGTCACACGGCTAGTCTTCGTGACGCGCGGACGCACCGAGGCACGCAGCGCACGGCAGACAGCGCGGCTCCCAACACGAAGTTGGAACGATTGGCCGCGCTCCAACGCCAAACGCTCCATGCGCGACCAAGTCGGCCGCGCGAAGGTCGAGGCGAACGTGCAGCGAGACCTCGTGGAGCGAGCGCAGCGGGGCGATCATGACGCCTTCGCCGTGCTGGCAGGCGCCACGATCGGCCGCATGGACGCCGCCGCCCGACTGATCCTGAGGGACCCCGATCGAGCTGAGGACGCCGTCCAGGAGACGCTCGTCCGCTGCTGGCGCGACCTGCCGACCCTCCGCGACCCCGACCGCTTCGAGGCCTGGCTGAACCGGCTCTTCCTCAACGCCTGCCGCGATCAGCTCCGGACGGCCAAGCGGCGAAGCATCGAGGTCGTGCTGCCCGAGATCTTTCCCCTCTCGGTGCCCGACGCCCAGTCGGCCTCGGCCGATCGGGACGAGATCGAGCGTGGCGTGAGCCACCTCGAGCCCGAGCACCGGACGCTCATCGTCATGCACTACTACCTGGGCTTGCCGCTCCCCGACGCGGCCGCAGCCATCGGGATCCCGGTGGGCACCGCGAAGTCGCGGCTCCATCGCGCGACCCAGGCGCTGCGTGCCGCGCTCGACTCGGACGCACGGACTCGCACCGAGCTGACGGAGGGTCGTTCCTGATGACGCAGCGACGCGACGTCGACCGGCTGCTCGCGACGTGGTCCGAGGACGCCTACTCGCCGCCGGCCCCCGCGTACCTCACCAAGGTGCTCGACCGGACCCGGCACACGAGGCAGCGGCGCGCCTGGGCAAGCCTCGAAAGGTGGCTTCCCATGGCACTCACCACCGACCGTCCCGCGGCGCCGAGGGCGCTGCGGCTCGCGTTCATCCTGCTCATCGTCGTGGCCCTCGTCGTCGCCGCGGCGGGAATCGCCGTCGTCGGCGCACGACTCCTCAAGCCGTCCCCGGCGCTCCCGCTCGGCGGCGCGGCCGTGATCGCGTTCGCATCCGACGTCGGTGGACAGGCAATGGGCGACATCTACACCGTGCGGGCCGATGGGACCGACCTGCGCCGGCGCACGAATGCTTCTGATGCAGTGGGCGCGGATCAGGCCCCCGTGTTCTCGCCGGATGGCACGCGGATCGTCTTCCGCAGATACCAGGGCGACAGCGACTCGATCGAGGTGATCGACGCGGGTGGTGGTAACCCGACCACCCTGTGGAAGAGCGGCGCCGGGCGGGATGTGGGCTGCTCCGAGCAGGACGACTTCGCGTGGTCGCCGGACGGACAGACCGTGGCCTTCGCGGCCCACGAGGCGTGCCCCGGCCAGCCGGAC
>CAVYGH010000008.1:0-105500 GCA_963767945.1 uncultured Chloroflexia bacterium | reverse complement strand
ACCGGCCCACACCGGGCGGGGCGCCGGCATCCCCGGCGTCCCGCCGACCACACGACCGGTCCGTCCCGCTCGCGGGCCCCTGCCCTCGGGGATGCTCCTCATCCCCGCCCATGGTCCCGCAGGGTCGAGCGGAACGGATCGGAGGGGGGCGGGGTCGGGCGTCGTCGCCCGGCCCCGTTCTCGTCTCTCAGCGCTCGGCGGCGACGCCCCCGGGCGCCTCGACGCGCTCCACGCCGCGCGCCGGCGGCAACGCCTCGGGCCGGCGGTTGGCGAGGACGGGGATCTGGCGCCGGGCGGCCTCGACCGCGGCCGAGGTCAAGGTCGGCCCGCACGATCGCCTCGTCGCCGCCGGCCTCGGCCACGACGCGTCCCCACGGGTCGACGACCATCGAGTGCCCCCAGGCCGGGATCGCCCCGGGCCCGCCGCGACCGCAGCCGGCCGCCGCGATCACCCAGGCGCCGTTCTCGATGGCCCGTGCCCGCAGCAGCACCTCCCAATGGTCGCGGCCGGTGCGCTCGGTGAACACCGCGGGGACCGCCAGCACGGCCGCGCCGGCCAGGGCAAGCGCGCGGTACAGCTCGGGGAAGCGCAGGTCGTAGCAGATCGAGAGGCCGAGCCCGATCCCCTCGACGTCGGCGACGACCGCCCGATCGCCCGGCAGGACGCGCGCCGACTCCGTGTCGGCCGGCCCGTCGTCGACCGCGACGTCGAACAGGTGGAGCTTGCGGTAGGTGGCCGCGATCCGGCCGCTCGCGGTCGATGAGCACGGCGGTGTTCGACGGGCGATCGGGATCGGCGGAGGCCTCGGCGTGGCTCCCGGCGAGGATCCACGTGCCGTGCTCGCGCGCCACGGCCTCGAACGGCGCCGTCGTGGGGCCGGGGATGGGTCGGGCGGAGGCCCGGAAGCCGGCGTCGGTCCCGCGGTACTGGACGTACTCGGGCAGGACCACCAGGTCCGCGCCGACGGCAGCCTCGTCGGCCAGCGCCGCGGCCCGCGCGATGTTGTCGTCGACGTCGTCGCGCGCCTCGAGCTGGACGAGGGCGACGCGGAGGGCGGGCATGGCCCGATGGTACGCGCCGCGCCCACCGCACGGCCCGTTTGACCATGCCTCCCCGCGCGGACTACGCTCACGCCGCCCCGCGATCCCCTTCGACGATCTGGGCGTCCAACGCCGCACGAGGAACGCTCCCCCGTGGAGACCGGACCTAGTCCCGCCGGCGCCCCAGCCGGCACCAACCTGGTCCGCCCCGCCCCCTGACGGCACGCGGGCCGGCGCGACGCGCCGAGCCTGGTCACCGAGGGCGGACGGACCCGCCCACAGGTGGCCACCATGCGCTTCCTCAGCCAGTGCATCGGCCTGCCGGTTCGCGATCCCAGCGGCGAGCCGATCGGCACGATCGCCGACCTCATCGTCGCCATCGGCGACCGGTACCCGCCGGTCACCGGGCTCGTCGCGCGCACGGACCGTCGCCAGATCTTCCTCCCCTGGGACAGCGTCGAGACGGCTCGACGACGCCGGCGCCCGGCTCAGCGTCCACACGATCGACATCACGAAGTTCAGCCAGCGCGAGAACGAGATCCTGCTCAAGGCCGACCTGCTGGACAAGCAGATCGTCGACATCGAGGGGCACAAGGTCATCCGGGTCAACGACGTCCGGCTGGACGAGGTCGACGGGCGGCTGCGCGTCGTGGCCGTCGACGTCGGCGCGGCCGGGCTGGTCCGCCGGCTGGGGGTCGAGGGTGCGTTCCGGTCGGTCGCGCGCGGCCTCGGGCGGGGCGTTCCCGAGCGGTACATCGACTGGGAGGACGTCGACCCGCTCGACAGCACGATCGCGAGCGTGCGCCTGCGGGTCCCCCATGCGCGCCTGGCGGAGCTCCACCCCGCGGACCTCGCCGACATCATCGACCAGCTCACGCCACGCGACCGCCTCGGCGTGCTCGCCGCGCTCGATGACGAGGCGCTGGCCGACGTCGTCGAGGAGATGGAGCCCGACACCCAGGTGGAGGTGCTGGAGGACCTCGAGCCGGCCAGGGCGGCCGACATCCTCGAGGAGATGAGCCCGGACGACGCGGCCGACCTCGTGGCGGACCTGTCCGACCGGAGCCGCGACGAGATCCTCGCCCTGATGGAGCACGACGAGGCCGAGGAGGTGCGCGACCTGCTCGCGTTCCCCGAGGACTCGGCCGGCGGCCTCATGACGACCGAGTTCGTCGCGGTGCCCGCGACGCTCACCACGGCCGAGACCATCGACCGCCTGCGCGAGCTCGAGCCCGACGCCGAGACGATCTACTACGTCTACGTCCTGGACGGCGACGGGCGGCTGGTCGGCGTGCTGTCGCTGCGCGACCTGATCGTCGCGCGGCCGGAGACGCGGATCGCCGACGTCATGATCGACGAGCCCGTCGCGGTGCGTGCCCTCGAGCCGGCCGAGTCGGTCGCCGAGACCATCGCCCACTACAACCTGCTCGCCGTGCCGGTGGTGGACGACGAGCGCCGGCTGGTCGGCATCGTGACCGTCGACGACGCGATCGACACGGTCGCGCCGTCGGCCTGGCGCCGCCGCGCGCCGCGGGTCTACGCACGCGACGAGGGGGCCGCCCGGTGACCATCGGTCGCGGGCTCCGGGACGCGGTGATCGCCGCCCCGCGCGGGATCGCCGCCCGGCTGCCGCACGTCCCCGTGCCCCGCCTGCGTGGCCGGTTCCGCCGGCGCGGACTGCTCGCCTTCCTCGCGGTGATGGGCCCGGGGATCATCGCGGGCGTCGCGGGCAACGACGCGGGCGGCATCACGACGTACTCGGTGATGGGCGCGGAGACGGGTCTCAGCCTGCTGTGGATCTTCCCGGTCACGATCGTGATCCTCGCGATCGTCCAGGAGATGGTCGCCCGGCTGGGCGTGGTCACCGGCCAGGGCCTGTCCGACCTCATCCGCGAGCGGTTCGGCGTCCGCTGGACACTGTTCGCGATGGTCGTGCTGCTGGTGGCGAACATCGCCAACACGATCGCGAACTTCGGCGGCGCGGCCGCGTCGCTGGACATCTTCGGCGTTCCCAAGTGGCTGACCGTGCCGGTCGTCGCCGTCGCGATCTGGGGCCTGGTCCTGTTCGCGAGCTACAAGCTGCTCGAGCGCGTGTTCCTGCTGGTGATGGTGGTGTTCCTCGCCTACCCGATCGCGGCGGTCCTCGCGACGGAGGACTGGGGCCCCGTGTTCAACGCCCTGGTCACGCCGGACGTCGCGGCGCTCGACTCCCGCTCGCTGCTGCTGCTGGTCGCGGTCGTCGGGACCACGATCACGCCCTACATGCAGTTCTACCTGCAGTCCGCGGTCGCCGAGAAGGGGATCGGCGAGGAGGAGCTGCCGCTGGAGCAGGCGGACGCGGTCGCGGGGTCCGTGTGGACCAACGTGATCGCCATCTTCATCGTGGTCGCGACGGCGGCGGCGGTGGGTCTCGGCGGCGGCGCCGTCATCACCTCCGCCACCGACGCGGCGCGGGCCCTCGAGCCGGTCGCCGGGCGGTTCGCCGAGGCGCTGTTCGGCATCGGCCTGTTCGGGGCGTCCGTGCTCGCGGCGACGATCATGCCGCTCTCGACGGCGTTCGTGATCTGCGAGGCGTTCGGCTGGGAGAGCGGGGTCGGCAAGCGCTTCAGCGACGCGCCGATCTTCTTCGGGATCTACACGTTCGTCCTCGCCCTGGGCGCCATCGCCGTCCTCCTCGTGCCCGAAGGCGACCTCGTCGGGGTCATCGTCGGCAGCCAGAACCTCCAGGGCATCCTGCTGCCGATCGTGCTGGTGTTCGTCGTGCTGCTGGTCAACGACCGGCGCCTGATGGGCGGCCACGCCAACCGCCGCCTCGGGAACGTGCTGGCCTGGGGCGCGGTCGGGGTCGTGGTGGCGCTGAACGCAGCCCTGCTCGGCACGGCGCTGCTCGGCGCGCTCGGCGGCAGCGCCGGCTGAGCGAGCGCTCCGCGTGGCCGGGCCTCGCTTGACGAGGCAACGAGTCGTTAGCGATGCTATCCATCGCCGCACGCGACCCGTCCTGGACCCCGGAGGACCCTCAGCTGCCGAAGCGACCGTTGCCCGCCGGCCTGCGGCCGGATCGGCCCGTGGAGATCGCCAACCGGCTGAACTCCGCCGCGATCCACCTGTTGCGTCGGATCTCGCGCGACGACGGGGCGGACCGGGTCACCGGCGCCCGCCTGTCGGCGCTGTCCGTGCTGGTCTACGGCGGGGGGCAGACGGTCACCGCGCTCGCCCGGAGGGAAGGCGTCGCCACGCCGACGATGACGCGGATCGTGGATGCGCTCGTGCGCGACGGCCTGGTCGAGCGCACCGTGGTCCCGGACGATCGGCGCCAGGTGCGCCTCACGGCCACCGAGGACGGCCGGCGGCTGCTGGAGCGTGGGCGGGCCCGCCGGATCGAGCGGCTGGCCGGCGAGGTCGGCGGCCTTCGCCCCAAGCAGCAGAAGGCCCTCGAGCGCGCCCTCGCCGTCCTCGAGGACCTGGAGACGCCGTCCACCCAGCCCCTGGAGCCACCTCGATGACCGAGCCTTCGTTCGCCCTGTCCACGATCGGCCAGATCCTCGTTCCCGTCCGCGACGCGGAGGCGTCGACCGCGTTCTACCGAGACGTCCTGGGGCTTCCGTTCCTGTTCGCCTTTCCCCACGTGGCGTTCTTCGACGCCGACGGCGTGCGCCTGTACCTCGCCGAGCCGGAGCGCCCCGACTTCGGCGGCCGGGCGACGCTCTACTTCCGGGTCGACGACATCGCGGCGGCCGTAGCCGCCCTCGAGGCGCGCGGTGCGGTCTTCGGGGAGCCGCCGCACGTCGTCCACCGCGATCCCGCGTACGACCTCTGGATGGCGTTCACGACGGACCTCGACGGCAACAACATCGGCCTGATGTCCGAGGTGCCGACGGGCGACCGGTGACCCGAAGGCGCCTCAGCCCGCGGCGGCGCGCCGCCGGATGTCCGCCTGCCGCTCCGCGAGGAAGGCCCGCTCCGGTCGGTTGGTCGTGAGCTCCAGGGCCCGCCCGTAGGCCGTGATCGCCTCGTCCCAGCGCTCCATGCGCCGCAGGAAGTCGCCTCGCGTCGCGTGGAAGAAGAGGTACTCCTCCATCGCGGGATCGCCGGCGATGGCGTCGACGGCGGCCAGGCCGTTCGCGGGTCCGGCGACCTGGGCCAGCGCGACGGCCCGGTTGAGCTCGACGACGGGCGACGGCGCCATCCGGACGAGCACCTCGTAGAGGCCGAGGATCTGGAGCCAGTCGGTCTCGTCGGTGCTGGGCGCCTCGTCGTGGATGGCGGCGATGGCCGCCTGGAGCTGGTACGGGCCGGCACGCCGCTGCCGCAGCGCCTGCTCCACGAGCGCCTGGCCCTCGGTCACCCGGTCGCGGTCCCACCGGGCGCGGTCCTGGTCCTCGAGGCGCACGAGCTCGCCCTCGGGACCCTCGCGCGCCGGCCGCCTGGCGTCCGTGAGCAGCATCAGCGCGAGGAGCCCCAGCACCTCCGGCTCGTCGGGCAGCAGGTCGGCGACGATGCGGGCCATGCGGATCGCCTCCGTGCACAGCTCGCGCCGGATGAGCGCCTCGCCGGCGGACGCGTCGTAACCCTCGTTGAACACCAGGTAGAGCACCCGCAGGACCGCGTCCAGCCGGTCGGCCAGGCGGTCGCCCGTCGGGACCTCGTAGCGGATCCCGGCCTCCCGGATCTTCCGCTTCGCGCGCACCAGGCGCTGGGCCAGGGTCGGCTCCGGGACGAGGAAGGCCCGGGCGATCTCGGGCGTGGTCAGGCCGCCGAGCGTGCGCAGCGTCAGCGCCACCGCCGCCTCCGGCGCCAGGGCCGGGTGACAGCAGGTGAAGATGAGTCGGAGCTGGTCGTCGGGGATCGGATGCATCTCGTCTTCCGCCGCCATGAGCAGGGCGTTGGCCCCGCGGTCCGCGTCGTCGACCGCGTCGCGCGCCAGGGCCGGGGCTTTGTCCGCGAACCGCCTCGCCCGTCGCACACGGTCGATCGCGCGGTTGCGTGCCGTCGTCGTGATCCACGCGCCCGGGTTGTCGGGGATCCCGTCGACCGGCCAGCGCTCCAGCGCCACCAGGTACGCGTCGGCGACGGCCTCCTCGGCGAGATCGAAGTCGCCCAGGACGCGGATCAGGGTGGCGAGCGCGCGGCCGTGGTCCTCGCGAAACGCCTCGGCGACCGCCTCCCGGGCGCGGCCGTCGGCGTCGCGAGGACCGGCGGTCACATCGATCCCGTCGTCTCCCAGATCGGCCGGACCTCGACCTTGCCGTGGGCGGCGGCCGGCAGTCGCGCGGCGGCCTCGATCGCCGCATCAAGGTCACTCGCCTCGATCAGGTAGTAGCCCCCGAGGTGCTCCTTGGTCTCCGCGAACGGCCCGTCCGTGACCACGCGCCGGCCGTCGACCAGCTGGACGGTCGTGGCGTCCGTCACCGGCTTGAGCGCCTCGCCGCCGAGGAACTGGCCCGTCTCGCGGAGCCACGCGGAGTACGTGCCGTACCTCGCCAGCTCTTCGCCCACCGCCTCGTCGGAGGTCGCCATGGCCGGCGGCTCGGTGTAGATCAGCAGGAGGTAGCGCACAGTCGTCTCCTCGTCCGGGTGCCGGCCGGTGACACCCGGCCCGTGCATCCTAGCGACGAATTCGCGGCCCCGCGTATCGACACGTTCAGGCGGTGACCGGTTCCGAGGCGAACCGACCCCGGGTCTCGGGGACCGGGGTGTCGTCGCCGGCGGTCCGGGCGGCCGCCTCCGCCTCGAGCAGCGGCGAGATGGCCGCGAACCCGTGGCCGATCATGCCCTCGACCGTCGGCACCAGCTGCTCGAAGGCCGCACGCTCGCGCGGCTTCGGACGGGCGAGGCGGTACTCGACCCGGGTCCCGCCGTCGGGCAGCGGCGTCAGGACCTGGCTGTAGGTGAGCCTGGGCATGCCCGGGCCCGGCAGCTGGGCCCGGACGGTGATGTAGTCGAATGGGCGGTAGTCGAGGATCTCCTCGATGATCGCGTCCCGGCCGTGGATGCAGTGGTTCACCGTCCCGGTGCCGCGCCGGCCCGTCGGCGACTGCTCGATGACGGCGTCGGAGTTCCACTGCGGCCGGCGCAGCGGCGAGGTGATGTACTCCCAGGTGACCTGCGGCGGCGCCGGCGTGTCCATCGCGTAGGCCTTGAACAGCGTCCGGCCCTCGATGAGGACGGGCGACCCGGCCTGCTCGGCCGCCCACGCCGCGGCCAGGTCGCGGACCCACCCGGTGACCTCACCGGCGACATCGGTCGTCTCGGTGTGCTCGATGAAGCCCTGGCGGGCCGGGTCGTCGATGCCCATCGCCGCGATGCACGCCGCGGTGTAGAGCGCATAGGCCGCGATTTCGGTCCGCTCCGCGACGTCGTTCTTGAGCAGGCGGTGGACGAGGATCACGTCGCGCCCGAGGAGCTCCTCGCGGCCGGCGATGCGCTGGCGGATGACCGGCCCGTGATGGACGACCACCTTGAGGTCGAGGTCCGGGATCCGGATGCAGGCGTTGCACTCGCAGCGCGACGCCGACGCGATGTCGCGCAGCCGCTTCCGGAAGGCGAAGTAGGTGCCCTCGATCGTCTCCTGGAGCGTCGAGCCCTCGACCGTCGGGGTCACCACGTACGCAAACGCGGCGTCGCCCTCGAGCTTGGCGAGCCGCAGCATCGGCCGCAGGCTGCCGACCACCGTCGTGACGAGGTCGGCGAGGATGTCCTGGGCGTGGTCGAGCTCGACCCCGGCGAGGTAGCCCGTGTAGCCGGAGATGTCGGCGATGGCGAGGCACGTCGGCTCCGCGGTGTTGTCCACCCAGCCTCCTGTGTGGGACGTGACGGCGTCGCGTCCACCTTCGCAGCGTCGGCGCAGCGAAGCAACCCCGGGCAGGCCGGGGCGGCTCGACCTCGTCCGCGTCCGACGCCGGCCTTGCCCGGCGCGGCTAGGATCGATCCATGGCGACGCGCAAGGAGGTCCTCGAGGTCGGCGGCCGCGAGGTCACGGTCTCGAACCCGGACAAGGTCTACTTTCCGGTGCCGGGCTACACGAAGCTCGACGTCGTGACCTTCTTCCTCTCGATCGCCGACGGGGCCCTGGCCGGCGTGCGCGGCCGGCCGATGGCGCTCAAGCGCTTCGTGGACGGCATCGACAAGGAGCCGTTCTTCCAGAAACGGGCCCCGGACAACCGGCCCGAGTGGATGCGCGTCGCGACGCTCACGTTCCCCTCGGGACGGACGGCGGACGAGATCGTCGTCGACGAGGCCGCGGGCCTCGCGTGGGTCGCCAACCTCGGTTGCATCGACCTCAACCCGCACCCGGTCCGGGCCGACGACCTCGACCATCCCGACGAGCTGCGCGTCGACCTCGATCCGGTGCCGGGCGTGCCCTGGTCACAGGTCCGCGAGGTCGCCGGCGTGGTGCACGAGGCGCTGGACGCGGTCGGGCTCGTCGGCTGGCCGAAGACGTCGGGCTCGCGCGGGATCCACGTGAACGTCCGGATCGAGCCGCGCTGGACGTATGGGCAGGTCCGGCGCGCCGCGCTCGCGCTGGCGCGCGACGTCGAGCGCCGGGCGCCCTCGATCGCGACCTCGAAGTGGTGGAAGGAGGAGCGCCACGGCGTGTTCCTCGACTACAACCAGAACGCGAAGGACCGGACGGTGGCCTCGGCCTATTCCGTCCGGCCGCTCCCCGACGCGCGGGTGTCCTTCCCGCTGCGCTGGGACGAGGTCGCGGACGTCGTGGCCGAGGACTTCACGCTGGCGACCGTGCCCGGGCTGTACCAGCAGCGCGGTGACGCCGGCGCCGGGATCGACGACGCGGTCGGCTCGCTGGACACGCTGCTGGAGCTCTCGGCCAGGGACGAGGCGGAGGGCCTCGGTGACGCGCCGTGGCCCCCGAACTACGCGAAGCAGGAGGGCGAGCCGCCGCGAGTCCAGCCGTCCCGGAAGCGCAAGCCCGACGAGGCCTACGAGGGTCGTGGCCAGGACGGCGGGCCGCCCCCCGAGGTCGCCGCGGAGCGCGCCGCGGCCGTCGCAGCCGGCGACCGCAACGCGGGCCTGCCGACGGACTGGGAGGGCACCCGGCCGACGCCCACGGGGCGCCGCAAGTCCAGCATCCCGGTGATCGAGATCGCGAGGGCCGCGACCAAGGCCGAGGTGAACGAGGGCCTGGAGCGCTGGAAGGCCCGCCACCCGGAGGTCGTCGAGCACCTCGAGCCCGCCGACATCCTCACGGACGGCATGCGCGGCCGGGCCTACGTCTGGTACCGGCTGCGGGTGAACCTGATCCACGTGCCCGAGGACAAGCGGCCGGCCCAGGAGCCGTTGGATCCCGACTACAACCCCTGGGAGGGCTACGAGTGGCCCGACCAGAGCGGCCAGCCGGTCAGGGCGCCGAAGAAGAAGCCCGCCGCGGACGGCGCCGCCACCGACTGACGGTGGCTACGCCTCCGTCTCGGGCGCCAGCCAGCCCTTGTCGGCCGCGATCCGCGCCGCCTCCGCGCGATTGCGCGCCCCGACCTTCTGGATCGCGGCGGACAGGTGGTTGCGAACGGTTCCCTCGGACAGGCCGAGCCTCGCCGCGATGTCGGCGACCGTGCCATTGGTCGCCGACAGGGCGAGGGCCTCTCGCTCGCGCTCGGACAGCGGGTTGGCACCCTCGCTCAGCGCGGCCACGGCAAGCGCCGGATCCACGACGCGCTGGCCGCGCGCCACGCGCCGGATCGCATCGGCGAGCTCGGTCGCCGGGGCGTCCTTGAGCAGGAAGCCGGTCGCGCCGGCCTCCATGGCTCGCCGCAGGTAGCCGGGCCGGCCGAACGTCGTCAGGATCACGACGCGGCAGGCCGGCACCGCGGTCCGCAGCTGGGCGGCCGCAGCGAGGCCGTCCAGCCCGGGCATCTCGATGTCCAGCAGCGCGACGTCGGGCCGTGTCTCCAGCGCCCGCGGCACGACCTCGTCCCCCCGACCGACCTCGGCGACGACGTCCAGGTCGGGCTCGAGTGCGAGCAGCGCTGCGAGCGCACCGCGGACCATCGCCTGGTCCTCGGCCAGCAGCACCCTGGTCACGTCGCCGGGCCTCCGCTCGTGGAAGGATCGGGGACCGCGACGCGGAGCCGGAAGCCGCGCCCAGGCATCGGACCGGCCTCGAGGCTGCCCCCGAGGGCGGTCGCCCGTTCGCTGAGGCCCGCCAGCCCCATCCCGGCGGCCTGCGTGCCATCGCCCGCCGGCTCGACCCTGCCACCTCCCGAGCCGTCGTCCTCGACCTCGACCGCGCGGACCCCGCCGCCCACGATCACGCGGATCCGGGCCCGCCCGGCGTCGCTGTGCCGGAGCACATTCGTGACGCCCTCGCGGACAGCCCAGCCGAGCACGGCATCGACGTCGCGCGGCAGGTCGTCGGGTGCCGGCTCCACCTCGCCATCGATGCCCGCCGCCGACAGCGCGACGCGAGCGCCGGCGAGCTCCATCGCGAGCGTCGGCTGGCGGTAGCCGCTCACGGTGTCGCGGACCGACGACAGGGCTTCGCGAGCGACGCGCTCCACGTCGCCGATCTCGGTCGCGGCCCGTTCCGGGTCGTCGGGGAGCACGCGCCGAGCGAGCTCGCTCTTGAGGGCGATCAGTGACAGGCTGTGGCCGAGCGTGTCGTGGAGGTCCCTTGCGATGCGGGTGCGCTCCTCCGCGACCGCGAGATCGGCGAGTTCGAGGCGTGCGGCCTGGAGCGCGCGGTTCGTCCGTCCGAGGGCGGACAGGGCGAACACCGTCAGGCAGATCGTCGCCACCGTGACGCCGACCGTGACCCCGTCCGCCCAGTCATCCGCCACGGCCATCGTGCCGACGGCGGCGGCCAGCGCAACCAGGGCGATGCTCGCGACCGCCACCCGTTCCGAGCCCAGCCGGGCGGCGGTCACGCCGGCGTAGAAGTAGAGCGCGGTCGCGTTCGTGGCACCGAACCCGGCCTGGGCCGCGAGCGCGAGGACGGTCATCGCCACCACGGCCCCGGCCAGCCACCGCCCGCTCGACGGACGGCCGAACGGTCCGAACCGGAACAGCACGATCAGGACCAGGCCGAAGATCGCCCATCCGGCGAGCAGCAGGACCAGCGCCGCCGGCGCCGGAGGGTCGGCCAGGACGGTCAGCAAGGGCGCGATGGTGAAGAACAGCGTCGCGGCGAGGAACGGCAGGCGGAGGCGGCGCCGCCTGCCACCGGGCCCGGCCACGGTCAGCATCGGCTCGACGACGCCCGCCGCGGATGCCTGGTCCCGGGAGGTCATCGGCAGTCAGCCGCGCCCGGACCGCTCGTCGGCCAGGTAGCGCCAGGCGGCGAGGGCGCCGAGCGCGACCGCCCACGCGGCCAGGACCAGGACGTCGACGGGATCGGGCGCGTGCCCGGCCACGACCGACCGCCCCAGGCTCGCGAAATGCGACGACGGGAGCACGCGGCCAATCGTAGCGATCCCGTCCGGGAGCATCGACAGCGGCGTGAACAGCCCACCGAAGATCGCGAGGCCGAAGTACGACAGGACCATGCCGCCCTGGGCGCTCTCGACGTCGAGCACGTAGCCGATCAGGAGGCCCAGCGCCGCGAACGGGATCGAGCCGAGCGCGAGCGCGGCGACCGTCAGCATCCAGCTCCCGACGGGCAGGTCGACGTGGTTGACGAGCATCCCCGCGACGCCCACGAGGGCGAGCGCCGGAACCGTCAGCAGGACGGCCGACGACACCTTGGCACCGACGTAGGCGAGGCCGGGGAGCGGGGTGACGCGCAGCTGGCGCGCCCAGCCCTGCCGGCGCTCGGTGGCCACGGGGACCGCCTGGCTCATCGCGGCCCCGATCGCCCCGTAGGCGGCCATCGAGACCAGGAAGTACACGGGCCAGGTCAGCCCGTCGAGGGTCTCGTTGGGGTCGCCGCCGGTCGGCACGACGGCCGTGTACAGGACGTAGAGGACGACCGGGAACACGACCGTGAACAGGAGATAGCGCCGGTTCCGAAGCGATCGACGGATCTCGAGGCGGAGATAGGCAAGGAACGGGCCGGTCGACGGGACCGTCGCGGCCACGGTCCGGGATGCGAGCATGGGAGCCTCCAGGCTGGGTCGGCGTTGACGAGGTGCGGCGGCGGTCATGCGGCGGCCGCCGAACCGCCGGTGAGCGCGAGGAAGGCGGCGTCGAGGTCGGCGCCGGCCACCTCGAGGTGGCGGAATCCGATCCCCGCACCGACCAGGCCCCGCACGGTCTCGTCCGCGTCGCGGCTGAGCAGGGCGACATCGTCGCCGCGACGATCGACCCCGATCACCCCGGGCAGCGCACGGAGTCGATCGTCCTCCCTGGCGGCCGGCCCGGGCAGGGTGAAGCGGACAGTCCGCTCCGAGACGCTGGCCTTGAGGGTCGCCGGCGACCCGTCGCCCACGATCCGTCCGCGGTCGAGCACGAGGATCCGGTCGGCGACGTGGTCGGCCTCGTCGAGGTAGTGCGTGGCGAACAGGACGGTGCGGCCCTCGGCGGCGAACCGGCGCATGTCGTCCCAGAACGCCCGCCGGCCCTCGACGTCCATGGCGACCGTGGGCTCGTCGAGGAAGACGAGGTCGGGGTCGCCCGCGATGGCGAACGCGAACCGGACGCGCTGGGCCTCGCCGCCGGACAGCGTCTCGGCGCGCCGACCGGCGATCGCGGTCAGCCCTGCGCGGTCGAGGATCTCGTCCCGGGGGGACGGCGAGGGATACAGCCCGCGGGAGAGCTCGACGAGCTCGCCGACGCGTGCCCCGGCGGGCAGCGCCGCCGACTGGAGCATGGCGCCGACCCGGCCGGACCGCACGGCCTCGCGAGGCGACACGGCGAGGGTGCTGGCGCGGCCGGTGGACGGCTCCAGGAGGCCGAGCATGATGCCGATCGCCGTGGACTTGCCGGCGCCGTTCGGGCCGAGCAGCGCGACCGTCTCGCCGGTCGCGATGCCGAGGGTGACGGCATCGAGCGCCTGGGTCTCGCCGAAGCGCCGGCTCACGGCGTCGAAGGCGACCGCCAGGGTCGTGGTGGTGGGCGTCGAGGATGGATGCGTGGACGCGAGCGGTGTGGTGGTCATGCACCGAGCATCAACGCAACGACCCGGCGCGCGAAGTCACGCGCGTCGCGAACCGGCCGTGACGGATGTCATTGCCGGGGTGCAGGGAGCCGGGCATAGACTGGCTCGATGGCCCGTCCCGACGTCGCCGTCCAGCGAACGTACCTCACCCTCACGCTGTTCACGACGCTGGCGGCCTCGTTCATCTGGGGCATCAACACCCTGTTCCTGCTGGACGCCGGGCTGGACAACACCCAGGCGTTCGCCGCCAACGCGTTCTTCACCGTGGGCCAGGTGCTGTTCGAGGTCCCGACCGGCGTGATCGCCGACACCCGCGGCCGGCGGTTCTCGTTCCTGCTGGGCACCTCGACGCTGCTGCTCGCGACGCTGCTCTACCTCGTGATGTGGGAGCTGCGGGCCGGGTTCCTGGGCTGGGCGATCTCGTCCATCCTTCTCGGCCTCGGCTTCACCTTCTTCTCCGGCGCCACGGAGGCGTGGCTGGTCGACGCGCTCAAGGCGACGGGCTACAAGGGGACGCTCGAGTCGATCTTCGCTCGAGCCCAGGTCGTGACCGGGGTCGCGATGCTCACGGGCTCGGTCGCCGGCGGGTTCGTCGCCCAGGTCGCGGGCCTCGGTGTCCCGTACGTGCTGCGCGCCGCGCTGCTCGGCGTGACGTTCCTGATCGCCTTCCGCTTCATGCGCGACATCGGGTTCACGCCGGCCCGCGGGGCGAGCGTCGGCGCCGAGGTCGGGGCGGTCCTCCGGGGATCCGTCGACGGCGGCCTGCGCAACCCGCCGGTGCGCTGGCTGATGCTGTCGGCGCCATTCACGGCCGGCGTGGGCATCTTCGCGTTCTACGCGCTCCAGCCGTACCTGCTCCAGCTCTACGGCGACCCGACCGCCTACGGGGTGGCGGGCCTCGCCGCGGCGATCGTCGCGGCCGCGCAGATCGCCGGCGGGTTGATCGTGACGCGGGTCCGACGCCTGTTCCGTCGCCGGACCGATGCCCTGCTCGTCGCCGGGGTCGCGACCTCGGTCCTGCTCGCGATCATCGGCCTCTCGAACCAGTTCGTCCTGGTCCTCGTCCTCATCGTGCTGTGGGCCCTGATCTTCGCCATCGAGGCCCCGCTGCGGCAGGCCTTCCTCAACGGCGTGATCCCGTCGGAGCAGCGGGCGACGGTGCTGTCGTTCGACAACCTGATGGGCTCGGCCGGCGGCGTGGTGTTCCAGCCGATCCTCGGTCGCGTCGCGGACGTTAACGGCTACGGCGCCTCGTACATCGTCGGGGCGGCCATCCAGGCGGTGGCGCTCCCGTTCATCGTGCTCGCGCGCCGCGAGAAGGCGGTCTCGGACCCGATCACGCGCGGCGACGACGAGGCCGCGCTCGTCCCTGCGGGACCCGCCTAGATGCCCCGCCTGCAGTACAAGCTGTTCGCGACGCCGGACACGGAGCGGACGCTCCCGCACGGGCAGCGCACAGGTCGTCGCGCTCGACGACACGACGATCGGGCTCGCGCGCTGGGAGCCCGGCTGGCGCTGGTCGACCCACCTCGCGCCGATCGCGGGGACCTCGTCGTGCCAGGTGCATCACCTCGGCTACGCGATCTCGGGGAGGCTGCACGTCGTCATGGACGACGGCCAGAGCCTCGAGATCCCGGGCGGCTCGGCCTACGAGATCCCGTCCGGGCACGACGCGAGCGTCGTCGGCGACGAGCCGTTCGTGACCCTGGAGTGGACGAGCGCGAACGTCGTCGGGATGGGCGTCGAAGGCGGCAACGAACGGATCCTCGCGACGGTGCTGTTCACGGACATCGTGAACTCGACGGCCACGCTGGAGGCCATGGGCGACGCTCGCTGGCGGGACGTGCTCGGCGAGCACAACCGGCGCATCCGCGACCTGCTCAACCGCTACCGCGGCCGGGAGATCGACACGACCGGCGACGGGTTCCTGGCCCTGTTCGACAGCGCGTCGCGGGCCGTCCGTTCGGGCCAGGCGATGGCCGCCGACGCGACCGCGATGGGCATCGCGATCCGGGTCGGCGTCCACACGGGCGAGGTCGAGCTCGTCGGCGACGGGGCACGCGGCCTCGCGGTGCACGCGGCGGCCCGGGTGCTCGCGGCGGCCGGCGCCGGCGAGGTGGTCGTCTCGGAGGCCACGCGCGCCCTGCTGGAAGGGTCCGGCATCAACCTCGAGGACGCCGGCCTCCACGAGCTCAAGGGCATCTCGGGCGAACGGCGCCTGTACCGGGTGACGCCGGAACCGGGGCGCGAGGCCTAGGGCTCCGGGTCGCCGTCCCCGAAGATCCGGGCGAGCTCGAACGGCGTCGACGTCTCCAGCTGGTCGTAGCGGCAGTCCGCCGGCGACTTGTCCGGGCGCCAGCGACGGAACGTCGTCGCGTGGCGGAAGCGGTCGCCCTGGAGGTGGTCGTAGGCGACCTCCACGACCCGCTCCGCCCGCAGCGGCTCCCACGACAGGTCCTTGCCCCGGTTCCAGCGCGAGGTCGCCCCGGGCAGCCGCTGGCCCGACGCATCGGCCGAGCCCGCCGACGCCCACTCGGCCCACTCGCCCCACGGATGGCCGTCGAGCGCGCCCTCGCGCAGCGGCGCCAGCTCCTCGACGAGCGTCCCGCGCCGCTCCCACGTGAACGACGACGTGATGCCCACGTGATGCAGGTGGCCCTCGTCGTCGAACAGCCCGAGCAGCAGCGACCCGACGTGCGTGCCGGGCCCGTTCTTGTGCCATCGGAACCCCGCCACGACGCAGTCCGCCGTGCGCTCGTGCTTGATCTTCAGCATCGCCCGCTTGCCGGGCAGGTAGGCGCCGTCGAGCCGCTTGGCGACGACGCCGTCGAGACCCGCTCCCTCGAAGCGGTCGAACCAGTCGGCGGCCAGCGCGCGGTCAAGCGTCGCGGGCGTGAGGTGCACCGGGGGCGTCGCGCCGCCGAGCACCGCCTCGAGCCGAGCCCGCCGCTCGCCCTGGGGCACCCCGCGCAGGTCCTCGTCGCCCAGCGCGAGGAGGTCCCACGCCACGAACGACGCCGGCGACTCCGCCGCCAGCATGCGGACGCGCGACTCCGCGGGATGGATCCGCAGCAGCAGGAGCTCGAACTGGAGCGCGCCGTCGCGGGCGATGACCACCTCGCCGTCGAGCACGCAGCGCTCAGGCAGCTGGGCCTTGAGGGGCTCGGCGAGCTCGGGGAAGTAGCGGTCGAGGGGCTTGAGGTCCCGGCTCTGCGTGTAGATCTCGGCGCCGTCGCGGAAGACGAGGGCCCGGAACCCGTCCCACTTCGGCTCGAACTGCCAGCCGTCGCCGTCGGGCAGGGCGCTGCTGGCCTTGGCGAGCATGGGCTCGATCGGGGGCTCGAACGGGAGTCGCATGCCCGCACGATAGCGCGGCGGGAACTCCCGGACACCCGCTGCGGGTTGTCACCGAACGACACGGCAGGGTCGGGGCGACACGCTGCGACGCGTCGGACGCCCCAGCAGGTGCACCCACCATGCATGCCATCGAACGCACGACCATCGTGCTCATCTTCCTCGTCACCGGCGGGGCGCTCGCCGTGGCCGGGTGCGCCGGCAGCTCCGCCGGGCTCAGCCCAGTCGGCAGCTCGATCGGTGGTGGCGACAATGCCGCCGCGACGGCAGCCCCGTCGGCGGCGGCCGCGGCACCCGGTGCGGGCAGCGGCGGCGACCCGAACGGCAACGGCAACGCGGCGGTCCCGGATGCCCTCCGGGACGACCTCAAGATCGTCTACACCGGGTCGCTCCAGCTGGTCGTCGCCGACCTGCCGGCCGCGCTGGCCTCGGCGAAGACGGCGGTCCTGGCCACCGGCGGGTACGTCGGCGCGTCGCAGGAATCGAACGACGGCGACCGGTCGGTCGCGTCGATCACCTACCGCATCCCGGCCGATCGCTGGGACGACGCGATCCACGACCTTCGCGGGCTCGCCACGAAGGTCGTCGCCGAGCAGACGCAGGCGACAGAGGTCGGCGGCCAGATCGTGGACCTCGAGGCGCGCCTGCGGAACCTGCGTGCCAGCGAGGCGTCGCTCCAGGCGATCGCCGAGGGGACCGGGGCGGTCAAGGACCTGCTCGACGTCGAGGCGCAGCTCACGAACGTCCGCGGCCAGATCGAGCAGCTGGATGGGCAGCGCGCCCAGCTCGAGGACCAGGTCGCCTACGGGACGCTCGTCACGACGTTCGGGCTCGAGGTCGTCCAGGTCCAGGAGACCGCCAAGGGCTGGGACCCGACCGACGACGTCGACGGCGCGACGGCGACGCTCATCGGCGCCGGCCAGGCGCTCGTCAGCGGCGCGATCTGGTTCGCCATCGTGTGGCTGCCGTTGATCGCGGTGGTCGTCGTCCTGTCGCTCGTCGGACGCCGGGCGTTCCGGCGGTTCGCCCCCAAGGGCGGCCCGTCGACGCCGGTGGCCGGGTGGGGCGAGGGCAACTGACCGTCATCCCGCCCGGTGGGCCACCCGCCTAGCGCGGCCCGGTCCAGGCGTCGAGGGCCGCACGCGCCCGCTCGCGGGCGAGGTTGAACGACGGCCAGCCCTGGAGTGACGCGTCGGTCGTGAGCTTCGGCGGCGCGCTCGAGGAGGAACGGGTCGAGCCGCAGCCGGTCGGCGATCGGCAGGCGGTCGTACGACGCGACCACGGCCGGGATCGCCTCGTCGCCCAGCGACATGAGGACCTCGCGGTCGAGGCCCGATCGGCCGCCTGGCGGCACGAGCGACGGGTCGGTCGCGCGCGCGAGGTTCTGCTCGGCCACGAACGCCTGCGGCCCGACCAGGTTCATGCCCACGACCGTGGCCAGGACGAGGATCCCCAGCGCGTGGAGGGTCCAGCGCGTTCGGCGTGTCGCCAGCAGCCAGCCGGTCACGGCCAGCGCGACCGCCAGCCATCCGATGGCGACCACCACCACGAACCGCAGCTCGGTCCAGCCGTAGGCGTCCTGGTACAGCCGCAGCCGGACGAACGCGGACACGAGGACGACGGCGGTCAGCGCCAGCAGCGCGAGGGCCGCGCCGAGCTGCACCCGCGATCGCCGGCGCACGGCCAGGTCGAGGCTGACGACCAGCAGCCCGGCGAGGACGGCGACGGCGACGAGCTCGAAGAAGCCGTGACGCGCGTAGTCGGCGTAGGTCATCCGCGCGACCGACAACGTGTCCCGGCCGCCGAACAGGTAGGCGAGCTGCAGCACCACGAACGCCGCGAACAGCGCATCGACCACGAGCAGCACCGTCGCCGCCTCGATCGTGCCCAGCGGGCCCGCGCCGCGCGCCATGTCGGCCGCGCTCGCGGCGCCCAGCGAACGGGTGGCGCGCGGGGGCGCGGGCGGGCCGGCGGGTGCCCCCGGGATCAGCAGCGGCAGGCGACCCGCCGCGAGCGCGAGCAGCCCGGCCGCGACCCACGCGACTGCCGTGACGACGATCGCGCGCTCGGCGAGATCGTCGAGGTCGATGTCGACGGGCAGCGTCAGGGCGCTCCGGGCGAGCGCCGCGAAGACCGCGTCGGCGGAGGCGAACAGGAGGGCGAACAGGAGGACGATCGGCGTGGCGAGGGCGAGGCCCCGGAGGACCGGCAGCCACGGTCGAATCCGATCGCGGAGGTCGGGGCCGGCGGCGTCGGCGGGGGCGCCCGCGATTCCGGCACTCCGGTGCGCGCCGGGCCACAGCCCGCGGACCACCTCGATCGCTCCTGTCAGGGTCGAGGCGATCACCGCACCCGCGGCGTTGAGCACGGCCGGCACCAGGCCGCGCGTGATGTGGGCGCCGGCGAGCGCGGCGACGGTCGCGCCCGCCAGGGCGGCCGCAAGCAAGACGTCCGCCATGACCAGCCACGGGTCGGCCCGCAGGGTGACCATCGCCGCCAGCACGAGCGCCGCGACCGGCAGCCAGGCGTCGGCGGGATCGAGCCGGCGCAGGCCGGGGCGGCCCGCCACCACGGCGGCGGCACCCAGGAGGCCGGCCAGCACGACCACGGCGTTGAGCCCACCCGCGTGACCGACGACGGCGACGTCGACGACGACGCCCACGGCGATGGCGAGGAGGAGGATCCGGCGGGCGGCGTCTCGGGGCATGCGTGACCTCCGGCGATGGCCACGCGGGTCGGCGGCCGGACCTCCAGACGGGTCGAGCCGGCGGTCTGTGTCGGCCACGACCGGGACCACGCGCCGTGGCACCATGCGCCGATGACCGATATGCGCCGATGACCGATATGCGCCGATGACCGACCAGGAGGCGCGCTACGACCGGATCGCCGAGGCGTACGCGGCCCACTGGTCGCCGGTGCATCGCCCGTCCACCCTCGCCCTCCTCGACGAGGTCGAGGCCGACGTCGCCGCCGGCGCCCGGCGCCTGCTGGACGTGGGCTGCGGCACGGGCGCGCTGGCCGCCGAGGCGGCGCGACGCTGGCGCGATGTGCACCTCGATGGCGTCGACGCCTCCGCCGGAATGCTCGAGATCGCCGAACGCGAGCGGGCGTCGCTGCCGGAGCCGGTGCGCGGCCGGATCCGCTACCGACAGGCGCCGGCGGACCGGCTGCCGTACCCGGACGGCGCGTTCGACCTCGTCCTGACCTCGTTCGTCCTCCAGCTGGTGCCGTCGCGCCACCGGGCGCTCCGCGAGATCCGCCGCGTGCTCGCGGGCGGCGGCCGCCTCGCGCTGGTGACCTGGCTCCAGGGCGGCGTGCCGCTCGAGGCGGACCGGGTCTACGACGAAGCGCTGGAGGACGCCGGCATCGAGCCGCGCGAACCGGGTGGCGGCAGCGACGACCTCGCCTCGGCCGAGGCGGCGGTCGCGGTCCTGCGGCGGGCCGGCTTCGGGGCGGCGACCGCGCGTGCCGGGACGCTCGTGCACCAGTTCACGCCCGAGACGTTCTTCGCGTTCATCGCCGGGTTCGACGACGCGGACCAGTTCGACGCGCTCGAGCCCGACGAGCGCAAAGCCCTGCGGGCGGACGTGCTCAGGCGCCTTCGGGCGCTCCCCGCGGACGGGCTGCGGCTCGTGGCGCCGATCGTGTACGCGGCCGGGCGCCGGACCTGACGCGGCCCGGAGCCGGGTCGGGGATCAGCCCTCGGCGTCGGCCCCGCCGCTCTCGGAGCCGTCGGCGGACTCGCCACCCTCGGCGGCCTCGCCCTCCTCGGCACCCTCCTCGCCTTCCTCGGCGGCGGCCACCGGCTCCTCCTCCTCGACGCGCGGCGCCAGGACGCGCGCGACGACCTCGGCCAGGTCGGAGACGATCGAGACGCCCTCGGGCACCGCGACGTCGGCGAGCGTGATCGTGACGTCGTAGCTGGTCAGCGGCGACAGGTCGTAGGGGAGCGAGTCGGGCAGGTTCGCGGGCAGGGCCCGGACCTTGACGGACGAGATCGGGTGGACCAGGGTGCCGCCGGTCTCGGTCGCCGGCGCGCTGCCGGTACCCACGAGCGGAACCTCCACGGTCAGCTCCTCGGTCATGCGCACGACGAACAGGTCGACGTGGAGCGGCCGGCGGCTGACCGGATGGACCTGGACGCCGTGCACGAGCACGGGGCGCGTCGTGTGCTCGTCGACCGAGAGGTCGATCAAGGTCGACGCGCCGGTCCGGCGTCGGAGCAGCTCGAACTCGTGGCCGTCCAGCGAGACTGGCTCGCTGGCGGTGCCGTGGCCGTAGACGACGGCCGGCACGAGGCCCTCCTTGCGCAGGTGGGCGACCTTTTTGCCGGTCACGGTCCGGGTGGCGGCCGCGAGACGGGGACGGTCAGGCATCGTGGTCTTGAACCTCTTCTGGTGGCAGCGCGCTCACCCGCAGGCGGCGCCGCGGCGCGACAGGCATCCCGCCGTCGCTGCAATCGCGCCTGAGGCTATCACACGACCGGCGGCCGGCCACGTGACGGCGCCCGAGGCCGTCGAGCGGGCGGGCCGGTGTAGGATCGCCGCGCCGTGGCCGCCACCATCCTGATCGTCGAAGACGAGTTCGCCGTTGCGCGAGGCATCCAGTACGCCCTCCAGCAGGAGGGGTATGCGGTGACGGTCGCGACCTCCGGCGAGGAGGGCCTCGAGTTCGCGACCAGCCAGGCTCCCGACCTGATCGTGCTCGACGTCCGGCTGCCCGGCATGGACGGGTTCGAGGTCCTGCGCCGGCTGCGCGCGGTCGGCTCGAAGGCCCCGGTGCTGTTCCTCACCGCCCGCGGCGACGAGTTCGACAAGGTCGTCGGCCTCGAGCTCGGCGCGGACGACTACGTCACCAAGCCGTTCGCGTTGCGGGAGCTGATGAGCCGCATCCGGGCCCTGCTGCGTCGCGCCTACGGGGACCTCGCCAACGCGGCCGGCGGCCGGGTGATCCGCCACGGCGACCTCGTGATCGACCTCGAGCGACGGCGAGTGCAGCGCGGCAACCGCCGGATCGGGCTGACCGCCACGGAGTTCGAGATCCTGCGCCACCTCGCCAGCCGGCCGGGTCGCGTGTTCAGCCGTCGCGAGCTGCTGGAGCTGCTGCGCGACTACGAGGCGCTCGACCAGGACGAGAAGACGATCAACGTCCACGTCAGCCACCTGCGGGAGAAGATCGAGGACGACCCCTCGGTGCCGCAGTTCGTCCTCACGGTCCGCGGCGCCGGCTACCAGTTCGCCGAGCGCTGACGTGGGCGACGTCCGACCGCCGGACGCGCGTTCGGCCGACACCCGGATCCCGCGGCCGACCGTGCCGCGCTCGTTCCAGACGCGCCTGACGTTCGCCTTCATCGGCGTCGTCGCGCTCACCCTCGCGCTCGTGGCGCCGATCGTCGTCAACCGGATCGACGACTACTTCCGGCAGCAGGAGGAGCAGAGCCTGCGGGTCCGCGCCCGGGCGACGGCCGTCGTGATCGGCCAGTTCATCGAGACGACGCTGCCCGGGGAACGAATCGTCGTCGAGGACAACGGCAAGGCCGCGCTCAACCCGCACGTCGCGGACATCCTGGTCACCCACGAGCTGCTGCGGATCGCGGCCAACAACGTCGCCCAGGCCGACGTCACGCTCGAGTTCGGGCTCGCGAAGCCCGACACGGACGGCGCGATGGTCACCGACGCCGACCGGGACCTCGCGTTCAACACCCGGCTCGACATCGAGCCCAGCCGCGGCCAGGCCCGCGACCCCCAGGTCGCGGCGGCGACCGACCAGTTCACGATGGAGGACGGCGACCCGCCGTGGGGCATGGCCGTCACCCTGTCCAACCCGTACACCAGCCGGGCGAGCACGCTGGCCGCGATCACCGGCCTGCTGCTGGTGATGGCCGGCGTCGCCTTCCTGGTTGCCGTCCTCGTGGCCGCGTTCCTCGCCCGCCGCTTCACCACGCCGCTCACCCGGCTGACCGAGGCCTCGCGCCGGCTGGCCGACGGCGACCTCTCGTCGCGGGTGATGACCGACGAGGTGTCGTCGAGCACGACCGAGCTGCGCGAGCTCTCGCGCCAGTTCAACACCATGGCCGACCGGCTCGAGCAGAGCGTGGCGATCATCCGCCGTGACCGCGACTACAGCCGCGACTTCCTCGCCGACGTGAGCCACGAGCTGCGGACGCCAATCGCGGCCATGCGGACGTTCATCGAGCTCCTCCAGGGCCCCGCCGGCAAGGATCCGGCGGCACGCACCGAGTTCCTCGGCTCCTCGGCCGTCCAGCTCGAGCGGCTCGACTGGCTCGCCCAGAACCTGCTCGAGCTCTCGAAGCTCGACTCGGGGCTCGTGCTGCTCGACCTGCGCCCGGACGACGTCCGGGGCACCATCGAATCGGCCGTCGAGCAACAGCTCGCCGCGGCGGAGCGCAAGGGCATCCGGCTCACGACGACCCTGCCCAAGAGCCCACTCCGGATCCGGCACGACCCGCCCCGCCTCGGCCAGGTGATCTCGAACCTCGTAGGCAACGCGGTCAAGTTCACCGAGCACGGCCGGATCGACGTCATCGCGACCCAGCTGGCCGATGGCGGCGCGCAGATCGAGGTCGTCGACACCGGCGTCGGCATCGCCGAGGGCGAGCTGCCGCTGATCTTCGACCGTTTCTACCGCGGGTCGGGCGCCAACGAGGCGCGCGGCACGGGATCCGGCCTGGGCCTGGCGATCGTGAAGTCGATCGTCGACATGCATCACGGGACGATCGAGGTCGAGAGCCGCGTCGGGCTCGGGTCGCGCTTCGTGGTGCGCCTGCCGCGTGACCCGCGCGACGTGCCCGAGCCGCCGGCGACGACGCAGACCTCCGATCCGGTCGACCCGCCGCCGGCGAAGGTGGACGAAGTCTTCACCGGGCGGGGACCCGTCGATGAATCCCGAACCGGCACCCTTGACCGCAATCCCCGCCCTCGCCGACGGCGGCCCCGCCCAGCCAGAGAGAAGATCCCCGCAGTCATGAACGACGATCCCACCGCGGGCGCTCCCCAGGGCGCCGGACAACCCGAATCGCTCGACGACACCCAGCGGGTCGAGGTCCCGCGCTTCGCCCCCACGCCCGACCCGCGGCCCGACGCCCAGTGGGCGTGGGCCTCGCCCGGCGATCCGGGGCCGAGCGCGTGGCAGGATCCCGCCACGCGACCCTCGTCCGTCCCGGGCGCCGCCTACATGAGCGCCGCGGGCCCGGCCGGAGCGCCGGGGACGTGGGGCGTGCCGCCGGCACCCGCCGCCGCGCCCGCCTGGGCGCCGCCCGCCCCCGCCACGTCGCCGGTGACGCCCTCGAGGCGCCGCAGCGGCGCGGGGCTGGGCACGATCGTGACCGTGTCGGTCCTGTCGGCTGTCCTCGCATCGGGCGGCACGGTGTTCGTGCTCGACCAGGCCGGCGCCTTCGACGACACGACACCTGCGTCCACCGTCGGGAGCGGCCAGCAGACCGGCGCGCAGCAGCCGGTGACCATCGACGAGTCGTCGGCCGTCATCGACGCCGCCGCCAAGGTCGGCCCGGCCGTGGTGAAGATCGACACCGTCGGCGCGAGCGCCGACCAGTTCTCGACGGAGACCTCGGGCGTCGGCTCGGGCGTCATCTACGACTCGCGGGGCTGGATCCTCACCAACCGGCACGTGATCGCCGATGCCAACAGGCTCACCGTGGAGCTCAAGGACGGCCGCCAGTTCCCGGGCCGCGTGTACGGCATCGACACCCTCACCGACCTCGCCATCGTCAAGGTCGACCAGACCGGCCTGCCGGCCGCGCCGATCGGGCACTCCGACGGGTTGAAGGTCGGCCAGCTGGTGGTCGCGATCGGCAGCCCCCTCGGCACCTACTCCTTCTCGGTGACGAGCGGGATCGTGTCGGGCAAGGGCCGGTCGATCGTCGTGGACGACGGCAAGCGCATCTCGAACCTCATCCAGACCGACGCGGCGATCAACCCCGGCAACTCGGGTGGGCCGCTGGTCGACGCGACCGGGTCGGTCGTGGGCATCAACACCGCGGTGGCCACCGACTCGAGCGGGATCGGGTTCGCCATCCCGATCGACATCGCGCGGCCGATCATGGACCAGGCCGTCGCCGGCGAGGACCTCACGCGGCCGTGGATCGGCGTCCGCTTCCTGCCCATCGACAAGCAGGTCAAGCAGGAGCGGAACCTGAGCGTCGAGAGCGGCGCGCTGGTCGCAACCGTCGGCGGGTCGGACCCGGCGGTCACGCCCGACAGCCCGGCCGACAAGGCGGGCCTCAAGGACGGCGACGTGATCCTCTCGATCAGCGGCACGACGATCGACCAGGAGCACCCGCTCGACGCGCTGCTCGTGCAGTTCGCGCCGAACGACACCGTGAAGCTCCAGGTCCTCCGCGACGGCAGGACCGTGACGATCGACGTCAAGCTCGGGACACGACCCAAGGACCTCTGACCCCGGGCGCGCGGCCGGGTCAGCCGGTCCGGCGCCGGCGGATCTCGACGCCCGCGCTGCGCAGCGTGCCGCCGAGCTTGACCTGCGGCTTGCGCACCCGGACGGTGACCTCGTCGGCCGGGAACTCCGCCAGGATCTCGTGCGCGATGGCCTCGGCGAGCGCCTCGATCAGGTCGAACCGCGTGGACTCGACGATCTGGCGGCAGGTCTCGAAGACCCGGCCGTAGTCGATCGTCTTCGCGAGGTCGTCGGACAGGCCCGCCGGCTGGAGGTTCAGCGCGAGCACGACGTCGACCTCGAACGGCTGCGGCGTCTGCTGCTCGTCGGGGTACACGCCGTGGGTGCCCTGGAACACCATCCCGTCGAGGACGATCCGATCGGTCATGTCGCGTCCTCCCAGCCCGCGGGGCGCCAGCCGCGCAGCACCGCATCGGCGATTCGCGCGGCCCGGACGTTCTCGATGACATCGTGGACCCTCACCATGTCCGCGCCCGCCGCGGCGCCGAGCACCGTGGTCGCGACCGTGGCCTCCACCCGCTGGTCGGGCGGCAGGTCGAGCAACCGGCCGAGCGTCGACTTGCGGGAGGTGCCCAGCAGAACGGGCCGCCCGAGGGCGCGCAGGCCGTCGAGGCCGGCGAGCAGCGCCAGGTTGTGGTCGGGCGTCTTCCCGAACCCGAACCCCGGGTCCACGATCAGCGCGCCCCACGCGACCCCGGCGGCGATGGCCCGCTCGAGGGCCGCCTGGAGGTCGGCGACGACCTCGGCCACGACGTCGCGATAGCGCGCCTCGGCGCGGTTGTGCATCAGCACGATCGGCACGCCGCGGGCCGCCGCGAGCCGGACCATGGCCGGGTCGTCGGCGACCCCCCACACGTCGTTGACGAGGTGGGCCCCGGCGTCGAGGGCGGCCTCGGCGACGGCGGGCACGGTCGTGTCGACCGAGATCGGCGTGCCCGGCAGCGCGGCCGAGACGGCCCGCACGATCGGGACGACGCGCGCCAGCTCGGCGTCGAGCGGGACGGGCGTGTGTCCGGGACGGCTCGAGGCGCCGCCGACGTCGAGCAGGTCGGCGCCCTCCGCGACCATCCTTCGTGCCTGGTCCACCGCGGCGGCGACCGGGTCGGGCCCTTCGAGCAGTCCGTCGCCCGAGAAGGAGTCGGGCGTGGCGTTGAGCACGCCCATCACGAACGTCCGGGTGCCCCATGCAAACGACGCGGGTCCGACGACCGTCGCGCCCGTCGGCTCGCTCATGCCGCCACCGGGTCGCGCAGGTCGGGATCGTCGATCAGCCGCCCCCGCGCGAGGCCGACGAGGTACAGGGACCCGGCGACCACGACCGGCCCGTCGCCGGTCCGGAGCGCGACGTCGAGCGCGGCGACCGGGTCGGGCTCCACGACCACCCGTGCCCCGGGCACGGCCGCGCGCCAGGCCGCCGCGAGATCGGCGGCCGGCAGCGCGCGTGGCACGTCGAGGGCGGTGCACACGATGGTCGCGCCCGCGAGGGCCGGGCTGGCGGCGACCGCCGCGACGATCGAGGGCACGTCCTTGTCGGCCATCGACGCCCACAGCAGCCCGAGCGGACGCGGCGGCCGCGCCTCGCCGCCGGCCAGGAACGGGCGAAGGTCGCCGAGCGCCCGGGCGAGGGCGGCGGCGCCGTCCGGGTTGTGAGCGCCGTCGAGCAGCACCTCGCGCCGTCCCCCGTCGGGCGCGACGGCCTCGATGAGCTCGAGCCGGCCGGGCCAGCGTGCCGTCGCGTACCCTCGCCGGCGCGCGCCGTCCGGGACGCGGGCGTGGCCGGCCGCCTCGAGCCCGTCGAGCAGCGCGTCGGCGACCGCGACGTTGGCGGCCTGGTGGCGTCCGCGGAGCGAGACCTCGGTGGGCCCGAGCCGGGGCAGGTCGACCCGCTGCAGGTCGCGGGTCCAGTCGAGGACCGGCGGCGGCTCGACGACCGTCAGCGGCACCCGGAGGCGGGCCGCCCGGCGGCGGATGACCGCCAGGGCGTCGCCGGTCGCCCCGGTCGCCGCGACGTCGCCGCGCTCGATGATCGCCGCCTTCTCGCGCGCGATCGCCGTCACCGTCGACCCCAGCCGGTCGGTGTGGTCGAGGCCGACGTTGGTCACCACGGCGACCCCGCCGTCCCAGGCGTGGGTCGCGTCGAGCCGCCCGCCCAGCCCGACCTCGACCAGCGCGACGTCCAGGGCGGACTCGGCGAAGTGCAGGAACATCACCGCGGTGAGCAGCTCGAACTCCGTCGGCGGTCCCAGGCGGGGCGCGATCCGGTCGGCGACGGGCAGCACGCGCCCGACGAGACGGGCGAAGGTCCCGGCATCGATCGGATGGCCGTCGACCACGATCCGCTCGCGATACGTCACGAGGTGGGGCTTCGGCGTCTCGCCGACGCGGTAGCCCGCGGCTCGCAGCGCGGAGCCGGCCAGCGCGATCACCGATCCCTTGCCGTTGGTGCCGGCGACCAGCGCGCCGTGGACCGCGAGCTGGGGGTCGCCAAGCGCATGGAGCAGGGCCCGGACCCGGCCCAGCCCGAGGCGGATGCCGTACCGGCCCCGCGACTCGATCGCCGCCAGCGCCTCGGCATAGGAGAGGTCCGACTCGGGTGGGCCGTGTCCCTCGCCGCGGGCAGTCACGACTTCGTCAGCTCGTCCTCGTAGAACACGCACTGGTTGAAGCGCGGGGTCAGGCACACGTCGTTGACGTAGCCCTCGTCGAGGTGGACGCCCCCGCGGAGCTGGCAGCGGGAGACGTTGTTCGGCTGGCGCAGGAGGCCCTTGAGCAGGTGCGGGGCCTGGATCGGGATCGCGCCGCGTGGCCCGGTCATGTAGAAGTGCGGGCACACGTTGCGGCGCAGGTTCGGCAGGCCGAACCCCGTCCGCGCGGGCGGCATCTGTCGCGCGCCGGGGAGCGGCGGCCGCATCCCGGGCAGGGCCGGGCGCGTCTGGCCGGGCATCGGGGCCCGCATCGGCTGGTAGGACGTGTAGCCGCGGGGTGCCGGCGGCGCCGGGCGGGGCGGCGGCTGGACCGGCGGGGGCGGCTCGGGCTCCGGCGCCGAGCCCGCGCGCGGCTGGACCCGGGCGATCGGTCCGTGGCTCCACGATCCGCGATCCCCCGGGGTCGGGCGCATGGGCCGACGGTCTCGAGGCTCCACGAACTCCCTCTGGGGGTCCGGCACCCGGTCCATGGTGCCGCGACGCATCGCTGAGCGTACCACCGGGGCAGGACCCGGGGACCAATGGCTGCGCCGCGCGAGAGAGGCGCCTGCGGCGGCGCGTCGACCGGGGCGGCGACGCGGTCGGCGGGCAGTGCCGCGGGGCCCCCATGGCCGATCGGGCCCGCCGTGCGACAATCCACTCCGATGGATTCACGGCGAGGGGGCCGGCCACCGCAGGTCCGTCCCCGCCCCGCATCGCTCGGCCGCCCGGTGCCGACCGAGATACGGCACACCCCGCCGTCCCCGGCGCGCCTCGCGCGCCACCGCCGGATCGACCGTCGTCGCGGGATGCCCATGCCGCTGCAGGCGGGGCTCGCCGCGGCCGTCGTCGCGCTCGGGATCGGCGTCCTGTGGGTCGCGAGCGGCGCGTTCGGACCGTTCGTGAGCGGCGTCGTGAGCGGCTTCGGCGGCCTGGTCGACACGGTCGGCGCGGCCGTCGGCAGCGTGCCACCGACCGAGGCGCCCCCGACCAGCGACGCGCCCTCGATCGTCTCGCCGGCGGAGCCGTACACGAACGACGACGCGGTCGACATCACCGTGAACGTCCCGCCCGACGTCGTCGGCAAGGCCGACTCCACGCTTCGGCTGTACGTCGCGGTGGGCGACGAGGACCCGACGCTGGTCGTCGAGCAGCCGATCGGCGGGACCTCGGTCCAGGTCGTCCCCGGGGTGGCCCTCAGCAAGGGCCGCAACGCGTTCCAGGCGGCGATCAACGGACCCGGTGGCGAGAGCGAGCGGTCCGCGATCGCGACCTGGGTGCTCGACAACTCGAAGCCCAAGCTCACGATCATCTCGCCCGCGGACGGGTCGTCCACGAGCAAGGACGCCGTCACGATCAAGGGCAAGACCCAGGCCGGCAGCTCGGTGCGGGTGAAGAACGACGACAACGGCGCGACGGTCAACGTCAAAGCCAACAAGGACGGCCTGTTCGACGCCCGGATCCGCATCGCCGCCGGCCTGAACGCGATCCTCATCACGACGATCGACCCGGCCGGCAACCCGAACGACGCGTCGCTCACCATCCGCAAGGGATCGGGCAAGACGACCGCGAAGCTCACCGCGACCAGCTACCAGTTCCGCACCAAGGGGCTGCCCAAGTCGGTGACGTTCACGGTCCAGGTCACCGACCCGGACGGCGCGCCGGTGGCCGACGGCGTCGCGCTGTTCACCGTGTCGGTGCCCGGCCTCGAGGCGATCGTGTCCGGTGAGATCAAGACCAACAACAACGGGACGGCCCGGTTCACCACGAGCATCCCCAAGGGCGCGATGCGCGGCTCCGGCCTGGCCACGGTCCTGGTGGACACGGGCGAGTTCGGCACCATCACGGACCGGCAGGTGCTCACCGTCCGCTGAGCGGGCAAGCCGCCCGAACCCGCGTTCGATCCGACCACGCGTTCGACGAGCGGCGCGATCGCCTCGACAGGTGGCCGCGGCGCAGCTACGATCCCCGCATGCCGGTCTGGCGCTGTCCGCACTGCGGCACCCCGCAGGCGGAGAGCTCACGTTGCTGGGTCTGTCGGCGGTCGACGACGACGTGCGCGACCTGTCGTCACTTCCGCCGCGGCATCGCCAGCGGCCTCGGCGTGTGCGGCCTCGATCCGCGCCATTCGGCGCTCGACGGCACCGAGATCCGCGCCTGCTGGGTGGCTGCCGAGCCCCATCTCGCCGGCGGCGAGGCGATCCCGAGCGAGCCCGCGCCGGCGCTCGACGGCGCCCGCGACGGTCGGCCGCCCGCCCGGACGTTCGTGCCCGTCGACGAGCTCGACGACGTCGCGCGCCGCGCGCCCGCGGCCACCGCCGGCCGGGCGGCGCCGGACACGACCGGCGGCACGGAGACGGCGCCACCGACATCGGCGGTCGCCTCGTCCACCGGTGCGGCGTCGGCGCCGGCCGGCTGGTCGCTCTGGGGCGACCCCGAGGGCTAGCTCAGCCCGCGCTCACGGACAGTCGGCCACCGTCGACGGCTCGGCGAGCACGAGGTTGATCGGCGTGCCGAAGTCCCGGTTCTGGCCCGGGTTCGGCTGTTGGTCGGAGACGATCCAGTCGGACGGGATCGGGTCCTCGCCCGGCGGATCGCTCGTGACGTCGCCCACGGTGAACCCGTCGTCGTCGATCTGGGTCCTCGCCACCTCCTCCGTCAGGCAGACGTAGTCGCCCACGTTCCGCGGCGGCGACGGGGTCGGGGCGGGCGTGGGGGTCGGGGTGGGCGTTGGGGTCGGGGTCGGCGTCGGCGTGGGCGTCGGCGTCGGCGTGGGCGTCGGGGTGGGCGTCGGGCTCGGGGTGGGCTCGGGGCCCTTGGACACGGTGTAGCTCACGGGAGATCCGGGCGCCACGACGATGTTGGCCCCGGGCTCCTGGTCGGCGATCGCACCGATCGGGATCGCCGGGTCGAACGCCTCGGAGCGCGTGCCCACGGTCAGGCCGGCGGCGGTGATCGCGTTGATCGCCTCGGACTCGGTCAGGGCCCGCAGGTCGGGCACGACCGCCGCCAGCTGGCCGCGCGCGGTGACGACCAGGATCTCGGTGCCGCTGGCGACCGTGCCGCCCGCCGGCGGATCCTGGCTCAGGATCTGCCCCTCGGCGAGCGATGACTCCTCAGATCCCGTGACGGTCAGGGTGAGGCCGATCGACTCGGCCTGCGTCTGGGCGTCCTCGACGTCGAGGCCCACGAGGTTGGGCACCGTGACGGGCTCGCCCGACGGCGTCGGGGAGCCCGACGGGCCCCCGGTCAGGAACCGGAACAGCAGGAAGCCGATCAGCAGCAGGATCAGGATCCCGACCACGCCGGCGATCCAGGCCCACAGGTTGTTGCCCTCGTCGTCGTCGCCGTCGTCGCCGTCACCGTCGTCCGAGACCGGCGGGGGCGGGGGCGTCCCGGTGGTCGACACGGTGGGTGGCGCCGCGGGCGGGCGCGCGTAGGCGCTGGGCGGGTACGGGATCGGCGTCGGGCGCGCCTGCGTCGAGGCGGCGACCGCGACCGCGGCGGCACCGGCCGCGGCGGCGCCGGCGGCGGGCGATCCGTCGCCCAGGAACCCCTCGAGCGCGCTGGCCATCGCGGCGGCCGACGGGTAGCGGTCGGCCGGGTCGAGGGCCATCGCCCGCGTCACGATCTCGTCCAGCTCGCGCGGGACCGACGGTCGCAGGGCCGACGGGCGCGGCGGCGTCGTCGTGAGCCGCGCCATCGCGACGGCGGCGGCGCCGTCCCCCGAGAACGGCCGCTGCCCGGTGAGCTCCTCGAACAACACGATCCCCAGCGAGTAGATGTCCGAGGCGGCGGTCGCCGACTCGCCGCGCGCCTGCTCGGGGCTGAAGTAATGGACCGAGCCCATGGTCGTCCCCGGCAGCGTGACCTGCGCCTCGGTGACCGCGCGGGCGATCCCGAAGTCGGCGACGCGCACGCGGCCGTCGCGGGCGACGAGGATGTTCGACGGCTTCACGTCGCGGTGGACGATGCCCCGTGTGTGGGCGGCCTGCAGCGCGCGGGCCACGTCGGCCGCGATGTGGGCCCCCTGGCGGGGCGCCAGCGCCCCGTGCTCGCGCAGGATCGAGGCGAGATCCTGGCCGTCGATCAGCTCCATGACGATGTACGGGCCGGAGGCGTCCTCGCCGAAGTCGAACACCGGCACGATGTTGGGGTGGCTGAGCGAGGCGACCGCACGGGCCTCGTCGCCGAAGCGGGCGAGGAAGTCGGGGTCCTGCCCGTACTCCGGGCGCAGGAGCTTGACCGCGACGTCCCGCTCGAGCTTGGCGTCGCGGGCCCGGTAGATCGTCGCCATGCCCCCCTGCCCGAGGAGCTCCAGCAACCGGTAGCGTCCGCCGAGCGTGGTCCCGATCTCGGTCACGGTCTGCTCGTCTCCTCTGCCTGCTGGCCGCGATACGACCGGCGCATCCTACCCCAGCCGCGCGCGCTCGCCGGGCTCAGATGTCCAGCGACCGGAGGTACTCCCGGAAGGGGCCGCCGATGTCCGGCCGCGCGAGGGCCAGCTCCACAGACGCCTGGAGCCAGCCCATCGTGGTGCCGGCGTCGTAGCGCTGCCCCTCGAACGCGTAGCCGAACACGCCCTGCTCCTCCATCAGCGCCTGGATCGCGTCGGTGAGCTGGATCTCGCCGCCCGCGCCCCGCTGGGTCTGCTCGAGCTTGTCGAAGATCTTGGGCGTCAGCACGTAGCGGCCGATGACCGCGAGGTTCGAGGGGGCCGCGCCGGGCTCGGGCTTCTCGACGATCGAGGTCACGCGATACGTCCGGTCGCGGTCGTCGCCGTCCTCGACGTGGTCGCCCCCGATGACGCCGTAGCGGGACGTCTCCTCGGGCGGCACCTCCATCACCGCCACGACGGACCCGTGGTGCTGCTGGTAGGCGTGGATCAGCTGGCCGATGCACGGCCGGTCGGAGACCACGACGTCGTCGGGGAGGATGACCGCGAACGGCTCGTGACCGATGAGGTCCTTCGCCATCAGCACCGCGTGTCCCAGGCCCAGCTGTTCCTTCTGGCGCACGTAGGCGACCTGGGCGAGGTCGCTGATGTGCCGCACCTGGCGCAGCTTCTCGATCTCGCCCTTCTCCTCGAGCAGGTGCTCGAGCTCGTAGTTGAGGTCGAAGTGGTCCTCGATCGCCCGCTTCTGCGACGAGGTCACGATGATGACCTGCTCGATGCCGGCGGCGACGGCTTCCTCGACGGCGTACTGGATCACCGGCTTGTCCACCAGCGGCAGCATCTCCTTGGGCTGCGCCTTGGTGGCGGGCAGGAACCGGGTGCCCCAGCCGGCGGCCGGGAAGACGGCTTTGCGGACGCGCATCGAACCTCTCTGGGCAGGGGGAGGGTTGCCTCGAAGTCTACCCGAGGCCCCGTTGACGCCCGCTGCGGGACCCGGCCGCGAGCGACGATGGACCCGCGGTCAGGCCGCCCCGGCCGGGTCGGCCGCGAACGTGGCGACGAGGTCCGAGAAGGCCGCCGGCCGGTCGAGGCTGGCCAGGTGCATCGCCCGCGACAGCACCACGTGGCGACCTCGGCGGCAGGCGGCGGCCCACGGGTCGCCGCCCGGCCCGAACACCGGATCGAGCGCCCCGTTCACCACGAGCACCGGCGTCCAGAGCCGCGCGAGGCGCTCGAGGAACCGCGTCCGGACGAGGACCCGGAGGGCCTGGGCGCCGCCGGCCGACCAGAAGCCGCCCGCGATGATCGGATCGGCGACCTCGCGGCCGTAGCGGACCCGGAAGAAGGTGCTGCTCACCCGTCCCTGGGCGCCGAGCGGTGCCCGTTCGAGGAGCGCGGCGAGGGCCCGGAACAGCAGCGCGACCGGCCCGACCGGCTCGGCGGAGCAGCCCGACAGCACGAGGCCGGACACCCGCTCGGGGCAGCGCTCCGCGGCCTCGATCGCGACGTAGCCGCCCAGCGACAGGCCGACGATCACGGCGCGGCCGCCGGGTGCCTCGGCCTCGACGGCCGCGATGACGGCGTCGCTCGCCGCGGACATCGTGAACCGCTCGTCCGCGCGTTCGCCGTGGCCGGGGAGGTCGATGGCGACGCACCGGTAGCGGCCGGAGAGGCGCCGGAGCTGGGGCAGCCACTGGTTGCGGTTCAGGCGGGTCCCGTGGACGAACACGATCGTCGGGGCGTTCGCCGGTCCGACGGCGGTCCAGGGTCGGGGCTCGGCCGGCTTCGCGGTCGCGGGCGAGGGCATGGCGCTCAGCCGACGCGGTGCTCGATCGCCCAGAGCGCGGCCTGGGTTCGGCTGGCGAGGTCGAGCTTGCCGAGGATGTTCGAGACGTGGGTGCGCGCGGTCCGCTCGGTGATGTCGAGGATCGCCGCGATCTCCTTGTTGGAGTGGCCCTTGGCGACAAGCGACAGCACCTCACGCTCGCGATCGGTCAGCGGCTCGTGGGCGGGGGCGCCGTCGCGCTTGGTCCGGATGCGGTTGGCGAGCAGCCTCGCGACCTGGGGGTCGAGGTGCACCTCGCCCGCCTGCGCCCGGCGCACGGCGACCGCGACGTCGTCCGCGTCGGCGTCCTTGAGCAGGTAGCCGGTGGCGCCGGCCTCGAGGGCGGCGGTGACCCGATCCTCTTCGATGAAGCTGGTCAGGGCCACGACCTCGACATCCGGGTAGCGCGCCTTGATCTCGGCCGTCGCCGCGATCCCATCCATCACCGGCATCAGCAGGTCCATCAGCACGACGTCCGGCGCGAGCTCGCCAACGAGCTCCACCGCCCGCTGGCCGTCCTCGGCCTCGCCGACGACCTCGATGTCGTCCAGGAGCTCGAAGAACCCATGCAGGCCGCGCCGGACCACCGCGTGGTCGTCGACCAGCAGCACCTTGATCCGTGCCGGCGCCTCCACCGGGACGCCGTTCGGCCCGTCCATCGGCGAGAGCATAGCCGCAGCGAGGCGGATGCTGCGACGACGACCACGGGCCGCGCCGGGCGTTCGCCGACCCGGACGGAGCCGCCGCGTCCGTCGCCCGGGACCGCGTCAGTGGCGGGACGCCGCCTCGCCGCCGGGGCCGCGGTTCGGCGTTACGACCTCCGTGTCGCCCTCGCGGATCGCCGCGTCGCGTCGGCGCGCCCGCTCGCGGCCGGCGGTCCCGAACCGGATCGAGGTGAACGGGATGCGGACCTCCCGGAAGACCTCGACCGAGACCAGGAAGCCGGCGAACAGGAACAGGACGCCGAGGAACTTGCCCAGCTGGTAGAGCTGGGTGGACCCGGCGCGGTTGAGGGAGTCGGTCAGGACGGGAAAGAAGGCGCCCAGGGCGATCAGCAGGGTCGCGGGCACGCGCGAGTGCAGGCGACCCGCGAGCAGCTCGCGGAACGCACCCGGCAGCGAGGCGACGAAGTTGACCGGGATCGCGACGACCGCGATGCACAGGTTGAACAGGAACTGCTCGCCCGGCTGGCCCGGGTCGAGCGAGTAGTCGAGCACGCGCTTCTTGGGCATGAAGACGTAGGCGGAGAACAGCGCGCCGAGCAGCAGCGCCCCACCGCCGGTGATGTTCGGCAGCGGGGTCAGCAGCCGAATGTAGCCGGGCATCGCCTCGCCGGTCGGCTGTCCGGTTGTCACGTCGATCGAGTAGCCGGGCGCGGGCAGCGGCGGCGCGAGGATCACGAGCACCAGCGACAGGGCGGTGACCACCACCATCGCGCCGCCCGCGAACCAGGTCCAGCGCGGGTTGACGAAGTACGTCTCGATCCCGATCGCGAGCGACAGGATGATGCCGCCGAACAGGTACAGGAACGGGAGCGGCCCCGCGCCGGCATAGGTGGGCGAGTTGCGGATCATGAACGTGAGGAACGCGCCGAACAGGAGCAGGACGGCGTACGTGTAGCCGAACCGGGTCCGACCGAGCAGGAACGCCGTGCCCAGGCCGAGCCAGCCCGCCGTCCAGATGGCGCCGGTCAGGTACCACGCCCGGTACAGCCCCTCGTTCCAGCCCCCGCTGGCCGCGACGGCCTCGGCGCCGGCGCCGATCGCGTAGCACACGAGCCCGAACGCCCACACCAGCTGGAAGCCGTGGCGCCGGTCGCGCCACTGGTCGAGCAGCATCACCGCGAACAGGGCCGCCAGGACCGAGGTCAGGGCCGGCAGGACGGCGCTCATGCCGACGCTCCCGTCGGCGGCGCGAGGTCGTCCGCGCCGGCGGCGGCATGCGCGTCCACGAACACCAGCAGGAGCCGGTCGAGGAGGCCGGTCGACACGTCGTAGAGCTGGCCGACGGCCGTCGCGTTGACGCCGCTGCGTCGCGCGACCAGCCGGAGCTCCGCCAGGAACGGCCGGCGCGCCGCGACGAACATCGTGACGCCGGCCTCGAGGGGGATCCCGTGGTCGCGCACCCGCTCGCCCAGCAGCGCCGCGAGCCCGATCGCCTCCGCCTCGGCGTCGACGCGCGCCTGGCCGCTGCCGTCGAGGTAGCGAACCAGCGCGTCGGCCAGCCGGCGGCCCGTGTCGCGGAAGGCCTCCCGATGGGCCTCTGGGACGATCGCCCGGAGGTCGGGGCCGTCCCCGTGCGACTCGCCGTAGCGACGGCGGTAGGCGGCATTCAGGCGGTCGGTCGAATCCCCGACGCCGCCCAGGGCGCCCACGCCGCCCGTCCGGCGGTTCGCGACGAGCCGCTCGAGGGCGCGGCGCTCGAAGCGGCGGTGCCCGCCGAGCGTCGTGAACGCCGGCACCCGGCCTTCGTCGGCCCAGCGCCGGAGGGTGTCGGGATCGACGCCCAGGAGCCGGCTCGCCTGGCCGAGCGGCAGCCGTTCCGCCGGGGGTCGTTCGGGGCGCGACCGGGCGTCCGGCACGAGTCCTCCGTAGCCGATCCCGGGGTCGGGGGTCGGGTGGGTCGTCAGAATCTGGGTAAACCTAGGTCGCCCGAAGCGACGGTGGCGCGCGAGTGTAGGCACGCCGGGGATCGCTCGTCAAACTGGCTCGCGGGCGGCGTCCCACGGACGGCGCGACCTCGCCGGTCAGGCGGGAACGAACTCGTGGTCGTCGCGGTGGATGCCGTCGCACAGGCCCCAGGCCGGCGGGTCCAGGGGCAGCGCGATCGGGCGCATGATCTCGCGCACGTCGCCCCGCCGGCACAGGAAATAGCCCTTCTCGGCCATCCAGCGGCGGACGCAGGCGGCGTCCGCGTGGAACTGGTGCGGACCCGGGTTGATGGGCACGCTCTCGGCCCAGCCGACGGCCACCTCGGGCGCGACGGTGTCGAGCAGGTTCACGCGCCACGGCGTGCCGTCGATGACCTCGCGACAGCCGTCGCACCGCAGCGCGACGTTGTCGCTGACGATCGTGCGGATGGTCACGCCCATGATCTCCATCGCCCGCGAGGATAGCAGGGCGACGAGGTCGGACCGGTGGTACCCCCAGCCGGATTCGAACCGGCGATCTCCACCTTGAAAGGGTGGCGTCCTAGGCCTCTAGACGATGGGGGCCCATGACCCTCGGCGGGGCCGGGCGAGTGTACCAGCCGCCCGTTACGACGAGTTGGTGCCGTTCCAGATCATGCCCATGATCATCGCCGCCGACAGGAACATCAGGGCCCCGATGGCGACGATGCCCCCGAACAGCGCCGAGAGCACCGCCCGGCCGTCGCGCCCCTCGCGGCCGGCCTGGACGACGCCCATCACCGACAGGACCGCGACCGCGGCGAACACGAGTCCGCAGATCGCGAACCCGGTCGCCATCATCGGCACCTGCAGCGCGTCGCGGACGAAGGTCGAATACAGGAGGAACACGATCCCACCGACGAGCGCGACGAGGAGCGTGACGCGGATCGGCGTGATCCGGATCGGGCCGAGGTGTGGGCCGCGGCGCGGCTCGGGCTCGCGGCGGGCAGCGGAGCCCGCCCATGCCGCACCCTGCGTGGAGGCGGCACCGGTGCGGCTCGCGTCGCCGGGATCGCGTCGGGTCATCCGCGCGAGCGTAGCAGCATGCGCCGGGTCAGCCTGCCGGTGCGGCCGCCAGCTCCGGTCCGGCCTCGGGCGCGACCCCGCCCCGCCAGCGGTGGTACACGGCGACGTTCCACGACAGCCGGGCCCGCTTCAGGCGCGACCCCACGGCCTCGCCCGTCTCCCCGAACGCGTCGACCAGGAACGCCTGGGCCTCCTCGATCGTTGCGAAGGTCCAGAAGCAGTGGACGACCCGGATCTTGAAGTCCGCGTCGGCGAGGAACGGGCCCTCGCGCCGGCTCCAGACGCGGTACTCCGGGGACTGCGGATCGCGCAGCCCGCTGACGTCGTCCCGCCCGTAGTCGTGCACGACCAGCAGCCGGCCGTTGGGGCGCAGCACGCGGTCGGCCTCGCGCAGGTCCGCTGCGTCCACGCCCCGGAACGCCGACCACAGGGTGACCAGGGCATCGAGGCTCGCGTCGGGCAGGCCGAGGTCGAGCGGGCTCGCGAGCGGCAGGCGCCGGCCCTCGATCCCGGCCGCGGCCAGGCGATCGTGGAGGCAGCCGTCCGGGAGGTCCACGAACGCGACATCGCGGCCGGCGAGCGGCCCGAGCGCCTCGAGGGCACGGACGAGCTTCCCCTCGACGTCGGCAGCGGCCCGGAGACGCGGGACCACCGGGGCCTCGAGTTCGAACGGGAGATCAGACACGTTTCCCGAGGATACGCCGCCGATCCGGCGATTCGCCTGTCGTTCCCCTGACTCCAACCCCCCCATTCGGGGGGTCTGGCGCCGACGCCACCGGCGTGGCCGCGCGCTAGCCGCCGGCGACCAGCAGGCGTGCGCCGCGGGCTGGCAGCTCGATCGAGGCGCGCCCGTCTGCGACCCGGACGGGATCGCCGGGCGCCCACGCCCAGCCGTCCGGGGCCACGGGCATCAGCGACCGGCCGCCGAGGTCCGGGAGGTCGACGTCGAGACGCGCCGGTGCCTCGCTCGCGTTCAGCGCGACCACGAAGGCCTCGCGGTCGTCCGTCCGGACGTATGCGGCGGACAGGCCCGCGGCGCCTGCGCGCGCGAACGCCCCGTCGCGCAGGGCCGGGTGCCGGCGCCGCAGGGTCGCGACGCCGCGCACGAAGGCCCGCAGCTCGCGGTCGCCGGCAGCTGGGTCGACCGGGAACGAGCCCCGGCAGTCGGGGTCGTTGCCGCCGGCCATCCCGATCTCGTCGCCGTAGTAGATGCACGGGGCGCCCGGGAGCGTCATCTGGGCGACGGTTGCCAGCCGGATCGCGGCGGTGTCACCGCCGCAGAGCGTGAGGATCCGGGGCGTGTCGTGGCTGCCGAGCAGGTTCAGCTGCACGGCCGTGATCGCCGGGTCGTACGTCCGCAGCAGGTGGTCCACGCGGTCGAGGAAACCGTGCCCGTCCACCCGCCGCATGCCGTCGCGGATGGCGGCCTGCGAGTCGATCGCCGCGTCGTCCCGGTGGTCGGCCGCGGCGAACGACAGGAGCGCGTAGCCGAGCGGGTAGTTCATGTAGGCGTCGAACTGGTCGCCCTGCAGCCAGCGGTGGTCCTCGTGCCAGACCTCGGCCACGATGTACGCCTCGGGGTTCACGGCCCGCACGCGTCGGCGGAACTCGCGCCAGAAGTTGTCGTCGTCGATCTCGGCAGCCACGTCGAGGCGCCACCCGTCGGCGCCGAACCGGATCCAGTGCTCCGCGACGCCCAGGAGGTACTCGCGGGCGTGCGGGTTGTCGGTGTTGAGCTTGGGCAGCGCGGGCAGGTTCCACCAGGCGACGTAGCCGAGGGGCGGGCTCTGGTCGGCTCCGGCCGACGGCCCGTCCTCGGGATAGGGGCGCAGGGAGCGTCCGTTGGCCAGCGCCTCGCGGTCGATGTGGAACCAGTCGATGTAGGGCGAGGCGAGGCCGCACTCGAGGATGTGGTTGAACGGCCAGAACCCGCGGCTCGCGTGGTTGAACACGCCGTCGAGGATCACCCGGAGGCCTCGCGCGTGGGCGGCGTCGAGCAGCTCGCGCAGCGCGGCGTCGCCGCCCAGCAGCGGATCCACCGTGTAGTAGTCGTACGTGTGGTACCGATGGTTCGACGCCGACGCGAACACCGGGTTGAGGTAGATCGCCGTGACCCCGAGGTCCATCAGCTCGTCGAGCCGCGCCGCGACCCCGTAGAGGTCGCCGCCCTTGAACCCGCGGGTCGTCGGCGGGCTGTCCCAGGGCTCGAGGGGCCCGGGCGCCTCGACGAGACCGCTGCGCGCGAACCGGTCCGGGAACACCTGGTAGAAGACGGCGTCGCGGACCCAGTCCGGCGTGTCGATGGCCATCAGCGGCGGCGAGCGGTCGGGCTCAGCGCCGGACGCGATGCACGGGGCCGCCCTGCAGCGGCTGCACCTCGAGATCGACCCCCGCGACCTCCTCGAGGCGCGGGCTCTCGGCCGCGTCGGAGTGCCGCCCCGGCGGGCGGGCGGCGACGCGATCGAGCGGATCGCCCGGGAGCGCTTCCGCGGCGGCCGTGGGCGACGCGCGGGTCCATCGGAAGCGGGCGTCGTCGTCCTCCTGGACGCCGACCGGCCACGGGTCGCCCCGATAGGGACGGAACACGCTGATCCCCAGGCGGTTGGCGGGGATCAGGGCCACCCTGACGAGCGCGATCAGGACGCCGATCCCCGCGAACGCCACGAGCCACCGCGCGTCGTCCGGTGTCATCGGCCGATTCTCCGCCCGATGGACGGATGGCGCCAACGGCCTCGCGGTTCGGAGCCGGGCGCGAGCTCACGGACCGTCCGATCCCGGCTCACGATCGGCCCCTCGCCGCCGCGGCTGCCGCGGCATCGGTCGTCCAGAAGACCGCGCCGGGAGCCATCGCCGGGAGCGGCAGCTGCCCGCCCTCGACGGTCGCCCGCTCGCCGCCGACCAGCGACACGAACCCGGTCCCGTCGGCGATCGCGCCGTGCGCCACGGCCAGCCCGCCGGCCGGGCGTCGCTCCGGGCCGCGAGCGACCACGACGACCACCTGCTCGTCGTCCGCGTCGCGCAGGAACGCCAGCCAGTCCTCGCCGGCGTCGAGCACCTGGAAGCCCCCGGCCTGGAGTGCCCGCGACGCGACCCGGTAGTGGACGAGCGTCCGGACGAAGGCCAGCTGGTCGAGGTCCCAGGCCTCCGCGTCCCACGGCATCGCCAGCCGGCTCGCGTTGCCCTCCCCGCCCCGCAGGCCGACCTCGTCGCCATACAGGAAGGCCGGCACGCCGACATAGCCCAGCAGCAGCCCGAACGCGGCCCGAAGCCGGCCGTCGTCGCCCACGACCGTGCGCACCCTCGGCGTGTCGTGGCTGCCCAGCAGGTCGTACTGGCAGCGCATGACCGCCCACGGAATCGCCGCCCGGAACGCCTCCAGGGTGGCGATGACGTCCTCGGTCGCCCGCGGGCCGCCGGTCACTACGGTCCCGTAGCCGGAGCTCCGGTACTGGGCGGCGCTCAGCCACTCGAGGACCGGGTTGCCGAACCCGGCGTAGTTCATGACGCCGTCCCACTGGTCGCCGTTGAGGGCGTCGGTCGGGTCGTAGAAATGCTCGCCCATGAGGTACGCCTCGGGGTTGGCGTCCTTGACCGCCCTGCGCATGCCCCGCGCGACGTCCGCGCCGAGCTGCACGGGACCCTGGCGGCCGAGCATGTTCGCGACGTCGATGCGCCAGCCGTCGACGGCGAACGGCGGCTGCAACCACCGGCGCAGGATCGAGTCGTTCGCCGCGTACATCGCGTCGCGCAGCTCCGGGTCGCGGTAGTCGAGCTTCGGCAGCGACTTCACGCCCAGCCACGACTCGTAGTCGTCGGGCCACCCATGAAACGTGTAGTAGCCGGCGGTCGGCGCGCCCGAATCGGCCTGCGCGGCGAGGAACCATGGGTGCTCGGAGCCCGTGTGGTTCGGGGCGATGTCGAGGATCAGGCGGATGTCGCGGTCGCGCGTGGCCCGCCGCAGCGCGATCAGGGCGTCGTCGCCGCCGAGATGGGCCGCGACGCGGCCGTAGTCGGTGGTGTCGTAGCCGTGGTTGGACCGTGACTCGAAGATCGGGTTGAGGTAGATGGCGTTGACGCCGAGGCCGACGAGGTGGTCGAGCCGCGCCTCGAGGCCGGCGAGGTCGCCGCCGAAGAACTCGACCGAGCCGCCGTGTCCGTCCGACGGCCGGTCGTCCCACTCGCGTCGCCGGGTGGGGTGGCCGCGGTAGGTCCACGCGCCGTCGCCGACGTCGTTGCCCGGGTCGCCGTTGGCGAATCGGTCGGGAAACACCTGGTAGAAGACCCGGTCCGCCAGCCAGGTCGGCGGGTCGAAGCCCGCGACCAGCCGGAAGTCGTCGCGGTCGGTCACGTCCTCGCGGTGGAGGCCGCGACCGTTGAGCCAGGAGATGCCCGCCGGCCCGACGACGAGGAAGCGGTAGTCGGTGACCGGCGCGATCAGCCGCAGGACGGCCTCGAACCAGCGGCAGGCGCGGTCGGGCGCCGCCTCGGTCAGCTCGTCGAGCACCTGCTCGCCGTCGGGCGCCGTGCGCACGAACACGCGATCCACCGGCGCGTCGAGCCCGACGCGGACGCGGAGGCGGACCTCGTCGCCGACCCGCAGCCGATCGAGGTCGGTCGCCCCGACCGGCCGCACGTAGCGCGGCGAGCCGTCGTGGTGGACCGAGGCGAGGGGATCCCTCGCCCCGTCCACCAGCGGGCGACCGGTCAACCCTTGACCGCACCGGAGGTGAGGCCGCCGACGATGTACCGCTGGAGCCCGTAGAACAGGACGACCGTCGGGATCGCCGTGAGCAGCGTGCCCGCGGCGAACATGCCGAAGTTCGCGTTGCGCTCGCCGGCGATCAGGCCGTACAGGCCGACCGCCAGCGTCTTGCTCTCGCCCTGGGTCAGGAACACGCTCGCCATCAGGAACTCGTTGATCGCCCCGATGAACCCGAGCAGGCCGACGACCACGAGGATCGGGACCACGAGCGGCAGGATGATCTGGAAGAACGTCGTCGTGTGCGACGCACCGTCGACCTTGGCCGACTCGTCGAGCTCCCGCGGCACGGTGTCGAAGAAGCCCTTGATCAGCCACGTGTTGACGCCCATCGCGCCGCCCAGGTAGAGCAGCACCAGGCTCCACGGGGTGTTGAAGCCGATGATCGGGTACAGGTCGGTGATCTTGGTGAAGATGATGTAGATGGTCGACGATCGCCAGGAACGCCGGGAACATCTGGACGATCAGCAGGAACAGCAGGCCCGGCCGGCGGCCGTTGAAGCGGTAGCGCGAGAACGCGAACGCCGCGAACGTGGCCAGCGCGAGCGAGAAGAACGTCGCGCAGCCGGCGATCAGGATCGAGTTGACGAACCACCAGGCGAAGTCCGTCCGCGAGAACAGGTTCTCGAAGTTCTCGAACCCGAACTGCTCGGGATCAGGTCGGTCGAGCTCAGCGTGCCCAGCGGGTTGAACGCCGCCGACGCGACGAACAGGATCGGGATCAGCGCGAAGATGATCGCGCCGATCGCGACGAGGTGGCGCCAGCCGACGGCGAAGAACCAGTTCTGGCCGGTCATCGGTTGATCTCCTCGAGGGCGGCGGTGCGCCGGAACCCGATGATCGAGAACACGGCCACGATCACGAAGATCAGGACCGAGATCGCGGCGGCGAACCCGTACTGGGCGCCGCCCTCGGTGAACGCGAGCCGGTACGTATAGCTCACGAGCAGGTCGGTGCCGCCCGCCTTCGACGTTGTCCGGCGGGAACGGCGCGCCAGCGGTCGTCAGCTGGATCACGTTGAAGTTGTTGAAGTTGAACGCGAACGAGGCGATCAGCAGCGGCGCCACGGCGACCAGCAGCAGTGGGAAGACCACCGCCCGGAACGCCTGGAATGGCCTGGCCCCGTCGACGGCGGCGGCCTCCGTCATGTCCGCCGGGATCGACTGGAGGGCCCCCAGGCAGACCAGGAACATGTACGGGTAGCCGAGCCAGAACTGGACGAGCAGCACGGCGAACCGCGCGCGTCCACACGTCCCCGAACCAGTTGATGGTCGGCCGGTCAGGTTGTTGATCAGCCCGAAGTCGGTGTTGAACATGTCCCGCCAGACCAGCAGCATCGCGAACGACGGCATGGCGTACGGCAGGACGATGAGCAGCCGGTAGAACCGCAGCGCGCGGAGCCGCGGCGAGTTCAGCGCGATCGCCACGAGCAGGCCGGCCGCGAACGTCGTGACGACCGTGAGGATCGCGAACGCGAAGTTCCAGCCGAGGATGCCGAGGAACGGCCCGGAGACCGAGGAGTCGGTGAACGCCCGGGTGTAGTTGTCCGAGGCCGACGTTGACCTGCCACCCCTGCGGCAGGGCCACGCCCGTCGGCGTTGACGAAGCTGCCCCTCGAGTTGTCGGCGGTGTAGACCGTGCCCGTGTCGCATCGGTGATGCAATCGCAGGCCGGCGTCGTAGGTCGCGGTGGCGATGCCCTCGTAGGCCTTGCTCACCCCCGACGCCTTGATCGCGCCGTCGTCGGTGGGGACGCTGAACGCCTGGACGTCAGCCGTCCGGGCTGCCGCCTGGCCGAGGTTGAGCGATCGTCAGGTCGCCCGCCGACGTGACCTTGCCCGTCGGGCTCACCGTGCAGTCGGTGCACGGCGTCAGGCCGTCGGGCGTGCCCGACCTGGACGGTCTTCGTGGTCGGGTCGTAGAGCAGGAAGACGAGGTTGCCGGTCGCGACGTCGCCCTTGGTCGCGATCGTCAGGACGTACTCGGCCGAGCCCGGGACCTGCTTGACCGACGATCCCTCGATCGCCGTGATCGCGTCGTCCTTGGTGCCGCGGTGCCCGTCACCGAAGTTGGTGAACGACGACCCCGAACGTGGACACGACCGGGACGACCTGGAAGGCGATCAGGAAGATCGTGCCCGGGACGATGTACTTGAGCGGGATGTGCCACGGCTGCAGGTAGACGAAGAAGATGGCGAGGGTGACCAGGACCAGCACCGTGAGCCAGAACCATTCCTGGTTCGCGACGAGCGGGATCGCGCCCCGCGACGGCGATCGCGGCGACGATCGCGAGCAGCAGGATCTTCCCGAGCAGCCCTCGCGTGCTGCCGGCGGCCAGCCCGAAGCGCGGCGTGGTGGATATCGCAGTCACCGGATCGCTCCTCCTCCGTCACCCCGCACGGCGCGGGCGGCGCCGTGGACCGAGTCGTCGCCCTGCGGTCGGCGGTGCGGCCGGAGCGACCCTCGCGGATCGCCCGGCCGCATCGCGCGGGTCGTCGACTACTGGTCGGCGATCCCGTCGCGGATCGCCTTGGCGGCGGCCGTGAGCGCCGTCTTCGGGTCCGTGCCGCCGACGATGGCGGCCTCGGCGATGCCGAACGGGCTCCAGACCTGGCCCATCTCCGGGATCGCGGGCAGGATCGTGCCGTTGGCACCGGCGTCCGCGAACTTCGGGATGTTCGGGTCGTCGGCCGTCGCCGCCGTCGGCGGACTCGGTCAGCGCCGGGCGGCGCGGGTCGACCGCGTACAGGCCCGACTGGAACTCCGGCGGTCGGGACGACGCTCGTGAGGAACTCCTGGGCGAGCGTCTTGTTCTTGCCCTTGCTGGCGAGGTAGAAGCCGTTGACGCCGATGAACGGCGACGCCGGCTTGCCGTCCGCGAACGCCGGGATGGCGCAGACGTCGTAGTTGACTTCGGCCTTCTCGATGTCCGCGATGGCCCACGGGCCGGAGACGAGGAACGGCGTCTTGCCGCCGGTGAACAGCGGGATCGCGTTCTTGTCGTCGACGGAGCGCTTGAGCGCGCCGACGCCCTTCTCGCCGAGGTCGTACAGCTTCTGGCCGGCGGCGATCGACTCGGCGGAGTCGACGGTCACGTTGGACCCGATCCGGGTCACCGGTCGCCGTCGTGCCGAAGAACGAGCCGCCGCCCGACGTGAACAGCGGGTAGATGTGGTAGGCGTCGCCCTTCTGGCCGACCTGGAGGGCCATGATGTTGGTGGCCTTCTTGTCCTTGACCAGCTGCTGGCCGGTCGAGACGAGGTCCTCCATCGTGGCCGGGCACTCGGGCGCGAGGTCCGTGTTCCGGATCAGCGCGATGTTCTCGATCGAGTACGGCACGCCGTAGAGCTGGCCGCTGATAGGTCATGCCCTTGACCGCCAGCGGATCGAACATCGACGTGTCGGGCATCGTGACCGGGTCGATGGCGCTGTTCTGGACGAAGTCGGCGACGGCGTCATGCGCCCAGACGACGATGTCCGGCGCCGGTGCCCTGCTGGCTCGCGGTCTTGAACTGCGTCGTGAGGTTCTCGGTGATGGCCTCGACCTCGACGGTGACGCCGTTGTCCGTGGCCCACTGCTCGGCGAGCGGCTTGATCGCCGCGGCGCGCTTGTCGTCGGCCCAGATCGTGAGCGTGGCGCCGCTGTCGCCTCCGCCGCCGCCCGAGGCGGCCTCCGACGGCGCCGCGGCCGACGCCGGGGCCGACTCGACCGCCGGCGCGCTGGCCGGTGCGGCGGTCGCTCCGCCGCTGCCGCTCGAACAGGCGCCGACGGCGATCGCCGACAGCGCGAGCAGGGTCCCCAATCGCTTGATCACTGTTTCAACCTCCTCCGTTGAATGGTGGTGCCCGTGGCACCTGGGTCAGGGTTGGACCATCGACTCCTTTCGAGCGGCTGGCTCGCCGCCTCGCTCATCCCCGATCGGGGGTGCCCCGTAGACGTGCGATGGACGGATGTCGTCGAGGTCGCCGGCGTCCGAGCGCCGGCGTCATGGCCCGCCTCCCCGGCTCGCTCCCGGGCGGCGCCGTCGACTCGCGGATGATCAGGCGGGTCTCGAGGCGCACCGACGCCGGCCGGCGCTCGCGGCCCTCGATCATCGCGAGCAGCGTGCGCACGGCGGTCTCGCCCTTGAGGCGGATCGGCTGGTGCACCGTCGTGAGCGGCGGGTGGGTGTGCTGGCTGATGTCGATGTCGTCGAAGCCGACGACCGACAGGTCGTGCGGGACGCGCAGCCCGAGCTCGCGCGCGGCGCGCAGGACGCCGATCGCCATCGCGTCCGACATGACGAGCACGCCCGGTCGGCCGGAGGCCGTCCTCCCACGCCCGGCGCAGCGCCGCGATCCCGCCCTCGATCGTCGCCGGGGCGACGACGAAGGCGTCGGGCGACAGCTCGATGCCGGCTCCCGCGAGGGCCCGTCGGTAGCCGTGCGTCCGCCGGCCGCCGACGCCGTCCGCCTCGGGCGGGGTGCCCGGCGTCGACTCCATGCCCACGATCAGGATGTCGCGGTGGCCGAGCGCCAGCAGGTGCTGCGCCGCCGCGAACGCGCCCGCCTCGTCGTCGACCTCGATCGTCGGCAGGTCGGGCAGGGCGCTCGAGTCGACCATCACCAGCGGCAGCCCGGCGGCCCGCAGCTGCTCGACCTCGGCGTGCTGCGCCGACACGCCGATCGCGACCACCCCGTCGACCATCGCCCGCTCGATCGCGCGGGTCAGCGACCCGTGGAGCGGCGAGATGAAGTCGAGGGCGTAGCCCTCCTGCTCCGCGGCCAGCGCGACGCCCTCGGAGAAGGCCCCGAAGAACGGGTTGGAGAAGATGACCGACAGCGCCTGGGGCGTGAGCACGCCCAGCGTGAACGTCTGGCGCTGGGCGAGCATCCGGGCGACCGGGTGGGGCCGGTAGCCCAGGGAATCCGCGATCGTCCGGATCCGGATGGCGGTCGCGGGCGCGAGCCGGTCGGGGCTGTTGAACGCGAACGACACGGCCGTCTTCGAGACGCCGGCCTCGCGGGCGACGTCGGCGATGCGAGGACGCCGTCGGGTCCGCTCCTCCACGGTCACCTCGGGTGCGACGCCACCGGCCCGCGGCGCCGACGGCAGGCGCGGTCCCGGCTCCCGGGGACCAGCCCGGTCGCGCCGCGGCAGGGACGCCTGTCGTTCCATCTCGGTCAGTCAACCGGTTTAGCAAACCGGTTTAGGTGACGGACTCTACAAGGATTTGGACCGGTGTCAAGCGCGTTGTCGGACGGGGCCCCGGACGGCGTCGATGGCATGATCCGGAGGTCATGCTCACCCAGCTGCGCGCGATGCCGCCCGGCATCCGGATCTTCCTCGGCTACGCGTTCCTGATCCTGGGCGGCATCGGGCTGTCCCTGCGCTGGGTGGTCGACCAGGCGATCAGCGTGCCGATCTCCCCGATCGGCGTCGTCGCCATGGTCCTGCTCGCCTACACGATCTTCACCACCACGCTCGTGCTCCAGCGCAAGGAGGCGTCGCGCGCGCTCGCGCTCGGGCTGGCGACGCTCACGCTGCCGGCGATCCCGCTGCTGCTGCTGGCGGCCCTGCCCCTGTTCGCGTTGATCGCGGGTGCCTTCGCGGCCCTCCTGTTCTTCGGCCTGACCCGCCCCGAGGTGCGTGCCTGGCTGAGCGAGCCCTGACGTCCCGCCTCGCGGACGCGCGCGACGACGCGCTTCCGGCGGGGACGCTACCCTTCGCCCAGCGCACCGCGGCCAGGGCCGGGGAGCGACGACGATCGACCGCCACGATCGCCGCTGCAGCACGTGGAGCACCTGACCTTGACCGAGCCGAAACGACCGTCGACGCCCGGCGGCCCCAAGCCGCCGGCACGCAGCCGACGGGATCGACCAGCCCGAGCCGGCGGCCCTCCTCGAGCCCGACCGGCACGCGCCGGGCCGGGCGCCGGGAGACCGCCCGTCGTCGCTACGAGCAGCCGAGCTTCCTCGAGCGCTTCCGGACGCCGCTGCTGGTGATCGGCGTGGTCGCGATCGTGGCCGTCGTCGGCGCGTTGGTGATCACCTCGGCCTCCGAGGCCGCCTACTCGTGCAAGGCGATCGACACGGTGCAGCCGGCAGCGTCGGGCGAGCTCGGCCAGGTCCAGCCGGACCAGGGACACCTCCACGTCACCTCGCGCGGCGACAAGATCGCCTACCAGGTGTGCCCGCCCGCCTCGGGCAAGCACATCAACCAGCCGCCGTACGGCCCCATCCCGCCGAAGGTCTACGGACCCGACGACCAGGCCGTGCCCAACGGCTGGGTGCACAACCTCGAGCACGGCGGCCTCGTCCTCCTGTACTCGTGCGACAAGGGCGCCTGCGACGACGAGTCGCTGGCGCAGCTCCAGGAGCTCTACGCCGGGTTCCCCGACAGCCCCGTCTGCGGCATGCCGCCCGGGTCGCTCAGCCCGGTGGTGGCGAGGTTCGAGCAGATGCCGACCAAGTACGCGGCACTCGTCTGGGATCGCGTGCTCTACATGGACGAGCTGGACATCCCGCAGGTCTACGAGTTCTTCACCCGGTACGCCGAGCGCGTCGACAGCGAGGGCAACTGGCTGGCGCCGCCGGAGCCGCAGTGCGCGGCCCCGTCGCCGAGCGCGTCTGCCGGCGCGAGCCCGTCGGCCGAGGCGAGCCCGTCGGCCGAGGCGAGCCCGAGCGCGAGTGCCGAGGCGCCGGCGGCCTCGCCGTCGGCCGCTCCGAGCCCGTCCGCGAGCTAGGCCCGCGCCATGCGGCTGTACGCCTACGAGGACCGATCCGGGAACGCGACGTTCGGGGTCATCGTCGGTGACCGGCTCCTGACCGGCGGCCAGCTCGAGAAGCGCGGGCAGATCCTTCGCCGCCTCGACCCCCACTACGGCCTGGGGCCGGCGATCCGGATCGTCGACGACTGGCGCGACGCGCTGGACACGGCCACGCGGCGGGCGCTCCGCCGGGGTGCGCCGCTCGTCAACCCGGAGAAGCGCAAGCCCCTCGCGGTCATCGACGGCTTCGGCCTCGGCGGCAAGGTCGTGTGCGTCGGGCTGAACTACGGCGACCACGTCAAGGAGGGCGGCCGGGCCGCCCCGGATCGCCCGATGCTGTTCGCGAAGTTCGCCAACGCGCTGGTCGGCGACGGCGAGGCGATCGTCCGGCCGCCCGGCACGCACGCGCTCGATCTCGAGGTGGAGCTCGGCGTCGTCATCGGGCGGCGGACACGCCGGGTCTCCGAGGCCGACGCGATGGGCGCCGTCGCCGGGTACGTCGTCGTCAACGACGTGAGCGCCCGAGACTGGCAGGGGAACATCGCGGCCCTGCGCGAGGGCGAGAAGGGCGACGGCCAGTGGCTGCGGGCCAAGGGCAGCGACACCTTCCTGCCGGTCGGCCCGGTGTTCGTCACGCCCGACGAGCTGGATCCCGCGAGCGGGCTCGCCCTGCGCTCGTGGCGGATCCCCGGCAGCGGCCCCGACGCGGGCACGCCGGCGCTCATGCAGGACGGCACGACGTCGGACATGCTGTTCGGCGTCCCCGCCCTCGTGAGCTTCATCTCGCAGCAGATCACCCTCGAGCCCGGCGACCTGATCGCCACCGGTACCCCCGCCGGCGTGGGCGTGTTCCGCGACCCGCCCGTGTTCCTCGAGCCGGGCGACCGCGTGCGGTGCGAGATCGACGGCATCGGCGCGGTGGAGAATCCGATCGTCGACTGGACGGACGACCCGCGTCGAGACGCCTGAGCGCGTCGCGCGGCGAGGGCACCCCGTGAAGCAGGAGCACCGATGCTCGCCCTCGTGAAGCCCGACGCCGGCCCCGGCCTCCGCCTCGAGACGGTCCCGGACCCCGAGATCGGCATCAACGACGTCCTGATCCGCGTCCACCGGACCGGCATCTGCGGCACCGACCTGCACATCGAGGCCTGGGACGCGTGGGCGGCGAAGACCATCCACCCGCCGCTGGTCGTCGGGCACGAGTTCGTGGGCGAGATCGTCGAGACCGGCGCGAACGTGTACGACTTCCACCCGGGCGACGTCGTCTCGGGCGAGGGCCACGTGACCTGCGGCCTGTGCCGCCACTGCCTCGCGGGCCGCCGCCACCTGTGCGCGCACCCGGTCGGCCTGGGCGTGGACCGCGACGGCGCGTTCGCCGAGTACGTCGCGCTGCCGATGACCAACGTGTGGCACCACTGGCCGGGCGTCGACCCCGACGTGGCCGCGATCTTCGATCCGTTCGGCAACGCGGTCCACACCGCGCTCGCGTTCCCGGTGCTCGGCGAGGACGTGCTGATCACGGGCGCCGGGCCGATCGGGCTCATGGCGACCGCGGTCGTCCGCCACGCCGGCGCCCGCTTCGTCGTCGTCAGCGAGCCGAACGCGGTGCGGCGCTCGATCGCCATGCGCATGGGCGCCACGGTCGCCGTCGATCCCGGGGAGCGCGACCTCGGCGACGTCCAGCGGGAGCTGGGCATGGTCGAGGGGTTCGACGTCGCCCTCGAGATGTCGGGCAACCCGGCCGCCCTGCATGGCGCGATCGCCAACATGGCCCACGGTGGGCGGATCGCGATCCTCGGCATCCCCACCGAGCAGATCACGCTCGACGTGAACGAGATCGTGTTCAAGCTGCTGACGCTCCGGGGGATCTACGGCCGGGAGATGTACGAGACCTGGTACAAGATGACCGTGATGCTCCAGTCGGGGTTGGACATCACGCCGGCGATCACCGACCGGTTCGGGTTCCGCGACCACGAGGCGGCGTTCGCGGCCGCCCGCTCGGGCGACGCCGGCAAGGTCATCCTCGACTGGGTCGACCGCGCCGCACCCGAGGAGGCCGCACGATGACCGGGACCGCCCGCCCGAACCCGCTCGCGTACCTCGAGGACGAGCTCGAGGCGTTGCGCGAGCGGCACCTCTACCGCCCGCTTCGCGTGATGTCGTCCGCGCAGGGCCCGATCGTGTCGGTCGACGACCGGCGGGTGATCAGCCTCTCGTCAAACGACTACCTGGGCCTGACCCACCATCCGCGGATGCGCCGGGCGACGATCGCCGCGGTCGAGCAGCTCGGGGCCGGTTCCGGGGCGGTGCGGACGATCGCCGGGACGATGAGCGTGCACGAGGCCCTCGAGGCGGAGCTGGCCGAGTTCAAGCACACCGAGGCCGTGCTCACCTTCCAGTCCGGGTTCACCGCCAACACCGGCGTCATCCCGACCATCACGGGCGAGACGGACCTGATCGTGTCCGACGAGCTCAACCACGCCTCGATCATCGACGGCATGCGGCTCTCGAAGGCGCCGCGCAAGGTGTTCGCCCACGCCAACGTCGCCGCCCTGACCGAGGTCCTGCGCGAGGCGCGTGACCGCGGGCGCGACGGCCACGGCGAGCCGTACCGGCTGATCCTCGTGGTGACCGACGGCGTGTTCAGCATGGACGGCGACATCGCGCCGCTGCCCGGCATCGTGGAGGCGGCCGAGGCGCACGGCGCCGCCGTGTTCGTCGACGACGCCCACGCGTCGGGCGTCCTGGGCACGGATGGCCGCGGGTCGGTCAGCCACTTCGGCCTCGAGGGCCGCGTCGCCATCCAGGTGGGAACGCTGTCCAAGGCGGTCGGCGTGCTCGGGGGCTACGTCGCGGGCTCGCAGGCCCTGCGCGACGTGCTGATCCAACGCGCCCGGCCGTTCCTGTTCTCGACCTCGCACCCGCCGGCGGTCGCGGAGGCCTGCCGCGAAGCGATCCGGATCATGGTCGAGGAGCCCGAGCTCATCGAGCGGCTGTGGGCCAACACCCGCCGGTTCAAGGCCGAGCTGGGACGGCTCGGGTTCGACATCGGCACCTCCGAGACGCCGATCACCCCGGTGCTGCTAGGCGACCCCGAGACGACCATCCGGTTCTCGAGCCGGCTGTTCGACGAGGGCGTGTTCGGGACCTCGGTCGTGTTCCCGACCGTGGCCATCGACCGCTCCCGGATCCGGACGATCGTGACCGCCGCCCACACGGACGAGATGCTCGACACGGCGTTGGCCGCGTTCGACCGCGTCGGGCGCGAGCTGGGCGTGATCCGCGGGTGACGGTCACGGGGGACGGCGAGGCCGTCGACACCCGCGCGCGGGCCGAGCTCGAGCGAGAGGCGTACCTCGCCGGGACCGTCGACGGCCTGGGCGACTCCCGCGACCTCCCGCTGGACGGGCACCTGCACACGGTCCGCTCTCCGGACGCGGATGCGCAGCTCGAGGCCTACTGCGCGCTCGCCGTCGAGCGCCACATCGCGGAGATCGCGATCACCGACCACGTGGACTTCGATCCGACCATGCCCGCGTACGGGTTCGCCTCGTTCGCCGACCGGGAGCGTGACGTCCGCGAGGCGGCGGCGCGCTGGGCCGACCGCGGTCTGGCCGTGCGGTTCGGTGTCGAGGTGACCTACGAGCGCCGGTACGAGGACGAGATCCGCGGCTGGCTCCGGCGCCACCCCCACGACTATGTCATCGGCAGCGTCCATGTCAGCGCCCGGTCGCCATACAAGGCCGGCAACGTCGCGGCGTTCGTCGCGGGCCGGTCGCTCGCGGAGATCGTGGAGCCGTACTTCGACGAGGTCACCGGGGCCGCCCGGTCCGGGCTGTTCGACACCATCGGCCACCTCGACTTCATGAAGCGCTACCTCATGCCGCACGTCCTGCCCGCGGACCTGGCCGCGGCGCCCGAGCTGTACGAACCGGTGCTCCACGCGCTGATCGAGAGCGGGACGGCGCTCGAGGTCAACGCGTCCGGCCTGCGCCAGCTGCCACGCGAAACGTATCCGTCGGCGGCGATCGTGCATCGCTACCGCGACCTCGGCGGCCGCAACGTGACGATCGGCTCGGATGCCCACCGAACAGAGTGGTTCTCATTCGGGCTCGGGCAGGCGTATCGTCACGCGACCGGCGCCGGATTCGAGGCGCTGGCGTTCCGGCGTGGCGGCGAGCGCGTGCAGGTCCCGCTGCCATCCGGCACCACCACGTAGCCGCAGAGGCCTAACACGGGGGTTTGCGGATCGTTATGACGGTCGACGACGAGGCGATTGACGGCCTCGTGGACGCGGCTCGAGCCGGGGATCCGGAGGCCTTCGGATGGCTGTTCGACCGCTACCACGGACCCGTCTATCGCTATGTCGCCGCCCGCGTCGGTCGCCCGAGCGACGCGGAGGACCTTGCGCAGCTCGTCTTCGTCAAGGCCCTGGAGGCGATCCCGCGGTACGAGTCGCGGGGCGTCCCATTCGGGGGCTGGCTGTTCCGGCTGGCCAGGAACGTGGTGATCGATCACATCCGGACGCGACGGGATCACGCGACGCTCGACCTCGCCACGGAACGGGCGAGCGGCGACGACGGTCCGGACGAGCTGGCGGCGCTCCGCCAGGAACTTGACAGCGTCGCCTCGGCGTTGCGCCGGCTCACCCCGGACCAGCGTGAGGCGATCGAGCTCCGCTTCTTCGCGGGACTGTCCGCGAGGGAGGCAGCGGTGGCGATGGACCGGCAGGAAGGCACCGTCAGGGGCCTCCAGTTCCGGGCCATCGCGGCACTCCGCCGGGACCTGGGGATCGAGCTGGGAGCCGATGAGCTCCCCGCCCGGGTGTCGGGGACGGACCGGTGAACGAGGATCCGATGCAGGAACTGGAACCGCGCGCTGGCGCCGAGCTCGATCGGCTGATCGAGCGGTATGCGCGCGTCCGCCTGGATCCGAAGCCGTCGCAGACGCGGCGCGCTCGCGCGGCCGTCATGGAGGAGGCCTGGCGCCGCCGGCTGGCGCCCGACCTCGTGGCCGTCGCAGACGCCGGCGCGACGCCCCATGCGCCGCGGCGGCGCTGGCCGTTCGCGGCCTGGGGGGGCCGACGCATCGGCGCCTCTATGGCGGCGGCGGTCCTGGCCGGCCTCCTGGTCGGGTCGACCGCGTTCGCCGCGTCGCGCGCCGGCGGTCCCCTGTATGAGCCGCGCCTGTCGCTCGAGGCCCTCACGCTGCCGTCGGACCCGACCCAGCGGCTCGATGCCGAGCTGGTCCGCGCACAGACGCGGATCGCGGAGATCGCCGAGGCCGCGTCGCGGGGCGATGACGGCGCCATTGACGCCGCCGTGCACGCCTACGCGCAGACGCTCGGCGACATCGACGCGTCGACCGGCGAATTCGCCGGCCGGGCACGCGACGCCGTGATCCTCCACCAGGCGGTCCTGCGCAACCTCCTCCTGCGCGTTCCGATCCAGGCACAGAGCGGGATCGAGCGCGCCATCAGCAACAGCTCGGTCGCGATCGACGTCCTCGACAAGGCGTCGGCGAAGCCCGCCGCGACGCCCCTCGGACCGGCCAACGGCAACCCCAACGCGGGTGGGGGCAACCCCAACGCGGGTGCTGGCGGGCCCAACGCCGGCGCTGGCGGGCCCGACGCGGGTGGTGGCGACCCGAACGGTGGGGGCGGGAACGGCGGCGGCAACCCGAACGGTGGCGGCGGGAACGGCGGCGGCGGCAACGGCGGCGGCAACCCGAACGGTGGCGGCGGGAACGGCGGCGGCAATGGGGGCGGCGACAACGCCGGCGCGGAGAAGACGCCCAAGCCCGACGGGACCAAGGAACGCCACGGCCAGGGCCCGGCCCCGAGCGACTGACCGCCACGACCCGCCACGACCCGTCGTGGGGCGTGGGCCGGCAGCCCGCCGACATCTGCCAACGGCGCCCGCGGCGCGCGACTACCCTCGTCCCATGACGGAGCCCGCATGCGCCTGACCGTGCTCGGGGCCGGGCCGGCCTACTCCGACCGGCCGGACGCCTCCGGCGCGGCGTACCTCGTCTCGGACGGATCGACCCGCGTCCTCCTCGACCTCGGACACGGCTCGTTCCAGCGGATCTTCTCGGAGGCCAGGCCGGAGGAGCTGGCGGCGATCGTCGTGAGCCACCTGCATCCGGACCACTTCATCGACCTGGTCCCGCTCCGCCACTACCTGCGCTACTACCTGGTCCCGCCGAGGCGGATCCGGGTCATCGGCCCGGCCGAGCTCGCGGCCCGGCTCGACGCGCTCCATGGCGACCCGACGTTCACCACCGGGGCGCTCGACGCCGAGGCCATCGGCGAGGCGGCCTACCGGATCGGATCGCTCGACATGCGGGCGGCCCGTCGTGGCCCACACGGACGACAGCTATGCCGTCCGTGTCTCGCCCAGCGGCTCGGACGGAGGGGCGCCCGGGCTGGTCTATTCCGGCGACTGCGGCCGGGCCGACGACCTGCGACCGCTGATCGTCGAGGGCGACACGCTGCTCTCCGAGGTCTCGTTCGGGCCGGGGCCGGTCCCCCAGGGCGTGCTCCATCTCGACGGCCCGGCGATCGGGCGCCTCGCGGCCACGAGCGGGGTCGCGCGGGTGCTCCTGACGCACCTCCAGATGGGCTTCGACCCGGACGAGACGGTGGCGTCGGTCCGGGCCGAATATGACGGGCCGGTCGACTTCGTGTGGCCGGGTCACCAGCTCGACGTCTAGTTCTCGACCACACAGATAGAGGACCGGGGCCTCACGTCGGCCCCGGTCCTCCGGGTTGCTCAGGGGTTGGGTCCCGCGGGGCGGGACCCGTCGCGGTGTCCCTTAGCGGCGAACCTTGCGGCTGGCCGGGGTCAGGATCAGCGCGGAGGCGATGAGGGCGGCCAGGGCGACGAGCACCAGCTGCCAGCCGTCGTTGGACGGCGTGTTGTTGGTCGGGGTCAGGGTGTCGGTGGACGGCGGCGTGACGTCCTCGTCGGGCGTGCCCGTCGCAGCCTCGACCGAGCCGTCAGGAACGCTGTGGGTTGCGGGCACGCAGTCGGCGCACGGGGTGACGACCGGCGCGGACTCGGTCTCGACGGGCGTGGACTCGGCGGGAACGCTCTCCACAGGAGCGGACTCGGTCTCGACCGGCGTCGATTCGACCGGCTCGGTCTCGGCCGGCTGGCTCTCCGCGGGCTCGGTCTCGACCGGCTCGGTCTCGACCGGCACGGACTCCGACTCCTCTTCCTGGCCGGCGCAGATGTGGCTCAGGACGAGGTTGTTGCCGTCGACGTCGGTGGTCTTCGCGTCGAGCAGCGTGTCGTGGCCCGTGAACACGTAGAAGTGGAGCACGGCTGCCGGGCTGTCGGAATTGGCGACGGTCTGGTCACCGGCCTTGTCGAAGGTGGCGGTGAGGTGGCCCGAGTCCTTGTCCGGGTCGGTCAGCACGAAGTGCCATGCGACCTCGCCCGGGCCGAGCTCGAGCTTGTCGCATTCCCGGGCGCTGCCCTGGAAGTCCTGGTCGTCCCAGCTGGTCCCCTGCTGGGTGTCCTTGAGATCGGTGGCGAAAGCGGCCGACGGGGCGAGGAGCGCGGCTCCGAGAAGCCCTCCGACCGCCAGCCAGCCCGCAAGCCTGAACTTGTTCATCTGGTCCCCTATCTCTCCCCTGAGCCACGATGGCTGTGGTTCGTGCAGATCGGCGCTGATGACCCCGCCTGGTGGGTCCGCCGCGGCCGGCTGCACGCCGCCGAATGCCGTGTCCTGATCGTGCGGAACGCGAGTCCCGGCGTCTAGTACTTCCGGGCCTCACCGAACCCCACCAGAGGCCACCCGACCCGAACACGGGTCACGAAACCCGTTGCGCCGGGTCACCGAGGGTCAGGGGTCGCGGGTACTGGTCACGTGCCCGGACAGCAGAAGACCGGGGCCTCGCGGCCCCGGTCCTCCGGGTTGCTCAGGGGTTGGGTCCCGCGGGGCGGGACCCGTCGCGGTGTCCCTTAGCGGCGAACCTTGCGGCTGGCCGGGGTCAGGATCAGCGCGGAGGCGATGAGGGCGGCCAGGGCGACGAGCACCAGCTGCCAGCCGTCGTTGGACGGCGTGTTGTTGGTCGGGGTCAGGGTGTCGGTGGACGGCGGCGTGACGTCCTCGTCGGGCGTACCCGTCGCAGCCTCGACCGAGCCCTTGGGGGTCGAGGACGGGACGCCCTCGGTCGCCGGAACGCTCTCCGTCTCGACGGGAACCGACTCGGTCTCGACCGGGACGGACTCCGTCTCAACGGGGACGCTCTCGGTCTCGACGGGAACCGACTCGGTCTCGACCGGGACGGACTCGCGTCTCGACCGGGACGGACTCCGTCTCAACGGGGACGCTCTCGGTCTCGACCGGGACGCTCGACTCGGTCTCGACCGGGACGCTCTCGGTCTCGACCGGCACCGACTCGGACTCCTTTTCCGCACCCGAACAGATGTGGCTGAGGACGAGGTTGTTGCCGTCGACGTCGGTGGTCTCCGCGTCGAGCAGCGTGTCGTGGCCCGTGAACACGTAGAAGTGGAGGACCGCGGCCTCGCTGTCGGCGTTGGCGACGGTCTTCTCACCGGCCTTGTCGAAGGTGGCGGTGAGGTGGCCCGAGTCGGCATCCGGGCTGGTCAGCACGAAGTGCCACGCGACCACACCCGGGCCGAGGTCGAGCTTGTCACAATCGGCGCGGCTCCCCGCGAAACCGTTGTCGTTCCAGCTCGTCCCCTGCTGGCCCGTCGTGGAGATCGGTGGCGAAAGCGGCCGACGGCGCGAGGAGCGCGGCTCCGAGGAGCCCTCCGACCGCGAGCCAGCCCGCCATCCTGAACTTGTTCATCTGGTCCCTGGTTCTCCTTTTCGCGACCGCGCTGGGTCGCCATGGGCTGATGTGTGCCGGATCCCGTCAATGAATGTGCCCGATCCGGCATGGTCGCCGCCTGTTGCGACCTGGATTGTCCGATAAGTGCTGTCGCGGTTTGTCCTGTCCGCCGGCATCGCGGGCCGTCACACCCGAGATCGGCTCCCGGACCCGGGTACAACGGACGGGACGCACTCAGGCGTGTGCGCCCCGTCCGGGTCTCGGGGACCCAGAGTCATGCCGGCGCACCGAGATGCGCCGCGTTGCCGAACGTACCACGCCCGACGCCGCGAAAAGTACTAGCCAAAACCCCGCGTGACTAGCCCTAACCGACGAATTGTCGCCCAATCGACACAAACGACGCCTTCGACTTGGTGCGGGACCGCAACGACCTCGCCACCGTAGGCCGGGCCGCGATCGCGTGAACCGGTAGGATTGGCGCTCCCGCGCGATCGCAAGGAGATCGATCTGTGCCCAGTCCCCGTCCGTCCAGCGCCGCCCAGACGGCCATCCGGCCGCGGGTCCGCGACGCGGTCGGCCGCGCATGGGACGCCGCGGTCGCGACGGGGTCACTGACCGCGATCGCGGACGGCGCCGAGGCCCCCGCCGTGACTGTCGAGCGGCCCTCGAACCCGGCCTTCGGCGACTTCGCGACCAACCTGGCCATGCAGCTCGCGCGGCCCCTGCGCCGCTCGCCGCTGGACATCGCGGAGGCGCTCGCGGAGGCGCTTCGCGACTGGACCGGACGCGGACCTGTTCGCCTCGATCGACGTCGCCCGCCCCGGATTCGTCAACCTGCGCCTCGCCGACGCCGCGTTCGAGTCCACCGTGGCCGAGATCCTGGCGGCGCCCGAGGCGTGGGGTCGGATCCCGCCGAGCCGGCCACGCCGCGTGAACGTCGAGTTCGTGTCGGCGAACCCGACCGGGCCGCTGACCATCGGGAACGCGCGCGGGGCGTTCGTCGGCGACCTGCTGTGCCGGGTGCTCGAGGCCGGTGGCCAGGAGGTCACCCGCGAGTACTACTTCAACGACGCGGGCGCGCAGATCAGCAACCTGGGGGCGTCGGTGGTGGCGCTCCGGCGACACGAACCGCTGCCCGAGGAGGCGTATCGCGGCGACTACGTCCAGGAGCTCGCCGACGCGCTGCCCGACGACGTGTGGGCCGAGGCCGAGGCGCCGGGCGCCGACGCCGCCGACGTCGTGGGCCGCTGGGCCGCGCGCCGGGTCCGGGCGGGGATCGAGGCGAGCCTGGCGCGCCTCGGGGTCCGGTTCGACGTCTGGACCAGCGAGGGCTCGCTGCACGAGCAGGGCTGGGTCGAGCGGGCGGTCGAGCGGCTGCGTGCGGGCGGCTACGTGTACGAGCAGGACGGGGCCGTCTGGTTCCGCTCGACGGACTTCGGGGACGACAAGGACCGCGTGATCTACCGCTCGGACGGCCGGCCGACGTACTTCGCCGCCGACATCGGCTACGTCACCGAGAAGCTCGGCCGCGGGTTCGACCACCTGATCTACATCTGGGGCGCGGACCACCACGGGACGGTGGCCCGGCTGCGCAACGCGGCCGATGCGATGGGCTACGACACGGACGCCGTCGAGGTCCTCCTCTACTCGTGGGTCCGGTTCGTGCGCGATGGCGTCGAGGTCTCCATGTCGAAGCGGTCGGGCGAGTTCATCACGCTCGACGAGCTGCTGTCCGAGGTCGGGGTCGACGCCGCTCGCTGGTTCTTCGGGTCACGCGCCGCCACGACGGGCATCGACTTCGACATCGAGCTGGCGAAGAAGCAGTCGGCCGAGAACCCGGTCTACTACGTGCAGTACGCGCACGCCCGGATCGCCTCGATCCTGCGCAAGGCCGGCGACGGCGGCCTTGCACCGGCGGAGGGCGTCGAGGGGCTGCTGGCCGGTGAGCCGGAGGGCCTCCTCGCCCGCGCCGTGGCCCGCTTCCCCGAGGTCGTCGAGGACGCGGTGGCGGCCCAGGAGACGCACGGGATCACCGCCTACGCCACCGAGCTCGCGACCCAGTTCCACGCCTTCTATCGCGACGCGCGGGTGATCGATCCCGAGGCGCCGGAGCGCTCGGCGAAGCGGCTGGCCCTGTCACTGGCGGCGAAGACGACGCTCGCGAACGCCCTGGGCCTGCTGGGGATCTCGGCGCCCGAGTCGATGTAGCGCCCTCGGCGCGACGCGTTCGCGCCGGTGGAGCGGCCGCGGGTCAGCCCGCGAGGCCGAGGACGTTCGCGATCCGCCCGAGCGCGTCGTCGGAGCTCGTGCTGAGCAGCACCACGCGGTCGGGCTCCGGCGTGAGCACCTGCGCGCTCCGGCCGGCGGCCTGGAGCTTCGGGACGATGCCGGCGAGGGCCGTCGCGAACTCGCTCGCGTCGGCGGCCGTGTCCCAGCGGGTGTCCAGCACGACCCCGCTGGCGCCGTCCGGCCCGTCGATCAGCGCGACCCGATCGCCGCCCCAGCCGGCCGCGGCGGCCTCGGCCGACGGAGCCGGTCGCGCCGCGGCGTCGGCCAGCAGGATCCGCAGCTGGAGCTCGCCCATCGTGTCCTGGAGCGCCACGCACCAGCCGTCGCCCAGGCGCGCGGCCAGGTCGTCCGGAAACGCGACGGCGATCGGCGCCTCACGGGCACTGAGCTTGTCCGGGTGGAGCACCTGCTCGGTCGACTCGGGCGGGTTGGCGAACAACGCATCCACGCCGGCGAACGAGCCGGTCGACATGAACGTGCCCAGCAGCATCTGGAGCCCCTGCGTGTACGGGAACAGGAGCGTGTCCTTGAGGATCGGGGGCAGCTTGTCGAGCGTCGCCTGGGATGCCGGGTCGCTCGCGCCGACGGCCTGGAGCAGCTCGTCCTGGGTCAGGTGCTGCTGCGCCCAGATCGACATGAGCAGCGTGGCGTCGCCCTCGATCAGCGCGGTCCTCGCGAGGGACCGGTCGCCCTGGTCCGTCTCGGTGCCCTTGACCTTGCTCAGGTCGAACGCCTGGTCCTGGAGCGCGTGGGTGTACTCGTGGGCGTAGGTGATCTCCTCGGCCGGACCGATCTCGCCCGTCTCCGAGACCACGTACATCCGCCGGGTGGTGTCGTCGTACAGGCCCAGGACCTGGCTCGAGAGCATCTCGATGTAGAGGTCGCGCGAGCGAGGCGTCCTGGGGCATGAGCAGGAGCCCCTTGAGGAGGCGCTCCGAACCGTCGATCAGGGCCTCGGGATTGTTCTGGTTGAAGTTCTCCTGCACGAACTCGCCCGCGCCGGCGCGGTCGAAGGTCGCCCGCTGGACCGGACTGTCGAGGGTGAGCCCGCGGAGCTGGCTGACCTGGGCCTCGATCTCGGTGTACGTGGCGGCGTTGGGGTCGTTCGCGTCCGGGCTGGCCTCGACGGGCGGCGCCGACGCGGGAGCCTCGGATGGCGCGGCCGCCACGCACGCGCCGGCGCCGCTGGCCGACGCCGACGGCCCGACCGAGGGCGCGGCGGTCGGGGCGACCGACGGCGCGACGGACGCGACCGACGGCGACGGACTCGCCGCCGGCGACGGGGACGGGCTGGGGGCCGCCTGGGCGCACGCGGCGACCAGGGCGACGAGGAGTGCGAGGGCGGCCGCCGATCGGGATCGGTGACGGGGGGGTGTCGAGGTCATGGCGCGGCATTCTGCCACGGTCTGCCCGATCGGCCCCATGAGCCAAAGGCAAGCCCCGGCGAGATGTGCGTTTCTTAATCGTTCCGTGGCTAGGGGTTGAATCCGGCGAGGCCTATGGTTCCCCTCGGAAACCCTCAACAGGTTCCATCCTCCCTCCCTCGGGCCGGGGGCGCCGATTGGGCAGGCGCCTCCGGTCCTTTCGATTCCAAGGGCCCGGGGCAGCGGGGCCAGCGGTGATCGCGGGGCAGGCGCCCTGTGCAAGAATTGGCCCCATGGAGCTCACCTGGTACGGACGGACCTGCATCCGCCTGCGCGGCAAGGACGCCGTCGTCGTCAACGACCCCTATCCCGCCGTCGTCGGACCCACCGGCCGCGGCATCACCGGCGACGTCGTCACGTTCAGCCACCCCGACGACGCCCCGCCGCCGAAGAAGGCGGTGAAGCTGTCGCGCGACGGCGGGACGGCCATCCCGTCCAGCCTCGAGCCCGCGTTCGTGCTCGACGGGCCCGGCGAGTACGAGGTCCACGACGTCCTGCTGACGGGCGTGCGGACGTACCGCGACGACGCGAAGGGCGTGGAGCGCGGCCGGCAGGTCGCGTTCGTCACCGAGCTCGACGGCATCCACACGATCCACCTCGGCGACATCGGCCACCAGCTGACCGAGGAGAAGCTCGCCGACATCGGACGGGTCGAGGTCGCCTGCGTCCCGATCGGCGGCGCCCTCACCGCGACCCGGGCCGCGGCGCTCGTCGCCCAGCTCGACCCGAAGATCGTCATCCCGATGACGGTGTGCGAGGACGACGCCGACTGCGACGAGGCGCTCAAGCGGTTCCTCCACGAGATGGGCGCCGAGCCGACGATCCAGGCCAAGCTCGCCGTGACCACCTCGAGCCTCCCGCTCGAGACCACCACGGTCCTCCTCGAGTCCCGCGGCAAGATCTAGGCCCCAACCGGAGCGGTGCTCAGCCGCCGTCAGCGCAAGGCGGAGCCGAGGCCCGCAGCGAGCGCACCTCAGGGTGCGTGAGCGAGGACACGCCGGCGACAACGCCGCGATGGCGACGGATCAGCGCCGCGTCAGCTCCCGCGGTGGTGGACGATGCGGCCGCCTTTGACGACCGTATCCACGAGGTTCGCCCCGACCCAGTACGGGAGCTCGCTGACCGAGCCGGCGCGCCAGACGACCAGGTCCGCCTGCTTGCCGGGCTCGAGCGACCCGGCCTGCTCGGCGACGCCGACCGCGTGGGCCGCGTTGATCGTCACCGCCGTCAGGGCCTCCTCGGGCGTCAGCTTCATCTCGAGGCAGGCGACGGTCATCACCAGCGGCAGGTTGGGCGTGGGCGAGGTGCCGGGGTTGAAGTCGGTGCCAAGGGCGACGGGGACGCCGGCGTCGATGAACCGGCGGGCCGGCGCCGCCGCCTCGGCCATCAGGAACCACGTCGTCGCCGGCAGCAGCGTCGCGACCGTCGGCGAGTCGCCGGTGGCGGCCCGGGCCAGCGCGTCGACCCCGGCGTCGCTCGGGGTGTGCAGGTGGTCGGCCGACAGGGCCCCGAGCTCGGCCGCCAGCTCCGCGCCGCCGGACGGCGCGAGCTCGTCGGCATGGAGCCGGAGCGCCATCCCGAAGCCGGCGGCGGCCTGCAGGATCCGCCGGCTCTGATCAGCCGTGAACACGCCCTGCTCGCAGAACACGTCGCACGACGCCGCACGGCCATGGGCCGCGACGCCTGGCAGCTGGTCCTCGATCACGCTGCGGACGTAGGCCTCCGTCGCGTCCGCATGCGAGCGGAACTCGGGCGGCACGGCGTGGGCGCCGAGATAGGTGGGCACCACGTCGATCGGACCCTCGCGGCCCAGCTGCCACGCGACGTCGATCAGCCGCAGCTCCGTCGCCAGGTCGAGGCCGTAGCCGGACTTGGCCTCGATCGTCGTGACCCCGTGGGCGAGCATCTCGTCGAGCCAGCGCCGCCCGTGACGCGCCAGCGCCTCGGCGTCCGCCGCGCGCGTCTGGGCGACGGTCGACAGGATCCCCCCACCGGCGGCGAGGATCTCGAGGTAGCCCGCGCCGCGCTGGCGAAGGATCAGCTCCTGCTCGCGCGAGCCCGCGAACAGCAGGTGTGTGTGCGGATCGACCAGGCCGGGCGTGACCACGCCCCCGTCGGCATCGAGCCGGGCGAAGCGCGACAGGGCGTACCCGCCCGCCTCGATGGCCCGCTCCACCTCGGCTCGCGGCCCGACGCCGACGATCCGGCCCTCCCAGCACGCGACCACGGGTGCCTCGGGTGAGCCCGGCCCGCCCACGAGCGCGGCATCCAGCACCGCGGCGTCGGCCTGCGCCGCGCCCCGCCGCAGGCCGCCGGCGAGCGTCGCGACCTGCGCGGCCCCGTGGACGAGGAGCCCAGGCGCGTCGTTGTTGCCGCGTCCGCCTTCGATCAGGCGGAGGGTCATGCGTCGCCGCCGACGGCGTCGCGGGCGGCGGCCAGCCGCAGCTCGAGGGCCATCAGCGGGGAGAAGTCACGGAGCCGGATCGCGGCCGCGGCGGCCTCGAGGCGACGCTCCACGGGGTCGTTGGCCGGCGCGTCGGCGTGATCGGCGATCGCGATGAGGGCGGCCAGCGGGGCCAGGCCGATGAGCTCGGACTCGGCGAGCTCGACGCCATCCTCCGCCGCCAGCTCGCCGACGACCTCCCACGCGCGCCACATCGACGTCGTCCGGAAGTCGAGCAGGTTCATCGAGACCTGCGCCCGGGCCGGGTGTCCACGCTCCGGCTCCTCGACGCGGAAACCGTTGGCCTGGACCCTGGGCAGGCCGCCGCCGGACTCGCGGACCCGCCGGGCGATCCGTTTCGCGAGCTCGACGTCGTCCGAGGCGAGGTTGATGTTCCACGCGATCAGGAACGGCCGGGCGCCCACGGCCACCGCGCCGGCCCGCGGATGCATCCGCTCGGGCCCGTAGTCGGGCTGGCGGCCGTTGTGGGTGATCTCGACCTTGAGGCCCTCGTACTGGCCGCGCCGGACGTCGGCGAGCTTGACGCGGTCCGCGCGGGTGGCCGCCTCGGCGTACAGGTAGACGGGCAGGTCCCAGCGGGCGGCGATCCGGCGCCCGAACGCGCGCGCCACATCGACGCAGGCGTCCATCGGGGTGTCGGCGAGCGGGACGAACGGGACCACGTCGACGGCGCCGATCCGCGGGTGCTCGCCGACGTGCGTCTCCATGTCGATCTCGTCGAGCGCCTCGCCGACCATCGCCTCGAGCGCGGCGGACACCGGCTCGTGCTCGCCCGCGACGGTGAACACCGAGCGGTTGTGGCTCGCGTCGGAGGTGCGGTCGAGGAGGTACACGCCGGGCACCGAGACGAGCGCCTCGGCCAGGCGGTCCACGATCTCGTGGCGCCGGCCCTCGGACACGTTGGGGACGCTCTCGACCAGCACGCCGCGATCCTACTCGCCCGCGTGCCCCGCATGGCGGCCGGCGCGTGGCGCGACCGACCGGACCGAACCTACACTCGAGGCGTCGATGACCCAACCGCGCCGCAGCCTGCTGCACCATCCCGACTTCCTGAAGCTGTGGACCGCCGAGACGATCTCCGTCTTCGGGACGGCGATCACCCAGCTGGCGCTCCCGCTGATCGCCGCGACCGTGCTCCAGGTGAGCGCGTTCGAGTTCGGCCTGCTGACGACGATCGAGTTCCTGCCGTTCATCCTGCTCAGCCTGCCGGCGGGCGTGTGGGTCGACCGGCTGCGGCGGCGGCCGATCCTGATCATCGGCGACCTCGGCCGGGCCATCGCCATCGCGCTCGATCCCGATCGCGTTCTTCTTCGACTCGCTCACGATCTGGCAGCTGTACGTGGTCGGCTTCGTCAACGGCTGCCTGACGGTCTTCTTCGACGTGGCCTACCAGAGCTACCTGCCGTCGCTCGTGGAGCGCGACCAGCTCGTCGAGGGCAACTCGAAGCTCGAGATCACGCGATCGGCCGCCCAGATCCTGGGCCCGGGCCTGGCGGGCGTGCTGATCGGGCTGCTGCGGGCCCCGTTCGCGATGGTCATCGACTCGGTCAGCTACTTCATCTCGGCGTTCTTCGTGTTCCTGATCCGCCGCCCGGAGCCGCCGGTGGAGCCGCACGACGCGGCGACCGACGGCCCGAAGCCCTCGCATGCGCAGGGAGATCGCCGATCGGGCTTCGCTACGTCACCGGCCATCGCTGGCTGCGCTCGATCGCCGCCACGCACGGGGGCCTCGAACTTCTTCGGCAACGTCATGGGCGCGATCCTGATCCTGTACGTGAGCCGGGAGGGCCTCGCCGCCCAGGGCATCGGGTTCGCCTTCTCGATCGGGTCCGTCGGCGTCCTCGTGGCCGCCCTGATCACGAGCCGGTTGACCGCCCGGATCGGCGTCGGGCGGATGCTGGTGCTGACCTCGATCGGCTTCAGCCTGTCCGGGCTGCCGGTGGCCATCGCGTCCTCGGCCTACCTGTTCCCCGCGCTCGCCCTGTTCGGCTTCATGGGCGGCTTCTTCGGGGTGGCCTGGAACATCAACCAGATCTCGCTTCGGCAGGCGATCACGCCGCCACGGATGCAGGGTCGGATGAACGCGACGATGCGCTTCATCGTCTGGGGCACGATCCCGCTGGGCGCGATCATCGGCGGCATTCTCGGCGACCTGATCGGCCTCCACGCGACGATCTGGGTGGGGGCAATCGGCGGGCTGCTCGCGTTCCTGCCGGTCGCCCTGTCGTCGGTCCGGCAGATCGTGACGATGCCGGAGCCGGCCGAGGACGACGCGCCGGGGGCGGCGGAGCCGGCGGGCGCGAGCCCGGCGTAGATCGTCGGGCGACGACGCGGGGTCAGGCCCCGTCGAGCATCGGGACGCGGATGCCCCGCTCGCGGGCGACGTCGATCGCGCGCTCGTAGCCGGCGTCGACGTGGCGCACGACGCCCATGCCGGGGTCGGTGGTCAGCACGCGCTCCAGCTTGCGGGCGGCGAGCTCGGTGCCGTCCGCGACGCACACCATGCCGGCGTGCTGGCTGTAGCCGATGCCCACGCCCCCGCCGTGGTGGATCGACACCCAGGTCGCCCCGGCCGCGGTGTTGACCAGCGCGTTGAGCAGCGGCCAGTCGGCGACCGCGTCCGAGCCGTCGGCCATCGCCTCGGTCTCGCGGTTGGGCGAGGCCACCGAGCCGGCGTCGAGGTGGTCGCGGCCGATGACGATGGGCGCTCGGAGCTCCCCGTTGGCGACCAGCCGGTTGAACTCGAGCCCCGCCCTCGACCGCTCGCCGTAGCCCAGCCAGCAGATCCGGGCCGGCAGGCCCTGGAACGGGACCCGGGCCTGGGCCATCTCGATCCACCGCCGGAGGCCGGCATCGTCGGGGAACAGCTCCAGCACCGCGCGATCGGTACGGGCGATGTCCTCGGGATCGCCCGACAGCGCCGCCCAGCGGAACGGGCCGCGCCCCTCGCAGAACTGCGGCCGGATGAACGCCGGCACGAAGCCCGGATAGTCGAAGGCGTCCGCGACGCCCGCCTCCTGCGCCTGGGCACGGAGGTTGTTGCCGTAGTCGAACGCCACGGCGCCGGCGGCCTGGAAGGCGAGGATCGCCCGGACGTGGTCGGCCATCGAGCCCCTCGCGCGGCGCCTCGTAGACGTCGGGCTGGCTCGCTCGGAGCGACGCCGCGTCGTCGAGCGAGATCTCGGCCGGCACGTACCCGGCGAGCGCGTCGTGGGCCGAGGTCTGGTCGGTGACGACGTCGAATCGCTCGCCGGCCGCCGCCCACGCAGGCTCGATCTCGGCCGCGTTGCCCACCAGCGCGATGGAGAGGGCCGTGCCGTCCGCGGCGGCCGAGCGGGCCATGGCGAGGGCCTCGGCGGGGTCGTGGGTCAGGCGGTCGACGTAGCCGATCTCGTGCCGCCGCCGCGCCCGGGCCTCGTCGACCTCGATCGCGATGCACACGCCGTCGTTCATCGTCACCGCCAGCGGCTGCGCGCCGCCCATCCCGCCCAGGCCGGCCGTCAGCGTGACCCGGCCGCGCAGCGTCCCGCCGAAGTGCTGGCGGGCGAGCTCGGCGAAGGTCTCGAACGTCCCCTGGAGGATCCCCTGGGTCCCGATGTAGATCCACGACCCGGCGGTCATCTGGCCGTACATCATCAGGCCCTGCCGCTCGAGCTCGCGGAACTGCTCCCAGGTCGCCCAGCGGCCGACGAGGTTCGAGTTCGCGATCAGCACGCGCGGCGCCCACTCGTGGGTCCGGAACACGGCGACGGGCTTGCCGGACTGGACGAGCAGCGTCTCGTCGTCGGCCAGCCGGCGCAGCTCGCGGACGATCGCGTCGAACGCGTCCCAGCTCCGCGCCGCGCGGCCGGTGCCGCCGTAGACCACGAGGGCGTCCGGGTTCTCGGCGACCTCCGGATCGAGGTTGTTCATCAGCATCCGGAGCACGGCTTCCTGCTGCCACCCCCGGGTGGACAGGCTGGTGCCGCGCGGGGCACGGACAGGACGCGGACCGCTGGGGGCGGCCCCGGGTGCCTGGGTCGTCATGGCGGCCAGTCTAGGCCGCAGGTTGACCGGTTCGCGTGCGGGTCAGGGCCGGAGGCCGCTCATCAGCTGCTCCCCGAACCGGCGGTCGCCGAGCGAGAACAGCGACACGATGACGCCCCGCTCGGGGAGATAGGCGTGGTAGACGTGCAGGCCGCCGCCGCAGGTCGCGATGTACACCGTCCGCCCGCCGAGCTCGGCCTGGGCGTTGCCGGCCACGCCGCCCGCCTGTCCGCAGGCGCCCTCGTTGTACGTGTCGCGCCAGTCGCGGAACACCGCCTCGTCGTAGACGCCCGGACGGAGCTTCGCGACGACGCCCGAGGCGAGGTCCTCGCCGTCGACCGCGACGGCGAACGCGGCCGCCTCCACGTTGCGTGCGAAGTCCGGGTCCGCCGCGGCCACGGCGAAGGCGTCGGGCTCCGGGACGACGGCGACGCCCTCGATGTCCGGCGGCAGGAAGCGCAGCAGGGCCTCGTCGAATGCCACCCTCGTTCCCGCGGCCGTCGCGCCGGGGGCGTCGGAGGGACCTGTCGGAGCGGAGCCGGGCGGGGTGGACGGAGCGGCGCTCGGCGTGGCGAGGGCGACCGGCGTCTGGGGCGAGGCGACCGGCGTGGACCCGCAGGCGGCGGCGACGATCGCGATCGCCGCGATGCCGACGGCCCCCCTCATGCGAGCTCGCGGCGCATGACCGGGAACCGGTCGTCGGGCGCCGCGACGATGAACCCCAGCCCCTCCCAGAACGCGGGCTGCGCGGCGCTGGTGGCGTTCTCCGCGGCGCCGACCTCCGGGTACGTCTCGACGGCGGCGAACCCGCGGCCCGCCAGGTCGTCGCACACGGCCTCGACGAGGACCGCCGCGAGGCCGCCGCCGCGGGCCTCTTGGGTCGTCGCGATGCACGTGATCACGGCCGGCAGCGGCGCGTCGGGCAGGCGCGGATAGAGCTCGCGCGTGCGGATGGCGCGCGGGTACGCCGACAGCGGTCCGAACTGCGCGTAGGCGGCGGGCACGTCGTCGGCCAGGAGGACCTTCGCGTAGCTCCCGAAGACGGCGAGCCCGCGAGCGAGCAGCCGCAGCTTGGGCCGCGCGTCGCCGGAGACAGCGGGCCGCGGCTCGCGTCGCGGCGCGAACGGGTTGTCGATCGGCTCGTCGTCGTCATCGGCGAACGGGTTGAAGGTCGGGCCCTTCGACGCCGCGGCGAACGGGTTGAAGGCGGGCTCGGTCGTGTCGGGCGCGAAGGGGTTGCTCGTCCGCGCCGCAGGCTCCGGCGCCGTCGGGGCCGGGGATGCCTCGAGCCACGACAGGCGTGACGCCTTGGAGCCGCGGTCCGCGTTCTCCCAGTAGTCGCATGACCGATGGTCGAACCCGGGATCCGCGCACGGCGGCACGAGCGCGAACGACGCGTCGTCGGTGATGTCCACGATGCGGATGGCCATGGACCCGGAGTCTACGAAACGGCGAGATCGGCGAGCGTCCCGTCGTGGACCAGCGCGAGCGCCGCGGCGAGGTCCGGGCCGGGCTCCCGATCGCCGCCCAGCGGCCGGATCACGTCACGGACCCGGCGCCTCGCCTCGGCGACGCCTTCGCCGGGCTGCGGCGCACCCTCGGCTTCGAGCGCGGCCAGCCGGAGGTCCAGCGCCTGGACCGCGCACAGCAGCTCGATCCCGACGATCTGCTCGACATGGCCGAGGACGGTCCGCGCGTGGCGGGCCGCGGTCGCGCCCATCGACACGTGGTCCTCCTGGTTCGCCGAGGTGGGGATCGAGTCGGCCGACGAGGGATGGGCGAGCACCTTGTTCTCGGACACGAGCGCGGCCGCGGTGTACTGCACGAGCATCAGCCCGCTGTTCCGGCCCGGATCGGGGGACAGGAACGCGGGCAGCCCGCCGTTGAGCCGGGCGTCGAGCAGCAGCGCGGTCCGGCGCTCGGAGATGGAGCCGAGCTCGGCCAGCGCGAGCTTCGCGAAATCGAGGGCGAGCGCGATCGGCTCGCCGTGGAAGTTGCCGCCCGAGATCACGAGGCCGCCGCCGGTCGCCAGCGCGTCGGCCGGGACCGACCCGCCGTGCGGGAACACCAGCGGGTTGTCGGTCGCGGAGTTGAGCTCGATGTCCAGCACCCGGCCGAGGTGGTCGAGGGCGTCCCGAACGGCGCCGTGGACCTGGGGCACGCAGCGCAGCGAGTACGGGTCCTGGACCTTGTGCGCCGACCCGTGATGCGATCGCTGGAGGCCCGAGCCTCGAAGGAGGTGGCGGAGCTCGCCGGCCACGGCGACCTGCCCCGGATGGGGACGGGCGAGCTGGTAGGGCGCGGCGAACGCGACCTCGGTCCCCAGCAGCGCCTCGACCGACATCGCGGCCGCGACCGACGCCGTGCGCACGAGCCGCTCCGCGTCGGCGGCGAGCAGCGCGCCGAGCGCGCTCATGAGCTGGGTGCCGTTGAGCAGCGCGAGGCCTTCCTTGGGCGCGAGGGTCAGCGGCTCCAGCCCGGCCGTCCGGAGCGCGTCCGCCGCCGGCAGCGTCCGGCCGTCGACCTCGACCTCGCCTCGACCGATCAGCGGCAGCGCGAGGTGCGCCAGCGGAGCCAGGTCGCCCGACGCGCCCACGCTCCCCTGCTCCGGCACGACCGGGTGGATGCCCCGCGCCAGGAGCTCGCAGATCCGGTCGACGAGCAGCGGCCGGCAGCCCGAGTGTCCGAGCGCGAGCGTGTTCGCCCGCAGGAGCAGCATCGCGCGCACGACCTCGCGCGGGAACGGTCGGCCGACGCCGGCGGCGTGCGACGCGATCAGGTTGGCCTGCAGGCCGGCCTCGTCGCCGGCCCCGATGAAGGTCGTGGCGAGGTCCCCGAACCCGGTCGTGACGCCGTACACGACCTCGCCCCGCGCGACGAGCGACTCGATGACGTCGCGCGCCTCCTGCATCCGGTCGCGCGCGTGCGTGTCGAGCGCGACCCCGGCCCCGTGGCGGGCGACGGCCTCGACGTCCGCGATCGTCAGGTCCGCGCCCGTCAGGACGACGTGGTCGCGAGGGGCGGTGTCGACCGCACGTTCGGGGACGAAGTGGGCCTCGGTCACCGTGCCGAGGATAGTCAGATATCCTCCCGCACGTGCTCTCGTTCATCGACCAGGTGGTCATCCCGTTCCTGACCAGCCTCTACGGAGCCGTCGGGTACGTGGGCCTCGCGGCCGCGATGGGCATCGAGTCGGCGATGATCCCGCTGCCGTCGGAGCTGATCCTCCCGTTCGCCGGGTTCCTCGTCTCCGACCCGACCGCGATCGAGCCGATCACCGGCCAGCCGTGGAACTTCTGGATCGCGGTGGTCGTGGCGACGATCGGGAACACGATCGGCTCGCTGATCGCGTATGCCATCGGCCTGTACGGCGGCCGGCCGTTCCTCGAGCGCTACGGGCGCTACCTGCTGATCCGCCCCCACGAGATCGAGGTCGCCGACGAGTTCTTCCGCAAGTACGGCGCGGCGACGGTCTTCTTCGGCCGGCTGCTGCCGATCGTGCGCACGTTCATCTCGTTCCCGGCCGGCGTCACCCGGATGCCCTTGGGCAAGTTCATCCTGTACTCGACGCTCGGGGCGCTCCCGTGGTCGATCGCGCTCGTCTACGCGGGGATGCAGCTGGGCGCCAACTGGGTCGAGATCCGCGAGATCCTGCGCCCGTTCGACCTCGCGATCTTCATCGCCGTGATCGTGGTGTTCCTGCTGCTCGTCTGGTGGCGGATGGGGATGCCCGGCCTCCGGCGCAAGGACGGTGCCGGCCGAGCCCGAGGCCAAGCCCGGCGACGGGGCCTAGCCGAGCCCTACGCCCAGGGCACCTCGTCGGGTCGCCGCAGGTGCGCGGTGTCGTTCAGCAGCAGCATCCGGCCCTGGTCGGGAGCCGCATCGAGCTCCCACTGCAGGACGGTCAGGTTCGCCTGGTCCTGGTCCAGCCGGCGGCGGAACTCCCGGACCTCGATCGCGAGCGCGACGCAGATCAGGATCCGGTTGGTCGTCGAGTGGGCCACCGCGAGCACCGGGCGCTCGATCCGCTGCACGGCCGAGCCCCAGCCGGACGTCGCCGCCCGGAACGACGCCTTGGCGTGCCACGCGCGATGCTCGTCGAGGAGGTCCGCGAGGAACGACCGGACCCGGACGGCGACGTCGTCGCCGGATTCCCCGCCCGGGCACGGCAGGCCGTCCGGCTCGGCCTCCCAGCGACGGCGGAACGCCCCGTCGGCCTCGACGATCTGCTCGTACGTCCGGCCCTCCCAGGCGCCGTAGTCCATCTCGCGCAGGCGCGGGTCCGCCTCGATCTCGCTGCCGCGGCCGAGGATCTCGGCCGTCTCCCGCGCCCGGAAGAGGGGGCTCGTGAGCACGCGGTCGAAGGCGACGGGCGCGAGGCGTCGCGCCAGGGCCTCGGCCTGCTTGCGGCCCGCGTCGTTGATCGACACGTCGATCCGCTGGCCGATGTGCTGCTCGGGCGTCGAGCGGTCCGTCAGGCCGTGGCGGGTGAGCACGAGCGTGAGCATCGAGGCCAGTCTAGGGTGCGCCGGGCGTGGAACAATGGGCGCCAGATGGAGGCACGGAACGGCGATGACTGACGCGACGACGGGCGGCGGAGCGCCCGACGCCCACGAGACGGGCGGCGACCACCAGCCGGCCGCGGTCCCCGACGAGCACGGCATGTCCCACGCGGTCGAGGGCGCCCATGGCTCGGCGGACGACCACGGGGACGACCACGGTCACGACGACCACGCGCACGGCGGCGGCACGCTGGGCCCGATCGACTGGACGATGTGGGGCGTGGGGGTCCTGAGCGTGATCGTGGCGCTGATCATCACGGCGGGGCTGGTCGCCGCCTCGGGGATCACGCAGGCGGCGTAGCGGTCACCTCGCGGACCGGCTCCGCGACCGCGGCGCCCGCCTCCGTCTCGGCTTCGGCTTCGGGCTCGTCGGTCTCCCACGCCGAGCGCATCGGCCGGTCCCACCACGGCGTCGGGGCCATCGTCAGCTTCTCGAGCGCGCGCAGCACGGCGTCGTAGTTCACCCGCCAGCCGTTGAAGTCGCGCCACGCCTGGTCGCGGTCCTCGACCAGCGGCACGCCCGCGGCCTCGAGCACGCGGAGCGCCTCGTCGAAGCGCGCCCGGCCGATGCTGGTGGCGTCGGTCGGCCGCGGATGCTCATCGAACTCGATCCGGAAGTAGGCGCCGATGCGGCGCATGGCGAGATAGCCGGCCCGGATCGCGAGGTCGGCCTGGACGTCCCACGGCGTCGCGACCGATGAGCGCATCAGCGCGGCCGAGTCCATCACGGCCCCGGCGGCGTTGACCCACGAGTGATCCGGCTGCTGCGAGCGGTAGAACACCAGCACCGGCAGCGACGTGTGCGTCTCCTCGAGCTCGGCGAACCACTGCTCCCAGCGCTCCCACAGGTCGTGCAGGGCGTCGAGCCCGTGCAGCCGGTGCATGCGGGTGATCATCACGACCGGCGATGGCGGCGAGTCGGCGCGGACCTCGAGCAGGTTGACCAGCAGCTCGCGGCGCGAGAACGCGCCGTAGATCGTCGGCAGGTACGAGATCAGGAGGGCGACGAGCGCGAGGCCGATCGCGGCCTCGACGAACGCGATGATCTCCCCGAACGCCATCGGCGGCCGCAGGAAGCCCAGGGTCAGCAGCGACGATCCGCTGGTGACGATGGCATCGCCCGCCGGTTCGCCGAGGACCCAGAAGATCCCCGCGAAGCCGAGCGCCAGCAGCACGAGCCACCAGGCCGGCAGGAGGATCAGGGAGATCGGCCCGTAGTAGGCCATGATCCGGTCGCGGAACTCGTACGGACGCGTCGGCGGGGCCGCGAGCCGGAACGCCGCGTACATGGTCCGGAAGGCGAACCGCGACAGCGGGTCGTTGTCGCCACGCGGGACGACGAACGTGCGCACCGCGCTGAGCACCGTCCGCGCGATCACGAACACGCACAGCAGCAGGACGAGGACCTGGACGAGGATCACCCGCCGAGCATAGGCCGGTCAGAACAGGCCGACGACGTTCCCGTCCGCGTCGATGTCGATTCGCTCGCCCCCGGGCTTCGAGTTCAGGCCCGGCATCGTGCGCATGTCGCCGGCGAGGGGCGTCACGAAGCCCGCTCCCGCGGCCAGCCGCACCTCGCGGATCGGGACCCGGAACCCGGTCGGGCGGCCGAGGAGCTTCGGGTCGTGGCTCAGGCTGTATTGGGTCTTGGCCATGCAGATCGGCAGGTTGCCGAAGCCCATCGCCTCGTACTGCGCGAGCTGCTTGGCCGCCGCCGGCGCGATGTCGATGCCCTCGGCCCCGTACACGCGGGTCGCGATCGCCTCGATCTTGAGCGACAGCGCCATGTCGTCCGGATAGAGCAGCTGGAAGTCCGGGGCGCCCGCCTCGGCCGCCGCCCAGACCGCGGCCGCGAGGTCCTCGGCGCCGGCGCCGCCGTCGGTGAAGTGGCGGGCGACGACCGCGTCCCGCGCGCCGGCGGCCAAGCGCGACCTCCTGGATCGCGGCGATCTCGCCCGGGGTGTCGGTCGGGAAGGTGTTGATCGCGACGACCGCGGGGACCCCGAACAGCGCGATGTTCTCGAGCTGCGCGACCAGGTTCGCGCCGCCACGACGGACCGCCTCCGGGTTGTCCTCGAGCAGCGCCGGATCGAGCGGCTTGCCCGCGACGATCCGCCCGACGCCGCCGTGCATCTTGAGCGCTCGGACCGTGGCGACGACCACGGCCGCGTCCGGAGCCAGGCCGGACGCGCGGCACTTGATGTCGAAGAACTTCTCGGCGCCCATGTCGGCCCCGAAGCCCGCCTCGGTGACCACGATGTCGTTGGTCGCGAGCGCGACCCGATCGGCCAGCACGGAGCTGTTGCCGTGCGCGATGTTCCCGAACGGCCCGCAGTGCACGAACGCCGGCCCGCCCTCGAGCGTCTGGAGCAGGTTGGGCTTCAGGGCATCGCGCAGGAGGACGGTCATCGCGCCCGCGACCTTGAGGTCCTCGGCGGTGATCGGCGTGCCGTCGCGGGTCGTCGCGAGGACCACGCGGCCGAGCCTCGCACGCAGGTCCTGCAGGTCCGACGCCAGGGCGAGGATCGCCATGACCTCGGACGCGACCGTGATCACGAACTGCGTCTCGCGCGGGTAGCCGTTCTCGCGACCGCCGAGGCCGACCACGACCTCGCGCAGCGCGCGATCGCTGATGTCCATGACCCGAGGCCAGAGGATCCCGTGCGGGTCGATCGCGAGCGCGTTGCCGTGGTGGATGTGGTTGTCGATGAACGCCGCCGCGAGGTTGTGGGCGGCCCCGATCGCGTGGACGTCGCCCGTCAGGTGGAGGTTGAAGTCCTCCATGGGGATGATCTGGCTGTAGCCGCCGCCGGCCGCGCCGCCCTTGATGCCGAACACGGGCCCCAGGGACGGCTGGCGGATGGTGACCGCGGCCCGGCGACCGATCCGGTTCAGGCCCTGCGCGAGGCCGACCGTCGTCGTCGACTTGCCCTCGCCGAGCGGCGTGGGGCTGATCGCGGACACGACGACGTACTTGCCGCGCGGGTTGGCCGCCTCGACCCGCCGGATCCCCTCGAGCGTCACCTTCGCCTTGGTGCCGCCGTAGAGCTCGACCTCGTCGTCGTGGAGGCCGAGGTCCCGGGCCACCTCGACGATCGGGCGCGGGGTCGTCGCGCGGGCGATGTCCAGGTCGGAGGGGAACGGCGCGGTCGAGGTCATCAGCGACTCCCGGCGAGCTGGAGCGCGACCTGGCTCCGGCCGTTGGAGGCCTGGGCCTGCGCCGCGCGGACGAGGTGGGTGAGCAGCAGGGCGTTGGTGACGGGCCCGACGCCGCCCGGCACCGGCGTGATCGCGGACACGACGCGGCTCGCCGACGCGAAGTCCACGTCCCCCACGAGCTTGTCGTCCACGACGTTGATGCCGACATCCACGACGACGGCGCCGGGGCTCAGCATCTCCCCGGTGATCAGGCCCGGGACGCCGGTCGCGACGACCACGACCTCCGCGTCGCGGGTGTGGCGGGCGAGGTCGGCCGTCTTCGAGTGGCACAGCGTGACGGTGGCGTTCTCGCGGAGGAGCAGCAGGGCCGCCGGCTTGCCGACGACGTTCGACCGGCCGACGACCGTCACCCGGCGGCCCTCGAGCGGGATGTCGGATTGCTTGAGGATCTCGACCGCGGCGTGCGCCGTCGTGGGCAGGAACCCCTCGTAGCCCAGGGTCAGCAGCCCGGCGTTGCGAGGATGGAGCCCGTCGATGTCCTTGGCGGGATCGAGGGTGTCGATGACGGTCGAGAGCGGGATCCGCCTGGGCAACGGCATCTGGACGATGATCCCGGCCACCAGCGGGTCGCGGTTCAACCGCTCGATCTCGGCGCGCAGCGTGGTCGACGAGGCGCGACCGGGGATCTCGACGAGCCGGCCCTCGATGCCGACCTTCTCGCACGAGCGAAGGATCTGGGTCAGGTAGACGGTCGACGGCGCGTCGCTGCCGACGATCACGACGGCGAGCCCGGGGGCGTGGCCGTGGCGGCCGCGCATCGCCTCGACGTCGCGGGTGACGGTGGCCCGGATCTCCGCGGCGATCGGGGCGCCGAGCAGGAGACGCGGACCCTCGGCCGTCATCGGACGATCACCCGCGTCCGGCCTCGAGCGGTGCCCTCGCCTCGCCGCTGCGGGCCGCCTCGCGGGTCTGCGCGGCCAGGCGGTCGATGTCGTCCGCCAGCCGCTCGGTCGACACGAGGAGCTCGCGCGCCGCGGCCTCGTCCTCGATCGACGGCAGGTTCACGTACACGTTCGCCGCGGCCGCGCGCGAGGCCGCGTTCGCGAGGAGCGCGGCGACCTCGAGGTCCGAGGACGCGTTCCGATTGCTGCGGCCCGCGAGGGCCTCGGCGAGCACGACGACCTCGAGGCAGGCCTCGACGGTGCGATAGGGCACGTCCGACGCGGCCCTGGCGGCGCTGCGGATCGCGGCGGACCGGACCTCGCGCTCGGTGTCGGTCTCGCGCGGCAGCTTCATCGCGGCGCCGAACCCGGCGTACGCCACCGAGTCCTCGTCGGCGAGCGTCAGGAACCGGTCGGTGAGCGCACGCGCGGAATCCGCGACCTCGCGGTGGAGCGCGGCGTGCTCGGCGTACTTCGGCCGACCCTCGGACAACGCCGCCACCATCGCCACGAGCGCCGCCGCGAGGCTCCCGGCGACCGCCGCCGCGCTGCCACCCCCGGGCACCGGCTCGGCCGATGCGAGCCGATCGACGAATGCGCCGACCGTAACGTCGCGAAAGCGCGTGCTGGGTTCCACGCGCCGATTGTAGGGACGGGTGAGCACGATCGGGGTGGGCGGTGCGACCGCCGAACCCGCGATCCGTCGCCGGATCGGGCGTCACCGACGCGTCGGTGAAGCGTCTTCCAACCGAACTCGCTCCGTCGGCATCATGTGCACGCAGGATTGGAGCGCTGGATGCAACCCGTCACCGTCCAGGTCAGCGACGCGATCCGTCCCGACGACGCGGGGCTCGTCCGGCGCGCCCGCGACGGGGACGCCGAGGCGTTCGATGCGATCGCGGCCAGCCGGATCTCGGACGCATACCGGCTGGCGGCGGCGATCCTGGGAAGTCAGGCGGCGGCGGCCGACGCGACCCAGAATGCGCTGCTCGCCGCGTGGCGGGAGCTGCCGCACCTTCGCGACCTCGACCGTTTCGATGCCTGGTTCCACCGGATCCTCGTGAACGAGTGCCGAATGCAGGTCCGTCAGGAGTCGCGGCGGCGCGAAGTGGAGCTGGCGGAGACGGGACCGGACGCCCGGGTGTCACATCCCGAGCGCCACAACGCCTCGACGCTCGAGCTGCGTCGAGGTCCTCGATCTCCTCGAGGGCGCGTTCGAGCAGCTCGAGCCCGACGACCGGGCGATGGTCGTGATGCACCACCTCGAGGGTCGGCCGCTCGCGGAGATCGCCGCGCTGCTCCACATGCCCGTCGGGACCGTGAAGTGGCGGCTGCACCAGGCTCGCGGCGTGCTGCAGCACGCGCTGGAGGCGGTCGAATGACGACGCCCGATCGCACTCGAGGACCTCCTGCGCCTGATGCTCGAGCGTCGCGCCGGCGCGCCGCCGCCCGGCTGGCTGCTGCCCGGCGTCGCCGAGCAGGTTCGGCAGACCCGGCAGGGCCGGCATGGGCCGTCTCTGCCCGGCTTGCCGGCAGGTCGGCGGGTTGGCCGTCTCGCGTTGGTTGCGGCGGCCGCTCTGGTGTTGCTCGCGCTCGCCGCGGGCGTCCTGGTTGCGGCAAGACTCATCAACCCCGCTCCGACCCCGACGTTCCCGGCCATCGTCGTCGTGCCCTCGCCGACGGCCGAGGCGACCGCCACAGCGCCTCCGACGCCGGAACCCACGAAGGCACCTCCGGCGGCGACTCCGGCACCCGCCGGCCTCGCGGCCGACAGCATCGCCGTCGTCACGACAGCCGGAGACGGCCTGCGAGTTCGATCCAAGCCGGGAGTCGGCGCGGACTCAGAGAAGCTCACACCGCTGCTCAAGAAGGGCAGCCGGATGCTCGTCGTCGACGGCCCGGTCGCCGCAGACACGTACGACTGGTACGAGGTCCAGGCTGCGAACGGACTGTTCGGTTGGGTGGCCGCCGGAAAGGGCAACGAGGACTGGATCGAGCCCGCCGAGCCCGAGTGCCCGGACTCGCTCGACGAGTCGGCACTCTGGACGGTCGACCCGATTGACTTCCTCGTGTGCTACGGCGACACGCCGGTCGATGTCCGCGCCCTCCATGCCGAACCAATGGGTGGCGACACTGGCACCCCGGAGCCGCGGTGCAGGTATGCCGATGTTCCCGTTCCATGCAAGGTGACGCCACAGTGGTTGTTCGAGCCTTTGTCCGTGGGCCCTGTCGCCAATGACCAACGCGGTCCGGACGCCAGGGCGCGCCCAGCCGTTCGAAATCAACTCAACGAGATGCCGGCCGTTGCATTCATGACGTTGACCATGGCCATGGACAACGCTCAGGCGGGCGAGTGTCGAGTCGTCGATAGCGACAGCCGAGATCTCATTCCGCGTGACGAGGCAGTCACGCGATGCCGGATGAGGTTCGTGATCACGGACGTGACATGGGACCCGGAGATGGTGCTGCCGCTTGACGACGATGTCGCGAGGGTCTTGCCTGCGGCCCTGCCCGTCTATTCATCACCAGGCGGCGACAAATTCGAACGCGGGCTTGTGGCGGGCGATGAGGTGCTCGTCGTCGACGATCCCGATAGGACCGAGGGAGCCATCCACTGGCTCACTGTCATCCCTCGTAGCGGGATGGGATGGCCCGCGGGGTGGGTGCCCTTCCTCATTGACGGCCGGCCCACGCTCGAACGCGTGAACGTTGGCTGCCCGGCCCCCGACGATTGGCACGCGATCGACGAACTCGACGTGGCGGCCCGAATGGCCTGCTTTGGATCGGGGCAGAAACTGACCTACACGGTCAAGGTGCTGTCGCAGCCGGCTGGCACAAACCGCGGAGCGTGCAGCACGTACTACGCGCTGACGCAGGCGTCTGTCCCCTGCGTCGCGAAGCCTAAGTGGCTGACGTCGCCGACCGGCCTGTTCATGATTGGAGCGGAAGGCGTGGAGGGTGCGGAGTTCTGGGTCGACCCGCGCAAGGTAGATCCCTCGTCGGTGCCGGTCATTCCGACTGAGATGCGCCTGACGGGCTCGTTCTCGCATCGCGATGCGTGGAAGTGCGAGGTGCGCGACCCAGTCAGCGGCAAAGCCCTCGTCTGGGATCTCGCTGCGCAGGCGTTCTGCCGCAGCCACTTCGTCGTGACAAGGATCCAGCCCGCGCCGTAGCTGTCAGTGGCCCGCGGGGCGAGCGCTGCCGCGCCCGCCCCGCAGCCGACCCCAGGGGCCGACGGGGAGGAGCCGCGACCCCGTGTCTGGTGGCGGTCAGGCGGCCCGACCGACCTCGTCGAGCCCCTCGATCGTCCACCGGCGGGACCGGTGGCGGTAGGTGAGGGCGAGCCGGTACGAGGCGGTGTCCACCTCGAACAGCGTGCGCGGGCCGGTGATCGCCGGATAGGCAGACCGCTCGTCGCGCACGGCGACGACGCGGGTGATCGGGAGGCGATCCGGACCCCAGGTGATCTCCCTGGGCGTCCCGTTGAACCAGTCCGTACGGACCGCCACGTTGACTGGTGCGACGCGAACCATCGCCATCGGTGTCTCCTTTCCCTCGACGGGAACGTCGTCACCCGCGGGCACGTCGGATGCGAACGCCTGTTCGTTTCTAGCCCGAACGCTAGTCGAACAGGTGTTCGATGTCAAGCGTTCGTGGCGTCATCCTCGGGGAGGTCCGTGTCACCTAGGCTGTCACGGTCGTCGACGGGTTCGAGGTCGTCCTCGGATCCGTCCGCGGCCAGCGGGACGGGCCGGCCCGGCGCCGCGTCACGCGCGCGCCGCGACGCCTCGCCCGCGAGGTCCGGCCGCTTCTCGGCCGCCGACATCGGGTCGCGCTCGAACGGCGCGGGCACGCCCGATCGGACCAGCCTCGCCCGGGTGATCGAGCGCTCCCCGTACTTGCGCCGGATCCGGTCGAGCGCCTCGGCGGTCTGGTGGCGGCGCGGGTCGTCGTCGCCGAACAGGGCGAGCTGCTCGCGGTCGCGGAAGTTCGACGCCGTCACCCCGACCAGCCGGATCCGCTGTCCGTGCAGCTCACGCCGGAGCAGCATCACGGCCGCCTCGTAGATCGGCTCGGTCAGGTCGGCCGGGATCTCGAGGCCGGTCTGACGGGTGATGGTCGTGAACGAGGAGTCGCGCAGCTTGAGCGTCACCGTCACGGCCTTCAGCCCGGCCGCGCGCAGCCGCCAGGCGACGCCGTCGGCCATGCCCAACAGCGTCCGCTCGATCTTCTCGCGGTTCGCCGTGTCGACGTCGAACGTGTGCTCGTGGCCGATCGACTTGGCGGGATCGCCGGTTGCGACCGGGTCCGGGTCGCGACCCACCGCGCGGTCGACCAGCGCCGAGCCGTGCTTGCCGAACCGCCGGACGAGGACGTCGGGCGGCAGCGCCGCGAGGTCGCCGATCGTCACGACGCCGAAGTCCCGCAGCGCCTCGGCCGTCTTGCCGCCGACGCCCCACAGCCTCGAGATCGGCAGTGGGGCCAGGAACGCCGCCTCCCCGCCCGGCGGCACGACGACCAGGCCGTCGGGCTTGCGCAGCTCCGAGGCCACCTTCGCGACCAGCTTCGTGGACCCGACGCCGACCGACGCCGTGAGCCGCACCTCCTCGCTGATCTCGGCCCGGATGCGGCGTCCGATCTGCTCCCCGTCGCCGAACAGCGCCCGCGACCCGGTGACGTCGAGGAACGCCTCGTCGATCGAGATCGGCTGAACCTGGGGCGTGAACCGCCGCAGGATCGCCATCACCTCGCGGCTGACGGCCTGGTACTTGCGCCCGTCGACCGGCAGGAACACGCCCTGCGGGCAGAGGCGGCCCGCCGTCCGCAGCGGCATGGCCGAGTGGACGCCGAACTTCCGGGCCTCGTACGACGCGGCCGACACGACCCCGCGCTGGTTCGGCCCGCCACCGCCGACGATCACCGGCCGTCCGCGCAGCTCGGGCCGATCGCGCTGTTCGACCGCCGCGAAGAACGCGTCGAGGTCGACGTGGAGGATCACCCGGTCGCTCACGCACGCGATTCTCGCCGCCTGCGGCGTCAACGGCGTGGCACGGCCCGCCGCGGCGGGCGGGAGATCAGCCCTTGGGCTCGACGACGATCGTGACCTCGGAGGTCATCCCGGTCATCACCTTGATCGCCACCTTGTAGGTGCCCAGCGACTTGATCGGCTGCTCGAGATCGATCTTGTGCTTGTCGATCGTGATCCCGCGCCGGCCGAGCGCCTCGGCGATGTCCTGGTTGTTGATCGAGCCGTAGAGCTTGCCGCCCTCGCCCACCTTGACGCCCATCGTGAGCGTGGTGCTCGAGATCCGGGTCGCGGCGATCTCCGCCTCTTCGCGCTCGCGCTTCCGCTTGTCCTCGCGGCTGGCGATGTCGTGCTGATACGCGCGATAGGCTCCGCCCGCGGCGGGCACGGCGAGCTGGTGCGGGATCAGGTAGTTCGTGGCGTACCCGTCGGCCACCGTCTTCATCTCGCCCGACTTGCCGAGCGTCGAGATGTCCTTGGTCAGGATGACCTTCACGCGATCGAATTCCTCCTTGTTGATCCAGGCCCGGACCTTCGGTCCCAACCCGGAGTTGTCCAGCGTATCCCCGGCGAACGCGAGCGCGCGAGGGACGCTCCGGAGCGCACGGCGCAGCGGCCCGGGGGTGAAGCGGCGGATCCGCGCGACGTCCTCCAGGAACGCGCGCCGGTCGATGCCCAGCAGGTCGAGCTTCTCGTCCAGCACCTCCGACGGCACGCCGTCGAGGAACAGGTCCACGGCGATGACGACCACGACGAGGTCGTCGAGTCCGCCGACGATCGGCAGGTCGTCGGGCACGATGTCCCGACCGAGGACGAGGTAGCCGAGCGCGCCCGCGAGCATCGCCTTGCGGCTCGCGGGCGTCCGGTCGTCGAGCACGAGCTCCCAGAACAGCCGACCGTAGATCGGCGCGCGGCTCGCGATCGGCAGGAACGCGGCCAAGCCGACCAGCCTCCGGAGGCCGATACGCTGGGACCGGCGACCCGATGCCGGGCGCTCGTTGGGCTCCTGCTCGTCCTGCGCCGCGCGCGCTGCCACGACCTCTCCTCGACTGCGTTCGATCGCCCGCGCCGCGCGCAGGGGGATGGCGAGTCTAGCAGCGGTGCCGTTCGGGTCCGCGAGGACCGCTTCCGGGCCGAGGTTGACATCGAACGGACGTTCGGTATGATCTCCCGCGAAAGGAGGCGCCGGTTGACCCGACACGACGCCGAACGCAAGCGGAAGATCCTCGACGTGATCGCAGCGACGATCCGCGCCCGGGGCTATCCGCCGTCCGTCCGAGAGATCGCCAAGGCGGTCGGCCTCGCCTCCACCTCGGCCGTTCACCACCACCTCCAGATCCTCGAGCGCGAGGGCTACCTCGAGCGTGGCGTGTCGGACGAAGGCTCGCCCCAGTCGCGCGCCATCCGCCTCACGCCCACGGCCGCGCTCCGGCTCGGGCTGACCAGCGAGCTGACGCCGCAGGCCATCGCCACCGAGGCGCACACCCTGCCCATCGTCGGCGAGATCGCCGCCGGCGGACCGATCGAGGCCTACCAGGACGCGTCGGAGATGCTGGCCGTCCCGGACATCCTGGCCCCGGCCGGGGACGCCTACGTCCTGCGCGTGCGCGGGGACTCGATGATCGAGGCCCACATCGCCGACGGCGACTTCGTGGTCATCCGACCCCAGGAGACCGCGCGCGATGGGGACATCGTGGTCGCCCAGGTCGAGGAGAACGCGGTCACCCTCAAGCGGTTCTACCGCGAGAAGGACCGGGTCCGCCTCCAGCCCGCCAACCCGAACTACCCGCCCCAGTTCTATCCGTCGGTTCGGATTCAGGGAAAGCTCATCGGCGTCATCCGCCGCCTCGACTGACCGCCGGCTGATGCGGTCGATCCGGGCGTTGCCGGGTTGCGCTCCTCGCTCACGCACCTGGGGTGCGCTCGCTGCGGTGCTCACCACGGCGCCTTCGGCTCGACGCGCTCAGCCTCGGTCAGGGCGACGCCACGGCAGCGTCCACAACTTCATCAACAGACCGATCCACAACGGGCCAATCCCGTGGACGACGCGAGTCGTCCCGTCCCCGACTCGTGGACAGGCTTGACCGTCATCCCGGCGACGATGCGGGGACCTACGTGCCATCCGGCCGAGGCGTGCCAGCGGAGCTGACACGCCGGCCCTGCATCTTCGAGCCTGCATGATCGATCGCCTTCCGCCCCAATCCGTCGAAGCCGAGCAGTCCGTGCTCGGGTCGATCCTCATCGACCGCGACGCGGTCATCGAGGTCGCGGAGTTCCTCAAGCCCGAGGACTTCTACCGCCAGGCCCACGCCAAGGTCTACGCGGTCATCCTCGACCTGTTCGAGCGCCGCGAGCCGATCGACATCGTGACCGTCGCCGAGGGCCTCGAGCGGTCCGAGGACCTGGAGGCGGTCGGCGGTCGGGCATACCTCGGCACGCTGTCGAACTCGACGCCCACCGCCGTCCACGCGACGCAGTACGCGCGCATCGTCGAGCGCAAGGCGCTGCTGCGGAACCTCATCGGCGCGGCAGGGCGGATCGCCGGCATCGGATACGAGGATCCGGCCGAGGTCCAGGAGGCGATCGATCGTGCCGAGGCCGAGCTGTTCGCGGTCAGCCAGCGTCGGGTCGCGGCCGGGTTCTCGCTGCTCCGCGGCCTGCTCCACGAGGCGTACGACCGGCTCGACTACCTCCACGCCCACCGCGGCGAGATCAGCGGCATCCGCACGGGCTTCGGCGACCTCGACACGCTGACGACGGGCCTCCAGAAGAGCGACCTCGTGATCCTCGCGGCGCGGCCGTCGATCGGCAAGACGAGCTTCGCGCTCAACATCGCCGAGCACGCGGCGGTCCGCGACAAGAAGAGCGTCGGCATCTTCAGCCTCGAGATGAGCAAGGAGCAGCTGGTCCTGCGGCTGCTCTCGAGCGTGGCCAACATCGACAGCCAGCGGCTGCGCAGCGGGTTCCTCGAGGAGCTGGACTTCGCGCGAATCGCCCCGGCGATGAACGCGCTCTCGGAAGCGCCGATCTACATCGACGACACGCCCAACATCACGACGATGGAGCTGCGGACCAAGGCGCGCCGGCTCCAGGCGGAGTCCGGCCTCGACCTGGTCATCGTCGACTACCTCCAGCTGATGCAGGCGTCGACCACCAACCGCGACGCCAACCGCGTCCAGGAGGTGTCCGAGATCTCGCGCGGTCTCAAGGCGCTCGCGCGCGAGCTCAAGGTGCCGGTCGTCGCCCTCAGCCAGCTGTCACGGCAGCCCGAGATGCGCGAGTCGCGCGAGCCCCGGCTGTCCGACCTTCGCGAGTCCGGCAGCATCGAGCAGGACGCGGACCTCGTGATGTTCCTGTGGCGCGAGAAGGAGCGCGGCGCCGAAGACCAGTCGACGGACGGCGAGGTCGTGAAGCTGAAGCTCTCCAAGCACCGCAACGGGCCGACCGGCGAGATCGACCTCTGGTTCCGGAAGGCGCAGACGCGGTTCGTGAACTACGCGGGCGACCGGTTCGCGGACGTGGGTTCCGCGTAGGCGCCTGTCCGCGGCTCGCTGCCTAGGCGGTCTCGTCGGGCAGCAGCGGCCGGATCACCAGGGTGTAGGGCTTGCCGTCGGTCCCCTTCACCACGAGGCCGCTCTGCACCCCGTTCTCGGGATGCTCGACGCCGACGGCGTCGATCTCGGCCGGCGTCATCACCCGCGTGCCGTGCTGGAGTTGGTTCGGGTCGGCCGGGAACGCGAAGTCGTCGACGGTGAGGTCCGGCCACGGCCAGTCGCGGATCTGGCCGTTGACGCCGCCGCTCGCATCGAGCAGCACGGCGCGGTACGCGGTCGGCTCGTAGGCGTCACTGGCGAGGGAGCCGCCGCGGTCGAAGTCCTTGAGCCGCTCGCCGAGCGCCGCGAGGGACGCCTTGATCGCGGCGTCTGGCCCGGGCTCGCCCTCCATGCCCAGGGCGACGACCGAGACGGTCTTGCTGCCGCCGTCGGCGTTGAGCTCGAACATGGCCGTCGGCGCGTCGGCGACGAGGGGGTTCTGGTACTCGGCTCGGGCGCGGCCGAGGCCGCCATCGGTGATCGCGAACTCCAACAGGTCCTGGACCTGGGCCTCGGTCAGCTTGCTCGTGCGCTGGGGATAGCCACCGAACACGCCGTCCGCGCCCGGCTCGAGCTGGGCCGAGGTCTGGGCGAACACGACCGTGCCGTCGCCGTAGAGGGTGAAGTACGGCAGGTGCGCAACGTTGAACTCGACGGGGACGAACCCGCCCCCTTCGTCGAAGCGGAGGACGATGTCGGTCGCCCCGGTCGGGTGGGTGATGCCGTCGACGGGGATCGAGGGGCTGGCGGGTGGCGCCGACGGGCCGCCGGACGCGGGAGACGATGGAGCCGCGCTCGGCGACGAGGCGCCGCTGCAGGCGAGGACGGTGACGGCAACGAGCAGGCCCGCGGCCGCGGGGCGAACGGAGATCGACATGCGCGTCGGACGCCACCGGGCACGACGCGGTTCCCGAACGTGGGCAAAACCGCTTGACGACGCGCGTATCCTCCGCGCAAAGAGTTCCGGGCTCGCACGCCCGCCTGCCCGAGCGCCGACCCCCTGACGCGCCGTGCCGGCCCCCCGACGCCGGTCCGGAGCTTGCATATCGTTAGAGGGAGGACCTCGAGGGGTGTACGAGGACCGCACGTTGACTTGCCGCGATTGCGGCGAGTCGTTCGTCTTCTCGTCAGGTGAGCAGGCGTTCTTCGCCAGCAAGGGCCTGACGAACGATCCGCAGCGATGCCCGACGTGCCGGGCGGCGGCCAAGCGGGCGCGGAACGCGAGTCCGGGGGGCTCTCGCGAATACCACGCGGCGATCTGCAACAGCTGCGGCGGCCAGGCCGTGGTGCCGTTCCAGCCACGGAACGACCGACCGGTCTACTGCAGCACCTGCTTCGACAAGGTCCGCGCGAGCGCGGGCACTGACGAGAACGCGCCGACGCCCGCCTGACGCCACCCGCCGGCCCGGCGTCACCGGGACGCCACCTCGATCGAGCCCGATCGCTCGTCGTCACACGGCGCGATCCCCGGCCCGCGGTACCGGCCTGCCCGCCTATGCTGGCCGGGACCGAAGCAGGAGGAGCCCCGTGGGCGTGATCATCATCCGAGAGATGGTCGGGACGAGCCCCCGATCATGGAGCGACGCCGCCCGCCAGGCCGTCGCGACGGCCTCGAAGACCGTCCGCAACATCCGGACGATCGAGGTCGTGAAGTCCTCGGCACGGATCGAGGACAACGAGATCGTCGAGTACCAGGTCGAGCTCAAGATCGGCTTCGAGTACGAGGGCTAGGGCACCGCCTGGGTCCCAGATAAGCCGCCGGTGAGCGGCGCCCGGCACCATTCCGGGCATGCCCAAGTCCGCCCCGACCACCGCCGGCGAGCACAAAGACGCTGCTGTCGGCGACGGTGGTGCGATGTCCCCTGCCGAGGCGCCGACGCCGAGCGTTGACGCGGGCGAACCCGCGTCCGTATCGTTCGCCGCCAAGAGCGGCGACGGGCCGGGTTTCGCGGCCCCGTCCAGCCGGTCCGTGGGGCATGTGGGGCATGCGGTTGTCGGCGTCGGACCGGGGATCCCGGGCGCGATGCTGCTCGGCAGCCGAGCGGGCCTGCTCGGCATGAACCCGTTCCCGATCGTCGGCGCTCGCATCCATCCGCCCCTCCTGCGCGCGGACACGTTGTCGCGGGCACGCCTCAACGACTGGCTGGACCAGGCGGCGACCGGGCGCGTCGCCCTCGTGGTCGCGGAGGCCGGCTTCGGCAAGACCACGTTCCTCGGTGACTGGGCTCGCAACAGCGCCCGTCTCACGGCCTGGTATCGCCTCGATCCCGACGATCGCGACTGGCTCACGTTCAGCCGGCACCTCGTCGCGGCGGGCCGCGAGCTCGATCCCGAGTTCGCGCCGGACACCTACGCCCTCCTGATGCAGCTCGGGCCGGGCGGACCGACGCGGGCCGACATCGAGGCGAGCCTGGTCCGTGAGTACGCGGAGTTCGGTGCGGCTCACCCTCGCGGACTCACGCTGATCTTCGACGACTACCACGCCGTCGACGGCAGCGACGAGGTCGTGCCCCTCGTCCGCGCGCTGATCGAGCACACCGGCCCGAGCTTCAGCATCGTGATCGCCTCGCGATCCGCTCCCCAGCTCCCGTTCAGCCGGCTCCGGGCCCGCGGGGCGGTGTCGCGGATCGGCGGCGAGGCCCTCTGCTTCGACGTCCCCGAGACGGACCGCCTGTTCCGAGACGCCTATCGCCTACCGATCGAGCCCGACGTGGTCGACGAGCTCGTCCAACGAACCGAGGGATGGGCGGCACTTCTGAGCCTTGTGAGTGTCGGCTTAGGCGAGCAGTCGCGGCCGGATCCACGCGCCTTCGTCACTCAACTCAGTGCCACACGTGGTCACCTGTATGACTTCCTCGCGGAGGAGGTTGTCGCGACCCTCGACCCAGACCTCCACGACTTCCTGAAGCGGGTCTCCGTGCTGACTTGGGTTGATCTGGCTTCCGCTCAATTGGTGTGCGATGGCGGGGCGGTGGATATCGGATCCGCAATTCGAAGCGCCGAAGAGCTCGGCTTGCTCACACAACCGGACCGCGAGTCACCGCACCGGTTTCATCCCCTTGTCCGAGCCTTTCTTCTCTCGCAGTTCAGCGGACAGGTCGGTCAGGCACAGATCGTCAAGATCCATAGTCGAGTCGGAATGGCCCTGGAGGCCTCTGACTGGGCTACCGCGGCTTGGCACTACCGCGCTGCCGGTGACATCGAATCGGCCGAGCGCGTCGTGGATTCCGCCATTGAGTCGATCTTTGCGGCCGGTCTATTCGAACGCGCTAGGCCTTTCCTTGACGGCTCGGCCGGATCGCGTGACCGCACAGGGGCCCTGATCCTCAGGTCGAGGCTGGAACTGCTTCGCGGGAACTACGGTCAGGCGACCAATCTCGCACAGCGAGCGGTGGAACAGAGTGAGGGATCGGCCCTGTCGGGCCAAGCCCTTCTGAAATCTATCCTCGATCTTCGGGTTCGGGGGGTTCGCAGACGAGACGGTCAAGCTTGCCGAAAGAGCCCTGATGGCTGGCCTTTCGGATGCCCAGTACAACATCGCGAGAGCGACGATCGCGATGTGGGAAGCCGGGCGTGAGGGTCCGCTGGACTCGATTGCGGATCAGCTCGCCACGCTTGCGGGACAGCAAGACATCGCTGAACAGCGACGTTACGCAGGGATCACTCGACTCAACCTTTCGAGCGTCTTGCTCTGGCTCGGCGACGCTGCCGAAGCGGCTCACGTCGCCTCACGAGCACAAGTGGATCTCGGCGGGCGATCGGTTGGGAGCGCAGAGTTCGTTGCGGCAGTGGCAGCTGAGGCGAACGCCCTTGCGCACCTTGGCGAGACCGAACGTGCCCGACGCCTCCTAGTCTCCGCACTGGACGTTCCATCACGTCTTGGCCGCGATGAGGTGTACCTCGAGCGTGCAAGACTCGAGGTGGAGTTCGGAGACGCATCGCTCGCAAGGTCCGCGCTCGAACAAGTCGATCCGCGCAGGTCAGCCGGGCTCACGACCCTCGCGACTCTGTGCGGAGGGACCTTGGCCATGCGCGAAGGCGACTACCGACGGGCTGCGATCTGTGCGCGCGAGCTGGAGTCGGATCAGTGCCGTGATGTCGCCGGGCTGCTCAGGGGCCAGCTCCTTCGCACGAGGATCGCCCTCCAAATCGACTCGCGCGCCGTGCCTTCGCAGTTAGAGCGACTCCATGAGGTCGCGACCGCCCAGCGATCACAACCGGGGATCCGCGCGTTTGAACTCCTGCGCGTTATCGCACGATCCGGTGTCATTCACAGCGAGGTAGTACAACTCGAGGCTCATGAGACATATCTCTTGTCGCAATTGGCGGAAGAGGTTGTCGGATCACTGATCCGACTCAGCTCCGATGCCCTGGATGTGGTTCGCCAGGAGGCGCGGAGGCGCAGTGAGCGATGGGCGCCAGCCCTTCGCCTCGCGATCGAGCGCGCTCCAGAGTCATCCAACCACGCGATTGACCTGTTATCGGAAATCGGTGGTCCCGCAGACCGTGTCGTCATCCGGTCGATGGCAGTGCATGACAGAGGTCTTCGTCCACTCGCGGCGTCAATGACGCGCCGGCTCGCCCCGGCGGTGGAGATCTCAGATCTTGGGATGGTCGAACTCCTCATCAACGACCTCCCGGTGCGCCAGCGACTGCGGCGAAAAGTGCTCGGCCTTCTCTGCTTCGTTTCGTCTCGCCCTGCGATGGCAGCCACAAGAGACGAAGCCCTCGATGCACTCTGGCCTGACCTCGCACCTGGTACAGCCGTGAACTCGCTGCACCAAACGATCTACTTCCTTCGGCGCCTCCTGGAGCCGCGACTATCGCAGCGGCATCGGCGCCGGCTACGTCCAGTTCGATGGCGAGATACTGAGTTTCGACTCCGAGCTTGTAGACAGCCGAAGTCGACAGTGCTGGAGACTGATCGCTGCTATGGCCAAGGCCGGTGACGCAAGCGACCGTCGAGACCCTGCTCGAGACGATACACCGGCAAATTCGCCCTGCGACTTCTCGTACGAGGATTGGGCGCGCCGTATCGCGAGGTTCTGCACGCTGCGGTGCTTGGGGTCAGTCGAGCACCGGGTCGACCGCCTTCGCGCAGCATTGGGTCAGACCGAACCTCGCGGCGCATGGCTGCCGCAACGCGTCCTGCTGATCGATCCGACCGCAGACGAAATCGAGCGCTGCTGTCGTCCGGGCCTACAGGCCGGAGCGGTACGACACGCAGCAGCAGCCGAGCAGTACGCGCACTACGCGTCGATGGTGCGTGAGGAACTTGGAGCTGAACCGTCCAGTTCTCCGAGACATCTAGGTGTCGTTGGCGTGACACCGTACGAGCGCTTGAGTACCCGTAGCGTCGCATAGGTAGGGTTGCGTATTGACCAGTGCGGAGAGGGCAACCTATAGTCCGGCCCGCACTAGTACGAAGGTACGGTGCATACAGGAAACGCTCGGAACGCGCCGATGCCCCCACCTGAATTGGGCACTTAGGGTGGAGGTGGAGTGAGTAGTGCAACCGACCGACTTTCGAGTCAGGTCGGTTTTCGTGTCTGACGGGCACGGAGGCCGCGAGGAGGATCGAGCGTGGCACCGTCAAAGGCCTCAAGGGCTGGTAGCAGGGAACTCGGAGAGAATCGACCGATGAACGATCGCCGTCATGCGAGTCCTGACCGCACTCGGCGCGTTGCCGCATTGGCACTTGCTGGGGGCGCGTCGCTGAGGGGCTTCTGAGCGCAAGACTTTTATCCCCGTACTCAAGTCCCGTTTCCCTGATAGATCGAACGGGCTAGCGTTCGGCGCTAGTCAAGCGTCTGAGGGTGACTTGTCCAAGCGTCCTGAAGCTGTACATCACTGGGGTCGTGGCCATCGAGCGCGATTGCGCTCGCAGTCACGACTCTTGTGTTTCCCTGTGAATCCCCGCAGCCATCGGCCTGGCGCCGGCGCTCGTTTGGAAGTGTCTCCTGGCTGGCCGGCCTCCTCTTCTGGTGCTTCCTTACGCTCGTTCGCATCTGCGCTCCCGGTGCGCATGCCAGCGGGAACGCTCGTGGGCGTGTCGGCGATCCACTGATCGTGGCGGCGATCTCTGGGCGGCCCGACGGCGGGCATCTGGGTCGCGATGACTCGGCACGACCGAAGTCCGAGAGCTTCGGGGTCGCATTCCCTGGTACGGCACGCTCGCAAACCACGCCGGCCTGATGCTGCCGGCCGTGGCAGCCGGACTCGTCATCGAGCGTTTCGGCGCACTGGACCGGCGGCGGTCCTCAGTCGTCAGCTTCGATTGGCACGATCTTGGTCGCCGCGCCGCCTTCTTCCTCATCAACCTGCTGGCTGCTGACTGCAACGTTGGTCGCCTCCGGACGGAACAGCCATTCCGGCGCGTCTCTGGTCGGTGACGCGCGGGGCTTCGCCACGAGTCTCCTCGCGCTTGCGCCGCTCGGGTGGCTGATGGCGCAGATGTACTCGGTGGCCTGGTGGTCGAGCCTGCTGTTCGCCCTGCCGCTGTACACGACTCGGCTCGCGTACCACAACTTCATCGAGATGCGGGAGATGTTCACCCAGACCATCACCGCGCTCGCCGGCGCCGTGGACAAGCGCGATCCGTACACCAGCAAGCACTCGTGGCGGGTCAAGGAGATCGCCGGCGACATCGGGCGGGAGATGCACCTGACCGACTCGGAGCTCGAGGCGCTCGAGTGGGGCGGGTTGCTCCATGACGTCGGCAAGATCGGCGTGCCGGACAACGTGCTGCTCAAGCAGGAACGCCTGAACCGCGAGGAGCGGATGATCATGAACGCGCACCCGGTGCTGGGCGCGCAGATCATCGCGCCGGTCACGCGGCTGTCGCGCGAGCTGCCGATCATTCGCCACCACCACGAGTGGTACAACGGCTCGGGGTACCCGGATCGGCTGATCGGCGACGAGATCCCGCTGCTCGCTCGGGTCCTCCACGTCGCGGACGCGTTCGAGGCGATGACCGCCCAGCGCCCGTACCGCATGACGCCGCTCACCGCGGAGCAGGCCCTGGGCGAGCTGCGCAAGTTCGCCGGCATCCAGTTCGATCCGAAGGTCGTCGACGCGTTCGTCCGGACCCAGTGGGTCGAGGACGTCCAGGACCCGGGGCGCACCGTCCAGCCGCGTCCGATCCCGCTCATCTCGCAGCACGCGAACCGGGTCGCCACGGCAAGCGCCGTCGGCTCGAGCTCGGTGGATCCGAACTGAGGGCTTGGCCCCAGCACCTCGCCCACCAGTCGGCGACTGAACGCTCGGGGGCAGGCCTGACCGCCGGCGCCTGCCCCAACCCCGGACCGGCCCCCATCGGCACCCCTGCCCACCCCAGAATCGCACGATGCTGATCGCCGGCATCGCCCTCGGACTCCTGCTCGGCCTGTTCCTGGGCGGCAAGATCGAGCGCCTGGCGGACATCCGCCTCACGTTCCTGCCGCTGCTGTTCGCGGGCGTGATCCTCCGCTTCGGCACGGAGGCGCTCCTCGTCTACGGGATCGACCTCGTCGACGAGCTGCGGATCCCGCTGTTCGGCCTCGCGTACGGCCTGCTGCTGTTCACGCTCTGGCAGAACCGCGCCTACCCCGGCATGGCCCTCGCGTTCGTCGGCGTGGCGAGCAACGCGCTCGTGATCATGGTCAACGGCGGCTACATGCCGGTGTGGCTGCCGGCCTACGCCGCGTCCGGCCTCACGGAACCGCTGGGCACGGTGCTGCACACCCCGCTGCCGTCGACCCTGGGTCCGGAGTTCCTGCTCCACCTCGGCCCGCTCGCGGACCTGATCCCCCTCCCCATCCCGCCGCTGAACAACGTCGCGTCGATCGGCGACGTGTTCCTCACGGCCGGCCTGTCCTTCTTCCTGTTCTCGACGGTCCTGACCGTCCCCAAGGAGTCCCGCGAGGCGATCGACCAGGCCAAGGCGGGACGATCGACGGGCGCGGGCGGCGCGACCGTGATGCCGACCGCCGTCGCGACGGCCCCCACCATGACCGCCCCGCCGGCGCGGCTCGCCGACGGGACCGCGGCCATCGCCGAGGCGCCCGCGGAACCTTCGTGGTCGCTGTTCCCGCCAGGCGAGAGCGTCTCGGACACGGCACTCCGCGGGACCTCGGGCCTCTCGCCCGGGCTCGAGGAGGCCTCCGTCCTCGACCGGCCACTCATGCTCGGCGGGCGTGGCGTGGGCATGGCGGCACCCGCGTCGAGCTCGTCGAGCCAGGCGGTGGCCGTCGAGGCCCTGTCGACCGTCCCGATGTCCGCGGGAGGTGCGACCGCGGCCGGCGTCGCGATCCCGGTCACGAGACCCACGCGGCTCGAGGGGATCCGCCAGCACCCCTACATCCGGCTGGCGCTCAACGGCTCGTTCTCGGCCCTGTGGGTCGGCCAGGTCATCAGCCTGTTCGGCGACCGGGTCAACCAGCTGGCGCTGATCGCCTTCGTGTTCGAGCTCACCGACTCGCCGACCGCCGTCGCGCTGACATTCCTCGTGTCGACGATCCCCAACCTGATCTTCTCGCCGGTCGCCGGCACGCTGGTCGATCGCTGGGACCAGAAGCAGGTGCTCGTCGTGTCCGACCTGCTGCGCGCCGCGCTGGTCCTGCTCGTGCCGGTCGCGGTGCTGATCAACGTCTGGCTCGCCTACCCGCTCGTGTTCCTGATCACGACGGTGTCGATCTTCTTCCGGCCGGCCCGCGTCGCGATCCTGCCGCGGATCGTGGAGGAGCGCGACCTGCTCTCGGCGAACTCCGCGATGTGGGTAGGCGAGACGATCGCCGACGTCATCAACTACCCGATCGCGGGCCTGTTCGTGGTGTTCCTCGCCTCGTCGTTGCCCCTGGCGTTCTGGTTCGACGCGGTGACCTACCTGGGGTCGGCGGTGCTGCTGGCGACGATCGTGGTCCCGCCGATCGTGCGGCGGACGCGAACGCCTCCGAGAAGCGCGAGCGACGCGCAGGCGGCAGCGGCGCGCCCGGGTGTCGACGAGGCCCCGGCGAGCGAGGGGAGCTCGGTGGGTGGCGACCTGCGCGCCGGCTGGGAGTTCCTGCGGCGCGAGACCGTGCTGCTGGCGAACACGATCCAGGGCACGGTCGGGCAGTTCGCGGTGGGCGTGTTCACGGTGTCGAGCATCGTGCTGGCGCGTGAGATCACCAAGTCGCCCGGCGACGAGTACCGGGCGACGTACGCGTTCATGGAGACGGCCATCGGGCTCGGCAACCTGATCGGCGGCTTCGCGCTCGGGCTGATCACGACCCGCGTCCGCAAGGGGCGCCTGATCATCGGGGCCTACGTCGCGTTCGGCGTGCTCGTGTTCCTCGTGGGCAACGTGTCGTCGGTGCTGGTCGTGCTGGGCCTGCTGTTCGGCGTCGGCGTCGCGAACATGGCCTTCATCATCCCCAGCCAGACCCTGTTCCAGGAGCGGACGCCGCCCGACATGATGGGTCGCGTGGTGAGCTTCCGGTTCGCGATCGTGTTCGGCGGGATGTCGATCGCGATGGCCGTCGGCGGCCTCCTGACGACCGCGTTCGGGCCCGGGCCGGTGATCGCCGCGGCCGGGCTGATCTCGATCGCCGCGGGCCTCGGCGGGTTCACGGTGAAGGCGCTGCGCGAGGCGTGACCGCGGTAACGGGCGGTCCGGGCGTGGCGGTCGGTACACTGTCGGCCGCGCGAGGCGGTGCCTGCGAGGCGTGGCCCGCGGAGAGGAGACCGATCACCTAGATGACCGATCAGGAGCGCGACCCGGAGGCCGAGCCCGGTCCCGACGACGCCACGCCGGCCGTGCCCGACGCGGAGGCGGCGGCGCCCACGGAGGAGCCCGAGGCACCGATCGAGGAGCCCGAGCCGCCCGCGGAGGCGTCGGCCGTCGACGAGGCCCAGGGCGAGCCGGTCGACGACGAGGCGGACGACGAGGCCGAGGGCGACGACGAGGCCGAGCGAAGGCGATGACGCGGATGCCGACGACGAGACGGCGGTCATCGCGACGCCGGCTGCGGCTGCCGCGGCCGCCGCAGCGACGCCCACCGGACGGCGCGCGCCGGCGAAGCAGCCCACGAAGGCGCCGACGGCCGCACCGTCCATCTCGGAGCAGGCGGTCCGCGTCGACGACCGCGCGTCCGCGATCTTCGTGATCGTCGTGGTCGCGGTGTTCGCGATCATCTTCCTGAACGCGCTGTTGCTCGGCAAACAGGGCCTGCTCTCGGGCTTCCTGCCCAAGCCGACGGAGACGCCGGTGGCCTCCGAGTCCGCGGCACCGAGCGCATCGGTCGGCGCCTCGTCGAGCCTCGCCCCCAGCGGCTCGCCGGCGGCCTCGCCGAGCGCATCGGCCGCGCCGAGCGCGTCGGCCGCCGCCTCGCCATCGACCGCCCCGTCGTCCAGCACGGGACCCGCGCCGAGCCCCTCGGCGAGCTGAAGCCTCCGGCGATGGACGAGGCCCGGGGTCGCGCGAGCGAGGCCCGGAGCCGGATGGTCGCCGACCAGCTGCGCGGCCGCGACATCCGCGACGAGCGGGTCCTCGCGGCGATGAGCGCCGTCCCGCGTGACGCCTTCGTCCCCGAGCGGGAGCGCCGCTCCGCCTACGCCGATGGGCCCCTGCCGATCGGCGGCGGCCAGACGATCAGCCAGCCGTACATCGTGGCGCGCATGACGGAGCTGCTGGCCGTCGGACCCGGCGAGCGGGTGCTCGACGTCGGCACCGGCTCGGGCTACCAGGCGGCCGTGCTGGCCGAGATCGGCTGCCTGGTGACGTCCATCGAGCGCGATCCGGGCCTGGCCCTCGAGGCGATGGACCGGCTGACCGGGCTCGGGTACGGCGATCGGGTTTTGGTCAGCGTCGGCGACGGCAGCCTCGGTGCCCCGGACGGCGCGCCATGGGACGGGATCCTGGTCGCCGCCGCGGCGCCGGCCGTGCCGGACCCGCTGCGCGAGCAGCTCGGCGAAGGACGGCGGCTGGTGATCCCCGTCGGCGGCCTGCGAGAGCAGCGGCTGCTCGTCGTCGAGCGCCACGGCGACGAGTGGCTCGAGCGGTCGGACGGGCCCTGCGTGTTCGTGCCGCTGGTCGGGGCGGCCGGCTGGGATTCCGCGGGCGGCAGCTAGCCGCCCACCCCCGATCCGCGGCGAACGGCGTCGGTATACTCGGCCCGCCATGACCCACGTCTTCGTCGCCCCGCATCCCGACGACGTCGCGCTCTCGTGCGGCGGCCTCATCGCGAGCCTGCGGGAGACCGGCCAGAACGTGGCGATCCTGACCCTCTACTCCGGCAGTGGCGAGCTGGACGACCTGTCCACGTACCAGCGCGAGGCGCTCGGCTTCGGGTCCAAGGCCGTCTGGCCCGTGACCGAGGCCTTCAACCGCGCCCACCTCGGGGCGGACTACCCGACGGACGATCCGTCGACGACGCCGCCGTGGCAGGCGACCCCGCTCGCGCTCGAGGCGACCCAGGCCGAGGCGGACGCCGCCGCGAAGCGGTTCTGGCAGCGCTCCTCGTGGTACCGGCGGGCCAACATCCACAACGAGTCGCTCGCGGGCCAGCCGATCATCGACGACGTCTCCGCCCAGGGCGCGGTCCTCACCACCGAGCGCACCGAGGCCTCCGACGCCGGCGACCTGATGGCGACCCGCCGCCTCGAGGACGAGCGGTTCGCCGCCTTCGCCGAGGTCTCGATCGTCTGGGTCGACCTCCCCGACGCGGTCTTCCGCGGCTACCAGGGCGACGACGAGCTGCTGGGCGCGCCGCGGGCCGACGACCCCGCCCCCACCGACATCCTCCGGCGCGAGCTCATGCGCCTCGAGCCCCAGCGCGTGTACCTGCCGCTGGGCGTCGGCGGACACGTCGACCACCAGCTGACGCGGAACGCCGGCATCGCGCTCCTCGACGACTCGCGGCGGTGGGTGATGCCGGGCGTCGACTGGACCGGCCAGCTCGTGTTCTACGAGGACTTCCCGTACGCGTGGTGGGAGGAGTTCCGCCAGCTCGACGACCTGCCCGACGGATCGCTCGACGGCCTGCCGCCGGACGTGTCGCTGACCGCCGAGTTCGCGGACATCGGCGACCAGCTCGAGCGCAAGATCACCGGCATCGGCATCTACGAGAGCCAGATCGAGCGGCTGTTCACCGGCCGCCGGCCGATGGCCGAGGCCGTCCGCGGGTTCTCGGCCAGGGTCGCCGACCTCGGGCGGGTCCACGGTGGCGCGGCCGAGCGCTACTGGGTCACCACCCGTTCCTGAGCCGACGGGCGGCCGCGCGGCGTGCTGAGCGGCCTGCCGCCGCCGCGGGGCCAGGGTTTCGAGGACCGCTCGGGCTGGTCCGCCTGGCTGCTGCTCGCGATCCCCGTCCTGTTCTTCGCCGGCGTCGCGATCCGCCTGTGGGTCCTGCCGAGTCGCGGGCTCGTCGGCGACATCGACCAGTTCGTGCTCTGGGTGCACGGCATCGCCGTCGACGGCTGGAACCGCGCCTATGACCAGAACCTGAGCTTCCCGGCGTTCATGGCCTGGGTGTGGGGCGGCCTCGCCGCGATCGAGCCCGCGTTCCGGAGCGTCACCGACTCGGCCGACCCGGGCATCCGGTCGCTGATGAAGATCCCGGCCTCGCTCGCGGACCTCGGGATCGCGGCGGCGGTCGTCTGGTGGTACCGCGAGCAGCCGAAGCTCGCGCTGCTCGCCGCCGCGGCCGTGCTGCTCTGGCCCGCGACCTGGTACGTGTCCGCCTGGTGGGGCCAGTACGAGTCGATCTACGTGCTGTGGGCCGTGCTCGCGCTGCTGGCCGCGCGTGGCGGCCTGCCGCTCGTCGCGGCGGCCCTGCTCGCGGTGAGCCTGATGACCAAGCCGCAGGCCCTCCCCTTCCTCGTGCCGTTCGGCGCGTGGTTCCTGGCCACCCAGGGCGTCCGGGGGACGCTCAAGGCCGCGGTCGTCGGTGCCGCCGTCGTCGCGCTGCTGTGGCTGCCGTTCGTCGCGGCGGGCGGACCCGCGAACTACCTGCGCAACCTGGCCGAGTACCAGAACGACATCTTCGGGATCCTGTCCCTCAACGCCTGGAACCCGTGGGCGCTGCTCCAGGAGCTCGGCGCGGGCGGCCAGCTCGTGTCGGATCGGTCGACCGCGTTCGGCCCGGTCACGTTCCGCGTGGTCGGCTTCGTGCTGGCCGGGCTGTTCGCGGTAATCGTGTTCATCGCGGTGTACCGCCGACCGACGCTGGACCAGCTCGCGCTCGGCCTGGCCGCGATCTCGCTCGCCGCGTTCGTCGCGCTGACGACGATGCACGAGCGGTATGCCTATCCGGCGCTGGTCTTCCTGCTCCTCGCCCTCGGGCGGCCGGCGGTGGCGGTCGCCTGGGTCGTGTTCGCGATCACGTTCCTGCTCAACCTGCTGGTCGCGGTGCCGCCAGAGGGCTGGACGATCCCCGAGGCGCGGACGCTGACCATCGTGGGGTCCGTCGTGATGACGGTGGTCGCCGTGGGCGTGGTCATCCTGCTGGCGACACGGGGCCCCCTGCGAGGAGAGCCGAAGGTCTCGCTCTAGCAGGTCGATTCGGCCTCGGGCCCGAGGCTCAGGTGTCTGCGTCCACCAATCGGCCATCCCGCGGCGGCGCCGTGGGTCCCGCCATGGCCAGCTCCCGGTCCGCCAGCCTCGGCAGCCAGCGCACCGCGACGTAGGCGGCCAGGTACAGGAGGACGACCAGCCAGGCGAGCTGCTGGTAGCCGGTGACCAGGGCGATGTATTCGAGCGTGCCGCCGAGCACCGCCCCGAGCAGGTTGGATGCGAACGACATGTCGGCCGACGCCGAGTCGCGGAAGCTGTAGGTGAAGCACAGGTTGGCGAAGAAGACCGGCGAGAACGCGAGCAGCATCGCCGCGGCGTAGCGCAGGATCGGCGGCTCGATCAGCACCGCTGATGGCGGGATCAGCAGACCGAGCGCGAGAGACACGAACAGCGCGATGTACCACGGCGCGGGGTGATGGCGGGGCAGGATCGACGCGAGGCCGATCGATGCCAGCACCGACAGCAGGACGGCAAAGAACACGAGCGCGTTGACCGTCCACGTGTTGCCGAACAACAGGCCGAACGAGACCAGGCTCTTGGTCTCGAGGAGGAGAAACGCGGCACCGAGCAGGAAGAAGTGGGGACTGAACCGGCGCACGGACATCCCGGACCAGCGCGCCGAGCCGATCACCAGCAGCGTCGCGAACGCGAGAATCAGCACGATCGCGGCGATGAACGGCGGCGAGATCCCGGGCTGGCGGAGGTACGGGAACGGCCAGGCGTCGGTCGGGACGGCGTCCGGCGGCGCGAGCGACATCACCTCCGCACCGGGCGGAACGCCCAGCACGCCGTCGAGGCCGGGCCCGTTGACGAGCGCCGCCGCGTGGAGCGAGCCCGTGCCGTAGCGCGAGATGATCGTCGGCCGCCCGAAGGTGTCCTGGAGCATCCAGCCGAGCCGGTCGACGGCCCAGTCCTGCCAGTAGAAGTTGTAGAGCACCATGATCCCGCCCGGCTTGAGGCGGTCCCGGACGGCGGCGAAGGCCTCGCGCGTGAACAGGAACGACTCGAGACGGACGTTGCCCGTCGTGGAGAAGAGCGTGAGCGAGTCCGTCTGGGCCAGGATCGCGAGGTCGTACTTGCGGTCCGTTTTGCGGAGGAACGCGCGGCCATCGTCCACCGTTCGATTGACGCGGGGATCCTGATAGGGGCGCATGTAGTTGCGCTCCACGCCGAGCCCGAGGATCACCGGGTCGATCTCGACCGCGTCGATCCGCCGGTCCCCGCGACGGACGGACATGGCGGTGTCGTTGCCGGTGCCGGCACCGATGATCAGCACGTCGTCGAAGGCGTGGTCCGGAAACCAGTCATCGATCTGCCCGAAGTACAGCCCAAGGGGCACGTCGGCGATCGGAAACCCCTGGTGCGGGATGCCGTTGGCGAGCACGACCTCGAAGCCCGCCTCGTCCTGCACCGTCAGGCGCTGGTATGGCGACCAGAGGTCGGTCGAGCTCACGGTCGTGAACAGGCAGCCGATCAGTGCTGCCACGGAGACGGCGGACCAGGCCGTGATTCCGCGGGCGAGGCCGAGGAGCACGACGAGCAGCGCGACCACGATCGTCCAGCCCACCGGTCCGATGCCCAGGAAGGACATGAGGGTGAAGACAGCGATCCCGGTCAAGGACCCGGTGATGTCGATGGCGTAGGCGCGCAGCGGCGGCATGGACCGCAGGAGGCCGCCGAGGGGCAGGGCGAGTGCCGCCATCACGGCCGTCGTGAGCCCGAAGATCAGGACCAGGATCAGGACGTTGGCCTGGAGGTCGGCAGAGCCGCCGCTGCCGCCGATGATGATGTCGTTGGGAGATCCCATCGTCACGTTCAGCCGAGCGACCGTGACGAGCTTGATGACGAGGAAGAACAGGAGCGGGAAGGGCGCGAGGGTCGGCGACGGCGCGCGTCGCCCGAGGATGATCCCGACCCCGATGCCGAGGAAGCTCCCGATCAGGATCACGTTGGCGAAGAAGCCCACGTAGATCACGTTGGCCGGGATCCAGCGGATCAGGAACAGCTCCACGAACAGCAGGGCTGCGCTGGTCAGGAACAGGCGCACGCGGTTGTCGCTGAGCGCGGCGACCGGCGGCACCAGGGTGCGCGGGCTCTGCACGATCATCGCGTCCCTTCAGCCTTGCCGTCGCCCACGAGACCCAGGACGACGCTCGTCGCCATCTCGGCGATGACCTGCTGCCCGGCCTCGCTCTGGTGCAGGTTGTCGGCGTAGTAGCTCGCGGCCGCTTCGTCACCGTCCGCCCGGTAGCGGGCTGCGATGTCCAGGACGGGGCGGTCCGGCTTCGGCCATCGCGCGCACGGCTTCAGTCGACGTCGTCGTGCCGATGCTCCTGGGCGCCGCTCTCGAAGTTCGCCGGCGGTGCCGCGACGACCGACATCGAGCCCGCGCGCCTCCAGCTGCTCGACGGCGGCCTCGTAGCGCTTCGACCACTCGTCGACCGGCGTGCGACCCACGTCGTTGACGCCCTCGAGCACGATCGCGATGTCGAACGACTCGAGTGCCGGCTGGTCGTTGGCCGCGGACTCGAGCACGTCCACGCGGCTTCGGGGAATCGCCCAGTTGGCGACCGCGACCTGCCGATCCGGGAGCGCGGCGGCCAGGGCGTCCTCCATGCGCACCCACCAGCGGTCGTCGCCCTCGAGCGGCACGCCGGCGGCGGTGCTGTCGCCCAGGACGACGATGCACAGGGGGTCGGATTCAGTGGACACCGGGCACCCGGGCTGGGCAGGAAGCGGCGTGGGCGGTGGATAGGCGAGATCGCCAATGACGGATCGCGGCAGGACGGCGAGCACGGCGAGGACAACGATGAGAACAGCGAGGACGGCGACGGGGACGGCGAGGGCGACCGTCCGCAGCCTCACGACGGCTCGCCGGACAGCGCTGTCGGTTCCATCGCCACCGTCGCGATGGCCGGTGGGGCGGGAGCAGCCTCCGCCATCCGGCGCCGAGCGCCGCCGCGCCGGAGCACCGGCCGCTCGAGCAGCCGGTACGACAGCTCGCCGAACGCGATCGTCATCACCGGCGCCACGAAGGCTCCGGCACCGAACAGGAGCGTCATCGGCGTGTTCCAGAGGTAGAGGCTGTACGCCCTCAGGCCGCCCGGAGCGAGCCGTCCGAGGGGTTCGAAGCGGCCGCCGATGACCAACGTGGTCGCGACGATCGCGACGGGGATCGCAACGTCCTGCTGTGACGGGGCGAACACGACGGTGGTCAGGAGGAGTGCGACGACGCCGATCCCGGCGACCCATGTCGGCCACTTCGGTTGCGCGAAGGCGACGACGCAGCCGACGAGGATGGCGTCGACACGCGTGATCGTCGAGAAGTACTCGACGTATCCGCTGGTGGCGAACCGGGCGACGAAGGCGATCGCGATGACGGCGAGCGCCACCCAGAGCGCCCGGCGCCACGCGAGGATGAGCACGAGCGGCCAGACGAGGTAGAACTGTTCCTCGATGGCGAGCGACCACGTGTGGCCGAGTGGGTGGATCGCGACTCCCCCGGCCTGGACCCAGTTCGAGACGTACAGCAGCGACGACGCGATGCCGAGCTCCCATCCACCGGGGAGGCGCCCGGCAAGGCCCAGGGCCATCGTGAAGGCCAGGACGCCGAGCAGGGCGGGTCCGAGCCGCATGATGCGGCGGCGGTAGAACGTTCCGAGGCGGACCCGGCCCGTTCGCTCGCGGTCGCGGACGAGGATGCTCGTGATCAGATAGCCGGACAGCACGAAGAACGCGGTCACGCCGATGTCCGCGTTGCTCCTGATCGGCCAACCCAGGTGGCCGAACATCACGAGCCCGATCGCGATCGCCCGCAGTCCGTCGAGGTCGGGGCGATAGGCGATGCCCGCCATCGCCTGCTGGGAGGAATCGGGCGTCGCGGCGGCTTCTGTCACGGTGTCGCCCGGGTCCACCGGCCTCGCATCGCCAGCCAGTACCAGTGCAGGTAGTTGGGCAGCCACTGGCGGAGCTTGAAGTTGCTCTCCCCGGCCGTGCGGTCGCGCCAGGTCGTGGGGACCTCGGCGACGCGACGACGATCCAGCGTGGCCTTGACCGTGAGCTCGAGCGCGAGCTCGAAGCCCGCCTGGCTCTCGATCGAGGTGGCGTCGAGGAACCGGCGCGAGTAGAGCTTGAAGTTGTTGGTCGGGTCATGCGTCGCCACGCCGCCGAACCAGTGGAGCGTGAGTCCGGCGGTGCGGCTCATCAGGCGCTTGAGGAGCGGTCCGCCGACCTGGTGGCCGCCCCGCATGTACCGGGACGCCGACACGACGTCGGCGCCGCCGCGAGCGAGCTCGACCAGGCGGTCGACCACCTGCGGCTCGTCGGAGCCGTCGGCCATCGAGATCAGGACGTAGTCGCCGGTCGACGCCGCGATCCCCGCCTTCATCGCGTTGAGCACGCCGCGTCCGAGGTCGTTGCGCAGGCCACGGATGGCCGGCACGTCGGCGTGCAGCCGCTCGATCACGGGCACGGTCGGGTCCTCGTCGAAGTCATAGACGACGAGGATCTCGTGCTCGGTCGCCACGCCCGCATGGAGCGCCCGGAGCACGGGGTCGACTGCCTCGCCCTCCTTGAACACCGGGACGACGATCGAGAGCTCGGTCACAGCCGGTCCGCCTCGAGCTCCTCGCGGATCCAGGGGATGACCTCGTCCAGCATCGCGTCGAGCGAGGTCGTCGCCTCGATGTCGTTGGTCTTCATGCCCACCGCAACGGCGAACGGGAAGACCGCGCCAAATGCAACCGTCATCGGCGCGAGCAGTGTCGCCACGAGGAGGGCCTGACGAGCAACGAGGAAGCCAAATCCGGAATCCTCCGTAACCATCTCGGCCACGAAAAGAAGCGCGCCATCCACGCCTCCTGTTGCAACAGCAGCGAGTCCGAGTGCGCAAAGCAACGCCAATGCAAGCCGAGGTACGGGCTGCGCTGTGCGGCTCGCTAACCAGGACCCAAGAGTTGCGCCGGCGGCAAGTCCCCCGATGAAAACTGCGACGACGACGCTGAACGCATACGTGGTCGGACCCAGTATGAGAGCTGCAAGTCGCGTCCAGACGACTTGCATGGTGAGCGAGGCAAATCCCGAAAGCGCAAGCGCCGCTGCGGCGATCCAGATCAGGCTCCTCGGCTCCGCCTTGCGGGCGTGTTTCGCCTGTTTCCCGCGCGATCGAATTGGATTCGCTATGTTGTCCGGTTTGAAAGTGGACGCTCTTTCGGCGAGCATCGCTAATGTTGCAGAACTCAGACTGAGCAATACGCCGATGTGAGTCGTGTGCCTGAGTCCAATCAGGGCAGCAAGGCAAAGCCAGCCATGATTGCGCCAACAGTCGCTCCAACCGTATTCGCTGCGTACAATCGACCCGCATCGGCGGCAGCATGACCGGCAGACGGAACCATCCAACGTGAAGCGAGCGGGAACGTTGCTCCCATGCCGGCAGCGGGGACTGCGAGCAGCACTAAGCTCAATATGCCTCGCAAGACGTTGAACATCACGCCTGGCTGTCCGTCAGCGTAGGCGTTTGCCAGCAGCGGACCAGCCGCAGCGAGTTCGAGAGGAAGCAAAAGAGCCAGGGCAGCAATGGCCGTCTCAATAATTGCAAAGATCCGAAGCGCTCGCGAGGGGCTAATCCGCCGGCCGAAATGGCCACCTGCTGCAGATCCGATAGTGAAGCCCCCCATGAACGCCGCAAGAACAGTGCTGGTCGATGCGACCCCGCGGCCCATTTCCAGGGTGAGTAAGCGCATCCAGGTGACTTCATAAATAAGCGCGGCAGCGCCGGATAGCGCATACCCAAGGAGCAGTAGACGCGCAGGAGACATGGGGTTTGGACGCACTATAACGCCCGGTCCTACGCTTCTTGAAGGTAATTTGCGCTGTCGACTCATATTTGGCGCGCTGGCATGCGCCTCGCTGGAAATGACCCCGGTCGACTCATGCTTTGCAAGGGAGACCCGCCGCTAAAGGTGTTGTGCTGGAGTGGCGTTCGCTGAGATTCCGATTCGCGGGTCTGGCTCACCCGACACCCTCGTCCGGGCAAACCCGCTCGCGATGGCTGTCTCCCGTCTCGAACAGCGATTGTAAAAGATTGTCACGAGCACATTTTTGCCGGCAGTGGTCTGCAGAAGCGGTGGAATATAAGAGCGCACATACTCAAAACAGTCAGTTTGTGTCGGCTCGACCGCAGAAATTTGCGATGGCGCCGCCGGCGCCCGCATCCGGAACTGAGTGCACGTGGTGGCTTCCACACACCGTGACTCGTTAGAGGTGCAGCGATGAAAAATGCGACGACGAATCGGTGGATCATCCTATGGCTTGTTCTGGTCGGGTTCTTGCCGTCGGCTGCCCGCGCTCAGGAATTCACCGGCAACATCGTCGGAACTGTGCGTCGAAAACAGCAGCGCTGGAGTGATGCCCGGTGTCACCGTGACCGTCTCTGGGCAGACGATTCAGGGAGACCCGAACAACGGTGTCTGAAAGTAATGGGACGTATCGCGTCACTCTTCTTCCGCCTGGAACGTATGAAGAGGTCGTGCTACCAACTCGCTGGCTCTTCGCGACGCTGACGCGACAAGGTGTGCTGGGGTCGGAGCGTTGGCCGCACTAGTACGATCAACGCGACCCTGGAGGTGGCGGCCCTCTCCGATGCCGTCACGGTGAGTGGCGAAACGCCTGTCAGGTG
>CAVYGH010000007.1:0-201907 GCA_963767945.1 uncultured Chloroflexia bacterium | reverse complement strand
CATGGCCTCCGTGATCGACATCGAGCTGCTCACCGACCACGCGATCCTGGCGGCGACCGTCGGCCTCGCGCGACAGCACCACGTCCGATACCTCCTGAGCGGCAACAACGTCGCGACCGAGCACGGCCTGCCGGCCGCGTGGGTCTGGAACAAGCTGGACTGGACGAACATCCGCGCGATCCACGCGACATACGGTCGGTCCCGCTCCGGACGTACCCGCACCTCGACGGCGCTGGTGGCGGACCATGCGACTGCTCGGTCCGGGGGATCGAGATCGTCGAGCTCCTGAATCTCGTGTCGTACCGTCGCGACGAGGCGGCGGCGACGCTCGGCCGCGAATTCGGCTGGCGCGACTACGGCGGCAAGCACCACGAGTCGGCTGTTCACGAAGTTCTACCAAGGCGCGATCCTGCCGCGGAAGTTCGGCATCGACAAGCGGCGCGTCCACCTGTCCGACCGGATCAGGAACGGCGAGCTGACTCGCGACGAGGCGCTCGCAGTGATCGCTGCCGCCATACGACGCCGACGAGCTGCGGGCCGACGGCGACTACGTCCGGAAGAAGCTCGGGTTCGACGAGGCGGAATGGGATGCGATCATGGCGCGCCCCCCGCGGCCGCACACTGAGTTCGCGACCGACGGTCGGCGGATCGCGCCCTTCGTCCGGTGTTCGGGAGCGCGACGCGTCGGCCGGGTGCTCAGCCGTCGAGGCGCCGTCGCTGAACATCGCGACTCGATCGGCGTACGGCGGGTAGGTGATGAGCACGGCCCGATGGCGACCGTGGAACACGAACATGCTGCCGGCGGCGGCGGCGGCGGCGCCCCCGTCGCGAACCGCGGCGACCAGATCGGCCGCTCCCGGCGCCGCCGCAGGCGATGACCGGGACGTCGACCCGCTCCGTGACCTGCCGGACGAGGTCGAGGTCGTAGCCTTCCATCGTCCCGTCCCGATCGACGGAGTTCAGGAACACCTCGCCTGCGCCGAGGGCTGCGACGGCCTCGGCGTGCGCGCGGACGTCGATGCCGGTCGGCCGCGTGCCGCCGTGCGTCACGACCTCGTACGTGCCGTCCCGCCGACGCAGCGCGTCGATCGACACCACGAGCGTCGAGCGACCGAGTCGATCGGCGATCCGCGCGACCTCGCCGGGCGCTCTCGACGGCGGCCGTGTTGACCACGACCTTCTCGACGCCGAGCTGGATGAGCCGGTCGCCGTCTCGAGGTCGCGGACGCCGCCGCCGTAGCCGACCGGCATGAAGGCCTCGCTGGCGATCTCCGCGATGGCGGCGTCGTCGGGCGGCCGGCCGTCCGCGGTCGCCCGGATGTCGAGGACGACCAGCTCGTCGACCTGCTTGTCGTTGAAGATCCGGACGGCGTTGATCGGATCGCCGACGTACCGGGGTCGCGAAACTGGACGGTCTTGACGAGCCCGCCGTCCTCGCAGCAGCAGGACGGGGATGACCCGCGGGATCACGCCGGCGGCAGCGCGACGAACCGCCGATAGACCTCGGCCCGAAGACGTGGCTCTTCTCCGGATGGAACTGCGTCCCGAGGATGTTGCCGCGGTGGACCGCGGCCGGGAACTCGTAGCCGTACGTCGCGGTCGCGGCGACGTCCGCTGCGGTCGTTGCAGACCAGGTGGTAGGCGTGCGAGAAGTAGAAGCGGAGCTCGTCTCCGGGCCGTCGAAGAGCGGGCTCGGGCGCGTCGGGCTCGACGACCTCCCAACCCATGTGCGGCACCGGCAGGCGGATGTCCGGTCGGAACGAGAAGCGACGAACCTCGGCATCGAGCCAACCGAGCCGGTCTCGCTGCCCTCCTCGCTCGAGCGCGCCATCAGCTGCATGCCCGAGGCAGACGCCGAGGACCGGCACCTTTCGCTCGAGCACCGCCTCGTTGAGCACGTCGACGAGGCCGAGGTCCGCCAGTCGATCCGCCGCGCCGTCGAACGCCCCGATCCCGGCCAGGACGAGCTTGTCCGCGCCGCGATCGCCTCCGGGTCGGCTGTCCGGACGCTCGGCGCCGATCTTTCGGAGCATGTTCTGGACGGACCCGAGATTGCCCATCCCGTGGTCGACGATGACGATCAATTGCTCGTGCCTTCGACCTTTCGCCCCAGCTGATGTAACTGACGAGCCATCTCGCGGCAGTTCCTCGCAGCGTCGAAATTCTCGGCCCAGATCTGGCGTGCGTTCGCGCGCAATCCAGCAGCGTCTGGCGACGAGATCGCGATTACCGCGTCGGCGATCTCCTCTGGGGTCACATCCTGGCTCACAAGTCGCCCAGTCCTGTCCGAGGCGATGTCGAGATTGCCGCCGACGCTTGTCGCCACCACGGGGATGCCACAGCTCATCGCTTCCATGATTGCGACCGGTGCGCCGCCCTCTGAGAGGCTCGCATTGACAAACGCGTCGACCGGATGTGTCTTGTAGAACTCAAGGATGGTTTCGATCGGGCAGTATCCATGCAAGGATGCCGACGCATTCACAGGCAATTCGGCAACGGTGACGGTGACACTGTCGAGCTGGTCTCCATCCCCAAAGTGATGCCATTCGAAGTTCAGGTCCGGTCGTTGCCTTGCTGCCACACCGATAGCTCGGCCGATCATCGCGACTTGCTTGACTTGGCTGATGCTCGAGCAAGACACGACTACGACGTTCCCACCATCCGACGGCGTCGCGAGGAAGCCGGGGTCTTCAACCCCCAAATGGCTGATGCTGATGCACGGTCGCAGCCAGGAGTAGCGAGCAACTGCGTACTCCATCGCGGCGCCAGATGCAGCAAACAGCCAGTCTTGACCTCGAACGGTTCTCTTCCTGGCATGGAATGTAGGGGGGTTCGTGCCTCTCGCGGAACAGATCATGGCCGTTCACCCGCGCCGCGATCGACATGCGTGGCGCCAACGCCTTCGATGAAGCCAAACCTAGGGCGGTGTGGTCACACCAGAAGGAATAGGCGACCCAATCGGACGTATTGATCCCCAGATCGGACCGAGCTGACGTTAGCCACTGACGCACAGCCTGGGCCTTTCCTGTCGTTCGGATCAACCGCTTCAAGGCTGCCCGGTTGAGTGCGAGGGATGGTTCTCCGACCAGCTCCTGCCACAGGAGTCGCGACCGAAGGGCGAGCAGGCCGATGCGGAGACGCTCGTTCCTGCCGCCTGCCTTGTCGGCGAGTCCTTCGTCGACCTCGATACCATCCGGGATTACGGCCCTCGCTCCACCGCGCCGCGATGGGACGATGATGACCCGCTTGAAGGCCGCCCGAAGGTGAGGGAGCTGCGGCGCCAGAAACGTGCCCTCTCGCGCAACCGAGTAGGGAAAGGACTCTGTGAAGAGCAGCAAGCTCAGGCCGGGCGATGGCGCGTCGGCTAGGCGTGCCTGCATCGGGCAAGGATACTGGCGCCCCGGCCGATCATGGTCAGTGTTGGGACAGCGCATGCTAGGGGCCATGGGTCTGCCTTGAGCACGGACGAGGTGGGCGCCCACGAGCGTGGCTGGAGCGGCGCCGCTGCCCGCCGAGCGATCAAGCGCTCGCTTCGTCCTCGCGATCGCGACGACCTCGGCCAGTCAAGTCGCGATTGTCGCGCTCTCTCTCGGTACGACGATCGTCCAGGCGCGACTCCTCGAAGCAGAGGGTCGGGGTGAGCTTGCCCGATTCGCGAACGCTGCGGCCCTCGCCGTTCTCTACCTGGGCCTTGGCATCGGCTCGGCGGTGACCTACTTCGTCGCTTCGGGCGCGACGACGGCCGGCGCTCTCCGCGTGCCCCTGCAGCGAACATTGGCGTGGGCGACTCTCGCGGTCGTCGTCGGAACACTCTTCGTCGCAGCAAGCCCCCTTGGCCGGTTCCTTCCAGGCTCCGGATCCGCAATCGCAGCGGCGCTCGGGCTGGGCACGTACTTCCTATTTGCTCAAGCGGGCAACTGGATAACCGCGCTACTAGCGGCCGATCGCAACTTCAAGGCGATCAACGTCATCTCTGTCGTCGTTGCCTGCGCGGCGCTTCCTGGCCTCTGTGGTCCTCCTTGGCGCGCGCCCGCAGTGGGCAACGGCCTGGGCCGTCATCGTCCTGACGGTCCTGCTCGAACTCATGAGAGCGTGCTTGCTAGGCCTTGCGTACTGGCGCTCGCATCGGCCGGTTGTCGCCATGCCGCGCTCCACCAACACAGTCCAAAACGCGCCACTCCGACAACTTTGGCGCTACTCGGCCCTAACCTCCTTACCTACGCGGCCGACGGACTTCAATTCATGACTTACCGGTTTGACATGTGGGTCGTCGACGCCTACTACGGTGGGGCCGAGCTGGCCGCTACGCGCTCGCCGTCTCATTGGCTCAACTCGTGTGGCTAATACCGACTGCTGCGGGACGCGTCCTCTTTCCGTGGGTGGCCGGGATGGCCAAGGACGCCGGAGCGCGCCTCGCGTGGCGAACCGCGTGGGTCGCCCTTTTGGCAAGTCTCCCACTGGCCATTGTCGGGTGGGCTGTCAGTGCCTCCACGGTGACGTGGCTGTTCGGCGACTCCTTCGCTGGGGTGCCAGATGTGCTGGGAGTCCTGCTCCTTGGCGTCGTTCCGTATTCCTTCGCGCGAGTGCTGTCGAACTACCTTGCGGGAATCAACAAGGTTGGGCTTAACGCCTCGGCAAGCGCGATCATCCTTGTGATCTCAGTGACCCTCGCGCTCCAACTCATTCCCGAGTACGGCGCCATCGGAGCCGCATGGGCGACCGCCATCAGCTACGGACTCCACACGTTCCTGATCGGGGTCCTCTTCCTTCGTGTCACCCACGGGCCTGACTTTGCCGCGAGGGACTCCACGACGGCTGGCCAGTGACAATCCCTGCGCCAATGGGAACGCAGACAAACCCTAGGAGCGCACCGGGACATAGACAAAGAAGTCCGACGCCGAGCCCACGGAATCATTCCAACTTGGATACGCGTTGGGGATCCTTTGGGCGAGCTCCCATCCGGGGGCGTTGCCCTCGACCCAAGTTGTGAAGCGCCTGTGACGCTCGTGGCGGCTGGAGGTCTCGCGCTCCTCGTCGCTTGCATAGATGACAACCAGTTGCCGAGCTGCTCGGAAGAGATGATGCATGTGAGTCTCGAAGGATTCATCCACCGTGAGGTGGAAGATCACGTCGATCGAGAGCGCTGCGTCAGAAGTAAACAACGACCCTCTATCAACGAATGCTTCGGGATCGTACAGGAAGAAACTCTTGCTGGTGTCGCTTGCGAAGGCTTCCTTGCATCGCAAGATCGCCGTCTTGGATACGTCGAGGCCAATGTAGTTGGGATAGCGCGCCAACCCAAGCTGATGGCCGTCTCCGCAACCAAACTCGACGACCGACTCGACTGCATACTGCTCAATGAGCCGGTTGAGCGTTTCGGCCTTGAAGGCTGCCAATTGGCCGTAGCTTCCCGGACCGGACGTTCCGCCACTGGCGTATCGACGTTCCCAGTATTCTGTGGTTCCCGGGAAGCGAAGGTTGGCGGCACGATGGGCGACCTGGACCGAGAGCGCTCCAAGAATTGGGATTTGCCGCAGGCGTTCCTTAGGTGACGGCACGATAGACCTCAGATCCGGAAAGGACGCCGTGAGCGACCCCGGCTCCGGCGGCAGGGTAGCTCCGACTGCGGCTAAATCGCAGCGTACAGATGCTCGCAGCCAACTCGGCGCACCTAGGCCCGAAACCAAGCATGGAGGTCGCGCGAGTCTACGGTGCGCCTGGCCAGGATCTCCCGGCGTCGGCGCATGTGTGTCGCGAGGTTCCTCAAGACCCACCGGAGCCCTGACAGACTTGAGCGCTCGACCGTAAGACAAGCCCCGATCACGACGACGTCTCTCATCAGGCTGCGCAGGCCGAACCGGACCAGCCAACCCCGATCGGCGTGGTGGATCCGGAGCAAGAAGCGGTTCTTGACGGAGTGGCGGTTGACCATCGGCGACAGGGATCGACGCCGTTCTGGCGTAACAGTTCGTCGATGAAAGGCAATTGCCGATGGAACGTACCTGGCTCGATAGCCGAAGCCCTGAAGTCTCCAGGCCAGGTCAGCATCCTCGCGGTAGGCGAAGAAGTCCTCGTCGAAGACTTGGCCATCGACTTGTGCATGTTCCAGAGCGGCACGCCGAAACAGCGCGAGGGCCCCGGTAATGCCGAAGACGTCCTCTTCGGCCGAGAACTGGCCCACATCCGAGGATCCGGCCCCCCGATCAAAGTGCCGCCCATCCCGCGTCATGACGATGCCCGTCGAGTCGATGGTCTCAGTTGGTTCCATCGTCGGCTCGGCGCCCCTGAGTAACTTGCCGCCGACGACCGCGACCGTGTCCGACGCCCCAGTCAACCCCGCGGTGAGGCGCATAAGAGTGTCGGGCATCAGGCGAACATCAGGATTGAGCAAGCACACAAACGGCTGCTCGGCTGCTGCAATTCCTTGGTTGGCAGCTGCGGCGAAGCCCCGATTTGTCGTATTGCGGACCAGCCGCGCCTGCACATGGGGATTGTCTGCAGCCCACTGGGTAACAAGCTCATCGCTGCCGTCCGCTGACTCGTTGTCGACGGCAACGAACTGGGCGGGTTGTGGGTCGGACGCAGCAAGACTCTCGAGGCAAGCTGGCAGTACATCAGCGGAGTTCCAGGTCACCACGACGACCGTCACGGGTAGCAGACCACCGGGGTCAGCCACGAGAGACCGCGACGATAAACCTGAGTCGCGCCACCTCTTTGACAGTTACGTCCAGGTGCGCAACAAGCTCGCGACTGACCCGCTGACCGCGCCAGACGTCTACAAACGCCCGAATCGCGGCCGTGGACTTGCGAACGCCATCGGGCTCGTTCGGGAGGACGAGCATGAATGGCGCCCCAGCCGGAAAGTCAGTGTCGCGATAGGCACAGATGACTGGGAGCCCCGCCGCCAAGTACTCGCGGACCTTCAACGTCGAAGCCTCATTGATGCCCGCCCGGTAGAGGGCGAGACTCCCAAGGCCGATGTCGGCCTCGGCGAGGAGCTGGCCGTAGTCGCTGGGCGCCAGAGTCCGTGGGCCCGAACGTTTTGGGGCATGCTCAGGAAGCTCGTCCGGCCGAGGGCCCACGACGTCGATCTGCCAGTCTGGGAACGCAGCTGCGATCTCGTTGACATGATCGACGCCCATGCCACGGTGTGTTCGGGTGGCCGACGAAGAGTAGTCGCGGTTGGGATCCAGACGCCGGAGGTGATGACGGCACGGTGGACGCGAGGTCGATTCCGTTGGGGATGACGACACTTGGCCGACGGAACGACGCGAAACTGCGTCTTCACCGACAGTTCCTTCGTTACAAACACGAGTCCGGCGGCACGCACGCAGGAGTAGACCTCTCGTGGCCCGGGCGTACTGATAGCGCCGCGGAGAGGCCAGTCGGAACTCCGTGAGATCGTCGCCGTTGATCTCGATCGTGCACGGGTGGCGGTTCGCCAGGCGGATCAGGCCAGGATGGACCAGACCCGTGCCGGAGGTAGACGACGTCGGGTCCCCATCGCCGAAGCCGCTGACGAGCGCCTCGCGTTCGCGCGCCAGCGCCGCGGGCCCATGGGCGGGGTGCGCACCACAACGGTCTGGGGGACGCCCCAAGAGGTCGACGCGGCTGCGCGAGCGTCGCGACGAATACAGCCCGACATCTGCCCCAGCGCGTCCACGTCGCGGCCTGCGCGGCGACCTTCCTGTGGATGCCGCTTTCACTGCCTCCTCGGAAGTGGACGAGATAGGCGATCTTCACGGGCCAATCTTGTCGGATCGCGCCATCACGTCGGCACTAGCCATGAGGGCTACGCACAGGCGTTACCCTCCCGGCGTGCGCATTGCGATCGTCGGCACCCGGGGGATCCCGGCCGCGTACGGTGGGTTCGAGACGCTGGCCTGGGAGCTCTCGACCCATCTCGCCGCGACGGGGCCACGACGTGACGGTCTACTGCCGTCGCGGCCGGACGGACGAGTCGATCGCCGTGCCGGACGGCGTCCAGCGACGCTTCCTGCCCTACCTCCCGGGCAAGTACCCGGAGACCGTCAGCCACGCCACGCTCTCGGTGCTCGACAGCCTGCTGCGCGGCTACGACGCGATGTGGGTTGGCAACGTGGCCAACGCGGTGTGCTGCGCAATCCCGCGCCTCCGGGGCACGAAGGTGGTCCTCAACGTCGATGGCATCGAGCGCCAGCGGGCGAAGTGGGGGCCCGTCGGTCGCGCCTGGTATGCCGTCGGCGAGCGGTTCGCGCTGGTCTACCCGAACGCGATCGTCGCCGACGCCGACGTCATCCGCGACTACTACACGGAGCGCTACGACAAGCCGTCGACGGTCATCCTGTACGGCGCGCCGCTGCTCGACCGGGAGCCCGCCGCCCGACCTCGCGCGGCACGGGATCGATGCGGACGTGGAGCCCGGCCGCTTCCTCCTCTACGTCAGCCGCCTCGAGCCCGAGAACCAGGCCGACCTGGTGATCCGCGCGTACCGGAAGGTCGAGGGCGACGTGCCCCTGCTCGATCGTGGGCGACGCGCCGTACGCCGAGGCATTCAAGGCGCGTCTCCGCGAGCTGGCGGCCGGGGATCCGCGCGTCCGGCTCACGGGCGCGATCTACGGCGACGGCTACCGCGACCTGCAGCGCTCGGCGCTGGCGTACATCCAGGCGACGTCGGTCGGCGGCACGCACCCGGCCCTCGTCGAGGCGATGGGCGCCGGCAACCTGGTCCTCGCCTACGGCAGCCCCGAGAACCGGGAGGTCTTGGCGGGCACGGGACTGCTGTTCGACTCCGAGGCCGAGCTCACGTCGCTCCTCGGCGGCGTCGTCGCCAACCCCGAGGGCGGGCTGTTCCACGCGCTTCGCACGGGCGCGCGGGCGCGCGCGAGCGCCGTGTACTCGTGGGACGCCGTGACCGACGCCTACCTCGCGCTGTGGCGATCGCTCGGTGCGGGCGCGACGTGACCCACGCGCCGTGACGGAATCCGCGTGACCGAGGCGCGATCGGGCGCGACGACCGTCGTCGGGCCGCTGCTCGTCGTCGGCGCGACCTACCTGTTCTTCTTCGCCGGTGGCTACTACGGGATCTACGACGCCCGTGTTCGCGTGTCGAGCCTGGTCATCGCGGGGATCGTGCTCGGGCTGTTCGCCCTCGCCGCCGTCCGCTCGGACCGGTGGTTCCCGCGATCGCGGATCTGGCCGGCGCTGGCGCTCGGCGTGGGCACGCTGGCGGTGAGCGCGATCTTCTCGCGGAACGCGCGCATCGCCGCGGACTTCGTCGCTTACGGGGTCCTGCTCGCCGGGCTCTACCTGCTGCTCCGCGCGGTGCTCACGGGGACGCAGCTCCGGAACCGCCTGGGCGCCGCGATGGTCATCCTCGCCTTCGCGATCGACGTCGCTTACCTGCTCGCGGTCGGCTCGTGGTGGCGCGACTGGTGGCAGGTCCTCGGGCGCCTGAGCCTCCCGCCCCTGCGCCCCTTCTACGAGGGCCTGACGTACGGCAACCCGGGGCTGGTCGCCGCGCTGGCCGTGCTGACGGCGCTCAGCGCGACTGCCCACCTCGGCCTCGGATCCTCCCGGTCGAGGATCGCGGTCGGCATCCTGTGGGTCCTGACGGTCGCCGTCGTCATCGCGTCGGGAACTCGAGGCGCCTGGGTCGCGCTGGCGGTCACCGCGATCGTCGCCGGCGCCATGGGATTGATCGCCGCACGGGCGCGCTCGGGCGGGGTCGGCGTCCCGAAGGGAGTCGCGGCACGGCTCGGCCTCGTGGTCGTCGGCGTCGCCGTGATCATCGGCCTCGTGGTGTTCGGCCCGACGATGGCCGAGCGGGTGCTGTTCGGCAACGACGGCGGGCGGATCTCGTACTGGTCCGCCGCGATCCGGATGTTCGTCGAAGCACCGTTGACCGGGGTGGGGCCCGGGATGTGGGCGCCGGAACGGATCCTCCATACGAACCCGGGCGAGATCGACTTCTACATCCCGCACGCCCACAACGTGTATCTGCAGACCGCGGCCGAGCTGGGGCTGCTGGGGATCGCGGCGGGTCTCGTCGCACTGGTCGTCGTCGTCCGGCTCGTCTGGCCCGCCATCCGGGGCGGCGACCATGAGGTCCGGCGCTGGGCGGTTGCCGCCACCCTGGCCGCCGTGTACTTCGGGTCGCACCAGCTGTTCGACCTGTTCGTGAACATGCCGGCGGCCCTGTTCGTGTTCGCGTTCCCGATCGCCTGGCTCGACGCGAACGCCGGAGGACCCGGGCCGAGCCCGCCGCCCGGCGCGACCCGACCCGCCGGCCGACGCCTCGCCCTGATTGGGGTGGGGGTCGCCGTCGTCGCGATCGGCGTCGGCTGGACGCTCGCGGGCGAACGGTCGGCGCTGGCCCAGGACAATGCGGTCAGCGCGATGAAGCGAGGCGACGTCGCGGAGGCCGTCCGCCTTGCCGGAGACGCCATGCGGCTGGACCCGTCGATCCCGCCCGGGTCGATGGTCGCCGCGCTGGCCGCGATGCAGGCGGATGACCCAGCCGCCGCCGAGGCGGCGTTGCGGACCGTCGTGGACGCGGACGACCTGCCGGCCGCGTGGATCGATCTCGCCTGGCTGTCCGCGACCAGCGGGTGATGCTGCCGCCGCCGGCGACGCCTTGGCGGAGGGGCTCCGGCTCGGCGAGCAGGCGCCCGCGATCAACCTCGCCGCGGGCCGAATCGACGAGGAGTTGGGTGACTCGCCCGCCGCGGACAGCGGCACGTGGCGGCGCTCGTGGGGCTGCCGCGCCTGGCTGCCGGCACGTACTGGCAGGAGGCTGCGCGGGCCGGGCGATGGCCGGTGATCCTCGACACCGCCGCGGTGGCGCTCGCGCCAGCCGATCGTTGACCCGTCCCTGTCGGCCGAGGACGTGGACTTGGCGCGCAGCGCGTTGGCCGAGGTGACGGACCCGGCGACGGCAGCAAGGCTCGCGCTCGTGATCGACGCGTGGGCAGGCGACGCAGGCGCCCGAGCGACCCTCGCCGACCAGGACGCGGCCCCACGCGATTACGCAGCGCTCGCCGTTGACGCCTCGCCGACCGAGCCGGCGACGACCAGGCGGCGGCGACCTTCAGGTTCCTGCTGGGGATGCAGGCGCCCAACGCGGGTCAGCTCGGCACCGAGGTCGAGATCGTGCCCGAGGTGGCGGGCGACGATGGCGTGGCGGCCGCGAACTGGGTGCCCTACGGGATCTACACGTACCGTCGGCCCACGCCGGGGGCGCTGCTGCTGCCTGGGCCTGCCGCAGATCGTCTGGGCGCGCTAGGTCGTCGCGGGCGCTCGGCGCCGCGCCGCGGCCGCCATCGCGGCGATCCCACCCAGCGCCCACGGGATGAACGCACCGAGCACCGCCGGGTTCGCGATCACCGCGAGGATCCGCGTCGCGACCGGCGACACCGCAAGGGCCGGGACGACCACCACGAGCACGATCGATGCCGAGTAGAGCAGCGTGTACGGGGCGATCACGAGCCCGACCAGCACGGCCGCGACCAGTCCGGCCTGCTCGCTGCGCAGGACGGCCCACGTGGCGGCCACGATCCCGGCGATCGCCAGGCCCGCGGCAAGCGCCGTCGATCCCAGGCCCCAGACGGACAGGTTGCCCTCGCGCGTCGTCCGGCCGGCCGTCACCAGCGCGTCGACCCACAGCCCATAAGTCGCCGGCCCCATCAGCAGGGCGCCGATCAGGGTGAGGACGACGGCCGAACCGAGCGCGCCGAGCAGGGCGCGCGGACGCCGGTAGGCCATCCACAGGAGGATCGGGATCAGGAGGGGCTTCGGGGCGAGCGCGATCACGGCACCGAGGGCGATCCCGTTGATCGGGGCGTCCGCTCGCCGCACCGCCGGATAGAGCGCCGCTGCGATGAGCAGCGTGACCTGCCCCAGCAGCAGGTCGTTGACGACGGGGACGAACGTGGCCGCGGCGATGAGCACGAGGATCCGGTCGATGACCGCGTGTCCGCGCGTCTCGAAGAGGACGCCGGCCACCAGCACCACGAGTCCGATCGCGGTCATCAGCACCGACGCCGCGTCGTCGGACATCCAGATCAGCGGGCGGAGCAGGAGCCCGGCCAGCGGCGAGTAGAGGAAGTCGGTCGCGAACGCGCCGTGCTCGAGGGCGGCCGCGCCGCGTCGGAACACGTCCACGTCGCCGCCGAACGAGAGCGGGGCGAGGATCGCGGCGGCCGCGATCCCGGTGATCGCGTTCATCGCGGCGACGGCGAGGAGGGTCGGACGCCCGGCGAACCGACCGAGGTCGATCACCCGCCCGCTTCGCCCGTTTCGCCCGCGTCGGCCGCCCGCCACGCCGCGATGACGATCAGCGCGACGGCCACCCACACGAGCGGGATCCAAACGATCGCGACGTCGGCGACGACGATGGCCGCCGCCACCCACCGGCGCGACGCCGGCACGCGGATCGCGAGCGCAGCCCCGACCGGCATCAGCGCCACGGGGTAGTGGTACCAGGTCACGGGCAGCGTCACGAGGGTCGCGGTGATCACGAGCGTCGCGCTGAACAGGGGATCGCGGACGCGGAGCGCGGCGACCACGGTCACCAGGGCGACGACGCCCACGACGACGACTTGGAGCACCCGCAGCGTGGCCGCGCCCGCGCCGGTCGCCTGCCCGATGAGCGAGACGGGCCCGATGTTGCGGGGGTCGACGAGCTCCGCCCCGGCCCCGGCCCGCACGACCGTGACGTAGTCGAGCCACGGCTGGACGCCGCCGACGACGAGGCTGACGGCGAGGACCGCCAGGCCCGTGATCACGGCGGCCGCCAGGACCCGCAGCGTGGGGCCGCCGCGCTCGCGCCACGCGCGCAGCGCGACCCACAGCAGCAGCGGCGCCGGGTGGACCTTGGCGATCGAGACGGCGGCGGCCGCGATCCCGCCGGCGGTCTGGGTCAGGCGCGAGGCACCGGGCAGGACGGCGAGCAGGAACGCCCCGTAGAGCGAGCGGGAACCACGCGTCGAGGTTGCCGAACAGGACGGCGATCGCGAACGGCAGCACCAGCGGCGCCACGGCGACCGCGCGGACGGCCATCGGCAGCGGCGGGTAGCCGGCGCCAACGGCGAGTCGCCCGGCGACCACGCCGAACCCGAGCGTGGCCCCGATCCCCCACAGCACGAGGACGATGCCGTCGGGCAGCCAGGCGACCAGCGACATGACCTGCGCGACGGGCGGCGGGTACGAGTAGAACAGCTCGACGGCGTCGGGCGACGTGCCGGCGAGCATCGCCGGGTCGTAGGGGGTCTCGCCGGCAAGCAGGTGGCGGGCGCCGTCGAGCAGCAGCGCCAGGTCGAAGCCGGCCCGCGGCGGATCGCCCTGCCACAGCATCCAGCCGATCCAGGCCACGCCGATCCAGGCGACCACGCCCGCCACGACCCACGGGGCCAGGCTGTCGGCTCGGAGCCTGCGGCCGTTCGCGGTCGACGGCAGCGTCGCGGATGTCACGGCTCGCACGATACGCGGTCGCGCGGGCCCCTTGAGATGGATCGGGTGCCGGTCCCCGCTAGCCGATTCGTACCCCCCTGGATAGCCCGAACCCGGTGCTAGGCTGCACCGGCCGTGCGGATCCCCGGTGCCCTGTACCTGCTCGCGCTCGTGGCCCGGCTCGCCGTCGCGGCCCTGTTCCCCGACCCTGCCTACCCCGACTCGTTCTACTACGTCGACGTCGCCCGCCAGCTCGCCACGGGCCACGGCTTCAACGTCGACTTCATCTGGATCTTCCCCGAGGTCGGCGGCGCGATCCCCGTCAACCCGGTGCTGCCGGTCCCCTCGAACGCGCACTGGATGCCGCTGGCATCGATCGTCCAGGTGCCGTTCATCTGGCTCCTCGGTCCCACGGCGATGGCATCCGCCATCCCGTTCGCGCTGTTCGGCGCCCTGGCCGCGCCGCTCGCATGGGCGATCGGCCGCGACGCGGGCCTGCCGCGGTTCGTCGCGATCGGCGCCGGCGTCCTGACCGCCTTCCCGGCGCTGTCGTTCGTGTACATGGCCCAGCCGGACAACTTCTCGCTGTACCAGCCGCTGGTGGCCGGGTCGCTGTGGCTGGCGGGTCGCGGGCTCCGTGGACGGCCGCGGGACTTCGTGCTCGCGGGGCTCCTGGCCGGGGTCGCGACGCTGTCGCGCAACGACGGCGTCCTCGTGCTGGCGATCATCGTGGCCACGGTGCTCTGGGACCGCCTCCGGACGCGCGTCGCCTCGGGCGGCCAGCCGGCGCGTCCCGCCCGGATTCCCCTCGCCGCGGCGATCGGGTCCGTCGGGCTGTTCGTGCTCGCCGTCGCCCCCTGGTACCTCCGCCAGCTGGCGGTGTTCGGACAGCTCTCGCCGTCGACGTCGTCCGGGCGCGTCCTGTTCATCCGCGACATCAGCGAGTGGAACAGCATCACGATCCCGGCGACGCTCGACCACCTGCTGGGCATGGGCATCGGGCCCCTGCTGGTCACCCGTGTCGGCGGGTTCATCGCCGCCGCCTTCATCTTCTCGATCCTCGTCGGCGTCCTGGTGTTCGTCCCGTTCATGGTCGTCGGGGCGTGGCGCCGGCGGCGGGACGCGCTGTTCGGGCCGTTCCTCGGCTACGCGGTCCTGCTGTTCGCGTTCAGCGCGCTCGTCTCGGCCGTCCACGTGCCCGGCGGGACGTTCATCCACTCGGCCGTGGCCCTCGCGCCGATGGGCTACGTGCTCGCCCTCGAGGGGATCGTCGCCTGTACCGCGTGGCTCGCCGCGAGGCGACGCGGCTGGGACACCACCTCGGCCGCCCGTGTGTTCGTCGGTGGGGCCGTGGCGTTCGGCGTGCTGACGGCCGTCGTCGGCGCCAGTGCCGTCCATCGGACCTGGGACGCCAAGCGCCAGGACATGCGTGCCGTCGCCGGCGCCCTCGACGCGGCGTCCGCGCCCGAGACCGACCGGGTGATGTCGATCGACGCGTCCGGCTACCGCTACTGGACCGGCCACCCGGGCGTGGTCCTGGTCAACGACCCCCTCGACACCGTCGAGCAGGTCGCCCGCGCGTACGGCATCCGCTGGCTGGTCCTCGAGCCCAAGGACAGCGTGGCGGCGGTCCGCGAGATCTTCGTCGACGACCAGCGCCCGCCGTGGGTGGGCCCGCCGATCCTCAAGACCGACGGCGTCGCCGTCTACCCGGTCTGCCTCGACGCCGGCGACGCGCGCTGTCCGGACGGCGCGACGGGGGCCGTCCGATGAGCCGCCGCGAGGCCTGGATCACGGCGCTCGCGGTGTTCGCGATCGCGCTCGCGGTCCGCGTCGTCGCCGCGTCGATCATCTCGTTCCCCAAGCCCGAGGACACCGCCTACTACGTCGGCGTCGCCCGCAACCTCGTCGAGGGCTGGCAGGGCGTCCCGGGTCGGGGCCTGGTGTCCGATGCGCTCTGGAGCTTCGGCACGCCGCCGCTCGTGTTCCCGCGCCCCGCCTTCGAGGTCTGGCTGCCGCTGCCGTCGCTGCTGGCGGCGATCCCGATCGCGCTCACCGGGGCGGCCGCGCCGATCCCGCTCGAGACGGCCATGCGCGCGTCCCAGGTCGTGTCCACGGTCGCGGGCGCGCTGGTCGCCGTGCTCGCCTGGCGGCTCGCGGCCGACGTGGCCGCCGAACGCGCGCTCCCCGACGGGCGGGCGAGGACCCTCGCGATCGGCGCCGGCCTGACCGCCGCCGTGTACCTGCCGCTCCTGCTCCACTCCGCGCTGCCGGACTCGACGATGCTGTTCGGGGCCCTCGCGCTGGGCGCCGCCCTCCTGATGACGCGCGTCGTGCGCGACCCGCGCGGCGCGCGCGTGCTCGACGTCCGCCTGCTGGCGATCGGCCTGCTCATCGGCCTGGCCGCCCTGACCCGCAACGAGGCGATCTGGATCGCGCTGACCTGGGCCTGGCTGGCCTGGCGCGTGAAGGGCGAGGCGCGGGCCGTCCGGCTCCGCCTCATCGGCGTCGTCGCCGTCGTCAGCCTGCTCGTGTTCGCGCCGTGGGCCGCCCGCGACTGGGCGGTGTTCGGCAACCCCCTGCCGGGCCAGGCGGCCACGAACGCGCTGTCGGTGAGCGGGTTCGACATCTTCGCCTGGAACCAGCCGCCGACCCTGTCGCGATATCTCGCCGAGGGACCCGGCGGCCTGCTCCAGATGCGGGTGACCGGCCTCACCCACAACCTGTTCAACGTCCTGCTGTTCCTGGGGATCCCGGTCTCGCTGATCGGGCTCGTCGCGCTGCCCTGGCAGGCGCGCGACCGGGCGCTGCGGCCGGTCCTGCTGGTTGCCGTGCTGACCTTCCTCGCCACGAGCCTCCTGTTCCCGGTGGCGACCACGTGGGGCACCTTCCTCCACGCGTCGGCCCCGGTCGCCGTCCTGCTGATCGTGTCCGCCCTCGGGGCCCTCGACGCGGGGATCGCGGCGCTGGGCCGGAAGCTGGGCTGGACGCGGCCGGTGGCCTGGCTCGGACCGCTGCTCGCGGTGTTCGCCTCCGCCCTGTTCTCGGTCGCCCTCTTGCCCGCGTTCGGCGGCAGCGCCGACACGTCCGCGCGCACCTACCGCGTGCTGGCCGACCAGATGGCGGCCGTCGGCGCGCCGCTCGACGGCAGCGCGCCCGTCATCCACGACTTCCCGATCTGGCTCGCGGAGACGGAGCGCGTGCCCTCGCTCGCGCTCCCCAACGAGTCGCCGTCGGACGTGCTCGACCTCGCGACGCGCTTCGGCGCCAAGTGGCTGATCGTCGCCAAGCCCGACCACGGGCAGTGGCCCACGGTGCTCGACGGGCCGGACCCGGACGCGTCGTGCTTCGAGGAGGTCCTGCTGCCCGTGCCGGCCGACCCGGTCGACGCGAAGGCGGTCGACGGCATCCGCGTGTTCCGGATCGCGTGCTCGGGCGTGGCGACCGGCGACGGCGCCGCCGCGACGTGGAGGCCGTCGTCGTGATGGCCGCGGCCGATACACTCCGCGCGATGGATGCATCCCGGGGAGAGCCCGCGGCGAGCCGCTACGACGAGCTCCACGCAGAGGCTGCGGATGCCTTGGGCTTCGCGGCCAATACGCTGCGCGGAATCCGCGACCGCTATCGCCAGGCCTACATCGACGAGATGGCCCGCTGGGAGGACCTGGACCGGGACCTCGCGTCGATGGAGCGCGCGGGTTCGCTGCGGTCCGACACCGGGACGACCGGCCACGTGGACGACCTCGACGGCGACGTTAGCGACGGTGGCGATCTCGCGGCCGCCCGCGCCGCGGAGGCCGGCGCCGCGGACCTCCGGCTCCGCACGGCCCGGACGGACGCGGCCGAGTCGACCGGGGCCCTCGGACGTCACGAGACCGAGCTGTCACGCCTCGAGCTCGCGATCCGGAGCCTCGAGGCCACCTGGCTGTTCGTCGAGCGCGGCGACGCCAGCCTGGTCACCGACCAGGACCTGCCGCGCCTGCCCACCGAGCTCCAGATGCGCATCGTCGAGGCGCAGGAGGGCGAGCGCGTGCGTCTCGCCCAGGAGGTCCACGACGGACCCGCGCAGGCCCTGACCAACGCGATCTTCCAGGTCGAGTTCATCGACCGCGTCTTCGACACCGACCGCGACATGGCCCGCGCGGAGCTGCGCTTCCTGCGTGAGCTGCTGCGCCGCGAGCTGGGCGACGTGCGCAGCTTCATCGGCCAGCTCCGCCCCCCGGTCCTCGAGGAGCTCGGGCCTCGACGGCTCGATCGCCGACACCGTCGCCAACCAGGCGGCGCTGTCCGGCGTGAGCATCACGACCGACCTCGCGGCGCCGGCCGGCGACCTGCCCGAGGCGACCCAGACCGTCGTCCTCCGCGTCGTCCAGGAGGCGCTGCAGAATGTCCGCAAGCACGCCGGCGCGACGAACGTGGTGGTCGCCACGATGCTGGACGGTGGAGAATGGGTGCTTGAAGTCCGCGACGACGGTCGCGGGTTCGACACGGGAGCCGTGGCTGCACGAGGTCGTCGCAACTTCGGGCTCCAGTTCATGCGCGAGCGAGCCGAGCTCGTCGGCGCACGCTTTGAAGTACGTTCGCGGCCAGAGGCGGGCACGGTCGTCCGACTGGCCATTCCGATGACGCGAAAGGAGAGCGGATGACCGAGTACCAGGGTCCCGAGCGCCGTCGGGGCAACACGGACCGGCGCAACCAGTCGTACGAGCGGGTGCGGATCGTCATCGTCGACGACCACGCCCTGTTCCGGGTCGGGATCCGCCAGATCCTCGAGCGGGAGCCCGACTTCGAGATCGTCGCCGAGGCCGACGACGCGCGATCCGCGCTCGACGCCGCCTTCGCGACCAACCCCGACGTGATCCTGATGGACCTCTCGCTGCCGTCGCCCGGCGGCATCGAGACGACCCAGCGCGTCAAGCGCGAGCTCCCGTCGGCCGCGATCGTCGTCCTCTCGACGGAGGAGGACGAGGACGCCCTGTTCGACGCCATCAAGGCGGGGGCGGCGGCGTTCATCCTCAAGGACATCGCGCCCGAGGACCTCGTGATGATCATCCGCCGGGTCGTCGCCGGCGAGTACCTGATCAACGACAAGGTGTTCGCCCGGCCGGCGGTCGCCTCGCGCGTGCTCAAGGAGTTCCGCGAGCTGGCCGTCTATGGCCAGGAGGCCGCGCCGATCTTCGCGCCGCTGTCGCCGCGCGAGGTGGAGATCCTCGACAACATCGCGCAGGGCATGACCAACAAGCAGGTCGCCTACGCGCTGTCGATCTCCGAGCAGACCGTCAAGAACCACATGAGCTCGATCCTCCGGAAGCTGTCCGTGAACGACCGGACCCAGGCGGTCGTCTACGCGATGCGCCAGGGCTGGATCCGGATGCCGGAGGACTGATCGACCCGGCACCCGGGGGACACGCAACCCGACGATGACCACCTCCACCGATCCGCCGCCTGCCTCGGGGGCCGAGCTCGCCGCGGACCTGGGCGTCGACGTCGCCAGCCTCGACAAGGAGCTGGTCGAGATCGACATGCTCATCGGCCAGGCCCGGGCCGAGGCCGTCCGGCACGAGCAGAAGCGCGCCCAGCTGGCCGAGAAGCTCGCCGCCGCCGAGTCCGGCGAGGGCGCCGACGCCTGGTCGCAGCTGGTGACGCTCACCCGGCGCTCGGTGCTCATGGAGGCCCAGGTCGACGTCCTCGAGGGCAAGCGACGCGCCATCGCCCGCCATCGCGAGGCGCTGGGCGAGCTGGTGGACGCGCTCGACGCGCTGCCGGCCGCCGGGGAGGCCGCATGTCGCCCGTCGCGCCCGCCGTCGCCGATCCGTCGCTCTCCCGGGTCGTCCTGAGCGCCCAGGAGGACCTGCGCCGCGACATCGCGCGCGCGATGCATGACGGGCCGGCCCAGTCGCTGACCAACATCGTCCTCCAGGCGGCGATCGTCGAGCGGCTGATGGAGCGGGAGCCCGAGAGCGCGAAGGGCGAGCTGCGGCTGCTCGTCTCGATGGTCCAGCAGACGCTGGACGCGACCAAGAACTTCATCTTCGACGTCCGCCCGATGGTGCTGGACGACCTCGGCCTCGTGCCCACGCTGCGCCGGATGACCCGCGACCGCGGACGCCGGGCCAAGATCCCCGTGGAGTTCGAGTCGCTCGGCCAGGACCGGCGGCTGCCGATGGACCTGGAGAGCACGATCTTCCGGATCCTCGACGAGGCGCTGGCCGCCTACCTCGCCCTCCAGCCGCACCGGGCCCAGGTCCACGTCGACTGGACCGACGAGCTCGAGGCGCGCGTGATCGCCGAGCGGACGCCCCTGGCGTCGGGCGACGAGCCGCTCCCCGACGTGCCCACGGGCGACGTCCCGGACGCCATCAAGGCGATGATCCAGGACCGCCACGACGCCCGCCACGAGGCCGAGCTGGCCGCGGAACGGGCCGCGATCGTGGAGCTGCCGGCGACCGCCCTGCGCGACATCACGGATCGTGCGGCCTCGATCGGCGGCCGGATCGAGCTGCTGGGCGGGGGCGGCGAGGTCCGCCTGCTGGTCCCGCTGCCGCGCGAGACCCCGACAACCACCGGCGGGGGCGCGATCCGGCAGACATGATCGATCGGCGGGCGCCCGGTCGGGCCGGCGAGACCGGTCCCGGGATCCTCGAGACCTCGATCGTGCTCGGCCTCGCCCTGCTCCTGGCGGCCGCGATCGTCGTCTTCTTCGGCGGCGCGCTGGCGGACGTGATCGGCACGCTCGTCGACGCGGCGCACGGCGGCCCCTGAGCGGGGTGCTGGGCCGCACCGCCAAGGCGCCGGGTCGGACCATGACCATCGTCTCATTGAGGGTCGCTGAGGCGCGGGCTACGTTATCGCGGCCCTGGACCTCAGGGTGGCTCTCATTCGGGAGGCACATCTACATGGCGCTTATCACCTCGCTGCTCGCCTCGTTCCAGAAGGACGAGGAAGGCCAGGGTCTCGCCGAGTACGCGCTGATCCTCGCCCTCATCGCGATCGTCGCGATCGTCGCCCTCATCTTCCTCGGCGGCCAGGTCTCCGAGATCCTGTCGACCGTCGGCGGCTCGATCTAGCAGCCGTTCGGAACCGCGTAGGCCGCCGGCATCTGTTCGGCGGCCTTCGCACAATCTTCACCTCGGATCGGGTGTCGACACGCAACGTGACCGATTGGTCAGGGTTGACGCCCCCGGGGAAGGCATCCTATCGTTCGCCCTCGCCGCGACAGGGGTTCGCGAGCTTTGAGGAAAGGAGGTACCAAATCCAATGTTCAATGCACTGATTGCTCTCATCAATCGTGACGAGGAAGGCCAGGGTCTCGCCGAGTACGCGCTGATCCTCGCCCTCATCGCGATCGTCGCGATCGTCGCCCTCATCTTCCTCGGCGGCCAGGTCTCCGAGATCCTGTCGACGGTCGGCGGCTCCATCTAGCCTCCATTCCTTCGCAAGCTCGTGCGCCGGTCGCCGATCATGGTGGCCGGCGCACTGCTAACAGGACATACTCAGACCAGACCGTCGAAGGGAGGTGATGACCGGCATGAACGTCTTGCGACTCAAGGCCTTCATTCAGCGGCTCACCGATCGTGATGACGAAACCGGCCAGGGGCTGGCCGAATACGCACTGATCCTTGGCACTTATCGCAGTCGTCGCCATCGTCGCCCTCATCTTCCTGGGCAGCCAGGTCAGCGACAAGCTCAGCGTGATCGGCACGACGATCAACTCGGTGACGCCCTGAGGGGCACGTAGAACTCTTCTCACCGCCGCACTCACGACCCGCCGGCAGCGCCGGCGGGTCGTTTCTCGTCCGCCCCCCTCGAGTCGGCCCCTGGCCCCCTCGTGTCGGCCACCCGACAGTGGTGCGCGCGACCCTTGCAACGGACCTTACGATGTGCAGCGTTTCTGCCCATTTCCTGCCAATGGTCCTAGGCCTATTGGCTGGTATTCACCACAGGTGCCGCTGCTAGAGTGGTGCCACCTGTCACACCGGCAACGGGGAGGCCCACTTGAAGCGCTCTAATCGGTTGGTCCTGCTTATCGGGATCTTCCTCGCACTCATCGCGTTCGTGCTCATCATCGTCTCGCTGAACGGCGGCGGTGGGGGGAGTCCCCAGGAGACGGCGCCCACGACGACCACGATCGTCGTCGCCGCGAAGGACATCGACCTCGGCGCCACGATCCTGGCCGAGGACGTCCGCGAGGACGAGATCGCGATCACGGACTTCCCGCCCGACGGCATCAAGCTGAACAGCCTCGTGATCGGCCAGATCGTGCGCCAGCCCGTCGTGGCCGGCCAGGCCATCACCTCGACGGTCCTGAACGACTCGGGCACCATCGCCCGGCTGGACGTCCCGCCCGGCCACGTCGCGATGGCGGTCCAGGTGGACCAGGTCACGGGCGTCGGCACGATCATCAAGGCCGGCGACTACGTCGACGTCGTCACGGGCGTCACGGGCACGGACAAGATCCCGCTCGTCGTCTCGCCCACGGCCCGCCCGGGTGGCGGCAACGCGACGCCCGCGCCGCGCGGCTTCCAGCCCGAGGTCCTGCCCTACAACCCGACGACCGTCAAGACGCTCCTCCAGGGCGTCCAGGTGCTCGGCACGCTGCTCCCGCCGCCGCCCTCGTCGGGCACGGGGGCCACGCCGGCGCCGGGTGCCGCCGAGACGACCCTCAACGGCCAGCAGCAGATCGTGATGCTCGCGCTCCTGCCGCAGGACGCCGAGGTCGTCAAGTTCTCCCAGATGGACGGCAGCATCTCGCTCGTCCTGCGGTCCACCGAGGACTGCAAGCCGGTCGAGGAGCCCAGCGCCTCCCCGTCGCCGTCGCCGAGCGCCAGCCCGTCGCCGTCGGCCAGCGCCGTGCCGCTGCTCGCCTGCCCGACCTTCACGACCACGGGCGTCACGCTTCGCAAGCTGATCGACGACTTCGGCGTCATCCCGCCGCAGGTGGTCGAGGTCATCCAGCCCACCCCGTACCCGCAGTTCGCCCCGTAGCCCCTTCCCCGCGGGTCAGCGACCCGCCACCGCGCGACCCGATGGGCCGGTCTGACCACCGGCCCATCGACGTCCGCTCCCATTGACATCCCGGCCACTCACCAACTGAGACCCATGGCAGACCAGATCCGCGTCCTCATCGTCGACGACATCCCGGAGACCCGCGATCACCTCTCGAAGCTCCTGGGCTTCGAGTCGGACATCGACGTCGTCGGGTCCGCGGCGTCGGGTCGCGAAGCCATCGAGATGGCGTCCAAGCTCACGCCGGACGTCGTCCTGATGGACATCAACATGCCGGACATGGACGGGATCTCCGCCACGGAGCGCCTGTCCGCCGAGGTGCCGAGCGCCGCGGTCGTGATGATGTCCGTCCAGGGCGAGGCCGACTACCTCCGCCGCTCGATGCTGGCGGGGGCTCGCGAGTTCCTGGTCAAGCCCTTCTCCTCGGACGAGCTGACCTCGTCGATCCGGCAGGTCTACACCCGCGAGCAGGAGAAGCTCTCCCGCATCGCGATCTCCGCCGCCGCCGGCCTCGGCCGGTGGCGGCACGGCCGTCGCGGTCCGGCCCCAGGTCGAGCGCGAGAGCGGCGAGCCCGGTCGGGTCGTCGCCGTGTTCGGACCCAAGGGCGGCGTCGGCCGCACGACGCTGGCCGTCAACCTCGCGGTCGCCGCGGCGACCGAGCTCGGCCAGCGGACCACGCTCGTCGACGCCTCGTTCCAGTTCGGGGACATCGGCGTCCTGCTCAACCTGAACCCCAAGAACAAGTCGATCGCGGACATCATCCCCGAGCTCGAGAGCACGGCCGAGATCGAGTCGCTCGACACGTTCACCATCAGCCACTCGGCCGGGATCAAGGTGCTGCTCGCACCGCCGTCGCCCGAGATGGCCGAGCTGATCACCCCGGCCGGCGCCAAGCGCATGGTCGAGGCCCTCCGCGCGACGAACGACCTCGTGGTCGTCGACTGCCCCTCGACCTTCAACGACACGACGCTGGCGATCCTCGACCAGGCCGACGCCGTGCTGACGATGCTCTCGCTCGAGATCACGTCGATCAAGAACATCCGCCTCTTCCTCGAGGTGGCGGACCAGCTGGGGTACAGCCAGGACAAGGTCCGGCTGGTCCTCAACCGCGCAGACTCGTCGCTGGGCATCCGCGTCGCCGACGTGGAGCACTCGATCGGCCGGCGCGTGGACCACACGATCGTGTCCGATGGCCGGAGCGTCGTGTACGCCCTCAACCGGGGGGTGCCGTTCTTCCTCTCCAATCGAGAGGCGCAGGTCTCACAGGACGTGCTGCGCCTCGCCTCGGCCGTGGTTGGCGCCCAGCCGGCGGATGCCGACGAGCCCAGCCGCAAGGCCGGTCAGAAGAAGTCTCTGTTCGCGTGGCGATGACGCGGCAGCGCGCACAATGGCCGCACACGGCCGAAGGGGAGTAATCGATGTCCCTCTTGAAGCGGATCGAAAGCGCTCGACCCGGCACGGGCCCGGCGCCCGAGGGGTCCAACGTCCCGGCCACGGCGCCGCCGGCGCGGCGGCGGTGGCACGACGCCGGCCGCGCCGCAGGGCCGCCTGATGACCCAGGCGCCCGTGCGCGAGTCGTTCCGGGACGTCAAGTTCCGGATCCAGAGCCGCGTCATCCAGGACCTGGACCCGAAGCTCGACCTGTCCAACCAGGTCGAGGTGCGCCGCCAGATCGAGGAGATCTTCGGCAAGGTCATCGACGAGGAAGGCCTCGCCCTGACCCGCGCCGAGCGCGTCCGGATGCTGGAGCAGATCACCGACGAGATCATCGGCCTCGGACCGTTGGAGCCCCTGCTCCGCGACGAGTCGATCTCGGAGGTCATGGTCAACGGCCCGCGCCAGGTCTACATCGAGCGCAGCGGCCGCCTCGAGCTCACGAACGTCGTCTTCCAGAACGACGACCACGTCATGCGCATCATCGATCGGATCATCGCGCCGATCGGCCGCCGCGTTGACGAGTCGTCGCCCATGGTCGACGCGCGCCTGACCGACGGCTCCCGCGTGAACGCCATCATCCCGCCGCTGTCCCTGGTCGGCCCCGTCATCACGATCCGGAAGTTCTCGGCCTCCCCCTTCACGGTCGACGACCTCATCCGGTTCGGCACGGCGACCCCGGACATGTTCGAGTTCCTGCGGGCCGCCGTCGAGGCGCGCCTCAACCTGTTCGTCTCCGGCGGCACCGGCTCGGGCAAGACCACGACGCTCAACGTCCTCTCGTCGTTCATCCCCAACGACGAGCGGATCGTGACGATCGAGGACGCGGCCGAGCTCCAGCTCCGCCAGGAGCACGTCATCACGCTCGAGTCCCGCCCGCCCAACATCGAGGGCAAGGGCCAGGTCCCGATCCGCGAGCTCGTCCGGAACTCGCTCCGCATGCGCCCCGACCGCATCATCGTCGGGGAGTGCCGCGGGGGCGAGGCCCTCGACATGCTCCAGGCCATGAACACGGGCCACGACGGCTCGATGTCCACCGGCCACGCCAACAGCCCGCGCGACATGCTCGCCCGGCTCGAGACGATGGTCCTCATGGCCGGCGTCGACCTCCCGGTCCGCGCCATCCGCGAGCAGGTGGCCTCCGCGGTCGACCTGATCGTCCACCAGTCCCGCCTCAAGGACGGCACGCGCCGCATCACGAACATCACCGAGGTCCAGGGCATGGAGGGTGATGTCATCGTCATGCAGGACGTGTTCGTGTTCGAGCAGACGGGCGTCGTCGAAGGCAAGATCCAGGGCCGCCTGAAGCCGACCGGCATCCGGCCCAAGTTCGTCGAGAAGTTCGAGGTCCAGGGCATTCACCTGCCGCCGGGCCTGTTCGGCTTCAGCTACTAGTCGGCCGGAAGGGAGGCGCCAAGACATGGAACCCACCACGCTCCTCATCGCGGGCGTCGCCGCCCTCGCGATCCTCGTGATCGCGGTCGGCATCGCGATGTCCGGCGGCGGCTCGGGCGTGAACGCGCGCCTCGAGCGCTACGCGTCCAGCCGCCAGGAGACGCCGGCCGCGGCCGGCGGCCAGGGCGGCCTCGCCGAGGCGCTGCAGTCCAGCCAGGCGATGGCCCAGCTGAACAAGGTCGTCGAGCAGCGCGACTTCGGGGCGAACCTCGCCCGCGAGATCGCGCGCGCCGACCTGCGGCTCAAGGTCAGCGAGTACCTCGTGATCTGGGCCGCCAGCACCGTCGGCGTCCCGATCCTGATGGTCGTGCTGTCGGTGGCCTTCCCGGCCCTGCGCAACCCGATCTTCCTGCTGATCGGCGCCCTCGTCGGGTTCATGCTCCCGCGGTTCTGGCTCAACCGGCGCAAGTCCAGCCGCCTCGGCTCGTTCAACAAGCAGCTGCCGGACACGATCACGCTGATCGCGAACGCGCTCCGGGCCGGCTCCTCGTTCCTCCAGGCGATCGAGCTCGTGGTCCGCGAGTCGCGGCCCCCGATCTCGACCGAGTTCGGCCGGGTCATCCGCGAGGTCAACCTCGGCCTGTCGTTCGAGGTCGCGCTCGAGAACATGGTCCGGCGCGTCAAGTCGGACGACCTCGAGCTGATGGCCACCGCCATCTCCATCCAGCACACGGTCGGCGGCAACCTCGCCGAGATCCTCGACTCGATCGCGTACACGATCCGCGAGCGGGTCCGGATCCAGGGCGAGATCCGGACGCTGACGGCGCAGCAGCGGCTGTCGGGCTACGTCGTGGGCTTCCTGCCCATCGGCCTGGCGGGCTTCCTGTTCATCGCCGCGCCGAGCTTCATGAACCCGATGTTCGACAACCGTGTGTCCCTGCTCGGCCTGCCGGGCGGCGTGATCATCCTGGCGATCGGCGGGTTCGCGATGTTCCTGGGCTTCATGCTCATCCGCAAGATCGTGGACATCGAGGTCTAGCCCATGGAATCCCTCCTGCCCTTCCTCATCGCCGGGCGTCGCGGCCATCGCGATCCTGCTGATCTTCGTCGGCCTGGCCGGCGGCTCGCCCGTGGACCCCGTCCAGGCGCGCCTGACCCAGCTGGGCACGATGCAGGCCAAGAACCTCGAGGAGCTCGAGCTCCAGCAGCCGTTCCTCGAGCGCACCCTGCGTCCGCTCGCGCAGCGGTTCTCGGGCGCGACGGGTCGCGTCGCGAGCACCTCGTTCACCCAGACGACCGAGAAGCGCCTCGCGCTCGCCGGCAACCCCGGCGACCTCCGCGTCGCCGACTGGCTCGGCATCAAGGCGGTCGGCGCCATCGTCGGCGGCGTGCTGTTCGCGTTCCTGTTCCTGATCGTCGGCGTCATGGGCCTGCCGCCGATCCTGCGGCTGGGCATGATCCCGATCGGGATGCTGTTCGGCTACACGATCCCCGAGTTCTGGCTCGGCGGCCGCGTCCGCAAGCGCCAGAAGGCGATCCTGCTCCAGATCCCGGACGCCCTCGACCTGCTGACGATCTCCGTCCGCGCGGGCCTCGGCTTCGACGGGGCGCTGGGCAAGGTCGTCGAGAAGCTCAAGGGACCCCTCACCGAGGAGTTCCGGCGGGCGCTGGCGGAGATCCGGGTCGGCAAGGCCCGCCGCGACGCCCTGCGGGACATCGTCCCGCGGACCGAGGTCCCGGCCCTCAGCAACTTCATCGGGGCGATCATCCAGGCCGAGCAGCTCGGCGTGTCGATCAGCAAGGTGCTCCAGGTCCAGTCGGAGCAGCTGCGCATCGAGCGCCGGCAGCGCGCCGAGGAGATGGCGGCGAAGGCGCCGATCAAGATGCTGTTCCCGCTCGTCGGGTGCATCTTCCCGTCGCTGTTCATCGTCATCCTTGGCCCGGCGATCATCCTGATCATGATCAACCTCAAGACGTAGCCTCTTCGGTGACGTCGGGAGGGTCCGAGGCCTCCGCGCGCGCCGGCGGCGTCGCGCGGAACCTGGACCGATCGACCCTGCTCGCCGAGCGGCTGGAGACGGCCGGCTCGCTGTGGGGCAAGTTCAAGGGCCTCATGGGCCGGCAGGCGCTGCCGGCCGGCGAGGGCCTGTGGCTGCCGGCCAGCAACGGGATCCACATGATGTTCATGCGGTTCCCGATCGACGCCGTCTTCGTCACTCGCCCCGACGACGGCGGGGTGCGCCGCGTGCGGTCCGTGCATCCGTCGCTGGCCGCGTGGACCGGCCTCGTGCCGCTGATCCGGGGCGCGGACGGGGTCCTGGAGCTCCCGGTCGGCACCATCGCCGCGTCAGGGACGGTCGTGGGCGACCGCCTGGAGATCGTCGAGGGACGGTAGGCACGGTTGGCGGCCGAGATCGGCGCAGACCGCCAGGTGAGTGGCGGTGAAGTCGACGCCGCCAAACTCGGAGCATGGTCAGCTCGCTCCTGAGGCCGCTCGATCGGCTGCTCGACCTCGCGCTGCCCGCGATCTGTCCGGGCTGCGGCGCCGAGGGACCGCCGATCTGCCCGACGTGCCGCCGCGCGTTCGACAGCCGGCTCGCGCTGCCCGCCGGGACGCCGCTCGGCCTCGCGGACGGCCCGCCGGATCCGCTGCTCCAGCTCGAGTGGTGCGCGCCGTTCAGCGGGACCGTCCGCAAGGCCCTCCACGCCCTGAAGTACGCCGGCGAGCGACGCCTGGCGCAGCCGATCGGCGAGGCGCTCGCTGGCCGGTGGCGGGCGGCCAGCGCCGGCGGCGACCTCCTCGTCCCGATCCCCGTCCACGCGTCTCGTCGCCGCGAGCGCGGCTACGACCAGGCGGAGCTGATCGCGGCCGCCGCGGCGCCGCCGCTCGAGATGCCGTGGATCCCGGCGCTGGACCGGACGCGGGCCACGACCGCGCAGTACCACCTCGATCGGCGGCATCGTGCGGCCAACGTGGCGGAGGCGTTCGCGGTCCGGCCGGAGGCTCGACGCGCGATCGCCGGGCGATGGGTCGTGCTGGTGGACGACGTCGTCACGACCGGCGCGACGCTGGGCGCCGCGGGCGACGCGCTCCTGGCCGCGGGCGCGCTGGCGGTGAGCGCGATCGCGGTGGCGCGGGAACGGTAGGCGGCCACCGTCGATGACGATGGCGCCGTCGGTGCCTGACGCGCCACTCGATGTTCCGGCCGCCGGTCGCCGGTCGGTCCGGAACCGATCCGCGTCTATACTCGATATCCCAGCGGGCCCGGTCCGCCGGCCCGTCGCCCCCGCAGCCAGGTGCCGAGTCCGCGCCGGGAGGTGTGCCGTGAGGACGATCGTCAGGGGCAAGAACCTCGAGGTGCCCGACCGCGTCCGGCAGTACGCCGAGCGCAAGTTCGCCCGACTGGATCGGCTGTTCGACGACCGGACGGATGCCGTGGTCGAGCTGTCGAACGAGGCCCACCGCAGCGCGGCCGACGCCCACATCGCCGACGTCACGATGATCGTGGACGGGCGGACCCTGCGCAGCCGCGCGGCGGGCGGCACGTACCAGGCCGCGCTGGACACCGTGGTCGACAAGGTCGAGCGCCAGGCGATCGACCACAAGGAGAAGCCGCGGGTCCGGGCCCGGCCGGAGCAGGAGAAGGCGATCCTGCGCAAGATCGCCGACGGGACCGCCGAGCCCGGCCACGAGCGCCAGGTCGTCAAGACCAAGCGGTTCGCGATCGAGCCGATGTTCGAAGAGGACGCCGTCGCGGCGATGGAGGAGCTCGGGCACGACTTCTACGTGTTCGTGAACGCCGAGAACGAGCGGATCTGCGTCCTCTACCGCCGGCGCGACGGCGACTACGGGCTGATCGAGCCGATGCTGGGCGGCGACTACACGCCCGACCGTCGGAGCTCGTCGAAGGCGGGCCGGGGCTAGCCCTCGGCCTCCGGCCGCTCGGGCACGAGCCGCTGCGGGATCGCCCGCCGGTACAGCCCGGCCTCGCGGGTGACGTAGCCGTCGTCGACGAGGTATCGCCGCAGGGCGGCCACGTCCGGGTGGAACAGCGCGAGCCGCTGGTTGACCTCCTTCTCCGGGTACACGCGGTCCTCGGCGAACACGCGCTCGAGCAGGAACCGGAGCACCACCTGGCGCTTCCGCTGCTGGACCGGGATCGACTCGAGCCGCCCGTCGACCAGGAACGATCGAAGGACCTTGGCGTCCTCGGGCGAGGCGTCCATCTGCTCCAGCGTCTCGGCGAGCGAGGCACCCTCGTGCGGCCAGGCGCCGTCGGGGCCGGTCGGCGCGCCGCCCGCGGCGTCGGCCTCGAGGGTGGCGAGCGACCGGGCAAGCTCCCCCACCCGGTCCCAGCGTGCCCGCAGGGTGTCGAAGCGGTCGCCCGTGCGCTCGACGATCCCGGCTGCCAGCAGGACCTCGACCTGGCGGGCCACCGACGGGACCGACTGGCGGAGCTCCATCGCGAGGTCGTCGATCGACGCCGGCCGCGCCCCGACCCGCGCGACGATCCGGAGCCGGTTCGTGTCGACGATGGCCCGCAGGCCGGCCAGGAGCTCGGGATCCACGCGGCCAGTGTAGGTGGCGCCACCGATCCCTCCGGTACGCTTCCGGCCAATGGTCGCCACCGGCCGGCGCCTCGGCGCCCACCTCCCCCTCGGTCACGGCATGGTCAAGGCCGCCGACCGGGCGGTCGAGATCGGCGCGACCGCCGTCCAGGTGTTCACCGACAACCCGACCGCGTGGCGCCGGCGACCGACGCTCCCCCGCGAGCTGCCCGCGTTCCGCGAGCGGCTGACCGCGGCGGGGATCGCTCCGCTCGTCGTCCACGCCCCGTACCTCGTCAACCTCGCCGGCCCAGATCCGGACGTCTACGAGCGCTCCAGCGCCGTCCTGGCCAACGAGCTGCGCGTCGCCGCCGCGTGGGACGCGGCGATCGTCAACGTCCACCTCGGGTCGCATCGCGGCGCGGGCTTCGAGGCGGGCGTCCGCCGGCTCGGCGAAGGGCCTGTGCCGGGTGCTCGCGGACGTGGGCACGGCGGCCCCCGGCGTCCTCGTGGTGCTCGAGAACGGGACGGGCGGCGGCTCCGGCATCGGCTCGAGCGTCGAGGAGCTCGCCCGGATCGAGTCGGCGATCGTCGGGGCCGGCGTCGACCGCGACCGGTTCGCCTGGTGCCTCGATGTCGCCCACCTCTGGGCCGCCGGCTACGCGATGGACGAGCCTGCCGGCGTCGACGCCCTCGTCGCCGAGTTCGACCAGGCGATCGGCCTCGGGCGGCTGCGGCTCGTCCACCTCAACGACTCGCGCACCGAGCGTGGGTCGCGCATGGATCGCCACGAGCACCTCGGCGCCGGCCTGATCGGCGCGCGTGGGCTCGCCAGGGTCCTGACCCATCCCGACCTCGACCACGTCGTCCGCATCCTCGAGACGCCCGGCATGGACCTGGGGTACGACCTCGTCAACCTCGAGCGCGCCCGCGACCTCGTGGCGGGACGCCCGCTCGCGGCCCTGCCGCCCGAGGCCTTCGACACGCCCAGCGCGAAGGGCCGCAGCGCTCCGGCGGATGACGAGGACGACGAGGACGACGCCCCGACGCTCGACGATGTCGCCGCCGGCGCCCCGGACCGTCGCGCGGACGCGCCCGGGTGAGCGCGACCGAGATCCCGCCCCGTGCCCCGTCCCGACCCTCCTGGCGCGAGGTCGCGCTGCTGATCGCCATCCTCGCGCTCGCGGCCCTGCTCCGCCTCCCGGGCCTCGACCAGCGGGGGCAGTGGGACGCGGACCAGGGCACCGACATGCTCGTGCTGCAGGGCCTCGTCGATCGGGGCGAGGTCCCGCTGCTGGGCCCGAAGACGTCGATCGGGACGTTCCACCACGGCGCCGTCTACTACTACCTGCTGGCACCGGCGGCATTCCTCTCGGGCGCGGACCCGGTCGCGGTCACCACCGAGATCGCGCTGTTCGGGATCGGCGCGGTCGCGGCCGTCTGGTGGCTGGCGCGCCTGATCGGCGGTCCCGTCGCCGGCCTCGCGGCCGCGGTGCTCGCCGCGGTCTCCCCCGCCGGCATCGAGGCCTCGACCTTCATCTGGAACCCGAACCTGATCCCGCTGGGCTCGGCCGTGGCGTTCGCGGCGGCCCTCCACGCGATCCGGTCCCGTCACGCCCGCTGGTGGCTGCTGTCCGCGCTGGGCGCGATGGTCGTGATGCAGTGCCACGTGCTCGGAGTGGTCGTCGTGCCGCCGCTCCTCGTCGCGTGGCTGGCCGACGTCCGAGGGCGGCGGCGCCGTGACGAGCGCCTCGGGCCGCTGGTGGCCGCGGGCGCGGGCGGCCTCGCGATCCTCGCGGCCGGCTACGTGCCGCTGCTCGCCTCCGAGCTCCAGCACGACTTCGCGGAGACGCGCGCGATCCTCGGCTACCTCGGCGGCGGCGGCGGGAGCGCCGCGTCCGGCGCGCTGGCCCGGATCTCGATCGTCGGCCTGCGGTCCGTCGCCTGGCCGGTGTCCGGCGTGCTCACGGACCGGCCGCTGCTCGCGGTGCTCGCCGTCGTCGCCGTGATCGCCCTCGCGGCGCTGGCGATCCTCGGCGAGCGGGGCACCGGACGGCGGGCCGCGTCATGGCTGGCCGCCTCGATCGCGTGGTCGGTCGTCGCCCTCGCGCTGTTCGCCCCGAGCCTCGCCCAGATCACCCCGGGCCTCCCCAACGACCACTACCACTCGTTCCTCGACCCGCTCGTGCTCGCGCTGGTCGGGGCGGGGCTCGCCCGGCTGGCGGGCGTCGCCAGGCCCGCGGGAGCCGGCGGCGACGCCGTCGCGGCCGGGCGCTACCTGGCCGCCGCCATCGGCATCGCGCTCGTCGCCGTCTGCGTCGTCGCGTGGCCCCCGGCGATGTCCCCCGACGGGGGCTGGCGGCTCGTCGACCAGGCGGCCGCGCGAACGATCGACGGCGTCGGCGGCGAGCCGTATCCGGCTGGTCGGCATCCCGGCGTTCAAGAACGCCAACGCCGCTGCGCTTCCCGCTCGAGCACCGGGGAGTGCGCTCCATTGCCGGGCGAGGCCATCGGGACGCCGGTCATCCCCGTCGTCATCGTCTGCGACCCGCTGTTCGACGACGTGGTCGGCGCAGCCTGCGGCGGACCCGGCCGAGGACGCCTTCGTTGCCGATCGACGCTCCGGGTTGGTCCTGCGTCGACCGCTTCGACGCCGGTCCGCGTCGCGTCATCTCGATCTACGGCGCCGGGCGCTAGCGTCGCCCCGATCGACCGCCGGCCGACACCGTATGCGCACCACGCTTAGGCGTGCGCAGATCGTGAAACGTGGGGGCCAGTGACGGTCCGCGGGGCCCGCCAGCACCCGATGTATGCGCCACAGGTCTGCGAGGGTTCACACGGCCGCCCGCCAACGCGGATCCGACCACCGCCAATCCTGGTACGCATACGGGAGAGGGCGGCGCGGGGCGGCGCCAAGGGTCGGGCGGCCCGTTGGGGAGCGCTTTGCGGGGCTGAGCGGCAGAAATGCGAACGCCGGCCCCTGCAGACCGGCGTTCGCTGTCCCCGAGACCCGAACGTGGAGGGACGTTCAGGTCGTGCCCTGGAAGTGTTCTATGGTCGACCCGGACGGGTCGGAGGCCGCGGCGGCGGCCGCTGGATGCCGTAGCGCGGCGGCAGGGCCCTGACGGAGGGGGCGGCGGCCACGCTGGCCACGCCGTTCGGTCGGCCGTAGACCGAGCCGGAGCTCATGGAGCCGTTCCCGTTCGGGCCCGACTCGGCGGTCCCGACGCTGGAGTAGGTGCGCGCGAACCGGCGAACCCGAACTGCCAGGTAGTACTCCATGATCTGCCGGACCTGCGGCTCCGAGAGCGCCTCGTCCGCCCGCAGTGCGTACTCCACGCGTGCGGTCGGGTTCTGCGGCCCCACGGACACCACGCCGAGCGCGGTGGACGTGTCGGAGTCGTCGCGAATCTCGCGGAGCCCGCGGGCCAGCTTGGTGGCCGTGCCGAGGGAGGGCATCCGGTCGCCCCGGATCAGTCGGGAGATCGTCGAATGGTCGACACCCGACTGCTGCGCCAGTTGACGCTGCGACATCTTCTTGGCCTTGAGCTGTGCTCGCAGCCATTCGTTGAACGCGCGGCCGTTCTCGGTCGTCATGCTCGCCTTGGGCTAGGCTCCAGCGCCCGGTGCGCGGGATCGATTGGAGTGTCGGATGCGCGCCCGGTTGGCCCAATCACCCGTTCGTACGGGACGCGCCTCCGGAGGCGCGTGCGGCGCCGAGAGGTCTGGTGGGGTCGCGTGCGGTGCAGGCGTGACCCGTTCGGGTGGCCCTGTCCCGGTACCCCGCGAGGGGGCGGCAGGACCGCCCCGATCGACCCTCCCGGAAGGTCCCGTCCGGAGCCCGGCGGGACGCCTGGATCAGGTCGCCGGGGCGCCCGCCTCGATGGGCTGCGAGAGGCCCGCGCCACGCCGGATCGGCGACACCAGGTACAGGATCGCGCCGATCACGATGATCGAGAACACGCTGATCAGGCGGTCCACCAGGACGATGGTGGTCGCCTCCTGGGTGGGCAGCCCGTAGGCCAGCGTGAGCACGCCGACGACCCCGAGCTCGACCGTGCCGAGGCCGGCCGGGCTGAGCGGGACGGCGGTGAGCAGTGACCCGATGAAGGCGACGAAGAACGCGCCGGAGATGCCCATCGAGACGCCCGGGAGGCCCAGCGCCTGGATCACCAGCCAGAGGCGCAGGCCCTCGGTGACCCAGATGAGGACGGTCAGGATCGCGAGGGGTCCGAGGGTCCGCCGGTTGATCGAGAACAGGCCCTCCTCGAACCGGTCGTAGAACTCGAGCGCCCGGGCGGGAAGCGGGAGCTTGCCGAGGATCGCGCGGCCGAAGTTGCGCACGAGGAGCAGGAACCCGGCGAGCACGACGATGACGCCGATGCCCAGCACGGCCACGAACTGGATCTCGGGCGGGAAGCCGGTCCGGAAGCTCCAGAACCCGGCAAGGAGGCCCAGGATCGCGATCGCGAACAGGTCGAAGATCCGCTCGATGAAGATCGTGCCCAGGGTGCGGGAGCCGGACACGTCGGCGTTGATCTTGAGCAGGAAGGCGCGGTACAGGTCGCCGAGCTTGGCCGGGACCAGGCAGTTCACCGTCCACGACAGGAACAGGATCTCGGTCGCGTCCTTGGTCCCGACGCGCATGCCGGCGCCCTTCAGCAGGAGCGCCCAGCGCATGCCGCGGATGGGGAACCCGGCGTAGAACACGAGGAAGGAGGCGATCAGGAGCAGCTTGTTGGCGCTGGCCACGCTGTTCGCGAGCTCCGCGAAGTCGACGTTGAGCGCGACCCGGAAGACCAGGACCAGCAGGACCAGCGGGACGCCGAGCGAGATGATCGTGCGCGGCTGGCGGAGGCGCTCGCCGAGCGAGATCTGCCCGCCGTCGTCGCCGCCGTTGCCGTCGGACGAGGCCGGCCGCGGCACGCGGGTCGAGCCGCCCTTCCGGGCGAGCGGGTTGGCGGGGATCGAGGGGGCGGTGGCGTCGGCGTCGGACACGGGCGGTTCACTCATGAGCTGGCACCCGGGTCCCCGGGCGGGCTGTGAACGACCCGCCTGTTCCCCCGGGCGCGATTGACGAGCTTGGCAATCGGCGTGAGGGTCCGGACGATATACGAGGCACGGCCGGGGACAAGCGAGACGTTGGTCAGGGCTGCCATCAACCCTTCGGCGGTCGACGGATTGCCCTCGAGCGTCGTGTAGGCCACGCCGACCTCCATCACGCTGTGGGCGTCGGACACGGCGACGCCGGGCAGGCCCATCTCGAGCGCGAACGCCGCCGCCTGCTCGTTGCCGGACCCGCCCACGATCCGGGCGTTGTGCGCCTCCACCCAGTCGACCAGCGGCGCGATCGCCTCCAGCCGGGGGTCCTTGAGCAGCGAGCCCCGGAAGCGGTCGAACGGGTGCGGGATCCCGACCAGGCCGCCCTGCGCGCGGACCTCGGCGATGGTGTCGCGCGCCGTGCTGCCGGGGGCGATCGCGCGGTCCAGGAACAGCGCGATCAGGTCGCCGTCGGCGGTCTTGATCTCCTCGCCCACGATGACCGTCAGCCCGCTGGGCGCCGCCTCGCGCGCGCGCAGCGCGCCGTCGATCCGGTCATGGTCGGTGATCGCGAGGTGGGTGAGCCCGCGGGTCGAGGCCGCGCGGACCACGCTCTCGGGGCTCGCCAGGCTGTCGAACGATGCGCTCGTGTGGCAGTGGAGGTCGACGAACGCGTTCATCGTCGCGGTGGTCCGCCCGGGGTCACTAGATCTGCTGCACCAGGGACTTCTTGAAGAAGTCGAAGTGCTCGAGCGCGAGGCCGGTGCCGAGGGCGACGCAGTTGAGGCTGTTCTCGGCGACGTGGCACGGGACGCCGGTCACCTGGGTCAGCAGCTTGTCGATGTTGCGCAGCAGCGAGCCGCCGCCGGACATGACCATGCCCTTGTCGATGATGTCCGAGGACAGCTCGGGCGGCGTCTGCTCGAGCACGGTGCGCACCGCGGCGACCAGCTGCTGGAGCGGGACCTCGATCGCCTCCATGACCTCCGACGAGGTGATCGGGATCGTGCGCGGCAGGCCGGCGATCAGGTCGCGGCCGCGGACCTCCATCGTGAGCTCGCGCTCCAGCGGCAGCGCGGCCCCGATCGCGATCTTGACCTCCTCCGCCGTCCGCTCGCCGACCATGAGGTTGTACTTCTTGCGGATGTAGGTCGCGATCGCCTCGTCGAACTTGTTGCCGCCGACGCGCAGGCTGTTCGAGACGACGATGCCGCCGAGCGCGATGACCGCGATCTCGGACGTGCCGCCGCCGATGTCGATGATCATGTTCCCGGACGGCCCGCTGATCGGCACGTTGGCGCCGATCGCCGCCGCCAGCGGCTCCTCGATCAGGAACGCCTCCTTGGCGCCCGCCTTGAGGGCCGCATCGCGGACCGCGCGCTTCTCGACGGACGTGACGCCCGCGGGGACGCTGATCATGACCTCGGGCCGGCCGACGCCGATGCGACCCTTGGTCGCCTTCCCGATGAAGAAGCGGAGCATGGCCTCGGTGATGACGTAGTCGGCGATCACGCCGTCCTTCATCGGCCGGATGGCCTGGATGTTGCCGGGCGTGCGGCCGATCATCTCGCGGGCTTCCTCGCCCACGGCGACGATCCGGTTGTCCTCGCCGACCGCGACGACGGAGGGCTCGGTGATCACGATTCCCTTGCCCTTGACGTAGACGATGACGTTCGCGGTGCCGAGGTCGATTCCAATCTTCATGACGGCGCTGAATGCTACTCCCGGTGGCGCGGTCGCCCGGGCGGGCGGCCGGCGAGGTTGGATGACAGGGTTCGGGCGCCGGGCGGCGACTGGGCCGTCGTCGCCGGGCGGTCAGGCCATGTCGGCCGAACGGGTGATGCTCGCACCCAGCTGCTGGAACTTGCGGTCGATGTTCTCATACCCCCGCTGAACGTGGTGCGCGCCGTGGATCAGCGAGGTGCCGTCCGCGGCCAGCGCGGCCAGGATCAGCGAGGCGCCGGCGCGCAGGTCGGAGATGTCCGCCTCGCCGCCGCGCAGGGTCGCGGGGCCGAGGATCGCCGCGTGGTGGGGGTCGGCGATCTCCACCCGCGCCCCGAGCTTGCTCAGCTCGGCGAGCCACTCGAGCCGGTCCTCGAAGATCGCCTCGTGCACGCGCGACGTGCCGTCGGCCTGGGTCAGCAGGACGCAGGCGGGCGGCTGGAGGTCCGTCGCGAGGCCCGGGTAGGGGGCGGTCTCGATGTCGCACGGGCGCAGGTCGCCCGGGCGCAGCCCGGTGGCGTCGATCTCGATCGAGCGCTGCCCGCAGGCGACCGGGACCCCCACCCGCCCCAGCAGCTCCACGAGCGACTCGACGTGCTCGCACGGGGCGTTCTCGAGCGTGATCTTGCCGCCGGTCACGGCGGCCGCGACCAGGAACGTGCCCGTCTCGATCCGGTCCGAGATGACGGTGTGGTTGGCGCCGCGCAGCCGCCGCTTGCCGTGGACCTCGATCGTGTCGGGGCTGGTCCGCTTCACGTCGGCGCCCATCTTGCGCAGGAACTCGATCAGGTCGTCGACCTCGGGTTCCTGCGCGGCCGGCCGGATGACCGTGTGGCCGTCGGCGAGGGACGCCGCCAGCATCGCGTTCTCCGTGCCCATCACCGTGACGAACGGGAAGGTCACCTCGCCGCCGTGGAGGCGGCCCGGGGCCTGGGCGAAGTAGTAGCCGTCGCGATAGGCGATCTCGGCGCCCAGCGCGCGCATCGCGTCGACGTGCAGGTTCACCGGCCGGCGCCCGATCCGGTCCCCGCCCGGGTTGCTGATGATCACCCGCCCGAAGCGCGACAGGAGCGGCCCCAGCAGCATGAACGAGGCGCGCATCTTGGCCGCCGCCTCGAGCGGCACGAACAGCCAGTCGACGTCGCCCGCGGCGACCTCGTACACGCCCTCGGCCGGGTGGTCGACGACCACGCCGAGGTCGTTCAGGACCTCGGCCATCACGCGGACGTCCTCGATCTCGGGCACGTTCTCGAACCGGCAGCGCTCGCCCGTGAGGGTCGCGGCGGCCAGCAGCTTCAGCGCCGCGTTCTTGGCGCCGCTGACGTGGACCGTGCCGCGCAGCGGCCGGCCGCCCTCGATGCGGAACGCCTCCGGCGGCGGGACCTCGGGAGTGAACTCCCAGTGGAACGGCTTGGCGTCGGCCATGAGCTAGGCCCCGCGCCGGGGGCCCTCGCGGTGCCGCCGCTCCGCCACGCGGATCCGGAGCAGGGCCGACTGCAGCTGGGCACGCGCGGCGGACAGGTCCGCGCCCTCGACGTAGCCGGACTCCAGCGCTCGCTCCGCCTCGCGCCGGGCCTCCTGGGCCCGCTCGAGGTCGATCTCGGACGCCAGGTCCGCGGTCTCCGCCATCACGACGACCTTGTCGGGCCGCACCTGGAGGAACCCGCCCGCGATGGCGAAGCTCTCCTCCTCACCGCCCTTGCGGATCCGCAGCTCGCCGACGCCGAGGAGGCTGACCAGCGGCGCGTGGTGCGGCAGGATCCCCAGCTCACCGTCGGCGCCCGGGACCAGCACCATATCCACATCGTCCTCGTACGCCAGCCGCTCCGGCGTGACGATCTCGAGATGCAACGTCATCGGCGTGCCCCCATCACGCGGCCGCTCTCGGCGGCTGGTTGTCCGGCCGATTGCGTGTCCGCTTCGCGTCCGAAGATCGCCGGCCATCCAGCCGCCTACGCGGCCGTTGGCCAGCGCCCCCAATCCCTTCTCGCCGAGATCGACGCGCCCGGAAGCGTGGCGTACTCGTGGGGAAGAAGGCAGAACCCGCCTCCGCGTAGCCGGCCGGAAGGCGGTGCGATCTCAGGCGCCGAGGCGCACGCAAGCAGCCGCCGGCGCTGGAACGCCCGGGCGGAGGCGAGAGCGGAGGCGAAGACCACGCCATCACCCCTCGAGCTTGGCCGCGTTCTCGCGGACGTCGTCGAGGGTGCCGGCGAGGAAGAACGCCTGCTCGGGCAGCGTGTCGGTCTTGCCCTCGAGGATCTCCTTGAACGAGGCGACCGTGTCCTTGATCGACACGTACTTGCCCTCGCGGCCCGTGAAGACCTGGGCGACCGTGAACGGCTGGCTCATGAAGCGCTGCAGGCGCCGCGCGCGGGCGACGGTCGCCTTGTCCTCCTCGGACAGCTCGTCGATGCCGAGGATCGCGATGATGTCCTGGAGGTCGCGGTAGCGCTGCAGGACGCGCTTGGTCTCCTGGGCCACGTCGTAGTGGTCGTTGCCGACGACGAGCGGGTCGAGGACGCGCGAGGTCGAGGTCAGCGGGTCCACCGCCGGGTAGATGCCGAGCTCGGCGATCGAGCGCTCGAGGCGGATCGTCGAGTCGAGGTGGGCGAACGTCGTCGCCGGGGCCGGGTCCGTGTAGTCGTCGGCCGGGACGAACACCGCCTGGAGGGACGTGATCGAGCCCTTGCGGGTCGACGTGATCCGCTCCTGGAGGCCGGCCATCTCGGTGGCCAGGTTCGGCTGGTAGCCGACGGCCGACGGCATCCGGCCGAGCAGCGCCGACACCTCGGAGCCCGCCTGCGTGAAGCGGAAGATGTTGTCGATGAACAGGAGGACGTCGCGGCCCTCCTCGTCGCGGAAGTACTCGGCCATCGTCAGGCCCGTCAGGCCGACCCGCTGGCGGGCGCCGGGGGGCTCGTTCATCTGGCCGAACACGAACGCCGTGCTCTTGATGACGCCCGACTCGGTCATCTCGTGGATGAGGTCGTTGCCCTCGCGCGAGCGCTCGCCCACGCCGGCGAACACCGACACGCCCGAGTGCTTGGTGGCGACGTTGTTGATGAGCTCCTGGATGATGACCGTCTTGCCGACGCCGGCGCCGCCGAAGATGCCGATCTTGCCGCCCTTCTTGAACGGGCAGATCAGGTCGATGACCTTGAGGCCGGTCTCGAACACCTCGATCTCGGTCGTCTGGTCCTCGAACGCGGGCGGCGCCCGGTGGATCGGCAGCATCTTGTCGGCCTTCACGTCGCCCTTGCCGTCGATGGCGTGGCCGAGCACGTCGAACACGCGCCCGAGCGTCACGTCGCCCACCGGCACGGTGATCGCGGCGCCGGTGTCGCGGACCTCGGTCCCGCGGGCGAGGCCGTCGGTCGTCGTCATGGCGACGGCGCGGACCCAGTTGTTGCCCAGGTGCTGCTGCACCTCGCACACGAGCGGGCGCTCGCCCTCGCGCAGGATCTCGACGGCGTTGAAGATCGCGGGCAGGTGCCCGGCGGGAAACTCGATGTCGACGACGGGCCCGGTGATCTGGATCACCCGGCCGTTCGCGGACGGCGCGGCGGTCGCCATGGTGGGGAGTGCCTCCTCTGCGCCGGCCTAGCGGGCCTGGGCGCCGCTCGCGATCTCGACCATCTCGCGAGTGATGTTGGCCTGACGGACCTTGTTGTACGAGAGCGTCAGGTCCTCGATGAGCTCCTGGGCGTTCTCGGTGGCGTTCTTCATCGCGACCATCCGGGACGACTCCTCGCTCGCCTTCGACTCGAGCACCGCCTGGTAGAGGCGGGTCGCGATGTAGCGCGGCAGGAGCGCCCGCAGGAAGTCCGCGGGGTTGGGCTCGAACAGGAACTGGTTGCCGGGGATGCCCGACGTGTCCTCGGCCGGCTCCACGGGGAGCAGCTGGTCGAGGACGGGCTTCTGGACGAGGGTGGACACGAACCGGGAGTAGACGACGTCCACGCGGTCGTAGGACCCCGCGACGTAGTCGTCGGTGATGAGGCGCGCGAGCGGCAGGACGTCGGCGAACGTGGGCCGGTCGCCGAAGCCCTCGAAGTGGGCGGCGATCGGGACCCGGGCGCGGCGCATCGCGTCGCGGCCCTTGCGGCCGACCGTGGCGACCTTGAGGTCGCCCGGGTGGGTCGTGATCTCGCGGGCGATGAAGCGGACCGTGTTGGTGTTGAGCGCCCCGGCCAGGCCGCGGTCGCTGGTGATGATCACGATCAGCCGGTCGTGCGCCTGCGCGAGGTCGCGCTCGGCGAGCAGCGGATGGTCCTCGCCGCTGAGCACGGTCGCGAGGTCGGCGATGACCTCGTCGAGGGTGTCGCGGTACGGCCGGGCGGCCAGCACGGAGTCCTGCGCCCGTCGCAGCTTGGAGGCCGCGACGAACTGCATCGCCCGCGTGATCTGCTTGATGTTCCGCGCCGAATTGATGCGGCGGCGGATCTCGCGCTGACTAGCCATGGCGCGTTACGCCAGGAACGACGTCTTGAAGTCGTCGATGGCGGACTCGAGGGCCGCCGTCTGCTCGTCGGTCAGGGCCTTGGTCTTGCCCAGGTCGGTGAGGATCTCGGGCTTCTCGGTCTCGAGGAACCGGTACAGCCCGGTCTCGAAGTCCTTGACGCGGGGCGTGGGGACGTCGTCGAGCTTGCCGCTGGTGGCGGCGACCAGGATCGCGACCTGCTTCTCGACCGGCAGCGGCTGGTACTGCGGCTGCTTGACGATCTCGGACAGCTTCTCGCCCCGGTTGAGCTGGTCGCGGGTCGCCTTGTCCAGGTCGCTCGCGAACTGGGCGAAGGCCGCCAGCGCGCGGTACTGGGCGAGGTCGAGCTTGAGCGGACCGGCGACCTTCTTCATGGCCTTGGTCTGCGCGGCGGAACCGACGCGCGAGACCGAGATGCCGATGTTCATGGCCGGCCGCTGGCCGGCGTTGAACAGGTCGGTCTCGAGGAAGATCTGGCCGTCGGTGATCGAGATCACGTTGGTCGGGATGTAGGCCGACACGTCGTTGGCCTGGGTCTCGATGATCGGCAGCGCCGTCAGCGAGCCGCCGCCGTTCTCGTCGCTCATGCGCGCGGCGCGCTCGAGCAGGCGGCTGTGGAGGTAGAACACGTCACCCGGGTACGCCTCGCGGCCGGGCGGCCGGCGGAGCAGCAGCGACATCTCGCGGTAGGCCCAGGCGTGCTTGCTGAGGTCGTCGTAGACGCACAGGGCGTCCTTGATCACGCGGTCGCCGACCTTGACGCCGTTCTCCATGATCTCCTCGCCCATCGCCACGCCGGCGTACGGGGCGAGGTACTGGAGCGGCGCGGGATCCTCGGCGCCGGCGACCACGACGATCGTGTGCTCCATCGCGCCGTACTTCTCGAGCGTCGCGACGGTCTGCGCCACGGTGGACAGCTTCTGCCCGATCGCGACGTAGATGCAGACGAGGTCGCCGCCCTTCTGGTTGATGATCGTGTCGATGGCGATCGCGGTCTTGCCCGTCTGGCGGTCGCCGATGATCAGCTCGCGCTGGCCGCGGCCGATCGGGATCAGGGCGTCGATGGCCTTGATGCCGGTCTGGACGGGAGTGTCGACGGACTGCCGGGTGATGACGCCCGGGGCGATGCGCTCGGCCGGACGGGTCTTGGTCCGCGGGATCTCGCCCTTGCCGTCGAGCGGGTTGCCCAGCGGGTCCACGACCCGGCCCAACAGGGCCTCGCCGACGGGCACCTCGATGACGCGGCCCGTGGTCCGGACCTGGTCGCCCTCCTTGATCGCGGACGGATCGCCGAGGATGACCGCGCCGACCGTCTCCTCCTCGAGGTTCAGGGCCAGGCCCATCACCCCGCCGGGGAACTCCAGCATCTCGGACGCGAGGGCCGCGTCGAGGCCGTAGATCTGCGCGATCCCGTCGCCGACCTCGACCACCGTCCCGACGCTGCGGGTCTCGGTGGTCGCGTCGAACGACTCGATCTGGCTCTTGATGATGCTGATGATCTCGTCTGACCGGATGGCCATGGCGTCTCCGTTCGGGCGGGGGCTAGCGGGGGCGGACCCCGGTGTTGAGCTGGTCGCGGAGCCGCTCGAGGCGGCCGCGGATGGAGGCATCGACGAGCCGGTCGCCGATCTGGACGGTCACGCCGCCCAGCAGGTCGGGATCGACGGCGGTGCGCAGCTCGACCGTCGAGCCGGCCATCGCCTCCACCTGCGCGCGGACGGCCGCGCTCTCGTCGTCGGTGAGTGGTGCGGCGCTCGTGACCGTGGCCACGACGATGCCGCGATGGGCGTTCAGCTGGCGCTGGTACTGCTCGCTCACGCGCGCGAGCTCGCGCACGCGGCCGCGCTCGACGAGCAGGCTCACGAGCCGGAGGGCCCCGGGCCGGATCCGGCCGCCGAGCAGCTTGTCCACCGCCGCCAGGCGCTGCGCCGTGGGGATGGCCGGGCTGTCGATGACGGGCTCGACCTCGGGCCGGCCGAGCATGTCCGCGGCCAGCGCGAGGTCGTCGCGCCAGCCGTCGAGCTCGTCGTCCCGCAGGGCGACCTCGAAGGCCGCCTCCGCGTAGCGCCGGGCGCCGGTGGTCGGGCGGGCCATCAGCCGTTCACCATCAGCCGGCGGAACCGCCGCCCGAGTCCGCGAGGAACTCGGCCACGAGCCGGTGCTGGCGCTCGCCGGTCATCGACTCGCCGACGACGCGGCCGGCGGCCAGCAGCGCGAGGTCGGTGACCTCGCCCCGGAGCTCCGCGACGGCGCGCTGCCGCTCCGCCTCGATCTCGCTCGTCGCGCGTTCGCGCAGCCGGGCGATCTCCTCGCGGGTGGCGGCGACCTCCTGTTCGCGGGACTCGGCCGCGACCTTCTGGGCTCGGTTCAGGATGTCGTTGGCCTCGCGCCGGGCTTCCTGGAGGGTCGCCTGCCGCTCCTGCTCGGCCGCTTCGCGATCGCGTCGCGCCTGCTCGGCGTCCTTGAGGCCCTGCTCGATGCGGGCCCGCCGGTCGTTGAGGGTCTTGACCAGGCCCCCGAACGCGATCCGCTGGACGATCAGGAAGAAGACGACGAAGTTCGCCGCGGCGACGATGATCCAGAACAGGTTGATCTGGAACTTCGCCGGCTCGGTCCCCTCCGCCGCCGGCAGGGCGACCTGGCGCAAGACCTCCCCGGCGAGGGCGAGGGCGTCCATGTGGGTCACCGTGTCCCGAAGATCAGATGGTGGGCTTGATGAAGATCGCGAGCAGGCCGACGACGACCGCGAGCACGCCGAGACCTTCGGCGAACGCCGCGAGGATGATCGCGAGGCCGCGGATCTCACCGGCCGCATCGGGGTTGCGACCCATCGCGCTGGCGGCCAGGCCGGCGAGGATCCCGATGCCGATGCCCGGTCCGATCACGCCGAGGGCCGCGAGGGCGCCGATGTTTTCCATGTTCCGTGTTCCCTCCGTGGTCCGGGCTCATGACCCGGTCTTGGTCCCGAGGTCGGGTGGTCAGTGCGCCGCCGCTTCGACGGCATGGATGGTGCCTTCGGCGGATTCCGCCGCCTCGTGCTCCTGCCCGTGGCCCTCGATCGCGACGATCGTGAACATGAGGGTCAGGGTGGCGAAGATGAGCGCCTGCACGGCGTTGAGCAGCACCTCGAGGGCCAGCATCGCCATCGGGATGATCGCCAGGGTCAGGGCGGTCAGGACGCCCAGCGCGACCTCGCCGCCGTAGATGTTGCCGAAGAGTCGCATGGACAGCGTCACGGGCTTGACGAACTCGAGCAGCAGCTCGGTCAGCCCGACGAACAGGGCGATCGCCCCGGCGCCGATGCCGTTCTTGAACTCCCCGAACGGGAAGAACTTGCCGAGGTAGCCGACGCCCAGGTGCTTGAAGCCCTGGTACTCGATGAACACGAACGCGACCAGGGCGAGGCCGATCGTGACGTTGATGTCGCTGGTGGGCGCGCGGAGCTCATCGACCTTCCCGATCGGCGGGATGAGGCCGCTCCAGTTGAAGAACAGGATCAGCAGGAAGAACCCGGCGAACAACCCGATGTAGGGCTTCGCCTGGGGTCCGCCCAGGGACGTGCCGAAGTTCTCGAGCAGCTCGTACACGTGCTCGATCGCGTTCTGGCCGGCCCCCGGCGACATCCTGCGGCCGCGACTGAGCGCCCACAGGGCGACGATCACGAGGACCGTGATGATGAACATCGTGATCAGCGACGAGGTCAGGCTGACCTGGAACGTCAGCAGCTCGGTGCTCGGAGCGGCGCCGCCGGCGACCCAGACCACGTGCGGCGCCGGGAGCTCGAGGTTGCCGTTGATGAAGCAGACGGGGAACTCGCAGACGCTCGGGTCGACGCCCTCGGCCGGCTCCTTCTCGAACGGCGGGAACACCAGGAACGCGAGCACGTCGACGACGAGCACGAAGATCAGCAACAGCCCGATGGCAACGGGGTTGCTGATACCGCGCTTCTGCTGCGCCGTGTCGCCCGTCACGTTTCCTCCAAGCAGCCGCGCGGCCTCGGCCACGCTCTCCCGTGCCCGTTCCGTGGCCGGTTTAGTCGAACCGCTTCAGGAACCGTGTGATCAAGCGGTAGATCCCGACCGTCCCGATCCCCGTTCCGGCGAGGAAGCCGACGAGGACGAAGACCGGCAGGGTCCCGAGCCGTTGGTCCACCCAATAGCCCGCTGCCACACCGGCGAGGGACGTCACCAGGAGGATCATTCCGATCTCGGAGAAGAGTGCGAGATACGCTCCGAAACCGGTGTTCATGGGCGACCCATCACCGCGCGGCGACTATACCAGAGGCCCCTCGCGATTCGAAAACGCGGAGGGGCCCGACCCGGCGCGGCGATCGGGCCGAGCCGACCCCCGGCTAGCTGCCGAGGGTCAGGATCGCGTCGAGGTCCACCCGGCCGTTGCCGCTCGCGACCACCTTGATGACGTGGGACGTGCCGGGCGTCAGGCTCCGCGTGTACAGGACTCGCTTGTAGAGCGTCGAGCCGCTCACCTTCTCGCTCACCGTGGCCACGAGAACGTTGTCGACGTAGACCTGGAACGAGCCGCGGGTCGAGCTGCGCGGGCCGACGATCGCGAAGGCCCGGATGGTCGATCCGACGGTCAGCGTCGCCGAGTCGCCGGCGGTGCTCGTGAATCGCTCCGTCCCGCCGGACGCGCTCGAGGTCGTGTGCGTCTGCCAGGCGCCGGTGTACGTGATCGCGGAGCTGCCGTCCTCGGTCCGGGCGAGGCGTGAGACGAGCGACGTGCGGAGGGCGCTCTTGCGGTCCTTGGTGTCGGTCGTCTGGGCGCGCCAGCGGTAGCGCGTGGACAGCCCGAGGGCTCGGATCGTGGACGTGCTCTTGGTCGCCTTGAGCAAGGTCTTGTAGGAGGACCCGCCGTTGGTGCTCTGGTCCACCTTGTAGGCCTTGACCTTGCCGCTCGCGAGCGCGCCGCACCAGGAGAGGCGCATCGGCGTCGTGCTCCCGATCGTGCTCCCGGTCACGAACGCGACGGCCGGGGTGTCGGTGATCGGCTTCTTGGACAGGCCGTTGGTGCCGGGGCGGGCGATCGTCACGAACACCGAGGCATGGGCGGTGGCGCCGTGGCCGTCGGTGATCTCGTACGAGAAGGTGTCGTCGCCGGTCGCGCAGCCGCGCGGGTCGTAGACCACGCCCTTGCCGTTGGCGGCGATCGTCAGGATCCCCTTGCTCGCGCCCGTGGCCGCCGTGACGTTCACGGTGTCGCCCGGCTCCGAGGTCACGCCGCTCACGACGGGCCCGGAGAAGTCGTTGGCGGTCACGACGACGGTCGTCGTCGTGGTCGCGTTGGTCCGCTTCGTGTCGTTCTTGGCGACCGGCGGGTCGTTGACGTCGACGAGGGTGATCGAGACCGTCGCGGGCGTCGAGGTCAGCGGCGCGTCGTCGGAGGCCGTGAAGGTGAACGCATCGGCTCCCGTCCGGTTCACCAGGGGCGTGTACGTCCAGTTGCCGTCCGTGTCGACGACCGCGGTGCCCTTGGTCGGCCCGGTGCCCTTGGCGTAGGTGATGGGGTCGTTCTCGACGTCGATGCACGAGACGCGTGCCCGACTGCGGCACCTCCTCGTCCCCGCTGGAGATGACCGGGGTGCAGTCCGGGGCGTCGTTCACGGCGAGGATGGTCACGTCGATGGTCGCCGCGTTCGACGACAGGGCGCCGTCCGAGGCGCCCGCCGTGAAGCTGTCGGTGCCGTTGTAGTCGGCGTCCGGCGTGTAGGTCCAGTGGCCGGACGTCGTGTTGATGGCCGCCGTGCCGTGAGCCGGCTGGCCGACGATCTCGTAGAACAGCGTGTCGCCGTCCGTGTCGTCGCAGTCCAGGTCGCCGGCCTGCACGGTGTCCTCGTTGGCGGACGAGGTGTCCCCGGAGCACGTCGGCGCCTCGTCGTCGACGCCGATGCCCACGAGCGCGGCCGGCACCGAGTCGAGATGGCCGTCGTTGGCGATGACGGTGAACGAGTCGGCGCCCGACGTGTTGAGGTTCGGGGTGTAGGTGAACTCGCCGCTCGAGGTGTCGAACGCGCTGACGGTCCCCTTCTCCGGCGAGTCCCCGATCCGGAAGTCGAGCGTGTCGTTCTCGACGTCGGTGCACGAGACCGTCCCGCCCACGGGCACGTTCTTCGCGGTCGTGAGCGGCAGGTCCTCGCACACCGGGCGGTCATTGACCGGGGTGACCGTGATCGACATCGTGTGCCGTGCTCGAGTTCAGTTCGCCGTCGTTGGCGCGGAAGGTGAAGCTGTCGGTGCCGTTGGAAGTCCTGGTCCGGGCTGTAGGTCCAGTCGCCGTTGGCGTCGACGGTGGCCGTGCCGTCCGCCGGGTCGCTGGCCTTGCTGTACGTCAGGCCGTCGCCCTCGACGTCCGTGCAGCTGGACCGTGCCCGCTCTGGTCCGCGTCCTCGGCGCCGGAGCTGGAGTCGGCGGCGGCAGACCGGCGCGTCGTTCACGGCGTCGACCGTGATCGACATCGTCACCGTGCCCGAGAACGCCAGGCCGTCGCTGGCCCGGAAGGTGAAGTCGTCGACGCCGTTGAAGTTCGGGTCGGGGTCGTAGGTCCAGTCGCCGTTCGGGTCGACGGTCACGCTGCCGTTGGTGGGATCGGTGACCTTGCTGTAGACGAGATCGTCGCCGTCGAGGTCGGTGCAGGTGATCGTGTCCGACTGGTTCACGTCCTCGTCGCCCGAGCTGCGTGTCGGGCGCGCACACCGGCACGTCGTTCGTGCCGGTGACGGTGATCGACATGGTCGCCGTGTTCGAGTCCACGGTGCCGTCGTTGGCGCGGAACGTGAAGTCGTCCGAGCCGAAGAAGTTCGGATCGGGGGTGTAGGTCCAGTCGCCGTCGGCGTCGACCGTCGACGTGCCGTCCGTCGTGTCGCCGACCTTGGTGAAGGTCAGATCGTCGCCGTCGACGTCGGTGCAGGCGAGGCTGCCCGACTGGCCGGCCTCCTCGGCGCCCGAGCTGGTGTCGTCCGCGCAGTCCGGGGCGTCGTTGACCGAGTCGACCGTGATCGACATCGTCTCCGCGGTCGAGTTCACGCTGCCGTCGTTGGCGCGGAACGTGAAGCTGTCCGATCCGTGGAAGTCGGGGTTGGGGTGATAGGTCCACGAGCCGTCGGCGTCGACGGTGGCGGTGCCATGCGTGGGGCTGCCGACCTTGGTGTAGGTCAGCTCGTCGTCGTCGCCGTCGGTGCAGGTGATGGTCCCGGACTGGTCCTGGTCCTCGTCGCCCGAGCTGGAATCGTCGGCGCACACGGGCGCCGCGTTCGTCGCGCTGATCGTGAGCTGCATCGTGGCGTTGCTCGAGTTCAGGTTGCCGTCGCTCGCACGGAAGGTGAACGCGTCCGAGCCGCTGAAGCTCGTGACCGGCATGTACGTCCAGTCACCGTCGGTCGCGACGTTGGCCGAGCCATGGCTGGGGCCCGACACCTTGGCGATCGTGAGGTTCGCGTCGTCGACGTCGGCGCAGACGATCGTGCCCGTCTGCTGCTGGTTCTTGTCGCCGATGCTGGCGTCGTTGGCGCAGGTGGGCGCGTCGTTCACGGCCTGGATCGTCAGCGACATCGTGACGGTGCCCGAGAACAGGGTGCCGTCGCCGGCGCGGAACGTGAAGCTGTCCGAGCCGTTGTAGTTCGCGGCCGGCGTGTAGGTCCAGGATCCGTTGGCGTTGACCGTGGCGGCGCCGTGCGCGGGCCCGCCGACCTTGCTGTAGGTCAGCGCGCCGCTGTCGATGTCGGTGCAGCCGACCGTGCCCGTCTGGTCCGTGTCCTCGTCGCCGGTGCTGGTGTCACCGACGCACGCGGGCGCGTCGTTGACCGCGGTGATCGTGATGGTGATCGTCGCCGTATCGGGACCGTCCGGACCCGTCGCCGTGAAGTTGAACTGGTCGGCGCCGTTGTAGTTGGCCGCGGGCGTGTAGAGCACGTCCGAGTGGCAGCGCTTGGGGCCGGTCGAATCGCAGGTGATCGGTCCCGGTGCCCCGACGGTGCCGTGGGCGGCCGCCGCCGGCGAGAACTGCGTGATCGGCAGGCCGTTGGTCTGATCGCGCGCGGTGAGCGTGATCGTGACGCCCGTGTCCTCGTTGGTGGTCGCGGTCCCACCTGAGGCCTGGGTCGCGCCCAGGACGGTCAGCGGGAGCGCCGCGCTCACGATGAGCGCGACGAGCAACGAGCTCAGGATTCGGCGCACGTGGTTCTCCAACTCAGCACGGGATGGTGATCTTCTTGGTGGCGATGTCGGTGCCCCCAGGGCCCGTCACCTTGAGCGTCACGGTGTAGAAGGGGTCGCTGCCGAAGGCGTGGCTGCCCGGGTTCTTCGCGCTGGAGGTGCTCCCGTCGTCGAAGTTCCAGAGGTAGCTGTTGATCTTCCCGGTCGACGAGCTCGAGAACGACACGCTGCCGCCCTCCGACGTGCAGCTCGCGCTGGCCGAGATGTGCGCGTTCGGCTTCGGGATCGGGGTCGGCTTCGGGGTCGGCTTGGGCGTGGGCTTCGGGGTCGGGCGAGGGGTCGGCCTGGGCGTGGGCCGGGGCGTCGGCCGCGGCGTGGGCCGGGGGGTCGACCGGGCCTCCGGCTTGCGGGTGGGCCTGGGCGTCGGCTTGCGCGTCGGCCTGGGGGTCGGCGCGGCCGTCGGCGCGGCCGTCGGCGCGGGCGAGCCGGAGGGGGCGACGGCGACGGACGGCGAGGGGTCGCCGGGCGCGGTCGAGGCCTCGATGTCCGTGGACGCCTCGACCTCGGTCGGCGATTCGGTGATCACGACGGCGACGGCCGCGGACGACTCGAGGCCGTCGGACGACGGGCGCGGGCCGCTGCTGAAGGCGGGGACGACGGTCGTGACGACCAGGACGGCCACGATCGCCCCCAGGAGGACCGTCGCGGAGTCGCGCCACAGCCGGTAGCGCCGGGAGATGGGCTGCTTCGGCTGCGTCGAGGCCGCGCGCCCGGCGGGCTTGCCCGGGGTGACGGGGGTGAGGTCGGTGACCGGGGGTCTCGGCGCGGCGGGCGCCAGCGGCATGAGCGGCGTCGGCGAGGCCATCGCGGCGCCGAGCGTGAGGGGGGCACCGGCCGCGATGGGCTCGGGCGCGACCGGCTCGGGGAGATCCGGCTCCTCGGGCGTCGCCAGCTCGAGCGGCAGGTCGTCGGCGGCCGCGGGCGGGCGCGCGGCCGCGAACGCGGTGAACAGCGGGTCGGGTGCGGCGGGCCGGAGGGGAGCCTCGATGGGGGCGGGCCGCCCGACCTCGGCCGCCGCCGCGGCAGCGGCCTCGGATTCGGCATCCTCGAAGTAGGCCGCCAGGAGCCCCGGCCGCTCGGTCCCGAGCACGCCGATGCGCCAGGCGATGTCGTCCTCGGACAGCATCGGGACAGGCGCGGACGCCGCCGCGATCCTGGCCTCGGCGGCCCGCCGGCGACGGCGCTGGAAGAACACCACCGCCACCGTCGCGACGACGACGATGACGGCGATCAGGACGATCAGGAGAAGCGGCGGCATGACCCCTCGGAGCCGGTCCGCAGACGTCCGGCCGGCCGCCCGATCCTAGCATCGGCGGGGGCTCCGACTTGCGGGTCGAAGGTCACCCCGGGGTCCGGTGCGGATGGGTGCGGTCGGGTGTGGTGCGGGGCCCTCTCGCGGCGGTCGACGCCCCGCCGTTCGGACGGGGATCGGCGGCGCTCACCCGGCGGGCGTCTCGGACTCGGCCCGGCCGCGCTCCAGCTCCGCCTGGGGAGCCATCACGGCCACCGGTTGGGCGGGTGTCGACGGCGGTTGGGACGGCGCGGGCGAAGGCTGCCGAGTCGGGTCCGGCTCGTACGACTCGGCCTCGAGGGCGTCGGCGCTCTCGCCGCGGGTCAGGAGGAACAGCCCGAGCCCGAAGGCGACCGCGAGGCCCATGAACGCGTAGGCCTGCTGGGTCCCCGACAGGACGAACGACATGACGGCCAGCAGGATGCAGATGCCGTAGATCACGAGCACGGTCTGGCCATGCGACAGCCCGAGGTCGAGCAGGCGGTGGTGGATGTGGCCCCGGTCCGGGGTGAACGGCGAGCGTCCCGTCGCCAGCCGGCGGACGATGATCCAGAAGGTGTCGATGATCGGCACGCCGAGGACGAGCAGCGCGACGGCGACCTTGGCCGAGCCCAGGATCGAGAGCAGGGCCAGCGTGTAGCCGACGAACATCACGCCGCTGGTGCCGATGAAGATCGTGGCCGGGTGGAAGTTCCAGCGCAGGAAGCCCAGCAGCGACCCCGCCAGGGCGAAGCACAGGACGCCGATGAACGGCTGGTTGGTCGCCGTGGTCATCGAGATCAGGCCGAGGGTGACGGCCGCGATCAGCGCGATCCCCGACGACAGCCCGTCCAGGCCGTCGATGAAGTTGATGCTGTTGATCATCCCGATGATCCAGACCATCGTGAACCCGATGGCGTAGGGACCGTCGAGCACGATGTTGCCGGTGCCGAACGGGTTGTTGATGAAGGTCACGGTGATGCCCGCCACCACCGCCAGCACCGCGAGCGCGACCTGGCCCAGCAGCTGCCACCGGGCGCGCAGCTGGAGCGTGTCGTCGATGACGCCCAGGATCGTCGCCACGGCGCCGCCGACGAGGAGGCCGAACAGCTCGGGCGCGCCGATCGAGCGCGGGATCGTCACGATCGCCAGGCGCTCGTTGGCGAGCAGGACGCCGATCGCCACGACGATGAACGCGGTGGCGACGGCGATGCCCCCGCCGCGCGGGATCGGGCGCTTGTTGACGCGGCGGTGATCCGGGAGATCGACGTTGTCGAGGCGGATCGCCAGCCGGCGCACGAGCGGCGTGATGAGCAGCGAGATCAGCGCCGCGGACGCGAACGCGATGACGAGGAGCGGGAGCACCTCGCCGAACGACGCGATCAGGCGCATCGGCTGATCAGTCGGCGCCCCGCGGGAGGCCCGGGACGGGGAAGCCGGCGACCAGGTCGCGGACCTCGGCCCGGATCCGCTCGTGGACGGCGGCGTCATCGCGGCCGCGGATGGCCTCGACGATCCAGCCGCCGACCTGGCGCATCTCCGCGGGTCCCATCCCGCGGGTCGTCGTCGCCGGCGTCCCGACGCGGATGCCGGACGCGATGTTGGGCGGGTTGGCGTCGAACGGGATGGCGTTCTTGTTGACGGTGATCCCGACGTCGTCGAGGAGCGCCTCGGCCTCGCGACCCGTGACGCCCAGCGGCGTCACGTCGGCGAGCGCGAGGTGGTTGTCGGTGCCGCCGCTGACGAGCCGCGCGCCGGCGTCGGCGAGCGTCTGGGCGAGCACCCGGGCGTTCTCGATGGTCCGGGCCTGGTCGCGTCGGAACTCGCCGGAGGCGGCCAGCTTGAACGCGACGGCCTTGGCCGCGACGACGTGCATCAGCGGACCGCCCTGGACGCCGGGGAACACCGACTTGTCGATCGCCTGCGCGAGCGTGTTCTTGCCCAGCGCGGGGAAGTCCGCGCGCTCGACGCCCTCCGGCAGGTCGGCCCGGGCGAACACCACGCCGCCCCGGGGTCCGCGCAGGGTCTTGTGGGTGGTGGTCGTGACGAGGTCCGCGTGGGGGAACGGGCTGGGGTGGAGCCCGGCCGCGACCAGCCCGGCGACGTGGGCCATGTCCACGAACAGCAGCGCGCCGACGTCGTGGGCGATGGCCGCCATCCGCTCGAAGTCCCAGGTCCGCGGGTAGGCGGACGCCCCGGCCACCACGACCTTCGGCCGCACCTCCGCCGCCTGCGCGGCCAGCGCGTCGTAGTCGATCCGCTCCTCCTCGCGGGTCACGCCGTACGCGTGCACCTCGTACAGCCGCCCCGAGAAGTTGACCGGCGAGCCGTGGGTCAGGTGCCCGCCGTGGGCGAGGTTCATGCCGAGGATCCGGTCACCCGGCTGCAGGACCGCGAAGTAGGCGGCCATGTTGGCCTGGGCGCCCGAGTGCGGCTGGACGTTGACGTGGTCCGATCCGGGGAACAGCGCCAGCGCCCGGTCGCGGGCGAGGTTCTCGGCGATGTCCACGTACTCGCAGCCACCGTAGTAGCGCTTGCCCGGCAGGCCCTCGGCGTACTTGTTGGTGAGCCACGAGCCCTGCGCCTCGAGCACCGCCGCGTACACGTAGTTCTCGCTCGCGATCAGCTCGATCTTGTCCGCCTGGCGGTGGCGCTCGGCCTCCATCGCCGACCACAGCTCGGGGTCGAGGTCCGAGATCGAGGCCCAGGCCGCGGCCGGCGCGGCGGGCGAGCGCGTCCCGGTGGGGACGGAGGTCTCCGGCGAGGCGATGGCGTCGGACACGGGCGAACCTCCTGGCGAGTCGGGCGCGGGCTCGGGGCACCCCATTGTCCCACGCGCCGACGCCTCGAGGCGGACATGGCATTCGTCAGGACGCCCACGATGCGCGCTCGTGACGGGGCGAACGACGGCCGATGGGAACCCTTTTTGGATTCCGGGCGACATACGATGCGAGCGCGACACACTGCCGCGCCGTCACCGAGGGTGGTCGTGGACCAGCGAGAGCTCGTCGAGCGGGCAATGCGAGGCGATCATGACGCCTTCGCGCGTGCTCGCCGGCCGGCTCGTCGCGCGGCTGGACGCGGCGGCCCGCCTGATCCTCCGGGACCCCGAGCTCGCGCGAGACGCGGTCCAGGAGGGATTCATCGGCGCCTGGCGCTCGCTGCCCACCCTCCGCGATCCGGATCGCTTCGAGGCGTGGCTGCACCGCCTGGTGTTCCGAGCCTGCATCGACATCATCCGCCGGCGCGGCCGGCGAGTCATCGAGGTCGAGCTGTCACCGGTCGACGGACCGGCGATCAGCGACATGGCCTCGCTCATCGCCGACCGCGAGCTCCTCGACGACGCCCTGAAGCGGCTGCGACCCGAGGCGCGCGCGGTCCTCGTCCTGCACTTCTACCTCGGGCTGCCGCTGACCGACGTGGCCGCGGCGCTCGACATCCCCGTCGGGACCGCGAAGTCCCGGCTCCATCGCGGCCTCGGCGAGATGCGCGCCACGATCAACGGCGACCTCGAGCCGGCGCGGACCCCAGCGGCCGGAGGGCAGCCCGCATGACCGCCTTCGACCGCATCGAGACCCAGCTGCCGCAGCTCATGGACGAGCTCGCGCCGGCCCGGGTCCCCGACTACTTCGACGACATGCTCCGGCAGTCCGCCCGCACGCGGCAGCGGCCCGCCTGGAGCGCCCTCGAAAGGTGGATCCCCATGGGCGTCATCGCCCGCACCGAACCAGGTCAGGCAGGTCCCCTGGCGGCCGATCGTGGTCGCCGCGATGCTCATCGTCCTGGCCAGCGTCGCCGTCGCGCTGATCGTCGGCTCCCGGCCCGCCCCGGCGCCGCCGCCCTTCGGTCCGGCGAACAACGGGTCCGATCCTGGTCAGCAGCGGCGATGGCGAGATCCTCGCCGTCGACCTCGAGACCGGACAGACCAAGGCCCTGCTGAGCGGTGACGCCCTCGACGAGGCCCCGGTCTTCGCGCCGGACGGCCGCTCGTTCATGTTCCGCCGGATCAACGACGAGCCCGGCATCTGGGTCGCCGACGCCGACGGCACGCGGCGCCCACCGCGCGTTCGACTCGACCGGCTACGACCTGCAGACGATCGAGTGGTCGGCGGACGGCAAGACCATCGTCGCGATGGGTGGCGACCCGGACCTGACGGAGGTCATCCTGCTCATCGATCCGGCCGGTGGCGCGCCGCGCACGCTGCGAGCCGGGCGGGACCTCGGCAACGCCTCGATGCCATTCGGTCGCGACGAGCTGATCGTCCGAACGGACGACACCCACAACTCGCAGTTCCTGCTCATGGACCCGGCCGATCCGAGCGCACTGGTCCCGCTCGCCGTGTCCGCGTCCGCGATCAACGATCCGGCGCTGTCGCCGGACGGCAATCGCTTCGTGTATGCGACCTGGGACGACGGCCTCGGGACCGGGGGGAACCTGCGCGTCTTCGACCTCGACACGCGCCAGGACGTCCTCGTGACCACCGTCGACAACGACAACCTCCTGTGGCAGGTCCCGAAGTTCATGCCCGACGGCAAGACGATCCTCGCCAACCGCTGGGCGGCGGACGGGCCCTTCACCCTCACGCTCGTGCCGGCCGACGGCGTCGGGCCGGACCGGGCGATCGGACCGACCCGCATCCAGGACAGCGGCGGCGCGACCAGCTACATCGCTCCCGACGGCAAGACCGTGTTCGCGGTCTACCACGACGACGGCGTCGAGGACGGCAAGATCTGGTCGATCGACGTGGCGACCGGCGAGGGGCACGAGCTCCCGTGGTCGGCCCCCGAGTACCTGACCTGGCAGCGGCTCGGCCGCTGACGCACGCGTCACTCAGATGGCGTGCGGGATCCCGGCCTCGTCGAGCGCCGCCCCCAGCGCACCCGGATCGATCGCCCCCGATCGCAGGATCGCGGGGCGATCGGTCGTGCAGTCGACGACGGTCGAGCCCGGACCGCCCCGGATCGGGCCGCCGTCGATGACCAGGCGCGACCGCGTCGCCGAGCGCGGCGGCGACCTCGCGCCGCGTCGCGCGCATCGGGCATCCCGGACAGGTTCGCGGAGGTCGTGGGGAGCGGGCCCAGCGCGGCGGCCAGCGCGCGCGGCGCCGGGTGGTCGGGCACCCGGACGCCGATCGTGGGGGTTCCGGCGGCCAGGACCCGCGGCAGCCGCGCGTCCGGGCGCACCGGCAGCACGAGCGTGAGGCCGCCGGGCCAGAACCGATCGGCGAGGAGCGACGCCGCCGGGGACGCGATCCCGAGGGACCACGCCTGGTCCGCGTCGGTCAGCAGCACCGCGACCGCCTTCTCGGGCGGTCGTCGCTTGGCCGCGAACAGCCGCTCGATCGCGTCGGGCAGCGCGAGGTCCGCCGCGATCCCGTAGACCGTGTCGGTCGGGATCGCGACGATCCGGCCCGAGCGGAGCAGCTCGACGGCCTCGGCGCGCGCCGCGTCGCCGTCGGGAAGGATCCGGGTCATCGCACCGACGTCGTGCCGGCGATCGAGGGATCTCCCCCGTCCGGCGGGACCGCGTCGAGGCCGGCCCGAGCCGCGGCCGCGAGGCGCTCGCCGCTGCGGACGGCGTCGGCCTCGGGCGCCAGCACCAGCGCCTCGATGAGCGCGCCGACCCCGTCGTCCTCGACCGGCGCGGCGACGTAGCGGCCCGCGGCGCGGACGACGCCGGGTGCCGTGGCCATCGCCGCCCCGTGCCCGGCGTCGCCGATCATCTCGATGTCGTTGAGCGCGTCGCCGACCGCCATCACCTGGCCCATCGGGACGCCCGCCCGCCGGGCGAGCCAGGCGACGGCGCGGCCCTTGGACACGCCGGGCGCGACGAACTCGAGGAACCGCGGGTGCGAGACCGTCGCGCCCGCCCGACCGTCGAACGTGCGCCGCGCCTCGTCGATGAGCTCCATCGGGCGCGGCGGGTCGCCGACCGCGATCACCTTGGACACCGGCTTGCGGATGGCGGCGCCGAGGTCGGGCACGATGTCGGCCTCGGGCCCGAGGTAGCCGGAGTAGTCCTCGAACCGCGCGTCGCCGCGCCAGACGACGATCCGTTCGAGGTCGTTCACGTGCGGGTCGAGGCCGCGCTCGAGGCACCATGCGATCGCCTCGCGCGCGACCGCGGCCGCCATCGGCGTATGGCGGAGCACGCGGCCGACCGGGGCGCGGAACGGGGGGTCGGCGGGATCGATGACGACCGGCTCGGACGCCATCGCGCGGATCACCGCCCCCTGGTGGCCGATGATCGGGTCGCGCAGGCCCAGCCGGTGGGCGTAGACGGCCGCCGAGGTCGCCATGCGGCCCGGTCGCGATCGAGACGTGGACCCCGCGCCGCACCGCCTCCCGGATCGCCGCGGCCGTCCGCTCCCGGACGTCGAAGTCGTGCCCGATCACCGTGCCGTCGAGGTCGAGCGCGATCAGCCGGATCGGGAACGCCGGTGCGGGCCGCGCGGCGGGCGCGAGGCCGTCCATCCGCTCGGGCATCGACGTCGGGGGCGCGGGCGATCGGCCGCTCACGCGAGGGGGAGGTCGACCCGGACGAGCCTCGGGTGCCCGGCGAGGTCCGGCGTCACGGTGCACGGGGCGCCGGGGATCCGGGCCGCGACCTCGCGGACCACGGCGTCGCCCTGGTCGGCGCCGATCTCGAGGAACGCGACGCCGCCCCGCTCGGTGACGTTCGGCAGCCGGTCGATCAGCCGCCGCACGACGTCGAGGCCGTCGGCGCCGCCGTCGAGCGCTGAGGTGGGCTCGAACGCGATCTCCGGCGACAGCTCCGACAGGTCGCCGCTGGGCACGTACGGGAGGTTCGCGCACACGACCGCGTACGGCGGCTCGACGTGGTACGGGAGCAGGTCGGCCGCCACGAACACCATCCGGTCGGCGACGCCGTGGCCCACCGCGTTCTCGCGGGCGAGCTGGAGGGCGTCCGTCGAGACGTCGACCGCGATCACGAGCACCTGGTCGTCCATCTTCCGGCGGCGCAGCGCCGCCAGGAGCGAGATCGCGATCGCGCCGGTCCCCGTGCCAACGTCGACGACGCGCAACGCCGGCGTGCCGCGGGCGCGGGGCGTGGCCGTGAGCCGGGCGACGATCTCGGCCAGCGCCGCGTCGACCAGCAGCTCCGTCTCGGGTCGCGGGATGAGCGCGCGGGCGTCGGTCGCGAACGCGAGCCCGTGGAACTCGCGGAAGCCGCGGATGTAGGCGACCGGCTCGCCGCGCTCGCGGCGCTCCACGGCCGCCTCGAACGCCTGGCGGGCATCGGCCCCCACGGGGGCGTCGCCGTGGGCGAGGATCCCGGTCCGGTCGATCCCGAGCGTCTGGCCCAGGAGCAGCTCGGCGTCCAGGCGCGCGGACCCGGAGCCGGAGGCGGCGATTCGCTCCGTGGCGACGCGGACGAGCTCGGCCACGGTCGGTGCGGCGTCGGCCACCGCGCTACATCCGGATGGTGACGTCGAGGTCGCGGCTCTTGCGCAGGACCTCCGCGGAGGTGCCGCCGCGCCAGCGATGGAACAGCAGGTCCACGGCACCGTCGCCGACGCGCAGGTTCGAGATCGTGACCTTCTGCAGCCAGTCGGGCAGCTCGGGCCGCTCGAGCTCCAGCTCGCGGCGGTCGGCGTGGGGGCGCAGGCCCAGCATCGTCTCGAGGAACAGGAACAGCGAGCCCGCCGCCCAGGCCTGCGGCGAGCAGGCGACCGGATACGGGACGGGGACCGGCGAATGGTCGCGGTCGAAGCCGCAGAACAGCTCGGGCAGCCGGAAGTCGTCGAAGTGCTGCGCGGCCTCGAAGATCCGGCCGACCAGCCGGTTGGCCTCCTCGTGCCGGCCGTAGCGCTTGAAGCCGGCCGCGATCAGCGACACGTCGTGCGGCCAGACGGTGCCGGAGTGGTAGCCGATGGGGTTGTAGCCCGCCTGGGCCGACGAGTACGTCCGGATGCCCCAGCCGCTGAACATGTCGGGCGCCATCAGCCGGTCGACGACGCGCCGGGCCCGGTCGGGCGAGACGATCCCGGACCACAGGCAGTGGCCGGCGTTGGACGCGATCGCGTCCGCCTGCCGTTTCTCCCCGTCCAGCGCCATCACATAGAACGACTGGTCCTCGGACCAGAACGACTCCTCGAACCGGCGGCGCAGGGTCTCGGCGTCCGCCTCCAGGCGCCGGGCGAGGTCCTCGTCCCCGCGCATGCGCGCGAGCTTGGCGAGCCGGGACTTGGCGTCGAACACGTAGCCCTGGACCTCGGCCAGCGCGATCGGCGTCGGCGCCAGCTGGCCCTTGCGGTTGCGGATCCCGTCGCCCGAGTCCTTCCAGCCCTGGTTCACGAGGCCCCTCGGTGTCCGCCGCTCGTACTCGACGAACCCGTCGCCGTCGCGGTCACCGTAGGTGTCGATCCAGTCCAGCGCGCGCAGCGCGTTCGGCCACAGTCGTTCGACGAGGTCGCGGTCGCCCGTCCAGTCGAACGTGGCCGCGAACAGCACGAGCCACAGCGGCGTGGCGTCGACCGAGCCGTAGTAGGGCCGGAACGGCAGCTCGCCGGTGCGGGCCATCTCGCCCGTCCGCAGCTCGTGCAGGATCTTGCCCGGCTCGGCATCGCGTTCGGGGTCGTCGTCGGCGGCCTGGAGCGAGGCGAGCACCTCGAGCGTCTCGACGGCGAGCTGGGGCCGCACGCACAGCGCCTGGAACGAGGCGATGAGCGCGTCCCGCCCGAACAGGGTCGTGAACCACGGGACGCCGGCCGCGAGGTAGCGCTCGGACTCGCCCGGCCCGTCGTTGATCAGCAGGCGCAGGTCGCTGGTCGAGCGGTTGATGGCGAGGTTGACCAGCTCGTTGTCGGTCCGGATCTCCGAGACGCTCCGGTTCCACGCGTGGTACGAGGCCGCGACCTCGTCGGCGGGCAGCAGCGGCTCGGGCGGGAACAGGGCGTCCTCGGCATCGGGCTCGTCTCCGGTTCGCCCGGTCGTCGTCGGCGCCTCGCCGATCGTGGACCAGGTGAGCCAGCGCAGCTCGCGCGCCTGGCCGGAGGCCATCGCCCAACGCCAGGTGAGCCGGATCCAGCCCGCGGTGGTCGACCCGGCCTCGGCGGGATCGACCGCCTCGACCGCGGCGGCCGGCTCGGCGAACGCGACGTAGGTCGTCGATCGCCGCCCGTCCAGGCCGTCGTAGCGGAACGTCAGCCGGTCCGGCCGGGCCGCGATCGGCAGCTGGCGGCCGCGCTGGACGCGCGTCCAGCCGCGGACCTCGAAGATGTCCGCGGCGTCGGCGGCGAGCTCGAGGGTCACCTCGACCTGCTCGTCCACCTCGGCGTAGTTCACGATCCGCACGCGCTCCTCGAGCATGCCGCCGGCGAGCAGGCGCTTGCGTCCGATGCCCAGCTTCTGCGAGGCGAGGGCGTCCTCCGGCCGCATCTTGTCGGCGACGTTCCGCTCGAGGCGCGGGTTGGTGAGCTGGATCGTCCCGTGGTAGTTGCCGCCCGCGGAGGCCTGGAGGAGCACCGGCCGCTCGCCGTTCACGCGCACGATCGAGCACGACAGGCGGCGCGTGTCGGAGTCGTACAGGCCCAGCCCGCGGCTGTCGGGGTGGACGTCGCCGAACGGGTCGGAGAGCAGGTACAGGTTGCCCTGCTTGAGCACCTGGACCGAGCCCAGGTCGGTGGCCTTGACGATCGGCCGCTCGACCGGGTCGAAGAAGCGCGTCGCCTGGGCGTCGGCCGTTCGCGGCCGGGTGCGCGCCCGGGCGGCCGGCGTCGCGTCGGCGGCGGGCTCAGCCACGACCTTCCGCGCTCCCAGCGGCACCGTCGCCGTCGGTGAGGTGGCTCAGGCGGTCGGCCTGGTCGGCCATCACGAGGGCGTCGATCAGCGCGTCGAGCTGACCCTCGAGGACGCCCGGCACGTTGTGGATGGTGACCCCGATGCGGTGGTCGGTGACCCGGTTGTCGGGGAAGTTGTAGGTCCGGATCTTCTCCGACCGATCGCCGCCGCCGACCATCACCTTGCGCTCGGCGCTCTGCGCCTCGCGCTGCTTGGCCAGCTCCATGTCGTACAGGCGGGAGCGCAGCACGGACATCGCCTTGGCCTTGTTCTTGTGCTGGCTCTTCTCGTCCTGGATCTCGACGACGAGGCCCGTGGGCAGGTGCGTGATCCGGACCGCCGAGTCCGTGGTGTTGACCGACTGGCCGCCCGGCCCCGAGCTGCGCTTGACGTCGATCCGGAGGTCCTTCGCCTCGTCGATCTCGACCTCGACCTCGTCGACCTCGGGCAGGACGATCACGGTCGCGGTGCTCGTGTGGATGCGGCCGCTGGACTCCGTGCTCGGCACCCGCTGGACGCGGTGGACGCCGCCCTCGAACTTGAGCCGGCTGTAGGCGCCGTCGCCCGCGACCTCGAGGATCGCCTCCTTGGTGCCGCCGATCCCCGTCTCGTTGACGCTCATCAGGTCGGTCTGGAACCTGTGCTCCTGCGCGTAGCGGCTGTACATGCGCAGCAGCTCGGTGGCGAACAGCGCCGCCTCCTCGCCGCCGGCGCCCGCCCGGATCTCGACGATCACGTTGCGGTCGTCGTTCGGGTCGCGCGGCAGGAGCGACACGCGGAGGTCGTCGAGCAGCGCGGTCTCGCGGGTCTCGAGCTCGCCGATCTCCTCGCGCGCCAGCGCCTTCAGCTCCTCGTCCGGCTCCCCGTCGCGCATGTGGCGCGCGCCGTCGAGCTGCGAGCGCACGTCGCCCAGCTCGCGGTACGCCGCGACGACGGGCTCGAGACGCGACAGCTCGCGACCGAGCCGGCGCAGCGCGTTGGGGTCGGACAGCACCTCGGGCGTGGCGAGCTGCGCCGACACGTCGTCGTACTGCCGGGCGAGCTCCTCCAGCTTCGCGTCGAGGCCGTGGTCGTCGGTCATCGTCGAGGCCAGCATCAACGGCCGTCAGCCGGGGAGCGGCGGGTCGGAGACCGGGGCGATGGCGTCGGCTTCGACGGTCCTCGAGGTCGTGCCCGGGTCCGCCGCCTGCTCTTCGGTCGCGGCCCGGACGCCGGCCGCGGTCTCGCCGGGCTCCGGCATCGGGAACCGGTCGATGGCTCAGGCTGCCCGCCGGGACCTCGGCCCCGTCGGCGCGCAGCGCCTCCTCCATCGCCACGATCGCGACCTCGATCATGTCGTCGGTCGGCTGCTTGGTGGTGATCTTCTGGACCAGGATGCCGGGCCACATGACCACCTGCACGATCGGGTTGGAGCGGTGCTTCGCGCCGAATCGCAGGAGCTCGTAGCCCACCGACGCGATCACCGGGATCAGCAGGATCCGGCTGCCGATCATCACCAGCGGCGACTGGCGGCCGACCAGGCTGAACATCAGGATCGACAGCAGGATCACGACCACCAGGAACTCGGTGCCGCAGCGCGGGTGGGCGGTGGGGTACTTGCGGACCGCCTCGGGCACGAGCGGGTCGTCGTGCTCGAGGGCGTGGATCGTCATGTGCTCGGCGCCGTGGTACTGGAACACGCGCGAGATGTCGGGGGTCCGCGCGATCAGGGCCAGGTAGCCGATGAAGATCGCGATCCGGATCAGGCCCTCCACGAAGTGCTGGACGAGGTCGTTCTCCGCGCTGCCGACGGTCAGCGTCGCGACCAGCAGGGGCAGGATGAAGAACAGCCCGATGCCCACGACCGCGGTGATCCCGAGCATCAGCGCGATGCTGCCCCGGCCGAGCTCGACGCCCTCGTCCTCGGCCTGGAGGCCGGCGGACCGGATGAGCCAGCGCGTGCCGACGATCAGGGTCTCGTACAGGACGACGAGACCGCGCACGAACGGGGCGCGGGAGAGGCGGTTGCCGTGGAAGCCGTTGTCCAGCCGCTCGGTCGCGAACACGACGCGGCCATCGGGATGGCGCAGCGCGACGGCGATGGCGTCGCGGCCGCGCATCAGGACGCCTTCGATCAGGGCCTGGCCGCCGTAGTTGTAGCGGGGCATGCGGCAAGTCTACCCGCTGGCCCCGTTCGGCCGAACCGGGCCGATCGTCCCGGATGCCCGCCCGGACGCATACTCGGGTATGCGCCTCGAGCTGACCAAGCGCGGCGACTACGCGGTCCGGGCGATGCTGGCCCTGGCCCGCGGATCCGGCGACGCGCCGGTGTCGTCGCGCCGGATCGCGGACGCGATGGCGATCCCCGCCCGGTTCCTCCCCCAGGTGCTCGGCGACCTGCAGCGTGCCGGGCTCGTCGCGGCGACCCCCGGCCGGTCCGGCGGCTACCGGCTCGCGCGGGACCCGTCGACGATCAGCCTGCTCACCGTGATCGAGGCGGTCGAGGGCGACAGCCGCCGGACGACGTGCGTGCTGCGTGGTGGACCCTGCGGGCTCGACGGTCACTGTGACGTGCACGCGGTGTTCTTCCGAGGCCAGGAGGCACTGCTCGGGATCCTGGCGGACTCGACGCTGGCGGAGCTCGCCGACCCGGCCAATGCATGATCGGGCGGTGAGCGGCCCCGGCCTGCGGGTGGTCATCGCGGAGGACTCGGTCCTGCTGCGCGAGGGCCTCGTCCGCCTCCTCGAGGACGCCGGGGCGACGGTGGTCGCTCGGGTCGGCGATGGGCCGTCGCTGGTGGCCGCGGTCGTGGACCACCGGCCGGACGTGTCGGTGGTGGACGTGCGGATGCCGCCGACGCAGCGCGACGAGGGCCTGCGGGCGGCCATCGAGGCCCGGCGGCTCGTGCCGGGCTCGCCGGTGCTCGTGCTCAGCCAGTACGTCGAGCGCGAGTACGCGAGCGAGCTGCTCGCCGACCGCGCGGGCGGTGTCGGCTACCTGCTGAAGGACCGGGTCGCCGACGTCCGCGAGTTCATGGACGCGCTCGCCCGGGTCGCCGCGGGCGGCACGGCGCTCGATCCGGAGGTCGTCGCCCAGCTCATGGTCAGCCGGCGGCGCGACGACCGGCTCTCGGCACTCACCCCGCGCGAGCGGGAGGTGCTGGCGGCGATGGCGGAGGGCCGTACCAACGTCGGGATCGCGCACGCCCTCGTGATCAGCGAGGGCGCCGCGGAGAAGCACATCACGAGCATCCTCGGCAAGCTGGACATCCCCGACAGCGAGAACGACAACCGCCGGGTGCTGGCGGTCCTCGCCTACCTCGACCCCGCGGCGCCCGCCGCCTAGGACGTCCCGGGCGCCTGGCCCGCCTCGCCGGCCGCCAGCGGCAGGACCACGCGGACCACGGTCGGACCGCCGGCCGGGCTCGAGACGGCCAGCGTCCCGTCGAGCGCCTGCGCCCGGTCGCGCAGCCCGGCCAGCCCGCCGCCGGCCGTGGTCGCCGCCCCGCCGACGCCGTCGTCGCGGACCTCGATCACCAGGGCCCAGGGATCCCGGCGGACGGCGACCTCGCAGCGCGTCGCCGAGCTGTGCTTGGCCACGTTCGCCAGCGCCTCGACCACCACGAAGTACGCGGCGCGCTCGACGACCGGCGGCAGCCGCTCCCCCGGGCCGAGCGTGCTGATCACGGCGGTGGGCACCGGGCAGCTCGCGGCGACCGCGGCCAGCGCCGCCTCGAGCCCGCGGTCGACGAGGATCGCGGGCATCGTCCCGCGCACGAGGTCGCGGAGCTCGGCCAGCGCCAGGCGCGCCTGGGCGCGGGCGTCGCCGATGATCGCCTTCGCCGCCGCGGGATCGGTGTCGATCCGGTCCTCCGCGCGCCCGAGGTCGATCGAGAGCGACACGAGGCGCTGCTGGGCGCCGTCGTGCAGGTCGCGCTCGATCCGTTGCAGCTCCGTGGCCTCGAGCTCGAGGGCCGCGGAGCGGCTGCCCCGGAGCCGCTCGACGTCCTGCCGGAGCGCCGCCGTCGGGTCGACGCACAGCAGGCCCTGGACGACCGCCCGGTGGAGGACCATGAGCCCGCGCGAGACGACGGAGGCGACCGGCACCAGCAGGAGCCCGATGAGGAACGCCAGCAGCAGCGCGCCGGGGGCGGACTCGGGGACGCGGGCGACCAGCGCGGGCGACCCGACGGTCCGGATGATGCGGTCGATCAGCGGCGCCGCGAGCAGGGCGAACGCCAGCAGCCAGAACGCCATCGCCACGACGAACTCGAGGATCCCGAGCGGGAACAGGACCAGGACGTAGACGACGTCCCGCCATCGGTTGCCGTCGAGGAACTCGGCCTCGGCCCAGGTCCGGAGCCATCGTCCGTACGGCGCGCGGGGCCAGCCGTTGAGCGGCTGGTACGGGTGCGCGACGAGCGGCCGCGGATCGACCAGGGTCATCCGCCGGCGCTCGACCCGCGCCACGAGGCGGCTGACCTCGAGGCCGAGGGCGATGATCGGGATCCCGACGAGCCAGATCAGCAGCGAGCCGCCCGTCGAGAAGCACACGCTGAGCGCGGCCGCCGACAGCAGCGTGACCGCCAGGCCGAGGATGATCGCGAGCGTCGCCCACCACGTCGCCCCCTCGAACGGCGTCCGCAGGAAGGCGCGCGCCAGGTCCGCCGGCCGGGCGACGGGGGCGGCCGTGCCCGGAGCGCCAGCCGACCCGCTCATCGTCGCGACCCTATCACCCGGCGCCACGCGCGACGCGACGCCCGGCGGCGCGGCGGTCGCGCGAGCGACCGGGACACCGACGAGCGTCGCATCCGACGGGTCCGGCTCTCGGCCGGTCCCACCCTAGCTCGCGCTGGGCATCGGCTGGGTCGGAGCCGCGGCGCCGATCGACGCCGTGGGCGGGCGGAGGATCCGCCACGCGATGACCAGCAGGGCGCCGAACCCGAACAGGGTCGCGATCGCGCTGACGAAGGGCACGATGCCCGCGAGCGCCAGGATCAGCACGCCGACGATCGCCGCGGCGTAGGGCCGCTCGGCGCGCGGACCGCCGGAGCGGCCGAGGATCCAGTCGCCGATCCAGATCGCGGCCACGATCCAGCCGATGAAGGCCAGCGCGGGCAGGACCAGGAACAGGGCGCCGAGCCCGATCGGAGCGCCGACGATCGTGACGGTCGCGAGGAGCGCGAGGATCGGCAGCACGACCGACCCGACGATGCCCGCGACGAGCACGGTGCCCGGCTCGTCGGAGATCAGCGACTCGGCATGGCGGACCTGGCGTGCGCCGAAGGCGGCGACCAGGAGCGCGACGGCGAGCCCGGCGAGCCCGAAGCCGACCAGCAGGACGAGGAACAGCGGGATCAGCAGCAGCGCGAACGCGGCCAGGTCGGTGTCGGCGGCGCGGACCGTGCCCCCGACGATCGCGTCGGACGCCCGGTTGACGCTGCCGCTGTAGGTCCGGACGTCGCCGGTCACGGTCGAGCCGGCCCCGAGGTCGGCGGTGCCGTTCACGACGACCAGCGAGCCGGCGGTCGCGGCGGTCAGGGTCGCCGTGCCGTCGACGACCACGAGGCTGTCGACGGAGCCCGCGACGTTCGCGTCGCCGCGGACGACCACCAGGGTCTCGATATGGTCCCCGACCGGGACGTCGACGTCGCGGTCGACCGAGAGGACGAAGCTGCGCGAGCTGGACGTGGGCTCGGCCGCGAGCGCGGCGGGTGCCGCGATGCCGAGGAGGACCGCGACGGCGGCCACGAGGATGAGGAGGCGATGCATGACGGTGAACCCCTTGGTTGGACTGGGCGGGCCCGGGCAGGTCGCCCGGGCGTCGACACGAGGCTAGGCGTCGCGCCGGCGGCCGCCCATCCGGCCAGCGGGCGTCATGGGGGTGGGGCTAACCCGAGGACGGGCCACCTGACCCGCCAGGATCGGGACCAATGTCACACATAAACATGTAGTGACTCAGTAATAGTTTGTGCGATCGCCAGGGTGCCCGGTCGACTGACCGGCCGCAGGCGCGGAAAAGGAACCCCACATGGATCGCACACGCAACCCCTTCCCCGTGGTGGCGCTGCTCGCCGTCGTCGTCGCCGGCTGCAGCTCTGGCGCCGCCGGGCCCAGCTGGACCTACGGGCCCGTCACCGCCGAGGCCTCCGGGCCGGCGGCCGTGGCCTCCCCTGCCTCCGACACGGCCGAGGTCGCGAACGCGGTCACGGCCGGCGGCACGCTCGAGATCAAGGCCTTCGACCTCGGCTTCACCCCGGGGTCGCTGACCGTGCCGGCCGCCGGGCGGTACGAGGTCGCCTTCGACAACACGGGCAGCGTCCCGCACGACATCACCTTCGCCGACGGCACCACGATCGTCGCCGAGGCCGGGCAGCTGGCCACCGGAGCGGTCGACGTCCCGGCGGCCGGGCTGTCGTTCCTGTGCTCGATCCCGGGCCACGCCGCGGCCGGCATGGAGGGCGCGATCACGGTCGGCGACGCCGCGATGGCCGGTATGGACCACGGGTCCGCGGCCCCCGCGGCGGACACCGGCGGCGCCCCGGCCGCGTACAACGCCCCGGTCGCCGACCCCGCCGCGCCGGCGTACGTGCTCCGCGACCCGCGAGCGCCAAGGCTCCTCGACGGCACGGTCCACGACATCGACCTCCCGATCATCGAGACCGACATCACGGTCGCCGAGGGTTTCGTCGTCCATGCCTGGACGTTCGGCGGCACGGTGCCCGGACCCGTCATCCGGGTCCACTTGGGCGACACGGTGAACGTCCACCTCACGAATCGCGGCGCCATGAGCCACTCGATCGACTTCCATGCCAGCGAGACCGCGATGAACCACCAGATGGTCGAGATTCCGCCCGGCGAGTCGTTCACCTACACCTTCACCGCCGACTACGCCGGCGTGTGGATGTACCACTGCGGGACGGCACCCGCGCTGCACCACATCGCCAACGGGATGTTCGGCATGGTCATCGTCGAGCCCGAAGGCGGCCTGCCCAAGGTCGACGACGAGTTCGCCTTCGTCCAGAGCGAGTGGTACCTCGGCGCCCAGGGCGAGCCGGCCGATTACGCCAAGGCGAACCAGACCGCGGCCGCCCCCGACTTCGTGGCCTTCAACGGCATCGCCAACCAGTACAAGGATCACCCGATCCCGGTGAAGACGAAGGGCCGCACGCGGGTCTTCGTGCTGGACGCCGGGCCGTCCGTCGACAGCTCGTTCCACGTCGTGGGCACGATCTTCGACACGGTCACCAAGGAGGGCGTCGGCCTCTCGCGTGGCAATCGCGGCGGCTGGGGGTCGCAGGCCGTCGACCTCGCGCCGGCACAGGGCGCGATCGTCGAGTTCAGCCCGCGGGAGGACGGGATGTACCCGTTCGTCACCCACGCGTTCAACCTGGTCACGCACGGCGCCCTTGGGATCTTCTCGGCCGGCGACGGCGACCCGATGAACTGATCGCGCGCACTGAACCGGCGGCCACCCCTCCCGGGTGGCCGCCGGTTTGCATGTCATCCAGATCGCATCAGTTGCCGGCGGCGCGTTCGCCTTCCCTGAACTCGATCGCCCGTGGGGTCAGCAGCGGATCGCGGGTCGTCACCGCGGCGCCGGCCCCGTGCTCGTCCATCCGGAACTCGATGGCCGCCGTGCCGACGAACGGGTCGGCCGCCGTCGCCTGGACGGCATGCTCGCCGGCTCGGAACGCGATGGCCGCCGAAGACGTGAAGGCGTCGGCGGGCCTGGCGGACGCGATCCCCGTTGCGGGTCGCGACAGCGAGCTGACCGCGAGCGCGAGCACGAGGATGGCGGCTGCCATGACGGCGCCGAGTCCGAACGCGAGCGCCGCAACCTTGGTGGTCGGGCCATTGAGGGTTCCCTGCTTCGTCTGAGCCACGGTTGGCCTCCCTGTCTGGTGCCCGGTCCCCTCGACACTGGTGGGCCGATCGATTCCGGGTGTCTACACAGGAGGCGTGAGGACCCACTGCACAGGTGTTCGGTCCAAGGGAACGGCCCATCGTTCAGGGGCCCTTGCGGGTCGATATGCTTCCGCCCTCTAGAGCAAGGGCCCGAATGGACGGTCGAGAGCAGGCAGACGCGGTCTTCGTCGGGCGTCAGCGTGAGTTGGGGACGCTGCTGGAGGGGCTCGACAGTGCTGTCGCGGGCCGCGGCCGGCTGATCCTCGTCGGCGGCGAGCCCGGCATCGGGAAGAGCCGCCTCGCCGATGAGCTCGCCCGGATCGCCAGGCAGCGGGAACACCTCGTGCTCTGGGGCCGGGGCTGGGAGGATGCCGGTGCGCCGGCCTACTGGCCGTGGGTGCAGGCGCTCCGAACCTTGCTCCGCGTGGAGACGCCGGAATCGCTCCGCACGCACCTTGGACCGGGAGCGGCCGACGTCGCCCAAATGCTCCCCGAGCTACGGACGGTCATCCTCGACCTCCCTTCCCGGTCCTCCGACTCGGACGTTGCCCGCTTCCAACTGTTCGATTCCACCACGGCACTCCTCCGCAATGCCGCCCGCGAGCGCGCGATCGTGGTCGTCCTCGACGACCTGCAGGCGGCCGACACGCCGTCGATCCTGCTGCTCCAGTTCCTCGCCAGCCAGGTCGGCGACATGCACCTCCTCGTCGTCGGCACCTACCGCGACGTCGAGCTGACGCCAGCTCACGCGTTGACGCCGGCGATCGCCGAGCTCGCCCGCGAACCCTCGGTCCGCCTGATCCGGCTCCGCGGGCTCGAATCCGACGCGGTCGCGGAGGTGATCGGCGCCGCGGCAGGCACCGCGCCGACCGGGCGCATCGCCGCCGCCGTGTGGCGTGCGACGAACGGCAACCCGCTGTTCGTCGGCGAGGCCATCCGCCTGTTGTCGTCGGAGGGGCGCCTCGACGACATCGCCAGCGCCGATGAGCTGCACGTGGCCATCCCGGCCGGCGTCCACGCCGTGATCGCCCGGCGGATCGGCTACCTCGGAGGTCCCACGATCGACGCGCTGCGCCTCGGGTCGGCCCTCGGCCCGGAGTTCAGCCTGGACGCCTTGGCGCGGATCGGTGACATTGCCGGTGACCAGGCGCTCGACGTGATCGACGAGGCCATCCAGGCCGGCCTCCTGGCGCCGGTTGCGGGTGCCCGCGGCCGCTATCGCTTCTCGCACGACCTGGTTCGCGAGACCCTGTACGACGAGCTCCCACCCGGTCGCCGCGCGCAGCTCCACCGACGCATCGGCGGTCAGCTCGAGGAGATGTACGGCCCCGCGGCCCGCGAGCACCTCGGAGAGCTGGCCTTCCACTTCGTCCAGGCCGCGGGTGGCCCGGACGGCGCTCCCGCGGACGATCCCCAGGTCGGACGAAAGGCGATCGAGTACGCGCAACGGGCCGGCGACCAGGCGACCGCCGTGCTCGCGTACGAGGAGGCCGCCCGCCTGTACCGCATGGCACTGGCGGTGATCGGCCACGGCGTCGACGCCGACGCCGACGTCCACACCGAGCTGTTGATCGCCCTTGGCGACGCCCTGACGAGGGCGGGCGATCTCGACTCGGCTCGCATCACGTTCCACGAGGCCGCGGACCTGGCTCGGCGCACAGGCAACGGACGGCAGCTGGCGCGTGCCGCCCTGGGTTCCGGCGGCCGGCACCCGTGGGCCCGGCCCGGCAACGACACGCGCCTGATCCCCCTGCTCCAGGACGCCCTCGTGATGCTCGGCGGAGCCGACGAGACGCTTCGCGCGCGCCTGCTCTCGCGACTCGCCTGCGCCTGGCGCAGCTCGCCCGATCGCCGGAACGACAGCGCGACGCTGAGCCGCCACGCGATCGACGTCGCGCGAGGGCTCCGCGACCCTGCGACCCTCGTGTACACCTTGACCGCGCGATTCTGGGCGACCTGGTGGCCGGAGAATCCGGAGGAGCGCCAGGCCATCGCCGAGGAGGTCCTTTCGATCGCGGAGCCGCTCGGCGAGGGCGAGCGCATCGCCGATGCGCACTTCATGTCGTTCCTCCAGCTGAGCGAGGTCGGCAGGATCCGCGAGGCCAGGGGCGCCCTGCTCACCCTCGCGCGGGTGATCGAGGAGCTCCGTCAGCCAGCCCAGGTCTGGCTCGCGCCGGTCAACCGATCCACGCTCGCCCTGCTCGAAGGGGACTACGGGGAAGCCGAGGCGTCGGTGGCCAACGAGCACCGGTCGACGTACTGGATCACGCCGGGCCGCGACGAGGTCTCGGCGGCACGGATGCACCGCTTCCTGCTACGGCGCGAACAGGGCCGGGTGTCCGAGGAGGAGGCGATGGTGCGCGAATCCGTCGTCGACTTCCCCTGGTATCCCATGTACCGATCGGTGCTGGTGTGTCTCCTCCTGGACACGGGCGCGATCGCAGAGGCGCGCGCCGAGTTCGAGGCGCTGGCTGCCGACGAGTTCGCGGTGTTGTATCGGGACAACATGTGGCTGTTCGGGATCAGCCTCGCGGCCGAGGCCTGCGCGCAGCTGAGTGACGCACGGGCCGCCGCCGTCCTCCTTGAGCAGCTGGCGCCGTTCGCCGGTCGCCACGCCATCGCCCACGCCGAGGGCAGCGTCGGTGCGGTCGACCGCTACCTCGGTCTGCTCGCCGCCACCCTCGGTCGCCTCGACCAGGCCGAAGATCACCTGACGGCCGCCATCGCCTTCTGCGAGCAGATGGGTGCGCGTCCGTGGGTCGCTCACTGCCAGCATGACCTCGCGGGGGTGCTGCGCCGACGCGGGCAGGCCGGGGATGCCGCCGCGGCCGACGCGCTCGACTCCGACGCCCTCAGAACGGCGCGCGCGTTGGGGATGGCGCTCGCGCACGAGATCGAGATCCCGGACGCCTCGCCGCAGGCTCGGCCCGATGCGCTCCTCACCCAGTCGGCCGTGTTCCGGCGCGAGGGCGAGTACTGGTCGATCGAATTCGAACGCGACGAGTTCCGGGTGCGCGATTCGCGTGGCATGCGTCACCTGGCCCGGCTGTTGCAGGCGCAGGGCGGCGAGGTCCACGCCCTGGAGCTGGCGGCCCCGCCCGCGGCCGTTGTCGAACGTCGGACGCTACTCGACCCGGACGTCGCGATGGCGGGATCGGAGGGTGCCGGACCGAGCCTCGACGCCGAGGCCAAGGCTGCCTACCGGGCTCGGCTGGTCGACCTGCGCGAGGAGCTCGCCGAGGCCGAGAGCTGGCACGACCCCGAGCGCGTCGCGCGGCTGGAGGCCGAACAGGATGCGCTCGCCCAAGAGCTCGGCGCGGCTCTGGGGATCGGGGGTCGCGATCGTCCGAGCGGCTCGCCGGCCGAGCGGGCGCGGATCAGCGCGACCCGGGCGATCCGGGCGGCCATGGCTCGCATCGCCGAGCAGAGCCCGGCGCTCGGTGCCCACCTCGAGGCCACCATCAGAACGGGGACGTATTGCGCCTACGTCCCGGATCCGCGCGTGCCGATCGCGTGGCGGCTCTGACCTGCGCTATCGCCGAAGCGGGTCGGGGATCGACGGCTCCTCGCCGCGCCAGAGCGAGATCTCCTCGGTCGACAGCCGCCCGAAGTAGTTGAGGAAGTGGGCACCGAACCGCTCGAGGACGGGTCGGATCGACTCGAGGCGGCCGCGGTCCGGCACGCGAACGGCGATGACGGCCCGTCCGTCGTCGATCGCCCGCTCGTACACGAGGAAGTCGGGCAGCTGGTCCATCGACAGGAACTGGACCGCGCGGACCATCCGCGACAGGGCGTTCGGGCGCGAGCCCAGGGCCGCCAGCTGCGCCCGGCCGTCGGAGCCGGCGAGGACGTCGATGGCGTCGGCGGCGAGGCCGGCCGCCGCCAGCGCGCCGGCCGCATCGCGGGCGCGCGCGGGATCGTCGATGACGCCCAGGAGACGCTGCGTCGGGTACGTGATCATCGGCCGGGCGGGCACGGTCAGACGGCCCCGAGCCGCCGCAGGGTCTCGGTGTCCGACGGGGCGTATCCCAGCTCGGAAAGGACCGCATCCGTGTGCTCGCCGAGCAGCGGTGGGGCCGTCCGGATCGTCGCCGGCGTCGCCGACAGCCGGAACGGGAGGCCGACCTGCCGGACGGCGCCGAGGACCGGGTGGTCCACGTCCACGCTCATCTCGCGGGCCCTGGCCTGCGGGCTCGCGAACGCCGCCACGACGTCGTTGATCGGGCCGCACGGGATGTCGGCCGCGCCGAGGACCTCGGTCCAGTCGGAGGTCGACCGGGTCGCGAAGCGTGAGGCCAGGATCGGCCGCAGGTCGGCTCGATTGACGACTCGGTCGCCGTTGGTCGCGAAGCGCGCATCCGCGGCGAGGCCCGGCAGCCCGATCGCCTCGCACAGCCGCGGCCACTGGCGCTCGCTGCCGACGGCAACCGCCAGCTCGCCGTCCGCCGTGCGGAACGTCTCGTACGGGACGAGGTTCGGGTGGGCGTTGCCCATCCGGCCCGGCGCGGTCCCGCCGACGAACGCGTTCTGGGCCTGGTTGACCAGCACCGCCAGCGTCGACTCCAGCAGCGAGACGTCGATCCGCTGGCCGCCGCCGGCCCGGCCCGCGTCGGTGGTCGTCGCCAGCCCGGGCGAGGAGGCCCGCGAGCACGGACACCGCCCCGAACAGCCCGCTGACGACGTCGCTGATCGCGACGCCCACCTTCGTCGGCCGGCCGCCGTCCTCGTCCGTGGCACCCGTGATCGACATCAGGCCGCCCGCGGCCTGCATCACGAAGTCGTAGCCGGGCTTCGCGGCGTCGGGCCCCGTGTGGCCGAAGCCGGAGATCGCGAGGTGGACGAGCCGCGGGTTGAGGGCCGACAGGGCGGCATCCCCGAACCCCATCCGATCGAGCGCGCCGACCCGGAAGTTCTCGACGAGGACGTCCGCGCCCACGACGAGGCGCCGCAGGACCTCGCGGCCGGGGTCGCCACGGAGGTCGAGCCGGATGGAGCGCTTGTTCCGGTTCACGGCGAGGAAGTAGGCCGCGGTGCGCGTGCCGTCGGCCTCGTCACCGATCCACGGCGGGCCCCAGCCGCGCGTGGCGTCGCCGTCGGGTGGCTCGACCTTCACGACGTCGGCGCCGAGGTCCGCCAGCAGCATCGTGCAGTAGGGACCGGCCAGCACCGTCGAACAGTCGGCGACACGGATCCCGGCCAGCGGCCCGGGCGCGTGCGCGGCGTGGCGTCCGTGGGGCGACGGGCCTGCCATCGGTCGATGGTAGCGGCAGGCGCGAGCGGTCCCCGCGGTTCACGACGTCCGTTGCCGTGGGCCATGGACGTTTGCCGATGGCCCGCGACGTGGTCAGGCCGCCTACTGGGGAGCACCGGGCGATCGGTCCCGGGAGCCACGCAAAGGATCACCTGATGGAATTCCTGTTCGAGGTCGCGACGTTCGCCGCGTTCCTCGCGATCTTCGGCGTCCTCGCCACCCTCCTGGGCAGCGATTCGCGCCAGGGCTTCACGCCCTACAGCGCGGGAGCCTGACCCCCGCCCTGCGCCCCCGCCGCGGGCTCATCGCCCGGCGGCTCGGGGACGCTGATATCGACCACCTCCGCGCCCGTGACCTCGATGAGGTCGACGGGCGCGATGTGCACGTTCACGCCGCGGGCGCCGCCCCCGATCGCCACGACCTCCCGTGACCCGACCGACGCGTCGAGGATGACGGGCCACGCACGCAGCGCCCCGAACGGCGTGATCGCTCCCCGCTCGTAGCCCGTGATCGCGCGGGCCTCGTCGGCGTCCGGCAGCGTCAGCCGCTTCGTGCCCAGGTGGGCGCGCAGCTTGGGCCAGTCGAAGCGCCGGCCGCCGGGCACCAGCACGAACACGTAGTCGTCCGCGGTCCGGCGCACGAGGATCGAGCGCAGCAGCGCGCCCAGCTCGATGCCCTGGAACGCGGCGCTCTCCTCGGCGCTCCGGGCGATCTCGGTGCGCACGACGCGGAACGGGACGCCGGACGCGCGGAGCACGTCGATCGCGGGGGTGGTGGGCTGGTCCGTCATGCGTTCAGCGTACGATCTGGGCATGACCGAAGCGACGCCACCGACCTCCGACCCCGTCTCCCCGCGGCACGTCCCCACGCTGATGACCGTCCACGCCCATCCCGACGACGAGACGATCGGGACCGGCGGCTCGATGGCCGTCGCGGTCCGCGCCGGCCGGCGCGTGGTGCTCGTCACCTGCACCCGCGGCGAGATGGGCGAGATCGTCGTGCCCGAGATGGACACCCCGGAGAACCACCGCCGCCTGGGCGAGATCCGGGCGGGCGAGCTCGAGGGCGCGATGGCGGCGCTCGGGGTCACCGAGTGGGAGAACCTCGGCTACAGGGACTCGGACATGATGGGCCGGGCCGGGAACCGCGACGCCCGGTGCTTCTGGCAGGCGGACATGGACGAGGCGATCGGGCGGCTGGTCTTCCTCGTGCGCACGTTCCGGCCGGACGTGATGACGACGTACAACGAGTTCGGGGGCTACGGCCATCCCGACCACATCCGGACGCACCTCGTCGGCGTCGGCGCCTTCGCGCGCGCGGGCGATCCCTCGTGGTACCCGGAGCAGCTGGCGCCCGAGCACGGCGGGACCGGGGCGGCCGAGGGCGAGGGCGGCCTCGCGCCGTGGACGCCGGCGAAGCTGTACGAGCAGGCGTTCCCGGCGTCCGTGCGCACGGCGCTGGCGGCGAAGATGGAGGAGATCGGCGAGCGGTCGTTCTGGGCGCCGCCGCCGGACGCGACGCCCGAGCAGATCGCGGAGTTCGAGGCGTTCGCGGCGAAGATGCTCGTGCCCGACGAATCGATCACCACGTGGATCGACGTGTCGTCGGCGCTCGACCAGCGCTGGGCGGCGATCCGCGCCCACCGGAGCCAGATCGCCGACGACAACGCGTTCATCCGCTTCGGTCGGGACTCGTGGCAGGAGTTCTGGAGCCGCGAGGCGTTCATCCGCCGCGAGACGCGCGTGCCGGCACCGGACGCGGAGACCGACCTGTTCGCGGGCCTCGACGGCCTCGAGCCCGGTCCAACCGGCTGGGGCGAGGGCGCCGCGCAGCCGGCCGCGATCGGCGCCCCGTAGCCGCCCGACGGCGGCGCCCGTCACCAGGGCAGCAGGTCGCCCGACGCCCGGTAGAGCTGGTTGAGGACCGCCTTGCCGTCGCCCGCCGGCTCGAGGAAGTTCGGCTGGGCGCGGTCGAGGATCAGGTGCGGGTGCATCCGCGCCTGGACGAGCCGGTCGCCGTCCATCGTGAGCTCGACGGTCAGCCCCTGCTCGGTCGGGATGGACCACGTCTGGTCGAACACGAGGTTGCCGAGGGCGTACCAGATCGGCTTGCCCTTGTAGACCTCCATCGCGCCCACCCAGTGGGGATGGTTGCCGATGACCATGTCCGCGCCGGCGTCGATCGCCGCACGCCCGAGTCGCTGCTGCTGTGCCGTCGGGCGGGCGGTGTACTCGACGCCCCAGTGCGGCATCACGACGACGACGTCCGCGCCGGCGGCCCGTGCGGCGGCGACGTCCTTCTTGAGGGCCTTGGCCGTCATGTGCGCGCTGCCCGGACTGTTCGGCGTCGACCAGTACGACGGCGCGATCGTGTCGTAGCCCAGCAGGCCGACGGTCACGCCGCCCGCCTCGACGAGCGCGGCGCGATGGGCGGCCTTCGTGTTGCGGCCGGCCCCCGAGTGCGCGATGCCGTGGTCGTCGAGGTTCTTCATCGTCTGCAGGATCCCGTCGTCGCCGGCATCGCCGATGTGGTTGTTCGCCATGGACACCCAGTCGAAGCCGGCATCGGACAGGGTCGCGATGTTGTCGGGATTCGCCGAGAACACCGTTCCGGACCCATGGAAGCGCCAGTCGTCGGGCGCTGGATTCTCGAAGTTGGCGATGCTGACGTCCGCGCCCTTGGTCAGGTCACGAACGGCTCCGGCCTGCCCGGCGCGCTTGGTGTACGGCGTGTCCCAGCCGAAGGGCGAGCAGTTCTTGCAGGTGCCGGTGATGTCGACGAAGCCCCCGTTGAACGGGAAGTCGGTCCCGGTGGCGTGGTCGTCGATCGCGAGCTTCACGCCGCGATCGAGCAGGACGTCGCCGCCCGCGACCATCGTCCATGCCTGCTTCGGGTCGTAGGCCGGCGGCTGGCCCTCCGGGACCTTGACCGTCGCGTGGAGCGGCCAGCGATCGAGCGACTTCAGGCGATCGACGCCGAACAGGGTGTCGGAGCCCCAACCGATCGCCCGCACGTCCGGCCCGACCTCGTCGGCCCGCAGGAAGCCGAGGTCGTCCTTCTGGCGGCTCAGCCTCGCCGCGAGCGCGTCGCGCGACGGGACGGTCTTCAGCCGGTCGCCGAGGCCGCCGCGGTCAAGCCGGAGAGCGGCCAGGATCGCGTCGGCGTCCGCCTCGACCAGCACAACGTTGGCGAACGCCTCCCCGCCGTCGGCAAGGTCCCGGACGTCGCGGCCGCTGACCGCGTCGGTCGGCGAACGGAAGTCGACGACGGGGACGATCGCGACGTCGCCGTCGACGAGCGCGGCGACCGGCGGCGACGCGGACGGGGCGTCGGACGGCGCCACGGACGGGCTCGCGGCCGGATCGGACGGCGACGGGGATGCCGCGTCGGACGGCGACGCCTCGCCGGCGGACGGCGAGGGCACCAGCGCGACGTCGCTCGGCGCGGCCGACGGCGTGCCGCCCGAGCCGAGCGCGAACACCCCGGCGCCGATCACCAGGACCACCGCGGCGATCGCGCCCACGAGGGCGACCGGAATGAGCCAGGCCGGACGGCGTCGCTCGGGTTGAATCGGATGGGCCCCGTACCGCGGACGGTTGCGTCGTCGCGGATCGAACCCCGGGTCGCGGACGCTCACCGCGGCAGAGTACTAAACGGGCCGCGGGACGGCGTCGGCGGAGGTCGTGGAAAAAGCGGCGCCCCGTCCGGGCGGGCGGACGGGGCGCGAGAGGAAGCAAGGTGAATGGCGGACCCGACCGGATTCGAACCGGCGATCTCCAGCGTGACAGGCTGGCATGTTGGGCCGCTACACCACGGGTCCGCGGCCGGTGGCGGATGATAGCAGGGACCCCCTGCGGTCGCCACAGCCGTGCGGCCCCGACACCGGGCCCGGTGGCGCCTCCGGAGGGCCTCGGCGTCACCCTCGCCGGACGATGCGCGCCCGGTGCCCGCGCCTATACTCGGGGTGAGGGGTCGCGCCGCTTCACCTGCGCCGGAGCGCGACCCGGGAGGTTCCCATGACGATGCAGACGGGCACCCCCGTCGCCGCGACGGCGTGAGCCGATGACGCTGTCGGCGCGCCCCGAGGCCCGCGCCCGTGCCCGGGTCCGTTGGGCGGACTTCCGCAACCGGCTCGAGTCGGTCACGCCCGAGGCGATCGGCCGTGGCCTGCTCGCGCTCGTCGTCATCGGGATCGCCCTGTCGCTCGCGACCGCGTCCTGGCCGGCGCTGGCGCCGTTCGTCGTGGGCGCCGTTCTCGCCTACGCCGTGCTCCCGATCGCCAACCGGCTCGATCGCTACATGCCGCGCGTGCTGGCCGCGGTCCTGGCCGAGCTCGTCGCCGTGGGGATCCTCGTCCTGGCGGTGGTCGCGGTCGTGCCGCCGCTGGTCAACGGCGTCGTCCAGGTGGCCGCTCGGCTCCCGACCCAGGCCGAGGTCCAGGCCTCGCTCGCGAACTTCGAGGCCTCGCTCGGGCAGCTGCAGGAACCGGTGCGCGGGATCGTGCTCGCCGTGGTCACCGAGGCCGCCGCGAACCTCCGGAGCGCGCTGGACGGCGCGGTCGGCGGCGCGGGCGAGTTCGTCGCGAGCCAGATCCTCGGCGTCGCCGGAACCCTCAGCTTCCTGCTCGGACTGCTCGTGATCCCGGCCTGGATCCTCACGCTGGTCGCCGACGACCGGTCCATCCGGCAGCGGGCGACCGGCCTGATCGCCCCGGCGCTTCGAGGCGACGTGGTCGCGCTGGGGCGGATCGTCGACCGGGCCTTCGGGACGTTCCTCCGCACCCGCGTGCTGCTGGCGCTCGTGGTCGGCGTCGGCATCTGGATCGGCCTCGAGGTCATCGAGCAGCTGGGGATCGCGACGTTCCGCTTCCAGGTGACGGCCGCGGTGCTGCTCGGCGGCCTGCAGCTGATCCCGGAGCTGGGCTACGTCCTCGGGTTCTTCCCGCTCCTGCTGGTGCTCGGGATCGCGGGGCCGATTCCGGCCGCGGCGGTCGCGATCGTCTACCTCGTCGCCAACCGGATCGGCAGCGACCTCGTCGAGACCCGGGTCTCGCGTGGGGTGCTGGACGTCCATCCGGCCCTGCTCATCCCGGCGATCGTCGTGCTCAGCCAGTTCGGCCTGATCTGGCTGTTCGCCGCCGCGCCAGTGGTCGCGATCCTGCGCGACGTGACGCGCTACATCGCCGGCCGCCTGGGCGATCCGCCGGCTCCCGCGAACGTCCTGCCGGGTGAGCGACCGACCGACTCGGCGTCCGCCGTCCAGCGACGCGCCCCGTCCGTCTACCAGCCGGCCCAGGCGCCGCCCATGACCGCGACGCGCCCCGCGCCGGCGCCCCAGGCCATCGCGCCGACCCCTGAGAGGAGCGCCGCCTCGTGACGGACGACCCCACCCAGTACGCGGGCACGGATGAGGCGACCGGGCCGGCGTACGTGCAGATCACGGAGGCCGTCGCCGGGCCGCTCGAGGTGGCGGAGGCGATCGAGCGGCCGGACGCGCAGGGCCGGATCCCGGTGGTCGTGCGAATCCACCGGCAGCCGCCGATCAACCCGGTCTGGATCCTGATCGCGATCGGCCTCGGCGCGTCGGGCCTGTTCCTGCCCCTGTTCGAGGCGGTCAAGGCCATCCTCGTCGTCGCCGCGATCGTGGTGCTGATCATCGGACTGCTCTCGCGCCTGATCATGCGGATCCCGCCGGGCACGGTCGGCCTCACGGCGCGCGCGAACCGGTTCGACTCGGTCCGGCAGCCCGGCGTGCATCGGGTCAACCCGGTCCTCGCCCTGACCCACGTGATCACGACCCGGGAGCTCGCGTTCGACGTGCCGGTGGCGGCGGTCCGCTCGGCCGACGGGGTCAACGTCAACGTCGACCTCGTCCTGACCCTCGGCATCGAGGACCCGGTCAAGTTCGCGTACACGATCACGACGGGCGACCTCGACGAGTTCATCCACGCCACCAGCCAGGAGGCCGTCCGCCTGCTGGTCCGCGGCATCGAGGCGTTGTCCGCGCTCGATCTCGGGTCCGCCGAGGCGGCCCGCCTGCGCGCCGCGATCGACGCCAAGCTCGAGGCGTACGGGGTCGGGGTCCGGAACGTCGCATTCACGCGAGTGATGCTCCCGGATGCCCTCACCGCGTCGCTCGAGGCGCGGCGCCTCGCGTCGATCCAGCTGTCCGAGGAGCAGGAGAACTTCGCGCTCGAAGAGCGCCGGCTGAACGATCGCGCCAACCTGATCGCGCTCGAGCAGGAGTCGCGTCACAAGGCCCTCGAGCTCGAGGCGCAGGCCGAGGAACTCCGCCTGGCGAAGCTCGAGGAGCGGCTGCGCGCCTATCCCATCGCCGCCCAATACGACCTCGAGACGCAGCGGCTCAAGGTGGCCCAGCAGCTCGCCGGCAACTCGCGCGCCGTGGTGTCGATGGGCGGCGGCGACCTCGTCTCGGGGCTGCTCGCCGTGCAGCAGTCGGGCATCACCGCCGTCCCACCGGCGCCCGACAACGGCGCCGCGCCGGCCACACCGGCGACGCCCGCGCCCGCGCCGGAGGAGGCACCCGAGCCCGCCACACCGAGCCGCGCGAGCGCCAGGAGGCGAAGCTCGGGCTAGCGGGCCGACCCGCGCTATGCTCGAACGGCGATGACGATGATCGACCTGCGATCGGACACGGTCACCCACCCGACCGACGAGATGCGCCGAGCGATGGCGGCGGCCGAGGTCGGCGACGACGTCTTCGGCGACGACCCGACGGTGAACGCCCTCGAGGCGCGCGCGGCCGAGCTGCTGGGCAAGGAGGCCGGGCTGTTCGTGTCGAGCGGGACCCAGGGCAATCTCGTCTCGCTGATGGCGCACCTGCCGCGCGGGTACGAGGCGATCGCCGGGGCGTCGTCCCACACGGTCATCGACGAGGCCGGCGGCCACGCCGTGGTCGTGGGCGCCACGGTCCGGCCGCTCCAGGAGCGCCCCGACGGCACGCTGGACCCCGCGGAGATCGTCGACGCGTTCCGCGACCCCACCGACCTCCACGAGCCGATCACCGGGTTGGTGACGCTCGAGAACACCAACGCGCACACCGGCGGGCGGCCGCTGACGGTGGAGTACACGAAGACCGTCGCGGCCCTCGCCCACGAACGCGGCGTCCCGCTCCACGTCGACGGCGCCCGATTCTTCAACGCCGTGGTCGCCCTCGGCGTGAGCCCCGCGGAGCTCGCCGCGCCGGCCGACAGCGTGACCTTCTGCCTCTCGAAGGGGCTCTCGGCGCCGGTCGGCTCGGTCGTGGTCGGGAACGGCCCGTTCGTCGCGCGGGCGCGGCGCGCGCGCAAGCTGCTTGGCGGCGGGATGCGGCAGGCCGGCGTGCTGGCCGCGGCGGGCCTGATCGCCCTGCGCGACGGCGACGCGGGCATGATCACGCGCCTGGCCGAGGACCACGCGAACGCGCGCCGGCTGGCCGAGGGGATCGCGGCGCTCGACGGGATCCGTTCCCCGGGTGGCATCGCGCAGCCCGAGGACGGGCGGCTCGACCCCGGCCGCGCCGTGACCGACTTCGTCCTGTTCAAGGTCGATCGCGACCGCTCCGCCTTCCTCGAGGCCCTCGAGGCCCGGGGCGTGCGCATGGTCGCCTACCCGCACGGCATGGTCCGCGCCGTCACCCACTACGGGATCACCGCGGCCGACATCGAGCACACGATCGCCGCGGTCGACGCGGCCCTGCGCGACACCGCCCCCCGACCGGCAGGCGATCCCGCGGCGAGCGCCGCCTGACCCGGGACGGCACGGGGCGGCCCGACGGCCGCCCGGCGCCGACGCCGGCCAACGAGTGGCGCCGAGCAGACCGCGGGCGCCGGAGGAACGATGAGCGAACGAGTCCCCGACGTCGAGCTCCCGCGACCCGCGCCCGACGCCGACCGCGGGCCCCTGGACGACCGCCTGTACGACCTGGTCGAGGCCCGCGTCCGCCGCCTGCTCGTCGACAACCCGACGCTCGCGACCTACCTCGGCATCCACACCGAGGACCACCGCCTCGGCGACGCCGGCCGCGACGCCGTGCTGGCCGAGATCGCCGCGGATCGGACGCACCTCGCGGCCGTCGAGGCGCTCGACGACGCCGGGCTCTCCCCGTCCGCCCGGTTCGAGCGGGACCTCGAGGTCCACAACGTGCGCCTGTCGCTGTTCGACGCCGACGAGGTCCGGCGCTGGGAGCGGCGGTCGACGGCGGCGGGCGAGCTCGGCGACGCGGTGTTCCTGTTGTTCGCGCGCGGCGCGGCGCCGCTCGCGGAGCGGATCGAGCGGATCGCCGACCGGCTCGACGCCGCGCCGGCGTTCCTCGAGCAGGCGAAGACCCGCGCGACCGGCCCGCAGGTCTCGCTCTGGCAGCGGACCGAGGCGCGCTACGCGGCCGACCTGCCGTCGCTGTTCGCCGAGGTCCGGGCGGCCGCGGACGGCGTCCTCGACGGCTCGGCGATGGCCCGGCTCGATCGGTCGATCGCGGGCGCGAGCGCCGCGCTGGAGGCGTACGCCGGTTGGGTCCGGCAGACGATGGACACCGGGACCGACGACTGGCCGCTGGGCTCGGAGCGCTACGACGAGCTCGTCCGGCGGCGGGCGTTCGAGGACCTCGACGCGGACGCGATCCTCCAGATCGGCCTCGACCAGCTCCAGGCGAACTCCGAGGCCCGCCGGGCGGCGGCGCGGGAGCTCGACCCCGGCGCGGACCTGCCGAGCGTCATCGAGCGCCTCAAGAGCGACGGCCCGGAGACCTTCGAGCAGGCGCTCGACGGGTATCGCGAGGTGATGGGCCGGGCGCGCTCGTACCTCATCGAGCACGGCCTCGTGAGCGTGCCCGACGACGAGAGGATCGAGGTCCTCGCGACCCCCGAGTACCTGCGGTCCGTCATGCCGTTCGCCGCCTACTTCGCGCCGGCGCGGTTCGACGCCGACGCCCGCGGCCTGTACATCGTCACGCCGGCCGTGGACGACGATCCGAACGCGATGCGCGAGCACTACTGGGGCGCGATCTCGAACACCAGCATCCACGAGGCCTACCCGGGCCACCACCTCCAGCTGGCCGTGGCGGCGCGCCACCCGTCGCTCAGCCGGATGCTGACGGAGGCTCCCGAGTTCGTCGAGGGCTGGGGCATGTACTCCGAGCAGCTGATGCGCGAGGAGGGCTTCGACGCCGAGCCGGCCTTCCGGGTGGCGATGTACACGGACGCGATCTGGCGGGCGTGCCGCATCGTGCTCGACGTCCGGATGCACCGCGGCGAGCTGACCCCCGAGGCGGCGACCGACTTCCTGGTCGAGCACACGGGGTTCGAGGTCGCCAACGCCAAGGCCGAGGTGCGCCGCTACACGTACACCCCCACCTACCAGCTGAGCTACCTGCTGGGCAAGGTGCTGATCCTCGGCCTGCGCGAGGACGAGCGTCGCCGGCGTGGCGCGGACTTCTCGCTCCGCGCGTTCCACGACACGCTGCTGCGCAACGGCTCGCTGCCGATCAGCTTCCATCGCCGGCTGCTGCGGGGGGAGGGCTGACGGCCGTGGACGTCATCCCCGCCATCGACGTCGAGGCCGGACGGTCGCGGGTCGTGTACTGGCCCGGCGCCTCCGCCGGCGTGGGCGCGCCGACCGACCGTCCCGATCGCATCGCGGAGCAGTTCGTCGGCCAGGGCGCGCGGATCCTGCACCTCGTCGACTTCGACGGCGCCCAGCGCGCGGCGCCCGCCAACCTCGAGGCGGTGGGCGCGGTCGCGGCGAAGGTCGCGGTGCCGCTCCAGCTGGCGGGTGGGCTCGAGGAGCCCGACCACGTGCGACTGGCATTCGCCGCTGGCGCCACCCGGGTCGTGCTCTCGATCGCCATCATCGAGCGGCCGGACGCCCTGGCCGGCTGCCTCGCCGTGGCCGGCGACTGGCTCGCCGTGGGGCTGGATCCCCGCCCGGACCGGATCGCGGCGTTCCCGTGGCGACGCGGGTCGACGCCCACGCTCGACGCCCTCGTCGAGGAGCTGGTCGCCCGGGGCGTCCACCGCCTCGTCCTGAGCCACGGGGCCGGGTCGCCCGACGCCGGCCTGATCGACGCCCTCGTCCGCCGTCACGACGCCGATGTCGTGGTCGCGGGCGGAATCACCGACCTCGACGGCATCCGTCGCCTGCGGGACGCCGGCGTGACCGGCGTCATCCTCGGGCAGGTGCTGCTGTCCGGTGCCATCGACTTCCCCAGTGCCCTGGAGGCCGCCGCATGACTCCTCGCCGACGCCGGACCGCCGGCCCGATCCTCGCCCTGCTCGCCGTCCCGCTGCTGCTCGCCGCCTGTCGCGGTGGCGTCGGGGGCGGCGCCGCGGAGACCGCGACGCCCGCCGCGCCCTCGGCCGCGCCGTCTGCCTCCGCCGTCGCCTCCGCCGTCGCCTCGGGCGCCGGCGGGCCCGTCGACCTGTCGAGCTGCCCGACGGCACAGCCCGACCCGCTGCCCGCGGGCGAGGCGCGCGAGGTCACGATCTCGACCACCGAGGGCGACATCGTGCTCGACATCCAGGCCGACCTGTCGCCGATCGCCGCCGGCAACTTCGTCGCGCTCGCGGACTGCGGCTGGTACGACGGCGTGGTGTTCCACCGGATCGTGCCGGGGTTCGTGATCCAGGGCGGCGACGGCCAGTACGGACGCAGCCCGAACGTGGACCCGTCGCTGGTGGGCACCGGTGGCCCGCCGTATACGATCAAGGACGAGCCCGTGACCACCAAGTACGAACGCGGCACGGTGGCGATGGCCAGGACCCAGGCGCCGGACTCCGTCGGCTCCCAGTTCTTCATCGTCCTCGACGACGGGGCGCAGCCGGCGCTGGAGTCCGCGAACACCTACCAGATCATCGGGTCGGTCTCGTCGGGCATGGAGGTCGTCGACGCGATCGCCGCTGCGGCCGACAAGGAGAACCCGACCAACCCGATCGTCATGACCGACGTGAGCGTCGCGACCCCCTGAGCCAGCCCGCCAACCCGGAAGGAGACCGTCCATGACCACAGCCGTGATCGCCACCGAGGCCGGCGACATCGACGTCGACCTGTTCACCGACGGCGCGCCGAAGGCCGCCCAGAACTTCATCGACCTCGCCAACAAGGGCTTCTACGACGACGTGATCTTCCATCGCGTCATCCCGGGCTTCGTCATCCAGGCCGGCGACGGGGAGCACGGCAAGAAGGCGTCGCTGAACGCATCGCGGGTGGGGACCGGCGGCCCGGGCTACACGTTCGCGGACGAGCCGATCACCGGGGACTACTACCGCGGGACGCTGGCGATGGCGAACGCCGGCCCGAACACCAACGGGTCGCAGTTCTTCATCTGCCACCAGGATCTGGTCGGCAAGCTGCCCAAGAACTACACGATCTTCGGCCAGGTCACGAAGGGCATGGACGTCGTCGACCAGATCGCGAACGCCCCTCGGAATTCGCGCGACCTGCCCGATTCGCCGGTCGCCATCACGTCCGTGACGATCTCCGAGGCCGCCTGAAACTCGCTCGGTTGACACACAATCGTTAAGAGTTATTCACCCAACCGAGCACTCGCGGACCTTCCCCAATCCCGACCTGCTCGCTACGATATTCGTGCTGCCAGTCAGCGAGGCTGCCCCAGCATCAGGATCATGGGTAGGTTGGGTAAGGGTAGTCGGTTCAGCCGACGCGATAGATGATCCTGAAGCGTGGCAGAAGGTCCGCCGCAGGGTGGACACCTTCACCGGGACAGCAACGAGGCGGCTCCTCACGGGGCCGCCTCGTAGTTTGTCCGGCGCCAGATCGGGCGAGGCTGGCAGCTCCTCAGGCCGAGCCGATCGGCGTCGACGCGTAGGCCGTCCTGGGCCGCCGGCGCTCCCGCAGTGCGACCAGCGCGACGCACCCGCAGGCGACGTAGATCAGCGCCTGCACGTCGAGGATCGGCAGCACCCCGATCCGGTCGGCGAGGGCCCCGGCGACGACGACGCCCACCGCCTGCAGGCGCGCCCGCGCCCGCCTCGAACGTCGCGAACACCCGGCCCAGGTGGGTGGGCGGCGTGAGGGTCTGGACGAGCGTCATGAGGCCCGTCGAGGTCGCGACGCCGGGGATCCCCACCAGGACGAACAGCAACGCGTAGACGGGGACCGCCGTGGTCACGGCCGGGAGGTTCCAGGTCACGAGGCTGATGAGGCCGAAGGCGATGAAGCCCCAGCCGACCATCGTCCGCACCCCGATCCTGGCCCCCAGGATCCCGATCACCACGCCGCCGATGACGCCGCCGATCGCCTGGACGCCCCGGATGAGGCCCACCGCCCCACCGTCCGCGGCCAGCCGTTCGAGGACGAACACGACGAACAGCACCACGAAGATGCCCTGTGCGACCTGGCTCGCCGCCCCGATCACGATCGTGTTGCGCAGGCGAGGCGAGGCGGCGATCGTCCGCAGCCCATCGATCCACTCGGCCACCGCGCTCCGGCCGCCGGCCCCGCGTGGCTCCTGGGCGTGCGTCTCAGGTGGAGCCGCCCTGGGGACGCGGATGCCCGCGACGAGCACCGCGACGGCCACGAACGACAGCGCATCGACGATCACGACGCCGGTCAGGCCGCCCAGCGCGACCGCGAGGCCGCCGAGCGGCGAGCCCACCAGCCGGGCGATGTTCTGGCTGACCGCGCTGAGCGCGTTCGCCGAGGCAAGCTGGCCGGGCATGACCAGGCTCGGCACGAGGGCCAGCGTCGCCGGGCCGCAGACCCTCGCGAGCACGGACTGGCCGGCGGCGACGAGGTAGACGATCCACAGGCCGTCGGCCGAGGTGACCGCGAGGAGCGGCAGCAGGAGCGCCGCCTGGAGCAGCGTGCCGGCGATGAGGATCCGACGGCGGTCGACCCGGTCCACCAGGACGCCCGCCACCTGGCCGACGAGCAGGGCCGGGATCGTCTCGACCACGAACACGGTCGCGGTCGTGAGGGCCGAGCCCGTGAGCTGGAACACGAACACCGGCAGGCCGACGAGCAACATCCAGTCGCCGAGGTCGCTGACCAGGCCGCCGAGCCACAGGCGGGCGAAGGCAGGGTTCCGCAACGGCGACGGGCCGGTGGTCGGGTCGCCGGTGCCGGTCGCCGCGCTCATGCGATCGCCGGCAGCGGGAACGCGCGGAACACGACGTGCACCGGCTCGGCGGCGGGCGGCGGCGCGTCGCGGGTGAGGCCGATGAACGGCCGGATGAGGGCGTCGATGGCCGTGCCCAGGGCGACCAGCTCGTCGGGCGTGACCCGGAGGCCGTAGGTGGCGGACGACTCGGCCTGCTGCCACGCCGGGGACAGGGTCTCGTGCCGCTCGGCGGCCTCGTGGGCGAGGGTGGCGTCGTCGTCGATTCCGGCGTGCTGAAGGGCGAGGTTCGCCCGTCGTGCCGACGGGTCGGCGCGATCCGCCTCCGCCACCTGGTAGCTGAAGCCCGTCGCCGTCGGCCGCCACCGGCGCTCCCGACCGTCGCCGTCGCCGGCCCCGTCGTCGACGCGCTCCACCAGCCCGAACCGGGCGAGCTCGCGGAGGTGGTAGCTGCAGTTGGACGGCGTCGCGCCGACCACCGCCGCGCACTCGCTGGCGGTCTGCGAGCCGAACGCCATCAGGTGGCCGAAGATGCGGTACCGGACGGGGTTGGCCAATGCGCGCAGCGCGCGCACGTCGGTGACCTGGCGGCGGCGTTCGGTGGGCATCTCGCGAGGCTCCTGGGGATGATGTGAAGGACTTCCTTCACAATGGCCGTGCGGCGGCAGATTGTCAAGGACTTCCTTCAGAACTCGCTCGACGACGGCGGGCCGCGGGACGGGCACTGCGCTACCGTCGGTGGCGTGACGCCCGAGGCCGATGCCCCGCCCGAGGTCCTGTGGAGGCCGTCCGACGACGCCCGCGTCGCGACGCGGATGGGCCGCTATCTCTCCTGGCTCGAGGCCGAGCGCGGGCTGGCCCTCGCGACGTACGCCGACGCCTGGCGATGGTCGGTCGACGAGCCGGGCGCGTTCTGGCAGTCGATCTGGGACCACTTCGGCGTGCGGTCCGCCACGGCGCCGGGCCCGGCCCTGGCCGAGCCGCGGATGCCGGGCGCGACGTGGTTCCCCGGCGCGACCCTGAACTACGCGGAGCTCGCGCTCGCGTTGCCCGGCCGCGCCCCGGACGACGTCGTGGTGATCGGACGCTCCCAGACCCGCGCACCGGTCGAGCTGACCGCCGGCGAGCTGCGCGACGCCGTCGGGCGCTGCCGCGCGGGCCTGATCCGGCTGGGCGTGCGACGCGGGGACCGGGTCGCGGCCTTCCTGCCCAACGTGCCCGAGGCCGTGATCGGCCTGCTCGCCAGCGCGTCGATCGGCGCCACGTGGTCGTCGTGCGCGCCGGAGTTCGGCACCAGGGCGGTCGTCGACCGGTTCGGCCAGGTCGAGCCGACCGTCCTGCTCGCCATCGACGGCTACCGCTACGGCGACAAGGTCGTCGACCGATCTGCGGCGGTGGCCGAGGTCCGCGCCGCGCTGCCCAGCCTCCGGGCCACCGTCGTGCTCCCCTATCTCCGGTCCGAGGCGGAGGCCATCGCCGCGGTCCCCGACTCGGTCCCATGGTCGGCGCTGGTCGCCGAGCCCGCCCCGATCGCCGTCGACCCCGTGCCGTTCGACCACCCGCTCTACGTGCTGTTCTCGTCGGGGACGACGGGCCTGCCGAAGCCGATCGTCCACGGGCACGGCGGGATCCTGCTCGAGCACCTCAAGGCGCTCGCGCTCCACACGGACCTCGGGCCCGCAGACCGGTTCTGCTGGTTCACGACGACCGGCTGGATGATGTGGAACTACCTCGTGTCCGGGCCTCGCCGTCGGCTCGACCATCGTGCTGTTCGACGGCAACCCGGCGTGGCCCGACCTGTCCACGCTGTGGCGCCTCGCGGCGGAGACCCGGACGACCTACCTCGGCGTGAGCGCGCCGTTCCTCATGGCCTGCCGATCGGCCGGCCTCGCGCCCGGGCGGGAGCTCGACCTGTCGGCGCTCCGCGGCCTCGGGCTCGACGGGCGCGCCGCTGCCCGCGGCCGGGTTCCGCTGGGCGGCCGACGCCGTCTCGGAGGCCATCCCGCTCGGCTCGCTCAGCGGCGGGACCGACCTGTGCACGGGCTTCCTCGGGCCGTCGCCGCTGGTGCCCGTCTGGTCGGGCGAGATCAGCTGCCGGATGCTCGGCGCCCGGGTCGAGGCGTTCGATCCGGCGGGTCGGTCGCTCGTCGACGCCCAGGGTGAGCTCGTGATCACGGCCCCGATGCCGTCGATGCCGGTCGGGCTGTGGGGCGACGCCGACGGATCGCGCCTGCGGGCTGCCTACTTCGAGCCATGGCCCGGCGTGTGGCGCCACGGCGACTGGCTCACGATCACCGACCGCGGCTCGTGCGTGATCACCGGCCGCAGCGACGCCACGCTCAACCGGGGCGGTGTCCGCATCGGCACGGCCGAGCTGTACGCCGTCGTCGAGGCGATCCCGGAGGTCGCCGACAGCCTCGTCGTCCACCTCGAGGACGCGGGCGGCGGCCCGGGCGAGCTGCTCCTGTTCGTCGTCCTCCGCGACGGCGCGACCCTCGACGACGGCCTCCGGACGCGGATCGCCGGCGCCCTCCGCTCCGGCCTCTCCCCCCGGCACGTGCCGGACAGCGTCCTGGCGGTGCCGGCGATCCCGCGGACGCTGTCGGGCAAGAAGCTCGAGGTGCCGGTGAAGCGGATCCTGGCCGGGATGCCGCCGGACGAGGCGGCCTCGAAGGACGCGCTCGCGGACCCGAGCTCGCTCCAGCCGTTCGAGGCGCTCGCGAGGACGCGAGCACCGGGCTGAGGAATCGACGCGCCGGCCGGGCGGCTCCCGAGGAACCGTTCCGGCCGGCGAGGGTGGCGAGGTCGGGGCTAGGTCGCCGGGTTGTCCGCGAGCCGGGCGGCGGTGGCCGGGCGGCGACCGATCGCGGGCGCGGCCTTCGCGCTCTCGAACAGCAGCCACACGAACGGCAGGAGCCAGCGCAGCTTGATGTCCGGGACGGCGATGCCGAACACCGGTCCGACGAGCGTCGCCACCTCGGCCCCGATCGTCACCGCGAGGACGATCGCGCCCAGGATCCGCGTGCGGCCCTCGCTGCCCAGGACGAGCAGCGCGACGAACCAGCCGAGGATGAGCTCGGGCAGGATCCGCTCGGGCGCCTGGCCGAGGACGAAGAAGGCGAACGTGGTAGAGCGCCTCGTTGCCGAGCGCATCCGCGACGCCCTGCAGCAGGAAGATCCCGCCGAAGGCGCCCATGGTCGCGGCCCCGAACCAGGCGACCGGTCGCGACAGCCCGAAGTCGAACGCGGCGGTCGCGAGCAGGACCATGCCGGCGCCGATGCCGAAGTGGATCACCGGCTCGGCGCCGCCGCCGAGGGCCACGGCGACCGCGATCGCGACCGGGACCGTGAGCAGCAGGATGATGGCGGCGACGAGGCCGCGGGTGGAACGCATCAGGGGCCATCCCTTCCGTGTGGGTCGCTCGCCGCCCCGTGGATCGGACCGGGAGCCTGGATGGACGATGGCCCCGTCGCGAACGCGTGTGATGCGGGCAGTCCCCGGAAGTGCCTCCGGGCAGACCCTGTCAGCCGCGCAGGTGGGCGAGCACCGCGAGCACGCGCCGGTGGTCGTCGGGTGCCGGGAGGAGCTCGAGCTTCGAGAAGATGTTCGCGATGTGCGCCTCGACCGTCTTGGGCGCGAGGAACAGCCGGTCGCAGATCGCCTGGTTCGAGCGGCCCTCGGCGATCAGCGCCAGGACCTCGCGCTCCCGTTCGGTGAGGTCGTCCAGCGGCACGTGCGTCCGGCGGCGTCCGACCAGCTGCGCGACGACCTCCGGGTCGATCACCGAGCCGCCCCGCGCGATCCGCCGCACGGCGTCCGCGAACTCGTCGAGGTCGTCGACGCGGTCCTTGAGCAGGTAGCCCACGCCGCCCGACCCGTCGGAGACCAGGCGCAGCGCGAGCGTCGTCTCGACGTACTGGGACAGGACGAGCACGCCGACCGTGCTCCCGTGCTCGTCGCGGATCGCCTGGGTCGCCGCGGATGCCCTCGTCCGTGTGGGTCGGTGGCATCCGGATGTCCACGATCGCCACGTCGGGCACCTGCTCGCGGACGGCGGCCAGCAGCCCGTCCGCGTCCCCGGCCTGCGCGACGACGTCGAAGCCGGCCTCGGCCAGCAACCGGGCGATGCCCTCCCGCAGGAGCGTCGAGTCGTCGGCGAGGACGACGCGGATCGTCACCGGTCCCCGACGAGCGCGAGGATGGCCGGCCCCGACAGCTCGTCCTTCGCGATGAACCCCAGCACCCGGCTGGAGGCCAGGCGGGGACCGTATTCGCTCGCCTCGCGACTCGACGTCAGGACGACCAACGGCGGCGGCCCGTCGACGGCCAGGGCCTGGGCGACCTCGAAGCCCTCGACGTCGGGCAGCCCGATGTCGAGCAGCACGAGCTGCGGCCGCAGGGCGCGGGCCGCGGCCAGGCCGGTCGTCCCGTCGCCGGCCTCGCCGACCACCACGAAGCCGTCCGCCTCCAGCACGGCGCGCGCCTGGACCCGGAAGCCGGCGTTGTCGTCGACGATGAGGATGGTGTGCATGCCATGGATCGTGGCACGGCCGGGACGCGGCGCCTACAGGGGTAGCCCCGACGCGCCCGGTCGTGGCGGTGTGTCAGAGTCGCGCCATGAGCGGTCGCCGGATCCGCCTCGCCGTCGGGGTGCTGGGCACGATCATCGCGCTGGTCGCCGAGGCGATCGCGCTGCAGGCCGGCGAGCCCCCCAGTGCCGCCATGCTCCACCTGGCGATCGGGCTCATCTACCTCTACGGCGGCCTCGCCATCTGGGCCCACGAGCCGGCCAACCGCACGGGCCGGCTGATGACGGCCGTCGGGGTCACCTGGTTCATCGGCAGCGCCGTGGGCTCGTCGATCCCGATCGTGAGCGAGCTGGCGCTCGCGTTCTCGGACACGTTCACCATCCTGCTCGTCGCCCTCGTGCTCGCCTACCCGACCGGGCGCCTGGAGTCGCAGGTCGACCGTGCCGCCGTCGCGATCCTCGCCGTCGGGGCGACGGCGCTCAACATCGTCTACTCCACCAGCCTCCCGCTCGTCACCGACAAGAGCACGGGCCTCTACGGCGGCCTGGCGCTCGCGACGATGACCGCGATCGTGGTCATCCGGCGCTGGGTCATCGCCCCCGCGCGTTCGCGGCGCGACCTGCTTCCGGTGCTCATCGCGGGCCTGGTGTTCATGGTCACGGTGATCATCAACATCGTCCGCCGCATCGCCGACGTCCCCGATGACCTGGGCGCCATCCAGCTCGCGGTCTGGGGCCTCGCGCCGGCGGCGATCCCCGTCGCGCTCCTCATCGGCTTCTTCCGCCAGAGCGAGCGCCGCCAGCGCGCGCTGGTCGAGGCCATCCCCGACCGGGTGATCCGCTTCACCCACGACGGCCGGTACGTCGAGTCGAACCGGATCGAGGACGACGGCCTCGCCACGGCGTCGGGTGGCCTCGATGGCCGCCACTTCCACGAGCTCCTGTTCCGCGCGGCGGGGCCCGCGGCCCTCGCGGCGACGGCCGACGCCCTGGACACGGGCGAGCTCCAGGCCTTCGACGTCTCGCTCGACCTGGCCGGCGGCACGCGCCAGTTCGAGGCGCGGATCGCCCCCAGCGGGGCGGACGAGGTCACCGCGATCATCCGCGACTTCACGACCCAGCGGGCGGCCGAGGCCGAGGTCCGGCGGTCGCGGGCGCGGATCGTCGAGGCCGGCGATGCCGAGCGGCGCCGGCTGGAGCGCGACCTCCACGACGGCGCGCAGCAGCAGCTCGTCTCGCTCTCGCTGGCCCTGCGCCTGCTGCGATCCAGGCTGGCCGGGAGCCCCGACGCGGATCCGGAGGCCCTGGCCGCCGCCGACGACGCCGCGGCGCAGGTCAAGCTGGCGATCGGGGAGCTGCGCGAGCTCGCTCGCGGCATCCACCCGGCGATCCTCACCGAGGCGGGCCTGGGACCGGCGATCACCGCCCTCGCCGAGCGGTCCGCCGTGCCGGCCTCGGTCGAGACGCTGCCGGATCGCCGGCTCCCGATGGTGGTCGAGGCGACGGCCTACTTCGTGGTGTCGGAGTCCCTGGCGAACGTGGCCAAGTACGCGTCGGCGACCTCGGCGAGCGTCGCCGCGGCCTGCGATTCGGCCACCCTGCGGGTCGAGGTCACCGACGACGGCGTCGGCGGCGCGGACCAGAGCCGCGGAACGGGCATCCGCGGCCTGCAGGACCGTGTCGCGGCGCTGGGCGGGCGGCTGACGGTCCACAGCCCGCTCGGCCAGGGCACGCGCATCACGGCCGAGATCCCGATCGGCTAGCGGCGGTGGCGCCGTCGCCGGTGCGAGGCCCTACTCGACGGTCGAGTTCGTGAACGTGATCGAGTCGCCGAGGAAGAAGATTCCCGGGTAGGTCTGGAATCCGTCCCCGTCGTTGTTCCGCAGCGTCGAGTCGACGATCTCCACCGAGCCCGTCCGGTTGTTGCTCACGAAGAAGATGCCGCTGCCGCCCTCGTGGTTCGACCAGTTGCCCTCGATCCGCGTCCCGACCACGCGCAGCGTCATCTCGTTGCCGTCGTTGTAGATCGCCCCGCCGTTGCCGCCGCCGGGCTTGCCGTCCTTCGGCGGGTTGGCCCCGCTGCCGATGGCCCGGTTGCCCGTGAACACGCTGTTGAGGATGGTCCACGACACGCCGATGCTCGAGATCCCGCCCGCGTTCGAGCACTCGTTCCGCCGGGAGCCCGAGCCGCCGAAGGTGCTGTTGACCACGTACACGGGCTGGCCGTCGAACTGCGAGAAGACTTGCAGCGACGCCCCGCCGATGTCGGGGCCGGTTGACGCGCAGCGGTTGCCGTAGAAGCCCGAGTTCACGACCCGGAACCGCCCGCCCCGGACGAAGATCGCGCCGCCGCCGTCCATCGTCTCGTGCCCCGTGGAGCGGCCGTTCGCGAAGGCCAGGTTCTGGACCGTCAGCGTCGGGTGCGCCTGGTTCTGGCAGTGATCCGTGGTCCACACGAGGTCGGGGTCGCAGGTGTTCATGTACAGGATCCGGCGGGCCTCCTGGCCGTCGAGCGTCACCAGGCCGCCGCCGTCGAGCACCACGTCGGGCCTGTTGTTGAAGACCCTCGCGGTCGCCGCCATCTTGATCGTCACCGGCTGCGGGCCGCAGTCGAACGCGATGACGCCGCCCTTGGCGACGGCGCTGACCACAGCCGCGGACGTGCAGCTGGCCGGCGTCCCGTTGCCGATCACGCGGTCGGGCGACGACGCGTCGGCTGCGCCCGCGCCGGGCGGGACGGTCGCGCCGCCCGACGGGTTGCCGGGCGCGGGCTGTGCCGCGGTCACCCGGGTGATGGTGCGGGCCCGCTGGAGGAAGCCGGCGGTCTCGGCGCGGGTGATGTCGCGCTTGGGGCAGTAGCGGCCGTCACCGCAGCCGATCGCGAGGCCCGCCGTCGCCAGCCGGTCGACGGCCGTCCGGAACGGGCTCGATGCGGGCACGTCGTCATAGCGCTTGCCGCTGGTCGCGACCAGCCTGAGCGCCCTCGTCACGAACACGGCCATCCGCCCCCGGGACACCGACGCGTCGGGGCAGAAGCGCCGCTTCGAGCATGCGGTCGCGATCCCGGCCGTGACCACCTTGTCGACGGCCGTGGCCCGCTTGCTCGGGACGTCCCTGAAACGCACGCCGCTGGTGGCCGTGAGGTTGAACGTGCGAACCAGGAACACGGCCATCTCGACCCGGCTGACGTCCCGCTTGGGACAGAACCGGTCGCCCCCGGCGTTGCAGGCGGTCATGATTCCGGCCCGTGCCACGGCCTCGATCGCGCTCTCGAAGCGCGACCTGTCGTCGTCCACGAACCGCCCAGATCCGGCCGCGACGCCGCCCGGCAGGGCGAGGGCGATCAGCCAGGCGGCGACGCTGACGACGAGGACGGAGCGGCGCAGGCTCGGCATCGGGCGTGACGGTCCACCGTGCGGGAGGGGCGGCGAACCTAGCAGGCCGGCATCGCCGCTCACAAGCGCCATCGGTACCGGCGCCGCCGGGCGTTGGTCGCCCGGCTAGTCGACAGCTGGCACCACCGCGATCGCCCGGACGGGGAACGTGCCGGTCCCGCGGACGGGCGCCGGGATGGCGCTGAAGCGGGCACCCTCGACCGGGACGGCCGACAGGTTGGTCATGTGCTCGACGATCGGGATGCCGGCCCGCAGCAGCAGCGAATGGGCGGGACGCTCGGGATCGGTGGTCGAGATCGATGTTGAGCGAGTCGATCCCCACGAGCGCGGCGCCGGCGGCGACCAGCAGCTCCACCGCGTCGAGCGTGAGGAACGGGTTGTCGCGCAGGTAGTCCTCCGTCCGCCAGAAGCGGTCGAAGCCGGTGTGGACGAGGACCGCTCGCCCGGCGAGATCGAACGGTCGGAAGGCGTCGGCGTCGACGGCGGTGGTCGGGCCGGCGGTCGCGTCGATCCGCACCGTCGGCAGGTCCACCAGGCGCTCGAGGGGCAGCGCCGCGAGGTCCGCCCCGTCCTCCCAGCGGTGGAACGGGCTGTCCATGTACGTGCCGGTGTTGCCGCACAGCGTGATCAGGTCGATCTGGAACGTCACGCCCGGGGCGTATCGGCCGGCGCTCGTGGCGCGATCGAGGACCGCGTGGATCTCGGGCACGGGCAGGCCCGGATAGGTGACCATGCCGGCCTCGATGGGATGGCTGAGATCGACGATTCGCGTGGCCATGGCGCCTCCCTGTCGCCGCATCCTATCGTCCGGACCCGCCACCCAGGACGGGCTTACGGAGCCTCGCGGCCGACCATCGGCTTCACGACGGTCATCAGGCTGTCCATCGTCTCGGCGTCGTAGGGCGCGGGGAGCTCCACGATGAACGTGTCGAAGCCGACCTTGCGATAGGCGAGCATCGTCTCCGCGATGTGCTCGGGGGTCCCGGTCCAGACCGACGCATCGCCGTCCATGCGCTCGGGCGGCGTGCGGTTGTGCGCGAGCCACGCGCGCATCGCCCGGTCGGCCTCGGCCTCGGTCGACCGGATCGTGATCTTGCAGCCGACCGACCGCTCGATGGCGGCCGGGTCCCGGCCGACGTCCGCGCAGTGCGCGCGGAGCACGGCGTCCTTGGCGGCCAGGGTCTCGGGCGTGCCGAAGGCGTTCCACATGTCCGCGTGCCGGGCGACGATCCGCAGCGTCTTCTTCTCGCCGGCACCGCCGATCATGATCGGGAGGTGCGACTGGACCGGGGGCGGCTGGATCCGGAGGTGGTCGAAGGCGTAGCGGCCGCCGGGCGGGCTCGTCACCTCGTCGCCGTCGAGGAGGGCGCGGGTGGCCGCCGCCGCCTCCGCGAGCCAGTCCAGGCGCTGGCCGAACCCGGACCCGAAGTCGATCCCGAACGCCCGGTGCTCCGACCCGAACCACGCCCCGCCCATGCCCATGATCGCGCGCCCGCCGCTGACGTGATCGATCGTCGTCAGCGCCTTCACGGCCAGGCCCGGGTTGCGGAACGTGTTGGCGCCGACGAACAGCCCGAGCCGGATCCGCGCGGTGGCCTGGGCGGCCGCGGCCAGCGCGGCGTAACCCTCCAGGATGGGCTGGTCCTCGTCGCCGAAGATCGCGAGCAGGTGGTCCCAGGTCCACAGGTGGTCGAACCCGAGGTCCTCGGCCCGACGGGCCGTGGCGAGGAACTCGGGCCAGGTCGCGGCCTGGCTCCACAGGTTCAGGCCCAGCCTCAGGTCGGCCATCGATCCCTCCATCTGGCGTCGGTGTAGGGCACCCATCGTGCCTGAGCGGGGCGCGTCGCGCACCCTCGTATCGTTTGGCTGCAAACGAATGTATGCACTCGATTGCGCGACCCGAATCGTGGTAGTGTGCGCTGCGCCGAGGGCTGCGGACCGGTGGCAAATCGCTCCGTCCACCCGCAGCCAGGCTTGGCACTGGAGGAGTACCGGATGAGGAACGTTCGCAGGGTGCCCGTCCTCGCGGCCCTCGCGATCCTGCTCGCGGCGTGTAGCGGCGGGACCTCGGGGACGCCCGCGGCATCGACCGCGGCGTCGGCCGCGGCGCCGTCGACGGCCGCCTCGACCCCGGCCGAGTCCGCCGCGGCGTCCGAGAGCGCGCCGGCGGCGGAGGCGCCGAGCGGTGCGCCCGCCGCGGTCTGCGCGCGGTCGGACGACCCGAACGCGATGCAGATGTGGGAGCGGTCGGGCGGCAACAGCGGCATGGTCGACCAGCTCGTCTGCGACTGGAACACGGCCAACGCGGCCAAGCCGATCAACCTCAGCTACATCCCGCACGCGGAGATGGTCGGCAAGATCGCCCAGGGCATCGCGTCCGGCGACGTCCCCGACCTCATGGGCATGGACCTGATCTACGCCCCGCAGTTCGAGAACGCCGGCCAGCTCGTCGACCTGACCGACAAGATCAAGGACTGGCCCGAGCTCACGACGGCGAGCCCCGGCCACATGACCGTGGCGACGTTCAACGACCGGCTGTATGGCGTCCCGCTGTACGCCGACGTCTCGGCCCTGTTCTACAACAAGGACCTGTTCACGAAGGCAGGCCTCGACCCCGAGAAGCCGCCCACGAGCCTGGCCGAGATCCGCGAGTACGCGGACAAGATCACGGCGCTCGGCGACGGCGTCACCGGCTACTACCTGCCGGGCAACTGCGCCGGCTGCAACATCTTCACCGTCGGCCCGCTGATGTGGGCGTCCGGCGCGACGATCGAAGCCGGCAAGTGCGGGGACGAGCCCCTCGTCGGCGACGGCGTCAAGGAAGTCCTCCAGTGGGCGCGCGACATGGTCAAGGCCGGCAACGTGCCGGAGAGCGCCCGGGGCGAGACCGGCGACACGTTCGCCGAGCAGTTCGGCACCGGCAAGATCGGCATGATGGGCACCGGGAACTTCAACATCACGCTGGCCAACAACCAGATGGTTGGACCCCCGGACCACTCCTTCAAGTTCGGCATCACCGACCTGCCGGGCGTGGACGCGGGCTCCGCGGCCTCGTTCATCGGCGGCGACCTGGTCGTCGTGCCGCAGGGCAGCGACCGCGTCGACGATGCGGTCGAGTTCATGAAGTTCATCCTGTCCGACAACGAGCAGGTCGAGGGCTACGCCAAGCTGCTCAACCTCACGACCCGCAGCGACATGGCCGACAACAAGTACTTCCAGGCCGAGCCCCTCGTCCAGGACGTGGCCAAGGCGCTGGAAGTCGGTCGCACCCCGTACACCCTCACCTTCTTCGAGCAGATCAACTCGCCGCAGGGCCCCTGGCTGCAGATGCTCCAGAAGGCCTACTACACGGACGAGGACCTCGACCAGGTCATCGCCTCCGGCAAGGAGGCGATGAAGCAGATCTCCTGCCAGTCGTAGGGAGCCTTTCCTCCTCCGCGGAGGGCCGCGACGGTTCGCCCGAGCCGTCGCGGCCCATCCGTTCCCGGGCCGGGCGCGAATGCGTCCGCCGCCCGACGCGCCAACCGACCGATGATCAAGATCCAAGCCGACGGGCGGGTTGACGCCCGGCCGACCGACCCTGGAGAGCCATGCTGGCGACGCGTCGGAACAAGCTGACCGGGCTCCTGTTCCTCACCCCGGCGCTGCTGTTCGTGGCGGCCTTCACGCTGTACCCGCTGATCCAGCTGGTGTGGATGTCGTTCAACAGCTGGTCGCTGATCACGCCGCCCAAGCTCATCGGGACCGGCAACTTCACGCGCGCGTTCAGCGACAACCAGTTCTGGGTGTCGCTGGTCTACAGCCTGAAGTACACGCTGTTCATCACCCCGATCCTGATCGTCGGCGGCTACCTGCTGGCGCTCCTCGTCGCGCCCAACTCGCCGATCCGGCGGGTCACGCGGACCGTCGTGTTCATCCCCGTGGTCATCGGCCTCGGCGTGTCGAGCCTGCTCTGGTACTGGCTCTTCAACCCGCTGTTCGGCCTGATCGACAAGGCCCTGATGGACATCGGCCTGATCACCAAGCCCGTGCTGTGGCTGGGCACCGACACCGACACCTCGACCTGGGCGATCATCGGCTCGGTCACCTGGAAGGTCATCGGCTTCGGGATGCTGCTGTTCGTGGCGGCGATCCAGGCGATCCCGCACGAGATCAACGAGGCGGCCGTCGTCGACGGCGCGAGCTACTGGCAGCGGGTGCGGCGCGTGACGGTCCCGCTCACCGCGCCGACGATCCTGCTGGTCACGCTGATCAGCGTCATCGGCTCGCTGCTCGCCTTCGACCAGTTCTACATCATGACCGCCGGCCAGCCGTTCAACCAGACGGCGACCGCGGTGTTCTACGTCTACCTGAACTCGTTCCCCTACCTCAAGCTGGGCTACGGGGCGGCGCTGTCGCTGCTCATCGCGGGCGTCGTGCTGCTGTTCACGATCGTCCAGCTGACGATCACCCGGCGGAGCCGCCGATGAGCACCGAGTCGATCGGCGCGTCCCAGACCCGCAGCGGCGAGCGGAGCCGGCTGGCGCGGGTCGGGTCGGGTCGCACCAGGTACCTCGCGGCGGCCATCTGCATCGTGGTCATCACGATGATGCTGGCGCCGCTCGTGCTGGGGATCCTCGCCTCGCTCAAGTCGACCGGCGAGGCCGCCGCGCAGCCGCCGACCTACGTGCCGACCGCGCTGAGCCTCGACAGCTACACCCGGCTCTGGGGCTACCAGGCCGGGCTGCCGACCTACCTCGTGAACAGCCTCGGGACGGCGCTGGTGACGATCGTGATCGCGCTTGGGCTGACGATCCCGGCGGGCTATGCGCTCGCCCGCTTCCCGATCCCGATGAAGGAGCCGCTGTTCGTCTTCCTGCTGCTGGCGCTGATCATCCCCTACCAGGCGCTGCTGACGCCGATGTTCCTGATGTTCGTCCAGCTGAAGCTGACCAACACGATCATCGGCCTCGCGATCCTGCACACGACGATCCAGCTGCCGTTCAGCCTGTACATCATGCGCAACAGCTTCGAGGCGGTGCCCGCGCGAGCTCGAGGAGGCCGCCTACATCGACGGCGGCAGCGCGTTCCAGGTGCTGCGGCGCGTGTTCCTGCCGATGGTCGTGCCGGCCATCGTGACCGTCGCGCTGTTCGCGTTCATCACGTCGTGGAACGAGCTGCTCGGCTCGCTGGTCATGAACAGCAGGGAGTCGGCGTTCACGCTGCCGGTGATCCTCGCCGCGGCCCGCACCACGACCAGCCTCGGCGGCACGGACTGGGGGATGCTCCAGGCGGGCATCACGATCTCGATCGTGCCCTGCATCCTCGTCTACGTGCTGCTGCAGAAGTACTACGTCTCGGGCCTGTTGAGCGGGGCGGTCAAGTGATGGGAGACACCACGCACGTGAACACCGGTCTGCGACAGCTCGAGGCGTGGTTCGTGACGGGCAGCCAGCACCTGTACGGCGAGGCCGTCCTGGAGCGCGTCGACGAGCATGCTCGGGCGATCGCGGCCTGCCTCGACGAGTCGGCCTCGATCCCGGTCACGATCGTCGCCAAGCCGGTGGTCACGACGCCCGAGGGCATCGCCGCGGTCCTCCGCGAGGCCGACAGCGCACCCGACTGCGTCGGCGTCATCGCCTGGATGCACACGTTCTCGCCGGCCAAGATGTGGATCGCCGGCCTGACGGACCTGCGCAAGCCGCTGGTCCACCTCCACACCCAGTACAACCGCGATCTCCCGTGGGCGGAGATCGACATGGACTTCATGAACCTCCACCAGGCCGCCCACGGCGACCGCGAGTTCGCCTTCATCCAGACGCGGCTGCGGCGCGGCCGCAAGACCGTCGTCGGGCACTGGCAGGACCCGCAGGTCGCGACGCGGCTCGGCTGGTGGACGCGCGCGGCCGCGGGCTGGCACGCCGCGCACCGCCTCAAGGTCGCCCGCTTCGGCGACAACATGCGCGAGGTCGCGGTCACGGACGGCGACAAGGTCGAGGCCCAGGCGCGGCTCGGGTTCTCCGTCAACGGCTACGGGGTCGCGGACCTCGTCGCCCGCGTCGAGGCCGTGCCCGACGCGGAGGTCGACCGGCTCGTCGACGCGTACGCGGACGCCTACGCCGTCGCGCCCGCGCTGGCCGCGGGCGGGGACCGGCACGCGGAGCTCCGGACGGCCGCGCGGATCGAGGGCGGGCTGCGGTCGTTCCTCGAGGACGGCGGGTTCGGCGCGTTCACCGACACGTTCGAGGACCTGGGCGCGCTGCCGCAGCTGCCGGGCATCGGCGTGCAGCGGCTGATGGCCGACGGCTACGGCTTCGGCGCGGAGGGCGACTGGAAGGCCGCCGCCCTGGTCCGGATCCTCAAGGCGATGGGCGACGGCCTCCCCGGCGGGACCTCGTTCATGGAGGACTACACCTACCACCTGGGCGACCCCGTGCCCGAGGTGCTCGGGGCGCACATGCTCGAGGTCTGCCCGTCGATCGCCGCGGGCCGCCCGTCGTGCGAGATCCATCCGCTGTCGATCGGCGGCCGCGCCGACCCGGTGCGCCTGGTGTTCGACGCGGCGACCGGTCCGGCCGTCGTCGTCGGGCTGGCGGACCTCGGCGACCGCTTCCGCCTGATCGCGAACGAGGTCGACCTCGTGGAGCCCGACGCTCCGCTGCCGCGCCTGCCGGTGGCCCGCGCGGTGTGGCGCCCGCGCCCCGACCTGCCCACGGCCGCCGAGGCGTGGCTGACGGCGGGCGGGCCGCACCACACGGCGCTCACGACGACCGTCGCCGCCGAGGCGATCGCGGACTTCGCCGAGATCGCCGGGATCGAGCTGGTCACGATCGACGGCGCGACGACCGGCGCGGCGTTCCGGCGCGAGCTGCGCTGGAACCAGGCCTTCTACTTCCTCGACCGCGGCCCGTGAGCGCACCCGTGCTGCCGACGGCCGGGGCCATCGGTCGCTACCGGCCGCTCGGCGGCGCCGACGTCGAGGTCACCGGCGGCTTCTGGGCCGAGCGGCTGCGGACCAACCGCGAGCGCACGCTGCCGCACGCGTTCCGGCAGCTGGTCGACGTCGGCACGCTCGAGAACTTCCGCCTCGCGGCGGGGGCGAGCTCCGGCGGCTACCGCGCGCTCGGGATCATGTTCGACGGGCCGTTCCCGTTCCTCGATTCGGACGTCTACAAGTGGCTCGAGGGCGTGGGCTGGGAGCTCGGGCGAGCCTGGGACGACGGGATCGCCGCGATGGCCGACCAGGCGATCGACGCCGTGGCCGCCGCCCAGCGCGAGGACGGCTACCTCAACACGTTCGTCCAGGTGCTGGCGCCCGGGCGCGAGTACCGCGACCTGCAGTTCGGGCACGAGCTGTACTGCTTCGGCCACCTCATCCAGGCCGCGATCGCGTGGCACCGGGCGCTGGGCGACGACCGGCTGCTGGCGATCGCGCGCCGCGCCGCGGATCACGTCGACCGGGCCCTGGGGCCCGACGGCGCGAGCGGGATCGACGGCCACCCCGAGATCGAGATGGCGCTCGTCGAGCTGTATCGCGCGACCGGCGAGTCGCGCTACCTCGAGCTCGCCCGCCTCCACGTCGACCGTCGCGGGCACGGCACGCTGGGCTCCGGCCGGTTCGGCGGCGCCTACTGGCAGGACATCGAGCCCGTCCGCGACGCGCGCGGCGTGACCGGTCACGCGGTCCGCCAGCTGTACCTCGACGCCGGCGCGATCGACGTCGCCACGGAGACCGGCGACGCGGCGCTGCTCGCCGGCGTCCACGCCCGCTGGCGGGACATGGTCGCCACGCGGTCGTACCTCACCGGTGGCCTCGGCAGCCGTCACCAGCAGGAGGCGTTCGGCGACCCGTACGAGCTGCCGCCGGACCGCGCCTACACGGAGACGTGCGCGGCCATCGCCGGCGTCATGGTGGCCTGGCGGCTGCTGCTCGCGACCGGCGACCCCGACGCGGCCGACGTCATCGAGCGGACGATCGCCAACGGCGTGCTCTCGGGCGTGTCGCGCGACGGCACCAGCTTCTTCTACGTCAACCCGCTCCAGCGACGAACGCACCGCGCCGCCGCCGAGGCCGGCACGGGCGAGCGCAAGCCGTGGTACGCCTGCGCCTGCTGCCCGCCCAACGTCGTCCGCACGCTGGCGAGCTGGCCGCAGCAGCTGGCGACGACCGACGGCGCCGGGATCCAGGTCTGGCAGTACGCCGGCGGCGAGATCCGGGCGTCCGCGGGCGGGGGCGAGGTGCGGCTCGTCGTCGAGACCGACTATCCGTGGGACGGGGCGGTCCGGGTCACGATCGCGGAGGCGCCGGGCACGCCGTGGTCGCTCGGCCTGCGCGTCCCGGGCTGGGCCGATGCCGGCTCGGTCGACTGGGCCGGGTCGGGGACCATGGCCCTCGCGCCGGGCGAGCGGCTGGCGCAGTCGACCCGCGCGTGGCGCGCCGGGGACGTCGTCAAGATGGACCTCGACATGCCCGGCCGCGTCACCGCGCCCCACCCGCGCATCGACGCGATCCGCGGCTGCCTCGCGCTCGAGCGCGGGCCGCTGGTGTATGCGATCGAGACCGCGGACCTCCCGGAGGGAATCGAGGTCGAGGCCGTCACCCTCGCCGCCGATTCCGCGCCGCGGGCGGTGCCGCGGCCGGACCTCGGGCCTGGCGTGGTCGGGCTCGAGGTCCCGGCGACCACCGACGCCGGGCGCGGGTTCGACCTCGCGGCGGTCCCGTACCACGCGTGGGGCAACCGGGCGGTCGAGGCGATGCGGGTCTGGATCCCGCAGGCCGACGCCCCGCGCCGGGGTTGAGCGCGATGGGGCTCGAGGCGCTCAAGGCGGCCGTCGCCGACGCGAACGTCGCGCTGTGGCGGTCGGGGCTCGTCGTCCTCTCGTTCGGCAACGTGAGCGGCGTCGATCGCGACGCCGGCGTGCTGGTCATCAAGCCCAGCGGCGTCCCGTACGAGGGGCTGCGGCCGGCCGACATGGTGGCGGTCGCCCTCGACGACGGCCGCGTGGTGGAGGGCGCCCTGCGCCCGTCGACCGACACCCCGACCCACCGCCTCCTGTATCGCGAGCTGCCCGACATCGGCGGCGTCGTCCACACGCACTCGCGCGAGGCGACGGCGTGGGCGCAGGCCGGGCGTCCGATCCCGTGTCTCGGCACGACGCACGCCGACCACTTCCGCGGCTCCGTCCCGGTGAGCCGGCCGCTCGGCCCGGACGAGGTCGGCGGCGAGTACGAGTGGGAGACGGGGCGCGTCATCGTCGAGACGCTCGCGACCGAGGGCCGGACGGCCCACGACGCGCCGGCCGTCCTCGTGCGCTCCCACGGGCCGTTCTGCTGGGGGCCATCGCCGGCGGGCGCGGTCGAGACGGCGATCGCGCTCGAGGCCGTCGCCGCGATCGCCACCCGGACCCTGCTGGTCGACGCCGCGATCGGCGAGATCCCGGACGAGCTGCTCGCTCGCCACTTCGATCGCAAGCACGGTCCGACCGCGTACTACGGCCAGCCGGCCCGCTCGGCCGGCGCCGCGACGCCCGACGGCGACGCCGGGGACGGGTCGCGATGAGGGTCGCGATCGGGATCGACTTCGGGACCGAGTCCGGCCGCGCCGTCGTCGTCGACGTCGCGACGGGCGCCGAGCTGGGCACGGCCGTCCATGCCTACGCCAACGGCGTCATCGACCGCCGGCTCCCCGCGCCAGACGCGGACGTCGCGCTCGACGCCGACTGGGCCCTCCAGGACCCGGCGGACTACGTGGCCACGGTCCGGGCGACCGTACCCGCCGTCCTCGCGGCGACCGGCGTCGATCCCGCCGACGTCGTCGGCATCGGCATCGACTTCACCTCGTGCACGATGCTGCCGACCACGGCCGACGGCACGCCGCTGTGCCAGGTGCCCGAGCTCCGCCGCGAGCCCCACGCCTGGGTCAAGCTCTGGAAGCACCACGCGGCGCAGCCGGAGGCGGACCGGATCAACGCCCTGGCCGCTGCCCGGGGCGAGGCCTGGCTGCCGCGCTACGGCGGGCGCATCTCCTCGGAGTGGTTCATCTCCAAGAGCCTCCAGATCCTCGACGAGGCCCCGCACGTCTACCGCGCAGCGGACCGGCTCATCGAGGCGGCCGACTGGATCGTCTGGCAGCTGACCGGGACCGAGACCCGGAACGCGTGCACCGCGGGCTACAAGGCCCTGTGGTCGAAGCGCGACGGCTTCCCGGACGCCTCCTACTTCGGTGGCCTCCAGCCCGAGCTCGCGTCCATCGTCGACGACAAGCTGTCGCGCCGGATCGACGCGCTGGGCACGATGGCCGGCGGGCTCTCGGCCGAGGCCGCCGGCTGGACGGGCCTGCGGGCCGGGACCCCGGTCGCCGTCGCCAACGTCGACGCCCACGTCTCGGTGCCGGCGGTCGGCGTGACCCGGCCGGGGACGATGGTCGCGGTCATGGGCACCAGCACCTGCCACCTCGTGCTGGGCGACCGGCTCGCGCTCGCCGAGGGGATGTGCGGCGTGGTCGAGGACGGCATCGTGCCTGGGCTGTTCGGCTACGAGGCCGGGCAGTCGGCGGTCGGCGACATCTTCGCCTGGTTCATCCGCAACGGCGTCCCGCCCGACGTCCACGAGGCGGCCCGCCGCGACGGCACCGACGTGCACGGCGTCCTCGAGCGCGACGCGACGGCCCTCCGCCCCGGCGAGACGGGCCTGCTGGCGCTGGACTGGTGGAACGGCAACCGCTCGATCCTCGTGGACGCCGACCTGAGCGGGCTGCTGCTCGGCGCCACGCTCGCCACCCGCCCCGCCGACATCTACCGGGCGCTCCTCGAGTCGACGGCCTTCGGGACCCGCCGGATCATCGAGTCGCTCGAGGCCGCCGGGGTGGCCGTCGACCGGTTCGTCGCCTGCGGCGGCCTGCCCGAGCGCAACGCGCTGCTGATGCAGCTGACCGCGGACATCACGGGCCTGGAGGTGGACGTCGCGGCATCCACGCAGGCCCCGGCGGTCGGGGCGGCGATGTACGGGGCGGTCGCGGCGGGTGCCGCGCGGGGCGGCCACGACACGATCGAGGCGGCGGTCGCCGCGATGGCCCGGCCCCACGCCCGGACCTATCGCCCGGTCGCCGCGACGCGGGCGACCTACGACCGCCTGTACGACGAGTACGTCGCGCTCCACGACTACTTCGGCCGGGGCGAAAACGACGTGATGAAGCGCCTGCGCTCCATCCGGGACGAGGCCGCGGTGGGCGGCGCCCGGGAGGCGCGCCCGCTCGAGACGCGACCGGCCTGATCCGGCGCTAGCGCTCCGCGGGCGGCGCCGTCGACTGGCGCACGATCAGCGAGGGCGCGATCACCTTCACCTGCGGCGGGCGCGCGGCGTTGCCGTCGCGCGCGTGCTCGATCGCCAGCTGGACGCCCTCGGCCACGATCGCGGCCGTCGGCATCCGGAGCGTGGTCAGCGCCGGGACGGTGTGGCTCGCGAGCAGGATGTCGTCGAAGCCCACCACCGACAGGGTGTCGGGGACGGTGCGGCCGAGCCTGTAGGCCGCGTGGAGCACGCCGAACGCGAGCGTGTCGGTCGAGGTCATGATCGCCGTCGGCGGCTCGGGCAGGTCGAGCAGGAGGGGGAGGGCGCTCTCCCCGCCCGACGGCGTGTTCGGGACCTGGCGCACGTAGGCCGGGTCGACGCCGCCGAACCGCTCGGTCATGAAGTCGATGAACGCCGCCTCGCGCTCCCGGATGTCGCCGAGGTGGCGGCCGCTGATGAACGCGATCCGGCGGTGGCCGAGCCCGACCAGGTGCTCGAGTCCGGCCCGGACGCCCGCGACGTTGTCGACGTCGACCGTGGGCACCTCGAGCAGGCTCGACCCCTGCCACAGCGCGACCACCGGGACGAGCGAGGTCCGGAGGTCCGCGAGCAGGCGCGGCTGGTCCTGCACGTCGCCCAGCAGCACGATCGCGTCGCAGTGCCGGGTCTCGAGGACCGCGGTGAGCGCGAGCGCCTGGTCGGTGCGCCCCTGCGCGTGGCCGAGGACGACGTTGTAGCCGCGGGCCATCGCCTCGATGGACAGGGCCTCGATCGCCCCCGCGAAGAACGGGTCGGTGATGTCGCGCACGACGGCGCCGAGCAGCATCGTCGGGGCGCCGCGCAGGCCGCGGGCGAGGGGGTTGGGCCGGTAGCCCAGCTTGCGCGCCGCGAGGGTCACGCGCTCCCGCGTCTCCTCCGCGATCGGGACGCGGGTCGGCGCGTTGTTCAGGACCCGGGAGACCGTGCTCTGCGACACGTTCGCGGCGGCCGCGATGTCGCGCATCGTCGGGGCCGACTTGCGCTGTCCGCCCTCGCCGCCGTTGGACGCCCGCCGCCCGTTGCCATCGCTCCCCACTCCCACGTGGAGAGCGTAGCACCATCGCATGCGGTCATACGTTTGCATTCGACCGTCCCACGCCTGAAGATCCCCCGCCCAGGTGGACGGGGGATCCGGTCGATTCGTCAGGGCGCGAGACGCTGCCACGCGGAGTAGCCCGGATCCGTCCACGACGCCTGGCGCGTCGTTCCCGAGTTGGCGTCGATGAGCCACGTCCCCGGGAAGAAGTGGTGGTTCACGACGACCGTCCGGCCGTCGGGCGACCACTGCAGTGACGCTGCCGCTCCGGTGAACTCGCTGGTCGGACGCGACGTCCGGCCTCGTGCCGTCGAGCCGACGCACCTGGACACGCCAGTGGTCCCCCGACCGGATCTCGGCGTAGGCGATCCGCGTGCCGTCGGGCGACACGATCGGGCCGACGACGTCGGCGACCCCAGTTCCGCCGGCATCGACCCGAGAACGCTCGTGACCGGTCTCATCGAGGACGCGGATGGTCACGAAGCCTCCGTCGCCCTCCACCTGCGTGACGATCCGTTCGCCGTCGGGCGACCAGCTCGTCCGACCGTAGTCGAACCGTGCGCCGGTCGCCGGGGTGACGGGCGTGAGGCCGGTGGCATCGGGCCGCACCCGGAACAGGCCGAGCCCGCTCGCGCCCTCGAAGCCATACAGGCCGTGGTAGGCGCCGAGCTCGTCGATGCCCGGCGCCTCGGAGCCGACGAACAGCAGCTCGCGCCCGTCGGGCGGCCGCCATTGCGGCGAGACCGCCGAAACGTTGCCGAGCTCGATCTTCCGGGCCCCCGAGCCGTCCGTCGCCGCGATCCACAGGTCGGAGCGGTCGCCGGTCGGGACCGTGAACGCGACCGAGCGCCCATCGGGCGACCACGCGGCTTCGCGGATGCCGGTCAGCGGGACGCCGGTCAGCTGCGTCGGTGCCCCGCCGGAGGCGTCGACCGCGAACAGCTGCACGCCGCCGGGCACCTGGCGCACGAACGACAGCCGCGTGCCGTCGAGGGCGTAGGCCGGCACGCCGTCGAGCTCGGGGCCGCCGACGAGGGCGGCGGTGGTCCCTGTCGTGGGATCGACGGTCAGGATGTCGCCGAAGGGCTCGACGTACCCGGCCTGGTTCGAGTAGCCGGGCGGCACCAGGACGAAGGCGATCCGCCCATTGGTCGCCGGCCCGAACGGGGCGGGCAGGTGCGGCCGGCTGCCCGCGTAGAGGCCAACCGCGAGGAGCAGGAGCAGGGCAAGAACGGTGATCAGGCCGACGATGCGCCAGGGCACGGCCCTGGCGGTCACCGGGCCGAGCGTGGTCACGCTCATGGGGAGCCACCTTTCGGGGAAGGTCCAGCGCGGCCGCTGGCGCACGCGCCCGGCCCGCAGGAGGATGTCGGGGGTGTAGTCGGGCGTCCGCGGGGCCGCCGTGTCGGCGAACCACTCGGTCAGGTCGCGTTCGAGGCGATCGTTCGCGCTCATGCGATCTGGCCCTCCCGGACGGCCGGCTGCTGCGGCTCGGCGTCCTCTCGCAGCGCGACCCGTAGCGACGCCAGGGCCCTGCCGAGGCGGGACTGGGCCGTGCCGATGGGAACGTCGAGGGCCTCGGCGACGCCCGAGACGGGCATGCCGACGTAGTAGTGCAGCACGAGGACGGCCCGCTGCTCGGCGCCGAGACGGCGGAATCCGCGTTCGAGCTCGTCCCGGTCCGCGACCAGGCCCGCCGAGTCGGCCACCGAGGGTGGCGCGATCGGCGAGAGCTCGACCTCGATCGGCCGGCGTCGACGCCGTCGGGCGGCATCGATGCAGGCGTTGACGGTCAGGCGGTGGAGCCAGGCGTCGAGCCGGTCCGGGTCGCGCAGGCCCGGAAGGTCGCGCCAGGCTCGGATGTAGGTCTCCTGGACCGCGTCGCGCGCGAGCTCCGGGTCCCGGAGGATGAGGCGGGCGATGGCCTCCAGCCGCGCGATGGTCGCGCCGACGAGCGTGGCGAACGCGTCATGATCGCCCCGGCCCGCTCGCTCGACGAGATCCCGCTGGTCCACGGTCGCCCTCGTGACGCGTCCATTCGGCCGCGTTCAAGGGTAGTGGCGTCGGCCAGCCCCGAACCTTTCCCGGCCACGGCCCGGTCGTTCCATCCATTGCCCTCCGCTCGCCGTGTGGCGTTCGCCCTGTCCTCATCGGGTCGCGGGGCGGCTCGAGAGTTCCGAAATTGCCGATGGCGGGTGAACGCCCGCGGCGATACTTGGCGCAACATGGACGAGGACGACCGGGCCCTTCGGAGCGTCCACCGCCACCGGACGTCTCGCATGGAGGCGTTCAGCGACGGCGTGTTCGCGATCGCGAGCACGCTCCTGGTCCTGGAGATCGCGGTCCCGGCGAACTCGGCGGACGATCTCCTGGGCGCAGTCCTCGACGAGTGGCCCTCGTACCTCGCCTACCTGGTCAGCTTCGCGACCATCGGGGCCATCTGGCTCGCCCACAACGCCGTCACCGAGCACGTCGAGAGCGCCGACGCGACCTTCCTGCGGCTGAACCTTCTGCTGCTCCTCGTCGTCGCGTTCCTGCCGTTCCCGACCAGCCTCCTCGGCGAGAACCTCAGCACGGAGAACGCGGAGCGAATCGCCGTGACGATCTACGGCCTCAACCTCCTGTTCGCGCAACTCATGCTGTTCGTCCTATGGCGCTGGGCCCGCCGCGCCGGCCTCGTGCGGGACTCGGCGCCCGACGACGACCTCGAGACCCTCGACCGGCGGCTCACACCCGGCCTCGCCGGGTACGTCGCGATCATCGTGGTCGGCCTGGCGCTCCCGCTCGCCGCCGTGCTCGGCTATCTCCTGCTGGCGCTGTTCATCCTGCTGCCGGTCGGGACGATCCGCGCGGCACGGCGGGCGCCGGGCGGCCCCTGAGTCCGGGGCACGGTCGCCCCGCAAGGTCAGGTCTTGACATTGGAGCCGCTCCAAGGTCTAGCGTCGCGTCATGGCATCGACACCCGAGACCGGCTTCCTGCTCATCGCGGACCTCACGGGCTACACGGCGTTCCTGGCCGGAAGCGAGATCGAGCACGCGCCGGCGATCGCTGGGGACCTGCTGGAGACGATCGTCGGCCGCCTCGACCCGCCGTTCCGGCTCGCGAAGCTCGAGGGTGACGCCGCCTTCCTGTTCGTCGAGGACGGCCGCGCCGACGGGTCGCTGCTGCTCGACGCGGTCGAGGCGGCGTACGTGGCCTTCCGGCGGCGCCTGCGCAGCATCGACCAGGCCACGGCCTGCGACTGCAACTCGTGTCGCCTGGCTCCCCGACTCGACCTCAAGCTGTTCGTGCATCACGGCTCGTACGTCCGGACCCGGATCGCCGGCCGCGACGAGCTCGCCGGCTCCGACGTGATCGTCGTCCATCGCCTGCTCAAGGGCGGCGGGGCCGCCGCCGCGCGTGGCAACGGCTTCGCGCTGTTCACCCGCGCGGCGATCGACGCCCTCGGACTCGATCCCGCCGGGTTCGCCCTCGCGCCGGAGGAGCAAACGATCGAGCACCTCGGGAGCGTCTCGACGTTCGTCCTGGACCTCGAGGCGCGCTGGCAGGCCGAGACGGGGGCCCGGCGCCTGGACGTCGACGGCCTGGAGCCGCTGCTCGACATCGACACGACGATCGCCGGCGAGCCGGCGGTGGTCTGGGCGCACCTGACGTCGCCCGCCCTGCGCACCCGGTGGGAGGGCCCGCTGCGGATCGAGGAGACGTTCGAGGACGGCCGCCGGGGCGTGGGTACCCTCGCCCAGTGCGTGACCGGCCGGCTGGCGACGCTCGAGGAGATCGTCGACTGGCAGCCATACGACCACGTGGGCTGGCGCATCGCGGTCGCCGGGATCGGACCCGTCGCGGCGGTGGCCGACCTCGAGCCCGTCGATCGCGGCACGCGGATCCGGCTGCGCTGGGCGTACGAGGGCGAGCTGCTCGCCGATCCGGCGCGAGGTCGCGCGGGTCCGCGCGGAGAAGGAGGCGGCCTTCGACCGCCTCGCGGGCGTCGTCGCCGGCGCGCTGCCGGTCATCGCTCGAACGGAGGCGATCACGTGATCAGTCGAGCGTGACGATCCGCCCCGAGACGGCGCCGGCATCCGGATAGCTCTCGACATGCGCCACCCCAGCGTCTGCCACGCCCAGGTAGGCGGCGGCTGCGTCCGTGACGAAGAGGTAGGGTCGGGGTCCGATCCGTGCCGTGACGTGGTTCTTGAGCAACCGATGGACGAGGGTGACGGCCGGCCCGTGAAGCTCGGTATGAGAACCGCCTGCGACCTGAACACCGAAGCCGCGGTGCAACAGCATCTTGAGCCACAGCGTGCCGGCAACCGGGCAAGCGTTGCACAGATGGTCTGAGGCGATGATCGCCTGCTCCAGCTGAACCTCGTGGAAGCGGTGCACGACACCCCGCAGCCCGGCAAGCAGAGACCCAGCTGCGGCGTCCAGCTCCGTGGCGGCCGCGACGCCGAAGACCGCGTCACCCTCCACCTTGGCGACGGAGAACGCCGGTTGGATGCCCTCCACCACCGCGTCCAGCAGAGCGCCGAGGATCTCGTAGCCGGCCGGGATGCCATGACTGAAATCCAGGCCGTGGGTTTGCTCCACGCTGGCCAGGAAGGCGCTGTAGCCGCTGATATCGGCGAGGAGGAAGTACTGCTCGGACGCTTGAAGAGCGCTGCTGGACACGGGCTTCGGCTCAGACATCATCCAGATCGTCCTCGCGACGCACACCCTTCGTGAAGGCGATGCTACCAGTGGAGGCGCCACGCCCTTGGCGCCTGGCCGAGCCGATCATCGGATCCCCCGCCGAGGCTTGACATTCGAACCACTCCAAGGTTTGCTGCGCCGATGCGGATCGGTGAGCTCGCGACGCGGGTCGGCGTCTCGACGGACACGGTGCGGTTCTACGAGCGATCGGGCTGGCTGCCGCGAGCATCCCGCCGGGACAACGACTACCGCGAGTACGGCGAGGCGGACGTCGAGCACCTGCGCCTGATGGTCGAGCTGCGACGGCTCGACGTGCCGCCCGACGACGCCGCCGTGATTGCCGGCTGGTGCCACTCCGGCCACTGCGCCGACACGACCGCGGAGCTGCCGCGGCTCATCGCGGAGCGCCGGGCCGACATCGCCGAGCGGATGACCGGTCTCCAGGCGCTCGACGCGCGCCTCGCCGGCCTGGAGCTGCACCTCGCCCGCGCCCGTCGCTCGCTCGATGTCGTCGGGGGACCCGCGCCGTGCTGCGACGCCGCCGGCGCCCTGATCGGGTCTGGAGACGGCGGTTGCGACTGTTGCGGCCCGGCGGGGGTCGCGCCGAACTAGGGCCAGCCGGCCCGGGGCGCCGGGGCCTCGATCGCGAGCACCTGCCCGGTCCGCGCGCCGATCGCGGCCTCCACCTGCTCGAAGCCCCGCCACTCGGCGGCGGCGATGTACAGCGTGCGCCCACCGGGCCCGCCGAGCATGCAGGCGAAGGCGCCGCGATCGAGCTCGATCGAGTCCAGGACCTCGCCGCCCTCTCGCACGCGGGTGCAGCGCCGGTTGGCGACGTCCGCGAACCAGATGGCGCCGTCGGCGTCGAGCGAGAGCCCGTCCGGGAAGCCGTCGAGGTCGGCCCAGACGCGGCGATCGACGAGGCGACCGTCCGCCTCGATGTCGAACGCGGTGAGCCTGCGCGCGAACGATTCGGCGACGACCAGCGTGCGGTTGTCGGGCGTGACGACCATGCCGTTGGGAAACGCGAGGCCGTCGGCGACCCGGCGGACCGATCCGTCCGTTGTGACGAGTGCGATGACCCCGGGCGGCGGACCGGACCCGGGCTCGAAGGACACGCCGCCGTTGACGTACGCGTTGCCCCGGCCGTCGACGACGAGCTCGTTCCAGTCGGCGGCGAGGTCGGCGAGCCCGGCGTGGGTCACGAGCGTGCCGTCGGGCTCCCGGCGACGAAGGCCGTCGCCGGTGACCAGCAGCCGGTCGTCGGGCAGCCAGTCGATCGACCAACCGAGGCCGGGTGGTCCCTGCCCGACGACCTCACGCCGTCCGTCGCCGTCGATGGCGACGATCTCGCCGGCTCCCCAGTGGGCGAACCACAGCCGTCCGTCGTGCCACCGGGGCGACTCGACATAGGCGAGGCCGTCCGCCACCACGCGCGGCTCGTCCGCGATCGAGCTCACCCGGGCACGATCCGGAGCGTCGAGCCGACGGCGTCGGACGAGACGACCGTCCCGACCATGCGCGCCCCGTAGCGGTCGTACTTCGCGTGATAGGCGGTGGTCACCTCCCCGGCCACGTCGGGAGCCGGCTCCTCGAACGCGACGTCGCGTTCCACGCCGCCGGCGCGGATGCGGCCCTCTCCGGAGGCGAGCGCACGCTGGAACCAGCCGTTGTCATGGCCGTAGGCGGACCGGACATAGACGTCGTCGCCCGAGCGCACGGCCCAGATGGTGATGAACTTGCGAAGGCTGCCATCTGCGCGGCGCGAAGCGATCTGCAGCTCGTCGGCGGCGCCGATCCGGTCGAGCTCATCCGCGGTCCAGGCGGTCATCGGGTCCCTCCCAGTCAGCGGCCCGTCAGGGCCTCGAGATCGTCGGGGTAGCGGGCGCCCCGAACGTCGATCCGGGACGCGGCCTCGTCGATCTCGCGCAGGTCGTCGGGCGTGAGCGCCACGGCCGCCGCGGCGAGATTCTCGTCGAGACGGTCCGAACGCCGGGTTCCGGGGATCGGGACGATCCACGGCCGCTGGGCGAGGAGCCACGCCAGCGCGACCTGCGCCGGCGTCGCGCCCTTGCGATCGCCCATCTCGCGCAGCAGGTCGACCAGGCGCTGGTTGGCCTGCATCGCGTCGGCCTCGAACCGGGGGATGACGGCGCGGATATCGGTGCTGTCGAACGTGGCGGATCCGGCGATCGCGCCGGTCAGAAACCCTTTGCCGAGCGGGCTGAACGGCACGAAGCCGATCCCGAGCTCGTCGAGGGTCGGCAGCACCTCGCGCTCGGGGCCCCGCGTCCACAGCGAGTACTCGCTCTGCACGGCGGTCACGGGCTGGGCGGCGTGCGCGCGACGGATGGTCTCGGCGCCCGGCTCGGACAGGCCGAAGTGGCGCACCTTGCCCGCGGCGATCAGGTCCCTGACCGCCCCGGCCACGTCCTCGATCGGCACCCGGGGGTCGACCCGGTGCTGATAGAAGAGGTCGATCGCATCCACGCGGAGCCGTCGGAGCGAGGCCTCCGCAACCTCGCGGACGTGGTCGGGCCGACTGTCGAGGGCCATCCACCTGCCGCCGCGTGCGGCGTCCGGCGCGAACCCGAACTTGGTCGCGATGACGACCTGCCCGCGGAACGGCTCGAGCGCCTCGCCGACGAGCGCCTCGTTGTGGAACGGCCCGTAGGCCTCGGCGGTATCGAAGAAGGTGACGCCGCGCTCCACGGCCGATCGCAGGAACGCGATCATCGAGTCCCGGTCCGGGATCGGCGGGTAGGACTGGCTCATCCCCATGCAGCCGAGGCCGATGGCCGAGACCTCGAGCCCGCCTGCGCCCAGCGTCCGAGTCTGCATCATGGTCCTACCCTACTCGTGAGTCGTCCTGGGCAGATCCGCGAGGTTGCCATGAAGGTCAAGGGCAAGGTCCTGGTCGTCACGGGGGCGGGCAGCGGGATCGGCCGCGCCGTCGCGCTCGAGGCGATCCGGCGCGGCGCGCGCGTCGCGGCCGTCGACATCAACCAGGAGACGCTCGACGAGACCGCGGCGCAGGCCCACGCGGCCGACTGGTTCTCGACCCACGTCGTGAACATCACGGACAAGCTGGCGGTCCTGGCGCTCCCGGCCGCCGTCGCCGCGCACCACGGGGCGGTTGACGGCCTGGTCCACTGCGCCGGGATCATCCAGCCGTTCGTGAAGCTCAAGGACCTCGACGATGCCGCGATCGAGCGGGTCTTCGCCGTCAACTGGTGGGGCACGCTGTACCTGACCCGCGCGTTCCTGCCGGTGCTGCTCGAGCGGCCGGAGGGCCACATCGTCAACACCTCGAGCATGGGCGGCTTCCTGCCCGTGCCGGGCCAGACGATCTACGGCGCCTCGAAGGCGGCGGTCAAGCTGCTGACCGAGGGCCTCCACGCGGAGTGCCAGGGCACGACTGTGCACGTGACCGTCGTGTTCCCGGGCGCGGTGGCCACCAACATCACGACGAACTCCGGCGTCGACATCCCCGTGTCGCCGGAGGTCGCCGAGAAGCAGTTGCGCCGCACCACGACGCCGGCGAAGGCCGCGGCGATCATCCTCGACGGGATGGAGAAGGACGCCTACCGCGTGCTCATCGGGAGCGACGCCCGGTCGATGGACGCCCTGTACCGCGCCAATCCCGGACGGGCCGCCGGGTTCATCGCCAACCAGATGCGAGACTTGCTCAAGGACTGAGGCGGCGTCCCGTCAGGACGACGCGTCGGGGCCCGGGACGTAGAACGCGCGCGTGTTGGTCACGTTGCGGGCGACCGTGTCCTCTTCCACGCCCGCGGCCCGGTTCGCGGCGCCCCACGCCTCGCTGCTCCGGATCGCGAACGCCTGTCCATCGGGCGATGCCTCCCACGCCGGCGCATCGACGGCCTCGCCGCGCAGGTGGCGCGCCAGCCCGAGCAGGCCCTGGTCCCAGCCGACGCCGACGGCGCCCGGCCCGTACTCCGCCCACATGTCGTCGGGCACGACCGCCGTGTGCTCGAGCTCGAAGATCGTGGCCTCGTCGCCGTCGGGCGCCAGCCGGAGCTCGAGCCGGGAGGCCGTCGCGTCGCCGCCCATCTCCGCGTAGCCCCACGTGACGGCCAGCCGGCTCGGCCGCTCGCAGGCGACGATCTCGCCGCCCGCGTTGCCCTCGAACTGGAACCGCCCGCCCAGCCGGTAGTCGCCGGTGACCGGCAGGAACCAGCGGCCGATCCGGTCCGGGTCGGTGAGGGCGTTCCAGACGTCGTCGATCGGGGCGTCGTAGGTCCGGCGCAGCCGGATCGTGCGGGCCTCGCCGGGTGCGGCCGGGCCCGCCCCGACCTCGCGCTGGATGGCGTCGATCTCGCTGGCGATGTCGGTCATGGGGTGTCGTCTCCTTTCGGGGCGTCGGTGGTCGCGGCGCGCAGCCTCCGCTCGCGCTTGCCGCGCGCGAGCTCGGTCGCGAGCGAGTCGAGCCGCTGGTCCCAGAAGCGGCGGAAGTGGTCGAGCCAGTCGTCGAGCTCGTGGAAGGGCTCCGCGCCGACGGCGTAGAGCCGGCGCGTGCCCTCCGGTCGGACCGACGCGAAGCCGCTGTCGCGCAGGACCCGCAGGTGCTGCGAGACGGCCGGCTGCGTGATCCCGAACTCCGCCTGGACGATCGCCGTGATCGCGCCCGAGCTCAGCTCACCGTCGGCGAGCAGCTCCAGGATCCGGCGGCGGATCGGGTCTCCGAGGACGTCGAATGCGTGCACGCCCGCAAGATACAAGGTATGACTTATATAAGTCAACCATGATATCGACGGGCGGCGCCGGGCAGCCGCCAGCTCAGCCGAAGGTGAAGCAGTACGCCTCGGCGCCCGCGCCCAGGAACTCGATCTCGAACACCCGGTCCTCGATCGGGCCCGGCTGGCGGATCAGCTGGTAGGTCCGCTGCTCCACCAGCGTGCCGGTGCCATCTGCCGCGAGATCGGTCCCGCGCGCGTCGCCCGGCGGCCGGCCGTCGAGGGTCACGCGGAACTCGACGGAGGCCCCGCGCGATGCGGGCCCCATCACCAGGTTCAGGTCGCGCGCATGGAAGCGGAACGCGAGCCGTCCGCCGGGCGCGTCAAGCACCCCCGCATGCCGGGCGACCGTCCAGGTCCCGGACAGCGCCCATTGGTTGAGCCGCAGCGCCGGGATCGTGTACGGGTGCGGCTCGTCGAAGGCAGCCTCACGCTCCGACGCGAAGCCCGTGCCCTGGCCGTACCCGACGTACGTCTCGGGCGACTGGACCACGGACCAGTCGGCGGGCACCTCGAGGCCGCGTGGCTCGACCGCGACCAGGTCCTGGCCGACCCCGTCCGCGCCGGCCTCCATCAGCAGCTGCTGGATCGCCATCTCGGTCATCGCGTACTCGCCCTCGCCGAAGTGGCGGAACCGGATGCGCCCCTGCGCGTCGGCGAGGTAGACGGCTGGCCAGAAGTGGTTCGCGAAGGCCTGCCAGACGCCGTAGTCGCTGTCGATCGCGATCGGGTAGTCGACGCCGAACGCTCGCGCCATCGCCGTGATGTTGTCGACGTCGCGCTCGAACCCGAACTCGGGCGTGTGGACGCCGACGACCGTGAGGCCCTGACCGCCATAGGTCTCGACCCACGCCCGGAGGTAGGGCAGCGTGCGCAGCCAGTTGACGCAGGTGTAGGTCCAGAAGTCGACGAGCACGACGCGCCCGCGCAGGCCCTCGGGGGTGAGGGGCTCCGAGTTCAGCCACCCGGTGGCCCCGTCGAAGGCGGCGAGGCGGCCCTCCACCGGCAGGACCGCGTCATCGTCGGCGAGCCGATGGGCGATCGATCGCAGCAGGCCGGACGCGCGGGACGAAGCCGCGCCGGTAGGGTTCTGGGTCATCGACGTTCTCCTCGCCACGCATTGTCGGCCAGCCACTCAAGCCCCGACTGTCCGCCGTGTGAGTATCCCGAGGTGCGCGACCGCATGGCGCGGCTGCTCGCGGTCACGCGCGACGCGACCGATCCGTGTTCTTCAGCGAAAGCCCACCATTGGATGATCCACATGACGCGACGGGATTGGCTGGCCGAGGAGTTCGAGCGACACCGCAGCCACCTCCGCGCGGTCGCCTACCGGATGCTCGGCTCGGTCGCCGACGCCGAGGACGCGGTGCAGGAGGCCTGGCTGCGGCTGGATCGAGGCGACCCGGGCGGGACCGACGACCAGCGGGGCTGGCTAGAGGCTGTCGGCTGCCGTGCGGACCCCCACCGGGACCGCGTACTCGCGCCCCGACCGCCGGCCGCGGTGGTGGAGCACGGCCCACATCGGGAACACGCGGTGGCCGGCCAGCGGTCGCATCAGCGGGCTGAAGGCGCGGACCACCCGGTGAAGCGCCGGATGCAGCGGCGGCGGCGCGGATGGCTCGACGGCAGTGCCGCGGTCGATCGTCATGGTCTGAGCTCCGTCCCGGACTAGTGGCTTTTCACCCCATGCACGGGCGCGGACGCCGCGATGTGACTGCCGCCGGTCAGCGGACTTGTCTGCCTGACCCCCGCATCGCGTAGCGCAGCAGGACCACGCCGTTCTCGAACGGGGTGGCCTCGACCAGGTTCAGGTCCTGCCGGTCCTCGAAGATGCGGGTTCCTTTGCCGCGTGACGCCGGGCAGACCAGCATCCGGAGTTCGTCGACGACGCCGGCGTCCAGCAGCGAGTGCATGAGCGTCAGGCTCCCCCACAACCAGATGTCCTTGCCGCCCTGTTGCCTGAGCTCCCGGACGGTGGCCACCGCGTCACGGGTCACGGTCGCGGCGGGAAAGTCCCCCCAAGGGGCGGTATCGAGCGTCGACGAGGCGACGAACTTGGTGAGGTGGTTGAGCTTCTCGCCGTACTCGCCCTGGTCATCGGCGTTCGGCCAGTAGTCCTTGGTCTGGGCGTAGGTGTTGGCGCCGAGAATCATCGTGTCGACCGAGTCGATGAGCCCCATCACGCTGGCCTTGAACGCCTGGTCGGTGGTCTCGGAAAAGGGCTCACCCGACACGAAGCTGAGCCCGCCGTCCTCCTCCGCGGCGATGTTGTCGACGGTCACCCACTGCTGGACGATGAGCTTTCGCATGCCGTCAACCGTACCGGAGCGCACGACACGAACCGGGAGGCAGCGACGCCCAGCGGGTATCATCGCGGTCCGCGCGCCTGTAGCTCAGTGGATAGAGCGTCGGCCTCCGGAGCCGAAGGTCGCAGGTTCGAATCCTGTCGGGCGCGCCAATGTCATGAGTCGCGACATTGGCGACACATGAGTCGCGTCATCGGCGACAGTGTGATCACTGGGTCGCTTGGGACCCCGGCCATCGGCCGGGGTCTCGTCGCGTGTTCCGCCAGTCCCGCGATCAGGCTCGATCCGGTGGGTCGAGAGGATCTCGCCGGTGTCGAGGGCGACGACCATGACCTCCTGCTCGTCGATGATGGCGAGGACGCGCCGACGGGCGTGGGCCACGCCGGCGTTGAGGTGGTACGGCCGGCCGGCTCGCCGCAGGGTCATGGCGCCCTTGCCGTCGGTGATGTCGTAGCGGAGACGGAAGTGGCTCCGGTCAGCCAGGCCGGCGGGCAGGGCCTTGGGCGTCGCCCGGTACGCCTCGCCAGGTGTCGCCCGGCCGATCGCCCAGTGCGGCCGCTGCTCGTTGTACGCGACAGACCATGATGGTCTGAGGTAGGGGCCGATGGCCGCGCCGCGACCAGGCGAAACCACATCCCCGCCGAGATGGGCACCGTCCCGGGCGCCGGAACGGCCCGCGATGCTGGTCATGGCCGGGCGCCGACGGTAGCGGGCCCGGCCGCGGGCGCGGGCGCGGGCACCGGCAGGCCGCGCCACAGCCGGAGGCCGAGGATGAGCACCCACGCCGTGAGCACGATCGACCCGACCAGGAACAGCGTTTCGGCTTCTTGCGTCTCGCCGCCCGCCGCGATCTGGAGCAGGGCGGCCATGCCCGATAGGAGGGCGCCTGCGGCGGCTAGTGCGGCATACCACAGCGAGAGGAGCCGGCTGACCGCGAGCGCCAACGCGAAGCACCCGAAGCCCGCGCCGAACAGGATCAGCATGCCGATGCTCCAGATGCCGAAGTCCATCGTGTCGACCGCGATCGCGACCCGCAGGGCGGCCGCCGTCTCGGTCGCGGGTGCCGCTTGTGCGGCGACCGCGAGCGCGTTCATCCCGAACCCGTCCACGGACGTGCTGACCGTCACGACCGCACCGCCGATGAGCAGGGCGGCGACGGCGAGTCGCGCCAGCGGCTCTGCAGGCGATCCGACCAGCGCTCGGGCGAACAGGACGAGGCCGCCGACGATCAGCAGGATGCCGGCGATGATCGCGAGGTGGATCCAGGGCCACATGGCATCACTGGCCAGTGCCGCGATCGTGGCCGCTGGGTCGCTGTCGGGGGCGTGCGGGTGGAGCCCGTTCCCGACCAGGGCAAGGAGGCCGCCCGTCAAGAGCAGGGACGCGGGCAGGATGTGCCGCTGCGCGAGTGGCCGGGATGCCATCGGATGCCTCCACATTACTTCGGCTACCTAATAAGGCAACCATAGTATAATGTCGGCATGGACACAACCCCCCGGTTGCCGATCGGCCAGCTGCTCGGACGGCTGCTCCACTCGTTCCGCCAGGAGCTCCACGGTCGCGCCCAGGAGGGCGGCTATGGGGACATCCGCGAAGCCCACCTCCAGGTCTTCGGGGCGATCGACTGGAAGGGGACCCGGCTGACCGAGCTGGCGGCGAGAGCCAACATGACCCTGCCCGCGATGTCGGAGCTGGTGGACGACCTGCAGCGTGCTGGTTACCTCGAGCGACGGCCAGATCCACGCGACGGCCGCGCCAAGCTGATCGGCCCGACCCGAAAGGGTCGCCGCGCCATCGTCCAGGCGCTTCGCGCCGTACGCGAGATTGAGGCGAGCTATTCCCGGGTCGTGGGTGACGAGCGGTTCGCGGTGCTCGTCGGCGTGCTCCAGGATCTCGTCGACTCGCGGCCGCACTCGGCGGGGGCGCTCACCTCGCCCGTGCCCGCCGGCTCTGACGATGCACGCTTGCCAAGATCGAGCACAAGGAGAGATCACGCGACGGACTGATAGCGCAGGACATCGACGCGAGAGTTCGACACGTCGGATCAAGAGCAGGTCCGAGAGCCAACGGTCAGTCGTCCGAGTGGGCCACCCCCTCCGGTTCCGGCAACCGCGGCGCGAGGATCCACACCTACGAAATCCCGATCGAGGGTCGCGATCGAGGCCGCGGGCTTCGACGCTGCCGTCAAGAACGCGATGGCGAGATCGACCTCGCTCATCGGGCCATCGCGTGATTCGGGGTGCGGACGTACCGCGTCGGGGAGCCCGGAAGTCGGTGTGGATCGGACCAGCGCGCCTTCATGCCCCAAGGGTGCGGGCGGCGGGTCGCGGTTTCTAGTTGGCCGATTGGGCCATCGCGGCGGTCGGTGTGGTCACACCGCTAACGATCGGGCGCGAGCGGCGACCTTCAGCCCCGCGGCGCCGCGTGGTCCCTCAGCGCGAGCCGGCGCTCCAGCCACGGGATCACCACGTCGAGCTGCGCATCGACGGCATCCGAGCGCGACAGGCCGGTCATGAGGAGCATGTAGTGGAGCGGCGGGCCGATCGTCGTCCGGGTGACGGCCATCGCCACGGGGTCGTCCGCGAGCGGCCCCAGCGCGGCCCGGAAGAGGCGAACGAGCCCGAGCTCGGAGGCCTCGGCAGCCCTCGCCCAGGCCGTTGCCAGCTCGCTGTCTCGCTGCAGGACGGCCCACCACGGATCGCCACGCTCGAAGAATGCCACCAACGCCAACGCAACCCGCTCGACACGAGACGCAAGCGAAGGGTCCCCGTCGACGATCGAGGGATCGGGCGGCCGCAGGTCGTCCAGGATCCGTGCCCCGGCCGCGACGGCGAGCGCCTCCGGGGTCGCGAAGTGATTCCGGACGGTCGCCGGGGCCACGTCGGCAGCGTTGGCCACCGCCTTGGTCGTGGTGCCCGCATATCCCACCGTGCGATACAGCTCGACCGCCTCGGCGAGGATCCGGTCCCTCGTCTCCGCCTGCTGCTCGGCCCGTCGACCGAGGCGGTAGGGTCGTGGCAAGGCGGCACACCTCCCGATGTCTATTGACTTTCTGGATAAGTCAACGAAATAATACACCCTCGCGCCAGACGATGGCGCTGTACGGGAGGGTACGGGGTGACGGATCCCCATCGGCAGTGGCGGGCGATCGCCCGATGAGCACGGCCATCCATCTCAGCGGCCCAGTCCTCGTCGGCGGGGCACTCCTGCTCGGCCTGACGACCCTGCTCATCGCGTCGAAGCCCGTCATCGGAGCGACCATTCCGCCGGACGTCGCCTCGCTCCTTCTTGGCTCGGCCGCGATGCTGCTCCTGTCCCTGCCAGCGATGTACGTCGTCCAGGCGGACGCCGCCGGTGCCCTCGGGCTGGTGGCACACACCCTGCTTTCCGTGGGGCTCCTCCTCCTGGTCCTGGTCGCGGCGACGCCCCTACTCCAGCCGTCCGTCAACGGCCCGATCGGCGAGCATCCCATTCTCTTCTTCCTCGGCATCGCGCTCACCCTCGGACTCCTGCTGACCGGCATCGCGACGTTCCAGGCGGACGTCTTCCCGCGTCCAGCGGCGGTCCTCCTGCTGGGCGCGATGGCCGGATTCCTGTTCGTCTTCTTCGTCGCCGAGTTCCTGCCCCCTGCGGCCGGGCAGGTCGGGACGGCCGTCTTCGGGGTCCTGCTTGCGCTCGGGTTCGCCTGGATCGGCGTCGCGCTCTGGCTTCGGAGCCCCGCAGCTTGAACGCACATGACGTGCGCGGCGTCGTCGGGGTCCAGACCACGACGACCTGCCCGCATCGGAACACGAGGCGCTGCAGGTGGCAAGCGGTCGTGGCCACCAAGGCTTGAGATGACCAGCCGTCCCCGAGCCCCAGGAGGTCCATAAATGGCCATTGAGTACGTCTCCTTGCCCGGTGAGACCCCTCCGCCCGTTCCCGGCGGCCCGAAGCTGTGCAGCGGCGACGACATGCGGATCCTGCACAACGCGTTCCTGTGGGCGTACGAAGCGGCGCCTGGACTGGTACACAGCGCTCCCGCCGGTGACACGGCGCGCAGCGAGTTCGTCGGCCAGTGGCTCGCCGATCTCGACGCGACGTTGCACACGCATCACGAGAGCGAGGACGAGCTCCTATGGGGCAAGCTCGAGCAGCGCGCTCCCGCCTGCGCCCTGCACGTTGGCCAGATGCGCGCCCACCATGCACACGTGGCGGCGCTGCTTGCCGAGGCGGGTCCCCGCCTCGCCCGATGGCGCGCGACGGCCGACCCCGCCGTCGGCGAACAGCTGGCCGATGCCTACGAGCGCATGCTCGAGGTGTTGAAGGTGCACCTGCGCCGCGAAGTCGTCGAGGTCGTCCCGGTCGCGGAGCGGGTGGTCACGGCCGAGGAGTGGGAGGCGATGGCCGAACACAGCGTCGGAGCGATCCCGAGGAGCCGGCTGCTGCCGCAACTTGGGATGCTGCTGGCAAACTCCACACCCACGGACCGCAAGCAGTTCTACGCGGGCATGCCGCTCTCCGTTAAGGTGCTCTGGCGCCTCGTGGGCAAGCGCCAGTACGCGAAGCAGTTCCAGCAGTTGTTCCCAGGCAAGTCGGTCCCACCGACCATCTGACGGCAGGGCCTTGCTGGGTCGGGGCCCTCCTTGCCCGGGAAACGAGGCGGGCACGAACCAGACCGAGGCCAGCCAACCGCTCGCCGCGCTGTACCCGAAGTGCGGGCTGCGCTCGTTGTAGTGGTCGCGGAACCGGTCGAGCTGGACTTGCAGCATCGCCAGCGACCGGGGCCGACGGCTGCCGTGCGAGCCAGCGCTTAGTCCGGCGTCTCCGATCCGGGCACATGTGCGGGACCTCGAGCCGGCTGACGCGCGGGTGGAGGTCGGCGTCGGCCAGCGCGGCGAGAACCGCTTCCCTGAGGCCGCCCTCCGACCGGTGGTCCTCGATCGTCACGATCCGACCGGTCTCGCGCGCCGCTGCTCGAGCGGTCGGCGAGACCACTCCCGGGCGTGGCGGACCTCCATTCTGCAGATCGGCGGCATCGCCCCGCCGATCGAGCGGTCGTCTAGATTGGCGAAGGCACGCAGATCTCGCTCAGTTTCACGAGAGGCGATGCTCGAAGAATCCGCACCTCGCCGAGGTCCTGTCCGAGCGGGTCCTCCGGCGGTTGTTCCTCCGGGAGTAGCTCGATGGCGAGGACGCTGAGCGGGCTGTCTACTGGTAGCTCATACGCCTCGAGCACCGCGTCGACCTCGGCCTGGGTCCACCCTGATCCCGCGATGACGTTCGACCTGAACTGCAGGTTGTACTTGTACTCGGGAACCACTCCGCGCCGGCGCGCGAGCAGGATGTTCCGTTTGTCGGCGCCGTCCGCCTGCAGGACCTGCGCGTACAACAGGAACCACATCTCGCTCGCCGGCGGCATCGGGATCAGGTTGCGGCCGTTGAAGACCGGCGTCGCATGGGGTGCCGCGACGCTGATCTCCTCGGACGTTCGCATGGCCTGGCAATAGAGGGTCGGCGCCGGATGCTGAGCGCCGGCGACGCGCAGCGCGGGGCCGAACCGAGCTTGGGCGGTCGACCAACCCTGGAAGTGACCGACTCGAAGCTCGATGACGAAGAACCCGAAAAGCTCGCGCGAGTCACGGGTGAGCCCGGGCGGGAGCGGAACGAGGAAGTGGACCGACGACTCCGTCGGAATCAGCGGCTGCATCGCCCCGAGACCCGCGCGGTCGTCGGACTGGCCCGGCCGGATGACGCGGATCTCCTCGGGGTCGATCGGCAGCGGCGGCTCCGGCGGCACCTCGACCGAGGCCCCTCGCGTCAGCATCGGGTCCGGCGCGTAGGAGAGCAGCCGGACGAAGTACGTGTCCGCTGGATTCTCGATCGGCTCGGTGAGCTCCAACCAGAGCATCCGGTCGCGCGGCTCGGTCGATGAATAGTCGTCGGTCCGGACGTACTTCGAGAGGGCGATCCCGGCCGAGGCCAGCTTCGGCGTCTGCGTCGGCGGTGCCGCGATCGGCAGGTCGATCTCGAGATCCAGGTCCGGGTCCGTCGCACCCGGCGCGTCGCGGAACTTGGGGCTGATCGTGTACGTGTGGCTCGTCTCGGCCGGGAAGGCCGGCGGGATCGGCTTTGGGTCAACGGCGTCGAAGAACACGAGACGGGTGTACGACCGCTCGGCCTCGACGCCGGCCGCCGCGGCGGCATCGTAGACACGCGGGTTGAGCGAGTTCGGAAGTTCGATCGTCCCGACCGGCTGCCCGTCACGGGCGATCTCGAACGCGGGGCGGCCGCCGTTCCGCCACGTCCAGTCGCGGTCGATCGCGAACGTCAGGACGTTGATCCAGCGGCCGACGAGGTCGGCTTTCGAGGCGAACGTGACCACCGACCGGTCCGGCGCCAGCACATGACCGATTGCCGCCGAGCAGCCGAACACGACCCGCTCTGAAGAGCTCGAGAGGCTCGCGCCCTCACCCTGGAGGTCGAGCTCCGCAGCAAGCCGGCGGACGGGCTCGTGGTCTGCCTCGACGCCCTGGCCGCTCGAGAGCAGCTTCGCGACCAGCGTCCCGGTGACGGCCTCGTCCGGCCGCAGCATGATCGAGCGGAGCCGGCCGCCGGGCTCGTCGGGGACGAGGAGGTCGGTCTCGTCAGACGGCGCGCGGCGGAGCCGGACGTCGAATGGACGGCCTACGCGCGACTCCTGGCTGCCGAAGTACTCGAGGTTGGCATCTTCCTTGCCGATTGGGGTGAGCCTCAGCACGACGTCCCGCGCGGTGGGGATCGGCAAGGCGCCGTTGGCCGGCGCGGTCAGCCCCGCGACATCGTCCAAGTCCTGGTAGTCGAGCGGCAGGACCAGCGGGTTGTCCGGGTTGGCCGGGAATGCACGCTGCGCGGTGTAGACGTGCCGCACCGGCGGCTCCGCCTCGGCATTCCCGCCGTCGAATTCGAGCCCAGCGACGAAGAGGTCGATCTTCAGTGATGCGACGTCCGCGTCCGGCAGCGTCGGTTCGCCGCGCGCACCACTGGCCTTGATCGCCGCGAGATTGCCGAGGAGGCGCTGTTCGGCGTTGGGGATGCCGGCGAACACGGCCGCCGGGTAGGCGAGCCTCGGCCGATCGACGCTGAGCTGTGCTGGCGACGCTGGCGGATCGGTCTCCGGCGGAAGGCCCGGAACGAAGACGTCGCGCGGCGGTACGAACCTTCGGAAGGCGCACGTCGCGATCGGCGCCGGTGCGGGATCAACGGGGTCGACCGAGGATCCGGGACCACCGCCCGAGATGTCCGCGAGGCGAACGCGGAAGTCGTAAGACGTGCCATACCGGAGGGCGACAGCGTCGGCGCCGACCGGCTCGTACGTGTCGGTCGAGTTCGCGGCGCTCGTCCCGGACAGTTGGAGTCCAACGCCAGCAGCGGTCACGAGAGAGTGTCCCCGCCATTGTGTGAACCACGCCGGCATCCAGTAGTCGCCATCCGACTCGTTGTCGAGCTGGACCGGTTTGACCTCGACGGTGAGTTCGCCCGCGAAGTGACCAAGCCCGATCGGGCCCACGGCGAGGTCAGCCTCGGCGCCGACGAGTGACGACCATGGGCCGGCGCCCGTGTTCGCGGACATCGACGCGGAAGCCCATCACGCCCATCGGCGTGTTGCGTTGCTCGACGAGCGGGTCGGCCAGCTGGCGGTTCTGCCAAATTAGGATCTGCTCGTCGTCCCAGCCCAGCTGGATGCCAGTGTCGACGATGGGCGGTCCGCTCGTCCCGAGGTTCATGCCCGTCGGATCCGACGTCGTCTTCTGAGCGCAGTGGACAATGTGAGCGAAGCCGTCGTCGTAGCCGACCGCCTCCGCTTGGATCTCGTCCATGTCGCCACTCGGGAGGACCGCTGCCACCGGGAACAGGACCGGGGCGAACACGGGCCGGGCGGTCACGAGAGCCGGGATCCGTGCGGCAAAGGTTGCGAGCAGGGACGGCTGGGCCGCCACGTGGTCGACGTAGCTGCTGCCAGTATCGAGTGCGAGATACAGCCAGCCACCGTCCTCGAACAGGCCAGCCGGCGGCGTCACCGCGTGGATGTCGAGAATCGAGAGGCGCTGGGCGAGGAGCGGTTGGCGGAGGGCCTGCGCGATGAGCCTGCCCCAGACCGTCTTCGTCGACAGGGGCGGCATCGGCTTCGACAGCTTCTTGCCGTCGCGGAGTGCGCACCAGTAGGCGTCGTCGGTCACCGCGTATGGAGTCCGCGGGCCGCCGAAGGCGAAGGCCCCGCGATAACTGTCAGGCAGGTACTTCAGGATTTGCCGTCCGGGACGCCGCGGCTCCGGGGTCGCGGCCTCCAGGTTCGGATCGATATCGAACTGGGTCGCGATCTCCTCGAGGAGGGTCCGACGACCTGGCTGCGGGGTCGGCGCGAGCGGGATCTCTGCGGTGGCGACTCCGGGCAACGGCAGCGCGCTCAGGCCGCCAACGAGCATCGCTCTCAGGCGCACGTCGGCGTCTGCGAACGCCGGTCCGTCCGCAACGCCTGGTACGCCGGTCATTAGCGGCTGGAGGGGATTGCCCCGCGGCAGGACCACGACACGCAGGTGCAGGTCGCTGCCGTCCCAGCGTTGCGGGAACGGCAGCAGGGTCAGCCGATCCGGCGCAGCTACCATCGGAGGACCCTCGTTGAATGCACGGATGCGCTCATATCGAGACCTCCCCGCGGTACTCGAGCGTGTACTCCACCTCGACGCTGAGGAACCAGGCGATCTCGATCTCGGCGGCGAACTTTGCCTGCCCGATTGCCTCCTTCGTGTCGTCTGGGAGGACCTTGATCGCCGCGAGCAGCTCGATCTTGATCGTGATCTTGGCGATCCAGATATCGGCCTTGGCCTCGATCCCGACGAGCAGTCCGATCTGCCACGCGCCGTTGCTCTCGGTGACGACCTGGATGCCGAAGACGAACTCGCCCTTGACCTCAATCGGGCCGAGACTCTTCGTGAAGTCGGCGCCCCACCTGACCTCGATGGTGATCTTCTGCTCGGTGAGCTCGCTGCCCTCGAGCCCGACTGTCACTTCACCTTTACCCATGATCGGCGGAATAACCGGAACCTTGGCGCCCAGCTCGAAGTTGAGGAAGCCGTTCCACGCGGGGGCGTTACCGATCCCGACGCTGAGCTTTCCCTTGACCGCCATCGCGCCCAGGTCGAAGTACCCCTCGTCGTCTTGCGGATTCGACGATGTTGAGATTCAGCGCGGCCTTGAACTCGTACGACCCCTTGAACCCCTCGAACGCGAAGGAGTTGTCGGGATCGAGGATCGACGCAGGAACTCGAGAATCTCGACGACGGGCTGCGAGTGCCGGCGGGTAGATCATCTCCGGGTTGACGAACCCAGGCGCTCCGCCCGCCTCGGCGATGAACCCATGGTGGATGCCGAGGATGTCCTCGAACGGCCCGAGATCCATGGTCGTCAGCGACGTGACGTTCTTGACGGCCCATGGCTTCGGGTCGGCTCGGGTCGAGCGTGAACTCGGCGGGCTTCTCGTAGCGGAGGCGGATCTTGAACGCGGCGCCGTCGACGAGGAGCCGTTCACCGCCGTTCAGCGGGTCGTCGAACTGCATCGTCGGCGCGGGCAGCAGAGTGAAGCGCCCGTCGCCGCCGATGTTCGAGGCCCCATGGATCCGTTCCAACGAGGCCTTGGGCACGAGGCGGGAATGCGCCGACACCCGTGGACAGCACGTACGGATCGGCGAGGACCGGTTTCTCCGTGCTCGACCAGCTCGTGTCGCCCTCCTTGATCCGGGGCCGTGGGAAGAAGACCTGGTGCGCGTCGGCACCCTGGACGAGCCCGAACTCGACCGCCGGCGTGTTCTCGCGCAGGAGGTCGACCGGCTCGGCGATGCGGTACCAGTCCGCCGGGCCGGGCCCGCCCGGCGCGGCGCCCTTCCGGATGAGCGGGATACCGGACTGGGCATTCACCGGCTCAGGCTCGGCGGCGAGAGATCGTGGCGGGCCGTGGACCACTGGCCGTCGGCCGGCAGTGCGACCGCGCCGCGGGCGGTGGCCGCGAACGCCGGCGGTCCCGCCGTTGGCTGCGGTGCCGGCGCCACGTCGATGCGCTTCACGGTGAATGACTGGCCGGATGCACCGATGTCAATCACGCAGTCGATGGCGCCACCGAATGGGCCCTCGTCGTCCATGATCGAAGCGAGGTGCTCCGGCAGGAGCGGTATAGCCGTCCGGCCTGCTCTGAACGAAGCCAACCTGGTCGCGTCCTGTCACCAGACCGCCCGATCCGCCGCCCTGAACCACGCCTTCGATGTCGAAATCCGCGTCGAAGCGGACCTCGAGCAGACTCCACGTCAATCGGGGTTGGCGAGGACGGTACGTTGAATGTCCGGGAGACCATGCGACCCGTCTCGCGGATCCGGCGGACGTTGTACGCGCCGTTGATCACGCCGGGATGCGTCTTGATCTCCGTCCATTCGGCGGGCAGCGGGAAGTTGGCGGTGTCGGGATCCGGATAGTCGTAGAGGCCCGGCGACTTCGCGACCCAGCCGCTGTCGAAGCGGAAGACGGCGCCTTCCTTGCGCCGCTCGAGGGTGATCGTGCGAACGACCCGCACAGCCCACGGATACAGGACGCTCGCGACCTGGACGACCTCGTACGCCGTCCGGCCGACGACGACGTCGAAGCGCACCTGACTCGTCGTTGAGAGCGCGTTCGGGTTAGCCCACGACGAGTACATGCTCCCGCCGTAGCCGGAGAAGTCGATTCGTGTGACCGGGACGCGAGGCAGCGTGCCGTTGGGTCCCATCTCTTCGTTGAATTCCTTCTCGACGCCGGGGTTGCGTGGCTGTGGCGGCGAGGACGCTGAGCGGCCATGGCACGGACGGGTGGACGGCCATTCCGCGTCTGCCACGTCGCGCCCGGGAACGACGGCGACTCCTCGGCCGGCTCGCTGTCTGGCAGTGCGTACGGCTGCGACCTGGAGTCCGCCGACGAGCCGGGAGTCGGCCGTCGCCGGCTGGTTCAGCTTGACCGACGCCCACTTCGAGACGTGCCTGACCGAACGGTTGGAACCGGGCGGTCGCCTTCATCCCGAACGGGAGCGTGAACTTCGCGGCGAAGGGCAGCGCCGTCGCCGAACTCCTCCAGCAAGGACGACGTCGCGCGCTCCGGCGCGAACGGCACCAGGCGCACGGAGTTTGTCCCGAACACCGTCGGACCGCCGTCGTCATTGGATGCGAGCGTTTCCGGGAACGCGCCGACGAGCGGGTTCGGGATGTTGACGACCGGCTCCCACTGGAACTGCGGCAGCAGGACCACGCGGAGGTTGCGCGCGATCGTGCTGAGGTCGAGCCCGTCGATCGCGATCGGGAGGACCTGAGGCAGCTCGACCAGCGAGGGTCCGTGTTCGCCGCGGCTGATCCCGAAACCGACGCCGAACTGATCGATGTTCGACGACACGTCGACGAGAACAAGGCTCTCGCGGGCGTTCCCGGCGGTTCGCTCGAACTCCTGGCGGAGTCCGGCCTCCGCGGCGGCGTCCTCCTCTCCGATCCTCGCGCCCGGGTCGAAGAGGGCGGCGATCAGCCCGTCGCCCTGCGAGTCGGTTCGTTCACTGCCCGCCGGCTGGCCGGCAGGCGAGGGCGCCGCCGCCATCGCGCCGATGGCCGACATGCCCGGGACCGGCACGAGAATCAGGGCCAGCTTCGGCGACGTCGGGTCGGCCCACGAGGCCCCGGCGATGAGGAGCGCCGTGACGGCGCCGACGCGGTCCGAGCGGCCACGGCTGAACGGAGCTGGCAGGTTCGTCGCATACGGATCCCGCAGGCTCGGGATGACCCGACGGACGCCGAACAGAACGAAGGCGACGCCCTTCGCGATCTGCGTCCGGGTCCGCCCACGTCCCGGCAATGAGCAGGATCGATGGGCCGCTGACGTGGATCAGGGCGTTCGTCAAGGCGATCGGCCCGACCGGTCTGGCGGAGGCCTTCGGCAGGACGTTCGCGACGATCAGCGCGCCGAATCCGCTCGCGAGCTGCCACAAGCCGACCAGTGCCGAGTCGGAACGGAGCGGGACGCGCCGGCCGTCAACCGACAGCGGACGATCGAGCGTTGCCTCGAGATCGCTCGAAACGACGACCGCGTCGACCGCCCCTGCCTCGCTGAACAGCCTGACCAGGTCGTCCGGCCGGAAGCTGAGCTGAACTTGCGAGGCATCCGCTGGCGCCCCGGTCTCGTTCCAGAGTCCGAGGAGATGGGCCGCCGCCGGTGAGGACCCGCGGACCGCAGCGATCGCGAGGCGACCGGGCTCGCTCAGGATCAGCGTCCGCGTGAGCGGGATGGGCCCGCCCGCCAGCCCTCGCCAGCCAGCATCAATTCCGGGACCGAGGTCGGCCAGGAGGCCTCCCGATCCCGCAGCGGCGCCAAGTGCCGCCGGCGCGGCTACCGTCATCGGCAGCGCCCAGCCGCCGTCGACCGTCGGGGCTTCGCCGTCCGCGTTGAAGAGCTGGGAGCGGACGTTCTTCGGCTTGAACGCCGGAGCGTCCGGATCGAGCGGCAGGACGACGCGGTTGACCAGCGGCTCGACGTGGCCCTGCCCAGGGCGATGGGTGAGGCCCAGGGCGGTCCCGAACGCGGAGAGGCTCGACGGGTCCGCAGTCGCTAGCTGCCCGCCGGACGGGGAGAATGTGAACCGTGCCTTCGCCGGAACCTCGGCACGAGCAGCGTCCCCGTCGGCCCCCGGCTTGCCGGGCGCCCCCGTCGGCGTCGGTGGATCCGTCTGGATGTCGAGCGTCATCGTGGTCCCGATCCCGATGACGAGATTGCCGCCGGCGACCGTCGCGGGCGCCGCTCAGCCGCAAGCGGCCGCCCTTGATCCGGATGCCGCAATACGCGTTCGCGGGCGCGGCCGGGGCGAGCAGGCGCGCCAGGATCCAGACGCTCCCGGCGGCAAGCGTGAAGTTCGCCCCGGCCTTCAGCAGGCCCTTGATCGGCACGAGCAGTTCCGGCTCCGCCCCGACGCCGCGGACGAGCCCGACCTGCCGCGTCCTGAGGAGGATGTCGAGCCATATGTCGCGACCGGAGGCGTCGCGGATCGGACCGATCGTCCGCGCCACCTCGCGGCCGGCCGCGAACGCCGGCGTCGCCAATGGGATCGTGCTGGTGCGGAACGGCACCGACCTGATGACGACGTCGTAGCCTTCGGGCGCCTCAACGCCGGGGATCGCCGTTGCCCCCTTCGTGGGCTCTCCGATCAGGTCCTCAAGCTCGGCCCTGGCGGCATCCGTCTCCGGTCCTTGGGCAAGGTCGCCCAGCGATGCGGACAACAGGGCCGCGTCGAGGTCCGAGACGTCGCCGGATACGATCGAGATGGCCGCTTCGGTCGCCGTGGATCGTCCGCCCGCGGCGACGTCCGACGCGCCGGCCACGATCCTGCGGACGCGCTCGAGGTCCGCCCTACGGCCCGATGGCGCCCGCTTCAGGCCGAGAGCGACCCGGGCGTTGCGTTCTCGTGTATCGGCTGCCACAACCACCCCCAATGCCGAAGTGACGTACGGCAGTCCATCACGGTCGCGTCTCGCTGGCGTCTCGGGTCGGGCCCGCTCCATCGGGGCGGGAGCGGTGCGTCGGGAGCGGCGTGGGGTCCCTGGAGGAGGCACGCGTCGAGCGCACGCAGCCAGGAGCCGTCGAGGATCGCGAGGCCGGGATCGGCCAGGCGCGAATGCGCGATAACAGCACCTGGCAGCGCCAGGGCGAGTCCGTGGCGGTCATGCGCCCCGGCGTCGACCACCGGGCGCCAATGACAGTCTTGGCGTCAAGCGGGAAGGGAGCCCGGTCAGGAGGCCTCTCGCTCGTTGTTCAGTTCGCCGGGCGGGCGTTCAGGGCTTGGGAGCGTGCGCGCCACAGGAGGGTGCGCGAGCCCGGTCAGGCCGGCACGATGTTCGCGTTGTGGCGGAAGCGGTTGTCAGGGTCCCAGGTCCGCTTGATCCTGCGGAGCTTGGCGAATCGCTCCGGGCCGAAGGCCGCCGCGACACGGGCGGCTGTCTGATCGACTTCGGGATAGTTGAGATAGCCGCCACCCGACTCCGAGTAGGGCTCGAACAACCGTGCCGCTCGGCGTCCCCATTCAATGCCCGCCTCGTCACCGCCGGCCTCCCGCCAGATGCTCAGCGCGGTGACATTCGCGACCGCTCGCCGTCCACCGAAGGCGGCGGTGTCGTCGGGGATCCGATGCGCTGCGCCATGGATCAACTCAACCAGGATGAACCCGTCGTCGCCGGACCCCTCGGCGGCGGTGATGATGGCATCCGCCAGACCCGTAGAGGCTTCGCTCACGAGGTGACCCTTCCAGTAGTGACGGAGGCCGAACGGGATGGGAGTAAATCGCGCTTGGGCCTCGAGCCAGGTCATCGCTCGCAGGTTGGTTTGGAAGGGAACGGGATGCTCGCGCAGCTCGCGGATCGCCGCGTCTCCGTCGTCCGGCTCGCCACGCCAGTCAACGTTGACCTTGACGATCGGCCCGCCGTCCTCATCCGACCACCAGACGATCGCCTGCGTCGTGAGCTCGTCGGGGGCGGACGCGTCCAGCTCGAACAGCCGAGTCAAGACCTCGCCGACCGCAGGCCCACGGTAGGACAGGGATCCGCTGTACATCCGTTCGATTGGGGTGAGCTGATAGCGGAACCGGGTGACGACCCCGAAGTTGCCGCCGCCCCCGCGGAGCGCCCAGAGCAGGTCCGGCTCTCGTTCCTCGTCGACATCGACGACCCGGCCATCCGCCGTCACGAGCTCCGCGCCGATCAGGGCGTCGCAGCCGAAGCCCTCCGACGCGATGATGTGGCTGATCCCCCCGCCCAGCGTCAGGCCCCCGACCCCGGTGTCGAAGAACGTCCCCGAGGGAGCTGCGAGCCCGTGGCCGGCCGTCGCCGCGTCGAGATCCATCAGGAGGCAGCCGCCTTCGGCCTCGGCGATCCGCCGCCCCGGATCGACGGTCGCGGACCGCCAGCGCGATAGATCGATCACGAATCCGTCGTCGGGCATTGAGTGACCCGCGACGCTATGGCCGCCGCCTCGCACGGCGATGGCAACGCCGGCTTCCGACGCCCAGCGCACGGCAGGCACGAGATCATCCGTATCGGCCGGGCGGAAGATCAGGCGTGGACGACGATCGAGCATGCCGTTGAACAGTGCCCGCGCGCTGTCGTACAGGCGATGGTCCGGGGCGATGACAGGGCCACGAGTCCGTCCAGAAAGCGTTCGCTCGAGCGCGTCGATGGTCATCGCCTCCAACCTCTCCTCCGGGGGTCAACTACGGGATCCCATCGTCACGATCAGCTCCTATCGAGTCAATCGCGCGACTCAAGACCGCTTCGCCATCGGGTCCCGGCAGCCGCGCGGCGAGGATCCACACGAGCTGTGCCGTGGTCGTCGCGCCGACCTTGCACCGGGCGATGGCCAGGTGGTGCTTCACCGTCGAGTGCGAAAGGCCGAGCCGGTAGGCGGCTTGCTTCTCCGAGCCGGCGTCAAGGACCGCGGCGACGACCGCAATCTCGCAGTCCGTGGCGCGTCCGGCGGGGCGGCGGGCCCTCACGCCAGCCGCCGCGCCGCGGCCAGCCACTCGTCCCGACCCTCGATCGGAATCTCATAGGTTGCTAACGCGCGCCCAACACCTGACGGGCGCGCCAACACTCCGGCCGCTAGAGGTCGACCTGGACCTCCCCGTCGACGACGTTGACTGGATAGCTGCGCACGGGATCCTCGGCCGGACCGCCCACGACCGCACCGGTCGTGACGTCGAATCGGCTCCCGTGGCACGCGCACTGCACGGTCGACCCGTCGAGCTTCCCGTCACCGAGCGAGCAGCCCTTGTGGGTGCACGTGTCGTCGATGGCATAGAGCGTGCCGGCCACGTTCGCGAGCGTCAGCCGGGTTCCCCTGCTGCGACCGGGTCCGATCGCCCGCAGGATCGGGATCCGGCTCCGCCCGACCGCTTGCGGCGCCCTGCGCACCGATCTCGAACGCCCGCACCGTGCCCGGCTCGACGTCGGTCGTGCGTGCAATCGTCCTCAGCATCTCCGAACCTCCTGTGCGTCAGGGCGCGGCCGCCACCGTTCCTCAGGCAGCCGGCACGGGGGCCTCGCGGCCGCCGAACAGCTCGCCCCAGTGGCCTCGTCGGAGGATCACGAGCGTGATCCAGCCGATCGGGATCGGCACGAGCCACTGGGCGATCCGGAACAGCACGATGGCGGCGGTGATCTGCTCGGTGAGGCCCGTCCCCGCCACGCCCGTCAGGACCCCGATGTAGGCGACCTCGGTCACACCGACCGCGCCGGGGGTGATGGGGATGAGCGCGACGATGCCGACGAGGGCCATCGCGGCGAGGACCGCCGACGGCGGCAGGACATCGGGCGTCACGCCGACCGCCCACAGCGACGCCTCGAGGACGATGAACCAGGCGAGCTTGGCGCCGACCGCGGCCGAGAAGGCCAGCAGGCCGTACTGCGTGAGGATGTCCTTCGACCGCTCCCGGAGCTCGAGCACGTTCTCGACGACGTGTGTCCGGCGGCGTCTTGTGGACCAGCGTCCAGACGTGGCGCGCCAGCCAGTCCAGCCATCCGCCGACCCGCCTCGCGAGCGATTCCGAGCGGACGATCGCCATCAGCAGCAGCGTCGCGAGGATCAGGACGACCAGCCCGAGCAGCGCGAACAGCAGGGCCCGGGGTCGGGTCTCGTTGCCGCTCAGGATGACGCCGATGGTCGCGATCAGCGGCAGCACCAGGGAGGAGAACGTCTCGAAGAACGCCGCGAACACGATTTCGGCACTCGCCGTGTCGGCCGGGATCGACCACTGTCGGTAGAGCACGAACTTCGTGGCGATGTCGGTCGGGCCCGGGATCGTGCTGACCACGGCTCGTCCCGACACGTCGGCCCCGACGGCCCGCGGCCAGGTCAGCGCGGGGATCAGGACGCGGCACGGTCCGGCGTTCGCGACGTAGGCGACGGCGCTGGCGACCGCCAGGACGGCGAGCTGCCCGAGGGTCAAGGTGCGCAGCGCCGCCATGACCGCGCCGTAGTCGACGATCCGGGGGAGGATGACGAGGAAGACCAGCCCGAGGATGCTCGCGAGCAGGAGGCCGCGCAGCACGACCTGGCGACGGGTCGGCCTCGGTCGGGTCGGTTGGGCGACGGCCGCTGCCGGCGCCGCGGAGTCGCGCCCGTCCGATGCGTCCGGCATCGGGCAACGATAGCCCGACCCCACAACGGGCTCGGGGTCGGCGCACCGAAGCGTTGGTCAGGCGGCGGCGCGTGCGAGGCGCCGACGCTCGGTCAGCGCTGGGCCTGGGGCGGCGTCGTCCGGTTCGAGAGGGAGCGGATGACGCGGGTGGCGACGCTCTCGTTGGCCAACGCGGCGGCGGCCGGATCCATGACCGGCATCGGCTCGGTCCCGGACCCCGGATCCATCACGGGCACGGCCTCGGCGGTCAGCGGGTCCGTGTCCCGTGGATCGGTCGGGGCCTCCAGGCTCGATGCGGCGGCCTGCGGCGTCTCGTGCTCCTCGAGCGCCCTCATCGCGCGGGAACGGGCATCCGCCCGCACGACGTCGAGATCGGGCGGATCGGGCAGGGTGCCGGCCAGGCCCGCGATCGCGCTCGGATCGCCCTCGGCGGCCATGCGGGCGAAGAACGCGTCGAGCGAGTCGCGGTAGCCCTGCACCGCGCCGTGGACCGACTGGACCTCCGTCTCGATCAGCGCGCCGTGCTGCGTGACCGAATGCTCGAGCTCCGTGCGGCGGTCGGCGATCCGGTGCTCGGCCTCGAGCCGGATCTTCCGGATCTGCTCGTCGCACCACGACTCGACGTTGCGCATGTCATCGTCGGCGCCCTTCCGGAGGGCGGCCGACTCGGCCGTCGCCCGGGTGCGGACCTTCTCGACCTGAGCCGTCTCTTCCTCGGCCATGCCGGCGTGGATCCGATCGCGCTCCTGGGCGGCCGCGACCTGCATCGCGCGCGCGATCTCTGCCAGCAGCGCGGAGACCTGCGTCTGTCGCCGTCCCGCGCTTGCGGCGGTGCCGGCGGCGTCCTGCGCGTCAGCGCCGGGCGACGGCTCGACGGGTTCGGGCTGGTCGGGCGCCTCGGCGGCCACGGACGGGCCGGCGGATTCGTCCTGCGGTTGGGAGTACATCCGGGCTACCTCGAAGGGGGGCCGAACGTACTGCACGATGGTGAACGAGGCAACCGGGCCGAACGGAATCCGGTGCCATCTGGAACCGCTCGCCCGATCCGAAGCCTCGAGGACGGAGCGCGAGCTAGGTCTCGGCGTTGGGCGTTGCCTTCCTCGTTTGGCGCCGGCGCGGTGTCGGTGCCGGCTGTGCGTCGGCGCGCGGCTGCGCTTCGGCCTTTGGCTTTCGAACGCGGGGGCGTGGCGTCTTCGGCGCAGGTTCGACCGGCGGCTCCGGCTCCCGGCGCGTTCGTCGCTGCGCGGCGACCGTCTCGAGGAGCGCCTCGAGCGCGATCGGATCGTCGGCCGCGGCCGGGAGGTCGAGCGCGATCTCCATCCCATGCTCCGGGTGGTCTTCGGCTCTCAGCCGACACCGTGGCGAGCGTCATGCTGGGAGTCCAGCCGATCAGGTTGCTCGGCGTGCGGACCTGGGCCCAGATCTCGGTCCGCCCGACCACTTCGACCTCGTCTCCCCCGTCCAGCTCCTGCACGCAGCCGTCCGAGGACGTCGTCCGGTCGATCGAGGAGCGGCACGCCGTCATACCGAATGCGCCGCCGCTCGGCGAGGTCGTCGCCCGGCGTGACGAATGTCATCGGCGCGCGAGCCGGGACGACCGCCACCGCGGCAGTCGGGCCGGTGGCCGTCGTCCGGTCGGTCTTGAATCGGGCGGCAGCCACGGACGGATCGAGCCAGCGAGGAAGGCTGCGATCGCGCCCGGACTCGGTGGCGACGGCCGGCTGTGGGCCGGTGGCGGACTCTGCGACGTCCGACGACTCCCGCGCCGAAAGCCAGCGTCGTCCAAGGACGACAAGACCGAGGGCGGCGGCGAACGCGAGACCGAAGGCCAGCCCGATGGCGATCGGCGCGACTGGGTCCATCCCCATCGACAGACCGCCTGCAGGGCCGCTCACGAGCCCGAACGATCGTGTCGCGTCGCCCGCACGCCCACGCGTGCGGGAGCCGGCGCGAAAGCAGCGAGCACGGTACCCAGCGTCCAGAGCCTCGTTCTCATGGCTTGCAGCTTCGCTAGGATCGCTCGCAGGACCGCCTGCGTCATTGGCCCATCCGTCCCTGGTCGGCCATCCAAGGGTCCACGACGGCTACGCCAGGTCAGGCGATCCCGCCGGGCTGGTTGAGCTTCACGTACCCGACCGTGTGGACCGCGAGGCCCACGATCGAGGCTGCCAGGATTCCCACGCCGGCCATCCAGGTGATGTGCCAGAACGCCGCGACCACACCGACGTAGGCGCAGCCCTGCGAGGTCCCCTTCACCACGTCGACGAACCGTGACGTGGCCGGGCGCCGGCGAAATGCCTCCTCCTCGTTGAGCAGGATGAGGGCCGCCAGGAGCGGGATGGCGAGCGCGAACGCCACGACGCTGATCGTCGCGGGCGCGTCCAACGACGGCGCGGTCAGGAACGGCTGCATGATGATCACGCCGATCCCGATGAGTCCGCCGTAGATCAGGTTGTTCTGGCGGAGCCATTCCCGGACCTGACGCGGGTCCTCGCGGAACCGCGTCTCCATGTGCTCCGCGTCCTCCCGCAACTGCGACTGCATGACCTCCGCATCCCGCCTCGCCCCGGCCTCGATGGCGTCCTCGTCCTGCTGCATCGTCACGGCGCTCCCTGACGCGAATGGGCTCAACCCGACCACGGACACCTTAGCCGCGTTCGCCCGTCCCCTTGGTGCGGGCGCCGACCGAGTGGACCTCGACGTTCGGAAGCCGGTCGAGGAGTCGATCGACCAGCGGCCGCTCGGTCAGCCGGCGCAGCCCGGTCAGCTCCTGGTGGGGCAGCACGATGTGCGTCGCCTGCCGGTCGCGGGCGACGCCCTCGAGCCCGGTCGCCGTGTCCGAGGCCTCGACGCGCACGACTTCCGCGCCGAGGTCCCCGGCGTCGTCGAGCGCCTCCTGGAGGTCGCGGCTCCGATCGAACGATCGGCTGCCGTCCGCCGGCGTGTCGACGACCACGGCGATCAGCGCCGCATGGATCGCCGACGCGAGCGTCGCGGCCCGGCGGATCGCCCGGACCGACGCCGGACTCCCGTCGACGAGCACCAGCACGCGCTCGGTCACCAGCGGCAGCCGGCTCCCCGCGGTCGTGAGCTCGAGCTGGCCTTCGACCCGCTGCGCGACCAGGCGCAGGGCGAGCTCGCGCAGCGCCGTCAGGTTGGCCTCGGTGAAGAACTTGTCGAGCGCGACCTGGGCGCGGTCGGGCGGGTAGACGTTGCCGTGCTTCATCCGCTGGCGCAGCGCGTGCGGGCTCATGTCGACGAGCTCGATCTCGTCGGCGCGCGCAGCACGTCGTCGGGCAGGCGCTCGTTGACGGGCGCCCCGGTGATCGTCGCGACGGCGTCGGCCACGGTCTCGAGGTGCTGGACGTTCATCGTCGCTGACGACGTGGATCCCGGCGTCGCGGATCAGCTCCACGTCCTCCCAGCGCTTGCGGCGGGCCGAGCCCGGGACGTTCGTGTGGGCCAGCTCGTCGACCAGGGCGACCGTCGGGTGGCGGCCGATCACCGCGTCGGTGTCCATCTCCTCGACGACCACGCCGCGGTACTCCATGCGCTGGCGCGGCACGACCTCGAGGCCGTCGATCAGGGCCGACCGTCCGCGGCCGGCCGTGCGTCTCGACGAAGCCGACCACGACGTCGGTGCCGCGGGCGACGCGCCGGTGGCCCTCCTCGAGCATCCGGTACGTCTTGCCCACGCCGGCGCCATGCCGAGGTAGACGCGCAGCCGCCCGCGGCCGCCGCCGTCCGCCGCGATCCGGGCCAGCATCTCGTCGGCCGTCGGACGGACGTCGAACGCGTCGCGCTCCGGGTCGGTCACGACAGCAGCCCGTCCAGGTCGAGGTTGAGCTCGAGCACGTGGACCCGCGGCTGGCCGAAGAACCCGAGCAACGGCTGCTCGGTGTGACGGGCGACGACCGCCCGGACGTCGTCCTCGGACATGCCGCGCGCCGCCGCGACCCGGGCCACCTGGTACTCGGCCGCCGCCGGGCTGATGTGGGGGTCGAGGCCCGAAGCCGAGGTCGTGATCAGGTCCACCGGCATCGGCCCGCCCGCGTTGGCGGCCTCGTAGTCGGCCACGCTCTGCTCCACGCGGTCGATCAGGTCCTGGCTCGTCGGGCCGAGGTTCGAGCCCGCCGACCGTTCGCGTCGTACCCCAGCGGTGTCCTCGGTCGCCCCGGCGGCGGACAGCCGGCCCCAGAAGTAGGTGTCGCCGGAGAACGCCTGCCCGATCAGGCTCGAGCCGATCGTCCGGCCGTCCTCGGCGACGATCAGCGACCCGTTGGCCTGGTGCGGGAACGCGACCTGGGCGACCGCCGTGACGACGGCCGGGTAGGCGACGCCCGTGATCAGGGTCAGCGCGAGGAGGAGGGCGACCGCCGGCCAGAGGACGCGGCGCAGGAAGGTGGTCATCGATGGATCCTTTACGCGAGGTTGAGCGCCGACACGACGAGGTCGATCGCCTTGATCCCGATGAACGGGGCGATGATCCCGCCGAGGCCGTAGACGAGCAGGTTGCGCTGGAGCAGCGCGCCGGCCGGCGCCGCGCGGAAGGCGACGCCCCGGAGCGCGAGCGGGATCAGCGCGACGATGATCAGCGCGTTGAAGATCACCGCCGACAGGATCGCGCTCTCGGGCGAGCCAGGCCCATGACGTTGAGCGCGCCGAGGTCCGGGTAGACGCTCACGAACAGCGCCGGCAGGATCGCGAAGTACTTCGCGACGTCGTTGGCGATCGAGAACGTCGTGATCGAGCCGCGCGTGATCAGCAGCTGCTTGCCGATCGCGACGACCTCGAGCAGCTTGGTCGGGTCGGAGTCGAGGTCGACCATGTTGGCCGCCTCCTTGGCGGCCGACGTGCCGCTGTTCATCGCCAGGCCGACGTCCGCCTGGGCGAGGCCGGGGCGTCGTTCGTGCCGTCGCCGGTCATCGCCACGAGGTGGCCGTCGGCCTGCTGCTTGCGGATGAAGGCGATCTTGTCCTCGGGCGTGGCCTCGGCGATGAAGTCGTCGACGCCGGCCTCCCGGGCGATGGTCGCGGCCGTCCGCGGGTTGTCGCCGGTGATCATCACGGTCCTGATGCCCATCTTGCGGAACTCGGCGAACCGCTCGACGAGGCCCTCCTTGACGGTGTCCTTGAGCTCGATCACGCCGAGGATCCGGCCGTCGTCGCGGACCGCGAGCGGGGTCGCGCCGCCGTCGGCGATGCGCTCGGTCTCCGCGAGGAGCTCGGGCGGGACCGCCTCGGCGACCCCGGCCGTGATCGCGTCGACCGCGCCCTTGAACACGGTCGAGCCGTCCGCCAGGCGGACCCCGCTCGTCCGGGTCTCCGCCCTGAACGGGATCTCCTCGGCGATGGTCGCGCCGAGCGCCGTGAACGCGGCGTCGTCGTCCGTGCCGGCCGGCAGGCCGAGCTCGGCGAGGCGCTCGCGCGCGAGCTCGACGATCGACCGGCCCTCGGGGGTCTCGTCGCGGATCGAGGCGACCAGCGCCGCCTGCAGCGCGTCCGCCTCGGTCACGCCCGGCGCGGCGATGATCGCCGACGCCAGCCGGTTGCCGTAGGTGATCGTGCCGGTCTTGTCGAGCAGGATGACGTCGACGTCGCCGGAGGCCTCGACCGCGCGGCCGCTCATCGCCAGCACGTTGAAGCGCGCGACGCGGTCCATGCCGGCGATGCCGATCGCGGACAGCAGGCCGCCGATCGTGGTCGGGATCAGGCACACGAGGAGCGCGACGAGGGCGACGGTCTCGACCGTGGTCCCGGCGTACTCCCCGAACGGCCGCAGCGTCACCGTCGCCATCAGGAACACGATCGTCAGGCCGGCGAGCAGGATCGCGAGCGCGATCTCGTTGGGCGTCCGCTGGCGCTTCGCGCCCTCGACGAGGGCGATCATCCGGTCGAGGAAGGTCTCGCCGGGGTCGGTGGTCACGCGGATGACGAGGCGGTCGCTGACGAGCGTGCGTCCCGCCGGTGACCGAGCTCCGGATGTCCGTGCCCGGCTCCTTGAGCACCGGTGCCGACTCGCCGGTGATCGCGGCCTCGTTGACGAAGCCGACGCCCTCGATGACGTCGCCGTCGCCGGGGATGATCTCGCCCTCCTCGACGACGATCACGTCGCCCTTGCGGAGCTCCGACGATCCGACGGCCTCGAGCGCTGCCGTCCGCCCGGCGCCGGCGCGCGGTCGTCTCGGACCGCGTCCGGCGGAGCGTCGCCGCCTGGGCGCGGCCGCGCGCCTCGGCGACGGCCTCGGCGTAGGTCGCGAACAGCACCGTGAACCAGAGCCAGACCGCGATCTGGAGCTGGAACCCGGAGCCGGAGGTCCCGGGCACGGGCTGCGACGCCGGTGACCGCTGCCGAGCCAGATCAGCGTCACCAGCGCCGCCGTGACCTCGACGACGAACATCACCGGGTTGCGTGATCAGCAGCCGCGGGTCGAGCTTGCGGAACGCGTGCGGGCAGGGCCGACCGGAGCAGGTCCGGGTCGAGGATCGCCGCGCGGCCGCGGCGGCTCGCCGCCGACGGCTTGGCGCCGCCCAGGGTCACGAACCGCTGGAAGCGGCGGGTGCCGCGGCCAGGTCGACGGACATGAGGGATCGAGCGAGGCTCATCGGGTCAGAAGGTCTTTCCGGCGTGCTGGAGCAGCTGCTCGACGATCGGGCCGAGCGAGAGCGCCGGGAAGAACGTGAGCGCGCCGACGATGATCACGACGCCGATCAGCAGCACGGTCCACAGGGCGCCGGTGGTCGGGAACGTCCCGAGCGACGGCGCGACGCGCCGCTTGGCGGCCATCGAGCCCGGCGAGGGCCAGGATCGGCACGATCATCCCGTAGCGCCCGATGAGCATCGCGAGGCCGCCGGTGACGTTGTAGAAGGGCGTGTTGCCGGTCAGGCCGGCGAAGGCCGAGCCGTTGTTGCCGGTCTGGCTCGAGAAGGCGTACAGGATCTCGGTGAAGCCGTGCGGGCCGGCGTTGAGCGGGCCGGCCTGGCCCTCGGCCGGTCGCCGGCGATGGCCGTGAAGCCGAGGATGCTCGCGCCGAGCACGAGGGCGACGAGCATCGCCATCTTGATCTCGAACGCCTCGACCTTCTTGCCGAGGTACTCGGGCGTCCGGCCCGACCATCAGCCCGGCGATGAACACGGCGAGGATCGCGCCGATGATCAGCATCCCGTACATGCCGGCGCCGATCCCGCCCGGGCGTGATCTCGCCCAGCTGCATGTTGAACAGCGGGACGAGGCCGCCGAGCGGCTGGGCGCTGTCGTGCCAGGCGTTGATCGCGCCCGTGCTGGTGCCGGTCGTGCGCGGCCCTGAACAGGCCGCCGAGCGGCGGCCCCGAACCGGACCTCCTTGCCTTCCATGTTGCCCGAGGCCGCCTGGTCGAGCCGCGGCCGGGAACAGCGGGTTGCCGCCGGACTCGACGAGCATCGCGCCGACGGCGCCGACGACGAGGACGACCGCCATCGCGGCGAAGATCGTCCAGCCCTGGCGCTGGTCGCCGGCGTACCGGCCGAACGTGTAGGTCAGCGCGAACGGGAACATCAGGATGCGCGAACATCTCGAGCCAGTTCGTCAGCGCGCGTCGGGTTCTCGAACGGGTGCGCGGAGTTCGCGTTGACGAACCCGCCGCCGTTGTTGCCGAGCTCCTTGATCCACTCCTGGGAGGCGATGGGCCCGATGGCGATCGTTCTGGGCCGCGCCCTCGAGCGTCGTGACGCGTGGGTCGGGTCCCAGGTCTGCGGGCACGCCCTGCCACACGAGGACGAGCGCGCCGACGATCGAGATCGGCAGCAGCAGGTAGAGCGATCGCCGCGCGTCAGGTCGACCCAGTAGTTGCCGATCGTCGTCGCGCTCCGGCGGGTGAGCCCGCGGAACAGCGCGATCGCGATCGCCAGGCCGGTCGCCGCGGAGGTGAAGTTGCGGACGGCGAGCATGCCCGGCCTGGGTCGAGGTACGTCGCCCCGGTCTCGCCCGAGTAGTTCTGCCAGTTGGTGTTGGTCTCGAAGCTGACCGACGTGTTGAACGCGAGCTCGGGCGACTGGCCGGGATCCCGCCCTGGTTCAGCGGCAGGACGTCCTGGAGCGCGGAGCATCACGTAGCCGGCGACGATGGCGACGGCCGCCAGGACGAGGACGGCGATCGCGTAGCCGCGCCAGCCCTGCTCGGCCGTCTCGTCGACGCCGGACACGCGGTAGACGGCGCGCTCGACGGGCCGCAGGACCGGGCTGAGCAGGGTCCGCTCGCCCTCCATGACCCGGTGGATGTAGCCGCCCAGGAACGGCGTCGCGACGAGGAGCGCGACCGCCAGCGTGAACAGGACGAGCAGGTCTCCGGTGCCCATGGCTCAGAAGTCCTCGGGGCGCAGGAGCGCCCACAGCAGGTAGACGAACACGAACGCGGCGGCGAGCGCCGTCAGGACCTCGAGCACGTTCATCGGCGCACGCGGTCGCACAGGGCGACGTAGCCGGCGAACGCGACGACTGCGCCGGCGATGATCAGGAGGATCTGGACATCGGTCATGGCTGCTTCTGGGGTTCCTCCGGGTGGGTGAGCCGCTCGACCGTCGCGACGAGGGTCTCGAGCGGGAAGGGCTTGGGCAGGTAGCCCGCCACGCTGGAACTCGGCGAGCCGCTTCGGGCTGACCGTGGTGGCGCTCGCGATCGACCACGGGCGGCCGGCCGGCGGCCTCGAGCGCCGGGCCGCGCAGCGAGGTCCCAGCCGGTGTCGCCGGGCAGGTTGAGGTCGAGGAGGACGACGTCGGGCCGAGGCCGCCATCGAGCGCGTCGACCGGCCGCCTCGGCCGAGTCGGCCTCCTCGACGTGCGTAGCCCTGGGCCGCGCAGGTGGCGGGCGACGATCCGCCGCAGGCTCTCGTCGTCCTCGACGAGCAGCAGCGATCGGCCTCGGCGTCACGCTCGGCGATCCGCTCGACGGCGATGTCGAGCGCCCGCCTCGTCCGTGCGCCACAGCGGGACGATCCGGACGCCGGCGCCGTCGGCCAGGCGCCGCGCCGGCTCGAGCAGCGCCTCGCCGAAGCCGGAGGCCGGCGACGGTCGACGCGGGGCGCGCCGCCGGACGCGACGAGCGCGATCGCCTCCTCGATGAGGCGGAGCTCCTGCTCGAGCGTGGCGACGCGGCCGTCGAGGTGTGACGGTCGGTGACGGTGTCCATGCCCTCACGATCCGCGACCCGCCCAAGAGGACGCCAGGGTCGACCGACTGGCATCGGGCCTAAGGTCCGTCTAAAGTCGTCGGCCGGTCCGGCGCGTCGACACCCGGTAGCCGACGCCCGGCTCGGTGACGATGAGGTCGGCGGAGCGCCCCGTCGGGTCGGCCGCGGCGAGCTTGCGGCGGAGCTGGCTGACGTGGACGTAGACGTAGCTGGCCTCGCCCTGGTAGGCCTCGCCCCAGACGGCGCGCAGCAGCCGGCCCTTCGTGACGACGCGGCCCGCGTTGCGTCAGCAGGACGCGCAGGATCTCGAACTCGCGCGGCGTCAGGTCGACGCGCGACGTCCGCTCGACGCGCACCTCGTGGCGGCGGACGTCGAGCACGAGCGGCCCGATCGCGATGCGGCCCGTCGGCGTCGGCCGACCGGGCCCGCCGCGTGGCGGAGGGCGACGCGGAGCCGCGCGTTGAGCTCGTCGACGCCGAACGGCTTGGTGACGTAGTCGTCGGCGCCGCGCTCGAGCGCCTCGACCTTCTCGCGCTCCTCGTACCGGCCGGACAGGATCACGATCGGCGTCGTCGCCTCGCGGCGGATCGCGCCGGACGATGCTGCGAGCCCGTCCATGTCGGGCAGGCCGAGGTCGAGCAGGACGAGGTCCGGGCCGGCGCAGCTCCCAGCGCGCGAGCGCGCCGCGGCCGTCCGCCGCCTCGTCCGACGTGGTAGCCGCGGAGCCGCGAGGTCGCGGGCGAGGGCCCGCCGCGTCTCGTCGTCGTCCTCGACGACGAGGATCGTCGGGCCAGCGGCCGGTGGCTGATCGTCGGCTCATCGACGCGCTCGCCCGGGACGCGGAGCGCGGCCGCGCGGCCGGCAGGTCGAGGTCGATCGCGAGGCCGCCGAGCTCGCTCCGCCGGGCCGTCGACCCGGCCGCCCATCGCCTCGACGAGGCCCGCGGACGACCGCCAGCCCGATCCCGGTGCCCGAGCGCGACCCGCCGGGCGCGCCCGGCACCCGGTAGAACTTGTCGAACAGCCGCGGCAGGGCGTCGCGTCCGGGACGCCCGGGCCGCCGTCCTCGACCGTCAGCCGGACGAAGCCCGTCGTCGGGCGCCGTGACCGCGCGACGACCCGGATCGGGGCGTCCTCGGGCCGGCGTACTTGATCGCGTTCTCGAGGACGTTGGTGACGGCCTCGTCGAGGAACACCGGGTCGACGCGCGACCGGCGGGCCCGCCGAGGTCGACGCTCAGCGGCCTGTCGCCGAGCCGCGGCGCGCAGCCGATCGACCGTCCGGCTCGACGAGGTCGTCGAGCTCGTAGACGTCGCGCTCGGCGCGCAGCGCGCCGGCCTCGATCCGCGCTCAGGTCGAGCAGGTTGGTCACGAGCCGGTTGAGGTACTCCACCTCGCGGTCGATCGCGTCGGCGCTCTCGCGCTGATCGGTCCTCGCTGAGGCCGCTGCCCGGGCGGAGCGTGCCCGGCCGCCGCGCGGATCGTCGCGAGCGGCGTCCGGAGGTCGTGCGACACCGACTGGAGCAGCGCCGACTTGAGCGCGTCGCTCTGGCGGGCGATCTCCGCGGCCTGCGCCTCGGCCGCGAGCCGGTCCTGGCGCCAGCGCCTGGCCGACCTGGTCCGCGGCCGCCGCAGCAGGCGGGTCTCCGTCCGGTCCGGCTCGCCGCCGTCGCGTGGCCGCGGCGCCCAGATCGAGCCGAGGCCTCGCCGCCGGCCTCGATCCGGACGCGGTACGCGTCGACGCCGCTCGGCTGCGCGCGCCTTCGCGGCTGGCCGGCTGGTGGACGCGGCTCCAGCGTGGCGGGCGTGTCGCCGGGCATGCGCTGGAGGACGCGGTGCAGGCCCGTCGAGCCGGCGGGCTTCGGCCCGCGCTCGGTGTCGGCGGCGACCCGTTCCTGGCCGAGGTCGGCGCCGAGCGTGATCCAGTCCGCGTCATCCCCGCCGCGTCGCGCAGGATCGTCGCCAGGTCGGGCAGCACGTCGACGGTCGACGCGCGGGTCGCGAGCGCCCGGCTGACGCGGAACAGCGCTCGGGCCTCGCGCTCGCGCGCGATCGCCTCCTCGGCCCGAGCGCGCTGGAGCGCCGCCAGCTGCCCGACGACGATGCCGACGAACAGCAGCAGCACCAGGTTCACCACCTCGCACGGCCGGGCGACGGTCAGCGTCAGTCGCGGCTCGACGAACAGGAAGTCGTAGAGCACGAACGACGCGACGGCGGCGATCCCGGCCCCCACGTGCCGGACACGATCGCCGTGACGACCACGGCCACGAGGTAGAGCGACGACGGGTTCGCGACGCCCAGGCCGTCCTGCAGGATCGCGACCGCGATCGTCGCCAGGCCCAGGGACGATCCGGCGACGAGGAGGAACCTCGCCGCCGCGCGGCGATCGACGCGTCGCATGCCCGCGATCGTACGTCGCCGTTCCGGGCGACACCGGCCCGCCGCGGTCGCCGCGACCGTCGGGGCCGCCGGCCGGTCGTAGAATCTCCGCATGGTCGACACGCGAGCCCGCGTCCAGGACGACGAGGCGGAGCGGCGGGCCTGGTACGAGATCCTCGAGCTCGTCCGGTCGCTGACCCCCGATGAGCGCCTCGCGCCCGGCTACTGGCGCGACCCGGACTGGAGCGTCCGCGACGTCCTCGGCCACCTCGGCACGTGGTTCGCGCAGGCCGAGATCCAGCTCGAGCAGATCGCGGTCGGCACGTACGAGGGCCACGACGTCGACATCGACGCCCTGAACGCGGCCTTCCTCGAGGCGATGCACGACCAGCCGTGGGAGGTGGCCTGGCTGCAGGCGAACGCGGGCCGCACGCGGATGGTCGAGCTCTGGTCGGCGACCCGGACGATGACCGACGAGGGCGGCTGGTGGGTGCGCAAGTCCGGCACCGAGCACTACCTCGAGCACCTCGATCGCCTGCGCGAGTGGGTCGACGAGCTGCGCCAGCGGCGCGGCGAACCGACCGGCTGAACGTCACACGACTGCAACCTGGACGCCGTTCGTGCGGGAGCGGGCGTCGCGTGCGCACCGCCAGCCTGTGTGTCCCGAGCGAACGGCAGGGAGGAATCGCGATGACGTACGCAGGTGAAGCCATCCAGGTCGGCTGGAGCGTCTGGGCCAGCGACGGCGAGGAGCTGGGCACGATCGTGTCCACCGACTCGCAGACCCTCACCGTCAAGCAGGGTGGCCTGCTGGGCGGCAAGCTGTCGATCCCCCGCACGGCCGTCGAAGAGGTCGAAGAGGGCCGGGTCGAGCTGTCGATGACCAAGCAGGAGGTCAAGTCGGCCTCCTGACCGGCCGGCCGAAGGCCTGCCCTCAGTCGCGCCCGGCCAGCCCGTGGACGACCCCGTCGAGGACTCGATCGATCAGGTCCGCCCGGGATCGGTCGTCCTCGAAACCGATCAGGCCGTCGCCGATGAGCACGGCCGCGCCGTGGACGGCCGACCAGGCCACCTCCTCGGCGTGGCGTCGCCGCGAGGCGGGTAGCGCGCCGGCCTCGGCGACGCCATCGATCGCGCTCGACAGGATCTCGTACGGCGACGGGTCGTCGCGCACGATGAGCGACGGGTCGCACGGGGCGAACGCCACCCGGAACAGCCCCGGCTCCGCGAGCGCGAACGCGATGTAGGCGGCCCCGGTCGCCCGGAACCGACCGAGGGCGTCCGCGCGACGATCGAGGCGCGGCGGGATCCGGGCCAGCCACGCCAGCATCTCGGTGGCCAGGGCTTCCCTCGCCCGTGACGCCACCGCGGCCAGGAGGCCCTCCCGGCTCGGAAAATGGCGGTAGGCGGCGCTGGGCGACACGCCGACCCGGCGTGCGGCCTCGCGCAGGACGACGGCGTCCGGTCCCCCGGCGCGGGCGAGGGCCGTGGCCTGCGTGACGAGGGCGTTGCGCAGGTCGCCGTGGTGGTAGGGCGCCTTGGCGGTCACGGTCATCGCTCCTATGTTGACATTGTTCACTTCGCTCCGTAAAGTGGACAGCGTTCACATCCGTTCCAGACCCGGAGAGCCCGCATGTCCACCGTCGTCAAGGGTCGCCAGACCGCCAGCCTCGATGATGAGGTCGTCGTCTTCCTGATCGGGATGCGGATCAACCGGCTCCGGTCGCTCCGAAGCTGGCTCCCGGCATTCCGGGCGATGCCGCGGATGCTCGCCGAGCTCAACCGCGACCCGGAGCTCGGGCTGCTGGGCGCCCATTCCTTCTGGTCCGGCCGCGTGATCGCGCTCGTCCAGTACTGGCGCTCATTCGACGACCTGGCCCGCTACGCGCGAGCCAGAGACCACGAGCACCTGCCCGCGTGGCGCGAGTTCAATCGGGTCGTCCGGGACAACGGCACCGTGGGCATCTTCCACGAGACCTACGTGGTCGGCCCGGGTCGCGCGGAGACCCTGTACGCGAACATGCCGCCGTACGGCCTGGGCGCCGCCGTGGGCCAGGGCCCGATCGCCGTCCGCGGCCAGTCGGCCGGGCACCGGATGGATCCCGAGGTCGCCGACGTGCCGGCGGTCGAGCCGTACTGAGCGAAGGCTCAGCCCGGGCGGCGCGGCGAGCGTCGCGACGACCTCGGCGAGCACCCGGTTGAACTGCGCCGGATCCTCGAGCATCGGGAAGTGGCCGGTGCCGCGCACGAGCACGGTCTCGACGCCGTGCCGGCGCAGCGACCCCACGTCGGTCGGCTCGTCGTCGGGGTTGATCGCGACGACCGGCGCGTCGAGCCGATCGAGCGCGCCGAGGATCGGGCCGTCGTTGCCCATTGCATGCGCCAGGGCGTCGATCGCGATGTCGGGCGGCGCCGACGCCATGTCCTCGGCGATCCACTCCGCGAGGACGGGATCCGCCGTCGGCGGGAACATGCCCGCGACGAATCGCCGGGTCCGGGCGCGGAAGTCGAGGCGGAACGGCGCGACGAACGCCTCCAGCTCCTCGGCCGTGCTCACCTCCTCGAGCGTCCGGTAGGTGTCGACCCAGACCACGCCCGCCACCCGGTCCCCGAGTCGCAGGGCGGCCTCGACGACCACGTCGCCGCCCATCGAGTGGCCGACGAGGATCACGCGCTCGAGCCCCAGCCGGTCGACGACCGCGACCACGTCGTCCCCGAACGCCGGCATCGTCCAGGCCACCCGCCCGGTGCCCGACTCGCCGTGGCCCGCGAGGTCGATCGCCACGACCTCGTGGCGGGCGCCGAACGCGTCCATCTGCTCCCGCCAATAGGTCCGGTCGCACGACCAGCCGTGGACGAAGACGATGGCCGGAGACCCGGCGCCCGTCGTCGCGTAGCGGAGCTCGATGCCGTCGGGCGAGGTCGCCGCCGGGCTCATCGCACGGGCTAGGGTCGGATGTTCTGGTTCAGGCGGAACACGTTGTCCGGGTCCCAGGCCCGCTTGAGCTCGACCAGCCGCTCGTATTTCGCGTCGCCGTAGATGCTCCGGACGAGGGCCTCGTCGCCGGACTCGGTCACGTCGTTCACGTAGCTGCCGGTGACGCGCCACGGCTCGGTCAGGGCGATGGCCGAGCGGCCCCACGCGCGGTGCGCGTCGTCTGCCGTCGGGTCGTCCCACATCGACTCCGCCCCGATCCAGAACGGCGCCGACCGGCCGGCGAAGGCCGTCGCGTCCTCGGGCACCCGGCCGAGGGCGCCGCCGAAGGTCCAGATCGAGAACACGTCCTCGCCCGGCGGCGAGTCCGCCACGTGGTCGACGAACGCGTCGACCAGCTCGTCCGGCAGGTCGTCCACGAACCCGCTCTTGGTGTAGATGCGATGGCCCCAGCCCAGCGAGTCGTCGTTCGCGTGCTGCGACTCGAGGTAGGAAACCCGTCGGAGGCCGCCGGTGAGGGGCGGACCCAGCGCGAGCAGCGGGGCGAGCGTCCGCTCGGCGTCCGCCTCCGGGCCGGCGAAGGCCATGTTCACGACGACGATCGGCTCGCCGACCATGGCCTCGGGCACCTCGTCCGACGCCTCGGCCTGCCCGACGATCAGCGACGCGAACACGTCGTCCGGCGCGCCGGGGGCGAAGTCGCGGACCGCGGCGAAGGCGTCGCGAGCCCGCGCGGCCGGGTACATGAGCAGGCCGCGCGAGATCGAGGGGCCGACCGGGGCGAGGTCGAACTCGAGGGCGGTGACGATCCCGAAGTTCGGACCCGCGCCGCGCATGCCCCAGAACAGGTCCGGGTGCTCGTCGGCGCTGGCGCGGACCCGCCGCCCGTCCGCGGTCACGACCTCGACCGCCCGCAGGCAGTCGATCGCGAGGCCCAGCTTGCGCTGGAGGCGGCCCATGCCGCCGCCCAGCGTGAGGCCCGCCACGCCCGTGTGCGACACGGTGCCGGCGGTGCACGCGAGGCCCACGGCCTGGGCGGCGTCGTCGAGCTCGCCCAGCCGGGCGCCGCCGTTCACGCGCGCGACCCGCGTCTCCGCGTCGACGGTCACGCCGCGCATCAGCGAGAGGTCGAGGATGACGCCGTCGTCGACGGTGGAGTGCCCGGGCAGGCTGTGGCCGCCGCTTCGGACGGCGATCGGGAGGTCCTCGTCGCGGGCGAAGCGCAGCGCGGCGACGACCTCGTCCGTGTTCGTCGGACGCAGGATGAGGGCGGGCCGGCGGTCGATCATGCCGTTCCAGACCGCCCGCGAGGCGTCGTAGGTCTCGTCGCCGGGCTGGACCACGTCGCCCGCGAAACGCTCGCGGAACGCCTGCAGGCGGGGGGTATCGATGCGGCGGACGGCCTGGTCGACCATGTGGCGACTCCCATGCGGTTCGGCGTCGTCGCGACGAGTCTCCCGGGGATCGGTGGCAGGGTCAACCCATCGCGGCATGACGACGCGAGCGCACGAACGACACGTGCCGGCCGGGCGGGACGTCGTCCCGGCCCGGCCGGCGATCGCGAGCGAACCGCTGTCAGGGAGCGAGACGCTGGATCCCGCCGCCCGCGCCGGCACCCACGCCCGTGGATCCGGCCCCACCGGCCCCGAAGAAGAGGTCGATGGGCGGCCCGCCATCCGGGTCCAGCAGCTGCGCGGTGGCGCCCAGCCAGGGGATGGCGAGGATCTTCGTGCCGTCAGGCAGCCAGATGTTGGCGTTGCCGCCGTCGATCATCGGCGGGTCGAGGACCGTGTCCTTGCCGGTCGCGACATCCACGACCGCGTTCCGCCACCCAACCCCGTCGTCCTTCTGGAAGGCGATGCGCGTCCCGTCGGGCGACCAGACCGGGTTGTTGTTCACCACGTCCCCGGGATAGAAGCCAAGGCGGCGCGTCTCCCGGGTCTCGACGTCCATGACGAAGATGACCTGCGCGTCCACGGTGGGATCGAATTGCTGGTAGGCCACCTGGGATCCGTCAGGCGACCACGCCGGGTTCCGCAGGTCGGACTCGATGTCCGTCGGGTCATCCTCGCGGAACGGCTCGATCAGGGTCCGGAGGCCCGAGCCGTCGAGATTCATCAGGTACAACCCGACCATCGGGCCGGCCGCGCCACGGAAGACCATCTGGTCGTGATGCGCCGGCCGGAACGCGGGTGCGTCGACCTGGAGCCCGGTCTCGACGACGCTGGGCTCGCGGGGGCCGGCCGCGTCATAGATCCGGAGCTCGGCGTCGGCGCGATTGCTCGTCACGACCGCGACGGACCGGCTGTCCGGTGTCCAGGCCCACCACCACGGGCCCTCGCTGAGGGGAGCCGGGGTGATGGTGGTCACCTCCGTGCCATCGGCTCGCGCCGTGACGAGGTCGAACCCGGTGCTGTGCTCGCGGACATACACGAGCCGCGTGCCGTCAGGCGAGTACGACGGCCACTGGCCGCCGTTGACCGCGTCGATCAGCAAGCGAGGCGGCGAGTCGAAGGGGTCGTGAACGACGATCTCGCCCGTGGGCCGGGCAAAGACCATCGCACCGTTGCGGGCCGGGCCGAAGGGTGCGGGCACCCTCGGTCGTGACCCGACGTAGAGCCCGGCGGCGACCAGGGCGGCGATGAGCAGCAGCGTCGCGAGCGCGACGAACCGCTTGGCGGAGGGGGCGGCCGCGCTGGGCCGCAGGGCAACATCCACGTTGATCCACCTTCCGGGGAAGACCCACGCCGGGCGCTGCCGCGCACGCGCGGTTCGCGCCAGGAGGGATCGGGTGTAGTCGGGGTTGGGGCCCGCGCCGAGGTCCGCGAGGATCTCGGGCAGGGCGCGCTCGAGCTGCCGATCGCCGTTCATGAGGGATTCCCTTCGGCGATCGGGATCGCGAGCGTGGCCGGGTCCGCGGTGATCTCGGCCCGCATCGCGCCCAGGGCTCGATACAGGCGGGTCTTCACGCTGCCGACCGGCATGCCGACGGCCTCCGCGACCTCGCGGAGCGGCAGTCCCAGGTAGTAGTGGAGGACGATGATCGATCGATCCCGCTCGTCCAGCCGGAGCAGGACGGCGTTCACGAGCTCGCGATCGCCCATGGCGTCCGTGACGTCAGCGGCGACGAGCGGTTGGAGATCGGTCACCTCGACCTCGATCGGGCGACGGCGACGGCGCCGTGCCTGGTCGAGGCAGGCGTTGACGGTCAGGCGATGCAACCACGCCGAGAAGCGGTCCGGATCGCGCAGGCTCCGGAGGTCGCGCCAGGCGCGGAAGAGGGCATCCTGGACCGCGTCGCGCGCGAGCTCCGGGTCCCGGATGATCAGGCGGGCCGCCGTGTCCAGCCGCGCAACGGAGCCCTCGACGAGCAGGGCAAAGGCGTCATGATCGCCTCGCCTCGCACGTTCGACGAGCTGTCGCTGGTCCACGGATCCCTCGCCTCTGGGGCAGTCGGGATGACTGCCTCGCAGGGTAATGGCGTCGGCCAGCCGCAAACGGTTTTGCGAGCCGGCCGGATGGCCCGGTCGATGGGCGGAAGACCCGGCGCCGTGGCTAGACTCGGCCCATGCCCGACCCGTCGGCCGTCCTCGACCTCGGCTGTCTCGATCTCGCCGGCGTCCTCGCTCGCCGCGAGCTGACGACCCGGGACGCTGGTCGAGGCCGTGCTCGCGCGGATCGCGGCGACGGACGAGACGCTCCAGGCGTGGGTGACGGTGGACGCCGACGGCGCGCTCGCCGAGGCCCGGGGGCGTGACGACGACGCGGCGGCCGGTCGGGTGCTCGGCCCGCTCCACGGCGTGCCGATCGGGGTCAAGGACGTCATCGATGTCGCCGGGATGCCGACGACGATGGGCGCGGCGGCGTTCGCCCATCGCCGGCCGGGGGCCGACGCGGCGGCGGTCGCCCGGCTGCGCGCGGCGGGTGCGGTGATCGTCGGCAAGACCGTCGCCACCCAGTTCGCGTTCAAGGACCCGGCGCCGACCACGAACCCGTGGTCGGTCGAGCACACGCCTGGCGGGTCGTCCTCCGGCTCCGCCGCGGCCGTGGCCGCGCGCCAGGTCCCGGCGGCGATCGGGACGCAGACCGTGGGCTCGATCCTGCGGCCGTCGGCGTTCTGCGGGGTGGTCGGCCTCAAGGGGGCGCACGGCGCCGTGCCGATGGACGGCGTCTTTCCACTCGCCCCGACGCTCGACCACGTGGGCCCGATCGCGCGGTCCGTGGCCGACGTCGCGGTGCTGCAGTCGGTGCTCGCCGGCACGCCGAGCCGGCCGTTGACCGTGGGACCTCCCAGGCTCGCGATCGCGCCCGAGCTGCTCGCGCTCGCCGAGCCGGCGGCACGGGCACACCTCGATGGCATGATCGCCGCCCTCGCGGACGCCGGGGCGCGTGATCGCCGAGGTGGTGCTGCCGGCCTCCTTCGCGCAGCTCGGCGACGCGGGGCGGGTGATCCTCGAGGCCGAGGCCGCGGCCGTCCACGAGGCGATGTTCCGGGAGCACGCCGCCGAGTACGGGCCACAGATCGCCGCCCTGGTGGCGGCGGGCCTCGGACGCTCGCCCGACGAGCTCGAGCGGGCGCTGGCCGTCCGGGCCGCATTCCGCGCGTCCGCCGTCGCGATGCTCGAGGGCGTCGACGCCCTGCTGTCGCCGGTCGCGCCGGGACCCGCGCCGCTCCGCGCGTCGGGCACCGGAGACTTCGCCCTGTGCGCGCCGTGGAGCACGGCGGGCGTGCCCTCGATCGCGATCCCCACCGGGCTCGACGAGGCCGGGCTGCCCCTCGCCCTCCAGCTGACGGGATCCCCGGCCGGGCTCGACCGGCTGCTGGCCGCGGCGGCGTGGGCAGAGGTCCGGATCGACTTCCGGGCCCGGCCGGCCGCCGGCGTTGCCGCGTGACGACGCCGCTGTGGGCCCGATCGGCTGCCTGGCTGGCGCGCGCCATCGCGGCCCGCGAGGTCACGTCCCTGGAGGCGGTCGACGCCTGCCTCGCCCGGATCGAGGACGTCAACCCGCGCATCAACGCGGTCGTCCGGCTGGCCGACGACGCGCGGGACCGGGCGAGACGGGCCGACGCGGAGCTCGATGCCGGTTCCCCGCTCGGGCCCGCTCCACGGCGTGCCCGTTCACGATCAAGGACTCGCTCGACACGGCGGGCGTCGTCACGACCGCCGGCACCGTGGGCTGGCGCGACCGCGTCCCCGATCGCGACGCGACGGTCGTCGCGAGGCTGCGGGCGGCGGGCGGGATCCTGCTGGGCAAGACCAACACGCCCGAGTTCACCTGGGCGAACGAGACCGACAACGAGGTCTACGGCCGGACCTCGAACCCGTACGACCTCGGCCGGACCACCGGCGGCAGCAGCGGCGGCTCGGCGGCGATCGTGGCCGCCGGCGGCGCGCCGTTCGACATCGGCAGCGACAGCGGCAACAGCATTCGCCAGCCGGCCCACCTGTGCGGCGTCGCGGGGATCAAGCCGACGAGCGGCCGCGTGCCGAGGACCCGGCACTGGCCGGGGTACGAGGGGCTGTTCGAGTCGTTCACGCAGCTCGGCCCGATCGCCCGTCGCGTCGAGGACCTCGAGCTCGTCCTGCCGATCATCGCAGGCCCGGACGGCGAGGATCCGCACGTCGTCCCGGCGCCGCTCGGGGATGCGAGGACGGTCGACGTCGGCCGCCTGCGGGTCGCCTGGTTCGACGACAACGGGATCCGGACGCCGACGCCGGAGACGATCGCCGCGGTCCGGCTGGCGGTCGGCGCGATCGCGGCGACCGGGGCCACCGTCGAGGAGCAGGTGCCGCCCGACATCGCCGATGCGCGGCCGGCCTGGGAGGCGGTCATCCGCGCGGACGGGTTCGCCTGGCTGTGGCGCCTGATCGCGGCGGCCGGGACGCCGGGCCACGGCTCCTACGACACCTTCGGCTGGGTAGTGGCCCGGGAGGGCGAGCCGATCCCCGGCGACGCCGTGAGTGCGGCCGTCGAGCGCGCCGACACGGTCCGAAGCGCGCTGCTGCGCTGGATGCGGCCGTTCGACCTCGTGGTAAGCCCGGTCCTGCCGTCTCCGGCCGTGCACCACGGCGAGACCCGAACGGCCGCCTACGGAGACACCTACAGCGAGATCCACAACCTCACGGGCTGGCCGGCGGCCACCGTCCGGGCCGGGACCTCGCCCGAGGGCCTGCCGATCGGCGTCCAGCTGGTCGCCAAGCCGTGGCGGGAGGACGTGGCGCTCGCGGCGGCCGGGATCGTCGAGGCCGCGACCGGCGGCTGGCAGGCGCCGCCGCTGTGAGCCGCTCATGACGAGGGCGGCTCGCGCGCCAATGCTCCTCGCAGGGCCTCTCCTCGTGCGCACGCTTCCCGCGCGGCGTGCGCCGGACGCACATTCCTGACCGACGTCGCCCACCCCCGGGGCGAAGGCGTGCGCGTCACGCACAGCCACGACGCGGGCGGCCCGGATTCCGGCGTCGACGTGCGCCAGGGACACAGATCGAACGAGATCGCCGGCGACCGTCGGCCGGCGGCGTCGGGAATGTGCGCTGGACGCACGGCCGGGCGTCGGCTTCGATCGCTGAACGCGGCTCGCGCGTGGGTCGGGGCGGCACACGCCGGCCTCAGGCGCTCCGCGGCTGTTGCTCCTCCGGTGCGGGGACGGCGCTGAACGCCCGGTAGAGGAGCAGGTCGTAGACGATCTTGATGCTCCCGCCGATGACGAACGGCGAGCCGGTGAACGCCGTCCCGAGGTACAGCGGCGCGGCGATGAGCGGCGAGGCGGCCACGCCCAGGCTGCGCGCGATCCCGGTGATGCCGGCGGCGGCGGACCGTTCGTCCGGGTCCACGACGGCGATCGTGTACGACTGCCGGGTCGGCACGTCCATCTGGCTGATGCTGAACCGGATGAGCAGCAGGATCACGGCCAGCTGGAGCGTCGGCATGAACGGCACGAGGATCAGCAGCACGTTCGATGGCAGGTGCGTGAACACCATCGTCCGGATCAGCCCGAAGCGCGCGGCGAGGGGCCCGGCCGCGAGCGCGGACAGCGCCGCGAGGATGTTGGCCGCGAACAGGATCGCACCGACCATCGCCGGGTCGGCGCCGAACTGGGCCGTCAGCCAGAACGCGATGAACCCCTGCATGACGAAGCCGCCCCCGAACGCGTCGAGCGCGAACAGGGCCGACAGCCGGGCGACGATGCCGCGCGACCGGTGGAGGCCGAGGCGGGTCGCGGTCGGGGTCGCCGGGCCTGCGGATGCCTGGCCGCGTTCGGGCACCTCGACGGCCGGCGACAGGAGCGGGAACACGAACGCCATCGCGACGCCGATCACCGCGTAGCCGACGATGACCGCGCGGAACGCGTCGACCGGCACGAACCCGGCGTCGAGCGCGGCCTGGGTCACCGCACCCGCGGCCAGCGACCCGCAGGCGGTCGCGATCGAGCCCGCGACCTGGTAGCGGGCGAACAGCGAGGTCCGCCGGCGGGCGTCGACGAGCTGCGCGAGCGAGGCCTGCTCGATCGCGAGGAACGGCCCGACCTCGTTGCCGCTCGGGCTGAGGACGCCGAGCGTGGCGGCCACGACCAGCACCGGGAACGCCTCGCTGCCCGCGAACACGACCCCCGCGCCGACCATCAGCAGCGACCCGAGGAACAGCGTGCGCCGGCGGCCGAACCGGTCCGCCCGGGTGGTCAGCAGCAGCGAGATCGCCGCATCACCGAGCAGCGTCAGGCCGAGCAGGAGCCCGACGGCGGCGCCGTCGAAGCCGAGCGCCTCGAGGTACAGGACGAGGACGACGGCCAGGAACCCATAGCCGAACATCCGCAGGCTGCGGGTCGCGAACAGCAGCACGACGTCCCGCATCGATCGCACTCCGTCCACGCGTCCATCGTGCCCGACGGGAGGGGCCGCCGCTGGGACCTCGCCGCTCGCGGCGATTCGGATCAGCCCGCGCGGCGCCGCCGATCGTGCACGGAGTCGTGGATCTCCGCGGTCGTGCGCGTCGGCCGTCGTCCCGGCGCGACGGAGCCGGTGCGGCGGGTCGCGCCGCGTGCGCCGCGGGTCGTGCCGACCGGGGTCGGCGCGCCGCTCGGGTCGGGGTCATCGCGCCCGTCGTCGACCGCGACCACGTGGCCGTCGAGGTCCCACGGCAGCCCGGTCGAGAACAGCGCGACGAACACCTCCACGAGATCCGGGTCGAACTGCACGCCGGACTGGCGCCGGAGCTCCTCGAGCGCGGCGTCGTGCGAGATCGCCGCCCGGTAGGGCCGCCCCGAGATCATCGCCTCGTACGCGTCGACGATCGACACGATCCGGGCGCCGATCGGGATGTCGCCCCCGGTCAGCCCGTGGGGATAGCCGCGGCCGTCGTACCACTCGTGGTGGTGGAGCACGATCGTCGCCGCGTCGCGCAGGGCGCCCGCCTGCTCGAGCACGACCTGGCCGATCTTGGGATGCTCGGTCACGACCCGCCACTCGGAGATCGCGAGGTCGCCCGGACGGGCCAGGATGTCCTCCGGGATCGCCAGCTTGCCGAGGTCGTGGAGCAGGCTGGCCGTCCGGATCCGGTCGAGCTCGCCGGACGGCAGGTCGACGGCTCGGCCGAGGGCCACCGAGGCCTCCGCGATCATCGTCGACGGCTTGCCCGACCAGGCCTCGCGGCCGGCGAGCGCGGTGAGCAGCGCGTCCTGGGCCGCGTCCATCGCGGAGCGGCCGACGTCGAGGGCCCGCGACCGGGCCTCGGAGCTGATCGGCGCACGGCGGACCGTGCCCTCGTCGCCCGTCTCCCGGAAGACGTAGACCTGGTCACGGCCGAGCGCCTTGGCCGAGTAGAGGGCGGCGTCGGCGTCGCGGACCAGCGCGTCGACCGACAGCACCTCGCCCTGGCCGCCCGCGACCCCGGCCGACAGCGTCACGCTGACGAGCTCACCGTCGGGCAGCCGCACCTGGCTGCCGCCGACGACGCGCCGCAGCTTCTCCGCGAGCGACGCGGCGGCGTCCGCACCCGTCTCGGGCAGGACGACCAGGAACTCCTCGCCGCCGTAGCGGCCGGCGACGTCCACGGAGCGGACGCTCGCCGCGAGCCGCTGGCCGACGTGCCGCAGGACCGCGTCGCCCGCCGCATGGCCGTGGGCGTCGTTGAGGCGCTTGAAGTGATCGAGGTCGATGATGATCACGGAGAGCTGGCGGCGGTAGCGGTTGGCCCGCGTGAGCTCCTCGTCCAGGCGCGCGAGGACGGCCTGGCGGTTCGCGATCCCGGTCAGCGGGTCGACCGTCGCGAGGCTCCACGTGTCCGCCACCCGGTCGGCGAGCTGGGCGAAGGCCAGGCGCAGGCGCGGGTCGGCGATCCGTTCGGCCTCGAGCGCCACGAGCGAGCCCTCGTCGGCCGCGCGGACAAGTCGCTCGGCCAGCTTCGCGACGCGCCGGTTCTGGTGACGCTCGACGAGCAGCGCGTACCCCGCGGACCCGGCCAGCGCCCCGATGAGGGCGGCCACAAGGAGCACGGCGGCGGCGGCAACCTGGACGTCCAACGGGCCCCTCGAGAACGCGAGCCACCGGCATGCGCCCCCTGTTCGGCGCCCCGGAATCCAGAGGCTACGTGGAGCCGCCCCGAACTCCATGACGCGATGGTCCCGCCGGCGACGCGGGGCGTCCGGGCGGTTCCCCGGCGCACCTGCGCGCCGCCCGCGGGTCATGGCCCAAAAGTCCTATGCCATCGGAAGGCGCACCCGCGCCCGGGCCCTACGCCGCGCGACGGCCCCCGAGCCAGACGCCGTCGATCCGCTCCGCCAGCGTGTCGAAGTCGAACGGATCGCCCTCGACGAGCACGAGATCGGCGAGCTTGCCGGCCTCGATCGTGCCCAGGTCCCGATCCACGCCCAGCAGCTGCGCGGCGCTCCGGGTGCTCGCCTCGAGCACGGCAGCCGGGGCCATGCCGAGCCCGGCCATCAGCGCGAGCTCGCGCAGGTTCCGGCCGTGTGGCGCGACGCCCGAATCGGTGCCCATCGCGACGCGGACGCCCGCCTCCATCGCCGTGGCGACGTTGCGGCGATGGAGGTCGGCGAGCCTGACGGCCTTGTCGAGGACGCCCGGCGGGAACACGACCCCGGCATCCGCCGCGTCGATCACCGCCTGGGGCGCGACCAGCGTCGGGCACCAGCCACGTGCCGCGCTCGAGCATGAGCCCGATCGCCTCCTCGTCGAGGAAGATGCCGTGCTCGATCGAGCGGATCCCGGCCCGGACGGCGTTCTTGATCCCGTCCGCGCCCTGCGCGTGGGCCATGACGAACATCCCGGCCGCGGTCGCCTCGGCCACGAGGACGTCGAGCTCCTCGGGCCGGAAGTGCGCGTGCGCGGGGTCATCGCGTGGAGAGAGCACGCCGCCCGAGGTCGCGACCTTGATCACGTTCGCGCCCATCCGGTGGAGCTCGCGCACCTTGCGCCGCATCTCGTCCGGCCCGTCGACGATCATGGACGGCACGCCCGGGTACGCGGCGGTGAGCGGCACCCGGACCCCCGACACGAGCCAGTCGTCGCCGTGGCCGCCGGTCTGGCTGATCATCCCGAGGCTGATCTGCATCCGGGGACCCTCGATGAGGCCGTCCGCGAGCGCCTGCTGGATGCCGAGGTCGGCGCCACCCGCGTCGCGGACCGAGGTGATCCCGGTCCGCAGGGTCAGGCCGAGGTTCCTGGCGGCCTCGTAGAACAGGTACGAGAACGGCGTGTTGGCCTGCCGCCACAGGTCGACGTGGCTCGTCGTGACGTGGACGTGGCAGTCGAACAACCCGGGCAGCAGCGTCCGCCCGGCGGCGTCGACCGCCTCGTCGCCGTCGAGCCCCCCGCCGACGTCGACGATGCGCCCGTCCTCGACCGCGACGTCGGCCGGCGCGGGCGCCGAGCCCGTCCCATCGAACACCGAACCGCCCCGGAACACCGTCCTCGTCATCGACCGCTCCCAGCTGGCGCCGGCTCGTCGCCGGACGACTCCTCCGCATCCCCCGCCATGTCGAGCCGGCCGCGCGCGAGCACCGCGCCGGCGTCGTCGCTGAGCAGCCAGGCCCAGCCGCCGGCCGCGTCCCCGGATCCCGCGGGCGTCGAGTCCGCCCAGACCGTGCCGGCCACGGTCGCACCGGGCGCCGCCTGGGCGAGGTACTCGATCCGGATCGTGCGCGGCAGGGACGCGATGGCGTTCCCCGACGCCGGACCGGCGGCCAGCAGGGCCTCCTCGAGGTAGTCGAGGTAGGCGGCGTTGTTGACGTGCCCGAGCGGGTCGAGGTCCTGGGGCCGCACGACGCCACGATGCGTGGCGGCGCCGGCCGGCGTCGGCGGCAGCGCCACCCGCCCCGGCTCGAAGGGGCCGGGCAGGGCGCCGTAGACGGACGGGAACTCGGCCGGCACCCGCGTCGGGAGGCCCCGGGCGTCGACGATCACCCAGTCGGTGTGCGCCCAGAACGCCAGCGCGCCGTCCGCGAGCCGGCCGTCCGTCCGCCGGCGTGCCCAGACCTTGCGGAACCCGCTGACGGTCGTCGAGACCTCGAGCGTCGTGCCCAGCGGGACCGGCCGCAGCACGACGACACGCGCCGCGCGGACGAGCCAGGTGAGGCCCCGCGTCGCGTACCAGTCGCGGTCGAACCCGAGCCGCTCGGAGTGGATCCAGGCGACGTCCTGCGCGTACCGGAGCAGCGCGGAGGTCCGGGCGAGGCCGTCGGGTCCGCATTCGTCGAACCGCACGCGGTACGCCACGGTCGCCGTCCGGTTCGCGGCGGCCCGGTCCGCCGCGCCGTCACCCGCCTCGACCGTCCCGGCCGTCGAGCTCGGCCCCTCGGCCCCGGTCATGCCGGCTTCCGCCCGGCCAGGCGGTCCAGCGACTCGAGCGCGATCAGCCGGAGGCCCTCGAGCGCGACCGGGCCACGCTCGCGGACCAGGCGGACCTCGCACGATCGCTTGGCGTCGAACACGACCAGGCCCACCAGCAGCTTCGACTCGTCCTCGGCCGCGCCGCGGCGCGCGTCGTCGAGCTGGTGCAGGACGTCGGCCTTGATCCCGCGCGCGCCCCACTTGCAGTCCCACGCCTCGCCGCCCGCGTCCGTCTCGACGGTCACGTCGTAGGGGTGGATCTCCGCCGGGCGACCGTCGAACAGGATCCGTCGCTCTCGCCGGACCGGTCCCGTCCGCGCCGCGAGGAGCCGCTCCGTCAGCGCCTCGACGATCGCGCCCCGGTACTGGCTGCGCGCCTGCTCGCCGCGGTCGGCGACCCGCAGCGAGACGTCGAGGATCGCCTCGGACGCGGACACGGTCTCGTCGCCGGCCGTGAACAGGGACGGGAACATCGACCGCCACGTCGCGGCGTCGGTCGACTCGCCGTTCATCACCGCGCGGGCGAGCAGGCGCTGGACCGTCGTGGCCGCGGCGAGCCGGTCCGCGGCCTCGGCGACGAGGGGATCGGCCTGGATGTGCGCGTAGACGACCGCGCGGCCGTCGGGTCGGGCGTCCGCGAACCGCATCAGGCGGCCTCGCCCATCGCGGCGAGCGCGACCTGCGGCAGCGTCGACAGCCAGTCGATCGCGCGATGGGGGTCCTCGATGCGCGCGGCCTCGGCGACCAGGGCCTCGATCGCCGCGTCGGCTCCGGGCGGTGCGGGCTCCGCGCCCCGCGCGTCGGCGACGGCCCGCAGGCGGGCGCGCCAGACGGTCCCGAGGTCGGTCACGTACTGCCACTCGTCGGCGACCGGCTCCGCGGTGTCGGCGAGGGCATCGAAGCCGGCGATGGCGCGCTCGACCAGGTCGGCGATCGTGGGCGGCATGCCCGCCAGCGTACCGTCGGGCGACCCGGGTCGCGGGCCGAAACCCCGCCCCGTCCCCCGGCGGTGTGGCGTCTAGTCGGCGAGGGTTGGCGTCAGGCGGGCTCGGAGTTCGTGGCGAGCTGCGCGGCGGCTGCGGCGACGTGCTTCGAGGCGAGGAGCTGTCGGGCGTCGCGGTTCAGCCGCTCGAGCGCGCGTCGACCCTGGCTGTCCCAATGGGTCGAGTAGGCGACCAGCGCCTTGCGGCGGATCTCCCACGCGGCGTTGCGCTGTCCGGCGCGCTCCAGCCGCGAGACGGTCTCGAGGACCTCGCGGTACAGGCTGGGCAGGACTTCGGCCGGGGTCTGGGTCTGGGTGTCCATCGCCGCAAACGATGCCGGGCGGTGGCGTCGCGGGGAATGGGAGCGTCGTCAGGGGTTCGTCCGGGCATCAGTCCCGAATGGTGTCAGCACGCACCATCCGAGCGCTCAGTCGCCTCGGTGGCCCCGGCTCTCGATCCGGAACCCGCCACCGAGGCCGCGCGCGGGCTCCCATCGCGTCGCCACCCGCTCCACGATCGCGCCGGGCGGCCCCTCCTCCAGGCGGACGACGAGGGCCTCCAGGTCGGCACGCGGTCCCTCCACCACGACGTGCAAACTGCCGTCCTGCTCGTTGGCCACGAACCCGTCGACGCCGAGATGCACGGCCTCGCGGAGGGCGAACACCCGGAACCCGACGCCCTGCACGCGACCGCGCACCGACGCCTCCAGGCGCTCGCGCGCGGGCGCGCGATCCGTCCCGCTCACCGGCCGGGTCGTCCGGTCACCGACCGTCGGCGCGCGTCGGCCAGCGGACGAGCAGGACGTCGAGGACCAGCTCCGGGCTGACGTTGGCGTCCAGCAGCTCGCCCGCCCGCTGGAGCCGCGCGAGATGCGCCGCGAACGCCCCCGCCGGCACCGAGTCCGCGGTGGCCCGCAGCTCCTCGAGCAGCCCCACGTCCCGGATCGACCGGTCGGCGCCGAGCTGCGCGAGGGCGAGATCCCGGGCGAGGCCGCGCCAGGCGTCGAGCAGGACGGCGAGCGCCCGGCGTCGCTCGGCGGCTGACGCCTTGCGCTCTGACCCGGCCTCCGTGGCGGCCGGGTCCGCGTCGGGCGCGTCGCTCACGGCCGGGGTCGGTGGCTCGGCCGTCGCCACGGCCGCCGCCGTCGCCGCTCCACGGCCGCGCCGAGCAGGCGCTGCGGCGCGGACGGGTTGCGGAGCCTCCATCGCGGCGAGCGCGGCGGCACGCGTCAACAGGTCTCGCGCGGCGCGGAGGCGGGTCGACCGGGGCGCCGGCACCAGGTCGAGCAGCACCCGCGCGATCTCGCCCCGGATCGACTCGGCCTCGGGCGCCGCGGCGTAGGCGACCGCCAGGCCCGACCGACCGCCGGCCAGCCGGGCCAGCCTGGCTGCCGTCGGCGGATCGGCCAGCTCGCGCTCGGCGAGCAGCCGCTCGATGTCGCGCACGCCGACCGAGCCCAGCCGGATCCGCGCGCAGCGGGACCGGACGGTCGGCAGCAGCCGCTCCTCGTCGTCGGCGCACAGGATCAGCGTGGTCCCCGCGGGCGGTTCCTCGAGCGTCTTGAGCAGGGCCGACTGGGCGTCGTCGTTCATGCGCTGCGCGTCGCGGACGATCGCGACCCTCGCCCCGCCCTCGACGGGCAACAGGGAGAGCTCCACGGCCAGGCCGCGGACCGTGCCCGCCTCCGGATGAAGCCGCTCGCCGATCCGGATCTGGCCGCCGGCGCCCTCCGGCTCGAGCCGGTGCAGGTCCGGGTGATTGCCGTGCTCGACCATCCGGCAACCCCGACACGACCGGCACGGACGCTCGCCGCCCTCGGCGCCCGTGCACAGCAGCGCGGCCGCGAGATCGAGCGCGAGGGCGTGCTTGCCGACGGACGGCGGCCCCGCCAGCAGCAACGCGTGCGGCACGCGGCTCGCCAGCATCGACCGGACGGCCGCGACGGCAGCCGGCTGGCCGACCGTGGCGAAGCCGTCCATGGCGTCGGCGTGGAGCGCCGGCTGGGTCAGCCCTCCGTCGCCTCGGCGGGGGCCTTGGTGCGGCGGGTCGTCGTCCGCTTCTTCGGCGCCGCGGCGGCGTCGTCGGCAGCGCCGGCGGTGGCATCAGCGACCGGCGCGTCGGCCGCCTTGCGCCGGGTCGTCGTCCGCTTCTTCGGCGCGTCCTCGACGGCATCGTCGACCGCCGGGGCGGCCTCGGCCGTCGCGGCCTTGGTCGTCCGGCTGCGGGTGGACCGCGGCTTGGGCGTCGGCGCCTCCTCGACGGCGACGTCGACCGCCGAGGCGGCCTCGGCCGTCGCGGCCTTGGTCGTCCGGCTGCGGGTGGACCGCGGCTTGGGCGTCGGCGCCTCCTCGACGGCGACGTCGGACGACGTCACCGCCTGCGGCCGCGCCGGGGCCGGAGCCGCGTTCGCGGGCCGGCCCTGGGCCATCTGCGCGCGCAGGAGCTCCTCGAGCTCCGGCGGCACCTCGCTCCACGGCTCGCTGCTCGTGCCGCGCGGGGCGCGATCGACCCGCTCGGGTCGGTCCTGGCGAGGGCCGCGGGGCGGCTGGCCGCCGCCGGTGTTCCGACCGCCGCCACCGCCGCCGCCGCCGCTGCTGCTTCGACGCGGCGGTTCCGCGTACCGGCTCGAGCTCGAGCTGGCACCGCGACCGGCGCCGCCATAGCGCTCGCGCTCGATCGCGGCCGCGTAGGCACTGCGATTGCCGCCTCCGCGGCCGCCGCGCGGGCCGCCCCGACCGGCCTGGCCGCCACTCTGCGCGCGACGGCGCTCGGCGATCAGGTACTCGGGGATCTCCGGCTCGTCCAGGTCCTCCTCGTCTTCGGGCAGCGGCGCGAGGCCGCCGGTCGAAGGTCGGGGCGACGCCGTGCCGAGCTGCGCGTCCCACACCGACCCGAACGGGGTCGAGCGCGGAGCTCGCGGCGCGGCCTCGAGCGCATCGAGGTCGTCGAACGGCGTCGGCAGCTCGCCCGAACGGCTGCGCGGGGCGCGCGGCGCCTCGGCGGCGACGGGCTCGGCGGCTTCGACCGCTTCGGCGGGGACACCGCCCTCGACGGCGCCTTCGACGGCGCCTTCGACGGCGCCCTCCTCGTCTCGCCGGCCACGGCCACGGCCCCGGCCGCCACGGCGCCGGCGTCGCCGGCGGGCATCGCCCTCGGCCAGGGTCTCGGCGCCCTCGACGCCGCCCTCGAGGACCTCGAGATCCTCGTCGTCCTCGGGCTCGTCGAGTCCGGCGACCGCATCGATCGAGGCTCCGGCGGCGGCACGGGACAGCTTCTCGCCCGGCAGCGCGACCAGGCCCGACGGAGCGCCGTTGGACGACACGGCGGCGATCGGCGCGCTCGGCGCGCTCGAGCGGGTGCCGGCCGACCGGCCGCCCCGCGACGCCGCGACCGGCGCCTCATCGCGCTCCGTGCGCCCGCGGCCACGGCCGCGACCACGACCACGACCGGTGCCCTCGGACTGCTTCTCCGGGACCTCCGTCATCGAGAGGTCCTCCTCGTCGCCCGCGACCCGTCGGCCCGAACGCGTGGAGCTCTTGTCGACGCGGGCGATCTGGGTGATGTCGGTGAACAGGTCCGCGACCTCGATCAGGTCGGACGAGGTGTTGCCGCGGAAGCTGATGACCTCGCACCGCACGCCCATCTCCTGGACGGCGCGGATCGCCGAGGCGAAGTCGCCGTCGCCGGACACGATGACGGCGATGTCGAGGTTGCGAGCGGTCTTCATGAGGTCGACGACGAGCTCGATGTCGAGGTTCGCCTTGACCTTGCCGTCGCCGTACTTGCGGATGTCCTTGCTGACGACCTTGTACTGGTTTCGCGCGAGGAACTGGTGGAAGTTGCGCTGGTTCTCGTTATCCGGGTCGAGCCCGGTGTACGCGTAGGCTCGGACGAAATCGCGTCCGGCCGTGGCCGACTTCAGCAGCGTGACGTAGTCGATGTCCACGCCGGCCGCCTTGGCCGCGTAGAAGATGTTCGCCACGTCCACGAAGACGGCGACGTTCTTGCCCACAGTGACTCCTAATTTGATGGTGGGGCGGTCCGGCCTTCCCGGCCGCCCGGGGCGCTAGGTTCGGCGGGCGGCCGCACCGGCCGCCGCGACGGGTCGCCGGAGCGTTGGCCCGGCTGCGGCGAACCCGACCCGCTCGAGGCGGGCGAGGTCCGCGGGATCGGAAGGCTCCGTCGCCTCGACCCACGAGCAACCCTTGTTGCTCGCAGAGCGAAGGAGCTCCTCGAGGAGCGCATCGGTCACGCGGTCCGCGTCATGGTCGGGCGCGACGACCAGGAGGTCGATCGTGCCCACGTAGCCGCCGGCGACAACCGACGGACGGAGGACGAGGAGCGCGCCGCCGGCGAGCTCGCGTCGCACCTCGGCGACGAGCAGGCTCGCGTTCGGCAGGTAGACGAGCTGGCGCATCAGGTCTGCGGCGTCGAGGGATCCGGGGCCGGATCGCGTGATCGACGCCCGGCCGATCGTGGCCAGGCGGTCGATATCCGTGATGCGGGCCTGTCGAACCAGGTACTCCACGCCGAAGGTTGGACCTCGTTAGCAGCAAGAGCGGCCGGTGCGCTGTGCTCCCCGTCCAGATCGGGATCGGGAGGGGGCGGCCACGCCTGCCGCCGGACCAGGGGCCCGGGAGGCGAGCGACTCGAGGCTCGACAGCCAATCCCGGGATCGATGGCGACGCCTTGCATCCGCGACGCCGATGTCTATCATACGGCATCGCTCGACCGCTCTCGCGGCGGGCGTTGATTGGTCCCTCGCTCGCGCCCCCGTCACCGCCGGATCCGGGCGAACATGCCGGACCATCAGGGACGGACCGCGGCACCCGAGGCCACACGCTCTCGGTTGCGAGGGCATAGGAGGAGGCGTTCATGAAGCTACGCGCGATCGGCGCATTGACATTCGCGGTCGCCGTCGTCGCAGCCGGATGTTCCGGCAGCGGCACGAGCGAGAAGACGCTCAAGCTCGGCGTCACGCTCCCGCTCTCGGGCGGTGCCGCGGCCGACGGCCAGCCGACCCTCAAGGGCGCGCAGCTGGCGGTCGACGAGGCGAATGCCAAGGGTGGCATTGGCGGCTACAAGATTGCACTCACCCCGCTCGACCACGCCGTCAACGGCAAGTACAACGAGCAGCAGGGCGCGCAGGACATGCAGACCCTCGTGAACGATGCCGGCGTGATCGGCGTCGTCGGGCCGTACAACTCGGCCGTCGCGAAGGTGCAGATCCCCATCGGCAACAGCGCGGGCCTGCTCCAGTGCAGCCCGGCCAACACGAACCAGGGCCTCACCAAGCCGGAGTTCGGCGGTGGCGAACTGCGCAAGGCCAATCCCGACAAGATCGCGTACATCCGCGTCGCGGCCACGGACGACATCCAGGGCCCCGCGATGGCGGTCTACGCGTACAACACGCTGGGCCTCAAGAACGTGCTGGTCATCGACGACGTCACGACGTTCGGCAAGGGCGTCGCGGACACGTTCCAGGCCAAGTTCGAGGAGCTCGGCGGCACCGTCACCGATCGCGTCGGCGCCGGTGCGGATACCACCGACTTCAACGGGATCATCACCGCGGCCAAGGCCAAGAACCCCGAGGCGGTCTACTACGGTGGCGTGGTGACCTCGGGCGGCGGCCTGCTGCTCAAGCAGCTTCGCCAGCAGGGCCTCGACATCCCGTTCCTCGGCCCCGACGGGATCGTGAACGGCAGTGGCGAATCCAAGGGCTCGCTCATCCAGATCGCCGGCGCTGAGGCGGCGAACAACTCGTACGGCACCGTCGCCGCGATCGGCGACTTCCCGGCGAAGGCCGACTTCGACAAGAACTTCAGCGAGCACTTCAAGGCCGACAAGGAGTTCAACACGCCGGGCGCGTACTCCGGTCCCGCCTACGCGTGCGCCACGGTCATCCTCAAGTCCCTTGAGGAGACGCTGAAGGCCAACGCCAGCGCCGATCAGAAGGCCATCCGCGAAGGCGTCCGCGCGTACGCGTCGGATCCGTCGCACACCTTCACCACGGTGCTCGGCGAGACGTCGTTCGACGCGAACGGCGACACCACCCAGCCCTTCATCTCGTTCTACGACGTCGACCCGGCAGCCCCCAAGGGCGGCGACTGGGTCTTCAAGGAGCAGCAGAACTTCGCCGGCCAGTAAGCCGCGACGTTTGATGGGGGCCGGAGGACCGATGTCTTCCGGCCCCTCTTTCACTCTCGCCTGACGTCGAGCGCGGAGGCTGCATGAGCACGACGACCATCCCTGCAAGGGCCGGGTTCGTCGAGACCTGGCGCCGATTACGGATCGGCCCGTACCTGTTCATCGCGGCCGTCGCCGTCGCCGCCTTCGTCGCCATCGGTCCCGAGCAGTTCGTCAACGCCCTCACCATCGGCGCGATCTACGCGCTGGTCGCGCTGGGCTACACGATGGTCTACGGCATCATCGAGCTCATCAACTTCGCCCACGGTGACGTGTTCATGGTCGGCGCCTTCGCGTCCATGTTCGTGCTCACGAGCGTCCTCGGCCAGGACGGTTCCGCCGCCTCGGTTCCGCAGGCGATCTTCCTGCTGGTCACGACCTTCGTCGATCGTCATGGTCGTGATCGGCCTGCTCGGCGTGGCGATCGAGCGGTTCGCGTACCGGCCGCTGCGCAACGCTCCGCGGCTGGCCCCGCTGATCACGGCGATCGGCGTCTCGTTCATCCTTCAGAACGTGATCCAGATCCTCTACGGCCCGTCGCCGATCAACACGCCGCAGGTGATCCCACCAACGGCGAAGATCCAGATCGGCAACCTGAGCATCGGCGTGATCAACGTCTTCGTGATCACGGTGTCGGTGGCCCTCATGATCGGCGCTCCAGCTGTTCGTCAACCGCACGCGGCTGGGCCGGGCGATGCGCTCGACGGCCCAGGACCGCGAGGCCGCGCAGCTGATGGGCGTCGACATCAACCGGACGATCGCGCTGACGTTCTTCATCGGCTCGGCGCTGGCGGGCGCGGCCGGCGTCGTCCAGGGCCTCTACTTCGGCAACATCCAGTTCAACCTCGGCTTCCGGGCAGGCCTGTTGGCCTTCACCGCGGCCGTCCTCGGCGGGATCGGCAACATCACCGGCGCCGCGCTCGGCGGCTTCATCATCGGCTTCGTGGAGGTCACCGCCGCCGCATCCGGGCTGTTCGTCTGGGGCCAGGCGCTCGTGTTCGGCGTCCTCATCGTCACGCTCGTGTTTCGACCGTCCGGCCTCCTCGGCCAGCAGCTGGGGGAACGGGCATGAGTGCGAGCGTTCAGGACCTCACCGGGCACTCCGGGCCGGCGTCCGCCTCGCCTCGGGACCGCCTGCGCGCGTTCTCGGAGCGGCATCGCTCGCTCAGCGTGTTCGTCGGCATGTCGCTGGTCGCGCTCATCCTGCCCGTCGTCGTGTTGCTGCCCCCGTTCAGCGGCTTCAGCGGTCAAAACGTCTGGCTCGACGGCTTCACGATCGCCGGGATCTATGTCCTGCTCGCGATGGGCCTGAACATGGTGGTCGGCATGGCCGGCCTGCTCGACCTCGGCTATGCCGCGTTCTTCGCCATCGGCTCGTACACGTTCGCGTTCTCCGCGTCATCGTTCACCGGCCTCGACTTCCCGTTCTGGCCGATGCTCCTCGTCGGAGCTGTCGTCGCCGCGGTCTTCGGCGTCCTGCTTGGCGCCCCGACCCTCCGTCTGCGCGGCGACTACCTCGCGATCGTCACCCTGGGGTTCGGCGAGATCGTGCCGATCGTGATCCTGAACTCCTCGAAGTACACCGAGGGCCCGAACGGCATCGGCGGGATCAGCGCGCCGACAATCGGCGATTTCTCGTTCCCGTCCGTCGGCAACCCGTGGCCGTTCTACCTCACGATGATCGCGCTGATCACGCTCACGATGGCCCTGATCTACCGGATCCAGGAGTCGCGGCTCGGCCGCGCATGGACGGCCATCCGCGAGGACGAGCTGGCCGCGTCAGCCAACGGCGTCAACACGGTCACGGCGAAGCTGTTCGCCTTCGCGCTCGGGGCCTCGCTGGCCGGGTTCGCGGGCGTGTTCTCGGCCGTCAAAGCTCACGCTCGTGAGCCCGAACCTGTTCCGGTTCGACGTCTCGTTCACCGTGCTCGCGATGGTCGTGCTCGGGGGCATGGGCAACACGTGGGGCGTTGCCATCGGCGCGTTCATCGTGTTCCTGATCCAGAACGTGCTGCTGCCGCAGCTGAACCTGTTCTTCGACAACGTCCAGGTGCCGATCCTGAGCGACATCGACTTCATCCAATACCAGTACCTGCTGTTCGGGATCGCCCTGGTCGTGATGATGCTGCTGCGGCCCGAAGGCCTGTTCCCGAGCCGCCGGCGGCGAGCGCGAGCTGCACACCGAGGAGGACGCGGACTTCGCGGAGTCGGGCGACCCGCTCGGGGCGGCACCCGAATGAGCGCCGAGGCCATCACCCCGGCCGCGCCCCGACGCCCGACGCCGAGGTACCTCCTCCACGCCGACCAACGTCACGCGCCGCTTCGGCGGGCTGGTCGCCGTCCGCGACGTCGACCTCGTGATCCCCGAGGGCGGGATCGTCAGCATCATCGGCCCCAACGGGGCCGGCAAGACCACGTTCTTCAACGTGATCGCCGGGATCATCGACCCGTCGGCGGGTCAGCGTGACCTTCAAGGACCGGCTGCTGATCACCCGGCCGCGCCGGGTCTGGCTCGAGTCCATCCTCTGGGTCCTGCCGTCGGCCATCGCCGTGTTGATCGGGTTCGCTCCTCGGCGCCACGACCAGCGAGACCGGGCTCGGCATCACGGCCCTGGTCGCGATCGGGCTGCTCGTGTTCGTGCTCGTGACCGCCGTGGCGCGGCCGCTGTGGTACCAGAACCTGCTGCTGCGCTTCGGCGTCGTCCGGAGTGCGCGACCCAACGACGTCGTCGCCGCGGGGATCGGCCGCACGTTCCAGAACATCCGCCTGTTCCAGAACATGACGGTGCTCGAGAACGTGCTGGTCGGCATGCACCTGCAGCTGCAAGGCCAACCTCGCTCGACCACATCATCTCCAGCCGCGCGCCAGAGGCCGCGAGGAGGAGGCGGCCAAGGCCCGGGCACGCGAGCTGCTCCGGCTGGTCGGTCTTCGCGGGCGCGAGGACGAGCTGGCCAAGAACCTGCCGTACGGCGACCAGCGGCGGCTCGAGATGGCCCGCGCACTGGGCAACGACCCGTCGCTCCTGCTGCTCGACGAGCCGACGGCCGGCATGAACCCGCGCGAGACGGCCGAGATGACCGCCCTGATCGCGCGCCTGCGCCGTGAGACCGGGATCTCGATCCTGCTGATCGAGCACGACATGCGGGTCGTGATGGGCATCAGCGACCGGATCACGGTCCTCGACCACGGCGAGCGGATCGCCGAGGGCACGCCCGAGGAGGTGCGGCGCGATCCGCGCGTCATCGAGGCGTACCTCGGAAAGCCAGCGGCATGAGCGAGATCGATCGACGTGACCGCCCAGCCGAGCGCGGCCCCGGCCCCGGTCGCCACCACGGCCGCGTCCGAGGGCGACTTCCTGCTGCGCCTCAACGACGTCCACTCGTACTACGGCCACATCCACGCGCTCCAGGGCATCGACATCGACGTCCGACAGGGCGAGATCGTCACCCTGCATCGGCACCAACGGCGCAGGCAAGACGACGACGCTGCGCACGATCAGCGGGCTGATGCACCCCAAGCAGGGCTCGGTCGAGCTCGAGGGCAAGGACATCTCCACCGTCGCCTCGCACAAGCTCGTCGAGCTGGGCGTGGCCCACGCCCCCGAGGGCCGGCGGGTGTTCTCGCGGCTGACCGTGCTCGAGAACCTCCAGATGGGCGGCTATACGCGCAAGCCGGCGGAGATCAAGGAGGACGTCGAGCACGTCTACGACGCTGTTTCCGCGGCTGCGCGAGCGCGCCATCGCAGAAGGGCGGCACGCTGTCGGGCGGCGAGCAGCAGATGCTCGCGATCGGCCGGGCGCTGATGACGCGGCCGCGGGTCCTGCTGCTGGACGAGCCGTCGCTCGGCCTGTCGCCGCTCCTCGTGCAGCAGATCTTCGCGATCATCCAGGACATCAACGCCCAGGGCATGACGATCCTGCTGGTCGAGCAGAACGCGCTCCAGGCGCTGTCCATCGCGAACCGCGGCTACGTCCTCCAGACCGGTCGCGTCGTGCTGTCGGGGACGTCCGACGAGCTGAGCCGGAACGAGACGGTCCGCAAGGCCTACCTCGGGGAGGACTGACGCCGGGCGACGGCGTCCGGCCGTGGACGAGCGCGAAGACCAGCCAGCCTTCGACGAGGCGCCGCGACGGATCGCGTCCGCCACCGACCCGCGCCGGCTGTACGCGGTCATCGTCGTCCTGCTGGGGGTGATCGTCGTGCTCGCGATCCGCCCGTGGGGCGACGACGCGGCCCCGCCGGCGAACGGCGGCGTCGAGCCGGCGACGGCGCCCGCGGCGCTCGCGACGTCCCTCGATCCGGGCGCCTCGCCGCCCACCGCTCCGCCGGTCGGGCCCGAGGCGGGGCTCGACGTCACCTGCGGCTCGCCCAGCGGATGGCGCGCCGCGACGCTCCAGGCGTGGGCCGGGCGCGAACAGCCGATCCGGTCCTGGATCGCGATCGAGCCGGTCGAGGCCCAGAGCGCGCTCGACCCGTCGATCCCGTTCGCCCCGGTCGCCACCGGGGTCGTGACGGCGATCGGGTACTGCGCGCCGCTGGGCGACGCGGAACGGCCGCCGGCCGTCGCGGTGGCGTCGCTGTGGGCGCTGGCCGGCGACCGCGCGGTGCCGCTGACCCTGCTGCCGCTCGAGCCGGCCGCGCCGGATGCCCTGGGCGGCCTGTGGCTGCGCCCGCCCGAGGTCACCGGCGACCTCGCCGGCGCGCCGTCGCCGGGCGCGGGATCCTCCGGCGCGCCGTCGTCGTCGACGCCCGCGGTGCCCGGCGGCGCCGAGCTCTGGCCGCCCGGGCGATACGCGATCGAGCTGGCGTCGCCGGGCGGCGACTACCACCGATGGCTGGGGATCGAGATCGCCGACCTCGCCCTCGGGCACGCGGTGCCGGTCCCCGCGCCCTGAGCGCCCGGCCTCGTCAGCGGCGGGGCGGCTCCAGCCAGATGTCGTACGCGGCGCGGGCCATGATCACCGCGCCCAGCGCCGAGATCCAGAACCCGTAGGCCCGATCCGGCAGCAGGCCCTCCGGCGCCTCGACGACGTTGGGGAGGAAGAGCACGCACGCCCACGATCGCCGCGATCGCCAGCAACCCGAACGAGAAGCCGTTGTCGATCGCCACCGGCCGGTCGCCCGCCGCGTACGGCAGCGCGATCAGCGCGAGCGTGGCCAGCGCCGCGAAGAACGACACGATCCCCGTGCCGTCGAACGCGGTGTAGGCCTGGCGCGGCAGGCCGCCGTTGCCGCCGAGGACGTACCACGGCAGCACGCAGCCGATGATCAGGACGATCGCGCCGATCAGCGCGAGCCGTCGGCCGTTGCCAAGAGGTCGACGGTGCATCAGTCGCTTTCGGTGTAGACCTCGGGGCGCAGGACGCCCACGAAGCGCAGGTTCCGGTACCGCTCCCCGTAATCGAGGCCGTAGCCGACCACGAACTGGTCGGGGATCTCGAACCCGACGTAGTCCACCGGGATGTCGACCAGCCGGCGGGCGGGCTTGTCCAGCAGCGTGCAGATCCGGAGCGACGCCGGGCTCTTGCCGCGCAGGTAGCGGACGAGGTAGTTGAGCGTGAGCCCGGTGTCGATGATGTCCTCGACGAGCAGCACGTCCTCGTCGGCGATGCTCGCCGACAGGTCCTTGATGATCCGGACGAGGCCCGACGACTCGGTCTGGGCGCCGCCGTAGGAGCTGACCTCCATCAGGTCGATCCGGAGCGGCAGCGAGATGTGGCGCATCAGGTCGGCCATGAACGGCAGCGACCCCTTGAGCACGCTGACCAGCGTGAGGTTGCGGCCGGCGTAGTCGGCGGCGATCTGCCGGCCGAGCTCGGCGACCTTGTCGGCGATCTGCTGCTCGGTCAGCAGGATGTCGCCGATGTCGGCGGTGAGGTCAGCGGTGCGGGTCATGGGTGGCTCGACGATGCCTCCGGGTCAGGCGGGAGAGGGTTCGATCATCGCGCCTCGGCGGCGCTCGCGCTGGGCCGCCGGCCGCATCACGCGGCTGGCCGTCGTCGACGCCGGCCGCGACGGCGCCCGCGCACCGCGGGGGCGCCGGGCTCGGACGCGCGGCCCGCCGCCGCCACCGGAGCGGTGAGCTGGCCCCCGCCGGGTGGCGGGGAGGCCGGCGGGTCCGCGAGCTCGGCGTCCGCCTCGCGGACGGCGAGCCTGGCGGCGATCGCCGGGTCCGCGGCGGGCTCGGACGCGACGTCGGCGGTCGCCCGGGGCGGCGTCGACTGCCCGGTCGTGCCGGTCAGCTCGTCGACCAGCGCGAGGCGGCCGAACTTCAGCAGCAGCATCCGGAAGTCCCGGGCGTAGAACAGCTTGATCTGGATGTCGGGGTACAGCTCGCGCAGCCGGCGCAGCTTGCGGTTCTTCTTGCGCACGAGCTTCTGCTTGAGCGTCGTGAGCTCGACGTAGAGGTCGAGGTCCGGCAGGTAGAAGTCGGGCGAGAAGCTCTCGACGACGTCACCGTCGAGGTTCCAGCCGATCGGGAAGGTGTCCGGCTCGTAGGCCCACCGGACGTCGTAGAAGTCGAGGATCCGGGCGAGCTCCGCCTCGCTCGCGTGGGCGAACGACGGCACGCTCGCGACCCCTCGATCGGGTCCCGCGGGATCGGTCAACCGGCTCGCTCCGCGGGGCCGTCGCCGCGGCCCTCGACGAGGGTCCGGAGGTCGCCGTCCCAGGCGGCCAGCAGGCGGGCCACCGCCAGGACGTCGGCCTCGTCGATCGGTGGCCGGCTCGCGAGGCGGGCCTCTGCCGCGGGCCCAAGCTCCGGGTGGCCGGCGGTGTCGAGCACCGATGATCCAGGATCCGCGCCGTCCCGCAGGACCAGGCTCAGGGTCCGGCTGCCGCACGCGGCGCAATCGAGCTCCACGAAGGCGAGGTCACCCCGATCCGCCAGGATCGCGATCCGGTCGATGGAGACGACCGCTCCGCACGAGGTGCAGCCGGCCCCGGTGAGTCGCGCCCGGAGTCCGCGATGGTCCATCGGCGGTCAGTCTAGCGAAGGTTGGTCGCGTTCGGCTGGCGCGATCCCCGGGCGGAGCGGATACTCCCGTGGGGTATCATGATCGCCATGGGTGAACCGACCGCTAGGTCGGCCACGACGCACGCGGCCGATCACAGCAGCTTCCGTCACAGCTACAGCAAGGACAAGGCGCAGCTCGTGCGCCGGCTGTCCCGCATCGAGGGCCAGGTCCGCGGGATCGCCCGGATGATCGAACGCGAGGAGTACTGCGTCGACATCCTCCAGCAGACGGCGGCCCTCCGTGCCGCGATCGACGCGGTCTCGATCCTCGTCCTCGAGGACCACGTGCAGGGCTGCGTCCGCACGGCCGCCGAGCGCGGCGAGGCGGACCAGTACGTGGACGAGGTGATCGACGTCGTCCGGCGCACCCTCGGGCGGCCGGTCCGCGGGAGCACCCGCACGGGCTGATCGGCGCCGCCGGGCGTGGACACCGGTCCCCGTTGTCCACAGGATCGGCGGGACGCGGCGTTTCGTGGATAACCACCCTTGACGCTGATGCGGGGCGCCCCTAACGTCCGCACTCCGCGCGGCGTGCGCGAACCACCGGGGATCGTCGTCCGGGAGGGGTCACGGGGAAACCCGGGCCCGAACCGACCGGACGGCGCCAGACCGGACATGGACGCCTGCCGCCGCGAACGAACGACGCCGGGAGCGGCTCCCGGACGGCCCGGTGCACGTCATCAGGAGGGTGCCCTGGACCGCCCGAGAGGTCCGCTCCCGACGCGCGTTTCGGACCTCCCCGAGCTCCCCGAGGCGTACCGCGACGTCGTGGCCGCCGGCCTCGAGGCGCTGGACCTGCGGATCGATGCCGAGGCCCGGGCGGCGATCGACGGCCACGTCCGGCTCCTGCTCGCCTGGACGACGGCCATCAACCTCACCGTCGATCCGCGAGCCGGCGGCGATCGCCCTGAACCACGTCGTCGACAGCCTGGCCGCCGTCGGGCTGCTGCGGTCGCGGGGGGTCACCTCGCTGCTCGACCTCGGCAGCGGCGGGGGCTTCCCGGGGCTGACGATCGCCGCGGCCCTGCCCGCGGACCGGGTCCTGCTCGTGGACTCGATCGCCAAGAAGGTGGGCTTCCTGGGCACCGTGATCGAGGCCACCGGGCTCGCGCGCACGGTCGCCGCGGAGGCCGTCCGCGCGGAGGCGCTCGCGCACGACCCGCGCGACCGCGGGGCGTGGCCGGCCGTGACGTCGCGCGCCGTCGCCGCCCTGTCCGAGCTGGTGGAGGTGGGGCTGCCGCTCGTCGCCCCGGGCGGGATCCTCGTCGCCTGGAAGCGCCTGCCGCTCGACGCGGAGCTCGCGGCCGCCGGCCCGGCGCTGGACGCCCTGCGGGCCGGGCGCCTCGAGGTCGTCGACCCGGCCGTCCCCGGGCTGGAGGCCCACCGGCTGATCGTCGTCGAGCGCGCCGGGCCGATCGACCCGCGCTACCCGCGGGACCCCGCCGAGCGCCGCCAGCGGCCGTTGTGAGCCGTGCTCCGGGGGGCGTCCCGGCCGGCCACGCTGCGCTACGCTCCCTCGGTGCGCGTCGCCGTCCTGTCGGACATCCATGCCAACGTCGCGGCCCTGGACGCGGTGCTGGCGGCGATCCCGTCGGTCGACGAGGTCTGGCAGCTGGGCGACATCGTCGGCTACGGCCCCGAGCCGGACGCGGTGGTCGGCCGGCTGCGCGAGATCGGCGCCCACGGGGTGCGCGGCAACCACGACGCGGCCGCCGTCGGCGAGCTGGACATCGAGGCCTTCAACGCCGACGCGCGCCAGGCGATGGTCTGGACGCAGTCCGCGATCGCGGACGAGACGCGCACGTGGCTCGCCGCGCTGCCCGACCGGCTCGAGCGCGAGGACTTCCTGCTGGTCCACGGCAGCCCGCGCGATCCGACGTGGGAGTACGTCACGACGACCCCGGTCGCCCGAGCGGGGATCGCGGCCATGCCGACCACCGGGTGGCCTCCACGGCCACACGCACGTGCCGATCGCGTTCGTCGAGGACGACGGACGGCTCGAGATCATGAGCCCCGGGGCGGGTTCGCGGGTCACCCTCGACGGCCGTCGCGTGCTGCTCAACCCGGGCAGCGTCGGCCAGCCGCGGGACGGGATCCCGGCGGCCTCGTGGATGCTGCTCGAGACCGACACGGGCGTCGCGACCTGGCAGCGGACCGCCTACGACGTCGCCGCGGTCCAGGTGGCCATGGAGGCTCGCGGGCTGCCCGAGCGGCTCGTCGCCCGGCTGTCGTATGGGCTCTAGGACCGTCTGCCCGTGATCGGCGGGACGGCGGCCGATCAGCGGGCGCAAGCCCGGCGACAAGCGCGTCCGCGTCGAACGCCACCACGCGCCGTACTTCCGGTACACCGGCCCGGGCCAGCTGACGGCCAAGGCCGCCGCGAGCGCCCCGACGACGACCCTGGGCGCCATCCGCTTCCGGGTGAAGGGCGCGCTGCTGGGCAGGCCGCTCGCGAACGAGGAAGAGGTCGGGCAGCGCCTGTCCAAGACCAAGGCGCTCGCGATCTTCAGCTCGGACGCGATCTCGTCGTCCGCATACGCGACCGAGGAGATCATCCTCGCGTTCATCCTGGCCGGCGTCGCCGGGGCCGCGTTCAACCTCGCGGTGCCGGTGGCGATCGCGATCGCCGCCCTGCTCGGAATCGTCGCGTTCAGCTATCGCCAGGTGTGCCTCGCCTACCCCAGCGGCGGCGGATCGTACTCGGTGTCGAAGGCGAACTTCGGCCGGATGGCGTCGCTGGTGGCGGCGTCCGCGCTGATGATCGACTACACGCTGACCGTGGCGGTGTCGACGTCGTCCGCCGTCGAGCAGCTGTCGTCCGCGATCCCGGCCCTCGATCCGTACCGGGTGGAGATCGCGATCCTCGCGATCGGCCTGATCACACTGGGCAACCTTCGGGGCCTGCGCGAGGCGGGCAACATCTTTGCGATCCCCACCTACCTGTTCCTCGGCTCGGCGTTCCTGATGATCGCCGTGGGGTTCGTCCGGATCGTGTTCGCGGGCGACACCGGACCCGTGCCGACGGCCGAGGTCGTCGCCGCGACGCACCAGACGGCGATGGACATCACGATCCTGATCATGCTCCGGGCGTTCGCGGCCGGCGCCGTCGCGCTGACCGGCACCGAGGCGATCGCGACCGGCGTGCCCGCGTTCAAGCCGCCCGAACCGCAGAACGCCGCCCGGACGCTGATGGTCATGGCGTCGATCCTCGCGGTCCTGTTCGTGGGCATCACGTTCCTGGCGACCAGCTTCCACATCATGCCGATCGAGGAGCCGCGGACGACCGTCATCGCTCAGATCGCCAGCCACGTCTACGGCGACTCCAGCGTCGGCTTCTACCTGTTCCAGGCGTTCACCGCCCTGCTGCTGTTCCTCGCCGCCAACACCTCGTTCGCGGCCTTCCCGCGGCTGGCCGCCGTGGTGGCCGAGGACGGCTTCCTTCCCCGCCAGTTCTCGTTCCGCGGCGACCGCCTCGCGTTCTCAACCGGGATCATCCTGCTGGGCTCGGTCGCGGGCGCCGTGGTGATCGCCGGCGGCGCGTCCACGCATGCCCTGATCCCGCTGTACGCGGTGGGCGTGTTCATCGACTTCACGATCTCGCAGGCCGGCATGGTCCGCCACTGGATCCGCACCAAGAGCCAGGGCTGGCGGCGACGCCTGACGATCAACGCCGTGGGCTGCGTGCTGACCGCGGTGATCGCCGTCGTCGTGACCTCGGTCAAGTTCATCGACGGCGCGTGGCTCGTGCTCCTGCTCATCCCGACGCTGGTCGGCGTGATGCTGTTCATCCGGCGCGAGTACGACGCCCAGGCCCTCGAGCTCGACGTCCGGGCCGACCTCGTGTTCGACAAGCCGCACCGCGAGCAGCGGGTCGTGATCCCGGTCAACGGCATCAACCGCTCGGTCGTCCAGGCCGTGATGTTCGGCCGCTCGCTGGCGACCGACCCGTCGATGATCCAGGCGATGTTCGTCACCACCGAGCCCGACGAGGCCGAGGCGCTCCGCGAACGCTGGGAGCAGCAGCTGCCAGGGATCCCGCTGGTGATCGTCGAGTCGCCCTACCGCGCGCTCGTGGGACCCGTCGTCACCTACCTCGACGTCCTCGACCGCGCCTGGCCGCCGGACCGCCCGACGCCGACGACCATCGTCGTGCTGCCCGAGTACGTCGCCCGGCACTGGTGGGACCGCGTGCTCTACAACCAGACCACGAAGCGGCTCAAGGCCTCGCTCGTCGGGCGCGAGCACACCGTGATCGCGGACGTACCCTATCGTCGGAGTGATCACCCGCACGCCTGACGCGGCGCCCGCCCACGAGGTCGTCGAGCCCAACCCATGATCGGAGGACGTCGGCCCATCAAGGGCCGGAAGCCCGCGGACCGGCGCGTCCGCGTCGAGCGGCCGCACGCGCCGTACTTCCGGTACACGGGGCCCGGCCAGCTGGTCGCGAAGCCCGCGGCGTCGGGCCCCCGCACCGGCAGCGAGCGCGCCGTCGCCCAGGTCAAGGAGTGGCTGATCGGGCGCCCGCTCGCGAGCGTCGAGGACATCGACCAGCGACTGTCCAAGCGCCTGGCGCTGCCGATCTTCAGCTCCGACGCGATCTCGTCCTCGGCCTACGCGACCGAGGAGATCCTGCGCGTCCTCGTGCTCGCCGGCGCGACCGCCTTGTTCTGGTCGATCCCCGTCGCGATCGCGATCTCGGTGCTGCTGGCGGTGGTCGCGATCTCGTATCGCCAGGTCTGCTACGCCTTCCCCGGCGGCGGCGGCGCGTACGCGGTCGCCCGCCAGGAGCTGGCGCCGATCGTCGGCCTCGTCGCGGCGGGCGCCCTGCTGATCGACTACGTGATGACGGTCGCGGTGTCGACATCGTCGGCGATGGACCAGCTGATCTCGATCGCGCCGGGCCTCGAGCTGTGGCGGCTGCCGGTCGCCGTCGGGGTGATCGCGCTGATCACCGTGGGCAACCTGCGCGGGCTGCGCGAGTCGGGCAACCTGTTCGCGATCCCCACCTACCTGTTCGTGGGGCTGGCGCTGCTGATCGTCGCGAACGGCCTGTCCCACATCGTCGGCGGGACGGTGGTCCCGATGCCCCGCCAGCCCGAGGCCGTGCCGATGGGCACCGAGGCCCTCACCGTGGTGCTCCTGCTGCGTGCGTTCGCCAGCGGCTCCGTGGCCCTCACCGGCGTCGAGGCCATCGCCAACGGCGTCCCGGCGTTCAAGCCGCCCGAGGCGAAGAACGCCGCCAACACGATGATCACGATGGCGTTCCTGCTGGGCGTGATCTTCATCGGGGTCACGCTGGTGGCTCGGGCCTACGACATCGTGCCCTCGGTGTCGCTGTCCGGCGGCCCGACCGTCATCGCGCTGGTCGCCCAGACCGCGTTCGGGGGCTCGAGCCCGCCGTACTACGTGTTCCAGCTGGCGACCGCGCTGATCCTGTTCCTGGCGGCGAACACGAGCTTCAACGCGTTCCCCCGGCTGGCCGCGATCCTCGCCGAGGACGGCTACTTCCCGCGCCAGTTCGGGTTCCGGGGCGACCGCCTCGCGTACAGCTGGGGGATCATCCTCCTGGCGGCCATCGCCGCAGGCCTGTACGTGGCCTTCCAGGGCAACACCACCAGCCTGATCCCGCTGTACTCCGTCGGCGTGTTCGTCTGCTTTACGCTGTCGCAGACCGGGATGGTCCGCCACTGGATCCGGACCCGCGCGCCGGGGTGGTGGTACCGGATGGCGATCAACGCGTTCGGCGCCCTGTTGACGTTCGTGGTCCTGGGCATCGTCGTCACCGAGAAGTTCTCCGGCGGCGCGTTCGTCGTGGTGATCCTCATCCCGCTCCTGGTCGGGATGATGCTGTTCATCCACCGCCAGTACGCGCAGTCGGCCAGGCAGCTCGCGATCCCGGCGGCCTACGTCGTGAAGCCGCCGGGGCGCGAGGAGCGGGCGATCGTGCCGATCCCCGAGCTCAACCGGGCGTCCGTCCAGGCCGTCAACGTGGCCCGCTCGATCTCCGAGCAGGTGACGGCCGTGTTCATCAGCGACGACCCGGACGCGGCCGCGGACCTGCGCGAGCGGTGGCAGCAGCAGGTGCCGGGGGTGCCGCTGGTGATCGTGGAGTCGCCGTACCGCGCCCTGGTCGGGCCGCTGGTCGCCTACCTCGACGTGCTCGACCGGGCGTGGCCGCCCGACAAGCCCGCCCCGATCACGTTCGTCGTCCTGCCCGAGTACGTCGCCCGCAGCTGGTGGGAGCGGATCCTGTACAACCAGTCCGCCAATCGCCTGCGCCGGGTGCTGCTCGGCCGGCCGCACACGGTGATCGTCGGCGTCCCCTACCGGCGGGACGACCCGCGCCGCTTCCGGGCGGGGGAGCCGGACAAGCCGGTCGACGCCGACCAGCCGGGCGGCGAGGCGGGCGACGAGGGCGACGAGGGCTGACGGATCGTCCGTCCCGTCGAGTCCGTCAACGGCCCGGTGGTATCGTGGCCCGTCGTTCCCAGACCTGATGCGGAGGCTCCTCGTTCGTGGGCGAATCGGCGGCACCACAGTTCCGGCGCGCGGTCGTGGCGCTGTCCGGCAGTCGCACGGACCGGCCGATCGTCGCCCTCGCGGCGGAGCTGGCGCGGATCGGGCAGGCCGAGCTGGTGGGCATCCACGTCGTCGAGATCGACTGGACGCTGCCGCTCGACGCCGACGTCGCGGGCCGCTCCGAGGATGCCCAGCGCGTCCTCGACATCGCAGAGACGACCGCCGAGGCCCACAAGTACAAGCTGGAGACCGTGCTCCTGCAGGCGAGGGACGTGGGGGCGGCGATCGTCGACGAGTCGACCGAGCGCGGCGCCGACCTCGTGATCGCCGGGCTGCCGTTCCGCCGGCGCTTCGGCGGCGACTTCGCCATCGGGCGCACGATCCCGTACATCCTGAAGAACGCCCCATGCGCCGTGTGGGTCATCCGCGAGGCGATGCCCGAGGAGCAAGCATGAACGCCGTGATCGTCGGCTGCGGCCGTGTCGGGGCCGCGCTCGCCACCGAGCTCGACCACGCCGGCTGGCAGGTCCTGATCATCGACCTCTCGACGTCGGCCTTCGACCGGCTGCCGTCCACGTTCGCGGGGACGGCGCAGCGCGGGGACGGCACGGACGAGGACACCCTGCGCCAGTTCGGCGCGTCGGACGCCGACCTGTTCCTCGCCCTGACCGAGGGCGACAACCGGAACGTGATGGCGGCACAGCTCGCCGTCGAGGCGCTGGGCGCCCGGCGCGTCGTGGCCAAGATCAACGACCCCGTGCGCGCCGAGGCGTACGCGCACCTCGGCATCGCCTCGCTGTGCCGGACCAACCTGATGACGGCGGCCGTCCTCGGCTACGCGGGCCAGGCGGCCGACGTGCGCCCGGGCATCTACGCGCCGGAGAACCCGCACCTGCACGTGGGCGAGGGGGCGGAGCCGTCTCCCGTCGCGCAAGCGCTCGCGGGAGGCGTCGCCCAGCCGGGGGCTCCGGCGGCGGGCCAGCCGGGGGGCCCAGCCTCCGCATCCGCACCAGGCGCCGGCACGACCGGCACGGAGGGCTGATCGATGTTCGTGCTGGTCGTCGGCGGCGGCAAGGTCGGCTACTACCTGACCAAGGAGCTCATCGAATCGGGCCACGAGGTGGCCCTGATGGAGAAGGACCGCGCCCGGGCGCAGCAGATCACCGACGAGATCGGGTCGGTGGTGATCGCCCAGGACGGCTGCGAGGGCAAGTACCTCAACGAGGCCGGTGCCAACCGCGCCGACATCGTGGCCGCCGTCACCGGCGACGACGAGGACAACCTCGTGATCTGCCAGATGGCGAAGCACCACTTCGACGTCCCGCGGACGATCGCGCGCGTGAACAACCCGAAGAACGAGGCGCTGTTCCGCCACCTCGGGGTCGACGAGATCATCAGCCCCACGCGGATGGTCCTCGGATCCATCGAGCAGGACATCCCGGTCCACGAGCTGCTCCACCTGGCGGCCCTGGGCGTCGGCGAGCTCGAGATCATCGAGGCGCACCTCCAGCCGGGCTCGCCCGCCATCGGCAAGATCGCGCTCGACCTGTCGGTGCCCAGCGGCTGCTCGCTGTTCGGCGTCATCCGCGAGGGCGTGCCGACGCCGCTCAGGACCGACACGGTCCTCGCCGAGGGCGACAAGGTGATCGCGATCGGCCGTCCCGACTGCGAGGTCCAGCTGCGGGAGCAGCTCATCGGGGAGCCCGTCCAGGCCTGACCCGACGCCCCGGGCGCGCGAGGCGCCAGACGGGCCGCGTACAGCGATCAAGGACGTATTGCGGATACTTCTCTTGACAACGTCATTGTCAGGGTTCTAGCCTCTGGGCATGACTTGCACCGAGGCCTGACCGATGGCCCTTCGACGACCGGAACGGGATCCCACCCAGCCGGTCTACGTGATCAGCGTCGCGGCGACCCTCGTGTCGGCGCACCCGCGGACGCTCCGGATCTACGAGGACGAGGGCCTCGTCTGCCCGGCACGCACCACGACCAACATCCGCCTCTACTCGGAGGAGGACATCCGGCGGATCCTGTGGATCCGCCACCTCACCCGGGATCGCGGCGTGAACCTCGCCGGCGTCCGCACCCTGTTCGAGCTCGAGGAACGGCTCGGCAAGCGGATCCTCGAGGTCCTCTACGACGAGGGCATGCGCGACAAGGCCGACGAGGCCGAGGCGACCCACCAGGCCGCCGCCGCCCAGCCCGAGACCAGCGCATCCACCGCCGGGGCCCGTGGGGTTCCGGATCCCACCCGAACCGCATGACGTCACCCACCCGAACCCAGTCACCCGCGAGCCGGCCCGCAGACCGGCAGTCAAGGAGATCCTGATGGCCAAGCGACCGTCAACCCCGGAGGAGAAGCCCGCAGCCACCCCGCGTGAGCTGCCGCTCGTCGCGCTCCGGGAGACGGTCATCTTTCCGGAGATGATCGTCCCGCTCCAGGTCGGGCGCGAGAAGAGCGTCGCCGCGCTCAACGCGGCCGTCGAGAACGGCGGACCCATCGCGCTCGTCACCCAGCGGCAGCCCGAGCAGGAGGACATCAACGAGCCCTCCGAGCTCTACCAGATCGGCACGCTGGCCAAGATCGCCCAGGTCGTCCAGCTCCAGGACGGCACCGTCCGGGCGATCGTCCAGGGGCAGGGCCGGATCCGCGTCAGCGCCTTCGCGCGCACGACCCCGTACCTCGCCGCCGAGGTCGAGGAGCTGTCCGACGACGTCCCGACGGGCGTCGAGATCCAGGCCCTCGTCCGCAGCGTCCAGGCCCAGATCGAGCAGTACGTCGCCAACGGCGCGCCCGTGCCGCCCGAGGCGGCGGTCGCCGCCCGCAACATCACCGAGCCCGGCCTCCTCGCCGACATGGTGGCCTACAGCCCCGACATGTCGACCGAGCAGCGCCAGGAGCTGCTCGAGACCATCGACGTCGAGCAGCGGCTGAAGCTCGTCTCCGCGTTCCTCGCCCGCCAGATCGAGATCCTCGAGCTCAAGGGGAAGATCCAGAGCGAGGTCAAGTCCGAGATGGACAAGACCCAGCGGGAGTACATCCTCCGCGAGCAGCTCAAGGCGATCCAGCGCGAGCTGGGCGAGGACGACCCGCAGCAGGCCGAGATCAACGAGCTGCGCGAGAAGGTCGAGCAGTCGGGCATGCCCGAGGAGGTCCGCAACCGGGCGATCAAGGAGATCGACCGGATGAGCCGCATCCCGTCCGCCTCGCCCGAGGTCGGCGTGATCCGGACGTACGTGGACTGGCTCGTGTCGCTGCCGTGGAACGTGTCCACGGACGACCGGCTCGACATCCGCGAGGCCGCCCAGATCCTCGACGAGGACCACTACGGCCTCGAGAAGATCAAGGAGCGCATCCTCGAGTACCTGTCCGTGCGGACGCTCGCCGACACCATCCGCAGCCCGATCCTGCTGTTCGTCGGGCCTCCCGGCGTGGGCAAGACGAGCCTGGGCAAGAGCATCGCCAAGGCGATGGGCCGCAAGTTCGTGCGGATGAGCCTCGGCGGTATCCACGACGAGGCCGAGATCCGCGGTCACCGGCGCACCTACATCGGCGCGCTGCCCGGCCGGATCATCCAGAGCGTGAAGACCGCCGGCACGAACAACCCGGTGTTCATGCTCGACGAGGTCGACAAGATCGGCATGGACTTCCGTGGCGATCCGTCGTCGGCCCTGCTCGAGGTCCTCGACCCGGAGCAGAACTTCAGCTTCCAGGACAACTACCTCGAGGTCCCGTTCGACCTCCGGCGCGTGCTGTTCGTCGCGACCGCGAACCTGCTCGATCCCATCCCGGCCGCCCTGCGCGACCGGATGGAGGTCATCCAGCTGCCGGGCTACACCCAGCAGGAGAAGGTCGAGATCGGCCGCCGCTTCCTCATCCCCAAGCAGATGGAGAACCACGGCCTGACCGCCAAGCGCGTGGAGATCACCGACGAGGTGCTTACCCAGCTGGTCCAGGCCTATACGAAGGAGGCCGGCGTCCGGAACCTCGAGCGCGAGCTCGCGAGCATCATGCGCAAGGTTGCCCGCCAGGTCGCGGAGGGCCGCAAGCGCAAGACCGTCGTCGACCTCAAGAAGCTCGAGGAGTACCTGGGGCCGCCGCGCTTCGAGTACGGCGAGCTGGAGGCCGAGGACCAGACGGGCTCCGCGACGGGCCTGGTCGTGACCGAGGTCGGTGGCGACGTGGTCGCGGTCGAGGTCACCCTGATGGAGGGCAAGGAGGAGTTCATCCTCACCGGCCAGCTGGGCGACGTCATGCGCGAGTCCGCACGGGCCGCGCTGTCCTGGATCCGGTCGAATGCGGCCGACCTCGGCATCGAGCGCCAGGTGTTCGAGAAGCACACCCTGCACATCCACGTCCCCGCCGGCGCGATCCCCAAGGACGGTCCGTCCGCGGGCGTCACGATGGCGACGGCGATGGTCAGCGCCCTCACCGGCATCCCCGTCCGCAAGGACGTCGCGATGACCGGCGAGATCACGCTCCGCGGCCGGGTGCTGCCGATCGGCGGGCTCAAGTCGAAGATCCTCGCGGCCCATCTCGCGGGCGCCGGCATGGTCATCCTGCCCAAGCGCAACGAGAAGGACCTGCGGGACATCCCCGAGGAGATCCGCAAGCAGCTGAAGCTCGTCACCGTCGAGACGATGGACGAGGTCCTGTCGGCGGCGCTCCGGCGTCGCCCGAAGGCCCTGGCCGCCCGGCCCACCCCGGTGGGCGAGGGTGGCGGCGGCCAGCGCAAGCCGGCCCCCGACTCGCGCGTCCGTCGGTCGCCGTTCCCGTCGACCGACCAGCCGCCCGTCGTCGTCCAGGGTCGGACGGCCGAGGGTCCCACCGCCTGACCATGGCCCGGTTCCGGCTCCGAGGCTGCATCCCGGGGCGACCGACGCCGGTCGCCCCGGTTTCGCGCGCCGCCGAGCGGGCCTGACGCCATGGAATACCGCGACTACTACGAGATCCTGGGCGTGCCTCGCGGCGCGTCCCAGGCCGACATCAAGAAGGCCTTCCGGAAGCTCGCCCGCGAGCATCACCCGGACCGGAACGCAGGCGACAAGGCGGCCGAGAAGCGCTTCAAGGACGTCAACGAGGCCAACGCGGTCCTGTCCGACCCCGACAAGCGCAAGCAGTACGACCTGCTCGGCGCGAACTGGGACCAGTTCCAGCGCGGCGGCGGGTCCACGGGCGCCGACCCGTTCGGGCCGGGCGGCCCGTTCGCGGGGTTCGCCGGGTTCGGCGGCGGGGCGGCCGGATCCGGAGCCGCCGGCCAGTCCGGCAACGTGCGCTACGAGTTCCACACCACCGGGTCCGGCGATCCCGGCTTCTCCGACTTCTTCCGGATGTTCTTCTCCGGCGCCGCGGCGGGCGCCCAGCAGGCGACCGGCCGGCGGGACTTCGCCGGCGAGCGCATGGCCCGCCGGCGCGGCGGAGCCGGACCGTCGTTCGAGGACATCCTCGGCGGCATGGGCCTCGACGGGGCGGCCGCCGGGCCTCCGGGCGGCTCCGGATCGTCGGGCACCTCGGGGCGGAGCGGCGGACGCCGGGCGACCGAGCTCGAGGCGCCGGCGGAGCTGTCGCTCGAGGAGGCGTATCACGGCACGAAGCGCCTGATCGAGGTCGAGGGCAAGCGCTACGAGGTCCAGATCCCGCGCGGCGCGGACACGGGCAGCCGGGTCCGCCTGTCGGGCAAGGGGCCGGGCGGCGCCGACATCGTCGTCACGGTCAAGCTCACGCCCAACGCGACGTACACCCGCCGCGGCGCGGACCTCGAGCGGGAGCTGCCGGTGACCCTCGAGGAGGCGCTGCTCGGCGCCGAGGTCCCGGTGACCACGCTCAAGGGCCGCATCCTGCTGACGATCCCGCCCGGCACCCAGAGCGGCCGGACCTTCCGGCTGACCGGGCAAGGCATGCCCCGGCTGAAGGGCGACGGGACCGGCGACCTGTACCTGAAGGTCCGGGTGGCGCTGCCGACATCGCTGAGCGACGACGCCAGGGCCGCGGCCCGGACGTTCCTCGACCTCATCGACCAGCCAGACCCCCGGGCGACCACCGGCTAGACCCCCATCCGAACGGACACCCCGACCGAACGCACAGAGACCTGACCCATGCAACTCGACCGATTCACCGAGAAGGCCCAGGAGGCCATCATCGCCGCCCAGCAGCTCGCCGAGCGGATGCAGAGCCCCGTGCTGGACGCGGAGCACCTGCTGTCCGCGCTCGTCGAGCCCGATGACGGCATCCCCGCCGAGACGCTGCGACGCCTGGGCGTGGACCTCGGCGCGTTCCGCGGCGAGCTCGCCGCGCTGCTGGCCCGGCGCGCCCACCTCGAAGGCGGCTCGATGAGCCTCGACCCCCGCGCGAAGCGCGTGATCGACCGTGCCCAGGAGGAGGCCCGTCGCCTCGGCGACGACTACACGTCGACGGAGCACCTGCTGCTCGGATCCGCCGAGGCTGGCGGCGAGGCGCAGCAGCTGCTCGAGCGCCACGGCGCCGGCCGCGAGGCCATCCTCGGGGCGCTCCAGACCGTGCGCGGCGGCCAGCGGGTGACCACGGCCAACCCCGAGGGCACCTACCAGGCGCTCGAGAAGTACGGCCGCGACCTGACCGCCGAGGCGAGGGCCGGCAAGCTCGACCCGGTGATCGGCCGCGACGAAGAGATCCGGCGCGTGATCCAGGTCCTCAGCCGGCGGACCAAGAACAACCCGGTCCTGATCGGCGAGCCGGGCGTCGGCAAGACCGCGATCGCCGAGGGGCTGGCCCAGCGGATCATCCGCGGCGACGTGCCCGAGACGCTCAAGGACAAGCGCGTGATCTCGCTCGACCTCGGCGCGATCATCGCCGGGTCCAAGTTCCGCGGCGAGTTCGAGGAGCGGCTCAAGGCCGTCCTCAAGGAGATCAAGGACTCCGAGGGGCGCGTGATCCTGTTCATCGACGAGCTGCACACGGTCGTCGGCGCCGGGGCGGCCGAGGGCGCCATGGACGCGTCCAACCTGCTCAAGCCGATGCTCGCTCGCGGCGAGCTGCACACGATCGGCGCGACCACGCTCGACGAGTACCGCAAGCACATCGAGAAGGACGCCGCGCTGGAGCGCCGCTTCCAGCCGGTGGTCGTCGACCAGCCGACCGTCGAGGAGACGATCTCCATCCTGCGCGGCCTGCGCGAGCGATACGAGGTCCACCACGGCGTCCGGATCACGGATTCGGCGCTGGTCGGTGCGGCCACGCTGTCCAACCGCTACATCACCGAGCGCTTCCTGCCCGACAAGGCGATCGACCTGGTCGACGAGGCCGCGTCGCGGCTGCGGATGGAGATCGACTCGATGCCGATCGAGCTGGACGAGCTCGAGCGGCGCCGGATCCAGCTGGAGATCGAGCGCGAGGCGCTGCGCAAGGAGCCCGACGACGCCTCGAAGGCCCGCCTCGAGGCGCTCGAGAAGGAGCTCGCCGAGATCGGCGAGGAGGCCGGGGCGATGAAGCAGCGCTGGGAGGCCGAGAAGTCGGCCATCGCGGCGCTCCGGGCCACCAAGTCCGAGCAGGAGCAGCTGCAGGTCCGGGTCGATCAGGCGGAGCGCGAGGCGGACTACGGCCGGGCGGCCGAGCTCAAGTACGGCAAGGCCCGCGAGCTCGCCGAGCGGCTCACCGAGCAGGAGGCGGCGATCGCCGCGCTCCAGGGGCCGGGCGCGCTGCTCAAGGAGGAGGTCACCGCCGACGACGTCGCCGACATCGTGGCCGCCTGGACCGGCATCCCGGTCACGCGCCTGATGGAGGGCGAGCTGGAGAAGCTCGTCCACATGGAGGAGCGGCTGCACGATCGCGTCGTCGGCCAGGGCGAGGCGATCGAGGCCGTGTCCGACGCGGTCCGCCGCGCGCGCGCCGGCCTCAAGGACCCACGCCGGCCGATCGGCTCGTTCCTGTTCCTGGGCCCGACGGGCGTCGGCAAGACCGAGCTCGCCCGGGCGCTCGCGCAGTTCATGTTCGACGACGACCAGGCGATGGTCCGGATCGACATGAGCGAGTACATGGAGAAGTTCGCGGTCTCGCGGCTGGTCGGCGCCCCGCCCGGCTACGTCGGCTACGAGGAGGGCGGCCAGCTGACCGAGGCCGTCCGACGGCGGCCGTACCAGGTCGTGCTGCTGGACGAGATCGAGAAGGCGCACCCGGACGTGTTCAACGTCCTGCTCCAGGTGCTCGACGACGGGCGGCTCACGGACTCGCAGGGCCGCACCGTCGACTTCAAGAACACCGTCGTGATCATGACCAGCAACGTCGGCAGCCAGCAGATCCAGTCGTTCGCCGGCGCGTCCGACGGCGACGGGTACGAGGCGATGAAGCGCCAGGTCACCGACCAGCTGCGCGGGCAGTTCCGACCCGAGTTCCTGAACCGGATCGACGAGGTCATCGTGTTCCACGCGCTGACCGAGGCCGAGCTCGCGGCCATCGCCGACCTCCAGCTGGCCGACCTCCAGCTGCGGATCGCCGAGAACGACCTCGTGCTCGAGCTGACGCCGGCCGCCCGTGCGCTGATCGTGCGCGACGGCACCGACCCGGCCTTCGGGGCGCGGCCGCTCAAGCGGACGATCCAGCGGCTCGTGGAGAACCCGTTCGCGCGGGCGCTCCTGTCCGGCTCGTTCAAGCCGGGCGACCGGATCGTCGCCGACGCGGACCCGGTGTCGGGGGCGCTCCTGTTCTCCAGCGCCTCGAACACGGTCGTCGCCGGGACGTCCGACCGCCGCGACGCCCGCTCCCCGAACCCCGAGCCGGCGGCGGCCGGCGCGGGCGGGCGGAAGCGTCGCTCGGCGCTCGACCTGCCGCCGCTCGACGAGCCGACGCGGCCCGACGGCGGCGAGCTCGTCAACTAGCCGTCGCTCGCCGATGCGCTTCGACGACGTCGTCCGACGCCTCGAGCGCGTGCCGGCCACCATGCCGGCCGGTCCGGAGGCGCTGATCCCGGTCGTGGCCGAGACCGGCGCACCCCGGCCGCGGCCCCCGTGGGACGAGGCCGCACCGCCCGGGCGGCCCGCGGCCGTGCTGATCCTCGTCTACCCGGACGAGGCGGGCGAGGCGCGAATCGTGCTCACCGAGCGCGCCGACCGCGGCGGCCACCACTCGGGCGAGGTCTCGTTCCCGGGCGGCCGCGCCGAGCCCGAGGACGCCGATCTCGTCGCGACCGCGCTGCGCGAGGCGAACGAGGAGGTCGGCCTGGACGCCGACCTCGAGGGCGTCCGCGTGCTCGGCTCCCTGCCCGTGCACCGGATCCCGGTGTCCAACTTCGCGGTGACCCCGGTCGTCGCGGCTGCGGCGCGTCGGCCGGCGCTCACCGCCCAGCCGACCGAGGTGGCGACGATCCTCGAGCCGCCGGTCGACGCGTTCCTGCCCGGCGCCGAGATGGTCATCGTCGAGCGCGACATCCGCGGCTGGCGGGTGCGCTACGCCGCCTATCCGGTCGACGGGCTGGCGGTGTGGGGCATGACCGCCATGGTGCTTGGCGGCCTGGGCGCGCACCTCGCGAACGGCGACGCGGACTAACGCCCACCTTTAGGCCGTCCGGGCGCGCGGTCGTGCGACGACGCCGGAACTAAGGGGGAGCGGCGGCCGGAAATACCCAGCCTCCCCGATGGCACGGCCGGGCCCGGTCCCTACCGTGGTGACTGTCGATCGATCCCCGCAAGGACCGACGACGAGCCACCACGAAGGACCTCCGCCATGTACCTCGACCCGACCCTGAACGCCATCGAGGCCAAGCGCCGGATCGCCGACGCGCAGTCCATCGCCACCGCCGAGCGCCTGGTCCGCGGCACCTCGCTGCGACGAGAGGGCCACGGCGCCCTGGCCGCGATCCTCGCCGCGTTCCGCCGCCCCGCCGCGCCGGCGCGCCCCAAGCCCGCGCTCTAGGCGCGATCGACCGCCAGCCCCCGATCGGGGCCTTCGGCCGGCCGGTCCGCGGGCTACCGGGGCTCGCCCTCGGGGTTGTCGCCCTCGGGGGGCGGTTCCGGCGGGCGGGGCGCGAGGCGGCCCTCGCCGCGGGACACCCGCCGCGCGCCGCGGGCGCCACTCGCCGGCTCGCCCGAAACATCGTCGGCCTCGCCCGGTCCGATCCGGACCGCCTGCCCCTCGGTCACGTCGGACAGGGCCAGCTGGGGCGCCGCGAACTCCACGACGATCGCGCGCATCGGCGACCCGTCCGTCCAGGCGGCGTGGATCACGTCGGGCGGCCAGACCACGGCCTCGCCCGCGGTCACCCGGGTCCGCTCGTCGCCGACCCCCACCCAGCCGCCGCCCTCGATCACGAGGAAGTACGTCCAGTTGGGGTTGCTGTGGGGCGTGATCCGAGCACGCCGGTTGAACGCCAGCTCGGCGACGACCCCGGAACGCCCGCCCTCGATGACCTGGCCCTCGATCCCGGTGGTCCCGGGCGGCCCGTCCGGGCGCCGGTGCCCGACCCCGAACCGGCGAACGTCGATCGGCATCGATCGTCCTCGTGTTGCCTGTGCGCGACCCGGGTCGCGCCGTGGGTCAGCGGCGCCGTCGGCGCCGCGACGAGCGCGACCGGATGGTCGTCTCGGGCCGCGTGAACCGCTCGCGTGAGAAATAGCGCTGCTTGGCGAGCTGCCGCTCGTACGCCCGGAAGTACGGCGGGAACCGGACGAACCGGATCCAGACGAGGGCGCCCAGCCCCACGACCAGCGTCGACCCCACGATGAACCAGTCGAAGTGGAACACGTAGTACACGAGCATCAGCCCGAACGCGATCACGCCCGTCCACAGCAGCCACTCGTACATCTGGAGATAGATGCTGTGGCGGTGGAGCTGGCGCGTCCGGACGTTGTAGAAGATCACGGTCGCGATGAGCGCGACGAGCGACGCGATCGTCAGGGGGAGGTACAGGTCCGGAAAGTTTTGGGCGTCGTACGAGTCGAACAGGTATTCCCAGGGGAGCTTGTCCACGCGCGCTGATCTCCGAGGCGGCCGGACGAGGCCTGCGGGCGAGTTGGGCGGTCCGAGTATGCCACGAGGCCACGGTATACTCGCGGCCTGACGTACCCGCCCGGTGCGGCCCGGATCCGCCCTGATCCGGACGCGAACCGGTGCGCCCGACCCGAACGCCGGAGGAGGAACCGAGCAGGTGCGTGCGCTGCTCTCGGTGGCGAACCGCGAGGGCATCTCGACCTTCGCGCGTGAGCTGCAGCGCCTCGGCGTGGAGCTGTACGCGACGGACGGGACCCGCGATCACCTCGCGGCCGACGGCGTCGAGGTCGCCAGCGTGTCCGACCTCACGGCGGTGCCGCCGCTGGTCGGCGGCCAGGTCCGCACCTTCCACCCGGCGATCTACGCCGGCATCCTCGCGCGGCGCGACGTCCCCGCCCAGCTCGAGGAGCTGAAGGCCCACGGGCTCGAGCTGCTGGACCTCGTCGTGGTCAACGTGAAGTCGTTCGCCCCCGAGGTCGGGCGCGGCCACATCGGCATCGACGAGGCCATCGAGATGATCGACGTCGCCGGCGCGGCGCTGCTGGGCGCGGCGGCGCGCAACGCGGCCGGCGTCGTGGCGGTCTCCGACCCGGGCCACTACCTCCTGATCCTCGATGAGATGCGGACCCTCGGGCAGGTCTCGGCCGACACGCGCTATCGCCTGGCGGCCGAGGCGTTCTCGACGGTGGCCGCCTACTACGCCGAGATCGCGGCCTACCTCAACCAGATCGGCGGCAACGCCTACCCGAAGCGGCTGGCGATGGTGCTGGAGAAGGTCTCGGACCTGCCGTACGGCGAGAACCCCCACCAGCGGGCGGCCTTCTACCGCGAGACGACCCACCGCTCGGGCACGCTCGCCGACGCGACCCAGATCCACGGGGCCCCGCCGACCTTCAACAACCTGCTCGACCTCGACGCCGCCTACCGGATCGCCGCCGACTACACGGCGCCCACCGCCGTCCTCACCAAGCACACCGACCCGGTCGGCGTCGCCTCGGCGGAGGAGCTCGTGGAGGCCTACAAGCGGGCGCTCGACACCGACCCGGTCGCCTCGTTCGGCGGGATCGTCGGGGTCAACCGCGAGCTGGACGGCGCGACCGCGCAGGAGATCGCCGCCAACTCCTACGAGGCGGTCATCGCGCCCGGGTTCTCGCCGGCGGCGCGCGAGATCCTCGAGGTCAAGCCCGGGCTCGAGCTGCTGTCCGTCCCCGCCTCGCCGACCGAGGGCATGCGCGACTACGGGATCGCGAACCTCGACTTCAAGCGCGTCGGCGGCGGCCTGCTGGTCGAGGCGCTCGACGCCGTCGACCTCGACCGCGGCCAGCTCCAGGTGGTCACCCGGCGCCACCCGACGCTGGGCGAGCTCACCGACCTGCTGTTCGCCTGGCGCGCGGTGCGCCACGTCCGGTCGAACGCGATCGTGCTCGCGCGGAACGGGGCCACCGTCGGCATCGGGGCGGCCCAGTCGAGCCGCAACGTGTCGGTGGACATCGCGCTGCGCAAGGCGGGCGACCGGGCGAAGCTCGCCGTCATGGCCTCGGACGCCTACTTCCCGTTCCCCGACGGCATCCAGGTGGCCGCCAACGCCGGCATCACCGCGATCATCCAGCCGGGCGGCTCGATCCGCGACGAGATGGCGATCGAGGTCGCCGACCGGCACCATCTGGCGATGGTGTTCACCGGCCGCCGCCACTTCCGGCACTAGCCCGACATGCGGCACGTTCGCGGCGTTGGCCCCTGCGGGCGGTCGCTTGCGCACGGTCAAGTGCGCTCGTTCCCGTCCTCGCGGCCGCCTTGCGCCCGCGCCACCTTTCGGGCTAGATAGGTCCTATGGAACAGTTGCTGGCGCTCGAGATGGTGCGGGTCACCGAGGCTGCGGCGATCGCGTCCGCGCGGTACATGGGCCGCGGCGATCGTCACGAGGCGGACCGCGCGGCCACCGAGGCGATGCGCAGCGCGATGGACGACACCGACATCGCCGGGACGATCGTGATCGGCGAGGGCGAGCGGGACGAGGCCCCGATGCTGTACATCGGCGAGCAGGTGGGCCGCCACGACGGGGACGACGACGCGATCGCCGCCGTCGACATCGCGGTCGATCCGCTCGAGGGCACCAACCTCGTCGCCACCGGCCAGGGCGACGCGATCACCGTCCTGGCCGCCTCGGAGCAGGGTGGCCTGACGCACGCGCCCGACACCTACCTCGAGAAGCTGTGCGTGGGACCGGTCGCGGCCGGCTGCGTGGACATCACGCGGCCGCCGGCCGAGAACTGCCACCGGATCGCCGAGGCCCTCCGGCGCCGCGTCCAGGACATCACGGTGATCATCCTCGACCGGCCGCGCCACGACTCGCTGATCGCCGAGGTCCGCTCGACCGGCGCCCGGATCAAGCTCATCTCCGACGGCGACCTCTCGGCCGCGATCTCGTGCGCGGTGCAGGGCACCGGCGTGCACGCGGTCATGGGCATCGGCGGGGCGCCCGAGGGCGTGATCACCGCGGCCGCGCTGCGCTGCCTCGGCGGCGAGATCCAGGCCCGCTTCCGGTTCCGCAACGACGAGGAGCGCGAGCGCGCGAAGGCCTCGAAGATGCTCGGCCACGCCGACGAGGATCGCGTCTACCGGACCGAGGACCTCGCGTCGGGCGACCAGCTGGTGTTCGCCGCGACGGGCGTCACGCCCGGCGAGCTGCTCCAGGGCGTGCGGTTCTTCGGCGGCGGCGCCCGCACCCACTCGCTCGTGATGGCCTACCAGAGCAAGCAGGTCCGCTTCGTCGACACCGTGCACATGTTCGATCGGGACCGCCCGCCGGCCGTCCGGCTCTAGCCTTCTCCCCGCTCGTCAGGCAAGCGGCTGCCAGCCGTCGCCGTCCCAGCTCGCGATCGGGCGGACGGCGTCGGGGCCCTCGGCCGCGAGGCGGCCGGCCGCGGCTGCCGCGACCGACTCGTCCCAGCCGGGCGGCACGAGGTCGGGCGCGAGGTCCGAAAGCGGCGCCAGGACGAACAGGCGGTACCGCGCCTCGGCGTGGGGGACGACCAGCGGCAGCGCGGCCTTGGCCGGGTCGTCGCTCCGGCCCCCAGGCGGTCGCTCGATCTCGACCCGGGCGTCGCCGAACAGCAGCACGTCGAGATCGACCTCGCGCGGCCCCCATCGCTCGCGCTGCCGGCGCCCGAACGCGCGCTCGAGGTCCTTGAGCGCGATCAGCAGGGCCGACGCGCCGGCCTCGGCGCTCGGTCCCCCTGGCACATCGAGCGCCACCACCGCGTTGCGGAACTCGGGCTGGTCCGCGACGCCCACGGGCGCGGTGGCGTAGAGCCGCGACACGGCGACGAGCGCCGCGTCCGGCAGCGATGCGAGCGCTTGGACGGCGGCGGCGAGTGTGCCGGCCGCGTCGCCGACGTTGGCCCCGAGGCCGATGTACGCCCGGACGCGCGCCATGGTCCACGGACCTCCCGTCGCTAGACTCCGGGGCCATGGCCCCGGTCACGGTCCTCATCCTCGCACCCGAGCCGTCCCCGGAGGCGGGCGTGCTCGAGCGCGGCCTCGAACGGGCGTGGGCGGCGCTCGCCGAGCACCACCGGCTGGGGTTCGCGGACGCCGGGGCCGCCGAGGTCGTCGTCCACCGCGAGCCGCGCGACGACGTGCCGTTCGGAGCCCGGCTCCGCCGGCTCGTGGGCGAGCTGCGCCCGGCGGGCCTGGTGGTCCTCGGCGCGGGCTCGATCCCGCTCGCGTCGGCGGGCGACCTCGCGGCGTTCGTGCGAGCCGCGTCGTCCGACGAGCGGGTGGCGCTCGCGAACCACCGGTACTCGGCGGACGCGGTGGCCATCGCCCGGGCGTCGGAGGTCCTCGGCGGGCTCCCCGACCTCGCCTCGGACAACGCGCTGCCGCGCTGGCTCGGGGAGGCCGCGGGCGTGCGGGTCCGCGACCTCGCGGCGAGGCGGCGACTGGCGGTGGACGTCGACTCGCCGCTCGACCTTTTGCTGCTCGATGGAGCCCGGGGTGCGCCGGCCCTGCCCGGGCCCGATGCGGCCGATGCCGCCGTCGTCCGCGAGCGGCTGCGCGCGATCCGGGCCGTCGCCGACGATCCGGGGGCGGAGCTGCTGGTCGCCGGACGAACCTCCGCCGCGGACCTGCGATGGGTCGAGCGGCACACGCGGTCGCGCACCCGGGCCCTGGTCGAGGAGCGCGGGCTGCGTACGGCTGCGGCGGGGGCGCAGCTCGGCCGCCCGAACCGACGACCGCCGCGCACGGTGCTGGGCGAGCTGCTCGAGCGCGACGGTCCGGCCTCGCTCGGGCGGCACGTCGCCGCGCTCGCGGACGGCGCCCTCCTCGACACGCGGGTCCTGCTCGCCCACCGCCTCGGGGCGGACGAGCGCGTGTGGCCGGGTGCCGAGGACCGGTTCGCCTCGGACCTCCTGCTGGCCGACCGCGTCCGGGACCCCTGGCTGCGCGACCTGACGGGTGCGGCGCGCGACGCGGGCGTCCCGATCCTGCTCGGCGGCCACGGCCTCGTCGGGCCCGGGATCCGGCTGGCCCTGCGGCGCTGACCCCGTACGATCGCGTCCATGGACGACGACCGCGAGACGCCCGTGCCGGCGCTCGTCCGCGACCCGCTGCCGGATCCCGAGTCCGTGGGCGAGGACGAGGTGCTCGTCGCGCGACTCCGTGACGCGATCGCCGCGCAGGGTCCGATCTCGTTCGCCCGGTTCATGGCCCGCGCCCTCTACGAGCCGGGCCACGGCTACTACCGGCGCCCGGATCCGGGTCCCGGGCGGGCCGGCGACTTCCTGACCGCCCCCGAGACGCATCCGATCTTCGGGGCGGCGGTCGGGCGCGCTGCTGGAGGAGGCGTGGACGGCGCTCGGGCGTCCGGTGCCGTTCACGGTCGTCGAGCACGGCGCGGGGACCGGCGCGCTCGCCGAGGGCGTGCTCGCCTCGCTCCGTGACGCGGGCTCTCCGCTGTTCGCGGCGATCCGCTACCGGGCGGTCGAGGTCGAGCTCGCCCGGATCGAGGCGTTCCGCGCCCGGCTCGGGGCGGCCGGGCTGGGGGCGGCGCTCGACGACCGTGACGCCCAGGCGGACGGCTCGCCGGCCGTCGGGGCGATCGTCGCCAACGAGGTGCTCGACGCCCTGCCCGTGCACCGGGTGATCGGCCGGCCAGGCGGCCTCCGCGAGCAGCTGGTGGGGCTCGACGGGGCGGGGGCGTTCGCCTGGGTCGAGGCGGAGCCGACGACCAGCGAGCTCGACCAGCGCCTGCGGGACGAGGGCGTCGAGCTCGAGGACGGACAGGCCGCCGAGCTGTGCCTCGGCATCGAGACGTGGCTGGCGGGCGCCGTCGACGGTCTCGACCGCGGGGTCGTCGTCCTCATCGACTACGCCGAGGAGCCCGGCTCCCTCTACGCGCCCGCGACGGCGCGACGGCACCCTGCGCGGGTTCGCCCGGCACGGCGTCGGCGGCGACCCGTTCCGGCACCTGGGCCGCCAGGACCTGACCGCCACCGTCGACCTCGCCGCGGTGCGCGACGCCGCCGCCCGGGCCGGGCTGGTGCCGCTGGGCGAGACGACCCAGGCGGAGCTGCTCGCGGCGACCTCCGGCGACCTGGCCGCGGCGACCCTTCATCGCCCCGGCGCGACGCTCGAGGACGCGCTGCTCCTGCGCTCGGCGCTCGCCCGCCTCCTGGACCCGCGGGGCATGGGCGGCTACCGGGTGCTGGCCTTCGGACGCGACGTCCCGGCGGGGGTCGAGCTGGCGAGCCTCCGGCGGCTCGCGGCACCCGGTCGCTGAGCACGGGGTGAGCACGCGCAGGATCGTCCCGGCAGGCGGCGCGGACGCCCTCCCGGATCGGCTCCCGAGCACGGGACCGCTGCTAGAATGCAAGGGCCGTGTCGTCCGTGACGCGCACGGACACGCCCAGTGTCATCACGCTCGAGCGCGGTCGTCCGCGTACACGACCCGCTCGATACCGAGGACCTCGTGACCCAACTCTGGTACGTCGTCGGGTTCGCCTTCGCGGGCGTCTCGTTCGTCTTCCTGACGATCGGGCTCGCCTGGGCCATCTCGCACCGCACGAAGGGCGACGAGCACAAGGGCTACCCGTACGAGTCGGGCATCGACACCTACGGCGACACCCACGGGCGGTTCGGCATCTCGTTCTACATCTACGCGCTGCTGTTCGTGGCGTTCGACATCGAGATCGTGTTCATCTTCCTGTGGGCGCTGATCTTCCGCGACTCGGGGGTCGACCAGGCCCTGCTGTTCACGAGCATGCTGGTGTTCGTCGCGATCCTGCTGCTCGGGCTCGCCTACGCGTGGCGCAAGGGGGTGCTCTCGTGGCGCTGAAGCGTGACGACGAGACGGTCCCCGGCGGCGCCGGGGCGCCGGGCGTGACGCCGTCCGACGCGCCGCAGGCCCCGTCCGACGAGCCCGGCGCGAAGCCGGGCGCGCTCGCGACCGCCGAGCCGCGCGACGTCATGGAGCCGATCGTGGTGCCGAACACGCTGTGGTCGGCCATCTCGCCCGAGGCCTACGGCGGCGGCCGGCCGACCGACCACACCCACCTGACCAAGCTCGAGCACTCCGACCTCGTCCGGCGCGACGACGCCCGCTGGGGGGCCCTCGAGGTCATCCCGACGAAGGCCGACCTCGTGCTCGACCTGATCCGGATGAACAGCCTGTGGCCGCTGCTGTCCGGGCTCGCGTGCTGCGCGATCGAGATGATGTCCGCGGCGACGTCCAAGAACGACATGGACCGCTGGGGCATGTTCCCGTTCCGGGCCAGCCCGCGCCAGGCGGACGTCCTGATCGTCGCCGGCACCCTCACGACCAAGATGGCCGGGCCGCTGGTGCGCCTGTGGGAGCAGATGCCGGAGCCCAAGTGGTGCGTCGCGATGGGCGACTGCACGTGCTCGGGCGGGCGCTACAAGCGGAGCTACTCGACGATCGAGGGCATCGACCGCGTCATGCCCGTCGACATCTACGTGCCCGGCTGTCCGCCCCGTCCCGAGGGCCTGATCTACGGGATGATGAAGCTCCAGCAGCTCGTCAAGGACCGCCGCGGCGAGTGGCACGAGCGCCCGATCGGCCCGACCGTGCCGGTGGACGTCTAGGCATGGACCGCCAGCTGCGCGCCCGGCTCGAGGCCGCCCTCGGGGACCGGCTCACGGGCCCGATCCGCCAGCGCCACGACCAGACCGAGATCCGGGTGAGCCCGGCCGACCTGGTCGAGGTCATGCGCGTGCTCCACGACGACCCGGCGTTCGCGTTCGGGATCCTCGCCGACCTCGCCGGCGTCGACACCGGCAACCACATGCAGGTCGCCTACCACCTGTGGTCCGCGACGACGCCCGACTGGCTGCGGGTCGTCGCCGACGGCATGCCGCGCGAGGACCCCCGGGTGCCGTCGCTCACCGGCCTGTGGCCCGGCGCCGAGTGGATGGAGCGCGAGGCCTACGACATGTTCGGGATCATCTTCGAGGGCAATCGCGACCTGCGCCGGATCTACATGCCGCCGGACTACACGAGCTTCCCGCTGCGCAAGGACTTCTACCTCGCCGACGACGCGGCCCGGTCGCCGGGCGGCGGGGTGCGGCACATGGAGCAGAGCCATGCGCCGTCGCAGGCGACGCCGTCGGTCGTCCGGCGCACGGTGAGGGCCTGACGATGACCGCCCCCGCCACGCCCGGCAAGCACGCCTCGGCCGACGACCCGCGCGTCCTGCTCGACGACGAGATCGGCCACTTCGAGCCCGTCCCGCCGTACCCGCCGCGCACCGAGCGCGAGGCCGAGTTCTACACGCTCGGCGACGGCGAGATGTTCCTCAACATGGGCCCCCAGCACCCGTCCACGCACGGGGTGCTGCGGGTCGTGCTCAAGATCTCGGGCGAGCGCGTCGTCGACCTCGACCCCGTCCTCGGCTACCTCCACCGGGGCGTCGAGAAGCTGTGCGAGAACGCCGACTACCACCAGGTCATCAGCCAGGTCGACCCGCTCGAGTACGTGAGCTCGCTGTTCTGCGAGTGGTCGCCGGTGATGGCGTTCGAGCAGCTGCTCGACGTCGAGGTGCCGCGCCGCGCCGAGTACATCCGGGTGCTGACGGGCGAGCTCAACCGGATCGCCAGCCACGCGCTGTTCATGGGCTGGATGGCGCTC
>CAVYGH010000006.1:0-8125 GCA_963767945.1 uncultured Chloroflexia bacterium | reverse complement strand
CCGTGGCGCCTCGCACGGGTGGACACGATCGTGATCGACGACTTCCAGCCGGTGATCTACCGGGTCAACGACCCCGACGTCACGATCGTCCAGCTGTGGCACGCGGTGGGGGCATTCAAGACCGTGGGCTACAGTCGTGTCGGCAAGCCGGGCGCCCCGAACCCGTACGGCCTCGTGCACAAGAACTACACCTGGGCGACGGTCAGCGCCCAGGCCGACATCGCGGTCTATGCCGAGGCGTTCGGCATTCCCGAGTCGAACGTGCGGCGCCACCGGGATCCCGCGGGTGGACCCGATGTTCGACCTCGACCATCGCAACGCCTCGCTGGCCGCCGTCGCCGAGGCGTTCCCGGAGATCGTGGGCCGGACGGTGATCCTGCTCGCCCCGACGTTCCGCGGGACATGGCGCGCGGACCGCCTCCTACGACATGTCGCGCAATCGACGTCGAGGCCCTCCACGCGCTGTGCGTCGAGCGCGACGCCGTGTGCCTCGTCCGGATGCACCCGTTCGTGCGCGAGGCGCTCGTCGTCCCCGAGGCGATGCGCGACCGCATCGTCGATGCGTCGGCGGCCGCGACCGCACGGGCCGCCACGCCGATCGAGACCAACGACCTGCTGTTCGCCGTCGATCTCCTGATCACCGACTATTCGTCCATCGTGTACGAGTTCTCGACCCTGGGCCGGCCGATGCTGTTCTTCGCCTACGACCTCGACGAGTACGTCGCCAGCCGCGACTTCTACGAGCCGTACGAGGCGTTCGTCCCGGGCCGGATCGTCCGCACCTTTCCCGAGGCTCCTCGACGCCATCCGACGCGACGACACCGGGCAGGACAGGGTCGAGCCGTTCGCCCGACGGCACTTCGACCATCTCGACGGCGGGTCGACCGACCGGGTCATCGACCTGATCACCCGGCGGTGAGATCCGCGATCGTCAGGCTGCGGACATGGGCCGTCCGGCTCGGGTTCGCGATCGGGTCGCTCCGGACCCCGAGGTCCCGGGTGGTCCTCGCGACCTCGCACCAGGCCGAGCTGTCGGGCAACCTCGCCTATCTCCGCGACGAGCTGGCCGCCCGCCGCCCCCCGGTGCGAGCTGACCGTCATGGCCTTCCGCCACGAGCGCGGGCTGCTCGGGCCGGGCCCGGGCGATTGTGTTCGCCGCCCGGGCGGGCTACCAGCTCGCCGCGGCCCGCGCGTTCGTCGTCGACGACTACTTCTTCCCGATGTACGTGATCCGGCCGCGTCCCGGCACCGTGCGCGTCAGGTGTGGCACGCGGCCGGGGCGTTCAAGAAGTTCGGCTACAGCGTCGTCGAGCGTCTCGTTCGGCGCCGACGAGGCGTTCGTGCGCCGTGTCGCCATCCACGGCAACTACAGCCTCGCGCTGGTGTCGTCGATGTCGGTGGCCCCGTTCTACGCCGAGGCGTTCGGCCAGCCGGTCGAGCTGTTCGCGTCGCGCTACGGGCTCCCGCGCACCGACCTGTTCGCGGACCCGAGGCGGCGCGAGCGCGCGCTGGCGCGGCTGCGGGCGACCTACGGGCTCCCGGACGGGCGGCGGATCGTGCCTACGCCCCGACGTTCCGCGGCAACACGGTCGGCAAGGCCCGCTACGACGACCTGCTCGACCTGCGCGCCCTGCACGACGGGCTGGGCGACGGGTACGCCGTGCTGCTCAAGCTCCATCCGTTCGTCCGCACGGCGCTCGAGATCCCGCCCGGCCTGGACGCGTTCGCGATCGACGCGTCGGCCGACCCCGATCTCAACGAGCTGATGCTGGTCGCCGATGTCCTGGTGACCGACTACTCGAGCGCGATCTACGAGTTCGCGCTCCTGGGCCGCCCGATCGCCTTCCTGGCCCCGGACGTCGAGGCGTACGGCGGCGAGCGCGGGTTCTACCTCGACTTCCCGGGCGACCTGCCCGGGCCGGTGTTCGCGACGACGGCCGAGCTCGCGGCGGCGATCCGCGCGGACGACTTCGACCTCGAGCGCGTCCGGGCGTTCGCGACGGCCTCGTTCGACGTGGTCGACGGACGGGCCACCGCCCGGATCGTCGGCGAGCTGCTGCTGCCCGCGCTCCGCGGTGAGCCGCCGGCCCGCTAGCGCCCGCGACGCCCGCTAGGCGGACCCGCTCCCGGTCGCCGCGTCGGCGGCGGCCGCCTCGGCCGCGCCGATCTTCCGGAGCCGCCACCCGGCCCACGCGCAGAACGCGGCCGCGATCGCCAGCCAGGCGACGAGGATCCCGCCCAGGATGATGCCGCCAACGATGAGGCTGATGATCTCGCCCGCCTGGTCGAACGCGTCGACCCGGTCGGCCAGGTCCTCGGTCATCACCCCGATCTGGTCGACCTCGGCGGTGAGCGATGTCAGGTCGTCGGCGTTGGTCCCGAGGTTGTCGGCCAGGCCGCCGGTCATCCCCTGGAACGTCCGCAGCCGGGCACCGAACTCGGTGAACCGGCCCGCCGCGCCGGCGAGCGGCTGCTGGCCGAGGATGCTGAAGTCGAGGTTGGAGGCGAGCTCGTCCGAGACCCCAGCCAGGTCCTCGAGCACGACACCCGCCTCGTCGATCAGCGCGGACGTGGTGTTGAGCGTCGCCGCGGCGTGGTCGGTCGTGGTGGCCAGCCTGTCGATCGAGGTCGTGATCCGATGGAGGGACGCGCTGAGCCTCGCCTGGTCGGCCGAGATCCGGTCGTCGAGGTTGCGTGCGGCGATGCCGCCCGCGATGAGGCCGGCGGCGATGACCCCGGCCAGGACCATGCCGAATGAGCCCGAACGCGAGGAGCGCCGTCCCGAGGCGGCGCCGCCTGACTCCCAGCCACTCCATCGCGGCATCGTATCTGCCCGTCGTCGCGACCGGTACCCTCAGTGCAGCAGGCAGGAGGGCACGCGTGGAGCGAATTGGGTTCGTCGGGCTGGGCACGATGGGTGCGGCCATGGCCGCCAACCTGCGCCGCGCCGGGTTCGAGGTGACGGTCTGGAACCGGACCCCGGGGCGCGCCGCCGAGCTGGTCGAGCTGGGCGCCAGAGAGGCCCGCACGCCGGCGGCCGTGGCCGCCGCGTCGGACGTCGTGGTCTGCTGCGTGTCCGACACGCCGGACGTCGAGGCCGTGCTGTTCGGTGACGACGGCGTCGCGAGCGGTATCGTGCCGGGCAGCCTGGTCATCGACTGCTCCACGATCTCGCCCACGGCGACCGAGGCTTCGCCACGCGCTTGGCCGAGGCCGGCGTCGCGTTCGTCGATGCCCCCGTCTCGGGCACCTCGAGGGGGCGCGCAACGCCACCCTGACGATCATGGTCGGCGGCGAGCCCGACGCGTTCGAGCGCGCGCGACCGGTGCTCGAGGCGATGGGCAAGACGGTGACCAGGTTCGGGCTCGCCGGCAGCGGCCAGGCCGTGAAGGCCGTCAACCAGGTGATCCTCGCCGGGGCCTACCTGGGCGTCGCCGAGGGCATCGTCCTCGCCCTCAAGGCCGGGCTCGACCCGGTCGCGGTCGCCGCGGCACTCGACGGCGGGGCGGCCCGCAGCTGGGTGCTCGAGAACCGCAGCGGGCGGATGATCGACAACGAGTATCCCCTCGGCTTCCGGACGTCGCTCGACCTCAAGGACCTCGTGATCGCGCTCGAGATGGCGCGCGGCCTGGGCGCGACACTGCCGGTCGCCGGCATGGCGGCCCAGCTCGAGGCCGGGCTCGTGGCGCAGGGCCACGGCGACGAGGACATGTCCAACCTCGCCCGCGCGATCCGCTCGCTGTCCGGCCTCGAGGGCTGACGGAGAGCGCCCCGGCGCGGTCCGCGGCGCTTAGCTCGTGGCGGGCCCCAGCGAGGGCGTCGAGCAGCAGGGGGTCACCCAGCCGGTCGGCGTACTTCGGCCGGAACCGCTCCGGCGTGTACGCGTCCAGCTGGACGCGCCGAGGCGGCTTCGACGCCTCGTCGAGCGACACGTGCGCGTACTTCCCGTCCCGAATTTCGCGACCATCCGGCCCTCGACGCCGTCGCGGATGAGGTCCATCGCGATGTTGGCGAACGTCGACGCCACCATCGAGTCGAGCATGTCCGGCTCGCCCGAGCGCAGGTCGTAGGTCAGCTCCGAAGACGACCGATTCGATGCCGGTCAGCGTCTTGAGCTCGCTCGCCAGCACCTCGCCGATGTTGACCTTGTGGCGGTGGCCGAAGGCGTCCGGGTCGCCCTCCTCGCCGACCTGGGCCCCGTGCCAGATCGCCCCCTCCGCGGTCACCACCATCGCGTACCGGCTGGGGTTGTTGCGGTGGTCCTCCTTGAGCAGCTCGGCGAGCGCCTCGACGTCGTAGGGGAACTCGGGGATCAGGCAGCGCGTGGACGTCACGTAGGCCGTGTACAGCGCCGTGAACCCGGCATCTCGGCCGAAGATCCGGAACACGCCGATTCGCTCGTGGCTGCCGAGGGTCGTCCGCTGGCGGTTGATCAGCTCCTTGGCGCGCGTGATCGCCGACGAGAAGCCGATGCAGTACTCCGTCCCGTTGACGTCGTTGTCCATCGTCTTGGGGATCGCGATCAGCGGCATCCCCGCCGAGTGCAGGACGGACGAGAACGACAGCGTGTCGTCGCCGCCGATCGTGACCAGGTGGTCGAGGCCCAGGTGGTCGATGGTGTCGAGCACGTGCTGGGTCAGGTCGTAGACCCCGTCGGCGACCTGGCGGTCGGCGAAGTCCGCCGATCGAGCCAGGCGGGCAGCGCGGACGCGCGCATCTTGCGCGGGTTGGTGCGCGAGCTGTGGAGCATCGTGCCGCCGGTCCGGTCGATCGTGCGCGTGTTGTTGCGGTCGAGGATCCGGACGTACCCGGGGTCCGGCTCCGGGCGGCGCCGCTGGTGGGTCAGGCCCTCCCAGCCGCGTCGGATGCCGACGACCTCGTAGCCGAGGTCGGTCGCGCGGTAGACCACGCTCTTGATGACCGAGTTGAGGCCCGGCACGTCGCCGCCGCCGGTCAGGATGCCGATCCGTCGAGGTCCAGCCAATTCAGGCTCCGCAGGGATGGCCGGCTCGTGGGCCGGCCGTGTGTCACAACAGGGAGGCGCGTGGCCCGCCGCCGGGAGTCTGCCGGGGCCGTCGGACCGGCGCCCATCCTAGCGCCGGACCCCGGTTGCGCGGAGGACGCGGTCGTACCACGGGCCGCATGAACTACGAGCTGTTCATGGGCGAGGCCCTCGCCGAGGCTCGTCTGGCCGGCGCCCGGGGCGCGCCTCCCGTGGGCGCGATCGCCGTGATGAACGAGGCGATGGTCGCGCGCGGATCGCATCGCGTCACGAAGGGCAACGACCCGACCGCCCACGCCGTGGTCGTCGCGCTGCGCGAGGCGGCCCGCAAGCTCGCCACGCCGCACCTCTCCGACGTCACGATCTTCACCACGCTCGAGCCATGCCCCATGTGCGTTGGCGTGCTGCTCCAGTGCGACGTGGCCGGGCTCGTGTACGCGATGCCCAACATCGTCGACGGCGCGGCCGGCACGGTCATCCAGCTCGCCCAGCACCCGGGGCTCGGCCGTCCCCTCCAGGTCGTGTCGGGCATCCGCCGCGAGGAGGCCGAGGAGCTGAACCCGCCCCAGGTCGCCCTGGTGCCGTCGGGCGCCTGACCCGCGGCCTGTGCGGGCCCGCGCTCGGCCTCGGCAGCCGTCGATCGGCAGCGGTCCGGGGACCCTTGGTATCCTCTCCGGCGGAGAGGTGTCCGAGTGGTTGATGGTGCCGCTCTCGAAAAGCGGTGTGCGAAAGCACCGTGGGTTGAATCCCACCCTCTCCGCCACCCGAAGCTTGCACGACCCGGCGGTTCGCCCCGCCGGGTCGTCTGATATTCTCCAGGAGAGGTCGCCTAGAGGCCTAGGGCGCCGCACTGGAAATGCGGTATGGGGCAACCCATCGCGGGTTCGAATCCCGCCCTCTCCGCCGAATCCTCCGGCGGATGGCTCGCAGGCGCGTCGCCTCCGCCGTCGGAGGGCGAGAGCCTGGTCGGCGTGGAGAGCCCGGCCCGTCGTACGAGTCCAGTCGGGCAGCCGGATCGACCCGTCCGCCTCGAGCGGCCAGTGCGGGTTCCACGCGATCTCCCAGGGATGGCCGTCCGGGTCCGAGATGTAACCCGAGTAGCCGCCCCACTCGGTCGCCTCGGCCGCCTTGAGCAGCCGCCCGCCGGCCTGGATCGCCCGCGCCACCGCGACGTCCGCCTCCTCCTTCGAGCGCACGTTGTGGGCCAGCGAGACCGCACCCCAGCCGCCGCCGTCGAACAGCCCGGCGTCCTTCGCCAGCTCCGCGCGCGACCACAGCGCGAGGACCATCGGCCCGACCTGGAAGAAGGCAACGTCGCCCTCGACGGACGCGGACGACGGTCGCCAGCCCAGTCCGTCTCGATAGAAGCGCAAGGCGCGCTCGAGGTCGGTCACGCCGAGCGTGACGAGGCTGATCCGCGGCTCCATCCCGGCACCTCTGATCGAGGGCCGCGAAGGCGGCCCCTGCTATCATCCGCCTGCCGTGCTAGGCGGGGAACTAGCGGTGCCCTGAACCTGCAATCCGCTCCAGCAGGGCCGAATTCCCCCCCGAGGTCGGCGTTCTCGAGAGCCGACGACGTTCGCGACGTTGAAGACCGGGTCCCGCGCAGCGGCGACTCGTGAACCGTGTCAGGTCCGGAAGGAAGCAGCACTCAGCGGTGATCGCCGGGTGCCGCGGAACAGCCGCCGGTCCGAGTTCGCGCGGACGTTGGTGGGCGCGGGAGCGTCCTCTGATAAAGAACAGGGGGGTGCACGGCAAATTCCTTCGCACGCCGCATCGGGAGCGTCGTTGACCGCTGAGATCCCGCACCAGGCCATCTACCGCCGCTGGCGAGCCCAGACGTTCTCGGAGATCGTCGGGCAGGAGGCGGTGGTGGCCACGCTCCGCAACGCGGTGGCGACCGGTCGGGTCTCGCACGCGATGCTGTTCACCGGACCGCGTGGCACCGGCAAGACCTCCCTCGCTCGGATCGTGGCCAAGGCCATCAACTGCGAGGACCTCCAGGCGAACGCGGACCCGTGCGACCGGTGCCCGTCGTGCGTCGCAATCCGCGAAGGCCGCGCCCTGGACCTGGTCGAGATCGACGCCGCGTCCAACCGGGGCATCGAGGCCGTGCGCGAGCTCCGGGAGCGGCTCGCCTACGCACCGACCGACCTGCGGCGCAAGGTCTACATCCTCGATGAGGCGCACCAGATCACCCGCGACGCGTGGAACGCGCTTCTCAAGTCGCTCGAGGAGCCGCCCGAGTTCGTGACCTTCATGTTCGCCTCGACCCACCCGCAGGAGTTCCCGCCGGCGATCCTGTCGCGCCTGCAGCGGTTCGACGTCCGGCGCCTGACGGTCCCGGAGATCAGCGGCAAGCTCGAGAGGATCCTGGCGGCCGACGGCCGCGAGGCCGACCCCGAGGCCGTCGCCCTGGTCGCCCGGCTCGCCGCGGGCGGCATGCGCGACGCCGAGTCGATCCTCGACCAGCTGCCGGCCGTCCACGGGTGGCCGGGTCGAGGCCGAGGCCGGTCCGCGAGCTCCTGGGCCTCGCCGACGCCGAGACCGTTGGACGGCCTTCGTCGCGGCCCTCGCGGCCGGCGACGCCGCCGCGGGGCATCGCGCTGCTCGACGCGCCTCGAGGACCGCGGCCGCGACCTGCGCGTGTTCCTCGACCAGGTCGTCGACGCCATCCGCGAGCGGCTGCTCGCCGGCGCTCGGATCCACCGGCCGCCGACGACGCCCCGCTCGTCGCCGCCGGCCCGCCGCCTCGGGCTGACCATCGACCCCGCGCGCCTCGGGCCCTGGGCGGCCTGCCGCCTCCAGCTCGAGCTCGCCCTGCTCGACCCCGCGATGGGCGCCGCGATGCCGGCCCCACTCGCGGAGCCGGCGACGGCCGCACGCGCCCCTCGACCCGTGGAGGCGCCCAGGCCCCGCGCCGAGCCCTCGCCCGCCGCCGCGGCGCCCGTGCCCGTGATGCGCGAACGGCCGGAACCCGCGGCGCCCGCGGAGGCCTCGCCCTCGAAGGCTGTTGAGGCCGCCGCCTCGAAGGCCAAGGGCGACGCCGAGGAGCCGGCCCCGACGAAGGCCAAACGCGACGCTCCGGCGCCCGCCCCGGCGATTCTCACATCTGGGTTCACC
>CAVYGH010000005.1:0-277312 GCA_963767945.1 uncultured Chloroflexia bacterium | reverse complement strand
CGAGGTCGGCTACCAACAGCTACGTGTCGAACGAAATCAGATTGACGGACGGCGCTACGTCTACGGCGGCACCACGACCGACCGCGGAAGCTTCCGTCACTTGGGCCAGTGGCGGCAACCCTTATCGAACTGAACCCGCATCAGGGTGCTGTCTGCTCGTCCTGCCTCCTCTCCGCGCCATACATACCCACAGACGTCGCCGACGTCATCTTCGGCCACCAGTCGAACGAGCCAGGCATATGTCCCAGATGGCGTCTGGGTCTCAACCTTCTCCGCTCGTGAGAAAGTCTCTTCTGATCCCCCTACGTTCGACTTCGCGCTGCAGGTAAGCAACCGCCCGATCTCCGAACACCCGAGAGCGGGGCGTGTCGTACGGCCTTCTCCCCGAACCACATCCAACTGCAGTCGCTACGCAGAGACTCGCGACGGCAACGCCCAAAATTCGACGAAGGACGCGCATCCCGCGCAGCCTTCCACACCCCGCTGCTGCCGGACGGATGAGATTCCGGCCGGGAGGCGCAGCAGCGCGCGGATGCGGCAAGCGGCGTTCGTCGCCGGGCCTGAGCGTTGCCATTCTGTTGCCACGCCGCCTAGAGCGTTGACTGCTGAGAAGACGAAAGCCCCGCACTAGCAGGGCTTTCCTTTAGAGCGGATGAAGGGACTCGAACCCTCGACCTTCTGCATGGCAAAGGGAAAAGGTGACCGGACGACACCCTACGCCGCCGACGGAAACCGCACCGTTACGCGGAATCCCCGAAACGGCGTCAGGCACCGTCGGGCCGGGGTCGGGTCAGGAAACCTGACCTGGGACCTGACCCATCTGCCGGTGGCTGCCGCCACGGCGGCGAGGCGCCGTCGCCTCCTCGACCAACGGCGGCCGCCCGGTCGGCGTGCCCGTCCACTGCACCCGGCCGCTCGTTCATCGAGATCTCGGTGCCGAGCACGGCGAACCGATAGCCGACCTCGAGCCCGACGTCCGGCGTCGTCACCTCGACCGCGACCGGCCGCCCGAGCGGTGACCGCACCAGCCGCGAGCTCACAGCCCGTGTCGCTCGGCCCGCCTGATCGTCTCGGCCACCGGGTCGGTGCCGCGGATCGAGCCGCGCACATTCCTGCCGATCGCCGGCAAACCTCTCAACCGTTCGATATCGCCACCGGCCGGTGTCTTCCAGCCCGGGCTCGTCGCGATCTCCTCCGTCTGCGCCTCGGCCGGTGTCCGCTTCCGCTTGACCGGCTGCCGCGCTCCGCGCCCTGGCGGACGCGGTCAAGGAAGCGAAGATCACCGTCGGCGAGGACGAACGGCTCTCGCTCCATTCGCTGCGGCACACCTACACGTCGCACCTGATCGTCGGCCTCGAGCTGGACGCCGCGACCACATCGAAGCTCGCGGGGCACGCGAACCCGAACGTGACGATGCGGGTCTACGCGGACGACTTCCGCCAGTCCTTGGAGCGCGAACGCCGCCGTCCTCGCCCGCGCCGCCGAGCGGGGGTTCGGCGATGAGGCCCTGCGCCGTCTGCGGGGCCCGCGTTCGCTGCCCTGCTAGAGGCTTGATGTGAAACGGCGGCGTTCTGGCCTCTACCAGTCTGCTTAGCGTGGATCGTTTGGGCCTGACCGTGTCAGTTCCGGCTGCGGGTGACGCGTGGCGAGCCGGTTGGCGAGCGCGTGAACGACGGCCAGACCGACGACGAGCAGGGCGGTGCCTGCCAGGATTTGCAAGCCGCGTTCCTCGGCCTCGAAGCCAACCTGGCCGGGCGCGGCGAGCAGCACACGAGCGAGAACGTGTACAGGCCGTACATGAGCCAGTAGGTCTTGGTCTGCGTCAACGCGACGACGAACACGGCTACGCCGAGCGCCGTAAGCACCCATCCGGGAGGCGAAAACACAAGCGCCACGAGTAGCGCGGCGGCGACCCCGGCCGCCGTGCCGACAGCCTTCCCGCGTATCCGGTCGCGCTTCCCCATGAGGATGTACAGCACGAGGATGAGTACAGGCTCGGGAACCCAGTACGGCTCCGTCCATCCGAGCGCGACACCGAGCGACGCGCTGGCAGCCATCACCGCGCCGAACCCGAGCGCGACGACCGCGGCCACGGGGGCGGAGAGCCGCTCGCCGTCCACAACCTCGGGAACGCCGAACCGACGCGCAAGCACGACGCCGTAAAGGGTTGCGATCCCGACGATGAGGCCGTAGACGGACGCGTTCCTGGCAGAGGCTTCCGGCACAACGAAGGTCGCCGCGTACGGGACCATGAGCAGCGGCGCGAACCAGCCAAACCCGATCCCGGCACCCGCGATCACCCCGACGGTCGCGAGCAGAGCCGCCCACCACCAGTCGTACGCCGTGAACGCTCCTAACCCCGCCGCGAGCCCCATCAACGGGGCGAGATAGCCCATCCGGCGAGTGCCGCCGAGCTTCGCACCAACGCCGCCAAGGAGAACCCCGGTGACCATGGCCGTGGCCCCGAACTCCCCCACGAGCACACCGATCACGACGGCGGGAAGGACAACAGCGACAAGGAGCGCGCCGAGGATATGCGCCGTTCGCCGAGCGCGTGACGGCTTGTCATGCACTGCTACCGCCTCCGCTTCAACCCTCGCCTGGCTCACGCCCGCCCCCCAGCGTTTAGCGGGACAGTACAAGGCGGCTACCGCTTGCGCTTCCGCACTGCGTCACGCGCCTTCTTCCCGACTTCTCAGCGTGGAAGGCCCGCAGACGGGCATGAAACGGCGCGGATTTCACATCAAGCCTCTAGCACCTCGCCGCCAGACTGCTGCTCGACCAGGGCCAACGCCCACCGCCTGGCGACGCGAAACCTGACCTGGGACCTGACCTGGCGGCAATCTGTCGCCAGCGAGAAAACAAAAACCCCGCCTACGCGGGGCTTTTTCGTAAGCGGATGATGGGACTCGAACCCACGACCTTCTGCATGGCAAGTGGGCCGAGGGGTTCGCCGCTAGTCGCCGCCGCTGCCGAATCCGCTTAGCGAAGCGACATTCCGGCAGTCCTGACGGCCTCGGTTTGCCGCTGTTCGCCGCTGTTGCTTTGCAGACGCTTTGCACGCCAACCTGTTATCCCGGTTGACGCAGGGCCCCATGGCCCCCCAAACTCGAAGCTTGAATACGGCGTTGCTTTTCCTTGGAGCAGTCGCCAGCGGCGTGCTCGGGTCGGTTCTGGCCGTGCGCTTGTCGACTGCCCACGAGACGCGCGAGCGTGACCGCAGCCTGGGTATTGAGGCGGTTGCTGCCTTCCTGGGCTGCGTCGCTGACCTAGGCGACCATCTCGACGAGGCCGAGCGGCTCTCCGGCGCAGCAGAGGCTAATCGCAGCAAGCTGATCGAACGACTTCAAGGACTCCCTAACCTGACTGATGATGCGAATCCGATTCTCGCGGCTCTCGTCGAATGGGTAGCGGACGTACGCGCGCTCAGTCATGTGTACGTCGTCGGTGACGACGATCCAAGAATCCCGGCACTTGTAGAAGCCCTTGAACGCGTACATCGCGACGCGCTCGACCTGGCAGATGAGTCCGAGCGCAAGTCTTTCGCTGAAGTCACGCGAGGCTGCTACGCCTTCCTTGCTTACGTTCGAACGTCAAAGGCTGTCTATGCAGGCGTGAGGCCGCGCCAGACATCCTTGACGTTCGCGCGCATCCGCCTAGGCGTCGTTCTTCCACCAAACGAGAGTCAAATGAGGGTGATGTCAGCGGCATCCGAGGTCGTGCGCGCTCTTTACGTCTACGAACAGCATCTCAGCCAAGAGCCCGAGCAGCGAATAGGTGATCCTGGCCAAGAGATCGCTACCGCTGTTGCCACGTTTGAAGCTGCGTCCCATGATGCCTTCCACTCTGAGGGGCGTCAGTGGCCAGGAAAAATGCGACGACGGAGCGGATCTTCACCGGAGTAGATCGCGGAACGCCGCCTCCATCCGCTCGCGTGTCCGCTCGTCGTGCTCGGCAGCCGCGAACGCGTGCGCGTAGGTCGAGAGCGTGACCGCCGGGTTCGCGTGTCCGAGCAGCCGCGACACATAGCCAACGGCGCACCCTCGGCGATCAGCAACGACGCGGCGACGTGCCGGAGGTCGTGCCAGCGCAGCTTCGGCAACCCGGCAACCGCGAGCGCCGGTTCGAGCCCGCGACGGACGATGTTCCGAACCGCGAGCGGCCGACCACTCGACGACGCGAACACGAACGCCGACTCGTCCGAGTGCGGCGACGCGAGCCGGTGCGCCGCCAGCATCCGCCCCAGCGACGGCGGCATCGGCACGTCCCGCTTCGCCGCCTGCGTCTTCGGCTCGACCAGCTCGCCCGTCCGGCCGTCGAGCTGATGGCGAACGCGTAGCACCCCCGCAGCACGTGTCCACGTCCCGCCACCTCAGCCCGAGCGCCTCCCCCTGGCGGAGCCCGAGCAGCACCGAGACGCGACCAGCGTAGCGGTAGCTGTCGGGTGTCGCCGCGATCAGCCGCCCGACCGCATCCCGGTCGAGGCGCGGGAACTCAGCCTGCTCGACCCGCGGCCGCTCGGAACGGTCGAGTTGCGAAGCGACGTTCGTCGGGCACCAGTCCGCTCCGCGCGGCCGAGGCGAGCAGCCGCCCGATCACGGTCAGGATGCCCCGCTGCGTCCACGCCGCCAGCCCTGCCCGAGAGCAGTCCCCGAGCAGCGCGGCCACGTCGTCGACCGTGATCGACGCGAGCTTGCGCCTGCCGAGCTTCGGGACGACGTGCAGCCGCAGATGGTCGCGGTAGGTGCGGAGCGTCTTCGGCCGCAGCCTGCCCTCCTGCGCCTCGATCCACATCGCCGCGTAGTCGGCGACGGTGACGCGCGACGGAGCTACCCGCTCCCCACGTGCGAGGGCCGTGACCTTGGCCGCCCGGCCCTGCCGTGCCTCCTTCAACGTCGGGCACGTCTGCCAGCGGGTCTTCCCGGTCGAGTCCTGGTAGATGAACTCGTAGCGCTTGCCGCTCTTCGTATCGCGGACGTAGATGCCGCGCTCGCCCTTGACCTTGACGCGGCTCGGCGTCGTTGCCGCGCCGACGCCTCGGAGTTACTCTCTCCGACACGGGAGGTCCCTCCTTTCGTGTCACGGGCGGGGCCGCGCATACGGTGCCCGGCCTCTCTTGTAGTGCCCCATCATATGACCTTTGGACGGTTCGCGACCCCCTACTAGGAGAGCAGACGGCCTGCCGCCAAGCCGCATCGCTACAGCGTTCCCGGCCGTCTGCAAAGCGCTGCAAAGCTCACCGCTCGCGGCGGACTCCAGGAAGCGGTCAAGCTCGTCCCGGCGGAACATCAGCCGCCCCTCGTCGCGGAAGTGCGGCAGCCCGTCGAGGCGCTTGTAGACCCGCTCCCCCGGCCAGCCGAGATAGTCGCCGCCGCCTGCGCCCCGGAGAGCCACGGCGAAGAACCGTTGCCGCCGCTGGCAAGGGACGCGAGTACCCGGCCAGTCACCTCCAAGACGATCGACTCGGCCACCTCCGCCGGGAGGATCAGATCGAGCGGCTCGGTCACCCAGCCTCGTTTTTAGAGGACGCAACAGCAGCAGGCGGAAGGGCGATGGCAACCGGAGAGTTCGATTCAATAACGAGTTCGTGGGCTGGGCTTAGGCGGGAGGTCAGTCGATGCGGTACGAGGTGGAGAGTTGGTTGGGGACGGGTTGTGTGGCGCAGCTCGATGGGAGCTGGAGGTGCTGGGGGCGCAGGCGTGCGCAGAAGTTGGCCGAGAACGTCGTTGCCGCGCACAAGCAACGGGGCGTGGCGAACTTCGAGGTCGTGATCCTCGGATGGGGCAGGGGCGAGTCTCCGAGGTGGTACTTCTCGACCGATGGCGAGCCTCAGGGACTTCGGTTGCTCGACGAGTGAGGATGTCGCAACAGGGTCGTAGCAGGGTCATACGGCCGTCCGTCGGACGTCGTCAGCTCCGAGGCTGCGGCTGAGGGCGAGGCCGTGTGGCGTGGCGACCCACTTGATCCCGTTGCGTTCTACGACGCCCGACTGCTCGAAGGCTTCGAGGAACTCGCGGGCGCGGTCTGGACGGAGGCCGCAAGCGACGGCGAACTGGAGGGCGGTGAACTCGCGGCCGGTCACGACTCGACCTCCGTCGGGAACCTCCCCAGGGCAAAGGACTCAGCTGGTAGCTCACTACGGCTTGATTCCAACCTCTCCTCAACAGAGAGCCTTCCCTTACTCCCTACCTCCTTACGTCCCCGCTCCAGAGCGGGACTTTCCGCGGGACTTTCCGCGGGGCTTTGCACCTAGAACTCCCGCTCCAGCGCGGGACTTTCGAGGAGCAACTCGTAGTACGTCCGGTGGCCGCGACCCTTGGTCGTCGGTGGCTCGAACCGGAGCAGGCACTCCTCGACGAGGCCCTCGCGGGCGCGCTCGAAACTCCGCCCATGCAGGCCCGTCATCTCCCGGAGCAGGCCCTCGCCAAGGTGGTCGCCGTCTTCTTCCAGCCGAGAGTGCACCTGGCGATCGCGTCGGCGAGCCGGTTCTCCTCGACCGTCAACCGACGCGCGAGCTTCGCCTCCAGGTACAGATTCCAGCGGCTCGTCACGGACGCCCTCCTGTCTTCGGCGGGAACGGCCCGGCCTCCGCGACGGCGTCGAGGTGTCCATGCCGAACACGCACATAGGCGTCCGCTGTCGGCAGCCGCCCGCCGCGAAGGGCGTGCCGGAGCGCGAACGCGGCGAGGTTCGAGGCGAGCACCGGACGGCCGCGCAGGATCGACTCCGCCGCTTCGACGCTGCGCGCCAACATGAACACGGCCCAGAGGCGACGGCCCACGACGTCCGGTTGCCGCTCGACGAGGAGCCCCTCTCAGATTTTTGGAACCGCTTTGGCCGTCCAGCCCGCCGTCGGGCAAGCTCACCGGTCAGGATCGATGTCTCCGGCGGCTCAGGGCGTCTCAGGGCCGCGACGATGTAGAGCACGTCTGACCGGCGGGCGCGGATCCCGTTGTTCGCCGCGATCGCGTACGCGGAGAGAGTCCGGTCAGCCGCAAGGGGTGCGATGTTCGCCACGAGCGCGACGTCATCCCGACGAGGACGTCCCCGGCGGGTCACGTCCGCCTCCCGGCGGCTAGATCAGGATGCGGTTCAGGGTCGCTGCTACTACGTCGGCCAGCGGAGCGAGCGCGAGAGACGCGGCCCTGAACCCGCCGTCGTCCCGGACGGCCACGACGGGTCGGCCGGATCCGCTGGAGCCGCCGAACCTGCCCGGTCGAGACGCCGATGAACGCGCGACGAGCGGCCCGCTCAACTGTCCGCGCGATCCTCTGACCGCGCGGGCCGAGCTGCAGAACGGGGTCGGCTAGGTCGAGGTCGAGCATCGCGTCGAGGCAGGGAAGCCAGAGTGATGGTTCATGGTGCTCTCAAGGCTAAAGCCCAGGGTGGACGGAGAGCCAGAAAGAGCGACACCGGCCGAAGCCGGTGCCGTGTAACCCATGAACGCGGCTTCCCCAAGACGCGCGAGGACGATCCTAGCCATGGAGTCGGTCGACTAACGCTGCGCGACCACGTTCTCGACGAGCTTCGTGAACGCCTCCACGATGACAGGGACGTCGCCGAGGCAGTCGGCTCCAAGCGCGCCCTCGGGCAGCTCCGCCACGGATCGACCGCTCCGCGAGCGCCGCCTCGACCGCCAACTCCCGCAAAGGCCCCGCCGCGATCCACGCCTCCAACGCCGCCTCGTCAGCGGCCCCTTCCGCTGAGGAGAGGACGCGAACCGGAGCCTCCAGCTCGTACACGAGCAGGAGCGCAGGAGCCGCAGATCCTGACCAGGATCTCTGTCACGCTCTGTCAGGTTCTCCCGGTGTCGGGAGTCCCGCTGCCGCCTCTCGCGCCCGGTACGCCTTGCGGCGCTCCGCTCGGCGGCACTGGCGGCACCGGCGACCACCGTCAGAATCGACGTACAGGTGCTCGCCGGACAAGTTATGCCCGCGAGGGCAGCGCCGCCTCCGGCCGTACGGCGGAACGAGCGCGAGATGCGCGACGGCGACGCAGCACGGACGTCCGCAGGTCGCCACGACCCAGAGGCCAGGTGAGATCGCGCCGTACCGAAGTTGCCAGGCCACACGGCGCGCGTTGACGTTAGCGCCGTCCACGACGATCAACGGGAGAGTGCCATTGTGCGCCCCGGCCCAGAGGATGCAACCGGACGGCTGCGGCCGGCACTTGGCAGCGAACCGTTCCGCAAGCGTCCGCCGCGCCATCTCAGAGCACCGTCGTCCGGTGGAGAGGTTCGAGACCGAGCCGCCGATCGACCTCCCGGAACACCTCGTAGGCGGATACGCCCTCGACGCGGACGCGCGCGCCGTCAGGATCGCCGCTGCCGTAACGGAACTCGTGCACGGCAAGGGAGGCAGCCTGGGCGAGATCTCCGTGGGAGCCGCCCACGCGCGGGTTGACGACAGACGCTGCTCCGGCGCTGTACCGCGTCCTCAGACGCCCCAACTCCGCGAGGAGATCCGGGTGTTGGTAGAGGTCGAGCGTTCCGGCGTTCAAGCGGGCGCGCAGCTCTCCGAACGCGGCCGTCTTCGACGCAGCGGTCATCGGCACCGTCCGCACCTGGAGGCCCCGCCGCCGCAGGTAGGTGACGATCTGCGGGGCCGCGTACTGATCCGTCACGACCCGTGCCTGGTAGCTGAGCGCTCCAGCGCACCGGCGGGGAGGGCGGCGAACGCGTCGTCCGTCGGCGCAAAGACGGTGAACGGGCCGGCGCCCTGGAGGGTCTCGACGAGGCCCGCGGCTGTTGCGGCCTCGAGCAGGGTGCCAAAGGTGCCGGCGGCCTTGGCGGTGGCGACGATGTCGCCCGTCGCGGCGGCACTGGGCGACGCCGCAGGGGTGGCCGCTGCCGGCGTGGCGGGCACCGGCGTCGCCGAGGCGGCGCTACTGCACGCCGCCACCACGAGGGCAAGCGGCACGATCGCGAGGAGGATTGAACGCTTGATGTCGACCTTCATGTCGATGCATTTCCTTTCCGAGGTTTGGATGTGGGCTGCGAGGTGACCCGGGAAGGCGAGTCCGGTCGCGTCCGAAGTATTTAGCACTAAATCTCGCGTGTCAAGCCGGGGGCCGCGCCCACTGATTGGCAACCTGGCTCCGTCGAACGGTCCTTCGGGGCGTAGGCTGTGTGGCGAGGCACGTCACCTCGCCTCGTCTCCGTCGCCCCTCGCCCTCTCAACGCAGACGTGCGGATGCCCGTGAACATCGACCGCCGCCCGCGCCGCTTCGTGCCGCTCGTGCTGGCCGTTGTCGCAATCGCGCTGACGACGGGCCAGTCGACTGGCAGCACCCCCGATCGCGCCGCCCACCGTGCCGCTGCGGGAGAGACGACGGCGCCGACGCCCGGCCTCGCAGCCGTCGCGCCCGATGCGCTCGGGCAGGAAACGGATGCCCGGACCTTCGCGGCTGATCCGCCGCCGCCGCCGAGGCCAACGCCGACGCCGACGCCGACGCCGACGCCGACGCCCCGATCCTCGTCGCCGCCGGGTCCCTCCGTGTACGGTGGCCTCCCCTCGCCGATCCGGGGCCCCGCCCTCGAGCCGGCGCCGTCGGTGCGCATCCCCCGGGGCGGCGTCCCGATCGTCTACTACCACCGCGTGGAGTCGATCCCGCCCGAGTTCCGGCACTGGGGGCCCAAGCGCCGACGAACGTTCCTCGCCTACGACTCGCTGCCCGCCGCCTTCGACGCCCAGCTCGACTGGCTTCGGGCGCACGGCTACACGACGATCCTGCCGCGCGACCTGGCCGCGCACTGGGACACCGGGGCGCAGCTGCCCCACCGGCCCGTGATCCTGGCGTTCGACGACGGGTCGAAGACGTGGCTGCACAAGGTGCTGCCAGCGCTCCGTGCGCGGGGGATGGTCGCCGAGTTCTACCTGACCCTCGACGCGATCAAACACGGCAACCTGACCTGGGCCCAGGTCCGGCGGCTCGCCCGGGCCGGCAACGGCATCGGCGCCCACGACGTCCACCACGTCCAGCTCACCGGCGCGCCCGGACGCAAGCCGGCGTCGAGGAAGCGGATGTTCCGCGAGGTCGACGGTGCGCGGCGGGCCATCGCGGCCCACGTCGGGGTCGCACCGGACTCGATGGCCTATGTCGGCGGCGGCTACGACGCGCGGCTGATCCGGCAGGTCCGCCGGGCGGGCTACACCACGGCCCGATCGGTCGTTCGCGGGATCCACCAGGACCCCACCCATCGGTTCACCCTGCGCGTCGTCCGCGTCGCTGCCCGCGACGACGTGCTCAGCGTTGCAGCGGGCACCGTCGATCCGCTGCTGTCGACGTTCGCGGACAAGATGACCGGCCGGGCGCACTAGGCGGGGCGGGCGTGAGGCGACCGCCGCCGACGATGATTCGTGTCTTGACAACTTTTCTTGTCGGTGACACGATGCGCGCCATGTTGGACATCGCGGTCATCGAGGATCCCGCCACGGCCGAGTCGCTGCTCGACCCGGTGCGGACGCGACTCCTGGAGGCACTGGCTGAGCCGGCGTCGGCGACGATGCTGGCGAGCCGCGTCGGCCTGCCGAGGCAGCTCGTCAACTACCACCTCCGGACGCTCGAGCGGCACGGGCTGGTCGAGCTCGAGGCGGAGCGGCGCAAGGGCAACGTCACGGAGCGGGTCATGCGCGCGAGCGCGGGCTCGTACGTGATCTCGCCGGCCGCGCTGACGGCCCTCCAGCCGGATCCGGGCCGCTCGCCCGATCAGCGCTCGGCCGTCTGGCTGCTGGCGCTGGCGGCGCGGCTCGTCCGCGACGTGGGCGCGCTGCTGGCGGGGGCCACCCGCGAGCGACGCACCCTTGTCCACGTTCGCCCTCGACGGCGAGATCCGGTTCGCGAGCGCCGCCGACCGGGCGGCCTTCGCGGACGAGCTCGGCGCCGCCGTGACATCCCTCATCGGCCGGTACCACGACGAGGCCGCGCCCCGCGGCCGGACGCACCGCGTCCTCGTGGCCATCCACCCCAGCGTGCCGGCGCACGCCACGACCCATGCCCAGAGGAGGCCTGACATGCCGCACCCGTTCCGGATCGAGACCACGGTCGAGATCGAGGCCACGCCCGAGGAGGTCTGGGAGGCCCTGACCGATCGGGGACCAGCTCGACGGCTGGTGGATCGGCGCCCCCAACGAGTTCGAGCCGAGGCTGGGCGGCAAGGTCCGCCAGACGTTCGGCGGCGAGGTTTCCGAGTCGACCATCACCGCCTGGGACCCGCCGCATCACTACGTCGACGAGGGCACGCCCGGGCCGGACGGCGTGGTGCACGCGATGGAGGTCACCGTCGAGGGCCGGTCGGGCACCACGACCGTGCGCTTCGTGCACAGCGGGTTCCTCGGCGACGATTGGGAGGCGGAGTACGAGGCGCTCTCCGAGGGCGACCCGATGTACCTCCACCAACTCGCCCAGTACGTCCAGTACTTCCGCGGCCGCCCGGTCGCCGTCATCGAGCACTTCCAGCCGGGGATCTCCGACCGGCAGGCGGCGATGTCGATCCTCCGCGGCGCGCTCGGCCTCGGCGAGGACGTGGCACTGGGCGACGCGGTTCGACTCGAACCGGCCGGACTCGGGCCCGTCGAGGGCTCCGTGGACTACGTGGCGCCGAGCATGATCGGCCTGCGCACCGGCGACGCGCTGTACCGGTTCGCGTTCATCCCGATGGGCGGCGGCATCTACATGGGCCACCACGTCTACCGCGACGATGTCGACGTCGAGGCCGTCACGTCGGCCTGGGCGGCCTGGCTGGACCGGGCCGTCACCGCCGGCCAGGCGGCATCCGCCGGCTGACCTGCGCGCCGGCCCACGCCGGGCCCGGCGCATCCGATGGCCCAATCCGACGGCCGGTCCGTGACCTGAACGCGAAGCGACCCCGGGGCTCAGCCTCGGGGTCGTTGACGTTCGGCGTTGGCGCGCCCGGCGGGATTCGAACCCACGACCCCCAGCTCCGCAAGCTGGTGCTCTATCCACTGAGCTACGGGCGCAACGGTGTGGCGGAGAGGGAGGGATTCGAACCCTCGGAGCAGGTTACCCCACTCGGCGGTTTAGCAAACCGCTGCACTAGACCTCTATGCGACCTCTCCGGGCAGCGGCGAATTCTAGCATTCCGGCCTCTCGCCGCCTCCTCCCGGCCGAGGCCGGGCCCCAGCCCGGCATGAGTGGCGTGCATCGGTTCATGTCGAGCCCGTCGTCCTGATGGCTGGGGTGCATCGACGCGACGCCGGATCGACCGAATGTCGGTCTCCGACCGGCTGTCGCGATGACGCCCGTCGCATGGCGACGACGGCGTGGACGCGCAACCGATGCATGGCGTTCATCGCGAGGTCGGAACGCCTCGGGCGCCGCGCTCGGCGCACGCTCGGCGCAAGTTGACGCGGCGCCCTCGAACGGGCTACCGTCCACCCACCGATGTGCGCCATCTATCGCTTTACCTGCCCGGCATGACCGACCCCGGAGACTGAACGACCGGGAGTGCGGGTCGTGCCGGGTGAGCAGAGGTCATTGACCTCTGCTTTTTTGTTCTCAGGGGACCGTCCTCCAGAGGAACGTTGACCGAATGTTCGTGGTGATGCGGACCGGAGCCACCGAGGCCGAGGTCATCGGCGTGAAGGGCCTCATCCTGGCCGAGGGGCTCACGCCGTTCGAGAACGCGGGCGATGCCCGGACCGTCATCGCCGTCGTGGGCGAGATCGGGCGCCGGCGCGAGCAGCTCACGTCCCGACTCGAGGCGCAGCCGGGCGTGGACCGGGTCACCGCGATCTCCAAGCCGTACAAGCTGGTCTCGCGCGAGTTCCACCCGCAGGACACGGTGATCCGCGCGCTCGACGCGGTCATCGGCGACGGATCGCTGACCGTGATGGCGGGGCCGTGCTCGATCGAGAGCCGCGAGCAGCTGCTGGAGACCGTCGACCACGTCGCGGCCCACGGCGCGACCGTCATCCGCGGCGGGGCGTTCAAGCCGCGCACCAGCCCGTACAGCTTCCAGGGGCTGGGCGTCGAGGGCCTGCGCTACCTCGCCGAGGCGCGCGAGCGGACGGGCCTGCCGGTGATCACCGAGGTCATGGAGCCCAGCCAGGTCGACATCGTGGCCGAGTACGCCGACATCCTCCAGGTCGGCACCCGCAACATGCAGAACTTCTCGCTGCTGCTCGCCTGCGGGCGCGCGAGCCGGCCGGTGATGCTCAAGCGCGGCTTCGGCGCCACCATCGAGGAGTGGCTGATGGCCGCGGAGTACATCGCCTCGGCCGGCAACCCGAACATCATCATGTGCGAGCGGGGCATCCGGACGTTCGAGACGTTCGCCCGCAACACGCTCGACCTGACCGCGGTCCCGGTGCTGCACCACCTGACCCACCTGCCCGTGGTCGTCGACCCGTCGCACGCGACCGGCAAGCGCTGGCTGGTGAAGCCGCTGGCGATCGGCGGCGTGGCGGTGGGGGCCGACGGGATCATGGTCGAGGTCCACCCGCGACCGGACGAGGCGCTGTCGGACGGCGAGCAGTCGCTGACGTTCGACCAGTTCGACGAGATGATGGTCGCGATCTCGGGCGTGCACGATCACGTCAAGGACCTCCACGGGGACCTGCTCAAGGACGCCGGCGTCGTCGCCGCCGGGGGGAGCTGAAGCCGTGGCCGTTCGATCGGCGGAGGTGGCCGACGTGACCGACGACTCGCTCGTCGTGCGACCCGCCGCGCGGCTGCGCGGCACGCCCGCGCTGCCCGGTGACAAGTCGATCTCGCACCGGGCCCTGCTGTTCGCGCTGCTGGCCGCGGGCGAGAGCCGGATCGCCGCCGCCGGCGACGGCGGGGACGTGCGGTCCACGGCCGGCCTCGTGGCCGCCCTCGGGGCCACGGTCGAGCGGCTCGCCGAGCGCGATGGCCGGGTCGACTACCGCATCGTGTCGCCGGGCGGCGACGCGCTCACCGAGCCCGAGGACATCCTCGACTGCGGCAACTCCGGCACGACCGCGCGGCTGGCCGCGGGCGTCCTCGCCGGTCGCTCGCTGTTCGTCGTCCTCGACGGCGACGCCTCGCTCCGCCGACGGCCGATGGACCGGATCGTCGAGCCGCTGCGCCTGATGGGCGCGAAGCTGGCCGGCCGGGCCGGGGCGACGCGCCTGCCGATGGCGATCACGGGTCGGTCGGACCTCTCCCCGATCACCTACCAGACGCCGGTCCCCAGCGCCCAGGTCAAGTCCGCGATCCTGCTGGCCGGCCTGTCGGCCGACGGGGAGACCTGGGTCACCGAAGGGGTCGCGACCCGGGATCACACCGAGCGCATGCTGCGCGCCCGGGGCGTGGCCGTCGACGAGGGTGCCGCGCCCGACGGCGCCCACACCGTCCGCGTCGCCGGTCCGACGTCGATCGCCGCCGTCGACGAGACCGTCCCGGCCGATCCGTCGGCCGCGGCCTTCTGGCTGGTGGCCGGATCGATCCACCCGGATGCCGAGCTGCGGCTCGAAGGCGTGAGCACGAACCCGACCCGGCGTGCCATCATCGACATCCTGAGGCGCATGGGCGCCGACATCGAGGAGCACGATCGCCCCGCAGCGGGTGGGGCGGACGGCGAACCGCTGGCCGACCTCGTCGTGCGATCCAGCGCCCTGCGGGCCGTCGACCTGTCGCCTGCCGAAGTGGCCGCGGCGATCGACGAGATCCCGATCCTGGCGCTGGCGGCCGCGGCGGCCACGGGGACGACGTGGTTCCGTGGCGCAGGGGAGCTCAGGCACAAGGAGTCCGACCGGATCGCCGGGATCGCGGCCGGGCTCGAGGCCCTCGGCGCGGACGTGCGCGTGGAGGGCGACGACATCGAGATCCGCGGCGGCCGGCCGTTGCGGGGCGCGGTCACCGAGACCCACGACGATCACCGGCTCGCGATGACGTTCGCGATCGCGGGCCTCCTCGCCGAGGGCGAGACCATCGTCCGCCGACCCGGGTCGGCGGCGGTCTCGTATCCAGGCTTCCAGCGAGAGCTCGAGGGAGTGCGGGCATGACGAAGCGGGTCGTCCTCATCGGCCATCCGGTCGCGCATTCCCTGTCCGGGGCGATGCAGCAGGCCGCCTTCGACCACCTCGGCATCGACGCCAGCTACGAGCTGTGGGACCGTGCCCCGATCGCCCTCGGGGACGCCGTCGTCGAGCTGCGGACCGACGACTTCCTGGGCGCCAACGTCACCATCCCCCACAAGGAGCGGGTGGTGCCGATGGTCGAGCGGCTGACCGAGGAGGCTCACGCGACGGGCGCGGTCAACACACTGACCAAGGAGGGCCGCAAGCTCGTCGGCCACAACACGGACGTGCCCGGCTTCAAGGTCGCGCTCGACGCGCTCGTCGGCCGCCAGAAGATGCCGCGGACCGCGATCGTGCTGGGGGCCGGCGGCGGCGCGCGGGCCGTCGTCTACGGCCTGATCCGCGAGAGCTTCCAGCGGATCGTCGTGTTCAACCGCCACCTCCATCGCGGCGAGGCGCTGGTCAAGCACTTCGGGCGCAGCGCGGCCCACATGGAGCTGCGGGCGATGCCGTGGCACGAGTCGATCATCGAGTCCGAGCTCGCCAAGACCAAGGTGCTGGTGAACGCGACGTCGATCGGCCTCCACGGCGACGTGTCGCCGGTGCCGGCCGAGATCCTCAACAACGAGCTGCTGGTGCTCGACCTGATCTACGCCAAGACCCGGCTGCTGCGCGACGCGGCGGCCGCCGGCTGCGCGACCGCCGACGGCGAGACCATGCTGCTCAATCAGGGCGCGGCCGCCTTCACGCTCTGGACCGGGCAGCCGGCGCCGCTCGACGTGATGAGCGCGGCGCTGGCCGACGCGCGGGCGAAGGGCCTGCGATCCGCGGAGGGCGAGCCCGCCGCCGGCCCGGCGCCGGCCGACGACGCCGCGGCCGAGCCCGCCGCGGGCTGACCGGCGACCGGGCACACGGCCGACATGGATCGCTTCCGGTTCATCACGTCCGGCGAGAGCCACGGGCCGATGCTCGGGGCCGTGGTCGAGGGCGTGCCCGCCGGCCTCGCGCTGACCGAGGACGACCTGGCCGTCGACCTCGCGCGGCGCCAGCGCGGCTACGGCCGCGGCGCGCGACAGACCATCGAGCACGACCGGGCGCGGATCCTCGGGGGCGTCCGCCACGGCCTGACCCTCGGGTCGCCGATCCTGCTCGAGGTCGCCAACCGCGACTGGGAGAACTGGACCCGCGTGATGCAGGTCGCGCCGCTGTCCGCGGACGAGGCGGCGGAGCTCGCGACGCTCGCCGAGGACGGCAACAAGCGCGCCCAGCCGATCACCCGGGTCCGGCCGGGGCACGCGGACCTCGCCGGGGCGCTGAAGTACGGGTTCAACGACGTGCGCGACGTGCTGGAACGCTCGTCGGCGCGCGAGACCACGGCTCGCGTCGCGGCGGGCGGCGTGGCGCGGGCGTTCCTGCGGGCGCTCGGGATCGAGGTCTGGTCGTTCACCGCCGAGGTCGGCGGCGTCGCGATCGACCCGGCGCGCGCGACACGGTCCCGGGACGAGGCCGACGCCTCTCCCCTGCGCTGCCCGGACCCCGACGCCGAGGATGCGATGGTCGCGCGGATCGACGAGGCGCGCGCGAACGGCGACACGGTGGGCGGCGTGTTCGAGGTCGTGGTCCACGGGGCGCCGATCGGGCTCGGCAGCTACGTCCACTGGGACCGGCGGCTGGACGCGGCCCTGGCCGCGGCCGTGATGAGCATCAACATCGTCAAGGGCGTGGAGATCGGGCTCGGGTTCGAGCAGACGCGACGGTTCGGGTCGCAGGTCCACGACGTGATCGAGGGCCGGCGCGACGACGGGACGTGGATCCATCGCTCGAACAACGCGGGCGGCCTGACGGGCGGCGTGACCAACGGCGAGCCGATCGTGGTGCGCGGCGCGGTGAAGCCGATCTCGACCCTGGCGCGGCCGCTGCCGACGGCCGACCTCGTGACCGGCGAGCCCGTGGACAAGGCCCACTACGAGCGGAGCGACATCTCGGTCGTGCCGGCGGCGGGCGTCATCGGCGAGGCGATGGTCATGCTCACCCTCGCGCGGTTCGTCCTCGAGAAGACGGGCGGCGACTCGATGGCCGAGGTCGAGGACAACCTGCGCCGCGCTCGCGAGCGCGTCGCGGCCGCACCCGAGCCGCCGGTGGCCGGTGGGCGGCCGCGGGCCGGCGTGCGAGCCGGCGGCTCCGCGACGACCGCCGCGGACGGGGACGGCGAGGCCGGCTCCGGCGGGGACGACTGACCGGCCATGGACCTCGTCCTGGTCGGCCTGCCGGGCAGCGGGAAGAGCGCCGTCGGGCGGCGAATCGCCTCGCGCCACGGGGCGACGTTCATCGATCTCGACGACCAGATCGAGCACGAGACCGGCCGCAGGATCCCCGAGATCTTCGCGGCCGACGGCGAGGCGGCGTTCCGGCGCCTGGAGAAGGACGCCGTCGCCGCGCTGGGCCCGCCCGATCCCAGCCCGGAGCTGCGGCGGGTGATCTCGCCCGGCGGCGGGGCCGTCGTCGACCCGCGCAATCGCTGGCTGCTCTACCGGGGCCGCGTGCCGGTCTGGCTCGACGTCCGTCCCGAGGTCCTCGGCCAGCGGCTGCGCCGCTCGCCCAACGTGCGACCGCTGGTGCAGGGCGGCGACCCGGTCGGCCGGATCCGCCAGCTCGCGGCGGCGCGGGAGCGGTTCTACGCGGCGGCCAACCGGGTGAACGGCGTGGCCGAGCTGTCGGGCGTCATGGAGGCCGTCGAGCGACTGATCGCCGCGGGCGTGCCGGAGGCCACGACGCTCCTCCACGCCTCGACACGGATCGGCGAGCTGACGTTCGGCGAGGGCATCGCGGCGGACGGCGTGAGCGGCGCGCTCCATCGCCTCGAGGCTCGGCGCGCGGTGCTGGTCTCGGAGCCGGGCGCCTGGTCGGCGTTCGGGGAGGGCGTCGCCGAGGGGCTGCGGTCGCTGGGCTGGCAGGTGGACGCGGTGATGCTGCCGGCGGGCGAGGCCGCCAAGCAGCTGTCGGTGGTCGGCGACGCGGCGAGCGAGCTCGCCCGCCTGCGCGTCGAGCGGCGCGATCCGCTCGTGGCGATCGGCGGTGGCGCGCTCGGCGACCCGGCCGGCTTCCTCGCCGCGACCTACCTCCGCGGCGTGCCCTGGATCCAGGTGCCGACGACGCTCGTCGCCCAGGTCGACTCCGCCATCGGAGGCAAGACCGGCGTCGACCTCCCGGAGGGCAAGAACCTGCTCGGCGCGTTCCACCAGCCGGCGGCGATCGTGCTCGACATCGCGGCGCTGGGACCGCTGCCCGAGCGGCAGCGCCGGGCGGCGCTCGGCGAGATCGTCAAGATGGCGGCGCTCGGCGACGAGGCGCTGTTCGCGACGCTCGAGGCCGACGGCGACGCGATCGCCCGGGGTGAGACGCGGGTGCTCGTGTCCGGCGCCCTGGCCGAGGCCGTCGAGCGGCCGGCGTGGAGCAAGGTCGAGGTGGTCACGGCCGACGAGCGGGAGCAGGGCGCGACGGGCGGCCGGATCACGCTCAACCTGGGGCACACGGTCGCGCACGCGCTCGAGGCCGTCGACGGCTACGCGACGCTCCTCCACGGCGAGGCCGTGGGCTACGGGCTCCGGGCGGCGACCCGGATCGGCGCCGCGCTGGGCGTCACGCCGCCCGAGCGCGCAACCCGGATCGAGGGCCTGCTGGACGCGGTGGACCTCGGTCGCGCGCCGCTCCCCTTCCCGTCCGGCCGGGTCCTCGAGGCCACGTCCAGCGACAAGAAGCACGCGGCGGGGCGGTTGCGCTGGGTCCTGCCGACCGCGGACGGCGTGGCGGTTCGGGACGACGTGCCGGAGGCGCTCGTCGCCGAGGCGGTGGACAGCGTCGTCGCGGGACGCCCGGCCACCCCGATGGAGGCGCCGGCGTGACGCGGGTGCTCGTGCTCGAGGGGCCCAACCTCAACCTGCTCGGCACGCGCGAGCCGGAGATCTACGGCCGCGAGACGCTGGACGAGATCCACGACGCGATCGCGGTCCACGCCGCGGAGCTCGGGCTCGGGGTCGACTTCTACCAGTCGAACCACGAGGGTGCCCTCATCGACCGCCTGCATCGGCGCGACTTCGACGTCGCCATCGTCAACGCCGGCGGCCTCACCCACACCTCGGTCTCGTTGCGGGACGCGCTGCTGGGCGTGGAGCGGCCGTTCTGGGAGGTCCACCTGTCCGACCCGTCGACGCGCGAGGCCTTCCGCCAGGTCAACTTCCTCCACGACGTCGCGCAGGCGTCGATCGTGGGCCAGGGGGCACGCGGCTACCACCTCGCGCTCGAGGCGATCGCCGAGCGGTTCGGGGGCGGCGCGTGAGTCGCGATCCCGATGCGCCGGCGGACGGCGCGGGCCACCGTCCGACGTCCGCCGAGCGCGACGAGGCCGCCCTCGAGCTGTCGCGGATCCGCGACCAGATCGACGACCTCGACCGCCGGATCGTCGCGCTGCTGAACGAGCGCGCGACGCTCGGGCGCGCCGCGGGACACGCGAAGCGGCTCGCCGGCCGGCGCGCGGTCCACGACCCGGAGCGCGAGCGCGAGGTGCTGCTGCGCGTCGCGATGGGCAACGGCGGCCCGATCGCCCAGGCCGACCTGCTCTCGATCTATCGCCGGATCGTGGCGGTCACCCGCAGCCTCGAGGCGCGCGACCGGCACCATGACGGGCGGGACGACGACGACTGACGCGGGCGACCCGGGCGAGCGCGTGGCGCCCGACGACGGGGGGTCGCTGTTCATCCCGGCGGTCACCGGCGGCGCGCGGCCGGACCCGCGCGTGCTGCCGGCATCGCCGACGACCCGGTTCGCGCCGGCGCCGACCGGGGACCTCCACCTCGGGCACCTCGTCAACGCCCTGTACACGTGGGGCCTCGCGCGGGCGACCGGCGGCCGGGTGGTCCTGCGGATCGAGGACCACGATCGGCAGCGGTCGCGCCCCGCGTTCGAGGCCGCGATGCTCGACGACCTGGAGCGACTCGGGCTCGTACCCGACGAGCCGTCGCTCGACGAATTCCGGGCGGGGCCGACGCCGTACCGGCAATCGGACGCGGGGCCCGTCTACTCGGCCGCGCTCGACCGCTTGCGCGATGACGGGCTCGTGTATGCGTGTGTGTGCTCGCGGGCGACGTTCGCGGCGTACGAGGCGGAGCGCGGCCGCCCGTGGCGCGGGATCGGGTGTCCCGGCGGCTGCCGGGCGCTGGAGCTCCCCGAGGACGACGGCACGGGCCTGCGCGTGGCGGTCGGGGCGGGCTCGGAGCGCTGGGTGGACCTGCTGGCGGGGCCGATGGCCGACGAGCCCGCGGCGGCCGGCGACCCGCTCGTGCGCGACCGGGCAAGCAACTGGACGTACGCGTGGTGCGTCGTCGTGGACGACCTGCGGCACGGGATCGACCTCGTGATCCGCGGCCGCGACCTGCTCGAGGCGACGCCGGTCCAGCTCCGGCTGGCGCGGCTGCTCGGCCGCGAGACGCCCCCCGCGTTCCTGCACCACCCGCTGGTCCGACGCGTCTCCGGCCAGAAGCTGTCGAAGTCGGCGGGCGACACCGCGGTCCGGGCGCTGCTCGACTCGGGTTCCAGCCCGGCTCAGCTGTTCGGGATCGCCGCCCGCCTCGCCGGCCTGCAGGCGGAGGCGACACCGATCGATCCCGCCGATCTCGGGTCGTTGTTCACCTGAGCGACGACCGTCAGTCCGGCCCTTGGTTGATCTCGCGGGCGGCGGCGATCTGGGCGGCGCATTCCGCGGCAAGGACGCCTCCGGTCAGGTCGACGTGATGGTGCGACCGCCGGACGATCTCCTCGGCAGGGAGCGGCGGGTCGATATGCGGCTCGTGCGGCGCGCCGTAGGTGATCGCGGCGACCCGCGACTTGACCATGGCCGACAGGCACATCGAGCACGGCTCGGCGTTGGTGACGACGTGGAGGCCGACGAGCGTCGATCGTTCCAGCGTTCGCGCGGCGACGCGGATCAGCGTGATCTCCGCGTGCGCCGTCGGGTCGTTGCGCGTGACCTGCCTGTTGCTCGCCTTCGCGAGCACGCGTCCGGTCGCGTCGGCGAGCACGGCGCCGAACGGCGGATCGCCGCGGTCGGCCGCCTTCCCCGCCAGGTCCATCGCCAGCCGGACGAGGCGCTCCGCGGTCGCGGCATCGCTCGTCGGGCTCATTCGGGCTCGGTCCGGTCCTCGATCTCCCAGGCGTGGTCGAGCGCGTGCCACGCGACCCGGCGCGCGGCGTAGCGCGGCGGCCATTTCCGGCCCGCGATCGGCGAGCCGTCCGATGCCTGGCCCAGGACCTCGAGCACGGCCTTGCGTCGCCTGGCGACGTCGTCGATGCCCTTGATCCCCATCACGGTCGCGTAGCCCTCGTCCGACCCGTCGACATGCTCGACGATCTTCGACCGGTCGCGGCCGCCGCCCCGAGGTCCCTTGCGCAGCGACTCGGGCGCCTTGGCGGCCACCCGATCGAACACCGTCCAGGCGGCCTCGACGATGGCCGCGAGGCGCTCCGCCTCGGCCGCGGAGACCGGCCGGCGATCCGCCTTGCCGATCGCTCCCGGCACGCCGAACGACGTCGACGCGTCGCCGGCTTCGCGCTCCACCGGCTCGACCTCGATGCCGTCGGCGTCGAACTCCAGCCCGGCGGCCCTGGCGACCTTTGCGTAGCGCTTCGCGTGGTCGAGGAACGACTCGACGGCGAGCTCCTCGGTCTTCCCCTTGCGCGACCAGCCCGGCCATTCGAGCGCGGACACGAACACGGCCTTGTCGATCGCCTCGACGGTCACCTTCACGCGATTGGCCATGCCTCGAGTATGCCGCGCCCATCGTCAGGACCTGTCAACCATCGCGGCTCGGGATCGCGAAACCGGTCAGTTTCGAAGAAGCCGCCGCAGCCGGGGCTCGCCTAGCATGGGGTCAACGGCACACGAGACACCGAGGAGATCCCTGATGGCGGACAAGAAGACTCCCAGCCGGGGCACGGTCGGACCCGACGCGGCCAAGGTGTGGACCGACGAAGAAAAGGCGGCGATGGTCGAGCACGCCAAGGAGCAGAAGAAGGCCGCCAAGCGCGGCGCCGTCGCGGACGGCGAGGGCGACGTGCTCGCGAAGATCGCCGAGATGCCGGACGCCGATCGGGCCATCGCCCAGCGGATCCACGACATCGTCAAGGCCACGGCGCCGGGCCTCGCACCGCGGACCTACTACGGGATGCCCGCGTACGCGAAGGACGGCAAGGTCGTGTGCTTCTTCCAGCCCGCGGCGAAGTTCAAGGCGCGGTACTCGACGCTCGGCTTCAACGACGACGCGAGGCTCGACGACGGGACGATGTGGGCGACCTCGTGGGCGCTGACGAAGCTGACCCCGGCCGACGAGGCGAAGATCGAGGCGCTGGTGAAGAAGGCGGTGAGCTAGCGCGGGGTCGCGTCAGGCGCGCGTCGCGGCCCGCAGCTTCGCCACGAGCGCGCCCAGGGCGGCGACGTCTCGCCCATCCTCGCCGAGCGCGTCGACGAGCGCAGAGGCGACGATGACGCCGTCGGCGCCGGCCTTGGCGATCGCGCGGACGTGGGCGGGCTTCGACACGCCGAAGCCGACGGCGACGGGGACGGGCGAGGCCGCCTTCACGTCCGCCACGAGCCCGCTGACCGACGCCGGCAGCGACGACCGCGCCCCCGTCACGCCGACCAGCGACACGCAGTAGAGGAACCCGCCGCTCCGCGCCGCGACCGCGGCGCGCCGCTCGGGCGAGGTCGTCGGGGCGACGAGGTAGACGACGGCGATCCCGGCCTCGCTGGCGACGCGCTCGAACGGCGCCCCCTCGTCGGGCGTGAGGTCGGCGACGATCACCGCCGGCCGCCCCCGCGGCGGCCAGCGCACCTGCCCGGTCCCGCCCGTCGCCGCCGCCGATGAGCTGGTTCGCGTAGCCCATCGGCACGAGCGGGACGCCGGGGCGAGCGGCGGCGATCCGGCGGACCAGCGCGAGCGAGCGGTCGAACGTCGCGCCCGCCGCGAGCGCCGCCTGGGACGCGCGCTGGAGCGTCGCCCCGTCCGCGAGGGGGTCGGAGTACGGCAGCCCGACCTCGAGCAGGTCCGCGCCGGCGTCGATCGCGGCACACGCGATGTCCAGGCTCGCGTCCGCGTCGGGATAGCCCGCCACGACGTACGGGATCAGCGCGACGCGACCGTCGTCGCGGGCGCGCGCGAACGCGGCGGCGATCCGGCGTCCGCCATCGGTGTCGTTCGTGCTCGGCGCGGCGGGCGGCGACGCGACCGCGCTCACGCGCCCGCCGCCTCGAGGTCGCGCAGCATCGCCTTCGGGATCGTCCGTCGCCAGGCGGACCGGATGACGTCTCGCACGACCTCGGGATCGAGCGCTCCCGGCCCCTCGATGACGACGTTGACCCAGCCGAACCGGCCGACGTAGGGCGCGATCGACACGGCGTCCGGGAAGGCGGCCATGAGGTCGGCCTGCTGCTCGATCGTCGTCCGGACGCTCACGGTGCCGCCGCCCTGGCCGGTCATCACGTAGATCTTGTCCTTGACCCGGAACGTGACGTCGCCCGCGTGCTCGGCGTCGCCCCACGTCTCCTTCTCGTGCGTCGCCGGCAGGGACATGCAGAAGGCGCGCAGCTCGTCGATGGTCATCGCGCGAGGTCCCACGGACCCGACGTCGGCGAAGCGCTCGAGCGCGGCCAGGTCCTTGTCGCCGCGCCCGGAGAACCCGAGCAGCACGATCGCGTCGCCGGCCGGCCACGCCTGGCCCGATCCCTCGAGGCCCGCCAGCAGCTTGGGCAGCGCGGCCACCGCGTGGGCGGTCTCCAGCGCCGGCAGGATGCCCTCGGAACGGGTGACCGCGCGCATCGCCGCCACCGCCTCGCGGTCGGTCGCCGTCGTCACCTCCAGGCGCCCGGCCTCGGCCAGCGCCGCCAGCTGCGGTCCGACGCCCGGGTAGTCGAGCCCGGCCGAGGCCGAGTGCGCCTCGACGACCTGGCCGTCCCGGTCCTGGAGCATCAGCGACCGCGAGCCGTGGAGGATGCCGGGCGTCCCGCCCGCGATCGCCGCCGCGTGGCGGCCGGTCTCGACCCCGTCGCCGGCGGCCTCGGCGACCGCGAGCCGGACCGATGGCTCGCCGATGAACCGGGACAGCAGGCCGATCGCGTTGGACCCGCCGCCGACGCAGGCGAGGGCGAGATCCGGGAGGCGCCCCTCGACCGCGAGCAGCTGGGCCGCCGCCTCGTCGCCGATCCGACGCTGGAGGTCGCGCACGATCGTGGGGTACGGATGCGGGCCCATCGCGGAACCGAGCACGTAGTGGGTCGTCTCGACGTTCGTGACCCAGTCGCGCATCGCCTCGTTCACCGCGTCCTTGAGCGTGGCGGTGCCACTCGTGACCGAACGGACCTCGGCGCCCAGGGCGTGCATCCGGAGCACGTTCGGCGCCTGGCGCCGGATGTCCTCCTCGCCCATGAACACGACGCACGGCAGGCCGAGCAGCGCGCACGCGGTCGCCGTCGCGACGCCGTGCTGGCCGGCGCCGGTCTCGGCGATCACCCGGGTCTTGCCCAGCCGCCGGGTGAGCAGCGCCTGCCCGAGCGCGTTGTTGATCTTGTGAGCCCCGGTGTGGGCCAGGTCCTCGCGCTTGAGGTAGAGCCGGATCTCGGGGATCGGCGGGCGCTTCCCTGCCCGCCCGCGCGCCTGCAGCGACGCCTCGACCCGCGCGTCGGCCGCAAGCCGATCGGCGCGGTACAGCGGGGTCGGCCGGCCGACGTAGCGCGCGAGCAGGTCGTCGAGCTCGGCCCAGAAGCGGGGGTCGTGGCGGACCGCGGCGTAGGCCGCCTCGAGCTGCTCGAGCGCCGCCATGAGCGTCTCGGGCACGTAGCGACCGCCGAAGTCGCGCTCCTTGCCCCAGCGCCCGGCGCCGTCGACGTCGAGCAGCCCGGCATGCACGGGCGTCGGCGCGAACGGCGCGTTGGGGCGATGCCGCCGGGCGTCCCGGGCCCGCTTCGTGAACAGCGCGACCCGCAGCGGGTCCTTGCGCGGCCGCTCGCCGTCGACCCGTGGCGCGTCCGTGCCCGAGGCCACGTCGACGCCGACGGCGGGGATCGCGAGCACCGCGGAACCGACGTTGCCCGCGTGGAGGCCGCCGGCGAGCGTGACCGGGACCTCGCGGGCGACCGCCGCGGCGAGGCCGGCGTCGATCCGCACTCCCGTCCCACCCGGATGCGGGCCGCCGGCGGCGTCGAGCAGGATCCGCTCCGCACCGGCCTCGAGGTAGGTCCGCGCGAGGGAGACGACCGCCTCGGGATCGTCGCCCCGCCGCACGCGGAGGGCCTTCCAGGCGGGCCGGCCGAAGCCCGCGATCGCCGACACGGGCTCGTCGCCGCTGAGCTGGATCGCGTCGGGGTCGACCCGGTCGACCACGCGGCGCAGCTCGTCCGCGGGCAGGTCGGCGGTCACGAGGACGACCCGCGGCGCCGGCCGGTCGGCGACGGCCGCGGCCCGGGCGAGCGTCGCGAGCTTCACTCCCTCGTCGATGGTCAGGGCGCGCGGCGTGCCGGGCGCGAAGTTGAGGCCGATCGCGTCGGCGCCGGCGCGGACGGCGGCGAGGACGCCGGCGGCATCGGTGATCCCGCAGATCTTCACGAACGGCGCCCGGGCCGCGGCGGCGATGTCGACCGGGTCGCGGCCCGCGGCGACGAACGAGCGGGCGGCCGCGGCGGGATCGGGCGAGCGCATCAGCGCCTCCCCGACGAGCGCGGCGTCGTAGCCGGTCGCCCGCCAGCGGGCGATGGTCGCGGCGTCGCGGACGCCCGATTCCGCGATCGCCAGCCGGTCGCCCGGGATCAGCTCCCGCAGGCGGATGGCCTGCTCGGGGTCGACCTCGAGCGTCCGCAGGTCGCGGTTGTTGACGCCCACCAGCCGCGCGTCGGCGGCGAGCGCGGCCTCGATCTCGCCCGCGTCGTGGGCCTCGATCAGCGGCTCCAGGCCGAGGTCCCGGGCCCTGGCGGCCAGGCGCGCCAGCTCCGTCGGGGCGTGGAGCACCGCCAGCAGCAGCACGAGGTCGGCCCCGGCGGCCCGCAGGAGGTCGAGCTGCCGAATGTCGACGACGAAGTCCTTGGCCAGCACGGGAACGGCGACCTGCGCGCGGACGGCCCGCAGGTCGTCGACCGAGCCGCCGAACCAGTGGGGCTCGCACAGGACGGAGATCGCGGACGCGCCGCCCGCGGCGTAGGCGCGGGCGCGCGCGACGGCGTCGTCCGAGGCCGCGATGTCGCCGGCCGACGGCGAGCGGCGCTTGACCTCGGCGATCAGGTGCAGGCCCGGGGCCGCCAGGGCGTCGACGATCGGGCGGGGCTCGGGCGCGGCGGCGAGCGCCCGCCGCAGGCCATCGCGACCGAGGTCGTCGAGCTCGCGTTCGATGTCCGCACGACGGCGATCGGCGATCTCGTGGACGACGTTGGCGGGCCCCGCCTGCGGCCGCTGGGCGACGGTCATGCGGGCGCGCCCTCCTTCGCCGTGTCGGCGACCCGTCGCTCCTCCCGGAGCCCGGCCAGGAGCTCGCTCGCGAGCCCGGCGTCGATCGTGAGCGCCGCCCGGTCGATGCCCTCGGTGATCGTCTCGACCGTGCCCGCCGCGACCAGCGCGGCCCCGGCGTTGAGCAGCACGACGTCGCGCCGCGCCCCGGGCTCGCCGCGCAGGACGCCCTCGGTCAGCGTGGCGTTGGCGGCCGGGTCCGCGCCGCCCAGCGCCGTCGTCTTCGCCTTGCGCAACCCGAGCGTGTCCGGGTCCACCCGCTCGGTGGTGATCCCGTCCGGCGTGATGTCGTACAGCACGCCCGACCCGTCGAGTGGCAGCTCGTCGACACCCGCCCCGTGGACGAGCAGCGTCCGCTCGGTGCCCAGCTGGCGCACGACCTCGGCCAGCCGGGGCGCGGCCGCCTCGTCGCCCACGCCGAACAGCGCGCGCGTGGCGCCGGCCGGGTTCGTCATCGGGCCCAGCAGGTTGAATGCCGTCCGCACGCCGATCTCGCGCCGGGTCGGGCCGGCGTGGCGCATCGCGGGGTGGTAGGTCGGCGCGAACAGGAACGCGAAGCCCAGGGTGCGCAGCGACGCGCCGGCGGAGTCCGCGTCGTGATCGATCCGGACGCCGAGGGCGTCGAGCACGTCGGCCGACCCCGACTTCGACGTCATCGCCCGGTTCCCGTGCTTCGCGACGGGCACGCCGCACGCGGCGACGACCAGCGCGGAGGTCGTCGAGATGTTGAACGTCCCGGAGCCGTCGCCGCCCGTGCCGACGACGTCGATCGTGCCCACCGGCGCGTCGACCTTCACCACGCGCTCCCGCATGGCGGTCGCAAACCCGACCAGCTCCTCGACGGTCTCGCCACGCATCCGCAGGCCCATCAGCAGCGCCGCGATCTGCGACGGCGTGGCATCGCCGTCCATCACGCCGCCCATCGCGAGCCGGGCCTCCTCCGTGGACAGGGTCCGGCCGTCGACGATCGCCGCCAGCGCGGCGCGAACGGCCTCGCTCATCGGGCGGCCGCCACGGCGTCGTCCGCCGCTTCGCCGGCGACGGCCGCGCCGGCGGGCGTCGCGGTCGAGTCCCCGAGCTCGGCGCTCATGCCCCGGGTCGCGAACGAGCCGGTGACCGCGTCGAGGCGCGACGCCTCGCCCTCGCCCGCCAGCCGCAGGAAGTTCGCCAGCAGGTGCGGGCCGTCGGGCGTCAGCACGGACTCCGGGTGGAACTGCACGCCCTCCATCGGCAGCGTCCGATGGCGCAGGCCCATGACCACGCCGTCCTCGGGGCTGGTCGCGGTGACGACCAGCTCGGCCGGGAGCGTCGCCGGGTCCACGCACAGGGAGTGGTAGCGGGCGCCGGAGAAGTCGGCCGGCATCCCGGCCAGCAGCCCCTGACCGTCGTGCTCGACCGCCGAGGCCTCGCCGTGGACGAGCGTCGGCGCCCGAACGATCGCCGCCCCGTAGGCCGCCGCCATCGACTGCATGCCCAGGCAGACCCCGAGGAGCGGGATCCCGCGCGCCGCCGCGACCTTCACGGTGTCCACCGAGACGCCGGCCGTGCCCGGGTCGCCGGGTCCGGGCGAGATGACGATTCCCCGAAGGTCCGCGGCCTCGTCGTCGGCGAGGCCCTCGACGTCGTCCCGCGTCAGGGCGTCGTTGCGGACGACCCGCACCTCGGCTCCGGCCGCCTCGAGCGCCTGGACGAGGTTGAAGGTGAACGAGTCGTAGTTGTCGATCATGAGGATCATCGCGCCGCCCCCTCGGGCTCGGGCGCGGGACCGCCGGTCGTGGGATCGGTGGAAGCCACCCCGCCGGCCGCCGGGCCGGAGCTCGCGCCGGGTGCCTGCGCCGCGAGCTCGATCGCCCGCTTGAGCGCCGCCGCCTTGTGCTCGGTCTCCTCGAACTCCTTCTCGGGCACGCTCCTGGCGACGATCCCGGCGCCCGTGTGGACGTGCGCCTGGCCACCCTTGAGCACGGCGCTCCGGATCGTGATCGCGGTGTCCAGGTTGCCGTCGTAGCCGAGATAGCCCACCGCGCCACCATACAGGCCGCGTCGTTCGCCCTCCGCGGCGGCGATCAGCTGCATCGCGCGGATCTTGGGCGCTCCGGTGAGGGTCCCGGCCGGGAACACGGCCCGCAGCGCGTCGAGCGCGTCGAGGTCGGGCCGCAGCTTCGCCTCGACGTGGCTCACGAGGTGGAGCACGTGGCTGTACCGCTCCACCTCCATGTACTGGCTGGTGGTCACCGTGCCCGGTCGGGCGACGCGGCCGAGGTCGTTGCGGCCGAGGTCCACGAGCATCACGTGCTCGGCGCGCTCCTTGGGATCGCCGCGCAGCTCGTCGGCGAGCCGATCGTCCTCCGCGGGCGTCGCTCCCCGCGGCCGCGTGCCGGCGATGGGGTGCGTGGTCATGCGATCGCCGACGACCTGGAGCAGCAGCTCCGGGCTCGCGCCGACGACCTCGAAGTTGGGCGTGCGGGTGAAGAACAGGTACGGCGACGGGTTCACGCGGCGCAGTGCGCGGTACAGGGCGATGCCGTCGATGGGCTCGCCGTCGGTGCCGTTGGGCAGCTCGAACGACTGGCGACGGGCGAGCACGACCTGGATCGCCTCGCCGGCGGCGATCGCGTCCTTCGCGTGCTCGACGGCCTGGATGTACTGGTCCCGCCCGAGCGAGATGTCGACCTCCCGGAACGCGGCCGCGGCGGCCGCCCCGTCGGTCTCGGTCGAGCGGCCGAACGCCGCCGTCATCTCGGCCCGGCTGGGCCGTGCGGTCCGCTCCAGGGCCTCGAAGATCGCTCGCTCGGCGATCCGGTAGCGGCCCTCGAAGTCGGGGGCATCGGTGTGCAACGAGGCGATGGCCGACAGCTGGTGGCTGAGGTGGTCGAACACGAGCACGAGGTCGGTCTCGATGAACGACGCCAGCGGCACGCCCACCGGGTCCTTCTCGGGCCGCGGCACCGACGGCTCGAACGACGACGTCGCGTCGTAGGCGAGCGCACCCACCGCGCCGCCGGTGAAGCGCGGCATGCCCTCGGTCGGCAGGACGCGGCGCCGGGGCACGAACGCGCGCAGCGCGGCCAGGGGGTCGGGCACCTCGGTCGTGGTCACGGGGAGGTCGGGCGAGTAGCTGTCGACGCTGACCGGCCTGGTCGTGGTGCGGGCCACGCCGTCGGTCACCTCGAGCAGGCGTCGCGGGCCGATGCCCAGGAAGCTGTACCGACCGAGGCGATCGCCGCCCTCGACGGACTCGAGCAGGTAGGCGGGCGTCGTCCCGTCGTCGAGGCGGAGGAACGCGCCGATCGGCGTCTCGAGGTCCGCGCTGCGCGACGCGCGGAGCAGGATCGTGTCGGCCGTGCCGGCGAGGCGCTTGGCTTCGGTCAGGCTCAGCGGGTCCGTCATCGGGTCCGTCCTTCGGGTGGCTCGTCCCTCGGGCGCCGGCGGCGCCCGAGAATCAAGAAACGACCTTCATCTCATCGGGACGAAAGGTCGTGCCTTCCGCGGTGCCACCCTCGTTCGGCGGTGTGCCGCACTCTGACCGGCGGACCGTTCGGGTGTCGCCACCCGATCGATCGATCGGCGCTGCCCTGTATCGCTGGCGCTCTGCGCCGGAGCCTACTTGTCGTTCGCGGCTCGCGCCGCCTCGCGTTCGGTCCGGTGGCTCCCGGGTCCATTCGCCGCCGCCGCCATCCCGGCTCACACCAGCCGCCGGGTCTCTGGATTGGCGCTCGACGGGTACTCGTCCCGATCAAAGCCGCTATTCGCGATGTGGGCGGGAGTCTAGGGGCGTCGATCGGAGCCCGTCAAGCCGTCGCCGCCCAGGCGGCGCCGGATCACCGGCAGCCACGCGAGGCCGCCGACGACCTGGAGGAAGACCGCCACGACCACGATCAGGCCGGGAACGGACAGGGCGAGGGCCGGCACCTGCCAGGCGAAGCCGTCGAACGCGGCCACCATCCCGGCGTCGAAGGCGGCGGTGCTCCCGGTCGTCGTATCGGAGGCCGCCCGGGCGAGGCCGATCTGGTCGCCCGGGGCGATGACCGGCCGCCCGATCGTGCCGGTCACCGGGGCCGTGGACGGTGCCGGTCCGCCCGGCCCGTTGCCGCCCTTGCCCGACCCCCCGCCGCTGTCGCCCGATCCACCGCCGCTGCCGCCCGATCCCCGGCCGGGATCAGGCGCGTCGGTCGGGTGGGGCTCGCGGGTGCGATCGGGCTTGGGATCGTCGGTCTTGTCCGGCTTGGGCGTCGGCTTCGGTGTGGGGTCGGGCGTCGCGACCGGCGACGGCGTCGGCGCGGCGGTCGGCGGCGGCGTCGCCTTCGGCGCGACGTCGATCACGACGCGGATGACCACCGACTGGTCGGCACCGTCCACGGCCCGGTAGGTGAACACGTCCGTGCCCGAGAACCCGTGCGCGGGCTCGTAGTCGAACTCGCCTTCGTCGTGCAGGTCCAGCTTGCCGTGGTCGGGACCGTTGACCAGCTTCGCCTTCAGCTTGTCGCCGTCGGCGTCGTCGTCGTTCTTGAGCACGCCCGGCCGGTCGACGTGGAGCTTGGCGCCTTCCTTGGTCGAGTAGTGGTCGTTGCGGCCGTTCGGGGCCACGTTGGTGACCGTGATCGTGACCAGCGCACCGACGCCGATGGTCCCGTCGTGGGCGAGGTAGGTGAAGGTGTCGATGCCCGTGAACCCGTGGTCGGGCTCGTAGTCGAACCCGCCGTCGTGGTTGAGGTCCAGGTGGCCGTGGTCGGGGCCCTTGGACAGCTTCGCCTCGAGCCTGTCGCCGTCGGCGTCGATGTCGTTCGCCAGGACGCCCGGCCGCTCGACGCGCAGCTTTCGATCGTGGACGACCGAGTACACATCGGGCAGCGGGCACCGGCAGGATGTTGATCCCCAGGATGCCCGGCGCCCCCGGGTCGCCCGCAGCCGGCGCCAGCGGAGACGCCGAGGCCGGGCGCGGCCGCGAGGCCCCCCAGCACGAACGCCGCCGCGGCCAGCGGCGGCCGCTCGCCGGATCACGCGACCCTCGCCCCCGGCAGCCACAGGCGGCCCGCGGCCTCGTCCCCGGGGAGCGGCGGGTTCGCGTCGGTCTCGAGCCCGTCGAGGAACGCGGCAACCAGTCGCTCGTCGAGCTGCGTCCCGGCCGCATCCTCGAGCCGCAGCCGGGCCTCGCGCAGGTCCAGCGCCTTGCGGTACGGGCGGCTCGTCGTCATCGCCGAGAACGTGTCTGCGACCGCGAGGATCCGGGCGAGCAGCGGGATGTCGTCGCCGGCGAGGGCATGGAGGTAGCCGCGGCCGTCCCAGCGCTCATGGTGGTGGCGGACGCCCGCGCGGATCGCGTCGAGGTCGGGCAGGTCGCGGAGGATCGAGTCGCCCAGCGCCACGTGCTGCTTGACGATGTCGTACTCGCCGTCGGTCAGCTTGCCCGGCTTCCGCAGGATCTGGTCCGGGATCCCGATCTTGCCCACGTCGTGGAGGAGGCCGGCGAGGCGCAGCGTGCCGATCTCGTCCGCGCCGATGCCCACCTTCGACCCGATGAACATCGCGTACCGCGCCACGTCCTCGGAGTGGCGCTTGGTGTAGCGGTCCTTGGCGTCGACCGCGAGGATCAGGCCCTGGAACACGTCGAACGTGTGCGACGGGCCGACCACCTCGGGCTCGGCGCCGGTCACGAGGATCGCATCGCCGCCCCCGGCCCGGGCCTCGCGCAGGGTGACCGCCGCGCTGGCCAGGAGCTCGGTCACCGAGTCGCCGTCCTCGGGGAACCGGGCGACGGCGCCGCTGATCGTGAGCGGCAGGTCGTTGCTGTCGCCGAACTTGAGCCGGACCGCGCCGAGCGCGTCGCGGACGGCCTCGGCGCGCGACGCCAGCGTCCCCACCGAGGGCCCCTCGACCGCGACCAGGAACTCGTCCGGGCCGTAGCGCCCGACCGCCAGCGACGGCTCGACGAGCGTCTCGAGGAGGCCGTTGACCGCGCGGATGGCCTCGTCGCCCGCGGCGTGGCCCCAGGTGTCGTTCAGGATCCGGAAGTTGTCGATGTCGAGGATCGCGATCTCGAGGCCGTTGCCCGTCCCGCGAAGGCGCTCGATCGCCGCGCCGATCGTCTCGACCAGCGCGCCGTGGTTGAGCATCCCGGTGAACGGGTCGCGGCGGGTCGCCTCGATCAGGGCCACCGTCTGGTTCGAGATCCGCTCCTGGGCGGCGCGAAAGACGAGGTACAGCACCCCCGCCGCCGCGATGGCGGCACCGACCGTGACGACCATCACGTCCCGCCGCGCGCTGTCGATCGCGGACATGATCGGCGTCGCGTCGCGCCATGCCCCCACCACGCCCACGACGTCGCCGTCCTGGATCAGCGGCAGGTATTCGCGGAGCACGGTCTCGGTCCCCAGGTCGCCGGGGGCCGCCTCACTCTGCGCCACGGCGACCAGCGCGACCGCGGTCTGGCCGGCCAGGGCCGTCCGCCAGTCGGCGGAGTCCGGGACGCGGAACCCGGCCACGGAGGCGTCGCTGGCGAGGACGGTGCCGTCCGGACGCCGGATCTCGGCCCGGATGATGCCTCGCGGCGTGACGAACGACCGGAGGCCGGCCTCGAGCGTGGCCAGGCGCTCCGGGGTGATGCTCGGCCCGGTCAGGTCGGCCGGCGTCAGCAGGTCGTTGACGAACCCGCGGACGACCTGGGTATCGGTGCCGACGGCCTGGTTGAGGGCGGACGTCGAGACGTGCACCGAGGCGAGCATGACCTGCGCGGTGGCGGTCACCCCGACGATCACCAGGAACACGCCGTACACGATGAACAGCAGGAACGGGCGCGGCGGGCGCCCGAGCTGTCGCGACGGTCGGTTCGGTGGACGGACGACCGGCCTCGTCAGCGCGCCTGCCGATCGCGGTAGGGACGTCACGGCACCTCGTTCCGTGGTGGATGTCGAGGCGCGACCGTACGCGTGCGCGTCGCCGCGTGGGGATGACCTAATGGTCACATCGGTGCGCGGGGTCACCGACGCACCACCGGTCATAGGCAGGTTCTGTGAAGCGCGGGGGCCTGGTCCTATCGCCCGGAGGCGTCAGGCGGCGCTGAAACCGCCTCGGAGCGAGAGCCGCGAGCCCGCCTCGTAGAACGCGAGCGCCCGGCGCATCGGCTCGTCGCGCCGGTGCCGGCCCTCCGCGACCCGCCACAGGACCCTCGCGAGCTCGTCGACGCGCTCGAACAGCTCCGCCTCGGAGCGCGGGGTCGGGATGTCCGCGTAGGTGCGGTGGGCCCGCGGCCAGGTGACGGCCTCGGGCGGGAGCGTCGGGATCACGGAGAACACGATCCGGGCGTGGCCGGCGGCCATGAGCTGGGCCGTGTCCGCGGGGCGCAGCGGCGGCCGGTTGTGCTCGGCCTCGGCGGCCGCCGCGACCGCGTCGGGACCGCTTCGCGGCCGCTCGGTGATCCCCTCGCGTCGGACGAGGTCGCGCAGCTCGGCGGCCTCGAACTGTCCGGTCCGGGCGAGGGCGGTCAGCCCGGCCCGCACGGCGTCGATGTGGGCCAGCCCGTCGTCCGCGATCACGGCCCGCACGAGGTCGCCGTCGCCCGAACGCTCGTGGACCACGGCGACCAGGGCCGCCCGGGTCCGGCGGCACGTCTCGACCAGCCCGTCGAAGGCGGCGAACCGAGTCGGCTCGCGTGCCTCACCGAACGACCGGCCGCCGTCCATGTCAGCCGCCCCTGCCGCCCGCGTTGCCGGGTCGCCGCGTCATCCGCCGCCGCCCCAGGACCAGCCGGGGATCGCCTCGATCGCGTCCTCGTCGGCCGGATCGAGCTCCTTGTCGGCGCGCAGCTCGCGGACGTAGCCCACCCAGTCGCCAAGCGGGAAGTCGTCGGCGGTGAAGTAGTCGGGCCGCGGGATCGACGCACCCGTCGCGATATGGGCGGCCATCACGGGGACGCCGGCCTCGAGGAACGCGTCGTAGGTGTCCCAGCCGTCGGCGCCCTGGCGGATCGGTGCGTCGTGCGAGAAGCACCAGGTCCAGTCGTCGCCCGGGGACACACCCTTCATGACCGCGTGCCCGACGCTCTGCCAGTGGCCGCGCATGTGGCGCCGCGGGCTGTTGTCGCAGCACAGCGTCTGGCCGCACACCAGGCACTCGCGAAGGTGGACCCACTTGGTGCCCTCGACGACGCACGCCTCGCAGACGTCCTTCGGCTCTCCGACCGGCTGCATGGTCTCGGCGTGCTGACAGCGCTGGCGCATCGCGTCCCTTCGATCTCCCGCCCGACTTCCGCGTCGGACCGGTTGCGCGTGTCATACCACCGCAGCGCGTGCCGTGCAGCCTGACCTCGGTACTAGGGGTTGCGGTTCGGTCACAACCGTCGCAGCGGCGCGCTCGTTGAACCGCTGGGCGATCGAGGCGCCGGTGCGTCTCTGGACACCGCGCGCGATTTTCACCCCGATTCCCGATCCGCCAACTCATAGTGGGTGAAGCGTCCCGCCCAGGGCCGCGAAGAGGGAGCCGGATGGATGGACCTCGCGCTCGTCGAAGCGGCGCGGTCCGGGGACGAGGAGGCGTTCGCCTCCATCGCCCGCGGCTCGGCTGACCGGCTGTTCGCCGTCGCGCATCGGATCCTGCGTGACGTCGGGCGTGCCGAGGATGCCGTCCAGCAGACGCTCGTCACGGCGTGGCGGGAGCTTCCCGCGCTCCGCGACATCGAGCGTTTCGAGGCGTGGATTCATCGAATCCTGGTCCACGCCTGCTACGCCGAGGCGAAGCGCGCCTCGAAGTGGTCCGCCAACGTCGTGGTCCTGCCCATGGACGGGCCTGCGACGCCGGATACCACGTTGAGTGTCGAGACGCGCGACTCGCTTGGATCGAGGGTTCCGCCGGCTGCCGGCGGAGCAACGCGCGGCGTTCGTCCTGCACCACTACCTCGGCTGGTCGGTCGGGGAGATCGCCGAGAACCTCGGCGTCCCGACCGAAACGATCAGGTCGAGGCTCCGCTACGCAACGTCAACCCTCCGGGCGGCACTCGATGCCGATGACCGGACGACAAGCATCGCGTCCCGGGAGCGGATGGCATGAACGAGAACGAGTTCGATCGGACCGCCCGAGCCTGGCTCGATGACGGCCCGACGCGAATGTCCGACCGTGCCGTGCTGTCCGCCCTCGAGGAGATCCACACGACTCGACAGCGCCGTGCCTGGTGGCCGGCGCGGAGGGCAACACCCGTGAGCATGTTCCTTCGAGCAGTCGTCGCCGCGGTCCTCGTGGTCGGCGTCGGCGTCGTCGCCATCAACGTCCTGCCACGCCCATCGGACGGATCGGGCGTCGGCGGCCAACCCACTGCAAGCCCCTCGCCCAGCCCGTCGCCCAGCCCGTCGCCCAGCCCCTCGCCGACGCCGTCGCCGGCCCAGCCGGCGGGCATTCCCGACCTGACGCAGACCTATGTCTCGTCACTCAACGGCTTCTCGATCGGATATCCAGCCGGCTCCGAGATCCAGCCGGCGACGGAGGTCTGGGATCCTCGCGTCAACCAGGAGGACTACCCGCAGTTTGATTTCATCGTCGGTACCTTCCGGGGCTCATCCACGGAGGTCCCGGATGGGGTGACGATCGATGATTGGGTCGACCAGTCCGTTGTCCATTACGAACCCGGCAGCGTCTGCGGTGCACCGCGCAGCGAGCTACCCGAGGTCACGATCGATGGACAACCGGGGCGGATCTCGTTGGATTGCCCCGGCGAGATCGAGGCGACCGTTGTCGCCGGCGGGCGCCTGTACCTCTTCACGCTGCTCAGCGAGGCCAGCGACGCCAAGGCGATCTTCGACGCCTATGCAGCGACGATCGATCTGCGCCCGGAGGACGCGGCCCAGAGCCCGTCGCCGTCCTGATCCGATCGTGATCTAGCGACGGCACGTCATCACCCGCCGTCCGACCGTGGGAACCGGCCCGAGGGCCGCTCCCACGGTCGCCGTTTGACGGCCGAGTCGACCCGGAGCTCGGTGGTGCTGCCATTCGTGGCGGAGCGGGAGGGATTCGAACCCCCGGGGCTTGCGCCCTGCGGTTTTCAAGACCGCCGCCTTCAACCACTCGGCCACCGCTCCGCGGGCGAGGATAACAGCGGCATTCGAGCCCTAGTGTTCGCCGTGGACTACCGCGTGGCCGAGGCCGCGGGCGATGAGCCAGCGGTTCACGGGCAGGGCGACGACGAAGGCGATCGCGAGCGCCACGGCGAGGCTGGCCCAGAACAGGCCGTCGACGAGGCCGGCGGCCATCGCGCCCGGGATCAGCAGCACGATCGCCGTGTCGACGAGCTCCATGACGGTGATCGACACGGTGTCCGCGGCGAGCGCCGTGCGGACGGCCTGCCGGTAGCCGACACCGCCTGCGAGCAGCGGGCGCATCGTCAGCGCGTAGCCGAACACGAACGCGAGCACGATCGCGAGCAGGACCGACGGCAGGTCGTGCCAGCCGAGGGCCGTCGCGATGACCAGCCCCAGCACCTCGCCGATCGCGCAGCCGGTCAGGCAGTGGACCGTGGCCTGGAAGGCCGTCCGGTTCAGGCTGGCGGCGTGCTGCTCGGCGTCGTGGGTGGCGTGGTCCATACTCCCATGGAGTATACGAGCGGCGTCCACGGCACCCGATTCGATCGGCCCGGGATAGACTCCGCCGCGGCAGGGCCGGAACGCCGGACCTGCTCGCCAACCGGGTTGGGCATTCGGGAGCCGACGTGTTTCGCCGATCGCGCAACGGCACGAACGGGGGCGTCGGCCAGGACGGTCCGGCCCCGGGCAGCCAGCACCTGATCGACCTGCGCACCGTGGTCAAGGACTACGTGACGGACGCGGGGCCGTTCCGGGCGCTCGACGGCGTCGACCTCCAGGTGGACGCGGGCGAGTTCATCGCGGTCGTGGGCCGGTCGGGCTGCGGCAAGTCGACGCTGATGAACATGATCACCGGCATCGACCGCGCCACCGGCGGCACCGTGACCGTCGCCGGCCAGGACCTCGCCAAGCTGTCCGAGGGCAAGACCGCGGAATGGCGCGGCCGCACGATCGGCGTGATCTTCCAGTTCTTCCAGCTGCTGCCGACGCTGACCGTGGTCGAGAACGTGATGCTGCCGATGGACTTCGGCGGGCTGTGGACGCCGCGCGAGCGCCACGACCGCGCGATGGACCTGCTGGAGCGGGTCGGGATGGCCGACCAGGCACGCAAGCTCCCGTCGAGCACCTCGGGCGGCCAGCAGCAGCGCGTGGCCGTGGCCCGGGCGCTCGCCAACGACCCGCCGCTGATCGTCGCCGACGAGCCGACCGGCAACCTCGACTCGGCCACGGCCGACATCGTGTTCGCGGAGTTCGAGTCGCTGGTGGACCAGGGCCGGACGATCGTGACCGTGACCCACGACGCGGAGCTCGCCCGACGCACGCGCCGGACCGTGCACATGGCCGACGGCCGGATCCTCGACGGGACGATCGACGACGGCGAGGTGCAAACCGGGCCGCCGACGGTGGCCGCGACCGGCAGCGGGTCCGCGGGTGCGTAGCGTCCGCTGGCGCAAGGCCATCCGGGACCTCGCCAGCCATCCGATCCGCTCGGTCCTCGTCGTGCTCTCGATCGCCGTGGGCGTGTTCGCCGTCGGCACCATCGCCGGCGCCAACGCGATGCTCCAGGCAGGCCTGACGACCGCGTACGAGGCCAGCAAGCCGTCGTCCGCGCTGGTCTTCGCCGGGCCGTTCGACGAGGGCTTCGTCGACAGCATCCGGGACATGCACGGGATCGCGGACGCCGAGGCCCGCCGCAGCGTCACCGTGCGCCTGCTCAACGACGACGGCTCGTACCGGGAGATGCAGCTCACCGCGATCCCGGACTTCAACGACCAGCACCTCGACCTCGTCACGTCGCAGTCGGGCGGCTGGCCGCCCGATCGGGACCAGGTCGTCATGGAGCGCAGCTCGCTCGTCCTGCAGCCGTTCACCGAGGGCCAGGCGCTCCGCGTCCAGACCCAGGACGGCAAGGTCCACGACCTGTCGGTGCTCGGGATCTCGCACGAGGTCGGCGCTGCGCCCGCGTTCTACGCCGGCCGGGTGGCCGGACACGTGACGCCCGAGACGCTCGAGAACCTGGGCTTCGACGCGACCTTCGACGAGCTCCACATCAAGGTCGACGACCCGACGCTCGACCAGGACGGGATCCGCGCCGTCGTCGACGAGGTCTCGACGCGCATCGAGCGGGCCGGCATCCCGGTGTTCGGCTCGTACGTGCCCGTGCCCGGCCGCCATCCGGCCAACGACCTGCTCCAGGGGTTCTTCCTCGTGCTCGGGTTCATCGGCGCCCTGGCCCTGATCGTGTCCGGGTTCCTCGTCGTCAACACCGTCTCGGCGATCCTCGCCCAGCAGACGCGCCAGATCGGGATCATGAAGGCGATCGGCGCCCGGAACGGCCAGATCGCGGGCCTGTACCTCGTGCTGGTGCTCGCGTACGCCGTGCTCGCGCTGGCGGTCGCGCTGCCGCTCGCCGCCATCGGCGCCTACGCCTTCGCCCAGTTCACCGCCGGCCTCGCCAACTTCGACATCGTCGGGGTCTCGATCCCGCCCGAGGTCGTCGCGCTCGAGGTCGGCATCGGGCTCGTCGTCCCGCTGCTCGCCGCGCTCGTCCCGATCACCCGCGGCGTCCGGATCACCGTGCGCGAGGCGCTGGCATCGACCGGGATCGCGGACCGCTTCGGCCACGGACGGTTCGACCGCCTGCTGCGCGACATCCGCGGCCTGCCGCGCCCGACGCTGCTCTCGATCCGGAACACGTTCCGCCGCAAGGGCCGGCTGGTCCTCACCCTCGCCGCGCTCGGCCTGGGCGGCGCGATCTTCATGTCGGTGTTCGCGGTCCGCGCGTCGCTGGTGAAGACGCTCGACGACACGCTCGCCTACTTCGCCTACGACGTCCAGGTCGAGCTGGCGACGACCGAGCGCACGAACGTCCTCGTGAACGAGGCGATGGCCGTCCCCGGCGTGGTCGCGGCGGAGCCGTGGCGGTTCGCATCGACCGGCGTGGTCGATGCCGGCGGGACCGAGGGGCCGCAGGTGATCGCGTTCGGGCTGCCGGCGAACGCGCAGACCGTGCGGCCGACGGTCCAGGAGGGCCGCTGGCTGGTGCCCGACGACGGCAACGCGCTGGTCGCGACCGCCAACGTGCGCGACGACAACCCGGACCTCGACGTCGGCGACGCCGTGACGCTCCGCATCGACGGCAAGGACACGACGTGGACGCTGGTCGGCATCGTCCAGTCCCCCACCCGACGGCCGTTCTTCTACATGCCGGACGTGGCGCTCGAGCGGGCGACGAGCGAGGTCGGGCGCGCGGGCGTGCTGATGATCGTCGGCGAGCCCGGGCTGGACGCGGCGGCCCAGGACGCGCTGGCGACGTCGGTCCGCGGCCGGCTCGAGGGCGCCGGCATCAAGGTCGCGGCGACGACGACGTCGGGCGAGATCCGCGAGTCCCAGGAGCTGCTGTTCAACATCCTCGTGCTGTTCCTGTCGACGATGGCCGTGCTGCTGGGCGTGGTCGGCGGCCTCGGGCTCACCGGCACGATGACGATCAACGTGGTCGAGCGATCGCGCGAGATCGGCGTCCTGCGCGCCGTGGGCGCCTCCGACCGGTCGGTCCTGCTGATCTTCCTCGCCGAGGGGATCCTGATCGGCGCGCTGTCGTGGGCCCTCGGCGTCCTCGTGTCGCTGCCCGTGAGCAAGGTGCTCTCCGACGCCCTCGGCAACGTCTTCGTCGACCGGCCCCTGTCGTGGGCGTACTCGGTCGAGGGCATGATCGCGTGGGGCGTGATCGTGCTCGTGCTCGCCGCCGTCGCGAGCCTGCTGCCTTCGTGGCGGGCCAGCCGGCTCGCCGTCCGCGAGATCCTGGCCTACGAATGAGGGAGCCTGACCGACGATGACCCGCAACCGCCTGATCGCGCTCGTCGTGGTGGTCGTCGCCGTCGCGGCCGGCCTCTGGTTCGTCACCGGCCGCGGCGGCGGGACCGGGTCGACGGGTGCCGAGCCGTCCGCGACCGTGCCGCCCGTGGCCGAATCCAACACCATCACGTCCGACGCGCGGGCCGTCCCGGTCCACCACGTGGAGCTCGCCGCGCCCGGCGCGGGCGGGGTCGTCGCCGAGGTGATGGTCGCCGAGGGCGACACCGTGACGGCGGGGCAGCCGCTGCTCCGGCTGGACGACGCCCAGGCCGCCGCGGCGGTTGCGGAGGCGGAGGCGTCGGCGGCGGCGGCGCACGCGGCGGTCACCCAGGCGAAGGCCGGCGCGACGCAGGCAGCCGCCCAGCTGGACGCGGCGCGGTTCGGGGTGACCCAGGCCAGGGCGGCGGCGGACACGGCGGACGCGACCCGCGACGGGACCCCGTCGGGCGGCACGGCCCGACGGGCCGCGAACGCCGAAGTCGATCGAGCCGAGGCGGCGCTCGACCAGGCGCGGGCGCAGCTCGATGCGGCGCGCGCCGGCGTCGACGTCGGCGAACGCCGCCGTCACGGCCGCGGAGGCCGAGGGGGACCGGGCGGACGCGGCGGTGACCGGGGCCAAGGCCGCGCTCGACGATCTGACGCTCACGGCCCCGATCGCCGGGGTTGTCGCGTCGCTCGACGCGGTCGTCGGCCAGACCGTCTCGGCACCGGACCCCGTCGTTCGGATCGCGGACCCGTCCGGCTGGCGGTTCGAGACGATCGATCTCGACGAGGCGGCGATCGGGCGGCTCGCCGTGGGCGCCAAGGCGACCGTCAACGTCGACGCGTTCGAGGACGTGGACATCCCGGCGACGGTCGAGTCGATCTCGCCGTTCGGCGAGTCGTCGGCGGGCGACATCGTCTACACCGTCGTGCTCGTGCCGACCGGCACGGTGCCCGACGGCCTGCGCTGGAACATGACCGCGAGCGCCCAGATCGAGGCGGCGCCCTAGCCGACGGGCGGTCGCGCGCTCAGTGGAGGTCGTGCACGACCCAGACGTTGGGGTCGTCGTACACGCCCTGGTCGGCCTCGAGGTCGACGTGCACCGGCGACGCCGCGCCGTCGGGCAGGTAGTCGCCGCTCATCGGGAAGTCGAGCCCGGTCCACTCCCGCCACTCGGCGATCGTGCCGCGGATGGTCATCGAGTCAGGCACGGGGCGGACGACCCGGCCGCCGGCGCGGACGTGGACGCGGATCCAGGGGTCCTCGGGCAGGCCGTCGTCGCGCGTCCGGCGCACGTAGGCCTCGATCGGCTCCAGCGGGTGCTCGACCTTGCGGTTGGGACGGACGCACGCGATCAGCGCCCGGAACCCGTGCAGCCGCGCGTTCGCGCGCATCGCGGCCAGCATCAGCCCCGAGTAGCCGCTGCCCTGCCGCTCCGGCCCGACCACGATCTGGAGCGCGCCGAGCGTGTCGGGCGCCGCCCCCGCCGCGAGGCCGTCGACGGAGCGCTGGAACTGCTCGTCCCAGCCGTGCGGCAGGCCGGCGTCGGTGCCGTCCCAGGCGAGCGGCGCCGAGTTCAGGCCGGCGACCAGCGCGCCGTCGCCGTCGAACAGGCAGCACTGGAAGGCGGCGAAGTCCTCGAACAGGTGGTCCCAGAGCGCGTTGGCGACCGGGTCATGGAGCATGAACTCCGGCCACACCGCGACGTTGAAGTCGCCCAGCGGATGGCGGAGGTCCGGCTCGTCCGCGAGCGAGACGAGGCGGTGGCCGGACGGCAGCTCGAGACCGTGCTCCCGGAGTCGCTCCCCGAGGGTCAACCCAGGCGCGCCGGTCAGGGCTGGTGGATGACGACCGTGCCGGCCATGAGGTCGTGCCAGCCGCGGCGCCGCTTGTCGACGAGGATCCAGATGATCCCGAGGTAGAAGACGATGAAGCTGATCCAGAGGCCGATGAGCCGGATCACCGCGGTCGCGCCGCCGATCCTGCCGCCGTCGGAATCGCGCACGACGCGCAGCTTGAACAGCCCCATCCCCGGCGTCTGGCCGCCGCGCGCCCAGAAGAACGGGAAGTAGCTCACCGACACGAGCAGCACGACGAACGTGTACAGGAACACCGTCGCCGCGAGCGCCCCGGTGTTGTCCGAATCGGCGCCGGCGATCAGGATCGGCGTCAGGATCACCGCGACCACGGTCACCACGATGCCGATGATGAAGCCGTCGATGATGTAGGCGATCAGGCGGCCGACGTGGGGCGCGAACCCGACGCCCGGCATCGGGCCCGGGGCCGCCTCGACCGGCGCCGCCTGCCACGTGGACGGCGCGGCCGGGACGGGCACCGGGGCCGGCGCCGGGGCCACCGGCGGGGCCGCCGGAGGCGGGCTCGCGGGCGGCTGGGTCGGGGCCGCCGGCGGCGGGACGGGCGGAGTCGGTGCGGCATCGGGTGCCGGGCTCGGGGCGGACGTCGCGGCGTCGGGCGGCGGCTCGGGGGCGGGCGGCTCGTTCGGCGGCGGCGCGTCGGGCGGCTGCTGCGGGTCCATCGCTCATCCTCCCTGGCGCGGGCCCGATCGGGATCCCCGATGCGACCAGCCCGTCACGGCTCCCCATCCTACCGACGACCGCCAGCGCGGCGACCGCGATCGACGCCCGGCGCCGCGCTCAGCGGATCTTGAGGTCCCCGTCACCCTCGGCAGTCGGCGCGCCCGGATCCCGGGCCCGGTCCAGGTACGTCTGCGCCTTGGTCAGCTCGCCCTCGAGGGCGCCGATGGTGGTCGCCATGTTGTCGAGCGCCTCGAGCTTGAACGTGTCGATCTCGTCCATCGTCGCGTAGATGTTGGTGAACGCGGCCTGGAGCTTCTCGATCCCGACGGTGGCCGACACCGCCTGCTCGTTCACCCGCCCGGACTGGTCGCGCAGCATCTGCGAGGTGCCCACGATCAGGCCCTCGGTCGTGGTGTTGAGGGCCTGGATCTGGTCGAGCACGAGCTTCTGGTCGGCCAGCGCCTGGGCGACGATCACCGCCGTCCGCAGCGCCGACACGGTCGTGGTCGTCGCTCGATCGACGCCCTTGATCAGCTCCAGGTTGTTCTTGCGGACGAGGTCGAGGGCGAGGTAGCCCTGCACTCCGACCGCGAGCTGGGTCGCGAGGTCCTGCACCTTCTGGCGGACGTAGAACAGGAGGTCCTGCTTGAGCGCCATCGCCCGCTCGGGATCCGTCGCCTCGACGGCCGCGATGCGCTCGACGAGCCGCGCGTCGAGCTGCTGGCCCATGTAGATGTACTGGCGGAGCCGCCCGTTGACCTCCCACAGGCGCTGCTGCTCGCCGACGATGGCCGCGTTGTCCCGGCGCAGCTCGTCCTGCCCCGAGTACAGCGACTCGATGATCGCGTTCAGATGGCCCTGGCTGGACCGGTACTTGTCGAAGTAGTCACGAACGCGGTCGCCCGCGCCGAACGGCAGGATGCCCAGCAGCTTCTTGGGGCTGAACAGGTCGCCCTGGTGTCCCGGGTCGAGGCCCTCGACGGTGTGGCGAAGGTCGAGCAGGGACCGGCTGACGGTCGACGCCTCGGTCAGGCCGCCCTGATTCACCGAGGCGAGCGGCTTCTCGAGGAGCTGGTTGGACACCGACGCCGACGCGCGGATGTCCTCGTCGCCCATCGTCCGGATGTCGTCGACCTTCTTCTGGAAGTCCGGACCGTGGAGGTCGAGCGAGGTCACGCCGTCGACGTAGTGGTCGACCATCGCGTTGAGCCGCTCGACGTCCTTGGGATCGATCGCCAGCGCGGTCTCGGCCTGGCTGGGCGCGACGGGCGCGACCGCGGGCGGTGCGGTGAGCACGAGGGTCTCGGTCGGGGCGTCGGCGGCCGGGGCCGGGTCCGGCTCGGCGGCGGGGGCCGGCTGGCCCGCGGACGGAGGCTTGTCGGTCACGGGATCGTCTCCTGGGGCAAGGCGGCGGCCGGCGACTCCCGCGAGCCCGCGGTGCTCAGGCTGCCGCTGCCGATCGGCGACGGGCGTCAGGCCGCCGGCGGGGCCAATCGTAGCCGTGCCCGTGTAGGGACGCAGGACCTCGGGGACCTCGATCGAGCCGTCCGGCCGCTGGTAGGCCTCGAGGAGGGCCGCGACGATCCGCGGCAGCGCGAGACCGGATCCGTTGAGCGTGTGGACGAGCTCGGGCTTCGCGCCCGGCGTCGGCCGGTAGCGGATCGCCATGCGGCGCGCCTGGTAGTCGCCGAAGTTGGAGCACGAGCTGACCTCGAGCCAGCGCTCCGCGCCCGGCGCCCAGACCTCGAGGTCGTACTTCTTGCGCTGGACGAAGCCGAGCTCGCGCGTGCTCATGAGCACGACCCGGTACGGGAGGCCCAGCCGCTGCAGCAGGATCTCCGCGCGCTCCGTGATCCACTCGAGCGCCGCCTCGCTGTCCTCGGGCTTCTCGAACAGCACCATCTCGACCTTGTCGAACTGGTGGACGCGCAGGATGCCGCGGGTGTCCTTGCCGGCGGCGCCCGCCTCGCGCCGGAAGCACGGGGTGTAGGCGGCGTAGCGGATCGGGAGCTCGGCCGCCTCGAGGATCTCGTCGCGGTGGAGATTCGTGACCGGGACCTCGGCCGTGGGCACCAGGTACAGCTCGTCGCGCGTGACGACGTACATCTGGTCTTCCTTGTCGGGGATCTGCCCCGTGCCGCGGGCCGAGGCCGTGTTCACGACGACGGGCGGCCAGACCTCGACGAGACCGTTCTCGGCCGTGTGGACGTCGAGGAACCACGAGATCAGCGAGCGCTGGAGGCGGCTGCCGGCGCCCTTGTAGACCGGGAAGCCCGAGCCCGCCACCTTCGCGCCCCTGACGTTGTCGATGATGTCGAGCGCCTCGCCCAGCTCCCAGTGGGGACGGCGGGTCCACGAGCGCGCCGTCGGGGCCGGCCCCGGCCTCCTCGTGCGCGGCGGGCTCGCCCCAGGTGCGGACGGTGACGTTCGCCTCCTCGCCGCCGACCGGGACGTCGGGGTCGGCGGGGTTGGGGATCCGGAGCAGCAGGTCGTCGAGCTCGGTCTCGGCGGCACCCAGCTCGGCATCGATGGCCTCGATCCGCTCGCCGGCGCGCGTCGAGGCCGCCCGCAGCTCCGCGACCTCGGGGCCGTCGGGCTTCGCGCCGCCCCGGATCGCCTCGCCGATCTGCTTCGACGCCGCGTTGCGCTCCGCCTTGAGCGTGTCGGACTCGGCCTGGAGACGGCGTCGGGTCGCGTCGACCTCGATCGCCCGGTCGACCGCCGCCGGGTCCTCGCCCTTGTCGATCGCCCCCTGGCGGATGCGGTCGGGCTCCTCGCGGAGCCGCTGGACGCCGACGCTCATGCCATCGCCTCCGTCAGCTCGCCCGCGTCGTGGAGCCGCCGGACCACGAAGTCGCGCGGCAGGCTCGCCAGCAGCCAGCCCGCGCGCGGGCCGTTGGGCCGGCCCAGGAACGCGAGATACAGCGCGGTGAACGCCGCCTTGGCGTCGATGCCGTGGTCGGCGGCCACGGCGAAGATCGCGGCGTGCCACTGCTCCCCCGTCGCCGGCGCGTCGCCGCGGGCGACCTCGGCGAGGGCCCGGAGATAGCCGCGCTGCTCGGGCCGCAGCTGGTCCACCTCGACCGGCAGCGCGTCGCGATGGATCTCGATCCGGGAGCGCTCGGGAGCGTAGGCCTCGAGCCAGCGGCGGACGGCCGCGAGCCGGACCTCGAGCTCGGCGGCCTCCGCGTCCGTCAGCGCGGAGCCCTTCTCGGCGGCCACGCGGCCGTGGACGTCGACCCCGGGCACCTGGACCAGCAGCGCGAGGTGCGCGAACGCGGGCCGGAACGCGGCCGCGACCGCGGGGACGTCCGCCTCGGGATCGAGGAGCGCGTGGCGGAAGATCGACTCGTAGCCCGACGGCAGCTCGCCCTTGACCTCCCGGCCGGCCGTCGCGGCCCCCAGCCGGTCGAACTCGTCGAACAGGCGCGGCACGGCGTCGGTGCCCTCGGGATCGAAGTCGATCGCGCTCTCCGGGCGGGGCCGGACGAACAGGAACCGCGTCTGCTCGGGCGGGACGACCTCGGTGAACCGGTGGGCCGCCGCGCCGCGGCCCTTGGAGGTCGACATCTTGCGCCCGGCGATGTTGAGGAACTCGTACGGGAAGTTCAGCGGCGGCTCGCGCTCGAACACCTCGCGCGCGATCGCATCGCTCCGGTCGCGGCTCCCGCCGGCCGTCGCGAGGTCCTTGCCGTTGGGCTCGATCGTCACGCCGAACAGGCTCCACTGCGCGGCCCATTCGAGGTTCCAGGGCAGCTTCGCCGCCCCGCCGAACGGCGCGACCCGCCCGGTCCAGCCGCAGCCGACCGCCCATTCGACGAGGTCCGGGCGGCACTCGACGGCCACGGTCTCGCCGTCCCAGTCCGACGAGATCGTCGTGCCGACCTTGCCGCAGTTCGGGCAGACGACGCTGACCGGCAGCCAGTGGTCGGGGTGCTGGACGTTCGCGACCCGGCGGTAGATCTCGCGCACGACGGCCGCGCGATCGAGCGCGGTGCGGATGTACGGGTCCATCTGCCCGGTCGGGTAGATGTCGCTCATCCAGTAGTAGCGATCGGGATGGATGCCGAGGCCGGAGAACAGGTCGATGAACGTCTGGGCGTGATGGCGCGCGTACGAGGCGTGGCCGTCGCCTGCCTGGTCGGGGATGTGCGCGAGCGGACGGCCCATCTCGCGCTCGATGGCGTCGGGCGACAGGAGCGCCTGGGCGTCCATCGGGTCCATGTCGTCGACGCCGTAGAGCAGCGTGGTCTCGAGGCCGCGGGCGCGCAGGGCGCGCGTGATGACGTCGAGGATGACGGGTCCCCGGAGGCTGCCGACGTGCACGGTCCCGGACGGGGTCTTGGAGTCGTTGACGACCTGCGGGCCCTGGACGCTCGCGGCCAGCTCGTCCGCCCAGTCCAAGCTCGGTACCCCTTTCGTCGGCTCCCGACGGCCGAAGGCGACGGTGGCCGATCGGGTGTGGCGCGGTCCTACTTGATCTCGACGATCGTGTAGGCGAAGTCGCCCGCCGGCACCTTCACCACGACCTGCTCGCCCTTCTTGCGACCCAGCAGGGCGCGGCCCACCGGGGACTCGTTGGAGATCCGGCCATCGGCCGGCTTCGCCTCGGCGGACCCGACGATCATGAACGTCTCCGCCCCGTCCTCGCCCTTCACCTTCACGGTGGAGCCGATCTGGACGTGGTCGGTCGAGGTGTGCTCGTCGATCAGCGTGGCGTTCTTGATCATCGATTCGAGGGACTGGATGCGGCCCTCGACGAACGCCTGCTCGTTCTTGGCGTCCTCGTACTCGGCGTTCTCCGAGAGGTCGCCGTGCTCCTTGGCGTCGTGGATCCGCTGCGCGATCTCCGGCCGGCGGACGCTCACCATCTCGTCAAGCTCGGCGCGGAGCTTCGCGAGGCCGTCCTTGGAGATGTAGGTCGTCTTGCTGTTCACGCGGGCTGGACCCCAGAGGCGCGGTGGCGAGTCAGCGCACCACCGCCTGGTCGACTTGGAACAAAAGAACCCCGGGCGCGCTGCTCGCGCCAACGAGGTTCACGGATCGGCGGAATGGTATCCACGGGGGCCCTGTTCGTCAAAGGGACGAACGGCACGGCGGGCGTGCCGTCCGCCTTACAACCGGATCAGCCCGAGGGCGTTCTCGCGGTAGACGCGCCGGAGCACGTCGTCGGGCAGGTGGAGGCCGTGGATCCGCCAGCGGCCCTGGCTCGGCGGCTCGTCCGGATCGACGTCGTACGGGAACGATTCGTCGGCCGATTCGAGGAACCGGTAGTAGACGGCCCACCAGCCCTCGTCGGGGGCCATGTCGGTCCCGAACAGCACCCGATCGGCCCAGCGAATGATGAACTCGCGCGTCGTGGACGGCTGGCGGCCGAGCTCCGCGATCCGCGCCGCCAGGTCGACGTGGAAGTTCGGGCAGCGCTCGAGGATCGTCGACACCCGCGCGAGGTCCTCCGCCGCGCAGCCGACGTGCGCGCCGATGAACGCGGTCCCCGGATGGCGCGCGACGACCGCCTCGAGCCCGTCGATCAGCTCGTCGAACGGCGGGAAGCCGTCGAGGTCGGGCCGCCCGGGCGGGCGCGTCGGCCAGAAGTGCCAGTCCGGGTGATCGCGCAGCTCCTCCCAGCGCTCGTTGCTCGCGTCCAGCGGGCGGAAGAACGCGATCGGGTCCGCGACGTGGATCGTGACCGGCACGCCGAGCTCGCCCGCCGTCGCCCACAGCGGGTCGAGGCGCGGGTCGTCCACGGGGATCAGCGTCCCCCGCGGGTCCCGGGCCCGGAGCCCCAGGAGCTTCCAGACCTTGAGCCCGCGGGCACCGGCCGCCACGCCCTCGCGCAGCCGCGTCGCCTCCGTCTCGCCGAACGCCGGGTCCTCGGCCCAGCGCGCGTAGTCCAGGCCCGCGAACACCGCGACCCGCCCGGGGACCGCCGCTTGCCAGCGATCGATCTCGGCCCGCAGCCGGTCGCCCCAGCCCCCGTCGAGGTCCACGATCGCCTCGACGCCCGCGGCGTCCATCACGGCGGCCAGGTCCGATGCCGGCCGGGTCGCCCAGTCGCCGGCGAACGCGCTGCCCAGGTGGTTGTGGGCGTCGACCGCCGGGTAACGCGGCCGCGGGACGTGGGTCTCGGGCACGCGGAGCTCCTGCCGCGGTCGGAAGTCCTCGAGCGTCAGGCGCTCGCCCGCGTCGCCGGCCACGGGACTCAGCCCTTGAGGCCGCTGAGCGCGATCCCGCGGACGAAGTACTGCTGGGCGATCACGAACAGCAGGATCATCGGCGCCAGGCTGACCAGGGCCCCGGCCATCATCTCCGGCCACTTCCCGACGTACTGGCCCTGGAAGAACGCGAGCCCCACGGTGGTCGTGTACTGGTCGAGGTGCTGCAGGTAGATCAACGGGTTGAGCAGGTCGTTCCAGGTCCACATGAAGGTGAAGATCGCCAGCGTCGCGAGCGCCGGCTTCGCGAGCGGCAGGTAGATCCGGCGGAAGATCTGCCAATGGATTGGCGCCGTCGACCCGGGCGGCGTCGGCGAGCTCGGTCGGGACCGCCAGGAAGAACTGGCGCAGCAGGAACGTCCCGAACGCGCCGCCCAGCCACGCCCCCACCCACAGCGGCTCCTGGGTGCCGTAGAAGCTGCCGCTCTCGCTGAACGGGTTGGGCAGGCTGCGCCACAGGATGAAGTTGGGGACGAGGACCACCTGGGTCGGGATGATCAGCGTCGCGAGCAGCAGCCCGAACAGCGGCCCGCGGCCGCGGAACGGGATCGCCGCGAACGCGTAGGCGGCCATCGAGCACGTGACCAGCTGGCCCGCCGTGTTGAGCAGCGCGAGCTTGAGCGAGTTGAGGAAGAACGTGCCGAACGTCACGCCCGGCAGGGCGTTCCACATCCGCTCGTAGTTCTCCCAGTGGGCGCCGGTCGGCAGGCTCAGCGGCGCCGCGCCGAACACCTCCGCGCGGGTCTTGAGCGAGGTGACGACCATCCACAGGAACGGGACCATCATCAGGAACGCGCCGACGATGAGGACCGCGTAGAGGACGGTCCGCCGGCTCCTCCGCAGCACGACCCGGCGGGCGGGCACCGGGCGGCCGGCCCGGCGCCGGGCGAGGGTGACGGCGACGGCTCGCGCCCCGGGCGTCGTCACTGGTAGTGCACCCACCGGTTCTGCGACCGGAAGTAGATCACGGTGAGGACCGCCACGATCAGGAACAGGATCCACGACGCGGCGGCCGCCTCGCCCATGCGGAAGAACTTGAAGCCGCTCTCGTAGATGAAGTAGACGAGCGTGATCGTGGCCTCGGTCGGCCTCCCCGGCCGGGCGAGGATGTAGACCTGGTCGAAGATCTGGAACGCGCCGATCAGCGACAGAATTCCGGTGAAGAAGATGCTGGGCGTGAGCAGCGGCAGCGTGACGTGCCGGAAGCGAGACCACCGGGCGCCGCCGTCCACGGACGCGGCGTCGTAGTACTCCTGCGGGATCGCCTGGAGGCCCGCGAGGAAGATGATCACGTTGATCCCGAGGCCCTGCCAGACGCTCATCGCGATGATCGCCGGCATCGCCCAGAAGGGGTCGCTGATCCACTTCTGGGCCGGCAGCCCGAACACGCCGATGAACTGGTTGAGCAGGCCGTTGTTCGGGCTGTAGATCCACGCCCAGACCAGGCCGACGGCGGTCGCCGAGGTGACGACCGGGAGGAAGTACGCGGTCCGGATGAGCGCGATCCCCCGCAGGGACTGGTTGAGCGCGAGCGCGAGGCCCAGCGCCAGCACCATCCCGATCGGCACCGACAGCAGCACGTAGAACGCCGTGTTCCGCAGCGAGACGAGGAACCGGGAGTCGTTGGCCAGGTTGACGAAGTTGTCGAGGCCCACGAACTGCGGCGGCCGCAGCAGGTCCCAGCTGGTCAGGCTGATCCCGAACGAGGCCGCGATCGGCCCGGCCGAGAGCAGCGTCAGGCCGATGAGCGTGGGCGCCAGGAACAGCAGCGCCCACCGCCCCTCTCCGGAGCGCGGCCCCCGGCGCCGTCGGGGTGCGACGGCGCCGAGGCGGGTCGGGAGGGCCATCGGGTCCTACTGGCCGGCGAGCAGCGCGTCGAGTTCCGGGACCACGGACGCGAGCGCGTCCTTGGCCGTCTTGTTGGGGGCGTTGAAGACGTTCGTGTCGAGCTCTTCCTGGAGCGTGGTCGTGAACTCGTCGTAGCCCTTGAACGACGGCTTGAGCTTGGCGTAGGCCAGGCTGTCGGCGAAGACCTGCGCCCCGTCGAACGACGTCGCGTAGGGTCCGGCGAGCACCTCCTTGCTGACCGGCAGCGAGGCCTTCAGCTGCATGAGCTGCTCCTGCGCCGCCGGGCTGGCCAGGTACTTGACGAACTCCCAGGCGGCGTCGGGAGCCTTCGAGCCCTTGTACACGACCGCACCCGTCGGGTTGACGGAGGTGAACCGGCCGGCCGGACCCTTGGGCAGCGGGGCGATGCCGAGGTTGATGTCCGCGGCCTGGAACGTCGGCACCAGCCACGAGCCGTTGGCCTCCATGGCGGCCTGCTTCTGTTCGAAGGCGTCGCCGGTCGTGGCGGAGACCGCCGGGTCGGGCATGACCTTGTCCTTCCAGATCAGGTCCTGCACGAACTGGATCGCGCCCGCGGCCTCGTCGGTCCCGAGCACCGTCGACTTGCCGTCCGGCGCGAGCACGTCGCCGCCGTTCTGCCACACGGTCGAGAGCCAGAAGTTCTCCATGTCCCCGGTCTCGGTGTAGAAGCCGAACTGGTCGGGGACGCCGTCGCCGTTGCCGTCAGGCTTCGTGAGCTGCTTGGCGACCTCGGTGAGCTTGGCCCAGTCCCACGTGTCGTCGGGGTACGGGATCCCGGCCGCGTCGAACAGGTCCTTGTTGTAGTAGAGGACGATCGTGTTCAGGTCGCGCGGGATCCCGTACTGGCCGCCGTCGGCGGTGGTGAAGTCGGCGACCCCCTGCTCGGCGAGCTGGGTCAGGTCGTACCCGTCGCGGTCGATCAACGGCTTGAGGTCGAGCAGCACGTCGCGGGCCTGGTAGTCGGGGAACAGCGGCCCGTCCATCGCGAACACGTCCGGGGCCGCGCCGCCGGCCAGCCCGGTCTGGAGCTTGTCCCAGTAGGCGTCCCAGTCGGACACGTCGACGTTGACCGTGATGTCCGGGTTGGCCGCGTGGAACGCCTCCGCGATGGCGGTCTGGCTGGCGATCTCCTGGGGGTCGCCCCAGATCGAGTACGTGATCGTGGCCGGGCCGCCGGTGTAGCCCGCGGCGCTGGCCGCGGGCGAGGCGCCGGTGTCGGTCGATGCCGGGGGTTCGGCGCTTGCCGCTACCGACGGGGCGCCGGCGCTCGCGGCGCCGGTTGGCGTCGTGCTGCCGCCGCAGGCCGCCACGACGACGGCGAGGGCCGCGAGGATGGCGGCGAGGCGCCGCCGCGGGACCGGGGGTGTCGCGAGCATGGGGTGCCTCCTCCTGTCGAGCAACCTAGATCCAGTCGGGTGCCGATCCGCCGAGCCAGGCCGGCAGCCACTCCCCCTCTGCGGCGATCAGCTCGTCGGTGAGCCGCCACGCCTCGTCCAGCGTCAGGCGGGCCTGCACGATGGGGTCGGTCAGGACCGCGTGATAGACGAGGTCGCGGTCCTGGTCGAGCGCCGCCCGGACCGTCAGCTCCTGGCAGTCGACGGCGGGTCGGATGTACGCGGCGCACTGGGGCGGCAGGGCGCCGATGGGGGTCGGGTGGACGCCCAGCCCGTCGACGAGCGCGGGCACCTCCACGCAGGCGTCCCCGGCGAGGTTGGCGATCATCGCCCCGCCGTCGTTGATCACGTTGGCCACGATCCGGGCCGGCTCCCCGGTCACGATGCTGTTGACGATCACGGCCGCGTACTCGCCGCTCCGCTCGATCTCGAACGGCTCGCCGGCGTCGAGCATGCGCTTGGTCTCGGCGTACTCGTCGAGGTGGTTGGCGACGCGCGTCAGGTACTCGCCGATCGGGACGTGGTACGGCTCCACCTGGCCCTTGGGGATGAACCACGGGTTGTACTCGGCCTGGTGCGTCGTCGACTCGGTCGGAAAGAACCCGAAGCGTCGGAACAGGTCGGCCCGGATCAGGTCGTCCTCGGGGACCTTGCCCGCCTCGACGAAGGCGGCCAGGTCCGGGTACAGGTCGCGGCCGCGGTGCTCGAGGCGCAGGATGAACGCCAGGTGGTTGACGCCGCCCGAGAGCGCATCGACCTCCGCGAACGGGACGCCGAGGTAGCCGGCGAGGTCGTGGACGGCCCAGTACACCGAGTGGCACAGGCCGGTGACCGGGACGCCGACCGCCTCGTCCACGGCGCGGACGAGCATGCCCATGGGGTTGGTGTAGTTCAGGAACTGCGCGTCGGGGCAGACGTCGGCCATGTCCGCCGCGATCCCCAGCGTGGCCGGGATCGAGCGGAGGCCCCGGAACACCCCGCCGACGTTGATCGTGTCGTTGATCGTGTACTGGAGCCCGTAGCGGCCGGGGATGTCGAAGTCGAGCTGGGTCGCCCGGGCGCCGCCGACCTGGATGGTGTTGATGACGTAGTCCGCGTCCGCCAGCGCGGTGCGCCGGTCGAGCTCCGCGGTGATCCTCGGCTCCGCGTGCAGGGCCCCGGCCGTCCAGCGCGCCATGCGCTCGGCGGTGGCCAGCCGGTCGGCGTCGATGTCGTGCAGCACGAGGTCGGCGTCGCGCAGGGCCTCGAAGCTCAGGAAGTCGCCCAGCAGGTTGCGGGTGAACTCGACGCTGCCGGCGCCCACGAGCACGATCCGGGTCATCGCACGGCCTCCTCGCCGGCGGTGACGTCCGTGCCCAGGATGTGCCGGAGACCCTGGCTGTGGTAGCGCTCGATCCAGTCGGGGCGGTCGGGGTTGTGGCCCCGAAGCCTGGCCAGCGCGAAGGCCAGCAGGGCGACCGGCGGGACGGCGGACAGGGGCGCGTGGTCCTCGGACGCGTCCCGCGCCAGCGGGCAGCAGCGTCGACGTCTCGACGAGCGGCGCCGGCCCGACCTCGATCGTCCGGGCGCCCCAGTCGGCGGCGTGCCGCAACAGGTCCGCGACGGCCGATCGCGCGGGGCCCTCCGGGGCGAGGGCGATGACGACGGCGTCCGGCCCGAGCATCGTCGCGGCGCCGGAGGTCATCTCCCAGACCTCGGCGCCCTCGGCGTGCACGAGCGCCATCTCCTTGAGCTTGAGCGCGGCCTCGAGGGCGGCCGGATACGCGACGCCGCCGCCGGTCACGAACAGGTGGCGGGCGTCGAGGAGGGTGGCCGCCACGGGCTCGACGAGCGGCTCGGCCGCCGCGATCGCCGCGTCCGCCGCGTCCGCGGCGTCCAGGATCCGGTCCCGCTCGCGGGTCGCCCGCGCCGGGCCGAGCAGCTCGAGCAGCAGCAGCTCCGTGGCGACCAGCGTGGCCGAGAAGGTCTTGGTCATGACCGGGACCGTCGACGGCCCGCCGGCCGAGACCAGGAGCTCGGGCACGAGGCCGGTCAGCGTGGAGTCGCGCACGTGGACCACGCCGGCCATCGGCACCCGTCCGCGCACGGCCTCGGCGACCGCGATGACGTCCTTGAACTCGCCCGACGACGAGATCCCGACGATCGCGTCCCGCGGGCCGAGGTCGGGAGGGTAGGTCAGGAACTCGGCGGCCGTCATCGGGACGACCACGGGATCCTCCGCGCCCGCCCGGTGCCGGTACAGCGTCGCCGCCGCGAGGCTCGAGTGGTAGCTGGTGCCGTTGCCGATGACGTGGACCCGACGGACGCCGCCGGCCATCCAGCGCGTCGCGATGTCGCGGGCGTCCGTCGACGCGTCCACGGTCGCGCGGATCGCGGCCGGGCCCTCGCGGATCTCGCGCGGGACGACGCCCTCGATCACCGGGCCACCTCGACCTCGAGGCCGCGGCGCCGCAGCGCCTCGACCGTCGCGACCGGCGTGCCCTCGTCGGTGACCACCACGTCGACCTCGTCCAGGCCGAACACGTAGCCCGGCGCGACCTGCTCGAACTTCGACGCGTCGGCGAGGACCACCACCGAGCGCGACATCCGGCGCAGCGCACGGTCGGTCAGGATCTCCGGCACGGAGTCGTTCATCAGGCCCTGCTCGAGGCTGATGGCGCCGATGCCCATGAACAGCGTGTCGGCGCGCAGCTCCTGCGAGGACAGCTCGGCGAGGTGGCCCAGCATCGAGTGCATCCGCGGCCGAACGACGCCGCCGAGGACGATGAGCTCGATCCCCTCGCGGTCGAGCAGGACGTTGGCGACGTCGAGGGCGTTGGTGATCACCGTCAGCCGGCGATGGGCGATCTCGCGGGCGAAGGCGAGGGCGGTCGTGCCGCTGCCGATCGCGATCGTGCCCTCGTCGGACACGCGGGCGGCGGCGACGCGGGCGATCGCGCGCTTGGCGTCGAGGTTGGGATCGCTCCGGCTGGTCGTCCCGGCCCCCGGCGACAGCGCGGCGCCGCCGTACGTCCGGACGACGCGTCCCTCGCGAGCCAGGCGCTGGAGGTCGCGGCGGATCGTCGATGGGGTCACGCCGAGGTCGTCGGCGAGCTCGGCCACGCTCGCGCGGCCGTCGGCACGCAGGTGGTCGACCAGGCGAGCGCGACGCTCCGTCTCCCGCATGCACGGATCTTGCGTGCCTGTGCGCGCATTGTCAATGCTGCGTGCGCGGTCTGCGCACGGGGGACGGTCTGCTGCGCGGAAGTTGCGCACGGGAGGTCCGGCGCCTACGATGCCGCCGATGGCCTACCTGCTTGGCGTGGTCCGCGGCCTGGACGCGTGCAGCTCGCCGAGCGGCACCTTCACCGTGCTGGCGCTCGACCATCGCCAGAACCTCCGCAGGGAGCTCCGGCCGGCGGATCCGGAGCGCGTGACCGACGGCGAGATGATCGAGTTCAAGCGGGCCGTCGTCCGCTCGCTTGGCACCGTCGGGACGGGCGTCCTGCTCGACCCCGAGATCGGCGTCGGGCCGGCGATCGCGGACGGCTCGCTGCCGGGACGGGCCGGGCTGATCGTCGCGGTGGAGGCGACCGGGTACGAGGGCGAGCCCGGGGCCCGTGCCAGCCGCGTCCTGCCCGGCTGGGGCCCGGACCGGGTCAAGCGCCTCGGGGCGTCCGCCGCCAAGCTGCTCGTCTACTACCACCCCGACGCGCCCAACGCCGCGGCGCAGGAGCGGCTGGTCGCCGACGTCGCCGCCGCCTGCCGCGACCTGGACCTGGCCCTGTTCCTCGAGCCGCTCTCGTTCGGCCTCGACGGCGGGAAGCTGGTCGGCGAGGCGCGGCGACGGGTGGTGGTCGAGACCGCACGCCGCCTCACGGCGATCGGCGCGGACGTGCTGAAGGCCGAGTTCCCGTACGACGCCGGCGTGACCGACGAGGGACGCTGGCGCGAGGCGTGCGCGGAGCTGGACGCGGCCACGCCGGTGCCGTGGGTGCTGCTCTCGGGCGGGGTCGACGACGCGACCTTCGAGCGCCAGGTGCGGGTCGCCTGCGAGGCCGGCGCGAGCGGCGTGCTGGTGGGGCGATCCGTGTGGGCCGAGGCGGCGACGATGGCCCCCGGCGACCGCGCGGCGTTCCTCGGGACGGAGGGGCGGGCTCGGCTGGGCCGGCTGGCCTCGCTGGTCGACGAGGTCGGCGCGCCCTGGCGGCCGCGCTGGCAGGCGGCGCGCCGGCCGGAGCCGCCCGGCCCCGGCTGGTACGAGCGCTACTGACATGGCCGGCGGCGACGTCGATCTCCTGGTCGTCGGCGAGGTCAACCCCGACGTGATCGTCTGGGACGCGGACCCGCGCCCGGTCTTCGGCCAGGCGGAGCGGTTCGTCGAGGGCGTCCGGCTCACCATCGGCAGCTCGTCCGCGATCACGGCCTGCGGCGCCGCGCGGCTCGGGCTCGCGGTGACCCTGGTCGGCGTCGTCGGCGACGACGCGCTCGGGCGGTTCATCCTCGAGGCGCTGGCCGGGCGCGGCGTCGACGTCTCGGCCTGCCGGGTCGCGCCCGACCGGCCCACCGGCGCGTCCGTGATCCTGGGCAACGGGTCGGACCGGGCGATTCTCACGGCCCGCGGGACGATCGGCGATGTCCGGGCGAGCGACGTCCCGCCGGCCCTGCTCGCGCGTGCCCGCCACCTCCACGTCGGCAGCTACTTCCTGCAGTCGGCCCTCGCGGCCGACGTGCCATCGCTGTTCCGCGCGGCCCGCGCGGCCGGCGCGACGACGAGCCTCGACCCCAACTGGGATCCCTCCGGGCGAGTGGGACCTCGGGTTCGCGGCGGCCGCCGCCGAGGCCGACGTGCTGCTCCCCAACGCCGCGGAGTGCCGCCGGCTGGCGGGCATCGACGACGTCGAGTCGGCCGCGCGGTCGCTGGCGCTGCCGGGCGACGGGCGTTCGCCGCGAACCGTCGCCGTGAAGTGCGGGGCGGACGGCGCGTTCGCCGTGGGACCGGATGGAGCGACGGCGCGCGCTGGCGTGATCGAGGTCGATGCGATCGACACGACCGGCGCGGGCGACGCGTTCGACGCCGGGTTCCTCGTCGCGTGGCTCGAGGGCCGGTCGCTCGAGGCGTCGCTTCGCCTCGGGATCGCCTGCGGGTCGCTGTCGACGCGCGCGGCGGGCGGAACGGACGGGCAGCCGACCCGCGACGAGGCCGAGGCGGCGGCGCGTCGGGTCCCGCTCGCGTGACCCCGCCCGACGACTTCCCGCGGGTCGGCCGGGTCGTCGGGGTCGCCCTGAACGCGGCCGTCGACAAGACCGTGTCCGTCGATCGCCTGGTCGCGGGCGCGATCCATCGCCCGGTGGTCCGGTCGGTGGTCGCCGGCGGCAAGGCCGCCAACGTCGTCCGGGCGGCGCGGCACCTCGGCCTCGACGGCGCGATGGTGGCGGTCCTCGGCGGACACGCGGGGGCGTGGTACCGCGAGGCGCTCGAGGCGCGCGGGATCGGGCTCCAGGAGGTCGCGGTCGCCGGCGAGACCCGGACCTGCCTCTCGGTGCTGGACGAGGCGACCGGCGAGCTGACCGAGCTGTACGAGGCGGGTGTGCACCTGCGGGACGACGACTGGCCGCGCGTGGAGGCGGCCCTGCGTGCCGCGCTCGGCGACGGCGGCGACGGGACGGTGGTGGTCCTGGCGGGCAGCCTGCCGCCCGGGACGCCCGTCGACGGCTACGCGCGCCTGGCCCGGATCGCGACGGCCGCCGGCGCCCGGGCCGTCGTGGACAGCGACGGGGACTCGCTGCGTGCCGCGCTCGTCGAGCGGCCGTGGCTCGTGAAGGTCAACGCGGCCGAGGCCGAGACCGTCACCGGGGCGAGCGCGCGGACCCGCGACCGGGCCGCCGCGGCCGCGCGGGACCTGCGGGAGCGAGGCGCCGCGAACGCCATCGTGACCCGCGGGGTCCATGGGGCCGTCCTCGCGACCGCCGACGGGGCGTGGGCGCTCGGCAACCTCCCGCCCGCGCACCGCGGGCCGTTCTCCGTGGGCAGCGGCGACGCGTTCCTCGCCGGGTTCCTCGCCGGGCTCGCCCGCGGCCTGCCGCCGCCCGAGGCGCTCGCGCTCGCCGGTGCCGCGGGCGCGGCCAACGCCCGGCTCGCCGGCCAGGGCGAGCTGGATCCCGCGGAGGTCGAGCGGACGCGCCGCGTGTGCGAGGTCACGCCGCTCTAGGAGCGCGTCGCGCGGCCCTACTCGGGGAGCTCGCCCATCTCCTCGAGCCGTCGCCTGACCCGGGCCAGCGAGCGCCGGTCGGCGAACGCCACGAACACCGTGTCGTCGCCCGCGATCGATCCCGCGACCTCCGGCCATCGGGCCCGATCCAGCGCAGCCGCCAGCGGGTGCGCGGATCCCGGCAGCGTCCGCAGCACGAGCATCGTGCCCGCCTCACGCATCTCGACCGGCATGTCGCGAAGCAGCGTCCGGATCCGGTCCTCGCCGCTGGTCTCCGCCTCGCGGAGCCGCGGCGGGATCGCGTAGGCCTGGACGCCGGCGCGCTTTGCCTTGGTCAGGCCGAGCTCGGCGACGTCGCGGCTGATCGTGGCCTGGGTGGTGCGGAAGCCTCGCTCTCGGAGGGCCGTGGCCAGCTCCTGCTGGGTCCGGATCGGGCGCTGCTCCACCAGGTCGCGGATCGCACGCTGGCGGAGCTGCTTCATGACCTCCACGGCGCGGCCTCGATGCCTAGCGGGAGAGGAACACGACGATCACGATCGCCGCCAGCACGAGGCGGTAGGCCACGAAGATCCCGTACGAGTGGGTCCGGACGTAGCGGAGCAGCACCGCGATCGCCAGGATCCCGGAGACGAAGGCCGCGATCACCCCCGCGATCATCGGCGCGACCTCGACCCCCGCCACGTCCCCGCGGACGAGCTTGATCGTCTCGTAGACCAGCGCGAGGGCGGTGATCGGCGTGGCCATCAGGAAGCTGAACCGGGCCGCGCTCTCGCGGTCCAGCCCGGCGAACAGGGATGCGGAGATCGAGATGCCCGAGCGGCTGACGCCCGGGATCAGTGCCAGCGCCTGGGCGACGCCGATGCCGAGGGCGCTCGGGAACCCGAGCCGGCTGAGGTCGTGCAGGCGCGAGCCCCATCGGTCCGCGAGCCACAGGATCGCGGCCCCGACCAGCAGCATCAGCGCGACGACGCCCGCCTGGCGGATGGTCTGCTCGATCAGGTCGTTGAACAGGAGGGCGGCGATGATCGCCGGGACCGTCGCCACGGCGATCAGCCACGCGAGGCGACGGTCCGCGTCGCCGCGGAACGATCGGTCGCGGATCGTCGCCAACCCCGCCGGGACGAGCCGGAGCCAGTCCTCGCGGAAGTAGACGAGCAGCGCCGCCAGCGTCCCGCCGTGGAGCACGACCGAGAACGCGAGCGACTCGAGGAACGGGTCGTCCCAGCCCAGCAGGTACGGGACGAGGATCAGGTGGCCCGACGACGAGATCGGCAGGAACTCCGTGAGTCCCTGGACCACGCCCATGACGACGGCCTGAAGGATCTGCTCCATGGCTCAGCCAGTCCTTCCGGGCCCCGCGGATGCGGCCGGACTACCGGATGAACAGCGGGGCGAGGACCAGCGAGATCGTCGCGAGCAGCTTCACGAGGACGTGCAGCGACGGGCCGGCCGTGTCCTTGAACGGGTCGCCGACGGTGTCGCCGACGACGGCCGCCGCGTGGGCGTCCGAGCCCTTGCCGAGCACGTTGCCGAGCTCGTCCTTGAGGTTGCCCGACTCGATGTACTTCTTGGCGTTGTCCCACGCCCCGCCGCCGTTGTTGAGGACGGTGGCGAGCAGCACACCCGAGATCGTGCCGACCATCAGCATGCCGGCGACGGCCTCGAACCCGAGCACCACGCCGATGGCGATCGGCGTCGCGACGGCGACCAGCCCGGGGGCGATCATCTCGCGCAGGGCGGCCCTGGTCGTGATGTCCACGACCCGGGCGTAGTCCGGGCGCTGGGTGTAGTCCATGATCCCGGGCATCTCGCGGAACTGGCGGCGGACCTCGACGATGATCGTCTGCGCCGTCGTGCCCACCGCGCGGATCGCGAGCGAGCTGAAGAAGTACACGAGCATCGCCGCGAGCAGGGCCGCGATGAACACGTTGACGTTGGCGAGGTTGACCGAGTTGAGGAGCTCGGCCCCCGGCACGTTCGCCTCGATGCGCCGGCCCTGGATGACGTTGATCTTGTCGATGTAGGCGGAGAACAGCAGGAACGCGGCCAGCGACGCCGACGCGATCGCGTAGCCCTTGGTCAGGGCCTTGGTCGTGTTGCCCACGGCGTCGAGGCGGTCGGTGATCTCGCGAGCACCCTGCTCGGCGCGGCTGAACTCGGCGATGCCGCCGGCGTTGTCGGTGATGGGGCCGAACGTGTCCATGGCCAGGATGTAGGCCGTGGTCATCAGCATGCCCATCGTCGCGACGGCGGTCCCGAAGATGCCGCCGACGTTGACACCGGTGTCGGACAACAGGTTGGCCTGGTTGCCGAGCCAGTAGCTGAGAAACAGCGCGATGCTGATGGTGACGGCGGTGACGAGGGTGGTCTCGAAGCCGACGGCCGTGCCCGCGATGATGTTGGTCGCCGGTCCGGTCTTGGACGCCTCGGCGATCTCGCGGACCGGGCGGTACGAGCCCGCGGTGTAGAACTGCGTGATGTAGACGAACGCGACGCTGGTCGCGAGGCCGACGACGCCGGCGGCGAAGAAATAGACCCAGGTCGGCAGGCCGCCGGTGCCGGTGCCGCCGTTGGTCTGCATCATCACGGAGGTCACGAAGGCGAGCCCGATCGCCGACAACAGGGTGGTGACCCAGTACCCGCGATTGAGCATGTTCATCGGGTCCTCGGTCTCGCTCCCGCGCACGAAGAAGATCGCGACGATCGTGGCCAGGAGGCCGAACGCGCGGATGACGAGCGGGAAGAAGATCCAGGCCTCGGGGTTGGGCCAGCCGGCGGCGATGGCGATCGTGTAGACCGCGACGCCCAGGATCATCGCGCCGATGTTCTCGGCGGCGGTCGACTCGAACAGGTCCGCGCCGCGGCCGGCGCAGTCGCCGACGTTGTCGCCGACCAGGTCCGCGACCACGCCCGCGTTGCGGGGGTCGTCCTCGGGGATGCCCTTCTCGACCTTGCCCACGAGGTCCGACCCGACGTCGGCGGCCTTGGTGTAGATGCCGCCGCCGAGCTGGGCGAACAGCGCGACGAACGAGGCCCCGAACCCGAAGCCGACGATGAGGAACGGGGCCTGGGCCACGGTCACGTCGCCGACGACGGTGTCGTAGAGCGTGAAGATGCCCCAGACGCCGAGCAACGACAGGGAGACGACGAGGAACCCGGAGACGGCCCCGCCGCGCATCGCGACCTGGACCGCCTCGACGAGGCTGCGCCGAGCCGCGGAGGCGGTCCGGACGTTGGCCTTGACGGCGACGAACATGCCGATGATCCCCGACGCCATCGAGCACGCGGCGCCGACCAGGAACGCGAACGCGGTCATGATCCCGATCGGGAGACCCGCCATCGAGGGCACGTCCGCGACCTCGGGGGTCTCCACGAGCGTGATGACGATGCCGATGATCACCGAGGCGAAGACGGCGATGATGGCGATCGTCGTGTACTGGCGCCGGATGAAGGCGACCGCACCCTCGAGGATCGTGCCGGCGACATCCTGCATCGCCTCGGTGCCCTGGTCTCGCGACAGCACGTCGCGGGCCAGGTAGATGGCGAACAGGATCGCGATGATGCCCGCGATCGGGATGATCCACAGGAGCGCGTCGGCCATCGGGGTTTGCAGTGCCTCCTACGCGGGATTCGAGACGCGGTGTGCTGGTGCGCGAGACCTCGCTTTGACGCGGGCCGGCTCTTCGGACGAGCGCAGCCGCTCGCGTGACGAGGGAGGGCAAGTCGCCGGCGGGGTTCGGAACGCAGGGGAACCCGCGCGTCGGCAGGCGAGAGTGTATGCGTGGCCCTTCTCGGGGGTCAAACCGCACCGGCCGCGATCCCGGCCCCGACCGCGCCGCCCCCGACCCCTCCCTATACTCCCCGCTCGTGGACCGACGCTCCAACCTCGGGTGTCTCGTCGAAGTCGTCGAGACCCTGATCCTCACGCTGATCATCTTCTTCGTCATCCAGAACTTCATTGCCCAGCCCTACCAGGTGCAGCAGAACTCGATGGAGCGAACCCTCGAGCCCGGGCAATACGTGCTGGTGGACAAGCTCACGCCCCGCTGGGATGCGTACAGCCGGGGCGATGTCGTGGTGTTCAACCCGCCGCCGGCGTGGACCGAAGACCCGACGCCGTTCATCAAGCGGGTCATCGGCCTCCCCGGCGACCAGGTCGAGATCAAGGAGGACGGCCTCGTCTACGTCAACGGCACCCCACTCGACGAGCCGTACGCGTACGCCAACGACGCGGGAGTCCAGGAGCCGACGACCGCCCAGGGGGACGACAGCTGGGTCGTGCCCGCCGGGCAGCTGTTCGTCATGGGCGACCACCGCCGGCGCTCCGCCGACTCGCGGGAGTTCGGGCCGATCAGCATCGGCAACGTGATCGGACGCGCGTTCCTGCGCTACTGGCCGCTGTCGACGCTGGGCATCCTGCAGACGCCGACCTATCCCGGCGTCCCCGCGTCGCCCGACGTCGAGGCCTCGCCGTCGACGGACCCCGACCTCCAGACGGCAGCCCCCTGACGGGCGGGGCCGAGCCGATGCCGTGACGCCGCTGCTCGTCGCGCTCGCGGTCCTGGTCGCCGCCGGCGGCGTCGTCGCGGTGAGCGCCCGGGAGCCGCGATTCGCCGTCCTCGGCCTGATCATCGCGCTGGTCGGATCGGCCTACGTCGCGGATCCCCTGCCGGGCCTCGTGGCCCTCGGCGCCCGCCTCGTCGGGGCCGTCCTGGCGGGCTACCTCATCTGGGTCGCGCTCCGTCGTGCGCCCGCGCCGACCGCGGGCTGGCAGGTCGGCTGGCCCGGGGCGGTCGCGGTCGCCGTCGCCGCGTTCGCCGCCGGCTGGCTGGCGGCCGGGGCGCTCGCGGTCGCGCTCGGCTCGTCGATCATCGAGGGACCGTCCGCCGCCGGCGCCGCGGCCGCGCTCGTCGAAGGGTCGCCGGTGCCCCGCGCGGCGCTCGGGGCCGCGTTCGCGCTGGTCGCGCTGGGGGCCGCGCCGGTCCTCGTGGCGCGCGACGTGCTCCGCCTGGGCATCGGGCTGCTGCTGCTGGTCGCGGCCGCCGGGCTCGTCCGCAACGCGCTCCTGCCGGGCGACGACCCGGCGCTCGAGCTGGCGTTCGGGATCTTCGAGGCACTCGCCGGGGCGGCGGTCGCCGCCGTCGTGGCCGCCTCGTACCGGCTGCACTTCGACCTCGAGCTCCGGGGCCCGCGGACCCGACAGCCGGCGATCCACCATCGGACCCTCGACGAGGCCCATCCGCGACGACCCGCGCCGGGCGACGACCGGTGACGCTGCTCGTCCTTGTCGCGATCGGCGCGGCCGGGGCGGCGGTCTCCGCGTGGGGCCTGGGCCGGGGCGGCCGTCCCGCCGAGGTCGGCGCCGCCGTCGGCTGGCTGAGCCTGATCGCCGTGCTCGTCCTGGCGCTCGCGATGGAGGCGCCGCGCGTCGATTCCGGGCAGTCGGCCGCGGGCCTCGCCGCCTTCAACGGCCACCTCGTCCCGAACGACTACCTGCGCCTGGTCGTCGGCCTGTGGGCGCTCGATGCGGTCCTGTTCGTGTTCATCGGCTGGCTCATCGGCGGCCTCGAGGGCCTGCGCGGGCTCCTGCCCGCCACGCTCGCCGCGATCGTCGGCGGCACGGTCGCGTTCGGGGCGACCGATCTCGCGCTGGGCTCGCTCGCGGCGGGTGCCGTCGGGCTCTCGGCGCTGGCGGTGCTCCTCGTGGGCCGCGACGCGGTCGCCGCCGGTGCCCGCGAGCTGCGGGTCGCGGTCGGCGGCACGGCCGTCCTCGTGGCCGTCTCCGCGGCGGCGCCGGCGACGACGGCGCTGGTGTTCGAGGCCATCGGGCCCGCCGACGGCGGCCCTTCCGTCGGGGCCCCGGCGACGACCGAGGCCGCGGCGATGGTCGGGTTGTTCGCGCTGGCGATCGCGCTCGTCGTGGCCATCAGGCTGGGCGCGATCCCGTTCCACCTGCGCGTCCCGCGCCTGACGGACGTCGTGCCGCCGATCTCGCTGCCGCTGCTGCTGGCCTGGATCCCGGTGCCGCTGGGCGTGGCCGGGATCGCGATCGTCGATCAGCAGCTCGCGCCGCTCGCCCTGCCGCTCGACGGCGAGCAGGCGTTGATCGTCGGGATCGCGCTGCTGACGCTCGTCGGCGGCGCGCTGGCCGCCTACCTCTCCGACGACATCCGCCACGCGACCGGCTACCTCGTGATCGCCGACGGCGGGCTGGTCCTGCTCGGGTTCGCGGCGCTCGATCCGGCGGCCTGGGGACCGACGCGGGTGTGGCTGGTCGCGCTCGCGGCGTCGAAGACGGCGGTCGCGGCGTGGTCGGCGGTCATGGAGGACCGGTTCGCGACGCGCGCGATCCCGGACCTCCGCGGGTGGCTTCGCCACTCGCCGATCCTCGGGGCCGGGCTGACGGTCGCCGCGATCGCGACCTACGGGCTGCCGGGATGGGTGGCATTCGAGGCGAGGGCGGACCTGGCCGAGCTCTCCGGCGCCGGCATCGCCTGGCTCATCGCCCTGGCCGGGCTGGCGACACTGCCGACCTACGTCCGGCTGCTCGTCATCGGCACCGGTCCGGCGACCAGTCGCGTCCGCGGCGCGGCACCGGAGCGCGTCCGGATCCCGCGGCGCCAGGAGGCGCTGCCCGTCGCGCTCGAGGGGCACGCGCCCGGATCACCGGCCGCGGCCGCTCCGGTCGCCACGGGGACGGCCCCGGAGCTGGCCCTGGCCGCGGGCCCCGGGGCGGGCGCCGGTCACGGATCCGCGGGCCACTCGCCGACCGCCCTCGCCCGCGCCGGCGTGGCGCGCACGCGGGCCGAGGCAAGCGCGATCGAGGCGTCCCTGGGCCGGCGCGCGGCGGCGGCCATGCGGCGCGACCGGACCGAGCTGCTGGCCGCGACGGTGCTCGCCCTGGCGGTGCTCGCGGCCCTCACCTCGTGGGGCGCGCTGGACATCGGCGGCGCGGCGAGCGAGGCCGCGCCGATCGTGTCGGGTCCGTCGACCGACTGAGCCGTCGCGTGGCGCCGCATGGCGGGCCCGGCCTGCCAGGCAACACTTCGGGCCTCAGTGCGAACGAAGGCGCCTCTACGGCGCGGTCTGATGCCTGCCAGTCAACGTTCCGCACGCTGCCGCGGGCAAAGGCGCGTTGAAGCGAAAGCGTTGCCTGCGAGGCACGAAGTGCGACGCCCGCCGGACGGCGCCGGGGCTACTCGGCGGGGGCGAGCACCCAGCGGTCGATCTCCCGCTCGTAGCTCAGCAGCTCCTCGGGCTTGAACCAGAGGGCGAGCTCGGCGGCCGCGTTCTCCTCGCTGTCCGAGGCGTGGACGAGGTTCTGCGCGGTCTCGACGGCGAAGTCGCCGCGGATCGAGCCCGGCTCGGCCTCGTGCGGGCGCGTGGCGCCGTTCATCGCCCGGACGATCGCGATCGCGTTGGGCCCCTCGAGGGCCGCCGCGACGAGCGGGCCCGAGGTGATGAACTCGACCAGGCCGGCGAAGAACGGCTTCTCGCGATGGACCGCGTAGTGCTCCTCGGCGAGCGCGCGATCGACCTGGACGAGCTTCAGGCCCACGAGCTTGAGGCCGCGCTCCTCGAACCGCGTGAGCACCCGGCCGACGAGCAGGCGCTGGACGCCGTCGGGCTTGACGAGGAGGAGCGTTCGCTGGGGGTCCGGCATGGCTTGGCGCAGGCCTCTCGATCGTGGGCGACGCCGTTGACGGGTCGCGATGGTGGTGGTCGGGCGTCGCCCTCGCGGTCCCGGCGGACGGTTCGTCCACGGACGCGCGGCGCGGGAGCACAGGGTAGCGTGCGGCGGACGCCCGCGCGGCCGCGGGAACGACCCGGGCGCCGAGGATCGTCGCCGTCGTGCGCGTCGGCGTCTCAGGTTGCCGTCGTCGGCCGTGGCGCCGCTGTCCGGGGCGGCCGTGCCGCCGTGGCGGCCGGCGACGCAGGCCGGGCGCCGACGCCCCGCGCGCGACGTCGTACGCCGCCCGTGCCTCGATCTCGCGCCCCAGGAGCCGCAGCGCGTCACCCGCGACCAGCGCCAGGGCCGGCTCGGCGGCGTGCGACCCCACCGCCTCGAGGATCGGCTCGGCGAACGCGGGCTCGAGGCGCATCGCGACGGCCAGGCGCAGCGAGGCCTGCGTCGCGTCGCCCGCCGCGAGCGCCGCCCGGCCGCCCGCATAGGCCTCGACCGCGGCCGGCGACGCGGACTCGGCCGCGACGGGTCCCAGGTCCGCGGCGATCGCCGCGACGGCGTCCGGCTCGTCCGCCTCGTCGGCGGGCCAGATGGAGCTCCGCGGCATGCCCGCGAACAGCGCGTCGAGCGGCTCGCCGGAGGCCTCGATCGCCCGGTTCGCGAGTCGCCTGGCCTCGCTGGGGCGCCCGGCCGCGGCCACCGCCTCGGCCGCGATCACCAGCGCGATCAGGTCGTCGCGGCCGCGGTCGACGAGCGCGACCGCGGCATCCCCCGCCCCCGGCAGGTCGCCCGTCCGCCAGCGCGCCTCGGCCAGGTCCAGCAGCCCGTCGTCGTCCAGCCGCCCGCGCGACGAGAGAGCCTCGAGCTCGGCCCGGGCCAGGGCGAGCGAGCCCAGCCGCAGGTGGACCCGCGCGAGCCGGAGCGAGGTCGGCCGGTCGTCGGCGACGGTCCGCGGCGCCTCGCCGGCCTGCGTCATCGGGGCAGGCGGAGGTGGCGGTCGAGGCCGCGCAGGTGGCGCGCCGAGGCCACCACGGCCATCCGGAGCGCCTCGTCGCGGAACAGCTCGCCGGCCAGCCGGGTGACGTCCGCCGACTGGACGCCCTCGACGGCGGCGAGCGCCTCGTCGAGCGTGAACACCCGGTCGTGGAGGGCCTCCTGGCCGCCGATCCACGACGCCAGGTGGCGGGTGTCGTCCATGCGCAGCTCGAGGCCGCCCGACAGGTACGCCTTCGCCTTCGCGAGCTCCTCGGCGGGCACGGGCTCGTCGACCATCCGGACGAGCTCCGCCAGGATCGCCTCGATCGCCGCCGGCAGCTGGTCCGGGTCCACCCCGGCCGAGATCTCGAGCGCGCCCGAGTCGGCGTACTCGACGATCCCCGAGCTCACGTCGTAGGCCAGGCCCTTCTCCTCGCGCACGCCGAGGAACAGGCGGCTCGACATCCCGTCGCCCAGCACGCCGTTGAGCACCGACAGCGTCCACGCGTCGGGATGGTCGCGCCGCAGCGCGGGCACGGCGATGGCCAGCTGCGCCTGGGTCGTGTCCCGCTTGCCGGTCAGCACGCGCGGGCCCGCGGGCAGCTCGGGCGCCGGGTCGAACCCCGGCAGGGCGCCGTTGCCGGTGCCGAACGCGCCGGCGGCGAGCGCGACGGCCTCCTCGTGGTCCAGGTCGCCGGCGACGGCCACGACGGTGTTCGCGGGCCGGTACATCGACGACCAGAAGTCGCGGATGGCCGCGGTCGGCAGCGCGCGGATGCCGGCCTCGTCGCCGCAGATCTCGCGTCCCAGGGGGCCGTCGCCGAACAGCGCCTGCTGGATGAGCATCTGGACGTACTCGGACGGGTCGTCGAGATACGAGCGGATCTCCTCGACGATGACCGTCCGCTCCTGGTCGATGTCGGCGTCGTCGAGCGTCGGATGGACGATCAGCTGGCCGAGCACCGCCATCGCCGTGCCCGCCTCCCGGCGGGGCACGCGGGCCCAGTACACGGTGGACTCGCGGTCGGTCGCGGCGTTCGCGGAGCCGCCCACGCCCTCGACCGCCTCGGAGATCGCCCGCGACGACGGATAGCCCGCCGTGCCCTTGAAGGTCAGGTGCTCCATGAAGTGCGCGACGCCCGCCTGCTCGGCGGACTCGAGGCGCGACCCGGCCAGCACGTAGGCGGCCATCGACACCGATCGGGAGCCCGGCAGGCGGGCGGAGATGACGCGCGGCCCGTCGGCCAGCTTGGTCCGTTGGAACATCGGAGCGGATGGTAGCCCCAAACGACGGACCGGCGACCGAAGGCCGCCGGTCCGATGGGGCGCGAAGAACGACCGTCAGGCGGCCGGCGGGGCCGGGTTCACGATCGACAGGTACCAGCCCTGCAGGAAGAACACGAGGAACAGGATCGCGACCACCCACATCAGCGGATGGACCTCCCGCGCCTTGCCCTTGGCGATCTTGATCAGCACCCACGAGATGAAGCCGGCGCCGATGCCGACCGTGATGTCGTAGGTGAGCGGCATCAGGATGATCGTCAGCAGGGCGGGGATGCCGTCCTCGACGTTCGCCACGTCGATGTCCTTGACCTGGGTGAACATCAGGTAGCCGACCAGGATCAGGGCCGGCGCCGTGGCGACGGCCGGGATGATCCCCGCGATCGGCGACAGGAAGATCGCGAGCAGGAACAGGATGCCGGTGACGACCGAGGCGAGGCCCGTCCGGCCGCCGTCGCCGACGCCGGCCGCCGACTCGATGAAGGTCGTGTTCGAGCTGACGCCCGCGACGCCGCCGCTGACGGCGCCCAGCGAGTCCACGAACAGCACCCGCCCGACGCCCGGGACCGAGCCGTCCTCCTTCGCCAGCCCGGCCTCCGCGGCCACGCCGGTCACGGTGCCCATGGTGTCGAAGAAGTCGGTGAGCATGATCGTGTAGATCACGGTGATCGCGGTCACGAGCGGCAGCACGCTGAAGACCTGGGTCAGGTCGAACTGGCCGAGCGTCGTGAACGACGGGGTGATCGCGAAGTTGGCCGGGATCGAGGTCACGCCGGCGGCGAGCGAGACCAGCGTCATCGCGAGGATGCTGATCACGAGCGCGCCGCGGATCTTGAGGACCCACAGCACGATCGTGAGGATCAGGCCGATCCAGAAGATGAAGTCCGCGGGCGTCGTGGGCAGGTGGAAGGTGACGACGGTGCCCTGTCCCGGGATCACGAAGCCGCCGCCGGCGAACCCGATGATCAGGATGAACAACCCGATGCCGACCCCGATCGCCTTCTTCAGGCCGAGCGGGACGGCGTTCATCACCGCCTCCCGGAAGCCGACGATGACGAGCAGGGTGACGACGAGGCCTTCCCACACGATGACGCCCATGGCGCCGGCGGGCGACAGGCCCTGGCCCGTCAGCGAGAACGCGACGATCGCGTTGATCCCGAGCCCCGCGGCGAGCGCCAACGGGTAGTTGCCCACGAGGCCCATGGCGATCGTGAGGATCCCGGCGACCAGGGCCGTGCCCGCGGCCAGCGCGACGGCCGTGAAGTTCGGGTCGGCGTCCCCGAACCCGGCCATCAGGATGCTCGGGTTCAGGAAGATGATGTAGGCCATGACCATGAACGTGGTCAGGCCGGCTCGGGCCTCGGTCCCGATCGACGTGCCGCGTTCGGCGAGCTTGAAGAAGTTGTCGATCGCGCTTCCGCTGCTGGGCGCGGGCGGCGCGGCCTCTGTTGCGGCGCTCATGGCGTCTGCGTGCTCCTCCCTCGATGTCCGTGCTGGGCTGTTCACCGGCCGCGGGAACGCCCCGCGGCGCATGCGCCGTCCCTACTCCTCGGCTCCCTCCAGGCCCTGGAGCTCCATCTGCACGAACCCGCTGGTATCGAACTCGAGCTGGCGCGGCGCGGCGGGCCCTTCGTCCTCGCCGGTCGCGCTGGGCACGAACTCGATGACCACCCGCTCGTCGCCCTGCACGAGGGTGTAGACGAGCAGCTGGTCGGGGCGGGTCTCGAACTCGAGGTGCTCGAAGGAGTCCACGTTGATCGTGATCGCGATCGGCGTGAAGTACGTCGACACGTCGGGCTGGTCGGCCACGATCCGCTCCACCCAGCCGGTCCCGTGCGCGACCACGTCCCGACCCCGGTGGTACCGGTAGGACACGGTCTGCTTGAGGATCGGCCGGAGCAGGTGCTGGAGATCGGTGGCGCTGGTCACCAGGCCCTGGTTGACGAAGAACTTCGCGGGCGGTTCGCTCGACACGGTGGACTCCACCTCGTGCTTCGAGGGGCAGCGGGAGCGGCACGCCGCGCCGCCCTCCCGGGTGCGGCCCGACGGCGCGAATCCTAACGGACCGGGCGGGCGCGGAGATGGCGAGTCTGCACGTCCCCTCGCGGCGAATCGCGCGTCGTATCCTGCGGCCATGCGCTTCTCGAGCCGGACCGACTACGCCCTCCGCGCGACGCTGGAGCTCGCCGGGCACGGCGAGGGGACGATGACGACGGCCGAGCTCGGACAGGTGCAGGCGATTCCGGCCAGCTACCTGGGCGCCGTGCTGGCCGACCTCCGGCGCGCGGGCATCGTCAGGGCGCGCCGCGGGCCCGATGGCGGCTGGTCGCTGGCCCGGCCGGCGTCCGCGATCACGTTCGCCGACGTGATCCGCGCGATCGACGGGACGCTCGTCAACGTGGCCGGGACGCGGCCCGAGAAGCTGACCTATACGGGCTCGGCGACGGGCCTCAAGACGGCGCTCATCGCGGTCCGCGCGGCCGAGCGTGAGGTGCTCGAATCGATCTCCCTCGCCGACGGGGTGAGCGAGCAGTTCCCGCCATCCGTCAAGCGCCTCCTCGACAACCCCAACGCCTGGCGCTAGGCCGGGAGCAGCTGGCGGGCGATCGTCACCGACTGCTCGCGGATCTCGGGGATCGCGAGCGTGTCCCACAGCACCCCTCGCCGAAGCGCGCCGATGGCGTACCCAGGCAGGCGGGCCGCCCCGTTCGCGTCGAGCAGGCGGCACGTCACCGGATCGCTGTCGATCGAGATCCCGAGCGGCCCCGGCCGCAGGAGCCCGTCCCCGATCGCGGCCCCCAGGAGCGGGTTCGCGGCGGGGTCGGTGTTGGGCCCGACGGCGACCACGATCCGGTCCACGTCCCACGGACCTGCGGTCGACGATCCGGCGCCCGGTCGGGCGACGATCCGCAACCCGTCGTCGGGCGTCGCGGTCCACCCGCTCGACCGACGCCGCGTGCACCGACAGCCGGCCCTCCCGGATCCAGGCGTCGAGGTCGCGCGCGATCTCCGCCGCGACCCGGTGGCGATGGATGTCGAAGACGTGGCGATAGCGGTCCACGAACGATCGTCGGAGCGGCTCGTCCATCCCGATCCACAGGTCCTGGCTGATCGGCCGGATCGAGTCCAACGCGCGGCGCCAGTCCTCGCCGAACCCACGGATCCGCGTGACCGCCTGCTCGAGCGGGTCGTCCCAGGCCCGGAACTCGTCGACGGTGAAGGCGGGCTCGGCGAACCGCGGTCGCCAGGGATCCTCGTGCCGGCGGGGCAGGTCGCCGTTCCGCGAGAGCGCGACGACGCGTGCGCGGGGTGCCGGGTCAGGATCGAGCCGGCGACGTCGATGGCGGTGAGGCTCGTGCCGAGGATCGCGATGGTCTCGCCGTCCGCGATGTCGTCGAGCGACCCCGGCGGCCACGGGTCGGCGATGACCCGCGGGTCGCCGGCCAGCGGCTCGAGTGCGGGCAGCGCCATCGGCGTCTCGACGCCGGTGGCCAGCACGACGGCGGCGGCGTCGATGGGCTCTCCGCCGGCGAGCGTGACCCGGACGCCGGCACCCTCGGGGCGGACTCGCTCGGCGACGGACCGGACGTGGCGCAGGCGGCCGGGTACGGCGGCGACGGTCTCGGCCAGCACCGAACGGCAGGTAGCGGCCGTAGTCGACGCGGCGCGCGAACGCCTCGGGGGCGATGTTCGCCCAGCGATGGAAGTGGTCCGGTGTCGTCGGCGAGGGCGCTCATCGAGATCGCCGGGACGTTGAGGCGATGCCACGGGTCCGGCGTCGAGTAGGCCACGCCGAGGCCGATCTCCGCGCGGGGTTCGATGACGGTCACCTCGACATCCGCGTCACCCGACCGCAGCAGGTTGGCGGCCACCAGGGCGCCGGCGGCACCGCCACCGACGATCGCGATCCGGGTCGATCGCCCGGACGCGCTGTTGCTCCCGCTCATCGCGATGACTGTGCCACGGCGGCGGCCGGCCGTGCCGACTTGACGTCGCGCATACACAACATTGTATGCTGCCTTTGTTGACAATAGGGTCGACGAAGGCGCACAAGGAGACCGCAGCGTGACGGATGTTCGGACCGGGCTGGAGATCGTCACGATCGAGACCCCCTCGCTGGGCGATCGGTCGTACCTCGCCATCGCCGACGGCTGGGCGATCGCGATCGACCCGCAGCGCGACGTCGACCGCGTGGAGCGGCTCCTCGCCGACAGCGGCCTCCGGCTGGGCGCCGTGCTCGAGACGCACCTCCACAACGACTACGTCACCGGCGGTCGCGCCCTCGCCCTGCGACAACGGGCGACGTACGCGCTGCCCGCCGGGCCGCGACTCAGCTTCGAGGCGCGACGGGTCGGCGACGGGGACGAGCTGCGCGCCGGGCCGCTGCGCGTCGCGGTGACGTCGTCGCCCGGCCACGCCGACGCCCACGCCGCCTACGAGGTCCGCCTGGACGGCGCGCCGAGCGGCGCCGCGTTCACCGGCGGGTCGCTCCTGCTCGGCGGCACCGGCCGCACGGACCTCCTCGGCGCGGACCGGGCCGAGGCGCTCGCCCGCCAGCAGTACCGCTCCGTGCGCCGGCTCGCGATGCGGCTGCCCGCCGACACCGTGATCTGTCCGACGCACGGCTTCGGGTCGTTCTGCGCCGCCGGCAAGCCCGGCGGCGGCGGGTCCCTGCTCGCCGACCAGCTGCGCGCCAACGCGGCCTTCCACCTCGACGAGGACACGTTCGTCGCGCGGCTCCTCGCCTCCCTGCGTCCGTACCCGCGCTACTTCGCGTTCATGGCGCAGCGGAACGCCTGGTTCCCGACCCCCGCGAACCTCGAGCCCCTGCCGGAGCTGGCTCTCGCCGACCTGCCGGTCGACGGCCCGCCGACGCCGTCGAGCGTGATCCTGGACGTGCGGCCCCGCTCCGACTACGCGGCCGCGCACGTCGAGGGCAGCCTGCACGTCGACGGTCGCGGCGCGCTGGCCACGTGGTACGGGTGGGTGGCGTCGATCGAAGCCGAGGTGACGCTGATCGCCACGAGTGCCGGCGAGGCCGCGTCGGCCCAGCGCGAGCTCCGGCGGATCGGCGTGGACGACATCCGCGGCGCCTGCATCGCGCCCGACCTGACGGCGATGGCCGGCGGGTCGTCCGCGCCCAGGCTGTCGATGCTCCGCTGCGCGACCTTCCTCGACCTCGCCGCGGAGCTGCGCCTCGGCGAGGACATCGTCGTGCTCGACGTGCGCGAGGACGACGAGCGCGAGGCGCTGCGCATCGCCGGATCGATGGGCATCCCCGTGCACGACCTGCCGACCGCCGACATCGCGTCGCTGCGGGGACGGAACGTGTGGATCCACTGCGCGGCCGGGTTCCGGGCCACCATCGCGGCGTCGATCCTCGAGCGGCGCGGCATCCGGTGCACGATCGTGGACGACCACATCGACGTCGCCGCGGACCTGGGCCTCGCCTACGAGCCGCGAACCCGCAGGGCGGCCGCGCACGCGGTCGATCGCCCGGCGGTCTCCCCGCTCGCCGCGTAGACCGCATCGCTCGTCGCCAGGGGGCCGCGCCGGCGAACGTATGATCCGCGCATGCTCCTCGCGGTCGACATCGGCAACACGAACATCACGCTCGCGCTCGTCGCGGACGGGACGATCGTCACCACCCGCCGCGCGGCCACGCCCCGCACGGCGACCGCCGACGAGCTCGAGGTCCTGCTGGCCGGCCTGATCGCCCTCGACGGCCGCACGTTCGCCGACCTGTCGGGCCTCGCCCTCGCCTCGGTCGTGCCCCAGCTCACCGCCACGATGGAGACGGTCGCCGAGCGCCACGGGATCGCGATCCTGGTCGCCTCGGCCGGCAACGTGCCGCTCGCCGTGCGCGTGGACCGCCCGCACGAGGTGGGCGCCGATCGCCTGGTCAACGCGCTCGCCGCCGCGCGCCTGTACGGGACCCCGGCGGTCGTCGTCGACTTCGGCACGGCCACCACCCTCGACTGCGTGGGCACGGACGGCGCCTACGTGGGCGGCGCGATCGCCCCGGGCCTCGAGCTGGGCCTCGAGGCGCTCGCCGCGCGGACGGCGAAGCTGCCACGGATCGAGCTACGGACGCCGGATCGGGCGATCGGGCGCGACACGGTCAGCGCCATGCAGGCCGGGACGGTGTTCGGGTACCAGGCGCTGGCGTCGGGCCTGCTCGCCCGGGTCCGCGTCGAGCTCGCGGAAGCCTCGGGGACCCAGCCCGTCGACGTCCGCGCCATCCTGACCGGCGGGCTCTCGGCGGCGCCGTGGGCGAGGGGCGTCGACGGCGTCGACGTCGTCGACCCGGACCTGACCCTCAAGGGCCTCGCCATCCTCCACGCCGAGGTCGCGGGCGGCGCGGCGATGGAGGCCGGCCGACGGTGACCGACGACGCGCCGCGGGCGGGCGGCGGCGACGGATCGGCCGGCACCGGGCGCCTCGAGGGCCGGCTGATCGGCCTCGGCGTCTGCGGCTCGATCGCCGCCTACAAGGCCGTCGAGCTCCTGCGCCGCCTGACGGCCGAGGGCGCGGACGTCGTCGTCATGCTCACGCCGTCCGCGACCCGGTTCGTCGGTCCGTTGACGTTCCAGGCGCTCTCGCGCCATCCCGTGGAGACCGACGTCCTCGACCTCCTCCCGGACCAGCGGATCGGGCACATCGTCATCGCCGACACGGCGGACGCGATCGTCGTCGCCCCGGCCACGGCCCGCTGGCTGGGCGCCATGGCCGGCGGGATCGCCGACGACGCCGTGCTCGCGGCCTGTCTCGCAACGTCCGCGCCGGTCGTGGTCGCGCCGGCCATGGACGGCGACATGTGGACGCACCCGGCGACGCGGATCAACGTCGAGCGCCTGCGCCGCGAGTTCGGGTACCGCGTCGTCGAGCCCGGGGCGGGTCCGCTCGCGTCCGGGCAGTCCGGGGTCGGCCGGCTCGCCGAGCTCGAGACGATCGTCGACGCGGTCGTCGAGGCCGTCGGGGACTCGCCCATCCGCCAGCCCGACGCCGCGGCCCGTCCGCCGATCGTCGACCGCCTCGGCGCCTTCGACCTCGAGGGCCGGCGGGTCGTCGTGACCGCGGGCGGCACCGCCGAGCCGATCGACCCGGTCCGGTTCATCGGCAACCGCAGCAGCGGCAAGATGGGCCTCGCGATCGCGGAGGCCGCCGCCCAGCGCGGGGCCCGGGTGACGCTGATCGCCGGCCGCCTCGAGGTCGCCGTCCCGCCCGGCATCGCCGTCGTGTCCGCCGAGAGCACGTCGGCGATGCGCGACGCCGTGATCGAGGCCGTGTTCCTCGGCCGTGCCGACGTCCTCGTGATGGCCGCCGCCGTCGCGGACTTCCGTCCCACGCGCGCCGCGACGACCAAGCTGACGCGCGACGCGGGCCTGACCATCGAGCTCGAGCCCACCGAGGACATCCTGGCCGAGGTCGGCGCCCGCGCGGGGACGCTCGACCCGCGCCCGGTGATCGTCGGCTTCGCGGCCGAGACCGGGTCGCTCGAGCGGGCCCCCGACAAGCTCCGCCGCAAGGGCGCCGACCTGCTCGTCGCCAACGACGTCGCGGAGGCCGGATCGGGCTTCGGCACCGACACCAACCGGGTCTCGATCCTCGGCGCCGACGGCTCGCGCGACGACCTGCCGCTGCTCACCAAGCGCGAGGTCGCCGATCGCCTCCTCGACCGGGTGGCCACGCTGCTCGACGATCGCGAGACGGCGTTGGACGAACCGGGGACCCCGGCGCAGACTGGGGCGATGAGCACGGAGCACCACGAATGAGCGCCCAGACCGAATCCGTCCGCCGCCTGACGGTCGTCGACATCGCCAAGCTGTACGCGGACGGCGTGCGGATCGCGACGATCACGGCCTACGACTTCCCGACCGCGGCGCTCGTCGACGAGGCGGGGATCCCGCTGATCCTGGTGGGCGACTCGCTGGCGCAGGTCATGCTCGGCTACGACACGACCGTGCGCGTCACGATGGACGAGATGCTCCACCACACGAAGGCCGTGGTGCGGGGCTCGAAGCGCTCGCTGATCGTCGGCGACATGCCGTTCCTCTCCTACTCGACGCCCGAGGACGCGGTGGCCAACGCCGGCCGCTTCCTGCGCGAGGCCGGCGCCCAGGCGGTCAAGGTCGAGGGCGGCGTGCGCAGCGCGCGGACGATCGAGGCGCTGGTCAAGGCGGGCATCCCGGTCATGGGCCACATCGGGCTCACGCCGCAGGCGATCAACGCGATCGGCAAGGTCCGGGTCCAGGGCAAGAGCCGCGAGCAGGCGCGGTCCCTGCTGGCCGACGCGCTCGCGGTCCAGGAGGCCGGGGCGTTCGCGGTCGTGCTCGAGCTGGTGCCCGGGCAGCTCGGCCCAGGCGATCACCGACCGGCTGTCGATCCCGACCATCGGCATCGGCGCGGGCGCCGGCTGCTCGGGCCAGATCCAGGTCATCACCGACACCCTGGGCTGGGGCGACTGGACGCCGAAGCACGCGCGCCGATACGCGGACCTGCGGGGGACGATCCTCGGGGCCGTGGGCCAGTACAAGGTCGATGTCGAGGCCGGCACGTTCCCGGCCGAGGCCGAGACGGTCCTGATGGACCCGGCGGTGCTCGACGAGGTGCTGGGCCGGTCCGCGGAGGATCGGGCGTCCGCGCCGGCGACGCTGACCGGGATCCCGCTCGACCGCGACCTCTAGACCCTCGGGGCGCGATGCAGGTCGTTCGCACGCGCGCCGAGCTTCGCGCGGCGCTGGCCGGCGCGGCCCGGCCCGTCGGCCTCGTGCCGACGATGGGCTGGCTCCACGCCGGGCACACCGTCGCTCATGGAGCGCGCCCGCGCCGACGACGCGACGGTCGTCGTCTCGATCTTCGTGAACCCGCGCCAGTTCGGCGACGCGTCCGACTTCACCAAGTACCCCCGCAACGAGGCACGCGACCTCGCGGTCTGCGAGGCGGCGGGCGTGGACCTCGTGTTCGCGCCGTCCGTCGAGGAGGTCTACCCGCCGGGCTTCGACATCGACGGTCTCGGTGGGCGCGATCGCCGGGCCCGCTCGAGGGGGCCGCGCGGCCCGGCCACTTCGACGGCGTCGGCGACGGTGGTCGCGATCCTGTTCTCGCTGGTCGGCGCGGAGCACGCGTACTTCGGGCTCAAGGACTACCAGCAGGTGCGGGTCATCCGGCGGATGGCGCTGGACCTGGCCCTGCCGACCGAGGTCCTGGCGCTCGACACCGTCCGCGAGCCGGACGGGCTGGCCCTCTCCTCGCGCAACGCGCGCCTCTCGCCGGCCGGTCGGGCCGCGGCCCCGGTGATCCGTCGCGCGCTGCTCGCGGGAGGTGCCTGCATCCGCGCGGGCGAACGGGACGCGGCCGCGATCCGGGCGTCGATGGAGGCCCAGCTGCGGTCCGAGCCCCGCGCGCAGCCGGACTATGTCTCGGTGGCCGATCCCGACACGCTCGAGGAGCTGGCGACGGTGGGCGACGCGGGCGCGCTGCTCTCGATGGCGGTCCAGATCGAGGGCGTGCGCCTGATCGACAACGAGCGGGTGCGGCCCTAGGCCGGGACGGACGGCCGCGTCTCGTCCCAGGCGACGATCGCCGCTCGCAGCCGTTCGGCCGCGGCGTGGTCGTCGGGCGAGAGTCGGTCGAGCCCGAGCAGCGCCGCGCCGAGGACCGGCGGCGCGTGGAGCACGGAGACCTCGGCCGCGGGCGCGACGTCGCGCACCAGCGACGAGACGCGCGGCACCAGCAGGTCCGCCGCCCCGCGGGAGAGACCGCCCGCGAGCGTCACCGGCACGGCCTCCGCCTCGAGGCCCAGGCGCCGGATCGACGCCGTGGCGAACGACGCCGAGCTCGTCGGCGATGTCGTCGATCAGCCCGTCCGCGACCGCGTCGCCGTCGCGCGCCGCCTGGGCCACGACCGGGGCCAGGTCCCCCACCCGCTCGCCCTCGATCGACCCCTGGTACAGCGCCTCCGTCACGTCGACGGGCGCGCGGAGCCCGAAATGGGCGGGCACGAGGGACGACAGGCTCGTCGCCGGCCCGCGGCCGTCGACCGCCCGGACCGCCGCCCCGAGCCCCCACATCCCGAGCCCGGATCCACCGCCGCGGTCGCCGGCGATCTCGCCCAGGCCGGCGAAACGGGCGACCCGCCCGTCCGGCGCCCGGCCCACGGCGTTGACGCCCGAGCCGCAGATCACGGCCACGCCCCAGCCGCCGGCGGTCCCGGCGCGCAGGGCGGCGAACGTGTCGTTGAACAGCAGGGTCTCGGTGGCGAGCCGCCGCGCCGCGTACGCCTGCCCGAGGCGGGCCTCGTCGGACGGCAGGTCCATGCCGGCCAGGCAGCAGACGGCGAGCTCGGCGACGGGCAGCCGCGGGGCGCCCGAGCCGGACAGCCCGGCCTCCGCGAGCAGCCGGCCGACGAGGCCGGACAGCCGGTCGAGGCCCACCTCCAGGCCGACGGCCTGGTGCGACGTCGTCGGCCCGCGGACGGCACCCAGCAGCGCGCCGGCCGCCGAGCACAGCGCGACGTCGGTCTTCGAGTTGCCGCCGTCGACGGCGAGGATGAGGTCCTTCACCCGGCGAAGCGCTCGAGGGCGTCGATGCGGACGAACGTCGCCCCGGCCTCCCGGAGGCCGTCGACGATCGCCGGCAGCGCGTCGAGCGTCCCGGGCGGCCAGGCGTGGAACAGGACGACGGCGCCGTCGCCCACCACCGGCGTCCGGGCCAGGGCGTCGGCCGCCATCGCCGGGCCGGTCCGCGACGGCTCCCAGTCCTCGAGCACGACGTCGGCACCGACGTCGCGGTAGCCGAGCCCCGCCAGCGTCGCCAGGACGCGCGGGTCGTCGTCACCGGCCGAGAACGGGCAGCGGAACCAGGGCCGGGGGTCCACGCCGGTCGCGTCGCGGATCACGGCCTCGGCCTCGCGGACGTCGGTCGCCAGCCCGTCGTCGGTCAGGAGCGGCAGGCGCGCGTGGTAGAAGCTGTGGTTCCCGACGAGGTGCCCCTCGTCCGCGACCCGGCGCGCGAGCCCGGGCTCGGCCTCGACCCAGCGGCCCTGGAGGAACCAGGTGGACGGGACGCCGCGCTCCGCCAGCACGTCGAGGAGGCCCGCGGTCACGCCCGGCCGGTGGGGGCGGTCGGGGTGCTCGGCGTCGAACGTCAGGGCGACGCGGAACGGCGTCGCGGGCTCGGCCGGGCTCACTTCTCGACCCCGGTGACGACCACGCCCCGGACGAACACCCGCTGGAACACGAGGAACAGGATCACCGGGATCACCATCGTCATCAGGGTGCCGGCCTGCACGTAGGCCGGGTTGCGGTAGTGGATCCCGTTGAACTTCTGGAGGCCGACGGCGAGCGTCTGCAGCTCGGGCTTCGTGGACAGGTAGATCAGCGGGTTGAAGAAGTCGTTCCACGAGTAGACGAGATGGAAGATCGCGACCGCGATCACCGCGGGCCACGCCTGGGGCAGGATCACGGACACGAGCGTCCGGAACGGGCCCGCGCCGTCGATCGAGGCGGCCTCGTCCATCTCGCGCGGGATCGTGAGCATGTACTGCCGGATCAGGAACACGTCGAACGCATTGGCGAAGAACGTCGGGATGAGCAGCGGCAGCCAGGTCCCCACCCAGCCGATCTTGGCGAAGATCGTGTACGTCGGCACGAGCGTCACCGCCGCGGGCAGGAAGATCGTCGCGATCAGCAGCGTGAACAGCAGCGTGCGGCCCGGGAACCGGAAGCGGGCGAAGCCGTAGGCGACGAGGGTGCACGAGACGATGGTCCCGATCATCCCGATGACGGCGATCGCGAGGGTGTTGAACAGCAGCCGCGGGAAGTCGATGATCGACCAGACGTCCGAGAAGTTCCCCCACGCGGGCGACAGGGTCCAGGACCGCTCGAGCGTCCGCCACGCGCCGTCCCAGGTGACCGGCGGCGCCGTCGGGTTGGCCGGGTCGACGAACTGGCTCTGCGTCCGGCCGGGCTTGACGAGGGCCATCGGGCGGCTCCCGCCGTCGAGCGGCACGATGTAGATGTCGTACTTCTTGCCCTGCCATTCGAACGTCTGGGGCAGCGACGGCAGGAACGGCGCGTTCGTCTCGGACAGCTGGTCGGGCGTCTTGAGCGACACCATCACCGCCCGCAGGACCGGCGACAGGAACGCCGCCAGGACCGCGACCATCAGGAACGTCAGCGCGAAGGAGCGGGTCGCGTCGCGGGGTCGTCGGGGGCCGCGCCGGCGGACCCACGACACGCGCGTGGTCGTGCCCGGGGCGGCCGCGTCCTGGAGGGTGGCCTCGGCGCCCATGCCTAGCGCTCCCCCGCGTAGTAGACCCAGCGGCGCGAGGTCCGGAACAGGAACAGCGTGACGACGAGGGTGACGATGAACAGCAGCCAGGCGAGCGTCGCGCCATAGGCCATGTTCTGGTACGTGAAGAAGGTCTTGTACAGGTAGAGGTTGAAGAACGCGGTCGTGCCGCCCGGCTCGCCGGTGCCGTTGTTGATCACCAGCGGGACGAGGAAGTACTGGAGCACGTCGACGATCGCCAGGATCAGCGTGTAGAAGATGATCGGCGTCATCATCGGCAGCGTCACGTGGCGCATCGACCCCCACCACCCGGCGCCGTCGATGCGCGCCGCGTCGTACAACTCGGTCGGGATCCCGCGCAGGCCGGCGAGGTTGACGATGATCCCGGCGCCGATGCCCCAGATCCCGATCGCGACCAGGGCGGGGTAGATCACCGCGCTGTCGTTGAGCCAGTTGGGTGGGTTCTGGACGCCCAGGAACTTGAGGAACTGGTTCACCCAGCCGGTCTCGAGGTTCAGCATCCCCTGCCAGATCAGGACGCCCGAGACGAACGGGATGACATACGGCAGGAAGAACAGGACCCGGAACGCGCCCTTGCCCTTGAGGCCCCGGCTGTTGAGCCCGACGGCGAGCAGGAACGGCATCACCAGGATGAATGGCAGCTGGAACAGCCCGAACTGGAACGTGACCCCGAGCGACGCCCAGGCCTGTCCGTCGCCCAGCAGCGTCTGCCAGTTCCGGAGCCCCACGAACCCGAGCGGCTCCTGCTGGTCGAGGGCGAGGTTGGTGAACGTGAACGCCAGCGACGCGAGCACGGGAGCGAGGGTGAACAGGATGAACCCGATCACCCAGGGCGAGATGAACAGGTAGCCCCACAGCGCCTCGCGGCGGGTGAGGGGCGGCAGGCCGCGGAGCTTCGGGAGCCCGCGGACCCGGGGGCGGGCCGGGCGGCCGACGGCCGTCACGGAGCTGGCCAGGGCGCGATCATCACGACCTCACTGCCGCGACCCCGCCCGCCGTGGGCGGACGGGGCCTCGATGGCCGCCGGGGATGCCGGCGCCGATGATGCGCAGGTTATTGCTTGTCCCAGATCGCCTGGATCTCCGAGCGCAGCGACTCGAACTCCTGGTCCATGTTGAGGCCCTGGTCGGTCTGCCACTTGGTCGTGTACTTGCCGCCCGATCCCACGAGGCCGAGGGTCTCGTTGTAGGCCGGCATGAAGGCCTCGAAGTTGGGGTTGTCGGCGAACGGGATGCTGTCGATGGCGACCTGCCAGTCGGGCTTCTGGGTGAACGTCTCGTTCTGGCCCTCGAAGAAGGCGGCCTGCTCGTCGGTCCGGGCGGGCATGCCGCCGTAGGCCGACAGGAGGTCCGGGGCGGCCTCGCCGAGCAGGTAGCTCAGCACCTCGAACGCCTCGTTGGGGTGCTTGGTGTCCTTGAGGATCCGGAACGTGTCGGCGTTGAAGGCCGACGTCACCTTGCCGTTGTAGGCCGGCAGGATGCCCATGTCCCAGTCGCCCTCGAGGCCCTCGAGGCCGTAGGTCGACCACAGGAAGTTCTCGCTCATCGCGACCTTGCCCGTGAAGAACGGGTAGTCCTCGGGGTTGATGTCCGGGCTCTGGAAGATCGGCCCGGTCATGCTCGTGTGGTCGGTCCACATGCTGTCGTACCAGAACTTCCAGCCGGCCTTCCAGGGATCCGGGATCTGGGCGGTCTTGCCGTCGGCCGCGGCCAGCGAGCCGGCGCCGAAGTAGGCACCCAGGCCACGCAGGTCGTCGCGCTGGGGCTCGAAGCCCCACTGGACGATGTTGGCCGGGTCGAAGCCCTCCTGGGTCGCGTCCTTGCCGTTCTTGTCGACGGTGAGGATCTTGGCGACCTGGCGGATCGTGTCGTAGTTCCAGTCGACCTGCGAGCCGTCGGGCATCTCGTACTTGTCGCCGTACTTGTGCGGCGGGTAGTTGAGGCCGGCCTCGTCGAACAGGCTCTTGGCGTAGAACAGCACCGACGGGTAGATCGCGAACGGGATCCCGACCTGGCCCTCGTCGAGCTTGTAGATGTCGACCGCGTCGGGCGGGAAGCCGGACAGGTCGTAGTTCGTCGACTGAATGAGCGGCGCGAGGTCCAGCCACTGGCCGTGGAACGCGTTGGCGCCGCCGATGCCCACCGGCCCGACGATGTCGGGGCCGTTGCCCGAGGCGATCTCGGTCGCCAGCGCGTCGTTGGCGCCGGCGTACGGGACGGCCTCGAACGTCACGTGGATGTTCGGGTGGCTGGCGTTGAACTTCTCGACGACCTGCTTCTCGATCTCGACCTGCTCCGGCGCGTCCCCGCCGCCGAGGCAGCAGTACCAGCGGATCTCGGTCTGGCCGGGCGCCGGCGTCGAGCCGCCGATCGCGATCGGGGTGTTGGCCGGGGCGGAGGCGCCGTCGGACGCGGCCGGCTGGGACGCGGCCTCGGATGCGCCCGCCCCCGCGCCCGATGACGGGGCGGCGGTGGGCGTGGTGCTGCTGCAGGCGCCGACAACCAGCGCGAGGACGGCGATGGCGGCCGTGGCTCGGATCGCTCGCATGTGCTCCTCCTGTGCGAACGGGGGCTGCGCCGCCGAACGTCGGCGGCGATTGGTCAGGGGGTTCGGCGGATCGCCGCCGCTCCGGCGCCTGCGGCGCCGGCGTCGAGGGCTTCGAATCTCGGGCTGGAGCGGACGACGACGCGCTCCACGTAGTAGCGGGTCCGGTCGCCCCGCACGTACGACCGTGCGAACTCGACCGGGCGGCCGGACGGATCGTAGGCGAGACCCTCGATCCGCAGCGCCGGCCGGTGTGGCTCGACGCTCAGGAGGTGGGCCTCGCGTTGCGGCAGGGCGATCGGCTCCAGCGACTCGCGGGCGCGGGCGACCCGCGTGTCGTAGCGCTCGTCGAGCAGCTCGTACAGGGAGCCGTGCTCGAGGTCGCTCGCCAGGAGCCCCGGGAACCGCGCCTCCGGCAGGAACACCTGCTCCAGCAGGAGCGGCTCGCCATCGGCCATCCGGAGGCGCTCGAGGTGGACGACCGAGGCGCCGATCGCGATGTCGAGCGCCTCGGCGACGGCGGCGTCGGCGGCGACGGTCCGGGCGGTCACGACGCGCGTGGCGGGGTCGTGGCCGAGCTGCTGCACCTCCTCGGTGAACGACATGGAGCCGTCGAGGTCGAGGTCGATGGGCGGGCGGGTGACGAAGGTGCCGCGCCCGCGGGTGCGCTCGAGGCGCCGTTCCCGGGCCAGGTCGCTCAGCGCCCGGCGGACGGTGATCAGGCTGCAGCCGTAGCGCTCGGCCAGCTCCCGCTCGGGCGGCAGCCGGTCGCCGGCCCGCCATTCGCCCGCGTCGAGCGCGGCGCGCAGGTCAAGATAGACCTGGTGGTGGAGCGGGACCGGGCCCGCCAGGAGCCGGAAGCGTGCCATGCCCGTCGCGAGTGACCTCGTGCGGTGGGACGTGGTTGGGGCTTGCGGTCGGCGATGTTGCTGCTAACGTTATAAGCAATCTGTCAAGCCCGACACCAGTGTCGGTCGCGGACAGCCCGAGGTGCGGTGGATGGGCCTCAAGGTCGCGGTGGTCGGCGGCGGCAGCACCTACACGCCCGAGCTCGTCGAGGGCTTCGCGCGCCGCGCCGCGGTCCTGCCGATCGACGAGCTGGTGCTCCTCGACCCAGACGCCGAGCGCCTCGAGATCGTCGGCGGGCTCGCCGGCCGGATCCTGCGGCGCGAGGGCTGGCCCGGGCGCCTCACGCTGACCGGCGACCAGTCGGCGGCCCTCGACGGCGCCGCGTTCACGCTGATCCAGCTCCGCGTCGGCGGGCAGGCGGCCCGCCTCGTCGACGAGACGCTGCCGCTGCGGTTCGGCCTGATCGGCCAGGAGACCACGGGCCCGGGTGGGTTCGCGAAGGCCCTGCGCACGGTGCCGCTGGTGCTCGACATCGCGGAGGAGGCGGCCCGGCGGGGCGCGCCGGACTCCTGGATCCTCGACTTCACCAACCCGGTCGGGATCGTCACCCAGGCGCTGCTCGACGCCGGGCATCGCGCGCTCGGCCTGTGCAACGTGGCGATCGGGTTCCAGCGCAGCCTCGCGAAGCAGCTCGACGTCACGCCGGACCGGATCTCGATCGACCACGTGGGCTTGAACCACCTGTCCTGGATCCGGGCGGTGCGGGTCGACGGCGTCGACCGGCTGCCGGCGCTGCTCGCGGCCGGCGACGAGGTCGTGACCCTCGGCGGCGACTTCCCGCTCGAGGTCGTGCGGGCGCTGCGGGCGATCCCGTCCTACTACCTGCGCTACTACTACGCGACCGACGACGTCCTGCGCGAGCAGCGCGACGGCGCCAGCCGGGCGACCGACGTGATCCACATCGAGCGCGAGCTGCTCGACCTCTACCGCGACCCGACGCTCGACCACAAGCCCGAGCTGCTCGAGCGCCGCGGCGGCGCCTACTACAGCGAGGCGGCGGCGGCGCTGATCGAGTCGCTCCACACCGGCGATGGCGCCGTCCACGTGGTCGACGTCCGCAACGACGGGGCGATCCCCAACCTCCCGGACGGCGTCGTGGTCGAGCTGCCCGCGCGCATCGACCGGTCCGGGGCGACGCCGCTCGCCACCGAGCCGCTGGCGCCCGAGATGCTGGGCCTGGTCCAGCACGTCAAGGCGTACGAGCTGCTCGCGATCGAGGCGGCGCTCCGCGGCGAGGACGCGGTCGCGCTCCGGGCGCTGGTCGCCAACCCGCTGGTCAAGGGCGACGCGTCGGCCCTCCTCGACGCGCTGATCGAGGCCAACCTGCGCTACCTCCCCCGCTTCGCCGGCGCGCCCGCTCCGTCCCCGGGCTGATCGCCGCGCCGGTCAGGCCGGGACCCGCGCCTCGGTCGCCGCCTCGAGGAAGCGGTCCATCTGCAGGAACTCCCAGACCAGCGCCTTGATCAGCTCGATCTTCTCGGTGTCCGCGGCGTGCGTCTTGACGAGCAGGTCGTGGACCTCGGAGGCGACCGTGTAGGTGTCCTCGTCGACGGCCGCCGCGAACAGGCCCGCCTCCTGGATCGCGGCGATGACCTTGGGGCGCGGCTGGTAGCCGCCGGTCAGCACCATCCCGATCGCCGCGCCGTCCGGCCCGGCGTCGACCGCGCCCGGCGTCTCGCCGACGAGCGACGCGAGCGACGCCGGCGACCGGCGGCCGGTCAGGTGGGCGGCGGTCAGCGTCACGATGACGTCCTCCCGGTCGCCGGGCACGATCACCAGCGATCCCGGCCCGATCCGCGTGAGCATGTGGTGCGGCTCCATCGCGCCGATCGCGACGCCCTCGATCACCCGGTCGAGGTCCCGCCCGGGGCAGATGATCCGGCCCCGGACACCCTCGAGGATCATGCCCAGGGTGGGGTTGGAGAGGATCGGCCGGTACGGCAGCACGCCGAGCAGCGGGATCCCGTGGCGGGCCAGGCCGCGGCGCAGCGTGTCCTCGATGCCCGGCTGCTCGTCGACCCGGACCTTGTTCACGATCGCGCCCGCCACCGGCACGCCGTACGAGGAGAAGTGCGACGCGTTGAGCACGATCTCGTCGATCGGCCGGCCGACGCCGCCCTCGGACACGATCACCGCCGGCGCGCCCAGCATCTGCGCCACGAACGCGTTCGACAGCCCGATCACCGCCCCGACGCCGGCGTGCCCGGTCCCCTCGATGACCAGGATGTCGTGGCCGGCGAACGCCGCGTGGGCATCGCGGATCCGGGCGCCGAGGTCCTCGACCACCTGGCCCGCGATGTACGCCTTGGTGAACCCGCGCGGGATGTGGACCGGGCTCATCACCGGGTAGGGCTCGGGGAGGTCGAAGATCGCCTTCATCAGGACGGCGTCCTCGTCGGCCGGCCGGCCGTCCTCGATCACCGTCCGCTGCCCGACCGGCTTGAGGAACCCCGTCGTGTAGCCGCGCCGCCGGAAGCCGTCGACGAGCCCGAGCGAGGCGGTGGTCTTGCCGCGGTTCTGCCCGGTCGCGGCGAGGTAGAGGTGCTTCATTCGGCGCTCGAGACGGCCAGCCGCGCGGCCGGCGTCAGGTCCGGGGGGTCGTCTTGCGCTCGATGAGCTGGACGGCCTCGCGCAGCCGCGTGAGCGACTCCTCGTCGACGCTGTCGGGCTCGAGGTAGGGCCCGAGCCGCTCCATGATGTCGGTGACCAGGCCCAGGAACACGGCCGCGTCGGCGACGAAGAACTGCGGCTCGTTGTTGTAGCGGACCATCGTCAGCCGGCCCTGGAGGACCCGCCGCTCCTCGACGTGCGCGACCTGGGTGCTGAAGTTGTGGCCCTGGATCCCGTCGGGGTTGTTGAGGAAGTTCAGGGCGTTGTCGATCGCGAGGCCGAACCGGGCCCGCCAGGCGACGAGGCGCTCGTGCACCTCCGGCTGGATGCGGACCTCCGCCACCTCCTCGAACACCTCGGGGGCGACCGTGAGCAGCCCGACCAGCGTGGTCCCCGCGCGCGCGCCGAGCATCACCTGGAGGCTCCGCTCGAGGGTGAACACCTCGGAGTCGAAGCGGGGGCTGGTGATGACGTCGGTCAGGAGGTCTTCGACGTTGTCCAGGCTGCCCGGATCGGCGAGCGCGTTGGACAGGTGGAGGATCTCCTCCTTGAACAGGAACTTTTCCTCGTGGTCGAGCATGGCGCGGATGGTACACGTCTGCGCGCCCACCCTCACCCGGGACGACCTGCCTATCGGGCCAACCGGTCGTGCACCCGGTGGTCGTCCGGTGGCGTGCGGGCGACGACGCCTCGCCGACGCACGGTTGATCCCGTCGCGCCGCGCCGGTCCGACGGCTGGACCGATCGACGCGACGAGGTCGCACGGCTGCGATGAGATCCGCGCGTGCACGCACGTCCCGGACGACGAATGCGAACGGCCGGCGGATGCCGGGCCGTGTCGAGGTCTGCGGGCGTGAGCTACGGGTACAGGCCCCGCATCGCGGTCGCGTCGGCGACGCGCTGGACGGCGTTGAGGTACGCGCCGGTGCGCATGTTCACGCCTTCCTTCTCGGCCTGGTCGAGGACCTCGTGGAACGCCTTGACCATGATCACCTTGAGCTTCTCGTTGACCTCGTCCTCGGTCCAGTGGTCGCGGTTGAGGTCCTGCACCCACTCGAAGTAGCTGACGGTCACGCCGCCGGCGTTGCACAGGATGTCCGGGATCATGAACACGCCGTGGTCGTGGAGGATCTCGTCGGCGTCCGGCGTCGTGGGGCCGTTGGCGGCCTCGGCGACGATCTTCGCCTTGATCCGGTGCGCGTTGGCGACCGTGATCTGGTTCTCGAGCGCCGCCGGGATCAGCATGTCGCACGGGGTCTCGAGCAGCTCGGCGTTGGTGATCGCCTCGGCGCCCGGGAAGCCCTTGACCGTGCCGTGCTCCTTCTTCCAGGCGAGCACCCGGTCGATGTCGAGCCCGTTCAGGTTGCGGATGCCCGCGACCGAGTCCGAGACGGCGACGACGGTCGAGCCCTCCTCGCTCATGAGCTTGGCCGCGATCGAGCCCGCGTTGCCGAAGCCCTGGACGGCGACGGTGGACTGGTGCAGGTCCATGTCGAGGTGCTTCGCCGCCTCGACGACCGTGTAGACGCAGCCGCGCGCCGTGGCCTCGTTGCGACCCTCGGACCCGCCGAGGCTGATCGGCTTGCCGGTGACGACGCCCGGGACCGTGTACCCGACGTGCATCGAGTACGTGTCCATCATCCAGGCCATGACCTGGGCGTTGGTGTTCACGTCCGGCGCGGGGATGTCGCGCTCGGGGCCGATGAGCACCTCGATCTCGGCCGTGAAGCGCCGGGTCAGGTGCTCCAGCTCCTTCATCGACAGCTTCTTGGGGTCGACGATGACGCCGCCCTTGCCGCCGCCGTAGGGAATGCCGACGACCGCGCACTTCCAGGTCATCCACATGGCGAGGGCCTTGACCTCGTCGATGGACACGTCCTGGTGGTAGCGGATGCCGCCCTTGGCGGGGCCGCGCCCGAGGTTGTGCTGGACGCGGAACCCGGTGAACACCTGGACAGTCCCGTCGTCCATCTGCACCGGGAAGTGAACGGTGAGCTCGCGGCGTGGCTCGCGGAGGACGCGGCGGAGGCCGGGGTCGAGGTTGAGGCGATCGGCAGCGAGGTCGAACTGCTGCTGCGCGACGTGCCAGGCGTTGATCGTCGCCGCGACGTGTTCCGTCGTCATGAACGGAGGATCCTCTGGTCAAGGGGACGGTGGACGCCGTCCTCGATCGATGGGCCGTCGTCCGGACAACCCCACGGGGACGCGATCGCCGTCGGCCGATGAGGGGCCGTCGGGGCGGTGCGTCGCCTTTCGGGACCGGAGTATAGCCTCGGACGGCCGATCGCCATGGCCCCTTCGTCACCGTCCCGCAACCTGACCGTCACCCTCCCGGCTCCGACGCGATCGCGTCGCCTTCGTCCCGCGAGGTCCGGCCCGCTCCCGGTCAGCGCTCGTAGATGATCACCGCGCCGACGCAGCCCGGGCCCAGGTGCGGCCCGACGGACGGCCCGATCAGCATCGTCTGCACCCGGGACGGGTCGAGCCCGGAGCGCTGCAGGAAGCGGTCGCGGAACTCCTCGACGTCGGCGTGCGTGCTGTGGAGGAGCGCCGCCCGCTCGAGGGGCTTCTGGGTCAGCAGCTCGAGCACCCGCTCGCGGGCCTTCTGGCGGGACCGGACCCGGTCGGCGTTCTCGACGATGCCCTGCTGGACGGTGATGATCGGCTTGATCGAGAGCATCGTGCCGACCGCGGCGCGCGCCCCGCTGATCCGCCCGCCGCGCTTCAGGTACTCGAGCGTGTCGAGGGCGACGAACAGGTCGACGTCGGCCTTGCGGGCCTCGAGGACGCCGGCGATCTCCGCCGCCGACTTGCCCTGGCTCGCCAGCTCCGCCCCCATCTGGGCCAGCTGGCCGACGCCCATCGACGCCGTCCGCGAGTCGATGACGTGGATCTCGCGACCCTCGAGCAGGCCCGCGGCGACCTGGGCGGCCTTGAGCGTCCCCGACAGGTCGCCCGACACGTCGACGCAGACGACCGCGTCGGCCCCGCGCTCGAAGGCGGCCTCGAAGGCGGTCTTGAAGTCGCCGGGCGACGCGGCGGCCGTGGTCGGGAACGGGGCGTCGGGCGCGGTCATCCGCTCCCAGAACGCGTCCGTCGTGAGGTCGACGTTGGGCCGGAAGCTCTCGGCGCCGAAGCTGACCACGAGCGGCACGACGGTGATGTCCTGGGCGGCCGCGGCCTCGGGCGGCAGGTCGCTGGCGGAGTCGGTGACGATCGCGACGTTGGACACGGTCGGCTCCTCCGTCGGGCCGCGCCTGGAGGCGGGCTCAAGGTTGCGGCGATGATACGGACCCGCGTCGAGCGGCGGGGGTCCAAGCGGCCGACCGGATACGCTTTGCCGCATGGCGCGTCCCGTCCTCGCCGTCATCTTCGGCACCTTCACGCTGCGACTCGCGACCGGGATCACGGGCGCCATGCTCATCTACTACTACGCGGACTTCCCGGCCTACGGCGGCCAGCCGGTCGACGCGCGGACGGTGGGCATCCTGGGCGCCCTGTTCTACGCGACCGAGCTGCTGGCCTCGCCCCTGTTCGGCATCCTGTCCGACCGCGTCGGGCACCGGAAGATCATGCTCGTGGGCCCGGGGTTCGGCGCCGTCGCCGTGATCATCACCGCGTTCACGGTGAGCCTCCCGGTCATCGGCTTCACGCGGCTCCTCGAGGGTGCCTCGACCGCCGCGTCCGTCCCGTCGATCCTGGGCTTCATCGCGTTCGCCACGGCCGCCGACGAGCTCCTGCGCGGCCGGGCCGTCGCCCGGTTCGAGGCCGCGACGCTCGCCGGGCTGATGGTCGGCTTCGTGGTCGCCGGGCCCCTGTTCCAGGTCTTCGGCCCCCAGGCGTTCCTGCTCAACGCCCTCGTCTACGGCGTCTCGTTCGCGATCTACCGCTTCGGCGTCCCGAAGCACGCCGAGCCCGAGCCGGCGGCCCGCTCCCACGACCCCGAGGAGGGCCTGCGGCGCTACGTCCGGATCCTGCCGCGGCAGCCACGTCTGGCTGCTCGCCCCGACGTGGATCGCCATCAACGCGACGCTCGGCCTGTACACGAGCCAGACGCTGTTCCAGCTCGTCCGCGAGCCGAACCCGCAGTTCGCCAACCAGCAGCTGATGGGCGGCTTCGACCCGCTCCAGGTGTCGGTCGCGCTCGCCATCGGCGGCCTGCTGTTCTTCGCGGGCCTGTTCTACTGGGGCGGCCGGTTCAAGACGATGCGCCGGACGTCGATCATCCTGTACGGGATCGTCGGCGGGGCGGTGATGCTCGCCGCGGCCGTCGGGATCAACCACGCCGCGGGCTGGCCGCTGCCGGTCATGCTGGCGCTGATCGTCGTCGGCGCCGCCGGGCTGTTCGTGCTCGCGGGCGCGACCCCCGCCGCGATCGGCCTGCTCGCCGACATGACCGAGGCCTACCCCGACGACCGCGGCGCGATCATGGGCCTGTACTCGGTGTTCCTGGGGCTGGGCCAGATCTTCGGCAGCCTCGTCGGCGGCGAGGCGGCGCAGCGGGCCGGCCTCGACGGGATCTTCCTCGCGTCGTTCGTCATGCTCGGCATCGCGCTGCTGCCGCTGAGTGGGCTGCGCCGCTACGAGCATCGCGTGGGGGCGGGGCCGGCGCGCATCGACGGACGCGAGGCGGCCGGCGCGGCCGATGGCTGACGGGCCGTCCGCGACCGGTCCGGTCCGCGTCGCGCGTGGGGCGCGCGGCGCGGTCGTCGCCCCGCATCACCTCGCGACGGCGGCCGGGCTCGGCGTGCTCGCGGCCGGCGGGCACGCCGTCGACGCCGCGATCGCGACCAACGCGGTCCTGGGCGTCGTCATGCCCAACGGCTGCGGGATCGGCGGCGACGCGTTCTGGCTCGTGTGGGACGAGGCGGCCTCCGAGCAGGTCGGGCTGAACGGCTCCGGGCGCGCCGCCCGCGGCGTCAGCCTCGAGGCGATGCGCGGCCTCGGCCTGGACCGGATCCCGATGCGCGGTCCGCTGGCCATCACCGTCCCGGGCGCGGTCCGCTCCTGGGGCCGGGCCCATGCGCGCTGGGGCCGCCTGTCCCGCGACGCGGTGCTGGCTCCGGCCATCGAGCACGCGGCGGCCGGGTTCCCGGCGTGGGACGGCCTCGTCTCCGGGATCGACCGCACCTCGGCCGCGCTGGGCCGGGAGCCCTGGTCGGAGGGCTTCCGGCGCGTCTGGCAGCCGAACGGCCGCACGCCGCGAGCGGGCGACCGGGTCCGGCTCGAGGCCCTCGCCCGCACCCTGGGGACCCTCGCGGCCGACGGCTTCGACGCCTACTACGACGGCGACCTGGGCGAGCGGATCGTGCGCGGGCTGTCGACGGCGGGGTCGTCCATCGACCGCGACGACCTGCGCGAGCAGGGCGCCGAGTGGACGACGCCGATCGCGACCGGCTACCGCGGCGTCCGGGTGACGACCCACCCGCCGAACAGCAGCGGCCTCGTCGCGCTCGAGATCCTGGCGATCCTCGGTCGGTTCGACGCGCCGGCGGGTGCCCGCTTCGACGGTCGCGGCTGGTCGGACCCGGGCTGGGTCCACCTCCAGCTCGAGGCGGCCAAGCTCGCCTTCGCGGACCGCGACGCGCACCTCGCCGACCCGGCCTTCGGCGAGGTCCCCGTGGACCGGCTGCTGGGCGACGACCACGTCGCGGCGCTCGCCGCGCGCATCGATCCGGCGACGGCCGACCTCGCCCCGACCCCCGCGCGGGTGCTCGTCGGCGGCACGATCTATCTCGCCGTGGTCGACGGGGACGGCAATGCGGTGAGCCTCATCCAGTCGAACGCCGCGGGCTTCGGGTCCGGCGTCCTCGACCCGGAGACCGGGATCCACTACCAGAACCGCGGCGCGTCGTTCTCGCTCGACCCGGCCAGCGTGAACCGCCTCGAGCCCGGCAAGCGGCCGGCGCACACGCTCCTCCCCGGCATGCTGTTCCGCGACGGTGAACGGCGCCCGTGGATGATCGCGGGGTCGATGGGCGGCGACATCCAGCCCCAGATCCACGCCCAGCTGGTGTCGGCGCTCGTCGACGGCGGAGCGGACCTCGCGGCGGCCGTCGGGGCCCCGCGGGTCGTCGTCGAACCGGCCGGCTCCCCCGCTCCGCCGACGGCCGTGTTCACCGACGGCGAGCTCGCGCCCGGCGTCGCCGAGGGCCTCGTCCAGCGCGGCCACGACCTCGGGCGCGTCCCGTTCGACGGGAGCCTGGGTCATCAGCACGCCATCGAGCTGGTCGACGGTGGCCCGGCGGCGGGCGGCACCCTCGCGGCCGCGACCGACCCGCGGAGCTTCGGGCTGCCGGCGGTCCGCTAGCGGTCGGGGCGGCCCCGAATCGGTCGTCGCGAGCCTCGCGAACCGGTCGGCCGCGGGGTCGCCGGATGGTATCCTCCGGCAGCCGGTGGCAGGCTGCGCTCACACCGATCTGCCGCCGGCATCGAGCACACGGGAGGGGCGCGTGACTTCGAACGTCGGCCAGAACTACCCGTACACGAGCGAGACCGAGTCCGACCGCGCGCAGCACGTCGCCTCGCTCGTCGCGGAGCGCGACGGGCTGGCCGACAAGCTGAAGGCCGAGACCACCCCGCTCGACACGAACGAGCGCTGGTGGGTCTGGAAGTGCCCGACCACGGGCTGCTCCGGCCTCCTCCACGCGGCGGGCTACGCCCTCGAGAAGCACGCCGTGTACGTCGTGTGCGACGGGACTTGCGGGAAGACCTTCCTGCGCTGACGCCCGCTCCCGAGCCCAGCGTCGACCTCCGCGCCGCCCGCCGGCGGCTGCTGCTCGACGGGGCCGGGATCACCCTCTCGGTCGTCGGGTTCGCGCTCGTCTACGGCCTCGCGGCGCGAAGTGCCGGCTTCACTCCTGGTCGACGCGATCGCGATGAGCCTCGTCGTGTTCGCCGGCGCGTCCCAGTTCACGGCGGTCGGGTACGTCGCGGCCGGCCTGCCGTGGCTGCCCATCGTCGTGCTGACGTTCCTGCTCAACCTGCGGCACCTCGCTGTACAGCGCCTCCCTGGCGCCGCGCGTCCGGCAGGTGCCGTTCGCCCAGCGGGCCGCGATGGCCCACGTGCTCACGGACGAGGCGTTCGCGCTCGCGGCCGCGCACTTCCAGCGGATCGGCCGGGTCGACGTGCCCGGGTACTGGATCGCCGCCGTCGTGCTCGTGTTCATCCCGTGGAACCTCGCCACGATCGTCGGGGTCCTGGTCGGCAACGCGATCCCGGACCCCACGACCCTCGGGCTCGACGTCGTGTTCCCGGCCGCGATGGCCGGGCTCGCCGTCGGGCTCGTCACGGGACGGCGGGAGCTGGTCGCGGCCGGTCGCGGGCGCGACGATCGGGGTGATCGCGTCGCTGGCGGCCGGGACGGGGATCGGGATCATCGCGGGCGGGCTGCTGGGGCCGCTGCTCGGCATGGCGGTGCCCGAGGGCGGCGGGCGCATCGCCGGCGACTCCGAGCTCACGGGGCAGGCCGGTCGACACCGACGAGGCCGCCGAGGAGCTCGCACGGCTCGGCGACGACCCGGGGCCCGTCCGGTGAGCATCGAGCTCGTCGGCCTCGCGTTCCTGATGGCGGCGGTCACCTACCCGACCCGCGCGATCCCGCTGCTGGCGCCCGGCATCGAGCGGCTGCCGCCCCGGGCGCTGCTGTACCTGCGGCTGGTCGGTCCGGCGGTGCTGTCGTCGCTCGCGGCCGTCAGCACCCTGCGTGATCACGAATCCGGACGGCGCGCGGGAGCTGCACGTCGGGATCGAGGCGATCGGGGTCCTGCTGTGCCTCGGGATCGTGGTCTGGCGCCGGAACCTGCTGCTGGGGCTGCTGGTGGGCGTCGGGTTCGTCGCGGTCGCCCGCGCGCTCGGCGTGGGCCTGCCCGGCTAGGCCGGGCCCGCGGTCACCCCTTGCGGGCGTCGGCCTCGATCTCGACCAGGAGGCTGGGCGTGATCAGCCGCGACACGACCACCAGGGTCGCCGCGGGACGGATCTCGCGGAACACCTCGCCGTGGACGGCCGTGACGGCCTCCGCGTCGTCGGGATCCACGATGAACATGCGGGTCCGGACGACGTCGGCGAGGTCGAAGCCGGCCTCGTCGAGCGCGCCCTCGATGATCGCGAACACGGCCCGCGCCTGGGCCCCGGCGTCGCCGGGATGGCGGGAGGCGCCGTCCGGACCGGCGTCGGTGGTGCCGCTGACGAAGCAGGCGTCGCCGACCGCGATCGCCCGCGAGTAGCCCGCGGACGCCTCCCACGGCCCGCCGGTCGAGACGCGCCGCCGGGTCACGACGACTCGGCGGACCGAGCGGAGCCCGCGCCGGCGAGGCGGGCGCCGCGCCACGCGCGGACCTCGGGATCGCGCCCGATCGCCGCGATCAACCCCGCCAGGAGCGTCGTGCGGGGCACGATCGAGCCGACCTCGAGGTACTCGCCGGGCGCATGGTCGAGGCCGCCGATCGGCCCCAGCCCGTCGATCGTCGGCACCCCCATGCCGGCCGTGGTGTTCGCGTCCGAGGCGCCGCCGGTCGCGGCGTCGTGGAGCGGGAAGCCGAGCTCGCCGGCGAGCGCCGCCGCGTGCCCGACCAGCCGTCCCGACCGCTCCAGCTTCTCCATCGGCCAGTGCCGGGCCTGCTCCGCGACGTCGACCGTCACGTCGGGGACGACGGTCCGCGCGCACGCCGCGCGGATGGCCGCCTCCGCCTCGACGAGGGTGTCGCGGGTCACGGCGCGCACGTCGACCTCCATCGAGCAGCGCTCCGCGACGACGTTGGGCCGGGTGCCGCCCGAGATCGCGCCGACGTTCACGGTCACCCCCGGCCAGCGCCCGTTGAGCGCGTGGAGCTCGGTCACGATCCGGGCGGCCTCGAGGATCGCGCTGCGGCCCTTCTCCGGTTCGACGCCGGCATGCGCGGCCCGGCCGTGGACCGTGATCGCGAGGCCGAGGTTGCCCTTGCGCGATGAGACGATGTCGCCGTTGGCGCGCGCGCACTCGAGGACCAGGCACGCGTCGGCATCGGCGGCGAGCCGGCGGATGTGGGGGGTCGAGGCGGGCGAGCCGATCTCCTCGTCGGGGTTGGCCACGAACACCAGGCGCCCGAGGGGGAGCCGGCCGAGCGCCGTCCGCATCGCGCCGATCGCGTACAGCCCCGCGAGCAGGCCGCTCTTCATGTCGGTGACGCCGGGCCCGGTCGCGATGCCGTCGGCGACGGCGAACGGGCGCTCGGCCGCCGTCCCCGGGTCGAACACCGTGTCCAGGTGGCCGATGCACAGGAGCGTCGGGCCGTCGGGGTCGTCGCCGGGGATCTCGGCGACGATCGTGTCCCCGAGGCCGAGGTCGTTGGGCTCGACCGTCACCGTGGCGCCGAGGGTCGCGCAGCCGGTCCGCCGTCCAGCGACCGACCTCGTCGACCCCGGCCTTCGTGTAGCTGCCACAGTCGATGTTGACGAGCCGCTCGAGGTCGGCGAGGTAGGCCGGCAGCGCGGACTCGACCTGACCACGCAGCGCCGCGAGCTCCGCGGCGGTCACGAGCGCGACGGGAATCGGCATGGCCCGAGTCTATCGACCGGCACGCGCGACTGAAGATTGAGTCGTCGCGCGACCCTGCGTGCCCATACCGTATCGAGCGCCGGCAAGACCGATGCCGCCGAGGATGGGACATGGACCTCGATCTCGTGCGGAGCGCACAACGCGGCGACGAGGAGGCCTTCGCGAGCCTCGCCGTCGCCGTGGGCGATCGCCTCCATGCGGTGGCGCACAGGATCCTGCGCGACACCGACCTCGCCGAGGACGCGACGCAGCAGGCGCTGCTGAGCATCTGGCGGGACCTTCCGCGGCTCCGCGACCCGGCGCACTTTGACGCCTGGTCCTACCGGATCCTCGTGCGCGCCTGCTACGCCGAGGGCCGGAAGACGCGGCAGTGGATGCCGAACCTCCGCGTGCTGCCGACCGATGAGGCGGCGACCCCGGAGGGCCTGGGCCCGGTCGTCGATCGCGACCAGCTCGAGCGCGGCTTCCGCCGCCTGTCCATCGACCATCGCGCGGTGGTGGTGCTGCACCACTACCTCGACATGCCGCTCGAGGAGGTCGCCGAGACGCTCGGCGTCCCCGCCGGGACGGTTCGATCACGTCTACATCACGCGATGCGCGGGTTGCGCGCGGCCCTCGAGGCCGATGCGCGACCGACGGCCCGGGAGGCGATCCATGAGCACCGAACCCGAGACCACGCGCGTCGTTCGGTCGTGGCTGGAGGAGGGCGCGACCGGCGCTGCCGGATCGCGTCCTGGACTCCGTGCTGGACGCACGTGCCCACGACCCCACAGCGCCGTGCCTGGTGGCCGGCGTGGAGGTCCCTGAGAGATGCAACCGTCGTCAAGCGTCGTCGATCGCCGCAGGTGCCGTGCTCGTCGTCGCGGCTCGTCGTCGGACTCGACCTGCTGCCCGGGCACGCGATCGGGAGTCCGGCGGCCACACCGACGCCGACCACCGTCGCCATCGCACGTCCCCGTCACCGCCACCGACCGTCGCCGGTCCCGGCTCGCCAGCCCGAGTCCCATTGAGTTCGGCGCGACCAACGCCAGCTCAGCCGCCGGCGCCTACCACGTGGCGATCCGTTCGGTCGCGGCATCGTTCCGGCGGCTGGACGCTCCGGACCGCGGGACGGCGAGGTCGCGCTCGACCGGAGTCACGAACCGCCGACGGCTGGCCGTCCGGCTCTGTACCCTGCGACAAGCTGCTCGCCAGAATCCGCTGTCCTCCGCCGATGCGGATGTCGATCCCCCGCCGTCGGCGTCCGACGGTCGCTCGATCTCGGTCGATCCGCTCGTCGCCCGGCTCACGACCTGAAGGGCTTCGACCGCCGGCCCGTCACGGACGTGACGCATCGGCGGCCATCCGGGCAGCACGTCGAGCTCGCCATCGCATCTCGTCGAACAGGCCCAGCCGATGCGCAGGGCTCTGCCGCTCGATCGCTGGTGATGGCAGCCTCGGTCGGAACATGGACCACCAGGGAGCCGATCGACTGGAGCATCTGGGTGGTCGACGTCGACGGGACGCTGGTCATCGATGCGATGTCCGCGTGGATCCCCGGCCGGACACCGCGCAGACCTCGTCGACCGCAGGTCGAGCACGGTGCGTCGCAGTCCGTCCAGTACGACCCTAGTCGTCGTTCAGCCCGGCCGCCGGCGTCCCGCCGGCGGCCGTTTCCTGTCGGGCTGCCGACGCCGCGCCGTCCCGCACGCGCGGCCCGAGCGCGTATCCTCGCCGGACCGTGCGTCTGGTCGAGATCCGCCTCCTCGAGGGTCCCAACGTCTACCGGCTGGCGCCGGTGGTCAAGGTCGAGGTCGCCGTCGGGCGGGCGCGGCTGTGGCAGGGGTCCCGCACCGACACCGACGGGATCGTCCACCTCGGGCGCGCGGTCCCCGCCCGCGACTGGCCCGACCAGGTCGCCGACCTGGTCGCCTGGACCCGGCGGCTGCGCGTCGACCACGGCGAGCACGAGGGCCCGGTCGCGGTCCACGTCCCGTCCGACGCGGGACGGTGGGTCGTCACGTGGCCCTGGGCCGGCGCCGAGCGCGCCCGGCTCATCGCCGAGGCCGCCTTCGACCTCGCCGCGCGCAGCGTCTCGCCCGCGCGGAAGACCCGGCTGACCGGCACGCAGGCCCGGATCGTCGACCGCTGGCAGGAGCGGATCGCGGGCGCCCGCGGGACGCCGCCGGCCTGGATCCGCGACGAGGCCCGGCGGATGCCGGCGATCTCGATCACGGGCACGAACGGCAAGTCGACGGTGTCCCGGCTGATCACCCACATCCTGCTGCGCGCGGGCCGGCACGTCGGCACCACGACCTCCGACGGGATCCTGGTCGACGAGCGGATGGTCGATCCCGGCGACTGGACCGGACCCGGCGGCGCCCAGATCATCCTGCGCCGGAACGACGTCGACGTGGCCGTCCTGGAGACCGCCCGGGGCGGCCTGGTCCTGCGCGGCATGGGCTACGAATCGAACGACGCCAGCGTGTTCACCAACGTCTCCTCGGACCACCTCGACCTCCAGGGGATCCACACCCTCGCCGAGCTGGCCGAGGTGAAGTCGACGATCTGCCGGGTGACGAAGCCCGACGGCTGGGTCGTCCTCAACGCCGACGACGCGTACGTGGCGGCCGTCGCCCGCCGCGTCCGGGCGCGGGTCGCCTGGTTCTCGCTCGACCCGGACGCGTCTCCGCTCGTCGCCCGCCACCGGCGCGCCGGCGGCCGCGCCTACGGGCTGCTGGACGGCAGCCTGCTCGAGTGGTCCGACGGCGAGGAGCACGAGATCATCGAGGCCGCCGACGTGCCCGTGGCGCTGGGCGGGCTGGCTCGCCACAACCTCGCCAACGCCCTGGCGGCGGCGGGCGGCGCGCGCGCCATCGGGATGTCGATCGCCCAGGTCGCCGACGGGCTGCGCGACTTCCGGCCCTCGGCCGAGCACTCCCCCGGCCGCATGAACCTGTTCCGCCTCGGGCAGCGGACCGTGATCGTGGACTTCGCCCACAACGAGGCGGGCACCGAGGCCATCCTCGACGTGGCGGCGGCGATCGCGGGCGGCGCGGCCGGTCGAGCGGCGCCGGTCACGGCGATCATCGGCACGGCCGGCGACCGGCCGGACGACACCCTTCGCGGGATCGGGCGGATCGCGGCGACCAAGGCGCAGCGGGTCGCGATCAAGGAGACGCTCGACTACCTCCGCGGCCGGGACCGCGAGGGCATCGTCGACGCGATCCGGGCCGGCATCGCCGAGGGCGGCATGGACCCCAGCACCGTCCCCGTCTACGACACCGAGACGAGGGCCCTCGAGGCGGAGCTCTCGGGCGCGAACGGCGCCTCCGCGACCAACGGCCGCGCCGACGCCCCGCGGGTCGTCGTGCTGTTCTGCCACGCCGAGCGCGACGACGTGTTCGCCCTGCTCGCGCGCCTCGGGGCGCGCCAGATCGACGCCGCCGACGGCCTCCGCGACCTCTCGCCCCGCCTCGCGGACCAGCGCCGCCGCTAGCCCTCGGGGGCCTCGAGCTCGCCCGGGTCCGCGAACGCGGACCCGCCCTGGGAGCGGCCGGCGAGCGCCATCGCCGCCCGGTAGACGCCCACGGCGTCGTCGGCGCAGACCACCACGAGATCGCCGGGCGCCGCCCGGCGCAGCGCCGCCCGGACCGCCGACGCCTCGTCGAGCACCTTCTCCACCTTGATCGTGCGGCTCCTGCCCTCGTCCCGGGCGGCCTTGATCCCGGCCGCGACGTTGGTCGCCGTCTCCCCGGGCTTGCGCCCGCGCAGGTTCGCGTCCTCGCGGATGTAGATCTCGTCGAACGCCCCGCCGGCCAGCGCGCCGTACTCCCGCTGGTCCTCGTCGCGTCGGTCGCCCGGGATCCCGATGACCCCGATCGCGCGCCCGGTCCGCCCGGCGTGCGACGCCGCGCCCGCCCCCGCCCCCAGCACCCCGGCGCGCGTCTGCGGCTCGGCCACCATCCGGTTCACGAACTCGGCCAGCTGGCGCATGCCGTCGACGTTGTGGCAGTAGTCGATGACCACCCGCGTGCCTGCGACCTCGACCAGGTTGAGCCGGCCGGGCGCCTGGAAGAACGACGTCGTGAACGTCCGCAAGCCCTGGCGGATGTCGTGCAGGTGCGCGCCGGACGCCCACGCCGCGGCGGCCGCGGCCAGCGCGTTGGCCACGTTCATCCGGGCCCGGCCGCCGAACGTGGCCGGGATCAGGTGCGTGTACAGGACCGGCATCTTGCGCGGCCCGTGGCGCAGGATCACCAGCTCGCCCTGCGGCGTGTCCTCGAGGCAGAACGCGGCGTTGCCGCGCGACGTGTGGCCGTCGATGCGGTCGAAGCCGTCCTCGCCCTTCTCCTTCGCGAGCGAGAACAGCACCACCTTGCCGGCGCAGTGGCGGCCCATCCGGTACACGAGGTGGTCGTCGGCGTTGAGGACCGCCGACCCCGACCGCGGCACCGACTCGACCAGCACGCCCTTGACGTTGGCCAGCTGGCCCAGGGTGTCGATGCCGCCGAGGCCCAGGTGGTCGCCGGTGACGTTGGTCACGACGGCGACGTCGTTGCGGTCGTAGCCCAGGCCCTCGCGCAGGATCCCGCCGCGGGCGACCTCGAACACCGCCGTGTCGACGGTCGGGTTCTGGAGCACCATCTGGGCCGACTTCGGGCCCGACATGTCGCCCCGCTTCATCAGCCGCCCGTCGATCACGATGCCATCGGTCGAGGTCATCCCCACCCGCCGGCCCATCAGCTTGAGGATGTGGCTGATCATCCGGACCGTCGTCGTCTTGCCGTTGGTGCCGGTCACGGCGAGGATCGGGATGCGGGCCGGCGTCCCGGGCGGGAACAGCAGGTCGATCACGGGCTTGGCGACGTACTGCGGCTCGCCCTCGGTCGGGTGGGTGTGCATCCGGAAGCCGGGCGCCGCGTTGACCTCGACGATCCCGCCGCCGGTCTCGCGGACGGGCGTCGCGATGTCGGGGCAGATGAAGTCGATGCCGGCGATGTCGAGGCCGACGACGCGGGCCGCGGTCTCGGCGATCTCGATGTTGTCGGGATGGGCCTCCATCGTCCGGTCGATCGACGTGCCGCCGGTCGACATGTTGCCGGTCAGCGCGAGCTTCACGAACGCGCCGGCCTCCGGGACGCTGTCCAGCGTGAGGTCCTGGCCCGTCGAGCACCGCCTCCGCGTTCTCGTCGAGCTTGATCTTCGTCAGGACCTTCTCGTGGCCGATGCCGCGCCGCGGGTCCGCATTGGTGGCGTCGACGAGATCGCGGATCGTGTGCTCGCCGTCGCCGATGACGCTCGCCGGGACGCGCTCGGCCACCGCCGCGAGCTTGCCGCCGATCACGAGGACGCGATAGTCGTTGCCGGTGATGTAGCTCTCGACGATGACGTCGCCGCTGCGCGTCTGGCGCGCCGCGACGTTGAAGGCGGCCCGGACCTCCTCCTCGGTGCGCAGGTTCAGCGCCACGCCCCGGCCGTGGTTGCCGTCGAGCGGCTTGAGCACGCACGGATAGCCGATCCGCTTGGCGGCGGCGACCGCCTCGTCCTCCAGCTCGACCACCTCCGACCGGGGAACCGGCAGGCCGGCCGAGTCGAGCAGCCGGTTGGTGAGCTTCTTGTCCGACGCGACGTCGACCGCGATGCCGCTCGTCCGCGACGTCATCGTTGCCCGGATGCGCTGCTGGTGGACGCCCTGCCCCAGCTGGACCAGGCTGAACCGGTCGAGCCGGATGTACGGGATGTCGCGGCCCGCGGCCTCGTCGAGCAGGGCCTGGGTCGACGGCCCGAACGCCAGCCGCTCGGCCAGCCGGATGAGCTTCTCGAGCTCGGCCATCAGGTCGAACGCGACGGCCGGATCGCTCGGCGCGATGAGGTGGTTGACGAGCCCGACGGCCGCCTTGCCGGCCTCGATGCCGACCTGCTCCTCGCGGTACTCGAAGATCACGTTGTAGCGGCCGTACTCGCCGGTGCCGCGGGTCTTGCCGTGGCGGACGTCGGTGCCGGCGAGGTTCTGGAACTCGAGCGCGATGTGCTCGGACACGTGCCCGACCCACGTCCCCTCGCGGAGCCGGGTGATGAAGCCGCCGCGCCGGCCGAGCGAGCAGGCGTGGTCCTCGAGGGTCGGCAGCATGCCGACCAGGGCGTCGACGAAGCCCGGGATCTTGTTGCTCGGGAACTCCTCGAGGACGCCGAGGTCGACGACCTGGCGGATGACCGGCTCGCGCGCCCAGTAGTTGGGGCCGCGGAGGACGCGGGTCTCGAGGATCCGGAGGCTGGGCTCGGGCCGCGGTCCGCCGGTCCTGTCGGCGCTGCGGCGACGGGCGGCGGGCGCCTTCCCGTTGCCGGCCTTGTCGGCCGTCGCCGTCTTCGTCCGAGTCCGGGGAGCCGGGTCCGCCTGCGCCACGTGGCCTCCTCGCGCGTGCTGGGCTCCCGAGTGTACGCGGCGCAAACGCGGGTCGTCGCGTCGCGGCAGGTCAGGCCGTGAGGACGATGACTCCGGTGCCCGTCGTCTTGCCGCGCAGGTTCAGCATCCGGTGCTCGAGGCCTTCGATCGAGATCCCGGCCGATCGGGCTGCGGCCTCGGTCACCAACAGCTCGCCTCGACCGGCCGCCGAGGAGAGACGAGCGGTGACGTTGACGACGTCACCGAGGGCCGTGAACTCGACGTGCTCTGCGGTCCCGACGGCGCCCACGTATGCGGTGCCGGTGTTCACGCCGATGCCGATCGGGACCCACGGCGCGTCACCGTCGTGGCCCGTGGCGCGGAGCAAGGCGAGGCCGGCGTCGATCGCCTGCCGAGCGTGGCTGCCCGTCATCGCCGGAATGAAGATGCCGACGACCTCGTCCCCGACGAACTTGTCGACGACGGCCTCGTGGCGCACGAGGACCTCGGCGGCGGTGGCGTAGAAGCGATCCAGCAGCTCCCGGTACGCGTTCGGGCGGAGGGTCTCGGCGAGCCCGGTCGAGCCGCGCACGTCGGCGAAGAACAGGGTGCACTCGATCTCGGCGCCATCACGGTGCGAGTAGAGGTCGCGGAAGCAGCCGCTGCAGTAGGCAGGGTTGCCTGGCCACCGCCCCTTGCCCAGGAGCCGGAGCACGGGTCCCACAGGCGGACCGAACGGGGAGGTGCAGATCTTGCAGCGAGGGGCGCTCGGGAACATCCGCCACATCCGCCGCAGGCGTCGTGCCCGGCGATTGGACGTGAGCCGGCTGCGGGCGTCGTCGGTCGTGACGCCGCGTTCGGGCTCGTGACCGTGCACGCTCGCCTCCAGATGAAGCTCCGACCCCCGGCTCGACGAGTATCCCGCGGCGCGCCAACATCCTCGCGTCGACGTCTCCAAGGAGGCCATCAATGACCGAGCCGATCGTGTTCATCAGCCGCAGCCGGATCCGAGAGGGCCGGAACGCGGCGTTCGGAGCGGCCTTCGCCGAGGCTGTCGCCCTCATCGGGTCGACGAAGCCGCGAACTGCGCTCTTCGCCGCCTATCTCGACGAGACTCGAGCGGAGGTGCGCGTCGTGCACGTGTTTCCGGACGCGGCCGCGATGGCGGCCCACTTCGAGGGCTCGGAGGAGCGCTCGCTTGGGGCGGCCTCATTGATCGTGCCAGCCGGCTTCGAGGTCTACGGGCGGGCCCCGGCGGGCGCCAGCGACCGGTTGCTGCGCGACGCGAGCGAAGCCGGCATCGGCGTGGACAAGTTCGCCGAGCCCGTTGGCGGGTTCCTCCGCGCGCCGTGACGCAGGCCCGCTGCGCGTCTCGTCGGCGACGCGACGTCAGCTCGAGGCGGCCTCGCCCCCCTCGATCGAGTGGAGGATCGGCGTCGAGACGCGGACGCGGCGGCGGAGGTCGAAGCGGTAGCCCGCCGGCAGCGAGTGGAGGACGACGCCGCTGATCATCAGCGGGCGGTGGCCCTTGATCTCCCAGGCGTCGGTCTCGGACCCGGCGCCGTCGACGACGGTGATCGAGCCCCGGCCGATGACCTCCATGACCTGGTCGGGCCCGACGACACCGGCCGTGTCCTCGTCCACGCCGAGGCCGAGCAGGCTCGGGTTCTGGGCGATCAGCGACAGCAGCCGTCCCAGCCGGTTCCGCTGCTGGAAGTGCTGGTCCACGATCACGCCCGGCAGCAGCCCGAGCCCGGCGGCGATCTGCGCCATCCGGTGCTTGGGCGTGGCGCCCGAGGCGCCGAAGGCGATCATGTGCGACGAGACCGCGCTCGCCCCCGCCGACGTGCCGGCGACGACCGCTCCCGCCTGGAACCGGGTCGAGATGGCGTCGGCCAGCCGGGTCCCGCCGATCGTCGACGACAGGCGGAGCTGGTTGCCGCCGGTGAGGAACACGCCGCTGGCGTCGCGGATGACGCGCGCCGCGTGCTCGTCGTTGGCCTGCGAGCGGGTGACGGCGTGGAGCGGGCGGACCGCGGCGGCCCCGAGCTCCGTGAACACCGCCCGGTACCGCTCGCCCGCCTCGGGGCCCAGCGAGGAGGCCGTGCTGATGACCGCGATCTGGGCGTCGCGCCCGCCGGCGAGCGCCACGAACCGGCCGAGGATGACCCGGTCCCGGACCTTGTCCTCCGCGCCGCCGATGATGATCACGGTTCCGTGGGGCATGTTGCGCCGGAGTATATCGGCGGCGGACGGGCGGGCCGGGGCCCGGTCGAGGGGAGCCCGGCTGCCCCACCGGACTACTCGTCGAGCGGGATGCGTGCCCCAGTCCGCGAAACCGCTCGTCCTCCGACGTCGTGGTAAGTCGGATGACATCCGTGCCGTCGGCACGCATGGTGAACAGGTCGGCGAACGTTCCCTGTGGGCGCCGGAACAGGATCCGGGTTCCGTCGGGCGAGTAGACGCCACCGAAAGCTCGGCGTCGGGCTCGGCGGCGATCCGCACCGGTTCGAGGCCACCGGTTTCGACATCGACGCGGTGCATGCGGCCGTCGTCGCTCATCGCGAGGATCGCGGTGTCGTCGAGCGTCCACGACATATCGATGCCGTCTGGGACGGTAGCGAGGTCGCCGAGTCTGCGTTCGCCCGACCCGTCGACGCCCACCACCCAGAGCCCCGCTTCGCGAACGAAGGAGACCATCGACCCGTCGTTCGAGAACGCTCCCGCGATGTCCTCTCCCTCCGTGAGGCGCACGGGATTGGCGTGATCGTCGGCGTCCGCGAGATACAGGCCGCGCTGGTCCGGGGCGGCGTCGCTCGAACCCTCCGCGAGGCAGCGCTTTCCGTCCGGCGACCAGGCAAAGCACGCCAGCTGGAGCGGTGCGTCGGGATTCGCGAGCGAGACATACCCGCTCCCGTCGGCATTGACGTATCCATCGGCGAACCCTACCCGCTGGCCGTCGGGCGACCAGAAGGTCGCGATCGTGAGGCTCCGGGTCTGAGGAGCCGCTCGTGGCTCCCATCCGGGTGAATGACGAAGGGGACGGCACCGCCCGACGACGCGTCCATGCGGAGGAACGAGATCAGGCCGTTGAACGGCGTCGGTGGCTGGCGCGAGCCTGCCACGCCGAGGACGGCGAGCGCGATCAGGATCAGCAGGCCGACGGCCACGAGCGCAAGCGCGGCTCGCGGCGATCGCCGGCCGATCGACGGCGGCGATTGCAGACATGGCGTGGCTCCTCAGCCCGGCCAACCATCCCGGACGCTGCCGGATGCGGGCCGTGCGGTCGGCGATCGCGTCGAGCTGGCCATCGAGCACCGAGCGATCGGCATGGCGTTCGAAGTGGGCGCGGAGCAGCTGGTCGAGGTCGACGCTGAGCGGTCATGTCGGCTGCTCCACGGTGCGAACGGGCCGGCGTTCGTCCGCGTCGAGCGCCGCACGCAGGGCGGCGAGCGAGCGATTGAGCCGCGACTTCATCGTCCCGATCGGGATCCCGAGGGTCGCGGCCGCGTCGGCCAGTCGAGAGGTCGAGGTAGAAGGCCAGGACGAGGACAGTCCGCTGCTCGATCGTCAGCAGGCGGAGGCCACGCTCCAGCTGGTCCGCGGCCGCGATCGACACCTGCGTGTCGTCGGACACCGGACCGTCATTCCCGAGCCACGGGAGCTCCCGGCGACCACGCCGCGATTCCCGCCTGCGGGCGTCCTGGCACGCCCGGACGAGGATCCGGTTGAGCCAGGGATCGAACCGATCGGGATCGCGCAGCCCGCGGAGGTTGCGCCAGGCTTCGACGAGTGATTCCTGGACGGCGTCTTCCGCGAGGGCGTAGTCGTGGAGGATGAGCCGGGCGATGCCGTTGAGCCGGCCGATCGACGCCGCGGCCAGCCGCGCGAAGGCGTCATGATCGCCCTCCCGCGCCCGGACCACGAGCTGTCGGTCCACCGTTGCCACCAGACTCCGACGCGGGCATCTGCCGCGGTCGTCAGGTCAGTCTCTCGGCGACCCCCGATGGTTCCATCTTCGCGCTGATGTCGAGCGTCGCTAGCGCGTGTAGCGACGCACGAACACGTCGAGGTTGCCCTTCGGGTCACCGCCGAGCGCGCCCTGCGTGTGGCCCAGGATCGTGAACCCCTTGCCGTCCGCGGCGACGTCGATGCCGAGGTCCGCCTGCGTCGTCCCGAACTGGCGCTTCCACACGGCCGTGCCGGCGCGGTTGTAGCGCCGGACGAACACGTCGAAGCTGCCCGCGTTGTCGGCGTCGAGGTCGCCGAAGGTATAGCCGGTGACCGTGAGCGCGTTGCCGTCCGCCGCGACGCCCCAGGCGATCTCGGAGTCGGGCGAGCCGAAGATCTTCGCCCACTGCAGGTGACCCGCCCGGTCGTATCGCCGGATGAACGCCTGGCTCGGCTCGTTGCCCATCGCATCCGCGTGCGTGTAGCCCACGGCCGTGACGCCGCTGGCATCGGCGGCCACCGACAGGACCTGGTCGTCGCCCTCCTGGCCCCACTGGCGCGTCCAGACCACGTGGCCTGTCGTGTCGTAGCGACGCAGGAACGCATCGGTGAACGGGCCCGCGTTCGCGCCCCGGAGGTTGCCGTCCGTGCCTCCGCCCACGAACACGGCGCCGCCATCCACGGCGACGGCGTCCGCCGAGTCCCCATCGGTCGTGCCGAACTGGCGGGTCCACTCGACGTGCCCGCTCCGGTCGTAGCGCCGGATGAAGGCGTCGGGGTCGTCTGGCGCATTCGTGCCCGTGAGCGCCCCCACCGTCATCCCGACGACGAACAGCCCACCGTCGCCGGCCGCGATCGCGCCCGGATCCTCGTCGACCGAGGTGCCGAACTGGCGGGTCCACTTGACGTGGCCGTCGCGGCCGTAGCGGCGGACGAACAGGTCGTCGATGCCGAGCGTCCCGCCGGATCCCGAGAACGAGCCGTCGGTCGACCCGAGGACGGTGAGGCCACCCGCGTCGGCCGCGACGTCGTGGCCGAGGTCCTGCGCGCCGGTCCCGAACTGGCGCGTCCACAGGACCTTGCCGGCTCGGTCGTAGCGGCGGATGAACGCGTCGCTGCCGCCCCTCACCGGATGCTTCAGGTTGCCGCCCGTCGTCCCCACCACGGTGAGCCCCGACCCGTCCGCCGCGATGCCGCCGGCGGCTTCCTCGGCCTTGGTGCCGAGGTGGCGCGTCCAGTCTGGCGAGATCGCGACCACGGTCGCCGGCACGAGCAGCGCCAGGAGCAGCGCGGCGCCAACGGATGCGGTCCGCGATCGGGCGTTCTGAGTCGCGACATCTGATCATCCCTCTGTGACGGTTCACGCGATCATGGCCGCTCCATGCACCCCCAGCATGGCCGTTGGTGGTCGGCGTCATCGGCCGCATCGACCAACCCGCGACGGGTTGGGGCCCTTCCCTGCCGGCGACGCGGATGCATGATGGACCCGATGACCGTGTCGACCGTCGTCCCCGATCGACCCGCGCGCCGCGCCGGCGTCATCCGGCGGGCCCTTCGGCGCGAGGCGACCCGCATCCGGGAGCCCCGCCGGCTCGCGGCGATACTGATCCTCGCCATCGTGTTCGCGGCCGCCATGGCCGGCATGTGGGCCCGCGGGGAGAACGCGGGCGGCGACGCGCAGGCGTACTGGGCGGCCGTCCGGATCTGGCTGGAGGGCGGCGACCCGTATCACCCCACGGGCCCGTTCCTCCCGTACGTGTACGCACCGTGGATGCTGCCGCTGTTCGTCCCCTGGGCCCTGCTGCCGTGGGACGTCGCGTGGTTCGTCTACCGCGGCGCGACGATCCTGCTGCTGCTGTGGTCGATTCGCTGGGCCTACACCCGTCGCCCGCTGGCGACCGCGATCCTGCTCCTGATCCTGGCGTTCCCGATCGCCGGCTGCCTGGACACCGGCAACATCAACCTGCCGGTCGCGCTCGCGCTGTTCGGGGCCCAGTTCGTCGGCCCGAAGACCGGTGGGCTGATCTGGGGGCTCGCCACCTGGATGAAGTGGGTGCCGGCGCTGTTGTGGCCAGTCCTCCAGCCGAGGGCTCGCGGGTGGGGCCTGGTGTTCCTGGCGCTGTCGGCCCTGCTGTCGCTGGCCATGCTGCCGCTGACGATCGTCCAGCTCCAGGTGCTGTTCGGGTTCGGCAACCGTCCGGTCCGGCTCGACTACCTCGTGTTCGTGTGGTCGGCCGTGCCGTGGTGGTGGCGGCACCGGGACCCGTTCGCGTTCCTCCGCCCGCGGTCGTGGCGCGAGGCGGCGACGTTCCAGCTGGCGCGGGCGCGTCGATGGGCAGGCGGGTTCCGGACCGATCCGTCGGGGACCGCCACCCGGGCCTGGACCCGGCTCCGTCTCGCGGTCCGACGCACGGTCGGGCTCGAGGATCGCCGGCGGCGGGACCGGTTCGCGGAGGCCGCGGCGAGGTCGGTCCCGCTCGAGCCGCCCGCACCGGAGGCCGGGGAGTCGATCAGGCCGCCGCTGCCGGACCTGGCGCCGGCAGATCTGCTGGCGCCCCCCGAGGCGGCTCCACCACCGGGCGCAGCGTGATCGCGGCCAGCGCGTAGAGGACGACGCCCAGCGAGAACACGACCCGTGGCCCGGCCTCCAGTCCGCCCGCCCGGGTGACGGCATCGAGCACCACGCCGCCGAGCGCGATCGCCAGCGGCGTCGCCGCGCCGGTCGCCACGTTGGACAGGCCCATGTACCGGCCCGCCGAGGCCCGCGGGATGATGTCGGTCATCAGCGCCCAGTCGACCGCGAGGAACATGCCGCCCGAGGCCCCGAACAGCGCCGCCCCGACGAACGCCACCGGGACCGATGGGCTCAGCGCGGCGATCGTGATCCCCACCCCACCGATCGCGCAGGAAGCCCAGATGAGCGGCTTGCGCCCGATCCGGTCGGACAGCCGCGACGCGGGAAAGATCGCGAGCACGGTCGTGATGACGATCACGATCAGGAGGACGACGTTGGTGTTGTTCGCCTCGGTCTTCGACATCCCGAAGGTGCGCGAGAGGTAGATCACGACGAAGTTGGCGAGCAGCGCGCCACCGGTCAGGAACAGCAGGCGAGACACGAGCAGCCACACGAACGACCGCTCCTGCAGGATGTCGGTCGCCCAGGCCTCACGCGCGATCCGCGGCCATGACCGGCCCTGGCGCGGCTTCGGCGGCAGCCCCTTGCCGACGCGCAGCACGACGCTGGCCATCGTCACCAGCTCGACGATCGCGACCGCGAGCAGGCTCAGGCCCATCTGTCCGGACGCGACGGATATCGACACGAGCAGGTACCCGGTGACGTTGCCGATGATCTGCATCATCCCGACCAGGCCGCTCGCGAGCCCGACCTGGGGCTCGGCGACGAGGTCCGGCACGTAGCCCTGGAACGGGCCGCGCGCGATGTTGGTGCTGAAGCTGAGCAGGATCACGAACGCCGCCAGCAGCAGGACCGTGTTGGCGGTCGCGATGCCGGCCAGGAACACGACGTCGAGCAGCGAGCCGAACACGATGTACGGCTTGCGGCGGCCCCATCGGCTGACGGTGAAGTCGCTGATGTAGCCGACCGTGGGCTGGACGATGATCCCGACGATCGAGCCGCCGACCCCGACCAGGAACAGCGTCGTGCCGACGTTCTCCTGCGGGACGAAGTGGTCGAACTCGAGGCGGTTGAGGATGAACAGGCCGACGGCCGCGTCGATCGCCGTCAGCCCCAGCCAGTAGAGCGAGATCCGGACCAGCTGCGGAATCGGCAGCAGCGACGTCGGACGGGCGCCGACGTCGGCCCCGGCGTCTCCGAGCACCCCGGTCGCGGCGGTCATCGGCCCTCTCCCTCTTCCCCGGTCGCGGCGGTGGTCAGGCGTGGATCGGTGGTGCGCTCCCGGGTTGGACGGGCCGTCCGGCCTCGTCCAGCGTGACGGTGGTCTGGAGACGCGCGACGGCGCGATGTGTGGCGCCGTGGGCGGCGTAGGTGAACAGCGAGCGGTCGATGGAGTAGATCGCGGTCGACGCGATGCCGATCGTCCCGAGGCGGAACGTGAACACGGGGTTCTCGGGATTGCCCGCGTAGTGGTGGGCGGCGCCGGTCCTGGTCAGGACGGCGAGGTTGGCCTCGCCGCCGAAGGCGTCGTGGAGGGCGGCCAGCTTCGCGGGGACGGCGTCGCCGTCGGAATCGCCGGAGGCATCGCGCGCGTCGCGGTCGGGCCAGTGGTCCTCGAGCCAGCGCTCGCCGACCTCGCTGTCGGCCCGGCCGTGGATCCGGCCCTGGGCGCGGTACCGCTCGCGGGCCGCGCGGTAGTCGCGCAGGTCGCCGTTGTGCGAGAACGCGAACCGGCCGGCGGGGTCGTCGAACGGCTGGGCGTCGGGCGGCTGGAGCGTGCTCAGGCGGGACGGTCGGCGGAGGTGGACGAGGACGCTGGTGGTCTCGATCGTCCCGAGCCCGAGGCGCGCGGGGTCGTCGGCGAACGCGGTGACGGACCGATAGCTCTCGAGGCCGCCGCCGGGAAGCAGCCAGGTGACGCCCCAGCCGAAGCCGGCGATGCCGTAGCGCTCGAGACGCTCGGCGAACGGCCACAGCTCGTCGAGCCGGAAGGGCGCGGCCGATCGGGCGATGAACTGCTCACACATCGTGCGGATCATAGGCCTCGGCCGGGCCCGTTTGACGCTGCGGCGGGCGTCGGCGATGGTGCTCCGACAGCGAGCAGACGAGAGACGGCGGGATCGCCGCGGAGGAACGGGAGTGGCCGACACCCAGGGACGCACGGACCGGATGGTCGCCAGCGTCGCGCACGTGTTCTCGTGGTTCCAGGACGGGTCGTGGGAGCGGCACCACCTCGACGAGGGGGTCGCCGACTTCACGTTCGGCAACCCACAGGAGCTGCCGCTGCCGGGGCTGGTCGACGCGCTCCAGCGCCACGCCGTGCCGCAGAACAAGGACTGGTTCGCGTACAAGATGAGCGAGGAGGAGCCGCGCACGGTGGTGGCCGAGTCGCTCCGCCGGCGGACCGGGATCGCGTATCGGCCCGAGGACGTCGCGATGACGGCGGGCGCGTTCGGCGCGCTGGGCGTCTCGATCCGGGCCCTGTGCGACGTCGGCGACGAGGTGATCTACCTCTCGCCACCGTGGTTCTTCTACGAGCTGATGATCGCCTCGGCCGGCGCATCGGCCGTCCGCGTCGACCTCGCCGAGCCCGCGTTCGACCTCGACATCGACGCCATCGCCGCGGCGATCACGCCGCGGACGCGCGCGATCATCGTCAACACGCCGCACAACCCCACCGGCCGGATCTACCGGGAGCCCGAGCTGCGCGCGCTGGGCGACGTGCTGCGGGCGGCGTCGGAGCGCCACGGCCGGACCGATCGTCCTGATCTCCGACGAGTCGTACAACCGGATCGTCTTCGACGGCATCGAGTTCCGCAGCCCGGCCCTCGACTACGAGGCGACCGCACTGATCTACACCTATGGCAAGACCACGCTGGCGCCGGGGCAGCGGATCGGCTTCGTCGCCCTCCACCCGTCGTTCCCGGACAGGGACGCCGTGGGGTACCGGATCTTCGTCCAGCAGCTGGCCGCGGGCTGGGGCTTTCCGAACGCCCTGCTCCAGCACGCGATCCGCGACCTCGAGGGGCTGTCGATCGACATCCCCGCGCTCCAGGCGCGTCGCGACCGGATGGTGCCGGCGCTCCGCGAGCTCGGCTACGAGGCGACGAGCCCCGAGGGGACCTTCTACCTGATGGTCCGCTCCCCCGATCCGGACGAGATGGCGTTCACGGACCGGCTGGCCGAGCTCGGGGCCCTGGTGCTGCCGGGGACGATCGTCGAGAAGCCGGGCTGGTTCCGGGTCTCGCTCACGGCCAGCGACGAGATGGTCGAGCGCGGACTCGAGGCCTTCCGCGCCGCGATGGCTACGCCCGTCGGGTGATCTCGCGTTCGTACTCGGGGAAGTAGCGGCCGATCACCGGCAGGTCGAAGCGCGCGAGGATCGAGTCCTTCGGCTCGCGCGCGAGCAGGAACTCGAACGAGCGGCGGACGAGGTCGTCGGGCGTCGCGCCGTCGGGGGCGAAGCGAGCGAGGTCGGCCGCCGCCAGCGTGACGGCGTGGTGCGTCTCCGACCCACCGCCGGTCACCGTCACGAAGCACGTCCAGTCGTCGCCCGTCGGCTCGCAGCGGACGTCGATGTCGTCGCTCATGGGTCGCTCCTCGGGTCCGGCTGGCAGCGCGGGCACCAGTAGGTCAGGCGGGGCAGCTCGCGGCCGAGCTCCCGGGCCTGGACGATCGTCCCGCAGCGCGGGCACGGGCGCCCGGCGCGGCCATGGACGCCCAAGGGCCGGCGGCCGGTCGCGGCGCCGATCCGCAGCACCGCGGCGCTCCGCTCGACGAGCCCCCGGAGCGCGTCGTCGTCCACGTCACGGAGCGGCGTCCACGGGGAGAGGCGTGCCTCCCACAGCACGAGGTTCTTGACCTCGTTCCCGATGCCGGCCAGCGCCCGCTGGTCGAGGAGCGCCTCGGCGACCGTCAGCCCGGCGCGCTCCGGGGCCCGCAGCCGAAGGAGCGCCTCGTCGACGTCGGGCGGGTCGTCCAGCAGGTCGGGCCCGAGCCTCGAGAGCGCGGGGTGCAGCGCCTCCGTGCGCTGCTCGAACAGCTCGACCACCGGCGCGTCGAAGCACACGGCCACCGAGCCCGGCACCTCCAGCACCAGCGCCGCGCGACCCGGCGCCCGGCGCCACGCCTCGCCCGGCCGGTAGCGGTGCCACGAGCCGCGCATCCGCAGGTGCGTCCGGACCTCGAGCCCGTTGTCGAACCGGATCAGCAGGTTCTTGCCCACGGCCTCGACCCCCGTGACGGTGGAGCCGATGAGCCGGTCGACCTGCGGGCCGGGCGCTCGTGCCTTCGCCGCCGCCACCTCGCGGCCGACGAGGTACGGGCGGAGCCCCGCGGCGGTCCGGGCCAGGGTGTCGCCCTCGGGCATCTAGCGCTCGGAGCGGACCACCGACGGACGCGCCCACGACCGATCCGTGGCGGCCGCCGGCGAGGACCGGAGCGCGTAGCCGCGGTAGCCGGCAACGAAGCCGGCGCCGATCAGCGCGTCGCGGACCGGTGATCCCGACACTGGCTCCCCGTCGACCTTCGCGATGACGAGCTCGCGCACCCGCCCGTCGACGACCAGGTCGCGCAGGGAGCCCAGCGCCGCGGACAGCGACTCGGGGTCGTCCGCCGCCGGCAACGTCTGCATCGAGGTCCCGCCGCGATCCAGGTACAGCACCGCCGCGCCGTCGACGAGCACGACGTAGGCGCCCGCGGCCCGCTGGAACGGCCGCCGGTCGGCGTCGCCGCGGCGCGGCCAGGGCAGGGCGGCCCCATACGGGTTGGCCGGGTCGGCCGCGGCCAGCAGCTGGACCGCGCGACCCCGCTCGGAGGCCAGCTCGCCCGGCAGGTCGCGCATCGATCGCAGCCGATCCACGGCGCCCGGCAGCGCGAACTGCGCGGCGCCGAGCCCGTCGACGAAGTAGCCGCGGCGGATTCGCCCGGCCTCCTCCATCGCCCGCAGCACGGGGTAGACCGCGGAGAACCCGCCCTCGATCGGCTCGCTCGCGACCGCCTCGCGGGTGACGACGCCGTGTCGTTCGAGCAGGGCGAGGGCGAGCGCGTGGATGCGCTCGGTCCGCGTCACCGCCGGCGCCTCGTCCGGGAGCTCGTCCTCGGGCAGGCTCGCCAGCGACCAGCGACCGGCCGCCTCGGGCGGCCCGAGCGAGGTCAGCCGACCGGGTCGCGGCCGGCGGTCCTTCGCGGGACGCTTCCAGCGCAGCGCGCGGAGCGGCGAGAAGGTGTCGTTGGTGACCTCGCCCGCCCAGACCAGGTCCCACAGCGCGTCGAGCACCTCCCGATCGGACCGTCCGCCCGACGCGCCGTACAGCTCGCGATAGAACGACGCGCCACGCCGCTGCAGGTGGGCCCGGATCCGATCGTGGATCTCGGCCGCCGGACGCTCGACGCCGTCGGGCAGCCCGCTCGGTCGCAGCAGCTCGCGTCCCGGTCGGTAGAGCACGACCCGGCCGTCGTCCCGCCCGAGGCTCCCCCGTCCCACCCAGGCGACCTCGCCCATCGCGCCCAGCTCGTCCAGCAGCCGCGGCTGGTAGCCGGGGACCCGGGCGGGGAGCACGTCGCGCTCGAGGACCGAGGCCGGGATCGGCAGGCCGGCCAGCTGGTCGACGACCTCGGCCAGGCGCTCCAGCGCGTTGGGCCCGCGGAGCGCGACCGGAGCCGGCGCACCCCCCGACGGCGACGCGGCCACGCCCTGCCAGGCCGGCAGGAACCGGGCCAGCGTCACGGGATCGACCGGCTCGACCTCCTTGCGCAGCTTCGCGAGCGACCGTCGCCGGAGCAGGCGAAGGACCTCGGGATCGCAGTACTCGCGCTCGGCGCCGCCCGGGCGGAACTCCCCGGACAGGAGGCTGCCCGCGCCGACCAGCCGGTGGAGCGCGTCCTCGACCACGCCCGGCGGCAGGCCCCAGCGGCGGGCGGGCTCGCCGCCCAGGAACGGCCCGTGGGTGCGCGCGTAGCGGGCGAGCAGGCCGTCCAGCGCGGCCACCGCCGGGCCGAGGAACGCCTGCGGGACGCCGGGTGGCGCCGCCACCCCGACTCCGTCGCGGTAGCGGGCGACGTCCTCCATCGCGATCCAGCGCTCCTCGCCCCCGATCCTCGCGCGGACCGCCCGTCGCGAGGCGGCCGAGCTCCGCGAGGTGGAGGGAGGCCTCGGGCCGGCCGCCCGCCGTCCGGTCGCCGACCTCGTCGGTCGTCAGGTCGCCCAGCCGCCGCAGCAGGTCGTGGACCTGGTCCGGGTCGTGGGCGTGCCGCTCGTCGACGAGGGCCTGCAGGCTGAGCTCGAGGTCCGCGAGCGCCTCGGCGTCGAGCAGCTCCCGGAGCTCCTCCTGGCCCAGCAGCTCGCGCAGCAGGTCGCGATCCAGCGTGAGGGCCTGCGCCCGGCGCTCGGCCAGCGGCGCGTCGCCCTCGTACATGTACTGGGCGATGTAGTCGAACAGCAGCGAGCTCGCGAAGGCCGACGCCTTGGGCGTCTCGACCGCGTGGACGGCGATCTCGCGCCGGCGGACGCCATCGAGGATCTCGCGCAGGGCCGGCAGGTCGAACACGTCGGCGAGGCACTCGCGGTAGGTCTCGACGAGGATCGGGAAGCTCCCGTACCGCGAGGCCACGGCCAGGAGGTCGGCGGCCCGCTGACGCTGCTGCCAGAGCGGGGTCCGCGTGCCCGGGCGACGCCTCGGCAGCAGGAGGGCGCGGGCGGCGTTCTCCCGGAAGCGGCTGGCGAACAGGCTCGACTGGCCGACCCGGCCGACCACCAGGTCCTCGACCTCCTCGGGATCGGGGAACAGCAGCGCCTCGACGCCGTCCACGCTGGACTCGCCCTCGGGCAGCCGGATCGCGATCCCGTCGTCGGACCAGATCGTCTGGACCTCGAACCCGAGCCGGTCCGCGAGCCGGGCCTCGAGCGCCATCGTCCACGGGGCGTGGACGCGGCCGCCGAACGGCGTCAGGACGACGAGGCGCCAGTCCCCCAGCTCGTCGCGGAAGCGCTCGACGACGATCCGGCGGTCCGTCGGCAGGACCCCGGTCGCCCCGCGCTCGTCCTCGAGGTAGGCGATCAGGTTCTCGGCCGCGAGCGGATCGAGGTCGTGGTCGCGCCGCAGGCGCTCCGATGCCTCCACCCGGCCGATCGGACCGCGCTCGAGGTCGGCCTCGGCCTCCCGGGTGAAGGCGCCCATCGCGCGCCCGAGCTCGATCGGCCGCCCGACCGTGTCGCCCTTCCAGAACGGCAGCTTGCCCGGGACGCCGGGGGCCGGGCGTGACCGTGACCCGGTTGGGGCTGATCTCGGCGACCCGCCACGAGCTCGCGCCCAGGATCACGACGTCGCCGTGCATGCCGGCGCGCAGCTCGTAGACCATCTCCTCGTCGAGCTCGCCGACGCGGCGGCCGGTCGTGCCGGGCTCGCCCTCGAGGAAGACCGGGAACAGTCCGCGGTCGGGGATGGTGCCGCCGCTCGTGACGGCGACGACGCGCGCGTCGCGGCGTCCTTCGACCGTGTCCGTCAGCCGGTCCCACACGATCCGTCGGCTTCAGCTCGGCGAACTCGTCGCTCGGGTAGGCGCCGGCGAGCATGCCGAGGACGCCCTCGAGGACCTCTCGGGTGAGCGTCTCGAACGGCGCCGCGCGGCGGACGAGCTCGAGCAGCTCGTCGACGGTGAACCGCTCCCCGATCGTCATCGCGACGATCTGCTGGGCGAGGACGTCGAGCGGGTTGCGCGGCAGGACGGTCTGCTCGATCGAGCCCGCGTGCATGCCCTTCACGACCACGGCCGTCTCGAGGAGGTCGCCGCGGTACTTGGGGAAGATCACGCCCTTGCTCGGCTCGCCCACGTGGTGGCCCGCGCGGCCGATCCGCTGCAGGCCCCGCGCGACGGACGTGGGGCTCTCGACCTGGATCACGAGGTCGACCGCGCCCATGTCGATGCCGAGCTCGAGGCTGCTCGTCGCCACCAGGGCGGGGAGGCGGCCCGCCTTGAGCTCCTCCTCGATCTCGAGGCGCTGCTCCCTCGCGATGCTCCCGTGGTGGGCGCGGACCAGCTCCTCGCCGGCGAGCTCGTTGAGACGCTGGGCGAGCCGCTCCGCGAGGCGGCGGCTGTTGGTGAAGACGATCGTGCTGCGATGACTCCGGATCAGCTCGAGGATCCGCGGGTGGACCGCGGGCCAGATGCTCGTCCGCAGCTCGCCCCCGACGACCGGGCCGCCGGGCTGCTCGTCCATCGGCAGCACCTCGCCCAGGCGCGCCATGTCCTCGACCGGCACGACGACCTGGAGCTCGAGCGGCTTGCGCGCGCCGGCGTCGACGATCGTGACCTCGCGACCCTCGCCGATCCCGCCGAGATACCGGGCGATGGTCTCGAGCGGTCGCTGGGTGGCGCTGAGGCCGATGCGCTGGATCGGACGGGTCGTGCGCCTCTCCGTTGTCGCGCGCCGCTCCGCGCAGGCGCTCGAGGCGCTCGAGGCTCAGCGCGAGATGCGCGCCGCGCTTGGTGCCGGCGATCGCGTGGACCTCGTCGACGATCACGTGCTCGACGCCCCTGAGGATCTCCCTCGCCTGGCTGGTCAGCAGGAGGTAGAGGCTCTCCGGCGTCGTGACCAGGATGTCCGGCGGATGGCGGACGAGGTCGCGCCGCTCGGTCGACGGGGTGTCGCCGGTCCGCGAGGCGACCGCGATGCGTCGGCGGCTGGTCGCCCAGGCGGGCGGCCTCGTGGGCGATGCCCGCGAGGGGGGCGCGGAGGTTGCGCTCGACGTCGTAGGTCAGCGCCTTGAGCGGGCTGACGTAGAGGACCCGGACGGTGCCCGGCTGCTCCCTCGTCGGGGCCGGTCTGGGGCTGCTGGACCAGCCGGTCGAGGCACCACAGGAACGCGGCCAGCGTCTTGCCGCTGCCCGTCGGGGCGTGGATCAGCGTATGCCGCCCCTGGGCGATCGCGGCCCAGCCCTCGGCCTGCGCCTGCGTGGGCGCCTCGAACGTCGCCTCGAACCAGGCCCGCACCGCGGGCCCGAAGGGAGCGAGGGGATCGGCCGACGGATCGGCCTTGGTCGCGACCACGGGACGCCGAGTATAGGCGTCCGCCCCATTTCGTACAAACGTTCGACTCGGTCGCCGAGCCGGTCTCGCCGACACGCGACGCGGTGTCGCGTTACGAAGAGTCGCCGATCTCTGGCAGTGAACGCTTCTGGCCCCAAGCAACCCTCGCCGGTCCCTACGAAGTGCTTCCATCGCTGACGGGGATCACGGCGAAGGCAGCGCCCCCGTTCAAGGCGATAAGCGGCGGTTGAGTCCGAATTCGTTCAATGCCGGCGATGAGGACGATCAACCAGCGACAGCTTCGGACGACGCAGCGCGAGCTCTTCCGTGGCCTCGGGACTGAGGTGCGGCGGTTACGCGAGGATGCCGGCAGATCGCAGGCCGAGCTATCGAGGGCGTCCGGGATCTCGCAGGGCCACGTGTCGGCGATCGAAGCCGGGGCCGCCAAGCCAAGCCTTGAGGTGCTGCTGGCCATCGCCGCGACGCTCGGTTGTGACCTGTCGGTGCGACTGTTCCCCAATGCCGGGCCGCGGATCCGGGATCGACTGCAGGTCGCCATGAGCGAGGCGCTGATCGACATCCTTCATCCTCGGTGGAGCCCGCATCCCGAGGTCCCGGTCTACCGGCCGATCCGAGGCGTCATCGATCTCGTCCTGGCCGATCCGGCGGCGCGCCAGGTCGTGGCATCCGAGCTGCAGAGCCAGCTGCGTCGCATCGAGCAACAGATCCGGTGGTCCGTGCAGAAGGCCGATGCGCTCGCGGCCCTCGCCGAGTTCGAGGGCGCACGGGTGAGCCGCCTGCTCGTCGTGCGCAATACCGCAGCAGTCCGAGAGGTCGTGAAGATGGCCGCGCGGACGCTGACCGCCGCCTATCCGGCGAGGTCGGCCGACGCGGTCGCCAGTCTCGGGGGCGACCAGCCCTGGCCGGGCAACGCGATGATCTGGGCCAACGTCGAGGGCGGCCGCGCGACGATCCTCGGTGGGCCGCCGCGCGGGGTCACGGTCGGGCGATAGCATCGTGCGGTGAAGCGGATCGGGTTCCTGTCGTTCGGGCACTGGTCGGAAGCGCCCTACTCCCAGGTACGCAGCGGGTCGGACGCGCTGCTCCAGTCGATCGAGCTGGCCGTCGCCGCCGAAGAGCTCGGGGCCGACGGCGCGTACTTCCGGGTCCACCACTTCGCCCGCCAGCTCGCCTCGCCGTTCCCGCTGCTCGCGGCGATCGGCGCGCGGACGAGCCGCATCGAGATCGGCACGGCCGTCATCGACATGCGCTACGAGAACCCGATGTACATGGCCGAGGACGCGGGCGCGGCCGACCTGATCGCCGGCGGGAGGCTCCAGCTCGGCATCAGCCGCGGCTCGCCCGAGCAGGTGATCGACGGCTTCCGCTACTTCGGCTACACGCCGGCCGAGGGCGAGACCGACGCCGACATGGCCCGCACGCACGCGGAGGTCTTCCTCCAGGTCCTCAAGGGCGAGGGCTTCGCCCAGCCGAACCCGCGGCCGATGTTCCCCAACCCGCCGGGCCTCCTGCGACCCGAGCCGCACTCGGCGGGTCTGCTCGACCGGATCTGGTGGGGCGCGGCCACGGACGCGACGGCGGCCTGGGCCGCGAAGCTGGGCATGAACCTCCAGAGCTCGACGCTCAAGTTCGACGAGACCGGCGAGCCCCTCCACGTCCAGCAGCGCAAGCAGATCGAGGCCTATCGCGCCGCGTGGACCGAGGCCGGGCACGCGCGCGAACCCCGCATCTCGGTGAGTCGCAGCATCTTCGCCCTCGTCGACGACCGTGACCGCGCCTACTTCGGGCACGAGACGAACGACCAGGACTCGATCGGCTATCTCGATCCCCAGACGCGGGCGATCTTCGGCCGGTCGTACGCGGCGGAGCCGGACGTCCTCGTCAAGGAGCTCGCCGCGGACGAGGCGATCGCGGCGGCCGACACCCTGCTGCTGACCGTCCCCAACCAGCTCGGCGTGGACTACAACGCCCACGCGATCGAGAGCATCCTCCGCTTCGTCGCGCCGGACCTGGGCTGGCGCTAGGTCCGAGGGTTCAGCCGGGGGCGAGTCGGGCCGTGACGGCCCACGGATCGTCGCGGGCGAGATCGGGCGACGGACGCCGCAGCTCGAACCCGGCGCTCGCGAGCAGGCGCCGGGCGATCTCCGCGCGAAGCTCGACGTCGAGCGGCTCGACCCAGTCGCGCTCCGCGACGCCGACCGTCGCGAGCATGCCGGTCCCCGGCGGGCGGGCGTCGGCGAGCGACCGCAAGAGCGCCGATCCGAGCCCGTGCCGCCGGTGGCCGGGCGCGACGCCCAGGGCCAGGAGCTCGCCCTCGGACGACGCGACCGCCACGCCCACCAGCGACGACCCGGCCACCGCACCGACGACCCGCGCCCCGTCGCGCGCCGCCGCGACCAGCAGGGACCGGGCGGAGACGGCGTCGAACGGGCTGATGACCCGCTCGCCGAGGGTCAACGACGCCAGCGCGGCGGCATCGAGCGCCGCGATCGTCGGCGGCGCGGCGTCGCCCGTTGGCGCGGCCGACGACGGCGACCGCGAGGCATCCCCCGCCGACCACCAGCCCCGGTCCTCCCCCTCGCGCACCAACCGCGGCAGCACGACCGAGCGGACGCGGGCCAGGATCTCGAGCGACTGGGCCTCCGCGGCCGCCTGCTCGGCGCCGACCGGACGCCCGGCGTTGGGCGCGTCCTCGAACGTCGAGGGCATGCCGGGCGTGCCGAAGGCCGCCGCCTCGGGCTCCCACCGCTCCCGCCAGGCCGCGGGCGTCTCGGGAGGCGCCTCGCGATGCGCGCCCGCGAGCCAGGTCAGCGCCCAGGCCCGCGGCACCACCCGGTAGGCGTCGTACCCGCCGCCGCCCGTCGCCAGCCATCGGCCGCCCGCCCAACGATGCGCGACCTCGTCCACGAGCCGCGCCGCGGCCCCCATCGCCGTCGTCGTCACCCGCAGGTGCGCGAGCGGATCCCAGGCATGCGTGTCGGCGCCGTGCTGCGACACGATGACGTCCGGCCCGAACGTGGCGGCGAGCGTCGGCACCAGCGAACGGACGGCACGCAGCCAGGCGGCCTCGCCCGTGTACGGCTCCAGCGGCACGTTGACCGACGCGCCGGCGGCGGCCCCCTCCCCCAGGTCGTCGATGAACCCGGTGCCCGGGAACAGGTACCGCCCGCTCTCGTGCACCGACAGCGTCAGCGCGCCCGGATCGGCGGCGAAGATCGCCTCCACGCCGTCGCCGTGGTGCGTGTCGAGGTCGACGTACAGCACCCGCAGGCCCGCGGCTCGTGCGCGCATCACCGCCAGCGCCGGGTCGTTGTAGATGCAGAAGCCCCACGCCTTGTCGGGCATCGCGTGGTGGAGCCCGCCGCCCGGGTGCAGCGCGTGCTCGACGTCGCCGCCGAGGATCGCCTCCATCGCGCGAAGGGAGCCGCCGGCGACGGCCGCGCCGGCCTCGTGCATGCCGGTGAACGCCGGGTTGTCGGAGATCCCGATCCCCATCGCGGCCGGCCGGCCGGGGTCCGCGGAGAACCGCCGAACCATGTCCACGTAGGCCGGGAGATGGACGGCCTCGAGCGCGCCATCGCCGGCCGGCTCGGGCTCCAGCGAGGGTGACGCCCCGACGGCCCGCAGGAGGTCGATCCCGGGTCCGAACCGCTGCGGCGTCAGCGGATGCCCGGGCCCGAAGTCGTAGCTGAGCGATCGCGGACCGAAGACGACGAGCGGGCCCTGGGTGGCGGTGGACACGTCGGGCACGATACCCGGGTGGAACGCGTCTACACGACCCCGCGACTCGACAAGCTGGGCGTGAAGCCCGGCTGCCGGGTCTCGCTCGTGGGCCTCGACGATCCCGCGTTCGAGACCGAGCTCCGCGACCGTACCGCCGACATCACGCACGGCGATCCCCTGCCCGGGACCGACCTCGTCTTCCTGGCGGCCGACGACCACGAGGCGCTGGCCGCGCTGCCGGTCCTCCGCACGGCCCTCAAGCCCAACGGCGCCATCTGGGTGGTGTCCCGCAAGGGCAAGGCGGCGACCCTGCGCGACGTCGAGGTCATCGCGGCGGCGAAGGCCGGCGGCCTCGTCGACAACAAGGTCGCGAGCTTCGACGACACGCGGACGTCGCTGCGGCTCGTGATCCCGCTCGATCAGCGTCCACGCGGCTGACTGTTACCATCCGCGCATATGGACATCCTCCTCGTCCTCATCGTCGTCCTGATCCTCGTGGTGATCTGGCGCGGACCCAAGACGCTGCCCGCCCTCGGCAAGGCCTTCGGGCAGGGCGTGCGCGAGGCGCGCACCGAGATGGAGGAGATCAAGACGGACGTCTCGGGCGGCAAGCCGGACGACGCCCCGAAGGACGACACGCCCGCCGGCTGACGTCCCGGCCCCGCCGCGTCAGCGGTGGGCGGCCAGCGGCAAGCCGAGACCCGTCACCTGCGCGCGCGATCGTCGGAGCGCGTCCTCGTCGACCGGCTCCGGGATCGATCGCGACGGCCCCGGCCCGAACAGGTCCCCCACCAGCACCGCGCCCTCGGACGGCAGCTCGAACGCGAGGTGGTCCGGGTGCGTCCCTGGCGTCGCGTGGACGCGGACCTCGACGTCGGCGAACCCGAGGACGTCGGCGCCCTCGATCGGGACGAGCTCGCTCGACAGGACGGCGCTCGGCGCCGGGTGCGGCCAGGATCGGCAGGTCCAGCCGGAACGCCAGGGTCTCGGCCCCGCCGGCATGGTCGGGCACGGGCGCCGTGAGGAGGATCGCGGCGATCCGGGCGCCGCGCTGGGCGGCGAACGCGGTGATCGCCTCCGCCGCCTCGTCGGACGGGTCGCCGGGGTCGACGACGACGAGGCGCGACCGGCCCACGAGATAGCCGTCGACCGCCTGGCCCGGGATCGCGCCCGCGCCGCCGTAGGTGATCCGGGCGACGGCCGGGGTCACCGCCTCGACGACCGGCGGGGTCGCGGCTCCGACCGGCTCCAGGTGCCGACGAACGTCGTCGAGGTCGGCGGCCCGGACGAGCTGGAGGAGCGTCGTGCTGGTGGGCGGCCAGAGGTCGATCCGCCCGGCGGCCATCTCGGCCAGCGCGTCGCGTGGCGTCAGCCAGCGAAGGTCGGCGACCTCGTGCGGGTCCGCGACGACCCGGGCGCCGTCAGGCAGCCAGGCCACGAAGAAGCGCGTGTCATAGCGCCGCGAGCTCCCGGGTGGCGTGACCCAGCGCGACAGCGGGACCAGCGCGTCGGGCGAGACCGCGACCCCGACCTCCTCGGCCAGCTCGCGGATCGCCGCCGCGACGTGGGCCCGCTCGTCGCCCGGCGGCAGGCCCGCGGCGTCCGCTGGTTCGACGGCGCCGCCGGGAAAGACGTGCAGCCCGGGTCCGAACGCCATCGTCGACGGTCGCCGGGTCAACAGGACCTCCGGACCGCGCGGACCCGGCCGCAGCAGGACCACCGTCGAGGCCGGGCGCGGCGTGACGACGGGATCGACGCGATCGGCCGGGTCAGCCCCCGGCAAGGAGCGCCTCGAGGGCCTCGGGCTCCGTGACCGGGAGCCGGCAGGCGAAGCCGTGGCACACGAACGCCGTCGGCCGCCCGTCGAGCGCGAAGCGGCCGTGGAGCAGCGGCACCGACGACGATTCGGGCACGGACGACGACGCCTGGACCCGGAACGGGTGGTAGCCGCGGTCGAGCGTCGCGACGAGGACGCGCGTCGCCGGCTCGGCCGCGCCGCCGACGACGGCCACCTCGGTCGACTCGGCGTGCGCCTGCTCCAGCGCGCACAGCCACTGCGCGAACGCCGTGGGATGGCGATCGAGGTAGCGGCCCATGGCCGCGAGCGCGCGCTCCGCGGCCGCGCGATACCGGCCCTCGCCGGTCAGCGCGGCCAGCCGGAGCAGGGCGGTGGTCGCCATCGCGCCGCCCGACGGCGTCGCGTTGTCCTGGACGTCGCGCGGCCGGACGACCAGCCGCTCGCCGTCGTCGGGCGTGTCGTAGAAGCCGCCGTCGGGATGGGGGAAGTGCTCGAGGACGACGTCCAGCAGCGAGACCGCCGCGTCGAACCAGCGCTCCTCGAACGTCGCCTCGTACAGGGCGAGCAGCCCGTCGGCGAGGTTCGCGTAGTCCTCGAGGGCGCCGTCGGCGGACGCCCGTCCGTCACGCCACGAGCGTCGGAGCCGGCCGTCGTCGCTCCGCTGGTGGTCGAGGACCGCGGCGGCCGCGGCCCGGGCAGCCGCCACGTAGCGCGACGCCGTCTCGCCCAGGGCCGGGTCGCCGTCCGCGGCGAGCATCCGCGAGGCGTCCGCGAGCGCGCCGATCGCGAGGCCGTTCCAGGCCGCGAGCACCTTGTCGTCGATCGCCGGCTGCGGCCGGGCGATGCGCCGGTGGAGCAGGACCGAGCGCGCCTCCGCCAGGCGGGAGGCCACGTCCCCGACCGGCACCCCGAACCGCTCCGCGAGCTCCGCGTCGCCGCGGACGCGCGACAGGATCGTCCGGCCCTCCCAGTTGCCCGCGTCGGTGACCCCGTAGGCGGCGGCGAACAGCGCCGCGCCGTCGCCCAGCGCGTCGCGGATCTCGGGCGCCGTCCAGACGAACGTGCCGCCCTCCTCGCCCTCGGTGTCGGCGTCCTGGCTGGCCGCGAACCCGCCGTCCGGCGTCGTCAGCTCGCGCAGCAGGTAGTCGAGCACCGCGGTCATCGTCTCGAGGAGGTAGGCCTCACCGGTGAGCGCCCACGCGTGCGCGTAGACGCGGGCGAGCTGCGCGTTGTCGTACAGCATCTGCTCGAAGTGGGGCACGAGCCAGGCCGCGTCGGTCGCGTAGCGATGGAACCCGCCGCCCAGCTGGTCGTGGATGCCGCCCGCCGCCATCGCGGACAGGCTCCGCAGGGCCACCTCGAGCACCTCCGGGTCGCCGCCCGCGACGTGCCGCCGCAACAGGAACTCGATCGTCATCGGCTGCGGGAACTTCGGCGCCCGCCCCCAGCCGCCATGGACCGGGTCGAACGCGGCGACGACGCCCGCCGCCGCCGACTCCAGCGCCTCGCGCGGCGGCAGCGTCGCGGCCCCTCCCGCACCGCGGCCGATGCCCTGCGACTCGACCAGCGCGTCGACCAGGCGCACGCCCGCCTGCTCCACCTCCGCTCGCTGGGTCGTCCACGCCTCGCGGACGCCCTCGAGCACCTGCCGGAACGACGGCATCCCGTGGCGCGGCGTGTCCGGGAAGTAGGTGCCGCCGTAGAACGGCCGGCCGTCGGGCGTCAGGAACACGCTCATCGGCCAGCCGCCGCTCCCGGTCATCGCCTGCACGGCACCCATGTACAGCTGGTCGAGGTCGGGTCGCTCCTCGCGGTCCACCTTGATCGCCACGAAGCCGGCGTTGAGGGCCGCGGCGGTCGCCTCGTCCTCGAACGACTCGCGCTCCATGACGTGGCACCAGTGGCAGGCCGCGTAGCCGATCGAGAGGAAGATCGGGCGGTCGAGCAACACCGCCCGCGCCAGCGCGTCTGGTCCCCAGGGCATCCAATCCACCGGGTTGTGCGCATGCTGGAGCAGGTACGGGCTCGTCTCGCCCGCGAGCCGGTTGGTGTGACGAGGGCGCTCGGCCGATTCGACCATCCGGGCGATGGTACGCGGGGACCCACAATGAACGATTCGCGGCCGCCGGGCATCAAACGAGATGGAACCTTTTGGTGCCCGCGCGCGCCATTGAACCAGGAGCCATGAGTTGTGGGTAAGAGGAGTAGGCTACGCTCCGTGCCTGCCTGTCAACGCGATGGTTGTCGGGAGGGTGAATCGCTGAACCGGGTCGTGCGCGCGACGATCGTCGCGCTCCTCGTGGCGATGCTCGGGGTCGCGGGTGCCGTGGCACCGGTGGCCGCGGCTACCCGCGTGCCGCGAGTGGTGCTCGTGGTCGGACCCGTCGGCGGCCTGACGTCCTACTACAAGGGCCTCGCCAACGAGGCCGCGTCGGAGGCCTCCGCGGCGGGCGCCCAGGTCACCAAGATCTACTCGCCCAACGCGACCTGGGGGGCCGTCCGTCACGCCATCGAGGGCGCGTCGATCGTCGTCTACCTCGGCCACGGCAACGGCTGGCCGAGCCCGTACCGGAACTCCCTCTACCCGCCCACCCAGAACGGCTTCGGGCTCAACCCCGTCGCCGGCGGTGACGACGCCTCGCACCAGTACTTCGGCGAGGCCTCGGTCGACAACGTGCAGCTCGCGCCGAACGCCGTGGTCGTGCTGTCGCACCTCTGCTACGCCAGCGGCAACAGCGAGCCGGGGCTGCCCGAGGGCTCCCAGTCGATGGCCATCCAGCGGGTCGACAACTACGCCGCGGGCTTCATCCGCGCCGGCGCGAAGGCCGTCGTGGCCGAGGCGCACATGGGCCCGGCCTACTACGTCCGATCGCTGCTTCGCAGCCAGGACTCGATCGAGCAGATCTGGCGGTCCTCGCCCAGCAACAACGGCCACACGATGACGCTGTCCAGCGAGCGATCCGAGGGCTTCTCCGAGCGGCTGGATCCCGATCGCTCGAGCAGCGGCTTCCACCGGTCCCTGGTGTCGAAGGGCGTGAGCTCGACCCAGGTCCGGCTCGGCGCGACCGGCACCTCCGCGGTCGCCTCGATCCTGCCGCAGGTGCCCGTGACGCCGTCGCTCGTGTCGCTGGGCCTCACCTTCGGCCAGGTCAACGTCCGCTCGCTGCCGATCGCGACGCGCCGGACCGAGCTGGTCCTCCCGGTGGCGAACAAGGGCGCGAAGAAGATCCCGGAGGGCACCCAGGTCGGGGTGCGATGGGATCCACTGGTCCTGGATGCCAAGGCCTCGCCGACGGCGGGCACCTCACCACCGGCGACGACCGCCTCGCCCGCCCCGTCGGCGTCAGCCTCGCCGCCGGCGGCGGCCGCGAGCCCCGCGCCGTCAACCTCGCCGGCAGCCGATCGACCCGCCCGACGTCGACCTCGTCGTGCCCGAGCAGCTGGGCTCGGTGGTCACGCTGACGCGGGCCAACGCCAACGGTCGCGGGCTGAACGTGGGCGTGACCTACCCGTCCGCCCCCGGCCTGTACCGCCTGGTCGTCACCCTGCACGACCCGAGCGGTGTCGCCTACGACGCGCCGACGCAGGCCAAGCTGACGTCCGCCCTCGTGCGCGTGGGCGGCCTGTACACGGCGGCCTTCGGCGCGCCGGGCCTCGTGGCCCTGAGCACGGGCAGCTCGTCCACCGTCGGCGTCCGCGTCGTCAACGCCGGTTCGCAGGTGTGGGACGCCGAGTCCTCGACGCCGCCCGCCGAGCCCGACTCGCTGCTGATCTGGCTGCGCACGCAGCGGACGGCCGCGCGGGTCGTCGGGACGTGGGTGTCGCCGCAGGGCCTGCCGGTTCCGGCACCGGTGTCCGCGGCGATCGACCCGACGGCCGCGGAGCCCGGCGGCAGCGCGGCGGTGGGCCTGACGGTGAAGTCGCCCGACCAGGCCGGCGAGTACCTGCTGCTCCTCGACGTGGTGACGCCGACGCATGGCGCCCTGTCCACGCTGGGCAGCACGCCGTCCATCATCCGGGTCTCCGTGACCGGGCCGACCGTCGCACCGGCGGCCCCCGCGCCCGCCGAATCGCCGTCCCCGGCACCGGCGGCGTCCACGGCGCCGTAACGCCACTCCCGGGTCCCGCAAGCGCGCAACATCGCACGGGGGTGATTGAATGGCTGCCATGAGCTCCGACCCGAGGCCGGTTGGACCCGGGCGACCGGTGCCGGTCGAGACCGACCCGCTCCGCATCCTCCTCGTCGCCCCGCCCATGCTGTCCATCCCGCCGCCCACCTACGCGGGCACCGAACGCGTGGTCGCCGCCCTCGGCGACGAGCTGCACCGCCGCGGGCATCACGTGGCGCTCGTCGCCACGGGCGATTCGCAGGTCCCGTACGAGCACATCAAGACGATCGACGAGAGCCTGTGGTCGACGGGTTACTCGGGTCGGCTCGACGCCTACCTGCAGCACACCATCGAGGTCGCCTGGCGGGCGGCCGGGGACTTCGACATCGTCCACGCGCACATGGAGCAGCACAACTTCGTGTTCGCCCAGCGCTGCGACACGCCGGTGATCAGCACGCTGCACGGGCGCCTCGACACGGAGGGCATGCCGGAGCTGCTCGCGGCGCATCCGGACGTGCCGCTGGTCGCGATCAGCGACAGCCAGCGGCGGTTCTTCCCGGACCAGCGCTGGGTCGCGACGATCTACCACGGCCTGCCGCTCTCGGGCATGCCGTTCGAGGACCGGCCGGGCGACTACCTGGCGTTCGTGGGCCGCATCACGCCCGAGAAGGGCATCGAGGACGCGATCGCCCTCAGCCGCGCGAGCGGCATCCCGCTCAAGGTCGCGGCCAAGGTCCACCTCGACTCGGAGCAACGGCACTTCCGGGAGGTCGTCCAGCCCGCCATCGACGACGGGGCGATCGAGTTCCTGGGCGAGCTCGGCCCCGAGGAGCGCGACCCGCTGTACGCGGGTGCCCTGGCGACCGTGATGCTGGGTGGCTGGCCCGAGCCGTTCGGGCTGGTCGCGATCGAGTCGATGGCGACGGGGACGCCGGTGATCGCCCGACGCGCCGGTGCGCTGATCGAGACGGTGATCCACGGCGAGACGCGGCTTCATCGTCGACGACGTCGACGAGGCCATGCTCGCGGTCCAGCGGGTCGGCGAGCTGGATCGTCGGGCGATCCGCGAGAGCGCGCTGGAGCGCTTCTCGCCGGTGCGGATGGCCGACGAGTATGTCGCCGCCTATCGACGGGTGCTCGCCGAGTCCCGGTCGGGCCGGGCCGGGCAGCCGTCCGGGCCCGCGAACGGTCTCGCGTCGCGCCCCGCGCCGGGCGCGGCTCACACGGCGGTCGACGACGCCGCGGACGAGCTGCGGTTCCGCATCGGTCGCGAGCCCGCCGGTCGCGCCTGAGGCCTCCCCACACCGTGCCGGATCCGAAGCCGAAGTCGCCGTCCCGGGCGCGTCCCAGCTCCCGAGCTGCCGAACCCGCGGGCCCGCATCGCCCCGCCGAGGACCTCGGCCCCACCCACGACCCGGGCCCGGACGCGGCCAACCGGCGGCTGGCGGCCGAGGCGGTCGACGACGCGGCGACGCGAGCCGCTCGAGCTGACCGACGGCCACCGGGTGCGCATCGGCACGGCGTCCTGGACCGACCCCACGATGACCGCGGCCGGCGTGTTCTACCCGTCGGACGCCGACACGGCCGAGGAGCGGCTGGGCTACTACGCGTCGCGCTTCCCGGTCGTGGAGGTCGACGCGACCTACTACGCGCTGCCCTCGCGGCGGCTGTCCGAGCTGTGGGTCGAGCGGACGCCGCCCGACTTCGTGTTCGACATCAAGGCCCACGCGCTGCTGACCGGGCAGCCGACGGAGACCAAGCGGCTGCCGAAGGGGCTGCGCGAGGCGCTGCCGGCGACCCTGGCGGAGAAGCCCCGGCTGTACGCCAAGGACCTGCCGGGCGAGCTGCAGGCGGAGGTCTGGCGGATCTTCGCGGAGGGCCTGGAGCCGCTCGCCGAGCACGGCCAGCTGGGCGCGGTGTTCCTCCAGTACCCGAAGTGGTTCTTCACGTCGTCCGAGAACCGCGACGCCATCCGGGCGGCCAAGGCGTCGCTGTCGCCCCACGGGCTGACCGTGGCCGTCGAGTTCCGCAACGCGTCGTGGTTCAACGAGAAGAACATCGAGCGGACGCTGCGCTTCCTCGAGGACGAGGGCATCCCGCTGGTGATGGTCGACGGGCCGCAGGGGTTCAAGTCCTCCGTGCCGCCGATCGTCGCCACGACCTCGCCCGAGCTCGCCGTGGTCCGCTTCCACGGGCGGCGGACGGCGACCTGGGAATCGATGCAGGGCCGGGCGACGGTGGAACGCTTCCGGTACCTGTACGAGCCGGACGAGCTGCGCGAGTGGGTGCCGCGGGTCATGGAGGCGGCCGGTCAGGCGCGCGACACGCACGTGCTCATGAACAACTGCTACGCGAACTACGGCTCCACGAACGCCCGGGAGCTGGCCGCGATGCTGGCCGAGGAGCTCGCGGCCGCCAACTGAGGCCCGGCGGCGCCCCCGCGTCTAGGGCTCGCGCCCGATGGACCGGGACCGCCTTAGGCCGAGCGTTCGATGCAGACCAAGCCTGCATCGGAGTCTCGACCATGGATCTCCAGCCGAACTCGCTCGACGGTCCGGACGGGACGTCGACGGAGCTCGCCGGCCTGTTCGCCGCGCACGCGCCGGGCCTCATCCGATGGATGACCACCTTCACGCGGGACGGGGAGCTCGCCGAGGACCTCGTCCAGGACGCCTTCGTGCGGCTCGCCCGGGAGCTGCAGGCCGGTCGCCGTCCCGACAACCCCCCGGCCTGGCTCGCGCTGGTCACCCGGAACCTGGCCGTCAGCCGGGCGCGCCGAAACGCGACGGCCGTCCGGTTCGAGGCCCGGCTCGAACAACCGGCCGCGGCGATCGACCCGGCCGCCTCGGCCCTGGCGAACGAGCGGGCCGCCGCGGTGCATGCGGCCCTGGCCACGCTCCGTCCCGTCGATCGGCGGGCGCTGCTCCTCGCGGCCGAGGGCCATCGGACCGTCGACATCGCCGCCGACATCGGCCGCACGGAGCTCGCGACCCGGGCGCTGCTGTGTCGCGCGCGTCGGCGGATCCGTCCGGTGCTGCGCCCGATCGCCGCCGGCTGATGGTGCGCCTCGTATGATCCGTCGGCGGTGGGTCGACCTGCAGAGGTCCCGTTCGTCGGGCGTTCGAGCGAGCTGGAGACGGCGCGCGGGCTCCTCCGACGCGCGCTGGATGGCCCGGCGGGGGTCATCGTCATCGGCGGCGAGGCGGGCGTCGGCCGGAGCCGGCTCCTCGACGCCATCGCCGCCGACGCGCGCGACCTTGGCTATCGCGTCGCCACGGGCGCTTGCGTCCGGACCGACGGCGGCGCGCGGCCCTACGCCGCCGTCATCGCGGCGCTCCGGGCGCTGACCCGTGACCAGGATCGAGCGCGGCTCGCGGCGTCGCTCGGGGCGGATCGCCGGGAGGTCGCCCGGCTGCTCCCCGAGGTCGTGGGGCTGGGCGTCCCGGTCGAGGGTGCTTCATCCGTTCGTCGTTGCCGGCCCCGGCCGCGCGTCCGCGCCCCTGTCACCGGCCGCGCCCGGCGCGCTCGAACCCGGGTTCGAGCGGATGCGCCTGTTCGAGGCGCTCGGCGGCTGGCTCGCGAGACAGGCGGCCGACGAGCCGCTTGGCGCTCGCGATCGAGGACATCCACTGGGCCGACGTCGCCACGCTGGACCTGCTGCGGGCGCTCGTCCTCGCGCTCGACCGGCGCGCGGTCGTCGTCGTCACGCTGCGCACCGACCAGTCGCTGCCGGAGGCCGTCGCGGCCTCGATCGCCGAGCTCGACCGCGGCGGCGCCGTGCGACTCGAGGTGCAGCCGTTCGACCGGGCGGACCTGACGAGCCTCGTTGCGGCGGCGACCGGGGCGGCACCGGACGACATCGACACGGTGGCGCTCGACGACCTCCTCGACGCGCTCCGGCGGCAACGCGTTCGTCGCGCTCGCGCTCGTCGATGCCGGTGTCCTCGTGCCAGGCGGGCCGTACGCCGGCGTGCCGCCGACGATCCGGGACATCGTCGACGCCGAGCTCGCGGCCCTCGACGCGCGGACGCTGACCGTGTTGCGGGCGGCCGCGCTGGAGCCCGGACCGATCGACGACGAGGTGCTCGCGAGCGTGCTCGAGCGGCCCGTGGGGGCGGTGGGCGACGCGATCCGGGACGCTCGCGAGGCGGGCGTGCTCGCCGCGACGTCCGATGGACGGGGTGCAGCCGTTCCGCGCTTCCGCCACGCCCTCCAGCGGGAGATCCTGGCCGCCCAGCTGGGCCCGGGCGAGCGGCGGGCCCTCCATGGGCGGTTCGCGGATGCCCTGGCGCGCGACGGCGTGGATCCCTCGCGGGCGTCGGCGATCGCCCTCCACCGCGACGCCGCGGGCGACCTTCGCCTCGCGTTGGCGTGCCCACGTCGCCGCCACGACCGCGGCCGACGGATCGTTCGCGTTCGCCGCCGCGGCCACGCACGCCGTCCGGGCGGCCGACCTCGTCAGCCGCTCGACGCGCCTGACGCGGACACGCCGGACGCGATCGCCCTGCTGGACCGCGCCTCGCTCGACGCACTGCTCGCCGGCGATGCCGGCTGGGCGGCCCAGCTCGCGGGCCGTGCGCTGGCCCTCGCGGGCGACCACGACGACCGGGCGGCGGGCCTCCACGACCGCCGGCGCTGGGCCCTCTGGCAGGCCGGCGACCGATCCGGCGCGGCCCGCGAGCTGCGGCTCGCGATCGAGGGCGCGACGGCGGCCGGCTTCCTCCCGCTCGAGGCGCGGCTCTCGGCGCAGGCGGCGGCGATGCGCATGGACGAAGCCGATCCCGGGCCCGCCATGGACCTTGCCGAGACGGCGTTGCGCCAGGCACGCGACGCGGGGGCCGCCGACGTGGAGGCCCTCGCGCTCGGGATCCAGGGCCGCATCCTGGCCACCCACGGCCGCGTCGACGACGGCATCGCGAGCCTGCGCGAGGCCGTGGCGATCGCCGACGCGCTCGGCAGCCTGCAGGGTCGGATGATCGGACAGGCGACGATCGTGGCGGTCCTCGCGGGCTGCGGGCGAAGCCGCGAGGCGCTCGCCGAGGCCGACGAGGGGATCGTGGCCGCCGAGGCCGCCGGTCTCGGCAGGTCGCTCGGTGCGCCGATGGCCGTCGAGGCGGCGCGCGCCTGCTACGCGCTCGGGGACTGGGACGGGGCGGATCGTCGGATCGTCGACGGCCTCGCTCGGCGGCCGGGCCCGCCGGTCGAGGCCCGGCTGCGGGTGGTCGCCCTCCGGCTGGCCGCGGCGCGTGGCGACAGGACCGCCGCGGAACGGCTCACGACCCGCCTCGAGGCGCTCCGACCGGCGATCGTCGACGCGGGTGACCAGGTCTCGCTCGACGTCGCGCTGGCGGAGCGCGCGCTCGCGGACGGTCGGCCGGCCGACCTGCGCCCGCTCGTCGACCGGGCGCTCGCGACGATCGCCGGCGGCGGCGGCCGGGACTCGTCCCTGGCCTGGATCGGCGCCCTGGCGATGCAGGCGGAGGCCGACCTCGTCCTGGCGTCACGCGCACGCCAGGATGTCGAGGGTGCGCGGGCGTCCGAGGCGCGGCTCGCGGAGATCGCCGCGGTCGTGGAGCGGGAGGCGGACGCGGCGCTCGGGGCGTGGGGCGACCGGGCGAGGGCGATGCTCGCGCACGCCGAGGGCGAGCGGTCTCGGGTCGCGCCGCCCTCGAGCGGCGGCGTGGCGGCGTGGCTTCGGGCGATCGAGGCCTGGGAGCGGATCGAGCGCCCGTACGTCGCGGCGTACGCCCGCTATCGACTCGCGGAGGCGCGCCTCGCGGCGGGCGCGGACCGGGAGGCCATCGGCGAGCCGCTGCGCCAGGCGGCGGACAGGCTCCGGCGCCTCGACGCCCGGCCGCTCCTGGCGCACGTCGAGCGGCTGGCGCGAATGGCCCGGATCCCGCTCGCCGGCGAGACGGTCGGTCGTCGACCCGGGCGCGCGGCCCAGGACGACCCGCTGGCGATCCTCGACCTGACGCCCCGGGAGCGCGAGGTGCTCCGGCTCACGGCCGCGGGCCGGTCGAACGCCCGGATCGCCGAGGACCTCGGCATCAGCGTCAAAACCGCCTCGGTCCACGTCTCCAACATCCTCTCGAAGCTTGGCGTGGCGAACCGCGTGGAGGCGGCCGCCGTCGCCCACCGGCTCGGCGTCGTCGGGCCGTCGACCGGCGATGGGTGACGTGCGCGGCGGCGCGGCGTAGGGTACGGGCATGGTCGCCAAGGCCGTTCCGGGGTTCCTGCCGAGCGTCTACGGGCTCCGCTTCGCGAACTCGTTCCCGCCCGGTCCCACCGTGCGGTTCGGCCCGTTCGACACGCGGATCCTCGGTTTCGGGGACGCGGCGTCGGGGCTGTGCGGCGGCATGGCCCTCACGGCGCGCGACCTGTTCGAGGCCAGGGTCCCGGCGCCGCCCGACACGTCCCCGCCGGCCAACGGCTCGCCGCGCTTCGACGCCCTCGTCCGGCGCCAGGTCCAGTCGCTCGACTGGTTCCGCGTCCCCCTCCACTACCTCGACCTCCAGGCGTTCCGCGGCGACCCGCCCACCGGCATCTCGGCGACGCTCGGACGCGAGCCGGCGCGGGTCGACGCGGTCCTGAAGGAGTGGCCCAAGATCCGGGCCGAGATCGACGGCGGGCACCCGTCGATCGTCGGCCTCGTCCGGTCCGCGGACAACTCGCCCGCGGCCCTCACGAAGAACCACCAGGTGCTGGCCTACGCGTACGAGGAGACGCCCGAGGCGATCGTCCTCCACGTCTACGACCCCAACCACCCGAACCAGGACGACGTCCGGATCCGGGTCGACATCCTCGACGCGCCGGTCCGGGCGTGGCGCGACCGCATCCGGATGAACCAGTCGACCGGCGAGACCCTCCACGGGTTCCTCCACCAGCCGTACCCGACCGCCGCCCTCGCGCGCGCCTGGCGCCCCGCCTAGTCGCGGGTCGGCTCGGGCGCTCCTGCAGCGGCGCGCCCGTCGGCCGGCCGGCATCGCTCCTCCACGACACCGGCCGGCCCGAGGGCGGTCGAGAGACGTTCCGATGGGGCGTCAGCGTTCCAGCCGCGCCGCCTGGTCGAGCATGGACAGCAGCTCGTGGACCTGGTCGGTCCCCGGCAGGTCGTCCTGCACCTCGTCGGCGACGGCGGCCACGTCGGTGAGGTCGTAGCCGTCGGCCCAGCGGCTCGCGCGGAACCGCTCCGCGGCGGCGGCCACGATCGCGTCGAGCTTGAACGTCGGCTCGGTGTCCGCGAAGGTCGACGCGAGGCCGTCGAGGTGGGCGTCGTGGGACACCTCCTGCTCGCGACGACTGTCGGGATCGGTCCAGCGGATCCAGACGGTCGCGATGCGGCCCGAGTCGAAGATCCCGCCGCGCTCGCCCGTCAGGCGGAGCGCGTAGAGCGCGGTCGCGGCGTGCCCCGCGCCGATCGCCCCGGCGTCGACCTCGGGATCGTGGAACGCCTCGTCGGGGATGGCCCGGTTCTCGTAGCCGACGAGCCGGTACGCCTCCACGACATCGGGGTTGAACACGACCTGGGCCTTCGCGTCGAGCGCCACGGTGTCAAGGGTCGACGTCAGCTGCTCGCCGAACAGGGTCCGCGCGTCGTCGAGGCGGTTGACGTAGGCGTAGAAGCCGTCGCCCTTGTCGGCGAGCTGCTCCATCAGGACGTCGTTGTAGTTGCCCATCCCGAAGCCGACGGTGACCAGCTGGATCCCCTGCTCGGCATCCGGACGGACGCGGGCGAGGATCGACGCCGGATCCGTGTCGCCGACGTTGGCGACGCCGTCCGAGGCGAGGATGACGCGATTGATGCCGCCCTCGCGGAGGGTCTCGGCGGCCAGCTCGTAGCCCAGCCGGAGGCCGGCCTCCGCGTTCGTCGATCCGCTCGGCTGGAGCGAGTCGATCGCGAACCGGATGCGTTCCGGGTCGTCGGCGGACGTGGGCTCGAGCACGACCCGGGCCTCCGTGCCGTACTCGACGATCGCGACGCTGTCGCGCGGCCGGAGCCGGTCGACGAGCACGGCCAGGGCCTGCTTCACGAGGCCGAGGCGGTCCTCGCGGGCCATCGAGCCCGAGGTGTCGATGACGAAGGTCAGCGCCGCGTCCGGACGCTCGAGGCGGGTGACCTCGCGGGCCTTGACGCCGACCCGGAGGAGGACCTCGTCGCGGCCCAGGAACGGGCTGGGGCCGCCGTCGCTGGTGATCGCGAACGCGCCAGCGGACGGCGCGGCGTAGTCCTGGTCGAAGGCGTTCACGAACTCCTCGACCCGCACGGACGAGGGGTCCGGGAGGTTGCCGTCGGCGACGTATCGCTGGGCGATCGTGTAGGCCGCTGTGTCGACGTCGAGCGCGAAGGTCGACTCGCGGTCGCGCTCCGCTGGGACGTAGGGGTTCACCCCCGGGTCCTGGTAGGTGACGCCGTCGTAGGGCGTCTCGAGCGGCGGCTCCGGCTCGTACGGGTCGAACGGCGGCTCGGTCGCCTGGTGGTGGGCCGGCGGCACCGCCGCCCGGGGGTCGGCCGAGCTGGTGCTGCTGGCCGAGCAGGCCGCCGTCCCGATGGCGACGGCCGCGAGGAGCAGGATCGGCTTGCGCATGGCGCAACCTCCCTGGGGGAGCGCCGCTTGCGAGGCGCTCCGGGTCCGAGGTGGGGCGAGTGCCCCACGAGGTCCCGGGACGACGACGCGTGGCCGCCGGCCGGGCCGGTGGCGACCGGGTGGTTGAGGAGCCCTGTCGCCGCGGGCATCGTGTTGCCCGCGCGGCCCGCCGGGTACCCGCCGAAGCCCGCCCCGTCGTTGCGGGATTCCCCGGAACGCGATCTCACCGACCGGGCCGGTGGTCGATCGGCGCGGGCGGGCGCATCATCGGCGGGCGATGTCGCCGGCCACCCTCGACCGCCTGCTCGCCCTGCTCGTCGCCGCGCTCGCGGCGACCGGGCTGGCGTCGCTCCTCGCCGGATCGCCGGGCCTCGCCTGGCTGTTCGTCGTCCACGACGTCCTGGCCGGGGCGCTCGCGGCCACGGTCGCGCTGAAGCTCGCCCACAGCGTCCCGCGCGCGGTGCGGGGCCGCCGCTGGGGACGCCTCGCCGTGGCGCTGGTCCTGTCGATCGCCGTCGTGGCGTCGCTCGCCGCCGGGTTCGTGTGGGTGGCGGGCGCCGGGCCGGTGTGGGTCGACCTCGGCGTCGTCGACTGGACGCTGCTCACGCTCCACGCCTGGCTGGGCCTCGTGCTCGTGCCGCTCGTGCTCGTGCACCTTGTGCGAGCCCGATGGCGGATCCTCCGACCCGGGCGCGACGCACCGATGCGGGCCGCCGGGCGGCTGCGGTCGCGGCGGGCCGTCCTCGTGGGCGGCGGGCTCCTCGCGGCGAGCGCCGGGTTCGCGGCCGTCGCCGCCGGGCTCGACCGGATCGGTGGCGGCGTGCGCCGGTTCACGGGGTCACGCTGGCTCCCGGCCGGCAGCGCCCCCATCCCGACGACGTTCCTCGGTGAGCCGGCGCCGGAGATCGACCTCGCCCGGTGGCGGCTGCGCGTCGACGGCGCGGTCAGCCGCCCGCTCGTCCTCGATCGCGAGGCCCTGGGTGCCCTCGGCGTCCGGGACCTGGAGGCGGTCCTCGACTGCACGGCGGGCTGGGCCGTGGCCGCGACCTGGCGTGGCGTGCCGCTGTCGGCCGTGCTCGATGCCGCGGGCCTGACGGCGGCGGGATCGCGCGTCGAGGTCCGGTCGGTGACCGGCTGGTCGGCGTCGCTCACGCTCGTGGACGCCCGGCGCTGCCTCCTCGCGTGGTCGACGACCGCCGGGCCGCTCGCGCACGCGAACGGCGCGCCGCTCCGCCTCGTGGCGCCCGACCACCGGGGCCTCGAATGGGTGAAGTGGGTCGACCGGGTCGAGGTGAGCTGAGCCGACGGCGGCCCGGGCTCAGAGCGCGGGCAGGACCTGGTGGTCCTCCTGCATGCCGGCCCACAGGTCGCCGACCTCGGCGACGCGCGCCGGCAGCGTCGCGAGCGTCCAGCGATCCGGGCGGAGCGACGGGTCGTCGAGCTCCTCCCAGCGGATCGGCGCCGACACCGGGGCGCCCGGCCGCGGCCGGACCGCGTACGGGGCGACCAGCGTCTTGATCGCCGCGTTCTGGGTGTAGTCGAGGCGGGCCTTGCCGCCCCGATCGGCCTTCGCCCACTCCCACGACACGAGCTTGGGCACCGTGCCGCCGATCGCCCGCGACAGCTTCTCGACCCAGGCGGAGGTGTCGGTGTACTCGTAGCGCCCGCGCTCGATCGGGATCCACGCCTGGACGCCGCGACTGCCCGTCAGCTTCGGGTAGGCGCGGACGCCGAGGTGCTCGAGCGCCGTCCGGTACAGCTTGGCGAGGACGATGGTCTCCTCCCACGTCGTCTTCGTGCCCGGGTCGATGTCGATCAGCGCGAACGTCGGCTTCCACGGGTCCTCGGTGGTCGAGGTCCAGGCGTGGATCTCGAACGAGGTCTGGTTGCCGAGCCAGCACAGCGCCGCGGCGCGATCGGCGACCAGGTGGTCGTTCGCCGCCCGGTCCTCGCGCTCGCGGAAGCCCGTCTCGTGCCAGATCGTCAGCCACTTCGGCGCGCTCGAGGGGATGTCCTTCTGCCAGAAGCCGGGCGAGCCCGCGCCGTTGGGAAACCGCTGGAGGTTGAGCGGCCGATCCGCGAGGTGCGGCAGCATCACGGGCGCGATGCGGGCGAAGTAGCCGATGAGGTCGCGCTTGGTCAGCGCGGGCTCGTCCACGCCGTCGCGCGGCGGGAAGATCGTCTTGTCGAGGTTGGTGACCTTGAGCTCCTGGCCCGACACGCGCCACAGGCCCTCGGCCTTCATCGACGCGAGCTCGTCGAGCTCGGCCGTCGAGACCGTCCAGCTGGGATCGACGGTGGTCCGTGCCTTCGTCTTCGTCGCCATCGCGCCCGATGCTGCCCCAGCCAGGGGGGCGTCGGCAACCCCCTCTTGGGCCGGAAAGGCGGCATCGGCCTCGCGATCGGCCTTCGCGGGGTCGACGGCCCGCTCGCGCACGACCTCCCGCGGGTCCCGGCCGCGCTCGAGGCCCTTGAACGCGGTCTGGCGCACGTGGCCGTCGCGCGTCCAGCCCCCGATCTCCGCCCGGATGATGAGCTCCGGGCGGATCCAGCGGACGCCCGCGAGGTCGCCGCCCCACCGGCCGCGATAGTCCGGCGCCGGCGGCGGGTCGAACGGCGGGGCATCCGTCTCGAGGGCGTCGAGCAGCCCGCGCAGCTCCTTCCGGGCCCGCCCGTCGAACCCCGATCCGACCTTGCCCGCGAAGCGCAGCTTGTCGTCCTCGTAGACGCCGACGACCACGGCGCCCAGCTCCTTCGCGCTCCCCTCGCCCGGCGTCCAGCCGCCCACGACCAGCTCCTGCTCGGGACGCGCCTTGATCTTCAGCCACGACGACGCCCGCCGGCCCGGCTCGTAGCGCGACCGGCGGTGCTTGGCGACGATGCCCTCGAGGCCCTGGGCCTTCACCGCCTCGTAGAACGCGATGCCCTCGGTGTCGATCGGCTTGCCGTACTGGACGCGCGCGGTGGGCCGGATCACGAGCTCGAGCAGCTTCTTGCGCTGCTCCAGCGGGACGTCGACCAGCGACCGTCCGTCGAGGTACAGCAGGTCGAACGCCTGGAACACGAGCGGCACCGGGCGTCCCGTGCGGCCCACGCTGATCCGCTCCTGGAGGAGCGAGAAGTCGGGATGACCGCGCTCGTCCAGCGCGACGACCTCGCCGTCGACGATCGCCTCCTTCGCGTCGATCCACGACGGCGGCGTCAGCAGCCGGGGGAAGTACGTCTCGGCGTCGTGGCCGTTCCGGGTGAACAGCTGGACCTTGCCGTCGCGCACGACCGCCTCGACCCGGTAGCCGTCCCACTTCAGCTCGTACAGCCAGTCCTCGTCGCGGAACGCCTTGGTCGCGAGCGTCGCCTTCATCGGCTCGAGGTAGCGCGGCATCGGCGCCTCGCGGGCGCCCGAGAGGTCGATCTCCGCGGTCGCCGCCGGGGCCTCCGAGATCCAGATCGCCGGCGCGTTCGCCTTGACCTCGTCGTTCGTGCGGCCGGACTTGACGCTCTGCGGGTGGTCCTCGGCGTCCCAGCCGGGGACGTTGCCCGGGCCCTTCTTGTGGATCAGCAGCCACTGCTCGCCCTGGTCGTCCTCGAACGCCGTGCTCGGGGCCGTCCCGGGCCGGCGGCTCGTTCGCACGATGGTGAAGCGGCCCGTGACCTTCTCGCCGGCCAGCACGAACTTGAGCTCGCCATTGGCGACGGCTGCGGCGGGGTCGGGCGTCTCCGCCTCGGGCTCCCAGGTGCCCCAGTCCCACACGATCACGTCGCCCGCGCCGTACTGCCTGGCCGGGATCACGCCCTCGAAGTCGAAGTACTCCATCGGGTGGTCCTCGACGTGGACCGCCATGCGCCGGATCGTGGAGTCCAGGGTCAGGCCCTTGGGCACGGCCCACGAGGCGAGCACGCCGTCGATCTCGAGCCGGAAGTCGTAGTGCAGGCGGGTCGCCCGGTGTCGCTGCACGACGAACCGGCGCCGGGTGCCGGCGATGGGCGCGCCGCCGGCCGGCCGGGTCGGGGCCGGCTCCGGCGTCTTCGCGAAGTCGCGCTTGCGGCGGTACTCCTCGAGGGGCATGCCCCGAGTATGCCTACTCGTCCCGGCAGACCGCGCGCACGCCGAGGGCAACCAGGCGGTCGGCGACGACGTCCGGCGCCAGGCCGCGCGCGAAGTACAGCTCGTCGAAGGCCGGGAAGCTCGTCACCACCGAGAGCAGGTCGGCGGCCTCCTTCACGGAGACACCCTCGCGGAGCTGGCCCTGCGCCTTGAGCCGCCTCGCCAGCTGGAGCATCCCCGGCCGTCGCCCGTCCTCGAGCGCGGCGACCGCCGCGACCGCGTCGGCGTCGACGCCGGCCATCGTGAACAGCGCCCGGGACAGCTCGGGGCGCGTCGCGTAGACGCGGACCGACTCGCGCTGCGCCCGGCGGAACGACTCGCGTGCGTCCGGGTGGCTGGCGGCCTCCACGAGTCGCTCGAAGCCCGCCACCTCGCGCAGGCGCTGCGCCAGCGCGACGAGCAGCCCGCGCCTCGACTCGAACAGCTGGTACACGGTCGACCGCGAGACGCCGGCCCGCCTGGCCACGTCGTCGATCCGGACGGCGGCCAGCGGCCCGTCCTCGAACGAGGCCTCGGCGGCATCGAGGATCCGGGTCTTCGTGGCCTCGCTGGACGCGGCCCGCGCCCGTTGGACATAGCGACGTTTGTCCATGTTGACAGCATCATACTTGATCGGACAGACTGTGCAACGTAATACACAGTGTCCGATGAAATCAGCGTCTCGACGGCGCCGCATCGGACGGTCACCTAGGAGCGAACGCCATGACCCGCCGCACCAGCACCCCCGTCCTGATCGTCGGCGCCGGCCCGGCCGGCCTCGTGACCGCCCTCGTGCTCGCGAAGCAGGGCGTCCGGTCCACGCTCGTCGAGCGCCACCCCGGCACCTCGATCCACCCGCGCGCGTCGGGCGTGAGCACGCGGTCCATGGAGATCTTCCGGCGCCTCGGCGTCGAGGACGCGATCCGGGCGTTCAGCCTCGACGCCACGCCGTTGATGGCGATGGCGCCCTCGCTGGCATCCCCGGAGCGCCGGGCCGTCCAGCTGGGCTTCCCCACCCCGGAGCAGGCCGCGACCGTCAGCCCCACCGGGCCGGTCATCAGCCCCCAGGACCACGTCGAGCCCGTGCTGCTGCGCGCGATCCAGGCCATCGGCCTGACGACGCTGCGCTTCGGGACCGAGGTCGTCGAGCTGCGCCAGGGTGCGTCGGCCGTCGAGACCACCGTCGTCGACCGCGCGACCGGCGAGCGGTCGGTGATCCACGCCGAGCAGGTCGTGGCCGCCGACGGTGCGCACAGCACCGTGCGCGAGCTCGTGGGCATCGACGTCGTCGGCCCCACCGGTCTCGAGCACTACGCGTCGATCCTGTTCCGCGCGGACCTCTGGTCGATCGCCGGCGAGCCGCGCTTCGGCCTGTACATGGTCGGTGGCCCCGGCGGGCCGCCCTCGATCATCGCGCCCATGGGCCCGGACGACCGGTTCGTGCTCGGCGCGCCGGGCAGCCCGGAGCAGGTCGCGGCGATGGTCGCGGATCCGGAGCTCGCCATCGCGGCGATCCGGGCCGCGGCCGGCGTCCCGGACCTCGAGGTCGAGGTCCTCGCGTCCATGCCGCTCGAGTTCGGCGCCCAGCTGGCGACCCGCTTCCGCGAGGGCTCCGTGTTCCTGATCGGCGACGCCGCCCACCGGATGCCGCCCTTCGGCGGACGCGGGATGAACACCGCGGTCGCCGACGCGTACAACCTGGGCTGGAAGCTGGCCGCCGTGGTCAAGGGCGTCGCCGACCGGGGGCTGCTCGACTCGTACGAGGCGGAGCGCCGCCCGGTCGGCCGGCACAACGTGTCGCTCGCGCTCGCGCGCTACCCGGAGCTGGCCGCCCAGCATGGACTGACGCTCGATGCGTCGGCCCCCGGCGGCGTCAACGGGACGCCCGACGGCCTGTTCGAGGACCTGGGCTACGCCTACGCCTCGGACGTGGTCACGGCGGAAGCCGGCGGTCGCGCGCCGCACGCGTGGCTGCGCGGGTCGTCCGGTCGCGTGTCGACGCTCGACCTCGCGGCGGACGGCTTCGTCCTGTTGGCCAACGGCGACGGCGCCGCCTGGAAGCAGGCGGGCTCGGCCTACCGGGCGCCGGGCGTGATCCTGCGCGGGCTCCTCGCGCTGGGGCCGGCCATGGCGCTGATGCCGACGCTGTCGCTGACGGTCGTCGCCGTGGGCGAGGACGTCCCGGACGACGACGGCTCGTTCGCCGCCGCGTTCGGCCTCGCCGCCGGCGGGGCCGTGCTCGTCCGCCCCGACGGGCACGTCGCGGCTCGCTGGACCGTCGCTCCCGCCGGCCGGTCCACCGCCATCGCCGGCGCCGTCTCGATGGCGCTCGGCCACCGGTCGCCAGCCCGGCGGTCGGTCCCGGTTGCCGCCGGATCGGGCGTCTCCGGCGTCCCGGCGCGAACGGGCGGCCAGGAGCCCGCGCTCACGCCGGCGCGGGCCTGAGCGAGCGCCGGTCGTGGGTGCTAGCGTCCGCCTCGTGAGCAGCGTGGAACCCGGTCCGGCGGTCGCCCGGCCGGTCATCCGGGCGGCGACCGAGGCGGACGCCGGCGCGATCGACGACCTGATCCACGCGGCGTGGCTGAACCCGCGCGACCTCGAGTGGCGGCGATTCCTCGTCGCCGATGACGCGGGTGCCATCGTCGCGTGCGCCCAGGTGCGGACCCACGAGGCCGGCAGCCGCGAGCTCGCGTCGGTGGCCGTGATCGCCTCGCGCCGGGGCGAGGGGCTCGGGCGGGCGATCTCCGAGGCGGCGATCGCGCGCGAACCGGTGCGCCCGCTGTTCCTGTACACGGAGTCGCGCACCGTGGCGTACTGGGAGCGGTTCCGGTTCCGGGTGCTCGCGGACGACGAGATCCCCGAGGACCTGCGCGGATCGTTGCGACCGGCGCGAATCGCGATGCGGGCGGTGTCGATGGCGCGGCACGAGCACTACTCGATCTCGGTCATGCGGCGCGACGCCCCCTGACCTTGCGCGCTCGCGCCGGGCACACTGCGTCCATGCCCGATCGCGTCAACGACTACGGCCAACCCATCGGCCCCGCGCTCCCCGAGTGGCAGCCACGCCCCTGGCCGCCGTCGACGCCGATGGTCGGTCGCTTCTGCCGCATCGAGCCCGTGGACCCGGGGCGGGACGCCGAGGGCCTGTTCGCGGCCTACGCCGAGGCGCCGGACGACCGCGACTGGACATACCTGGCGGCCGACCGCCCGTCGTCGATCGCGGCCTGCCGCACGCATCTCGAGGATCTCGCGGCCACCCCGGATCCGTTCCACCACACGATCACGGACCTCGCGACGGGCGGCCCCGTCGGGACGGCAGCGCTGATGCGGATCGACGCACCGAATGGCGTGATCGAGATCGGCTGGATCAACAGCTCGCGGCGGCTGCAACGGACGGTCGCCTCGACCGAGGCGATGTTCCTGTTCATGACGCGCGCGTTCGATGAGCTGGGCTACCGCCGATACGAGTGGAAGTGCGATTCGCGGAACGCGCCGTCGCGCGCGGCGGCGGCACGCCTCGGGTTCCAGTTCGAAGGGGTCTTCCGCCAGGCGGCCGTCACCAAGGGACGCAGCCGCGACACCGCGTGGTTCTCGATCCTCGACTCGGAGTGGCCGGAGCTCCGCCGGGGCTTCGAGGCGTGGCTGCGGCCCGAGAACTTCGACGCCGAGGGCAAGCAGCTCGAGCCGCTCGGCGCCTGCATCGCGCGCTCGCGCGGCTGAGGCGGCGCCGGTCGCCGACGCGCCAAGGCCCCGACGCCACCGCCGGCTCAGGCCCGGGCGAGCTCCCGGAGGACCGGCTCGAACGCGGCGACCGCCTCGAGCCGGTTGGGCCGGAGCTGGACCTGGACGTGCGCCATCCCGAGCTCGCCGTATCGGCGCAGGGCGGCCGCGAGCTCGGCCGGCGAGCCCCGGAGCTCGCGCTCCTCGGCCGCCCGGCCGCCGGCGTCGAGCGTCCGGACCAGGGCCTCGGCCGACCGCGCGAGCGTCGCCGGATCGCGGCCCGCCGCCGCGCAGGCGGCATCGACCCGCGGCACGAGCGGCACGAGCTCTTCGGGCGTGACCATGCCGGCGTTCCACTCGTCGGCGAGCTCCGCGGTCAACCCAAGCATCCGGGCACCGTGCGTCCCGATCACGATCGGCGGCCCGGCCGGGCGTGGCCCACGGGGCGCGATCGGCGCGCCGGCGGCCCGCACGAACTGACCGTCCACGTCGGCCCGGCCGTCGCGGAACATCGCGGCGATCAGCCGCAGCCCCTCCTCGAACCGGTCGAAGCGCCGATCCCAGGCCACGCCGTAGGCGCGGAACTCGGGCTCGTTCCAGCCGGCGCCCAGGCCCAGGATCACCCGGCCGCCGCTGACCTCGTCGAGCGTCTCGGCCATCTTCGCGAGCAGGGCGGGGTTGCGCAGCGGCATCGCGCTCACGTAGGTCCCCAGCCTGACGCGCGATGTCGTGGCCGCCAGCGCGGACAGCAGCGTCCACGACTCCCACGCGCCCTGCCACTCCCCGTGTGGGTCGCCGAAGCCCAGGTGGTCGGAGATCCAGACGGCGTCGAACCCGATCGACTCGGCCGTCGTCGCCATCGCGAGGATGTCCGCCCAGCGCGGCGTGCCGCCATCCATCGATCCCTCGACGTACGGCAGGTTCAGGCCGAAGGTCAGCGTCATGCGCCGATGCTAGCCCGCACGGCGAACAGGGTTTCGAGATCCGGTGGCTGGCGTTGGACGCGGCGGCTCGCGGGGACCTCGGGCGAGCCTATGCGCTCTTCCGTCGACGCGCGGGTCGAGCCTCCTCGGCCTCGTCGTCGGCCTTGGCGGCGGTCTTCGCGGCGGCCGGCTTCTTCGCCGCGGCTGGCCGCTTCTCGCGCGCCTTCTTCGCATCCGCCACGGAGGTCGGCGCCTTGGCGCCCTCGGCCTTGGTGTCGGTCGCGGCCTTCACGCTGGCCTCGAGGAGCTTCATGAGGTCGACGAGGTTCGCGCTCTCCTCGACCTGCTCCGGGACCTCGATCTCGACGCCCTCGACCTTGGCCTCGATGACCTTGAGCAGCGCCTCGCGGTACTCGTCCTTGTAGCGGCTCGGGTCGAACGACTCGGTCATCGCCTCGACGAGCTGCTCCGCCATCTTGATCTCGGCCGGCTTGAACTCGAACTCGGTGTCCCCGATGTCCAGCTCGTCGGCCGACCGGATCTCGTCGGGCCAGTGGAGCGTGGTCAGGAGCATCGTGTCCTCGAACGGGTCGAGGGAGGCCAGCGCCTCGCGATCGCGGATGACGACCTTGCAGATCGCCGTGAGGTTGCGCTCCGCCAGCACCTGCCGCAGCAGGAAGAACGCCTTGCGGCCGATCTTGTCGGGCTCGATGTAGTACGACTGCTTCGTGAACTTGACGTGCTCCTCGGTCGACTCGTCGCGCGGGGCGAACTGCTCGATCTCGATCGAGCGGACCGTCTTGAGCGGGACCTTCTCGAGGTCCTCGTCGGTGATCACGACGTACTGCTCCGGGGCGTATTCGTAGCCCTTCACCGTGTCGGAGCGAGAGATGACCTCCTCGTCCTCGGGACACCAGACCTTCATCTGGATCCGCGAGAGGTCGGTCTCGTGGAGCATGTTGAACCGGATCGTGTACTGCGACTCGGTCGCGGTGTACAGCTTGACCGGGATGGTGACCAGGCCGAACTGGATGGCCCCCTTCCACATCGAGCGTGCCACGGCGTGCTCCGTCCTCGTGTCGCAGGGTCGTGCGCGGGCGGCTCGCGAGGCCGCCTTCGACCGGACGGTGACTCTACCACCCGATCGCAATCACCCGGCTTGCGAACGGCGCCTCCAGCGCTACCGGAGGATGACGAACGCGTCCACGTCCACACGTCGATGGTGCCGCGTGCCGAGCCCGACCACCCGGATGGAGTGGGTCGCCGTGGTCTTCCAGCTCGCCGTGAACAGGAGGCGGCGAGGATGGAGGCTCCTGGCGCCGAGGTGGATCTTGCGCGCCAGGGCGCCGTCGATGTACACGCGGGCGGCGCCCCGCTTCGGGCCCATGGGCGCCACGAGCGCGATCCCCTTGCCCGTGAACGAGCGGCCGATCGACGCGCCGCGGGCCTTGGTGTAGCGCGTCGTGCCGCCGGACCACGACCCGGAGTGCGACACGTGCCAGGTGCCCGACCTCGAGAGGCTGGCGCTGCCGTCCTGGACGAGGTCGGCCTCGAACGGGCCGGCCTGGCTCCATCCGCTCCAGTTGCCCGCGGCGTCCCTGGCCCGCACCTGGATCCGGTAGCTGTGGCCGACCACGAACCCATGCCCGGCAGACCGCGCCGCAGACCCGACGGAGGTCTTCGTCCCCCACGACCCACCGTCGGCGCTCCAGCGGACCTGGTAGCCGCTGATCGCGGTCGTCGCGTCATGCGCCGCCGACCATCCCGCTCGTGCCGTGAATCGCCCGCCACTGAGCGGGCTGGTCGAGCCGATGCCGAGCCACGGCCGGCCGATGGTCGGGGCGATCGTGTCGACCACGATCGCGACCCGCGCCGTGTGCGTGGTCCCGCCGATCGCGCCCGTCACATTGACGAAGTACGTCCCGGTGGCCGTACCGGCAGGAACGTTCACGGTCAATTGCGAGGTCGAGTCGCTGAACCCCGAGAGCAGGGTGTCCGACAGGGAGGCGCCGAGCGGCGAGTCGGGATCGACCGAGAGGCTGATCGGGTCCGGGACGTCCTCGGCGCGGATCGCCTCGACGCGGATCCGGAACGACCCGCCCGCCGGACCCAGGACCTTGGACGGCGACGGCGCCGACATCGCGAAGTCGCCGAGCAACACGATGCGCGCGACGTCGAGCAACGGCTCGTGCGTGCCGTCGGGGTCGGTCGACTGCTTCCAGTCGTGGTTGCCGAACGCGCGCAGCGCGCTCCGGACCTGGCTCGGGGTCGCCGTCGGACGGGATGCCTTGTACAGCGCCGCGGCGGCCGTGACGTGCGGCGCGGCCATGGACGTCCCCGACAGGAAGCCGTAGCCGCCCGGGACCGTCGAGAGGATGCACTTGCCGGGGGCGATGAGGTCGACGTCCGACCCGTAGTTGGAGAAGTTCGCGAACGTGTCGTCCTTGTCGTAGCTGCCCCACGAGTAACACGCCTTGCCGCCGCGGCTCCCCGGGCGGCCGTCGCTGTCGGCCAGCGCGGAGACCGTGATCACCTCGTTGTAGCTGGCGGGGACGAGGCGGGAGGCGCTGAAGTGGTTGTTGCCGGCGGCGGCCACGACCGTGACGCCCGAGCCGACGAGCCGGCACACGGCCCGATGCATCGGGTCGTGGTTCGTCTGCCCACAGTTGTGGTCGTCCCTTGCCCGACTTGGCGACCGACATGTTCGCGGCCTCGATCAGCGGGCGGCTCGGATCGGCGCGGTCGCGCTGGGCGGTGATCCAGTCGAGGCCGCACACGTACCACGAGATCAGCCCGCTGCCGCCGGAGTTCAGGATCCGCACGGCCCACAGCCGGACGCCCGGCGCGACGCCGACCACGCCCGCGCCGTTGTCGATGGCCCCGACGATGCCGGCGACGTGTGTCCCGTGCCCGTTGCCATCGTCCCAGGCCGACCGATTCGTGCTGGTGCAGTTCACCCCGCCCACGACGTTGAGGTCGCCGTGGTCCTTGTCGATCCCGGTGTCCACGATCGCGACGTCGGCGTCCACGCGCTGGTCGATGCCGTCGATCCGCGAGATCGGGTTCTGCGTGGCGAAGACGCGACGCACGCCGCGGGGCGTCGACTGCGCGGTCATCGAGATGACCTCGTCGGGCACGACGGCCTCGACGGTCGGATCGGCACGCAGCGTGGCGACCTGGACGTCGCTGAGGCGGGCGGAGTAGCCGCGGACGACGTTGCGGAAGGTGCGGTCGACGGCGACGCCGATCCGCCGGGCCCGCGTCTCGGCGCCGTTGACGCTCGAGCCGTCGCGCAGCAGCACGATCCAGCGGCCCGCGGCGCTCAGGTCGCGACCGGTGTCGGCCTCGGCGGCGGGCGCAGACTCGCGAGCCGCGGCGTCGACGGTGGGCGGAGGGACCGCTGCGGCTGGTCCGTCGACGGACGCAGCCGCCGGAGCGGCCGAGGTCACGGCCGGCGGGGCCAGCGGGCGCACCGAACGAGCCAACGAATGCGGCGGCGAGCAGCAGGGGGGCAAGGGGCGCGACGTGCTGCATCGGGGGCTCCCGGTCACGATCGCCGGAGACGCCATTGCCCGGCTCGGGGTCAAGGGTCTCTGACCCATCGTCCCATGGGTATGGCCTTGTTGTCACGCTTCGCCATGGCCCCGCGGTCCGGGGGGACGACCTCAGGCGGCGCTCGTCGTGCCCGCCAGGCGGAGCTCCGCCTCGGCCTCTCCGACCTTCACCAGGATGCCCGCGCGGAGCGTGTCGAGGCCCGTCCAGACGGCCTTGGTCGCGTTCGAAACGGAGGTCAGCTGGGTCTTCATGGCCCGGATCGCGTCGAGCTGCTCGCGGATCCCGGTGAGCGCGCGGGCGATGGCCGCGGCGTCGACGTCGACCTCGTGCTCCTGGAGCGACGCCAGCGCGAGCAGGCGGGCCAGCCGGATCGCGGCCTCGAGGTAGGCGGCGTCGGGCGCCTCGGGATCGACCACCACGTGGACGTCGTCGCCGACCATCGCGAACGGCGCCACGCCGGTCGGCGCATGGGTGGGCGACCAGACCGCGACGGCGACGGCCGCGGCGCGGTTGTCGCGCGCCTCGCGCAGCTCCTCGCGCATCGCGCGCTGCGACATCGACCGGTCCTTGGCCTCGACGACGACGCGCAGGTCGGCGCCGCGGGCGAGGCGCGAGTCGATCGTCAGCACGAAGTCGCCCTTCTTCGAGCCCAGCACGGCCCCGGTCTCCGTGCCGGTCCGGTCGAGGAGGTCGCCGGCGCCCCGGGCGAGCGAGCCCAGCAGGTCCTCGAGCAGGTCCTCGAAGTCGCCGCCCTTGGCGGCCGACCGGGAGCGCTCGTCTGCGCGGGCGCGGGACGCCGCCTCGATCGCGGCCAGCCGCTCGTGGACGCCGGCGAAGCCCTCGGCGATCTCCTTGCGGAACTGGTGGAGCGGCGAGCCGAGCCGGGTCGGGTCGAGGAGCTGGGCGACCTTCGAGCGGTCGCCGTCGAAGTACTGGCCGAGCAGGCCGCCGATGCGCCCGATCGCGGAGTCACGCCGCGTCTCGTCGAACAGCTCGTTGACGAACTGGCGCAGGGCACCCCGGTCGCCCAGGAACTTCTCGAGGGTTCGCGGCAGCCGCCCGTCGCCGTCGGCGAAGTTGGCGCGCAGGACGTCCTCGACGGCGCGGGCCGCCTGCTCGTTGACGGCCGTCGTCTGGGCCATCAGCTTCTCGAACTCGCGCCGGACGACGTCCACGTCGACCGCCGTCGACGCGTCCTGGAGCGCCAGGAGGCCGATCTTGAGGGCGCGCTCGACCACGGCCGGGCGCTCGTCGGGCTCGCGCTCGGCGAGCGACGCGGCGAGCACCGGGTCCGTGAGGGCGAGTCGCTCGATGACGATCCGGGCCCCGTCGACGCGCACCGAAGGCGCGGTCTCCGGGCGGCCGGTGGGCATCGAGGTCGGCGTCGGGAGCGGGAGGATTCGGGCTTCCATGACGCGCATCCTCGGGGCCGCCTGTGACACCTCGCGTGTCACTCGTCCCGTACGCTTCCGCGATGGTCACGAATCCCGACTGGCTCCCCGCCCTCGAAACCGTCGCCGCCGAGGCCTCGTTCTCCGGCCTCATCGGCGTTGACCGGCCCGGCCGCCCGCCTGTCGACCTGGCGGTCGGCCTGGCGGACCGGCGGTGGCAGGTACCGGTCAGGCCGGACTCGATCCTCGCGATCGCCAGCGGCGCCAAGGGGTTCACCGCGCTCACGGTGATGAGCCTGGTCACCGACGGGACGCTGTCGCTCGACGCCACCGCGCGCTCGCTCCTCGGCGCGGACCTGCCGCTCGTCGCCGCCGACGTGACGGTCCAGCACCTGCTGGGCCACCGGTCCGGCATCGGCGACTACCTCGACGAATCCGAGCTCGACGTGAACGACTACGTCCTGCCGGAGCCCGGCCATCGATACCTCGACGCCGAGGACTACCTCCCCGCCCTCGACGGTCATCCCACGGTGTTCCCGGCCGACGAGCGGTTCGCGTACAACAACGGCGGCTTCGTCCTGCTCGCGATCCTCGCGCAACGCGCGGCCGGCCTGCCGTACCACCAGCTCGTCCACGACCGGGTGATCGCACCGGCCGGCATGGTGGACACGGCGTTCCAGCGGTCGGATGCGCCGCAGCCGAGGACGGCGACCGGCTACCTCGAGGTCGACGGGTTGCGGACGAACCAGCTCCACATGCCGCTCCGCGGCGTCGGGGATGGCGGGCTGTTCACGACGCTCGCGGACCTGCGCTCGTTCTGGGCCTCGCTGCTCGCCGGACGCATCGTGCCGCCCGACGTCCTCGCCGAGATGACCGTGCCCCGCAGCGAGTCGGCGGAGGACGACCGGCGATACGGCCTCGGGTTCTGGCTGCCGGCCGGCGGCGACGCGATCCAGCTCGAGGGCTACGACGCCGGCATCTCGTTCCTCTCGACCTGCCGGCCGTCGACGGGCGCCGTCACGACCATGATCTCGAACTGGACCGACGGCGCCTGGCCGATCGCCCGCTTCTTCCGCGAGGTCGACACCGGGGCCTGACGCGCGAGCCACGGCCGGGGCCGGCCTCAGGCCAGGACGCGCCCCGGGTTGAGCAGGTCCTTCGGGTCCAGCGCGTGCTTGATCGCCCGCATGACCGCGACCGCGTCCTCGCCACGCTGGCGAACGAGCCACTCGCGTCGGGCGACCCCGATCCCATGCTCGCCGGTGACCGTGCCGCCGAGCGCGAGCGCCGCCTCGTACAGGTCGTTGCGAGCGGCCTCGAGCCTCGGGACCGACGCCGCCTCGTCCTCGTCCCGATCGAGCACGAACGTCGGGTGCAGGTTGCCGTCGCCGGCGTGGCCGAAGGTCCCGACCGCCAGCCGATGGCGGTCCGCGATCGCCTCGATCGCCGTGAGCATCTCCGGCACGCGGCTCCGCGGCACGCCGACGTCCTCCATCCGCGCCACCCCGAGATGCTCGAGCGCGCGGTACGCGAGGCGCCGGCCCTGCCGCAGCCAGTCGGCCTCCTGGGGATCCGCGGCCCGGACGATCAGCGTCGCCCCGGCCGCCTCGCACACGGGCTCGGCCGCGTCCATCTCGGCCGCCGCCGCGCCGCCGGGGAGGTCCGACTCGACGAGCAGCATCGCGGCGGCGTCTCGGTCGAGGCCGAGCTTGTGCACGTCGTCGACGGCGCGGATCGTGAACCGATCCATCAGCTCCAGCGTCACCGGGCCCAGGCCGGCCGCCGTGAGCCCGGCCACGGCATCGCCGGCCGACTCGAGGGTCGGGAAGAAGGCAAGCATCGTCGCCCGCGGCGGCGGCGCCGGGCGCAGGCGGAGGGTGGCCTCGGTCATCAGCCCGAGCGTGCCCTGGCTGCCGACGAGCAGCGGGATCAGGCCGTACCCCGCGACGTCCTTCACGTTCTTGCCGCCCAGCCGCAGCACGGTCGCGTCGGCCATCACGACCTCGAGCCCGAGTACCGCGTCGCGCGTCACGCCGTACTTCACGCAGCACAGGCCGCCGGCGTTGGTGCCGAGGTTGCCGCCGATCGTGCACATCTCGTACGACGCGGGATCGGGCGCGTAGAACAGGCCCTCCGCGGCCACGGCCGCCTTGAGGTCGGCGTTCACGATGCCGGGCTGGGTCGTGACCGTCAGGTTCTCGCGGTCGATCTCGAGGATCCGGGTCATCCGCGTGAACGCGATCGTCAGGGCGCCCTCGATGCCGGCGGCGCCACCGGACAGCCCGGACCCGGCGCCGCGGGGCACGACCGGGACGTCGTGCTCGCCACACAACCGGACCAGCGCGGCGACCTCGGCCGTGGTCGTGGGCAGCGCGACGGCCAGTGGGAGGCCCGCCTCGAGATAGGCGGTCTCGTCCCGTCGATACGACTCGCGGTCGGCGGGATCGGTCAGCAGCCGCAGCTCCGGCAGCCGGGCCGCGATCGCGCGCAGCAGACCTTGGCCGTCGCCCCGAACGTCGTGGTTGCGCGCCTCGTCGCCCATCGCCGCCAGTATCCGACGGCCGCGCGAGTTCCTGGGCCGCGCCACAGCGGGAGCGGCAACCATCACCGGCGGTGAACGCTTTTGGCTCGAAGCGCGCCGACCGTCGCCGCTGGGCGCGCATCCATCGCTCGGAGCGATCGCCGCGCCTGCGGGGACAGGCCGATGGGCCCTTGGGCACGAGAACGTTCGCTGACAGCGATGGGTCCCACGCGTCGACGCCGCGGTCCGCGTCCGACGCTACGATGCGCCGCATGCTCCGACCCGAAACCTCGAGTCGCCGCCTGGCCGTGACGCTGGTCCTGCTCGCGACCGCGACGATCGCCTGCGAGGGACCGGCCGCCGTGGCGCCGACGCCGACGCTGCGGGCGCCCGCGATGAAGGCGTCACCGACGAGCGCCGTGCCGTCGCCGGCCGCATCGCCGATCGAGCCGGCGGTGGCGCCGGCGGTCGAGCCAGAGACCCGAAGCGGCCGCGGCCGGGTCGGCGATCGTCCCGGGCGCCGTCCACCGCTCGACCCTGGCCATAAGCGCGACGTACGACGTCAACGTGCACCTCTCGCTGGCGACGCGCCGGGTCGGCGGCAAGGCCGTGATCGAAGCCCGGAACCGGTCGGGCGCCGGCATCGACCGGCTGCTGTTGAACACCGTGATGGCCAAGCTCGGCGCCCTGGATCTCGGCTCGGTGACCGTCGACGGCCGCCGCGCGAACGCCCGGATCGACGGCCAGACGATCGTCGTCCCGCTCGGCGGCGTCCTCCCCGACGGCGCCACGGCGACCGTCGTCGTTCCCTTCAGGGCGCGGCTCCGCTCGTCGCTGTCGGGCTCGAGCTGGCTGTTCACCCGGGCGAACGGCATCGTCGACATGCATCGCTGGATCCCGTGGGTCAGCCGCAAGCGCCGGTTCGAGCGCCCCAACCACGGCGACCCGTTCGTGACGCCGGTCAGCCCCCGGGTCACGGTCCGGATCCGGACGGACGTGCCGCTGGCGTTCGGCAACACCGGGGGCCTCGTCGACACCACTGACGGCGGCCGGACGAAGACCTTCCGCGCGACCAGCGTGCGGGACTTCGTGGTCACGGCGGCGACCGACTATCGCTCGCGCAGGCGCCAGGTGGGCGACACCGAGGTCCGCGTGATCTCGCGGCCCGGCTTCCCCGCGGGGCGGACGCTCGACGCCGCCGAAGAGCGCGCTTCGCAAGGCTCGAGGCCCGGCTCGGTCCCTACCCCTACCCGGTCCTCAAGGTCGTCCAGTCGGCGGGCGCCTACGGCATGGAAGGCCCGGGCGTCGCCTGGATCCCGACCGGGACGCCGTCGGGCAACCTGACCTACCTCGTCACCCACGAGATCGCCCACCAGTGGTTCTACGGCCTGGTCGGCAACGACCAGGCCCGCGAGCCGTTCGCCGACGAGGCGGCCGCGGACTTCGTCGCCCGCAAGGTGACCGGCCTTCGGCGCGGCTCCCGTTGCGGTCGCGACGACCTCGACCGGTCGATCTACCGCTACTCGTCGACCTGCTACTACGAGGTCGTCTACATCCAGGGCGGCAACCTCCTCGACGACGCGCGCGAGCGGATGGGCTCGAAGCCGTTCTGGGCGGCGATCCGCGGCTACATCCGCGACCACCGCTGGGGCCTGACGCACACGCGGACGCTGCTCGACGCCCTCGACGCCGCGACGCCGATCAACCTGCGCGCCACGTGGCGTGGCCGGTTCCCGAGCCTGTACTGAGCCCGCGATGACGAGCCATGCCGGGCCGGTCGTCCGCCTCGCCGGTCCCGAGGACGGCGCCGCCTGCGCCGCGATCTATGGGCCGTACGTCGAGGAGACGTCGATCTCATTCGAGCTGACACCGCCCACCGCCGACGAGATGGCCGCGCGCATCGCCCGAACGATCGAGCGCACGCCATGGCTGGTCGTCGAGGTCGACGGCGTCGTCCGCGGCTACGCCTACGGCACCCGCCACCGGGACCGGGCGGCCTACGACTGGACGGTCGAGTCCACGGTCTACGTCGACCGGGCGTTCGCCGGGCGCGGGATCGGGCGGATGGCGATGACGGCGCTGCTCGAGATCCTGCGCATCCAGGGGTTCCACCTCGTCGTCGCGGGCATCACCCAGCCGAACCCCCCGTCGACCGGCCTCCACCTGGCGCTCGCGGTTCGAGCGGATCGGGGAGTTCCGGGCCATCGGCTGGAAGCAGGACCGCTGGCACGGGGTCGAGTGGTTCGGGCTCGAGCTGGATCCCGCCGATCGCCCGCCAGTCCCGATCCGCCCGCTCGCCGACGCGATGGCCGACTGGGCGGCGCGCCGCTAGCGCGAGCGGACCGGCTCCCTGCCGACCCGCCGGTCGGCGGCCAGCGCCTGGGGGAACCATCGCCAGCGCGGCGGCACCCGCTCGCGCCAGAAGCCCCACGTCGCGGTCAGCCAGGCGTCGATCGCGCGCTCGCGCGGACCCCAGGTGAGCCCGTAGTCGTCGCGCGTCGATGGCGGCAGGAGCCCGATCGCCGGGACGAGCAGCCAGTCGTACGCGGGCGTCGGGACGGCCCGCAGGAGCGCGGCAGACGGCGGGCCCAGCCGCCCGAGCCGGGCGGCGATCGGCCCCGACTCGACGAGCGGCGCGAGGGGCGGGTGCAGGATCACCCGGGCGAGCTCGCGTGCCGTCGGGGACGGATGGACCGGGCCGTCGGGCGAGAGCATCGAGGCGACGTAGTCGTCGAACGCGTCGACATCGGCCGGCAGCAGGCCCTCCGGCACGCCGAACAACCGGGCCACCGGCAGCGTCTCCGCGTAGAACCGCCGGCGGACGTCCGCCGGCGTCGGGCCCAGCCAGGCGTCGCCGGTCGCCAGGGTGGCGTCGACGAGGGTGGCGTGCACCCACAGCGAGAGGGCCGGTTCGCGGGCCTCGTACGACGCCCCGAACAGCGCCGCGATCGCCTCGTCGCGGACGGGTCCGCCGATCGAGCGGTGGAGGCCGTTGAGGCGCCGGATCTCGGAGCGGGCCGCGCTCCCCGTCCCGTACACGATGCGGAGGTACGAGCGAAGCGTCCCCGCGAGGCGGGCCCAGGGGTCGGCGCGGAAGTCCGAGTGCTGGTCGACGCCCTCGGCCACGAGGGGATGGGCGATCTGGAGGAGGAGCGCCCGGGGACCCGCGCCGAGCAGCAGGGCCGCCTCGCGATTGAGGCGCCACGCCTCGGAGTCCGGGCCGTACAGCCCGGCGAGCTCGGGATCGAGGGCGGTCGTCGGCCGATCGACGTCGACGGCCGGCGGCGCCGCCGTCAGCGTTCGCTCGGGCGCCGCCCGACCACCCACCAGGCGAAGGGGAACACGGCCGCCGCGGCGAGCAGCTTGATCCCGTCGACCACGAGGAACGGCAGCATGCCGTCCTTGATCGCGTCGACCAGCGACATTCCGGTGGTGATCGCCAGCCAGGGGACGCCGACCGCGTAGATCATCAGCGTGCCCAGCGCCGTGGCCCCGATCGCGCCGCCGATGCGGCGGTCCCAGCCGAGCTCCGCCAGCCGCCCGACCAGCGCCCCAGCGAGCACGAAGCCCACGATGTAGCCGCCGGTGGCGCCGAGGACGACCCCCACGCCGCCCTTGTGCTCCGCGAAGAACGGCACCCCGATCAGCCCGACGACGAGGTACAGGAACGCCGCCAGCCCGCCGCGACGCATGCCGAGCGCCCCGCCGACGACGAGCACGCCGAACGTCTGGAGCGTGTACGGGACCTGGCTGCCCTCGCGCGGGATCGCGACCTGGGCGCACAGGAAGATCAGGACCGCACCGGCGACGACGAGGACGCCGTTGCGCAGCCGCGGCGAGACGCGCTCGCCGACGCGCACGGGCACGAGGAAGTCCGCGATCGTGAGCCCCTTCTCCGCGGCGGGCACCCGCGTGATGGACGGCAGCGCGTAGGACATCGATCTCCCTCTCGGCGCCGCTCGTCGGGCGGCCCCGCGTCGCCCGGAGTCTAGCAACCGCGGGTCGGCCGCGGCGAGCCCCCGGCCGGGAGCCCGCGCCTACTCGCCGCGAACGGCGGCCACGATCGAGCGCCGCCCGGCGATGCGTGCCGGCTGTGCCGCGGCGAGCATCGCGAGCGCGACGCCGAGCACGAGCGAGAGCGCGATCGTGGGCCACGGCACCTGGATTCCGCTCCCGAGCCCGCCGGCGAACGCGACCAGCAGCACGCCGACGCCCATCCCGGCGATCGAGCCGACCACGGCGCCGATCGTGCCCAGGATGCCGGCCTCGACGAGCACGCTGCGCCAGACCTGGCGCCGGCTCATCCCGGCCGCCCGGAGCACGCCGAGCTCGCGGATGCGCTCCCAGGTGTCCATCGAGAGCGTGTTGACGATGCCCAGGCCCGCGACGACGACCGCGGCCAGCGCCAGCAGGTCGAGCAGCCCGAACACCCGGTCGAGCGCGTCGCCGACCGCGCCCTCGACGCGCGAGATCGGTGCGACGGTCAGGGCGAGCTGGGTGGCGAGCTCGGCGACCGCGGCCGACGCGGCGGCCGTCGGCGCCCGCGCGGGGTCGTAGCGCACGGCGTAGGCGTCCGCGCCGGCGACGCCGAACCGCCCGATCGCGTCGGGCCAGCCGACGATCACGGCCTCGCCCGACCGGCCGGGAAAGGACCGCGCCACGACGCCGGCCACCGTGAGCTCGGCCGGGCCGCCGGCGGTCGATGCGGCGATGACGTCGCCCAGGCCCACGCCCATGCGTTCGGCCTGCGATCGAGGCAGGATCACCGCCCCGCCGTCGTCGATGGCCGCCAGCGCGGCCGCCCGGTCGCCCGCCGTGAACGTCAGCCGCCCGTCGGCCGCCACGTCGGCGCCCCGGATGGCGACCGCGTCGAGGCGGGTCCCGGCGTAGGCGAGGTCGAACGAGGCGATCGGGGTCGCCCGCGCGACGCCGGCGATCGCGGCGATCTCGCGCTCGTACCCCTCGTCGCCGACCGGCGCGGGCGCGATCGCGGTCAGGATCTCGTCGCCCGGCACGACGTCCCCCAGCCAGGCGGTGGCGGCGGCGCGGGCGTTGGTGGCCACGGCGCCCAGGGCGACCACCATCGCCAGGCCGACGACCAGCGCGCCCACCGTGATCGTGGTCCGGGCGCGGTCGCGGGCGATCGCGGCGCGGGCGAGGCGCTCCTCGAGGCGGAACAGGCCCGCGAACGGGAGGCCGGCGATGCGGCCGAGGGGGCCGAGGAGCGCGGGCGTCACGAGCACCGCGAACAGCAGGACGAGGTAGACCACGAGCGCGCGAACCGGGAGGGGCCCGGTCCCGCTCGCGGCCGGCAGCAGGATCGCGGCGAGCACGCCGACGGCACCCACGATCGCGATCAGCCAGCTCGTATGCGATCGCACGGACGCGGCGGCCTCGGCCCGGGCGCGGAGGGCGGCGACCGGGCTGATCGAGGCCGCGCGGCGCGCGGGCTCCATCGCGGCGACGATGGTGATCGCGAGGCCGGCGACGACCCCGGCGACCGCGATCGAGGGCGAGATGACGGGTCCGTCGAGCGTCACGCCGTCCGATGCGCGCAGCCAGCCCGCGACGAAGCCGGCGAGGAGCACGCCGAGCGCGACCCCGATCGCCGACCCGAGGGCCCCCAGCAGCAGGGCCTGGACGGCCACGATGCGGACGATCTGCCCGCGGCTCGCGCCGGCCGCGCGGAGCAGGCCCAGCTCGCGGACGCGCTCCGCCACGGTCATCGCGAGCGTGTTGAGGATCACGAACGCCGCCGCGAACAGGCTGATGGCGGCGAGCAGCGCCATCGTCGAGCGCACGTCGTTCGTCGGATTCGCGGAGCGCCGCCTCGAGGTCGCGCGGGGCGGACAGGACGTAGGGGTCCGCGGTGATCGACCGATCGATGGCGGCGGACACCGACGCCGGATCCGCGCCGGCCGCGAGCACGACGTCGATCCGGGTCAGCCCGCCGCCCTCGTTGAGCGCCGCGGCCGCGCCGAGCGGGACCACGACCGTCCGCCCGCCGGTGCCGGGGACGGGGCCGTCGCCCGCGAGCACGCCGACGACCGTCGCCTCGCGCGGCGCCCCGGCCCCGAGGATCGTGAGGCGGTCGCCGACGTCAACGCCGTCGCTGGCCGCCAGCTGCTCGGTGACCAAAGCCTGGTCGGCAGCAAGCGTCGCAGGCAGCACGCCGCGGACGGCCGCGAGATCGCGCACGCGCGCCTCGCTCGCGAGGTCGACGCCCAACAGGGTCACGGGCTCGGTGGCGGTGGGGCGACCCGGGCTGGCGCGGAGGAACGTGCGCCGCTCGATCGCGGGCGCGGTCAGCGCGACGCCCGGGACGGCGTCGACGGCCGCGAGCGTGCGGTCGGACAGGCCCGTCTCGGCGAACGCCCCCACGCGCAGGTCGGCTCGGCCGACGAGCGCGGCCACGGTCCGGTCGACGGATGCGTCGAACCCGGCGTCCACGGCCAGCGCGGCGACCAGCACGGCGACGCCGATCGCGATGCCGGAGGCGGTCAGCAGCGTGCGGGCGGGCCGGGCGACGAGGCTCCGCCAGGCGTAGGGAACGAGACCGCGCATCGGTTCCGGGTCGGCCGCCTAGAGGCCGAGCTGCGCGAGCCGCGAGATCAGCGGCGCGGCCGAGTGGTCGTCGCGGCGGCCGAGCACGATCTCCTCGCGGATCACGCCGTCGCCGATGACCAGCACCCGATCGGCGTAGGCCGCGGTCTTCGCGTCGTGGGTGACGAGCATGATCGTCTGACCGCGGTCGACGCACGTCCGCCACAGCGCGTCGAGGATGCCGAGGCCCGTCGTGAAGTCGAGGTTGCCGGTCGGCTCGTCGGCGAACAGGAGGGCCGGCCGGGTCACGATCGCCCGCGCGACGGCGACCCGCTGCTGCTCGCCCGCCGACAGCTGGTCGGGGCGGTGGCGCTCCTTGCCGGACGAGCTCGACGAGCGCGATCGCGTCCCGCACCCGATCAGCGAGCGGGCCGCTCCGCGGGTCCTGGCCGGCGATCGTGAACGGCAGGCCCACGTTCTCGACGACGTCGAGCAGCGGCACGAGGTTGAACGACTGGAACACGAAGCCCGTGCGCTCGCGACGGAGGCGGGTCGCCTCGTCGTCGGACAGGCTCCCGATCGACTGACCGTCGAGGACGACCTCGCCGGCGGTGGGCCGGTCGAGCCCGCCCAGCAGCTGCAGCAGCGTGCTCTTGCCCGAGCCCGACGGCCCCATCAGCGCGATGAACTCGCCGGGCATCACCTGGAGGCTGACGCCGCGCACGGCCTCGACGGTCTCGCCGGTCAGGCGGTAGTCCTTGGTCAGGCCGCTGGCGGCGAGGATGGGCCTGGGCGTCGGGTCGGTCGTGGGCGATCCGGTCGGCGGGGCGCCGGTCGTGGGCGTGGCGGCGGGCGTCGCGGCGGTCATGCGGCTGATCGGCTCCCGTGCGGGCGAGGCGTGGTCGGGTGCGTACGCTAGCGGTGCGGTCCGGTGCGGTCTGCGGCCCGAAAGTCCTGTCCCGGGAACCTTCCGGGCCTCCCGAACGCCAGTAGCATCCGAACGCGACCATGTGAGCCGCGTCACTGCGGAGCGACCGTGGACCAGCGAGACCTCGTCCTGCGGGCGAAGCGAGGCGACCAAGACGCCTTCGCGACGCTGGCGGGCGCGGCCGTCGCGCGGCTGGACGGGGCCGCCCGCCTGATCCTCCGGGACGGCGAGCTCGCGCGCGATGCCGTCCAGGACGCCATGGTGCGAGCCTGGCGAGACCTGCCCGGGTTGCGCGACCCGGACCGGTTCGACGCCTGGCTGCGCAAGCTGACCATCAATGCGTGCCTCGACGTGGCGAGACGTCGCCGTCGTCGATCGATCGAGGTCGAGCTCACCCCCATCCTGATGCCGTCGGTCGGCGACGAGTCGGCCGGCATCGCGGAGCGGGAGCAGCTCGACGACGCGCTCCGCCGGCTCGACCCGGAGTGGCGCGCGATCGTCGTTCAGCACTTCTTCCTCGGGATGCCCCTGACGGAGATCGCCGTCGCGATGGGGATCCCGGTCGGGACCGTCAAGTCCCGCCTCCACCGGTCGCTCGTCGCGATGCGGGGCACCCTCACGGATGCCGACATCGAGGCTGGCGAACCGATCCCCGGAGGGCAGTTCGCATGAGCTCGTCGACCCGCTACGAGCGCAGGCTGCCGGAGCTCCTCGACGAGCTCGCGGCGCCGCGGACGCCCGCCTACTTCGACGACATCCTCGGCCAGGTCGGCCGCACGCGGCAGCGACCCGGCTGGACCTTCCTCGAAAGGTGGCTCCCCATGTCCGCAATCTCCCAGCGGCTGTCGGCCGCACCGCGCGTCCCCATGCGCGCGGTCGCGGTCGCCGCCCTCCTGCTCATCGCCCTCGCCATCGGCCTCGCCCTGCTCGCCGGCAGTCGCAAGTCCGCAGTCCCGGCACCGTTCGGGCTGGCCGGAAACGGGTTGATCCCCTACATCGCCCAGGGCGACCTCTACCTCGGCGACCCCGTGACCGGCACGACCCGCGTCCTCGTCGCAAGCCCGGAGGACGAAGCCCTGCCGCAGTTCTCGCCGGACGGCACGAAGGTTGCCTTCGTGCGCGACGTCGGGACCACCGCGGGTCCGTTGGGCGCCGACGTCTTCGTCGTGGAGGCCGATGGATCCCGCCTCCGCAAGATCACGCCCGCTCCGGTCTTCTGGGAGTGGATCGCCTGGACGCCCGACAGCGGACACGTCGCGGTCGTCCACACGGTCGACGGCGTCAACCAGCTCGACATGGTCGACGCGTCAGGCAACGGAGCCGCCGAGCGGCTTCCGGCAGCGGCCGGGCTCGACTCGCTCCAGTTCCGACCGCCGGATGGGCGGGAGATCCTGTTCCGCGCCGCGGTCGACGACCTGTCCTCGGGCGTGACGATCAAGCCGAAGATCGACGGCCTCTTCGCCATGAACGCCGACGGAACCAACGTGCGAACGCTCGTCACGCCGCCGACGGACCAACCTGCAGACACCCTCGACCTGACGAACGCCACCTACTCGGCCGATGGCAGCCAGATCTTCTACAACCACTGGACCGACGACGCGAGCTACGGACAGCCCGGCTGCTGCCAGCTGTTCGTCATGAACGCCGACGGCAGCGACCAACACCAGTTCATCCCCAACAGCGGCGACACCTGGGACGGCCAGGCCGTGGTGTCGCCTGACGGGAGCCGGATCGCGTTCTGGCACAACATCCCGAACCGAACGACGCACGGCGTGTTCGTCGTTCATGCGGATGGCACGGGGCTGGTCGAGACCGGCCCGCAGCTGGCCGGGACGGCCCACTGGCTGTGGGCGCCCGACGCATCAAAGATCCTGATGTTTCCCAATGTCGACCTGGTGGGAACGGCCTACCTGCTCGACCCGGACGGCGGCCCCTGGTCGACGATCCCGTGGCAATCAGACGCCGACCTCGACTGGCAACGACTCGCGTTGCCGGTGACGCCCTGACCACGCTCTCGAACGATGGATCTCGTGGCGACCGGCCTCCATCGGGGCCGGTCGCTCGGTCAGCCCCCGAAGAACCGGGCGACGACGGATCCCAGGATCGAGTCCACGAGGCCCGAGGGCTGGGGACGGTCGACCACGCGGAGCGCGCCGGGAGGCTGGGCGGCCACCGGCTCGTCCGGTGGGTCATGGGTCGGCGGCGCCACAGGGGTCGGAGACGGCGTCGGCGTCGCCTCGAGCACCGATGGAATCGTCAACGGGGTCGGCTCGGGCGTCGGTGACGGCGAGGAGTCGGCTCCGGCGTCGGCGCCTCGGTCGGCTTCGGGCGCTTCGTCGGATCGGGCTTCGGCTGGTCGCGGTCCGGGTTGTGGTTCGAGCGATCGGGCGTGGGATCCGGCCGGTCCGGCTTCGGCGTCGGGCTTTCCGGCCTCGTCGGATCCGGCTTGTGGGTGGGTTTGGGGGTCGGCTTGGGCGTGGGCTTCGGCGTGGGGTCGGGGTTCGAGGCGCACGAGTCGGCGAACAGGACCGTCCACATGAACTTGTCGTTGGGGCCCTTGTAGGCGCCGACCGCGACCACGTCCCACGCCTTGCCCATGATGTTGTCGCGGTGGCCGTCGGAGTGCATGAACGCGTCGAACACCCAGTTCGTCGCGTCCTCCTCGCTCGCGCCATCCCACTTGACCGTCCCGATGTTCTCGCCGGCGAGCTTGAAGCAGTAGCCGTACTCGTGCTGCAGGTACCAGAACACGTTCCGGTCGGTGCCCTTGATCGTGTGCGAGAAGTAGTCGCGCTCGACCATGTCCTTGCTCCGCCAGCGGGCGGCCTGGCGAAGGTCGGTGTCGAGCTTGAGTGCCTTCTTGCCGGCCGATGCGCGGGCCTGGTTCTGGAGCGAGATCAGCATCGACTCGGAGCCCGAGCTGAACTCGTTGGCTCCCCACGCGAGGGCCGCGCGGGGCGTCGCCAGCAGCCCGGCCGAGGTCACCGCGAAGGCCAGCGCGACCATCGCCGCGACGCGCCGGGCATCGGCGATGGGCGCGAGCAGGCGCGCGATGATGGTCGAGGTGGGCGTCATCGCCGCCGATGCTCGCGGAGCCAACCGGAGCCATCCCCGGCGCAATGGTCCCGACCGGACCGACCCGCCGTACCAGTTGCCGAACCGCACCGACCTCGACCACACCGGAGCGACCAGGTCCGCTCTTCCATGTCGGCCGCGATCGGCGCACACTCAGCGCGTGGACCGCCCGGGTCCAGGGGTGCGACGCGGGCGGGGGGAAGCCGCGAGGTGGAGATGCCGTCGCTTCGGCCGGTCTACCAGTTCCAGGGCCCGAAGAGCCACTGTGTCATCGACAACCTGAAGCTCGGCTGGGTGTCCTGCACGGCGTACTCGATGGCGATGCTCATCGACGGGGCGACGGGCGGCGAGCACCAGCCGAGCGGCTGCCGGATCCGGCGGCTGGTCATGCCCGAGGACATCGAGGGAGGGCTCATGCTGTCCCAGGTGGCACCGGTCGCCGAGGAGTCGTTCGGCGTCCGGATCGCCGTCCGGACCGGGGGCCGGGCGATCCCCATCGACATCGCGATCCGACGGCTTCGCAGCGGCCGAGGGTTCGTCCTGCAGGGCAACAACATCGTGTTCCCGGGGCACGGCGCCGCGAACCACGCGGTCTACGTGCACGAGGCCCGCGGCATCGACGCGGACCACGGCGGGCGGCCGAAGGCGGCGCTCGTCTACGACCCGGCCCGCGGCGAGCCGCAGCTGTGGGCCTGGCGCAAGGTCGCCGCGTTCGGCGCGAACCTGTTCCTGAACGACAGCGGGACCCGCCGCCTGGGCCCGGGCCGGCTGTACGCGGGCTTCGGCCCCCGGCGCCCGACGGTCGCCGAGCTCAGGGCCCTCGACGACGAGGAGCCGCCCGTCCGGGCCCCGAGCGGCATCCGGCTGCGATTCCACGCCGACGAGTTCGACGACGGGCCGCGTCGCTACCGGGCCAACCCACCGCCGGGCAAGGAGATCATCGTCCGCAGGCGGCCGACGCGGCTCGACTCGGACGACATCGTGGACACGCTCCGCGCCGACGAGCGGTTCGTGGGCTGGCAGCGGAAGTCGGACGGCGTGCTCCCGCCGGGCTCGACCCGCGGTCTGTGGATCGGCAACCGCGACGGGACCGAGTGGGTCCACCGGAGCGGCCTGCGACGAACCGACGGAGGCGGGTGATGGACGACGACCTCGACCTGGACGAGCCCGCGGGCGACGTCGTCCTGCGCCTGGCCGACGACGTGGCCGACGACGGACTCCCTGACGACCTGCCGAACGGCGACCTCTCCGGGCTGCACGGGGACGAGGTGGACGCCGCCGGTGGCGACGACGACGGAGCCGAGCTGACCACGGGCCGCCGTCTGACCGACGAGGAGGTCGATGCGATGGAGATCGCCGAGGCCTGACCGCCCGCCGCCGAGGGTTTCCGGTACACTCCGCTGGCCCTGCGCGGCGCCCCGTCGCGGCGCCCCGGGCGACCCTTGGTGGCCTTAGCTCAATAGGCAGAGCATCGGATTGTGGCTCCGAAGGTTATGGGTTCGAGCCCCATAGGCCACCCCAAGCCCCGAACGACCGACGCGTCATGAGCGCCGAAGCGGACGTTCTCGCCGTCTCCGCGGCGTGGGACGCCGCGCTGGTCACGAACGACGCCGATGCGTTCGCCCGCTTCGTCACCGACGACTGGGTCTACGTCGGACCCGCTGGCGCGACGTCGAGGGCCGACGTCATCGACTCGATCGCGACCGGCCGCCTGGCCCATCACACGATGCGCACGATCGGCGAGCCTCGGGTCGCCGTGCACGGGGACACGGTGATCGTCACGGCCCGCAAGGCGAGCAGCGGAACGTGGGACGGCGTGGCCTACACCGCCGACGAGTGGATCACCGAGGTGTTCGTGCGAGACGATGGCCGATGGCGGTCGGCCCTGAGCGCGAAGTGCCCCGTCGAGTCGCAGGGCGAGCCGGCCGCGATCGCGAGCAAGATTGAACCAATCGCGGGCTAGATCCCTCTCCAGAACGATCGGATCATCTGAACCGATCGACTAGGAGGCCGAAGGGTGCATCGAGCGCTCGTGGACCGTGCGATGGGGGGCGACGTCGAGGCCTTCGACGCGCTCGCCCGCGAGGTCGGCGATCGGTGCATGGCGATCGCGCATCGGATCCTGCGCGACGCCGATCTCGCCGATGACGCGGTGCAGGCCGCGCTCATCATCGCGTGGCGCGAGCTGCGCACGCTCCGGGACCCTGAGCGCTTCGAGCCCTGGCTGCATCGAATCCTGACCTACGAGTGCTACGCCGAGGCCAAGCGCAGCCGTCGCTGGTCAGCCAACGTCCAGGTCCTGCACCTCGAGGCGACGCGCGACGCCGCCGATGTCCTGACCGTCGACGACCGCGACCAGCTCGAGCGCGCCTTCCGGAGGCTCACGCTCGAACAACGGGCCGTGCTCGTCTTCCATCACTACCTCGGGCTCTCCATGACCGAGGTGGCGGATCGCCTGGGCATTCCCGTCGGGACCGCCAAGTCCCGGCTCCATCACGCCAATGCCGCGCTCCGGTCGAGCCTCGAGGCCGACGACCGGACTCCATCCATCTCGCAGGAGCGACTCGCATGACCGCGTCCCGGGACCCCGATCGGCTGATCGGCGCCTTCCTCGCGGAGGGAGTCGATGAGCTGCCGCAACGTTCCTATGCGGCCGTGCGCGACCACGTCGAACGAACACATCAGCGGGTCGTGATCGGCCCGTGGAGGGAACCTCACATGCCCGTCATCGCGAGGATCGCGCTCGCGGCCGCGGCCGTCCTGGTCGCCGTCGCGGTCGGGATCAACCTGTTGCCACAGGGAGGCGGGGTGGCCGCTCCAGGCCCCTCGCCGACACCGTCCATCACCCCGGTCCCGACCATCGCGGCCTCGCCCGTGGCCTATGCGTGGTCGGGGCCGATCGCGGCCGGCACGTACACGACCGACTTCGCCTTCGATCTGCCGATCGCCATGACCTTCACGGTGCCCGACGGCTGGGAGGGGCGCGACGTCAACGTCCTCAGGCCCGACCGGGTGTCGCTCGCGTTCCTGTCGGTCCCGAACGTGTACGCGGACACGTGCAGCGGGCAGCTCCGCGATCCGGCCATCGATCCCGGTGTCGATGGCCTCGCTGATGCCCTTGCGAGCATGCCCGGCCTCGACGCGACGAGCCCCGCGCCCGCATCGCTGGGCGGCTTCGACGGCAAGTACCTCGAGTACACGCCGGTGCCGGACGGCGCCTGCGCCCTCGAGCTGCTCCGGATCATGGAGCTCGGGGACCTCGTCTGCGACGCTGGCTGCACGGCGGTGGGCAGTGGGGATCTCGGGGTCGAGTTCCCGATCGAGGGAGCGACGAACCGCACCTGGGTACTGGACTCGGGTGGCAGGGGCAGGATCGTCATCCAGGCCGCGTCGGTCCCCGACGCTACGCCGGCGGAGCTGGACGAGCTCCAGTCGGTGATCGACTCCATCACCTTCGTCCGGACGGTTCCGGCGACCCAGCCTCCAGCGCCCGGCTGAGGCGCGCCTCGCCCCGTCGCCGCGGGATCAAGCCAACGCCGGCGGCGCGCCTAGCGCCTCGTCGGCTTCGGCTTGAGCGTCGCGATCCAATCGAGGCTGGCCGCGAACCACGGTGCCATTGCCGGCGTGTCGAGGAACAGCGCGTCCGGCACGTCGACGAACTCCTTCTGGACGGTCCCGTGCGCCGTGTGCAGCGTGGATTGCTGCTCGTCGAGGAAGCTCGCGCGGTCCTCCGGCGACAGGCGCAGCACCAGCGATCCCGTCTCAGCGAGGTAGCTCGTCATGTGGCCGTTGAGCGACGTATACGGGATCGTCGCGCCCTTGCGCTCGACGCCCGCCCGGGTCGCGATCAGCCGGTCGTAGGCCTCGATTCGATCGGCCGGGATGGCCGACGGTGTCGGCTGCTTCGCCATCGGCGGGTCCCCCAGGGTCGCGGTCGACGCCAGTCTGCCCCCGGTGCGCGAGGCCCGCCGCGAAACCGCCCGACGGGCCGTTGACGAACCCGGGTCTAGACTGGACGGCGACGGGGCCGCGCCCGGAGGCGCGTTCACAGCCGGTTTTCAGGTTCGCGGTCCACCATCGGGCGGGACCGCGCGCGGGATCCGTCCCGCACCGGATCGAATCCACGGAGTCCGTGCTGCCGATGACCGACCGGCTGGATCCGCCGCCCACCGCCGAACCGACCCCGACCGCGGGCCGGCGACGGCGGGCGATCGACCGGCTCCGTCGCGCCACGCCGTTCCTCGCCGGCGTGCTCGCCGCGTTCCTGGGCATCGCGCTCTACGCCGCGCTGTTCCCGCCCAGGCCCGGCATCACCCAGCGCCAGGTCGTCGACACCGTCGACAACGTCCTCGCGTCCCAGACGCCCGGCCCGCCGCGCTCGGAGCTCGTCTTCAACACGATCCACCCGTCGCTGGTGCTGATCGAGACCGACACCAAGTCCGACGCCTCGCCCGAGCCCGGGGCCAGCGCGCCCGTCGAGAGCCTGGGCAGCGGCGTCGTCATCAACCTCGGCGGCCAGATCCTCACCGCCCTGCACGTCGTCGAGGACGCGACCCACATCAAGGTCACGTTCGCCGACGGGTCCACGTCGACGGCGACGATCTCCAGCCAGGACGAGGACAACGACATCGCCGTTCTCGAGCCCGACACGCTGCCGGCGCAGATCGTGCCGGCCACGCTCGGCAACCCGGCCGCCATGCACATCGGCAGCGAGGCCTACATCGTCGGCAACCCGTTCGGGCTCTACGGCTCGCTGAGCACCGGCGTCGTGTCCGGGCTCGACCGCACGTTCCGCGCGCCCGAGACGAACCGCGTGCACACCGGGCTCATCCAGGTCGACGCCGCCGTCAACCCCGGCAACTCGGGCGGCCCGCTGGTCGACCGCAACGGCAACGTGACCGGCATCGTGACCTCGCTCATCAACCCGACCGACGACGACGTGTTCATCGGCATCGGGCTGGCCGTGCCCATCGACGTCGCCGGCGGGGCCGCCGGCGCCCCGCAGTACTGACGCACAGGAGGTGAGTTCCGTGGAACGCGACCCCAACGGCCGACCCTCGGCCCCGATGGAGAAGCTCCTCTACGAGGTCAAGAAGGTCATCGTGGGCCAGGACCACCTGCTCGAGCGGATGGTCGTCGCGCTCCTCGCCCGGGGCCACCTGCTCGTCGAGGGCGTGCCGGGCCTCGCCAAGACCATGGCCGTCAAGACGCTGGCCCAGGCGACGGGCGGCGACTTCAAGCGCATCCAGTTCACGCCCGACCTCGTCCCCGCCGACCTCGTGGGCACCCGGATCTTCAACCAGAAGACCGGCGAGTTCACGACCTCGCTCGGGCCCGTGTTCACCAACCTCCTCCTCGCCGACGAGATCAACCGCGCGCCGGCCAAGGTCCAGTCCGCGCTGCTCGAGGTCATGCAGGAGCGGCAGGTCACGATCGGCCACGACACCCACGCGGTCCCCGAACCGTTCCTCGTCCTGGCCACCCAGAACCCGATCGAGACCGAGGGCACGTACGCCCTCCCCGAGGCCCAGGTCGACCGGTTCATGCTCAAGGTCGTCGTGGACTACCCCACCCCGGTCGAGGAGTTCGCGATCGTCGAGCGGATGACCGGGCGGCTCGAGGGGATCCAGCAGGTCCTCTCGCCGGGCGAGCTGCTCGCGCTCCAGCAGGTCGTCGATCGCGTGTACGTCGACCCGGCGCTGTTCGAGTACGCCGTCCGGCTCTCGAGCGCGACGCGGAACCCGCGCGCCTACGGGATCCCCGACCTCGAGCGGTACATCACCTACGGCGCCAGCCCGCGCGCGTCGATCAACCTGATCCTGACGGCCCGCGCCCTCGCGTACGTGCGCGGCCGCGAGTACGTGCTCCCGCAGGACGTCCTCGACATGGCGCCCGACGTCATGCGCCACCGCCTCGTGCTGTCGTTCGAGGCGCTGTCGGACGACGTCTCCCCCGACGCCATCCTGTCCACGATCCTCGGCCGCGTCCAGATGCCGGTCGTCCCGCTCCAGGACCGTGCTCCTGTCCGCGCCGGCGCCTGAGCGCGTGGCGCCGGACGCCGGCGCGCGCGCAGGGCCTGCCGCCTCGGCCGGCGTCGCGCCGGGTCCCCGGCCGGTCAGCGCGTCGGAGCGCGTCCTCCAGCGCCTGGACTGGCAGGTCGTCCGCCGCCTCGACGGGGTGCTCCAGGGCGACTACCGCAGCCTGTTCCGGGGCTCCGGGCTGGACCTCGCGTCGCTGCGCGAGTACGAGCCCGGCGACGACGTCCGGCGCATCGACTGGAACGTCACGGCCCGCACCACCGTGCCGCACGTCCGCGAGTACCACGAGGACCGCGAGATCACGGCCTGGTTCCTGCTCGACCTCAGCCCGTCGGTCGACTTCGGGACGGCGGCGGACGGGCGGGTCAAGCGAACGCAGCTGATCGACTTCACCGCGGTGCTGGCGCGGCTCCTCACCCGGCGCGGCAACCGCGTCGGCGCGATGTGCTTCGCGAGCGCGGTGGACCGGACGATCCCCGCGTCGGGCGGCCGGGTGCAGGTGCTGCGCCTCGTCCGCGACCTGATGGCCGAGCCGCATCTCGACCGGGCTCCCATCACCGACCTCGCCGCCCTGTTCGAGGCCGCGCATCGCCAGATCCGGCGGCGGTCGATGGTCGTGATCGTGTCCGACTTCATCAGCGCGCCCGGCTGGGAGAAGCCGCTGCATCTCCTCAACCGGCGGCACGAGGTGCTGGCCGTGCGGCTGGTCGATCCGCGCGAGTCGGCGCTGCCGGACGTCGGCCCGATCGTGATCCAGGACGCCGAGACCGGCGAGCAGCTGATCGTCGACACCCACGACGCCAAGTTCCGTGCCCGGTTCGCCGACGCCGCGGCCGCGCGCGAGGCCGAGCTCGAGCGCGCCTTCGGGCGGGCGGGGGTCGACGCCGTGACCCTGTCGACCGACGAGGACCTCGTCCGCGGCGATCGTCCGGATGGCGGCCCGGCGCAAGCGCCGACGGCGGGGCCGCGGATGACCTTCGCGTTGCCCGAGCTGCTCCTGCTGCTCGTGCTGGTGCCGGTCGGCGTGCTCGTGGCGCGCTCGATCGAGGCGCGCCGCCGGCAGCGCGCGGCGGCCCTGCTTGGGGCGGGCTCGATGGGCACCGGCGGCGCGGCGGCGAACGGCCGGTCGGCGTCCGCGCGGACGCGTCCGGGCGGTCCTGCCCGGTGTCCTGCTCGTCGCCGGGTTCGTCGTGCTCACGATCGCGATCGCACGCCCACAGGCCAACGTCGCGCTGCCGCGGCCCGAGGGCACGGTGATGCTCACGTTCGACGTCTCGGGCAGCATGGCGGCCACCGACCTCCCGCCGACCCGCCTCGACACCGCGCGGACGATCGCGTCCACGATCGTCAAGCAGCAGCCGCCCGGCGTCGTGGTCGGGCTGGTGGCGTTCAGCGACGCCGGCATCGCCGTCCACGCCCCGACCAGCGACCAGGCCGACATCCTCGCGGCCATCGACCGCCTGGTGCCCGCCCGCGGCACCTCCGTCGGGCAGGGCCTGATCTCCGCGCTCGACGCCATCGCCAAGGCGCAGGCCGACACGCCCGCCGACGTCTACAGCAACCGCTCGCAGGCGCCCGCCGAGACGCTCGCCCCGGTCGATCCCGCGAGCGATGCCGCGACGGTCATCGTGCTGCTCAGCGACGGCGAGAACAACGAGCGGCCCGACCCGATCCAGTCCGCCCAGGAGGCGGCCGACCGCGGGATCCGGATCGTGACCATCGGGGTGGGCTCGGCCGCCGGCGCCGACCTCGACCTGGACGGCTTCCGCGTCCACACCCAGCTCGACGAGCCGAGCCTCACCCAGATCGCGGACATGACCGGCGGCTCCTACCACCGCGCCGACGACCCGGACAGCGTCGACGCGATCTACCAGGACCTGCAGCCGCGGCTCGTCGTGCGCAGCGAACCGCTCGAGGTCACGGCGCTGTTCGCGGCGCTCGGCCTGGCGCTGCTCGTGGTCGGCGGCATCCTGTCGCTCGCGTGGGCGGGGCGGCTGCCATGACGTTCGTGTGGATCGGGCTGCTGGCCCTCGTGCTCGTGGTCCCGCTGCTGATCGGCGTCTACCTGTGGAGCCAGCGGCGGCGGCGCCCGGCGGCCGCGCGCTACTCGAGCCTGTCGCTCATCCGCGCGGCGATGCCGGGCGCGTCCGCGGCTCCGGCGCCACCTGCCGTTCGCCCTGTTCGCGGCCGGCGTCGCCGCGCTCGTCGTCGCCCTCGGGCGACCCGTGGTCGTGCTCAGCGTCCCCGCCAACCAGGCGACGATCATCCTCGCGATGGACGTGTCCGGGAGCATGTGCTCGACCGACATCGACCCGACCCGCCTCGAGGCGGCCGAGGACGCCGCCGTGGCCTTCGTCACCAGCCAGCGGTCGGGGTCCGAGATCGGCCTGGTGGCGTTCAGCGGCCTCGCGGCGGTCGTCCAGCCACCGACCAGCGACCAGGAGGCGCTCGTCGACGCGATCCGCAGCCTCACGACCGGCCGCCGGACCGCGATCGGCAGCGGGATCCTCGCCTCGATCGACGCGATCGCGGAGGTCGACCCGAAGGTGCCCAAGGCGGTCCTCCCGGGGCGGCCGGGCGAGGCGCCGGAGCCGGTCCTCGAGGGGGCCTACGTGCCCGACATCGTGGTCCTGCTGACCGACGGCGCCAACAACGCTGGGACGCCACCGCTGGAGGCCGCGCAGCAGGCGGTCGATCGTGGCGTCCGCGTCTACACGATCGGCTTCGGGTCCGCGCAGGGCGGCGAGCTCAACCCGGAGTGCCGGCAGCAGTTCATCGGCCGCGAGCCGGCGGGCGCCGGCGGGTTCGGGCTGGGCGGCGGGTTCGGCGGGGGATTCGGCGGCGGCTTCCGCCGCGGCATCGACGAGGACACGCTCCGCTCCGTCGCCGACCTCACGGGCGGCGAGTACTACCCGGCCGAGAGCGCGAGCGAGCTCGAGGAGGTCTTCCGCGGCCTGCCGACGACGACGATCACGAAGGCCGAGCCGGTCGAGGTCAGCGCCGGCTTCGTGGGCCTCGGCGGGCTGCTCGCCGCGTTCGCCCTGCTGCTGGGCCGGGCCTGGCGTCCGCTGCCCTAGGCCGGCGCGGCCCCGCCGGACGGCGGACCCGCCTCAGCCCTCCGTCCGGGCCGGCGGCAATGGCGCCTTCGCGGCGGCCTCGCGGATCTGGCGCAGCGCCTCCCCCACCCCGCCCGTCCAGGCGTCGCCGTGGCCGGGCAGGACCCATCGGGCCTCGATGCCGTCGAGCGCCCCGAGCGACGCAAGCGCCGCCGCCGGGTCGAGCGTGAACGGCGCCAGGCGCGGGCCGGTCTCGCCCGTCAGCACGCTGCGCGTCGTCATCCCGTCGCCCAGGAACAGCGCGTCGACCGCCGGCACGTGGATCGCGACGCTGCCCGGCGTGTGCCCGGGGAGCGGGATCACGTGCGGCGAGCCGGGCAGGTCCAGCGTGGCGTCGCCGTCGATCGTCGCGAGCTCCGACACCGGCTTCGTCCGCAGGCCGCCCTTGCGCAGGCCGTACCACATGAAGCCGACCATCGGTCCCGCCTTCATCGGGCCCCAGCCGCTCGACGGCTTCTTGACCTCGCCCCGCGCCCGGGCCGCATCGGCGGCCTGGACGTAGACCGGGATGCCGAGCTCCCGGTGGAGGCGGTCGGCGTAGCCCACGTGGTCGGTGTCGCCGTGGGTCAGCACGATCGCCCGGATGTCGGCCTTGGTCCGGCCCATCGCCGCGAGCTCGCGCTCGAGGTCGGCGTACTGGCCGGACATCCCGGCGTCGACGATCGTGATCGCGCCGCCGTCCGCGACGAGGTAGCTGTTGACGAGGCCGTCGCCGAGCCGGTGCAGGCCGGGTGCGAGTTGCATGTCGAGCTCCTGGTGTGTCGGCTCAGGCTAGTCGAGCCGGCTGGCCGATGGTCCGAAGGCCTCCCGGGCGCCGGGTCCGAGCGCGGCGAGCATGGCCGCGTTCGCGAGCACGAGCGCCCCGAACGCGAGGCCGGCGACGGGCTGCCCGGCGCCGACGAGCGCGACCGCCGCGACGAGCAGGATCGCGGTCCCGATCACGTCCTTCTGCGACTGGCTGAGCCCGTTGCGGGCCTTGGGAGCGACCACGACGGCCCACGCGACGATGACCGCCGCCACCGCGATCACGGCGACGACGAGGTTCACGCGCGGATCGCTGGTGAGGTTCAACCCCCAGATCCCGAACGCCGCGATGCCGGCGAGCTCGAGGACGAAACGGAGCGTGAGATTGGCGATTGCCATGTCGGACTCCTCATGGGTAGACTTGCATGGCTATAGTAGTTAGCCTTCATGGCTATTGTCAATAGCCATCATCACCAGACAGTCGAGGACGGACCGAGCGAGATGCCCACCCCTGCCCGAACGTCGATCCCCGCGATCGTGGCCGCGGGCCGCGAGATCCTCGAGGCCGAGGGCTTCGAGGGCCTGACGATGCAGCGCGTCGCGGCGGCGGTGGGCGTGCGCGCGCCGTCGCTGTACAAGCGCGTCGACGGCCGCCGGGAGCTCGTGCGCCTGATCACGACCGACGCCGCGCTGGACCTGTCGGCGTCCCTGGAGGCCGCGGCGACGACCGGCGATCCGCCGCGCGACCTGGTCGCGATCGCCACCGCGTTCCGCGCGTTCGCGCACCGCCGGCCCGAAGCCTACGCGCTGCTGTTCCGGCGGCTGCCCGACGACTGGCGCACCGAGGTCGACCTCTCGTCGCCGGGCTTCGCGTCCCTGTTCCGGACGGTCGCGCAGATGGCGGGTCCCGAGGACGGGCTCGAGGCCGCCCGGACGGTCGTCGCCTGGGCGAACGGGTTCGTGGGCATGGAGCTCGCCGGGGCCTTCCGGATGGGTGGCGACGTCGACGCCGCGTTCACCTATGGGGCCGAGCGGATCGCGAGGGCGATCAGCGCGCCGGACGCACACCGGCGACGATGAACGGCGTGCAGCACACGGCGCTGATCGCGGAGCTCGGGCGCATCGTGGGGCCCGACCATGTCCTGACCGACCCGGAGCTACGGGCGGGGTACGAGGGCGACTGGACGGGTCGCTACCGCGGCGAGGCGCTGGCGGTGGTGCGCCCGGCGAGCCCCGAGCAGGTCGTGGAGGTCGTCGGCGCCTGCCGGTCGGCGCGGCTCCCGATCGTGCCGCAGGGCGGGAACACGGGCCTCGTCGGGGGCGGCGTCCCGCGCGACGGCGCGGTGCTGCTCAGCCTGGCCCGCATGACGGCGATCGAGCCGGTCGACGCCGACGGCGCGCTCGTGGCCGCGGCGGGCGCGACGATCGCCTCGGTCCACAAGTCCGCCGCCGATGCCGGCCTGGCCTACGGCGTGGACCTCGCGGCCCGCGACTCGGCCACGGTTGGCGGGACGATCGCCACCAACGCCGGCGGGATCCACGTGTTCCGCAACGGCATGACCCGCGACCAGGTGCTCGGCGTCGAGGCGGTGCTGGGCGACGGGACGCTCGTCCGGCGGCTCGACGCGCCGCGCAAGGACAACACCGGATACGCCCTGGGCCAGCTGCTGGCCGGCTCCGAGGGCACCCTCGGCATCGTCACGGCCGCCAGGCTCCGGCTGCTCCCGCGACGCGACCGGCGGACGGTGGCCGTCCTCGGGATCTCGAGCGTCGACGTCGCGGTCCGGCTGGCGGGCTCGCTGCGCCGCTCGCTCCCCGCGCTCGACGCCGTCGAGTTCATCGCGGGCGACGCCCTCGACCTCGTGGTCCAGCACGGCGCCGTCCGCCCGATCGGCGCGCGGCATCCCGCCTACCTGCTCGTCGAGGTCGCGGACACCGTCGACCCCGAGCCCGCGCTCGTCTCCGCCCTGCATCGCGAGGCCGACGTCGACGACGCCGTGGTCGCCTCGGATGGACCGGCGCGCGCGCGCCTGTGGCAGATCCGCGAAGGCCTGCCGGAGTCCCTCCAGCGCGAGGGCGTCCCCCATTCGATCGACGCGGCCCTCCCGCTGCAGCGATTGCCGGCGTTCGTCGGCCTGCTGGCGCCGACGATCGCCCGGGCGTCGCCCGGCGCCCGCCTGATCGTGTTCGGCCACCTGCTCGACGGCAACCTCCACGTCAACGTGCTCGGCCCCGATCCCGACGATTCCACGGTCGACGACGCGGTCCTCGCGCTCGCCCTCGAGCTCGGCGGCACGGTCAGCGCCGAGCACGGCATCGGCGTCGCCAAGACCGCCTGGCTCACCCGCGACCGGGCACCCGGCGACCTGGCGGCCATGCGCGCCATCAAGCGGGCGCTCGACCCGGACGGGATCCTCAACCCGGGCGTCCTGCTGGGATGACGACCACGCCCGCGAATGCCGTCGTGATCGTCGGCGGCGGGCCGACCGGGATGATGCTGGCGGCCGAGCTCGCCCTCGCCGGGGTCGAGGCCGTCGTCCTGGAGCGGCGGCCGAGCGCGGACATCGAGAGCTCCCGGGCGAGGTCGGGCGGGCTGCACGCACGCACGATCGAGGTCCTCGATCAGCGCGGAGTCGCCGAGCGCTTCCTCGAGGCGGGACAGGCGATGCAGGTGGCCGCCTTCGCGGGCGTCACGCTCGACCTCGGCGACTTCCCGACGCGTCACCCCTATGGCCTGGCGCTGTGGCAGCGACACACCGAGCGCCTCCTCGGGGAGTGGGCGAACGAGCTCGGCGTGGTCACCCGGTACGGGCGGGAGATGACGGGCCTCTCGCAGGACGACGATGGACTCGACCTGCACCTTGCCGACGGCGGCACGCTGCGCGCGGGGTACGTCGTCGGCTGTGACGGCGGTCGCAGCCTCGTGCGGAAGCTCGCCGGCATCGACTTCCCGGGCTGGGGCGCGTCGGTGAGCTCGATCATCGCCGAGGTCGAGATGCAGGGTGAGCCGGCGTTCGGCTTCCGCAACGACGCGCTTGGCGTCAACGCGATGCGCCCGCTCGACGGCGGGCGCGTGGGCCTCGTCGTGCGCGACGAGCACCTCGACCGCGAGGGCGACCCGACGCTCGAGGACGTGCGCGAGGCGATCGTCTCCGTCTGGGGTTCGGACTTCGGGCTCGTGTCCGCCGACACGATCTCGCGCTTCACCGACGCGACTCGCCAGGCGGCGAGCTACCGGGCCGGGCGCGTGCTGCTGGCCGGTGACGCCGCACACATCCACTACCCGGCCGGCGGGCAGGGCCTCAACCTCGGCGTGCAGGACGCCGTCAACCTCGGTTGGAAGCTCGCCCAGGTCGTCACCGGGGACGCGCCGGCCGAGCTGCTCGACACGTACCACGCCGAGCGTCACCCGGTCGCCGCCCGGGTGCTCAGGTACACCATGGCGCTCACCGCCCTGCAGCGGGGCGACGACCGAACCGGCGCCCTCATCGAGGTCCTCGGTGACGTGCTCGACGTCGCCGCAGCCCGCGACCGCCTTGCCGGGCTCGCCTCCGGCCTGGACATCCACTACGACCTCGGTGAGGGACATCCCCTGCTCGGCCGCCGCATGCCCGACCTCGACCTGGTCACCGCTGACGGCCCGATGCGGGTCTCCACGTTGCTGCACGCCGCCCGTGCCGTGCTGCTCGACCTCGACGGGTCCGGCGAGCTCGACATCGCGCCAGTGGGCAGATCGGGTGCAGGCGGTCGACGCGACCACCGACGATGCGTGGGAGCTTCCCGTGCTGGGGGCCATCCCTGCCCCCGCGGCCGTGCTGATCCGGCCCGACGGCTACGTCGCCTGGGTGGGCGACGGGTCCGGCGCGGGGCTCTCGGAAGCGCTCACCACGTGGCTCGGGCCCGCCGCGTCGACCTAGCTCCCGGACGGACCGGCGGCGCGGCTAGAAGAACCGGCGCCGCGGCGCGGCCTCCGCTCGGGGGGCGTGATAGCGATCCATCAGCTCCGCGACGGCGTCGCGGGCCGCCCGCCACTCCTCCTGGTCGCCGAACACGTCGGGGTCCCGGCCCCAGCGCTGGATCTGGGTCATGGCGGTGACGATCGAGTTGTGCTGGGCGAGCCGGTTGCGACCCGCATCGACCACGCCCGTCACGAGGTAGCGCCGGACGAGGTCGTAGGGCGCCGACCAGCGCCCGATCCGGATCCGGTCGTACTCGCGCAGGGACTCGAGCCAGGCGTCGTCGCCGACCGGCTGCCGCTCGTGCTCGTCGACGTGGGCGTTGATGTCGAGGCGGGCGCCGGGACGGAGGCCCGAGGCGAACCGCCCGTCGTCGTCGCTCTCCCGATAGCAGACCGGGCACTCGACGAGTCGCGCGTGGGCGGGCGGGGCCTCGCCGTAGGGCAGGCCACAGCGCCGGCAGAGCTTGGCGCCTGCCTTGCTGGCGACCGCGCCGCACTGGAGACAGGTGAGGTCCGCGGTCGACGCCGGCATGCGCTCCTCCATGGGCGTCCATCCGCGGACGCGTCGGTGGCCTGGGCGCCCAGTGTCCGCGAGGACCGGGTCCGGGGCAGCCGGGCAACGGTCCCACCCGCGAGCCGCCGATCGGACTAGTGGCGACGGGCGTCGGCATCCGGAATCGACGGACGTCCATGTCGATGCTCCCCGCCCGCGACGGACGATGACCGGCGTTGCGAGCCCTCCCGCCGCGACCCAACGAACCGCCGATCACGAGGTCCCGCCGCCATGACCAAGCCCACCCGCCCGGCCCCCATCGCCGTCGATCACGCCCGCCACTCCGCCGCGCTCGTCACCTGCGCGCACTGCCGGCAGGCAAGCGAGGGCACCCTCTCGCAGCGCATCTACGCGCTCCGCGCCCGCCGCTAGCCAGCTCCGGCTCCTCGAACGGCGCCCGCGATCCGTCACCGCAGGCCGACCGCAAGGTCCCGGCCAGTGCCTGGCGCCGCCGACGAACCCCGACGTCGGCGGCGCCTTGGCCCGCCTGCCGCCACGATCGCCGTCGACGGCTAGGACGCCGCCGCCGCCACGATCGCCGCCGCCTCGTCGAGCACCCGGCCGAGGTGCGCCTCGCCGCGGAAGCTCTCCGCGTACAGCTTGGTCACGTTCTCCGTTCCCGATGGGCGCGCCGCGAACCACGCCTCGTCGGTCGTGACCTTCAGTCCGCCGATCGGCGCCCCGTTGCCCGAAGCGTGGGTCAGGACCGCGGTGATCGGATCGCCACCCAACGCAATCGCGGTGATGTCGGATGCCGAGAGGCGCCCCAGGCGCGCCTTCTGCTCGGGCGTCGCCGGGGCGTCGATCCGGCGGTAGGCGGGGGCCCCGAAGCGCTCCGTCAGCCCCGCGTAGACCTCGGCCGGGTTGCGCCCCAGCGTCGCGGTCAGCTCGGCCGCCAGCAGGCAGGCGGTGATCCCGTCCTTGTCCGTGGTCCAGACGCTCCCGTCCCGGCGCAGGAACGAGGCGCCGGCGCTCTCCTCGCCCCCGAACCCGATCGAGCCGTCGACCAGCCCGTCGACGAACCACTTGAAGCCCACCGGCACCTCGACCAGCCGCCGGCCGAGGTCGGCGACGACCCGGTCGATGATCGATGACGACACGAGCGTCTTGCCGACCGCGACGCTGCTTCCCCAGTCCCGGTGACCGCCGAACAGGTACGAGATCGCCGCCGCCAGCACGTGGTTGGGGTTCATCAGCCCCGCGCCCGGGACGACGATCCCGTGGCGGTCGGCATCGGCGTCGTTGCCCAGGGCGAGGTCGAACCGGTCGCGCAGGCCCACCAGCCCGGCCATCGCGAAGCGCGACGACGGGTCCATCCGGATCCGGCCGTCCCAGTCGAGGGTCATGAAGCCGAACGTCGGGTCGACCGTCGGGTTGGTGACGGTCAGGTCCAGGCCGTAGCGCTCGCCGATCGCCGCCCAGTAGTCGACGGCCGCTCCACCCAGCGGGTCCACGCCGAGGCGCAACCCGGACGCCGCGATGGCCTCCATGTCGACGACGAACTGCAGCCCGTCGACGTACGCCGCCCGGAAGTCGGTGCGCTCGGCGCCGGCGTGGGCGCGCTCGAACGGCACTCGCGCGATCCCGTCGATGCCGTCGGGGCCCGACCCCTCGAGGATCCGGTTCGCCTCGTCCTGGATCCAGCGCGTGACGTCCGTGTCGGCGGGGCCGCCGTTGGGCGGGTTGTACTTGAAGCCGCCGTCCTCGGGCGGGTTGTGCGAGGGCGTCACGACGATGCCGTCGGCGAGGCCCAGCCGCTGCGGATGCCCGCGGAACCCGCCGTTTCGGACCAGGATCGCGTGCGACACGGCCGGTGTCGGCGTGAAGCCGTCGGACGCGTCGATCCGCACGTCGACGCCATTGGCCACCAGGACCTCGAGCGCGGTCCGCCAGGCGGGCTCCGACAGGGCGTGCGTGTCGCGGCCGATGAACAGGGGCCCCGTAGTCCCCTGCGACGTCCGGTAGCGGCAGATGGCCTCGGTCGTGGCCAGGATGTGGGCCTCGTTGAAGGCTCCCTTGAACGCGGAGCCCCGGTGGCCCGACGTCCCGAACGCGACCCGCTGGGCGGGATCCGACGGATCCGGACGGAGGTCGTGGTAGGCGCCGACCAGGGCATCGACGTCGACGAGATCGCCGGGCTCGGCCGGCTGCCCGGCACGCGGGTGCTCGCTCATGCCCGAACGATACGTCCGTCTTCCGGCGCCTCGCCGCCGGTCCACACGCATTTGTCATGCCCCTGCACGTTGCGCCGGCGGGCCCCGGACTCGTACGATGCGGCCAGCCCGAGCCAGCACCTCGTACGGGGCTCGTCCGAGTCCGTCGCTCGTTCGACGGCCGGATGCATGAGCCCGCGATGACCCGGACGGGCAGGAGGCAACGATGGCGACCGTGACGTTCGATCACGTGTTCAAGAAGTACGGCGACGTGACCGCCGTGTCGGACCTCAACCTCGAGATCGGTGACGGCGAGTTCATGGTGCTCGTCGGCCCGTCGGGTTGCGGCAAGACGACCAGCCTGCGGATGATCGCCGGCCTCGAGGAGATCTCGGAGGGCACGCTCCGCATCGGCGACAAGGTCGTCAACGACGTCGCCCCCAAGGACCGCGACATCGCGATGGTGTTCCAGAGCTACGCGCTCTACCCGCACATGTCGGTCCGCGACAACCTCGCGTTCGGCCTCAAGCTGCGCAAGGTCCCGAAGCCGGAGATCGAGAAGCGCATCAACGAGGCGGCGGGAATCCTGCAGCTCGAGAAGCTGCTCGACCGCAAGCCCAAGGAGCTGTCCGGCGGCCAGCGGCAGCGCGTCGCGCTCGGGCGGGCGATCGTCCGCGAGCCGGCCGTGTTCCTCATGGACGAGCCGCTGTCCAACCTCGACGCGAAGCTGCGCGTGCAGACGCGCGCGGAGATCGCGCGGCTCCACCAGCGCCTCGGGACGACGATGGTCTACGTCACCCACGACCAGGTCGAGGCGATGACGATGGGCCAGCGGATCGCCGTCATGAGCGAGGGCCTGCTCCAGCAGGTTGGCACGCCGCAGCAGCTGTACGACACGCCGATCAACCGCTTCGTCGCGGGCTTCATCGGCAGCCCGGCGATGAACTTCGTCGAGCTGGCCGACCGGCGTCGGCGGCCAGGCCGAGCTCAGCGATGGCGCTCATCCGGTTCCCGATCCCGCAGAGCTATCGCGAGGCGCTCCAGAGCGTCGGCGACAAGGTGATCGCGGGCTTCCGCCCCGAGCACCTCGAGCTGAGCGACCATCCCCGCCCCGGTCGCGACCCTGCAGGGCACCGCCGACGTCGTCGAGTACCTCGGCAACGAGGAGCTGCTCCACGTGACGGTCGACGGCAACGAGGTCGTCGCGATCGTCGACTCGTCGCACCGGGTCCGACCGGGCGACGTCGTCCAGCTGAAGCTGCCGGGCGACAAGCTCCACCTGTTCAACTCCGAGACCGGCGACTCGCTGGCCAAGATGCGCGAGGCGGCCGCCGCCTGAGGCGCGCCCGTCGATCCTTCGTTCCAACTCGCGGCCGGCTCGTCATCGACGGGCCGGCCGCGTTGCGTTGACGGGAGGGGCCGTGCCTGCCGACCCGCTCGAGGAGCGCGTGGTCGCGACCGAGGTGATCCACCGCGGCCGCTACCTGGAGTTCCGGGTGGACACGATCGACCGGCCGGACGGTTCGCGCGCGACGCGCGACGTCGTCGGCCACCCCGGGGCGGTCGCGGTGCTCGCGCTCGACGACGCGGACCGGCTGCTGATGGTCCGCCAGTGGCGCGTCCCGGCGGACGGCGCGCTGCTCGAGATCCCGGCCGGCACGCTCGAGGTGCACGACGGGGTCACCGAGGACCCGGACCTGTGCGCGCGGCGCGAGCTCGAGGAGGAGACCGGCCATCGGGCGCGCGACTGGCGAAAGCTGGCCGCGTTCTGGACGGCCCCGGGCTTCGCGACCGAGCTGATGCACCTCTACCTCGCGACCGGCATGACCGGCGTGGCCGGCGAGGACGACCGGCTGACGCCCGACGAGGACGAGCGCCTCGAGCTCCGGCACGTGCCGCTGTCGGACGCGATCGCCATGGTCGAGCGGGGCGAGATCCGCGACGCGAAGTCGATCCTCGGGATCCTGTGGCTCGACCGCCTGCGGAGGGGAACCGCGCCACCGGACGCCGTGGGAGACGGCGCGGCCGCACCCGTCGCGGCGACGCCCGACCGCGAAGCCCCCGACCTGGCGGGCGTCGTCCGCTACGGCTTCACGACGAGGCAGTTCGCGCTCGCGAACGCGCGGTTCTTCCGCTCGCCGCGTTCCGCGCTGGCCTTCGGGCTACTGTTCCTTGTGCTCGCCGTGGTCAACTGGCTGCTCGCGTCGGACGCCTGGATCTGGCTCGGCTGCCTCGTCCTCGGGGTGTCGTTCCTGACGGGCCTGTTCGCCGTCCCGTTCGCGCTGTGGTCGATCCGCAAGCGGCGCGACCTGCTCGCCGACCTCCAGCTGGCCTTCGACGCGGACGGCATCCGCGCACGCTGGGTCGCCGGCGAGAGCGACATCCGATGGGCGGGAATCGACCGAATCTCGCGGAACGGGCCCTACCTGTTCATCAAGTTCGTCGGCGGAACGACGCTCCTCGTCCCGGCCTCGGCGTTCCTGCCCGATCAGCTCGATGCCTTCAGCCGGGTCGCGCTCCGCAACGGGTTCTTCCTGGACGGGCACCGGGTCGACGTCCGGCCGGCCTGACGGACCGATCGAGCCGCCGGTGCCGGCCCGGGCGAGGATCGAGCTCCGCTAGTCGGCGGCCTTGTCGCGCGGGGCGGGGAGGCGCGCAAGCGCGGACCGATAGAGCTCGGACGATGGCGCGAGCGCGACCGCCAGCCGCAGGTGGGTGCGCGCCTCGCTGGTCCGGCCCAGGCGCTTCAGGCTCTGGCCGAGGGCGTAGTGGGCGTAGTGGGCCGAGGGGTCGATCTCGAGCATGGCCTCGAACGTCTCGCGTGACCGCTCGGTCTGGGCGGAGTTGAAGTACGCGCGACCGAGCGCTTCGAGGATCGACGCCTTGCCCGGCTCGAGCCGGGCGGCGCGCTCGAGCACGACGGCGGCCTGGGCGTTGTGGTGGCGTTGCAGCAGGGCCTGGCCGCGCTGCAGCAGGTCGTAGGCGGACTCGCGCTCGTCGGTCGGACGGGCCTCGTCGCGGGCCGGCCGCTCCTCGTGCATCGGCCGATCCTGCCACGGTTGCCGCGAACGCGCCCCGGTACGAAGGGTCCGGTCAGGGGCGGTCGCCGGGATCCAGCGGCGGGGGTGACGGAGGCGGGTCCCACGTCGACGCGGGTCCCGGGGTCGGCGGCTCTCCGGCCGTCACCGTCGCGTCGACCGGCATCGCCGAGTCGTCCGGGGGCGCGGACCAGACGTCCGGACCGGTCGTGGCGAAGGCCCCGCTCGGCGCCCGCGATCGGCCTCGCCATCGGACGACGGCGACGACCATCAGCACGAGGAGCAGGATCCCGATCAGCGTCGCCACGCCGCCGATGACGATCGCGCGCCCGCGGCCCGCCTCGGGTGCGACCCCGATCGTGCCCGCGACCAGCGCGGCACGCTCGTTCGCCTCGGCGAGGTCGCCCGCCTGCCACGCCGAGCGCGCGGCGGCCAGGTCCGCGTCGGGGTCCTTGCCGCTGAGACCCAGGGTGGTCAGCCAGTCGCGCGGGGCGTCGGCCGCATCGTCCGCCTCGACCAGGGTCGCCAGCGACGACTGCAGGTTCGCCGCCAGCGCCGACGCCGTCGAGAGTTCGGCCGTGGAGCTCGCGGTCTCGTAGGCGGCCTCGAGCTCGTTCGGCGGGGTGAGGCCGTTCGCGGCGGCGAGCGCCTCCGTCTCGTCCCACTGTTGGACGATCCCCGCAGCCTCGTCGATCCGCGCATCGGCCTGGTCGAACGACCACGAGTCGAGCGCGAGGCGCACGGCCGGCGGCGACGCCCAGTCGCCGTCCGCGGCCGCGAGGTCCCGGTACGCCGCCCGCGCGGCCGCGCGATCCGCGAGCTGGCCCGCCTCGTCCTTGGGCAGCACCCACGTCTCGAACAGGCTGGCCGCCACCCCGACGCCGCCGAGCTCCTCGGCGAGGTCGAGGAACCGGCGCCAGTCGTTGGGCAGGGCCGCGGCCTCCGGCGTGCCGTCGCCCGGGTACGCCGTCGTGCCGTCCTCGGCCGCCCGGAACACCTTGCGCATGCCGTCCTCGCCGGCCTCCTCGAGGATCGCCCGGATCACCGTCCACGAGGCGTCGTAGCCGAACTGCTCGCGGGCGTCGCTCTGCGGGTCGCGGATCGGGGCCGGCGGCGACCATCGCTCGAGCGGGAAGGCCGCCTTCGCGGACGGGCTGACGGGCGCCGGGTCGACCTTGCCGCGCGTTCCGGCGGCGAGGACGCGCGACGCGTACTCCTCGGCGAGCCCCTCGTTGATCCAGCGCTCGCTGAACAGGCCATTGTTGAACCACGCGTGCGACGCCTCGTGCACGATCGTGAGGTCGTCGAGGTTCTCGCTGATCGTGATCTCGTCGCTCTTCGGGTCGTAGAAGCCCGCGTAGCCCTCCAACAGCGGCGTGTGGACCTCGAGCACGTTCAGCGGCCCGTCCACCGGCCACGGCAGCCCGATCCGCCCGGCCAGGTCGGGGACGCTGTCGGACAGAATCGCCGACACCCGCCGCCGCCAGCGCGAGTCCTCGGGCCAGCCGCGGACGACGACCTGCTCGCCGTCCGCGAGCTCCAGGCGCTCGCGCGTCAGGCCATCGTCGTTGCGGGCGTTGATCCACGCGTACCAGCCGATGGCGTTGTCGGTCGTGGCGGTCAGCACCTTGAGGTTGGCGGTCGTCTGGGTGGCCATGTCCTCGCCCGACACGTCGACGTCGAAGGCCTTCGGGATGTCGATCCGGACGCTCCCCCGATCCCCGAACGCCCAGGCGAGGAACGTCGCGAACGCCGGCCCGACGCGGACGTCGCTGTCCGAGCGCGGCTCGCCTGCCGGCAGGTCGAACTGGAGCCGGACGCGGGCCGTCTCGCCGAGGTAGATGTCGTCGCGGAACGCGATCGTGACGAGGCGGAAGTTCTTGCGCGTCGAGCTGCTGACCCGGACCGGCGCACCGTCCTGGGTCGCCCGGAGGTGGGTCGCCTCGAGCTGCACCCCGATGTTCACGCTGTCGTAGAAGTAGCGGGTCACGACGCCGCCCGATACGCCGTTCGGCTTCTGGTTGACGACCGCGACGTCGACCGCGACCTTGACGACGCCTTTGGCCGGCGCGACGACGTAGCGCGCCTTGGTCGTGACCGCGAGGTCGTCGGCGGCGAGCGCGACCGGGGCGTCGATCGCCGCCAGGAACGGGAGCGCCGGCGAGGCCGCGGGCGGGGCGACCGCCGCGAGCACCGACAGGGCGCCCGCGAACGCCGTGGCGATGAGCGCCGATCTCGCGACCCCCGGCATCCGCATGGCTCGGTGTCAGGACCCGGCGGCGGCGGCCGCCGTCCGTTCGCGACGCGCGGCCCGCGCGCGGCCGGCGACGGCGGCGGTGAGGACGAGCACGCCGGCCAGCACCGCGAGGCCGAGCAGCGCGCGCCGGCGTCCCTCCTGCGAGGCGGCGGTCCAGGCGCGATAGGCGTCGTCCGCGGCCGCCTGCGCGCCGGACAGGTCGCCCGCGGCGAACGCGGCCTCGGCGGCGACGAGGTCCGCCTCCGGGTCCTCGCCCAGCATCCCGATCCGGCTCAGCACGTCGTCCTCCTGGACACGCGCGTCGGCCGCCTCCATCACCGACAGCATCGCGTTGCGCTCCGCCTCCGCCTCGCGCGAGGCGCCGATCATGTCGCCCGCGGCGAACCGCTGCTGGACGCCCGGGGGGAGCGTCAGCCCGCCGCGATCGGCCAGCGACTCGATGGCGCCGCGCTGGGCCAGGATGGTGCGCGCGTCGGCGAGCTGCCGCATCGCGGAGTCGAACTGCCATGCCCGCAGCGCGTCGCGGATCCCGCGCGGCAGCCGCCAGTCGCCCGCCAGCGCGATCGTCCGGGCGTACGCGGTACGGGCCTCGTCGCGTGCGTCGAGGAGGGCGGACTCCTCGGGCCGGACGACCCACTTGCGCCACAGGTCGGTGAAGTCCTGGCCGGTCTCGGACTCCAGCAGGTCGAGCAGCCCGCGCCAGTCCGGCGGCCCGTCGACGGTCTCGTGATCACCGGCGTTGTCGCCGAACGCCTCAGCCGTCTCGGGCTGGTACGCGCCGATCCGCGCATCGGCCGCCGCCCAGACCCGCTGCAGGGCCTCGTCGCCGGCCCGCTTGGCGACGCCGCGCGCCAGCGCGAGCGACGCGGCGTAGCCGTAGGTCTCGACGACCGGATCGGCGCCGCCCTCGGTGTCGATCGTGTTCGGCCAGCCGTTGAGCGGGATGGCGGCCTTGTTCACGGCGGGCGTGAGCTTCGGGCTCGTGTCGCGGACCTTGAGCTTGCCCGCGGCACGCTGCGCGTACAGCGAGGCGAACCCCTCGCTCGCCCAGCGGTCGGCCACGAGCGCGCCGTTGAACCAGCCGTGGGCCGCCTCGTGGAGGACGACCAGCGGATCCGCCCAGTAGGCGACCTCGATCCGGCGATCGGCGGGCGCGAACAGCCCGGCGTAGCCGCCCGCGGCGCGGCTGACCGCCTCCTGGACGACCGTCGGCTCGTCCTCCGGCCACGGCAGCCCGATCTCGCGGCTCAGCTCCGGAAGCGCCTTCCGGAACACGCCGGAGATCCGGCCCGCCCAGGCAGGATCGTCGCGCCAGCCGCGGATCACCAGCGCCACGTCGCGGTCGCCGGCAGCGACGGTCAGGGGCGTCTCCTTGTAGACCGCCTCGCGCTGGCCGACGACGTAGGCGAAGTATGTGAGCGGCTCGCCCAGCGGCTGCGTCGACAGCGTGACCCCGCCATCGGTCGTGCGGTCGCGGTCGTCGAAGTCGCCGCTCTGCACCGCGACGTCGTAGCCGGCCGGGAAGTGGACCCGCACCCGGCTGCCCCGCGCGCCGTCGGAGGCGAACGCCCAGACCGGGAACGTGACCAGGCCCGATCCCACCCGCACCTGGCGGTTGGCCGGCTTGCCGGGGTCGACGAGGTTGAACGCGAGGACCATCGAGCGGTCCTGGCCCCCATACAGGCGCTGCCCGAAGTCGATCCGCAGCAGCGTCGCGTTCGCGGATCGCGCGGCGACCCGCACGGTCGCGCCCTTGGCGCCCGAGAGCGCGAAGCCGCCCGCGCCGGGCTGGACGGCGAGGAACGCGTGGTCGAAGTAGTACTTGCGCGTCTTCGTCTCGCCCCGGTGGTTGCGCGCGTCGATCGCGACCGCGACATGGACGCGCCGGTGCGACGGCTGGACGGTGTAGGTCGCGTCGGTGACGAGCGTGAGGTCGGTGTCGGCCGCGTCGGCCCGCGTTGACGGCAGCGTGCCCGTCACCGGCGCGAGCCAGGCCAGCAGCAGGGCGACGAACAGGGCGATGACGAGGCGCCCGCGGACGCCCGGCCGCGACGCCGACGGCGACCTCGTCATGCTCGCGCCTCTTCGGGCTCGTCCGGCGTCGCCGCCTCTGCGAGCTCGGCGGTCTCCGCGGGCTCCAGCAGCTCGCCGAGCGCCTCGGCGTACCGGTCCAGCAGCCGCGGGCCCGGGCCGTCGTCGGTCGCGGGCGCCTCGATCGACCACGCCCCACCCTTGAGCCAGGTCGTCGCGGGCTCGTGCAGGCGGTCGGCCACGGCCAGCAGGCGCGCGACGGCCAGGCCGAGCGCGTCCAGGTCGAGCTCGCCGATCGGGATCTCGGCGATCAGCACCGGCCGCTCGTCCTCGCCCACCGCGAACTTCACGAACGGCGTCTCGTCGTTCCAGCGCAGCAGCAGCCGGTACGACTTGCGGAAGCTGTCGTTGATCGGCGGGGCGAAGTGGCCCCAGGCGATCAGCGCGAGCGACGGGTCGAGGATCAGGGTGACCCGAAGCGCCGACCGCCGGGTGCCGTCGAGGACGAGGTCCCACGACGTGACGCCCTCGCGGTCGGCCCGTTCCTGGGGCTCCAGGCCCAGCTCCGAGAGCCAGGCCTCGACATCGGCAGCGACGCTCGCCGACGCCCGGGGGGCGATGGACATGCGCGCGAGTCTACCCGAGGGTCTCCGAACGCCCCCTCGACGGCCCCGCCTCGCGTTGCGGCGAGCGGTCAGTCCGGCGGCGAGCGGTCAGTCCCGGCGGCGATCGATCAGTCCGGCACGCTCGCGAGGATCCGGGCCGGTGGCTCCTCGGCGTCGACGCGCGAGGCGGCCCGGGCCCCGCCCGGCTTGTGGTCGACGGTGCCGCCGGACCGCACCGTGCGGTTGGCGAAGTCCGCGGACTTCACGCGCTCGCCGACCTTGACGTTGCGGCCCAGCCGGACCCCCCTCGGCACGACCGACTGCTTGCCGACGACGGTGATCCCGGTGTTCAGCCGGCCGGGTTCCTGCCGGTTGGGCGTGTCGTAGTCGGGCCCGTCGCCGACGATCGCCGTCGCGCCGACGACGACCTCCTTGTCGAGGATCGCGCGGTCCACGACGGCGCCCGAGCGCACGACGGTGTCGAACATGATGATCGAGTCGCGGACCACCGCCCCGACGTCCACCCGCACGCCGGGCGACAGCACGCTGTTGACGACCATCCCGTTGATCACGCAGCCGTGCGAGATCAGGCTCCGGTGGACCTGGGCCGTCGGGCCGATCTTGGCCGGCGCGCGCTCCTCGGACCGGGTGTGGATGATCCACTCGCGGTCGTACAGGTCCAGCTCCGGGTTGTCGTGCAGGAGCGCCATGTTGGCCTCCCAGTACGACTGGATCGTGCCGACGTCCTGCCAGTAGCCGTCGAACCGGTAGCCGTAGACGCGCGCCCCGCCGGCGAGCATGGCCGGGATCACGTCGCGCCCGAAGTCCTTGCGATCCTCCGCCAGCCAGCGGTTGAGCGCCCGCTTCGAGAACACGTACACGCCCATCGAGGCGAGGTCGCTCTTGGGCTGCTTGGGCTTCTCCTGCCATTCGACGACCCGGTCCTGCTCGTCGAGCGCGAGGACGCCCATCCGGCTCGCCTCGGCGATCGGCACGCGGCGCACCGCGATCGTCACGTCGGCGCGCTTGCGGCGGTGGGCCGCCAGGAACGGCTGGTAGTCCATCTTGTAGATGTGGTCGCCGGCGAGGACGAGGACCGTGTCACCCGAGTCGTGCTCGACGACGTTGATGTTCTGGAGCACGGCGTCGGCCGTGCCGCCGTACCACTCCGCCACGCGGCCGCGCTTGATGTACGGCTGGAGCATCTTGATGCCGCCGGTGTTGCGGTCGAGGTCCCACGGGCGCCCGATGCCGATGTGGTCGTTCAGCGAGCCGCGGGTTGTACTGGGTCAGCACGACGACGTCGTCGATGCCCGAGTTCACGCAGTTCGACAGCGTGAAGTCGATGATCCGGTACTTGCCGCCGAACGGGACCGCGGGCTTGGCGCGCACCGACGACAGGATGGAGAGGCGTTCACCCTCTCCGCCCGCAAGGACCACCGCCATCACCGGCTTGACCAAGCGTCGTCCTCCGCCTACGGCCGACTGCCTCCGATGCTAGCACCGCCCCGGTGAACGACGGTCGTTCGCGGATCTCCGCGCGAGGGCCCGGCTGCCGCCGTCCTAGGTGAACATGCGCGGGTTCACGAAGTTGCCGTTGAACTCGACCATCCAGTGCAGGTGGGCGCCGGTCGAGTGGCCGGTGTTGCCCTCGTAGCCGATGACGTCCCCCTGGTGGACGTTCTGGCCGGCCCGGACCTTGTAGCGCGACTGGAGATGCGCGTACCACGTGGTCAGGTGCTGCGAGTGGGCGATGATCACGATCCAGGCGGGGTCGGCGCCGTCCGCGTAGTTCCAGCCGACGTACACGACGCGACCGCTGCCCGACGCGCGGACCGGGGCCCCGTACGGCGCGACGATGTCGATCCCGTTGTGCCAGTGGGCGCAGTTGCCCATCGGCGGCTCGAACACGACGCCCGTGCAGCCGAAGTCCTGGGTCACCACGCCGCCCATCGGCCACCGCAGCGTGCCGTTGTAGCGGGACGGGATGTTGCCCTGGTTGAACTGGCGGGCGACGAGGCGGTTGATCTTGCTTTGGAGCTGGCGCTTGGCGGCCGCCGTCGCGGCGAGCGCGTGGCGCATCCGCTTCTCGTCGGCTGCCATCCGCGCGTACTGGGCGCGTTGGGCGCGAAGCGCGGCCTCGGCCTGCTTCTCGAGCTGCTTCAGCCGCGCCTGGGCCGCGCGCAGCTCCTTGAGGCGCTGGTCGAGCTTCTGCTTCTGGACCGCCGTCTCCTGGCGGATCGTGTTCGTGGCGGCGCGCGCCTCGACGACCGTCGCGTGCAGGCTCTGCAGCGTCTCGCGGTCCTCGGCGACCTGCGCTGCGAGCTCACGGTCCTGGTCGGCCGCGTCGAGCTCGGAGCTCATCTGGGCCAGCATGTCGGTGAACGAGGCCCCGGACAGGAACGTCTCGAGCAGGGACGTGCGCTCCGCCTCGTACGCCTCGCGGACCCGCTCGGCGAGCTCCGCCTTGCGGACGCCCAGCTCGACCTTCTTGGCGGCCTCGGAGGCCTCGATCCGCTCGACCTGGAGGTTGAGGTCCTCCAGCTGGTTCACGAGCGTCAGGTAGGTCGCCTTGACCACGTCGATGTCGTCGATGAGGTTCGAGACGCGGCGCTGCGTCGCGGCGAGGTCGTTGGTGATCCCCTTGAGCTCGTCCTGCGTCTGGGAGATCGCGCCCGCGAGATGGGCCTGCGAGTTGTTGAGCTGGGCGATCAGCGCCTTCTGGTCGGCGATCTTCCGCTGGAGGGCGCGCTGCGCCGCCTGGGCCTGCGCGAGCTCGTCCGCGTGGACGGCCGGCGGCGCCGAGGCGGGCGCGGCGAACAGGCCGAACAGGAGGGGGATCGACAGGACCGCGAGGAGGAGGTGAGACCGGCGGCCGGTGCGCGACCGCGGAAAGTGCTGGGCTGTCGCTTGGCGGGTCAACGAGCAGGCGTCCTCATCTCGTGCGAGCGTTTTCGAGTCTGGCGCTACGGCGGGGTACGGAGCGCGGAACAAGTTCACGCTCGCCGGATCTGGCACCGCCTCAGAGGCACTCCCGAGACGACCGGTTCCCGGCTTCCGGGCAGTGTACCAGCGTGGACAACCCGTTCAGCCGAGCGTGACCCGTGCTCCGGGTCCGGTCGCCGCGAGGCGACGCCGCTGCTCGCGGTGCGATGTCGTGCCTGAGCCTGACAGCGCCGCCCGGCGCCGATCAATGGGCAATGCGCCGCATTGGCGCAGCCCTTTCGGGGGATCGGGCCGGTACCGCGGTGAGAGCTACTGGATCGCGTAGATCGCCCAGATCGCTCCGATGATCAGGAACGGCCCGAACGGGATGAACGTCTTGAGCGTGATCCGGCGGAACAGGAGCAGCACGACGATCACCACGCCGGCCAGCACCGCCCCGTAGACGACGCCCACGAACAGCCGGTACGCGCCCGCGAGCAGGCCCACCGAGATCAGCAGCTTCAGGTCGCCCTGGCCGATCGCGCCGGCGCCGAACGGGATCGACAGCGCGAACAGGATCCCGGGCACCAGGATCGCGAACACGATGGCGAGCGGCAGCTGGTCCGGCGTCACCAGCGGGTTGAGGCCCGCGATGTCCACGATCAGCGCCAGCGGGATCGCCGGCAGCGTGAGCTCGTTGGGGAGCAGGCGCTGGTCGAGGTCGGTGGCGAGCAGCAGCACCAGGGCGACCGAGTAGACGCCGAAGATCAGCGCCGGCACCGGTTCCGGGAAGCGCAGCGTCAGCGCGCCGAGCACGAGCACGCCCGTGACCACCACCACCGGCGTGCGCCAGTCGATCGCGCGGACGCTGCCGTCCTCGTGCTCCGGCCAGCGGGCCGAGATGCGGTCGGCGACGAAGCCCCAGACGCCGCCGATGGCGGCGAGGGCGACGGCGAGCAGGTTCAGCGACAGCGACTCGACCACGGGCCGGAGTCTACGGGCCGAGCTCGGAGCCGCGCGGTCCCCCGATGGTCAGGCCGCTGTGGCACCCGCGAGCGCGAGCTCGACCAGCGTCGCGTGCGTGACGCCTGTCGCGCCCCGCGGGGCGTACGGGTAGGTCTTGCGGAAGTACCCCGTCCCGCCGATGTCGAGGTGGGCCCACGGCACGGTCCGGAACTGCTCGAGGAACAGCCCGCTCTTCACGAGCGAGCCATCCGGCGTGCCGGTGTTCTGGATGTCCGCGTACCAGCTCTCCATCTCGGACATGTAGTCCTTGATGAGCGGGATGCGCCAGTAGCGCTCGCCGGCCCGATCCGCCGCGGCGGCCAGGTCGTCCCACCAGGGATCCGGGGTCGCGAACGCCCCGGTGACGATGTTCCCGATCGCGCGGCCGACCGCGCCTGTCAGCGTGGCGACGTCGACGATGTGGGTCGCGCCCAGCTGCTCGGCGTAGGTCATCGCGTCGCCCAGGATCAGGCGCCCCTCGGCGTCGGTGTTGATGATGTCGACCCACTTGCCGTTCATCGCCTTGACGATGTCACCGGGCCGGGTCGCCCCGCCGCCGGGCATGTTCTCGACCGCGGGGGCGACCGCGAGCAGCGGCAGGCCCGGAGACAGGCGGGCGGCCGTGGCGATGGCCGCGATCACGGTGCAGGCACCGGTCTTGTCCATCTTCATCTCTTCCATCCGGTCGCCGGGCTTGATGCTGATGCCGCCCGAGTCGAAGCAGACGCCCTTGCCGACCATCGCGAGGTGCCGGCCCAGCGCGTCCTTCTCGCCTTCGCCGCCCGAGCGCATGACGATCATCCGCGGCTTGTTCGCGCTCCCCTGCCCCACGGCGAGGAACATGCCCATGCCCAGCTCGGCGGCCCGCTTCTCGTCGACGACGTCGATCGAGAGCCCGTTGGCCTCGGCGATGGCCGTCGCCTCATCGGCGAGGACCTGCGGCGTGATGTCGTTGGCGGCCCGGTTCGACAGCCGGCGGGCAATGTTCGCGCCCTCGCCCATGATCCGGCCGCGCTCGGCGGCCTTCGACAGTGCCGCGGCGTCGCCGCCGGGCGCGATCAGCACCAGCTCGTCGAGGACCGGCGGCGCGCTGTCGCTGTCCTCGCGGTAGATCGTCTTGGGCTCGAAACCGCCCTCGACCACGCCTCGCGCGACGACGTCGGCGACGAGCGTGACGTCGCCGTCGAGCGCGTCGGCCAGCGGGTCGAGCCAGATCGCGATCGCCTTGACGTCGCGGTTGATCAGGCGCCGGATCGCGCGGGCGGCGAACTTGCGCGCTGTCTCGCGGTCGAGGTCCTCGGCGTGACCCGCGGAGACGACGAGCAGCCGCCGGGCCGGGAGCTCGCCGGCCGCGCCCAACGCCGTCCCGTAGCGGCGATCCCGCAGCTCGCCGAACGCCTGGAGCGCCCGCAGCTCGCCACCGGATCGACGATCGAGCTCGTCGTAGGCCTCGGTGAACTCGAGCTCGCCGACGACGGGCACGACCAGCACGTCGGTCGAGACCTCCCACGGCTGGTCGGTGACAACGCGGATCTGCACGTAGGAATCCTCCCGGTGGGCATCGCGACCCGCTGTGCCCCCGGCAGGTCGTATGAGGCTGGAATCTTGCGCGCCAGTGTACCGGCGCCGGACCCGATGGCGAGACCTAACCGGCGGGCGCCGGCGGGTCCTGCAGCTGCTGCTGGCGGTCGATGGCCGACGACAGCGCTCCCCGCGCCTCCTCGATCGCGATCACGGCCTGGTTGAGCCCGCCGCGGGCGATGTCGGACATGATCACGACCAGACCGCGGGTGTCCGGCGGCAGCTGGCGTCGGGCCGCCTGCTCGCCCGCGAAGGCCGATCGGACGCGGTCGGTGACCCGCCCGTTCGAGTCGAGCAGCGCGTCATACAGCCGGCGCAGCGCGGCGTCGTAGGCGGCGTTGCGATCGATCCACGTCGTGAGCGTGGAGACATCGGTCGATCCGGTCAGGTCGTCCCGGAGGCCTTGCGCCTGCGCCATGATCGCGTCCGACTCGTCGAGCAGGTCCAGGGCCTTCTGGTAATGCGCCGCCGATCCCTCCGCGGCCGCCTTCGCGGTCTGCGCATCGTGGCGAGCCAGCAGGCCGGTGAGGGTCGCCGCGCTGAGGGCCCGCCCCGAGAAGGCGGCCCAATCGGCCTCGAGGCCGTCGGTGACCCCGCGGCTCTCGGTGAGCGCCTCGTAGCGCCGGATCGTCGGTTCGGACAGCGTGAGCTCCGGGACGGACCCGACGCCCGGCACCGCGGCCAGCAGCGCGTCGAGCTCGGCGGCCTCGCCCTGGACGGTTCCGACCTGGTCCGTGCCGGTGGCGATCGTCGTCCCCAGCTCGTCCACGTCACCGGCGGCGACCTGCGTCAGCGCCAGGCGAGCCGTCGCGGCCAGTCCGTCGACCTCGTCCGCCAGCACGTGGAGCTGGTCGCTCGCGGCGACCATCGCGGGCTCGGCGGCCCGATCCCCGGACCAGGTGAGCTCCGGTCGCGCCGACGTCCCGGGCAGGTGGTTCATCGAGGCGATGATCCCGGCCGCCCCGAGCGAGATCAGGATCGCGGCCGCGATCCAGACGAGGGCGAGCACCAGGGTTTGGAGCGCATGCACGGCGCGGAGCGTAGCCGGTCGGCGCCGCCGGCGCCCGTGGTCAGCTCGCCGGATCGGGTGCCGGGTCCGGCTCCTGCGCCGCCAACGGCTTCGCGACGTGCGCCAGGCCGCCCTCCATCGGCCGGGGCGCGAACCCGAACGCGGACTCGACCGCGTCCAGGGGCCCGACGTTGTCGAGCTTGAGCTGGCGAAGCTGGTCGGTGGCGACGGGGAACGGCAGGCGGACGAGCTCGGCCGAGCCCGCGACGAGGCGGATCAGCGGCACCGGCATGGGCACGAGGACCCGCCGCTTCCCCATCGCCCGAAGGACCTCCTCGACGATCTCCCGGTACGTCCAGTAGCGGGGCCCGCCGAGCGGGTACTCACGGCCGATCGTCGAGTCGTCCCCGAGCACCGCGACGACCACGTCGGCCAGGTCGCCGATCGCGAGCGGCTGGAAGCGCGAGGCGCCCGTGCCGGTGATCGGGACAGCTCCTGGCGAGATCCGCACCAGGCCGGCGATCAGGTTGAAGAACCCGTCGCGCGGGCCGAACAGCAGCGACGGCGAGAGGATCGTCCAGTCGAGCCCGCTCTCGCTGACGATCGCCATGCCCTTCGCCTTCGAGCTCGCGTAGTGCAGGTCCGGATCGTCGACGACGCCGAGCGCGCCCTGGTGGACAAACCGCCGGACGCCGGCTTCGCGGGCGGCCCGCACGACGAACCGGGTGCCCTCGGTGTTGACGAGGCGCAGGCTCTGGCCGCCGTCGAAGTCGCGCGGGATCGCGGCCAGGTGGACCACCGCGTCGACGCCGGCCATGGCCGGCGTCAGGGTGGCAGGCCGGGTGATGTCGCCGATGCGCGTCTCCACGGAGCCCCGCTGGCCGGGTGCGAGGCGCCGCCGGACCAGGGCCTCGTCCTCGCCGTCGTGGACCAGCGCGACGACGCCGTGACCCGCGTCGACCAGCGCGGGGACGACGTGGCTGCCGACGAAACCGGCGGCGCCGGTGACGAGGATGGTGGCCATGTGGCGGTGCTCCGGGGAGTTGTGCGTTTCGTATAAACAGGCTACTTCGGAAGAACATGATACTCCGCAGGATCAAGAAGTCGAGCGGCCGTGCGCCTCACGCACATTGCTGACGTCAACCAACGGCAAGCCGTCCCAGACGTGCGCCCAGCGCACACGAGGTTCATCCGCTGCGGCCGATGTGGGCACCCCGCACAGATCCGGCGCAACGGGGCCATCCACGGTCAGGAATGTGCGCCCAGCGCACACACCTTCGAGCGGCTCCACAACGTCCCTCGCTACCATCGACGGATGACCGACCTCGATCAGCCGACCGTCCGTGCCCTCGTGCGCGCGATGCCCAAGGCCGAGCTCCACCTCCACCTCGACGGCTCGCTCCGGATCGACACCGCGCTCGACATCGCCCGCACCCGCGGCATCGACGCGCCCACGACGTTCGCCGGCATGCGCGGCGTCCTCGTCGGGCCCGAGCAGTCCACCGACCAGGCCGAGCTGCTGAAGGCCTTCGACCTGCCGATCGAGCTGATGCAGGACGCCGACGCGATCGAGCGAATCTCCGCCGACCTCGTCGAGGACAAGGCGCGCGACAACGTCCGCTACGCCGAGGTCCGCTGGGCGCCGCTCCTCCACGTCCAGAAGGGTCTGACCGGCCGACAGGTGGTCGAGGCCACGGCCGCGGGCGCCCGGCGGGCGGCGCGTGCCGGGGGGATCGACGTCAACCTGATCGCGACCCTGATGCGCTCGCATCCGCCCGAGGCGAACCTCGCGTTCGTCCGCGACCTCGAGGCGAACGGCGTGCCGGACGGGCTCGTCGCGGTCGACCTCGCCGGACCCGAGGAGCGCTTCCCCGACCCGACGATCCACGGCGAGGCCATCGACCTCGCGCGCGCGATCGGCCTCCATGTCACGGCGCACGCCGGCGAGTGGGGCGGCGCGGCGCAGGTTCGGCGGACGCTCGCGATCGACCCGGAGCGGATCGCGCACGGTCCGCTGGCGATCGAGGATCCCGACCTCGTCGCCGAGCTGATCCGGCGCGGGACCTGGCTCGACCTGTGTCCGACCTCGAACACCCAGGCGCGGATCGTGCCGCGGCTCGAGGACCATCCCCTGCTGCGCCTGAAGCGGGCTGGCGTGCGGGTCACGCTCAACACCGACGACCTCACGGTGTCCGACATCTCGCTGTCCGACGAGTACGAGCGGGCGGTCGTGCGGATCGGGGTCTCGATCCCCGAGCTGTGGCAGCTCGACCTCGCGGCCATCGAGGCCGCCTTCTGCGACGACGCGACCCGCGACGGGCTCCGGACGGCGTTCCGGGCGTGGGGGGCGGGGATCCCGGAGCTCGAGCAGGCCTAGCGGCCGGGCACGAGCCTCGTGACGACGATCCGGACCGAGTCGTCGCGGGCCTCGACGTCGGGGTCGACACCCACGGCGAGCGGGTAGCCGAGGTGCTCGTCGTACTTGAGCTCGAGCTTGCCGGCGTTCGCCATCCGCGGTCCGCGTAGTCGAACAGCTCATCCGACCGTCATCGGGTAGTCCGTGCCGCTCGTCGTCGTCGAGCGACGTTTCCGTCCGACCGAGACGCCGGTCACCTGCGTCGTCCACGACCGTCGCCTCGACCGCTGCCGCCGCCGAGGTCGCAGTGGCAGCCGAACAGCAGCGTCAGCCGGTAGGTGTGGATGCCGTGCTGCTCCCAGATCGCGCGTTGTCGCGCGACCTCGTCGAGCTTGGCGGGATCCGGAGCGTCGAGTGGCGGCCGATCGCGACCGCGATCGCGGATTCGGGTGCAGGGCGTCGGGCGGCAACGGGCGTGACGAGCGGGTTCGGGATCGCGGCGCAGCCGGCAACGAGGAGGGAGAGCGCGATGGCGATGGTGATCCCGGGGATCGGGCGGATCGCGCGGGTCACGAGGCGGGCGTGAGCCCGTCGACGATGACTTGGAACTCGTCGTCGTCGGCGTTGCGAATCTGATCGACGCTGATCTTCGACGGGTAGCCGAGGTCTCGGTCGAACTCGAAGGCGAACTCGTCGGCGTCCGCCTTGGCGGCCTCCGCCCTGTCGAACAGGTCCTCGACGGTCATCGGGAAACCCTGCCACAGGCGCTTCCGGATCGGCTTGCCATCGGCGACCACCTCGACGACCTCGCCGTCGACGACCCGAACGTCGACGGGCCGGCCGTCGCCGAACTCGCAGAAGCACCCGTAGCGCAGCGTGATCCGGTAGGTGTCGATGCCGGCCTCGGCCCACTTGGCCCGGTTGTGGCCGATGCGATCGAGCTTGTCGGTCGGCTTCGGTGTCTTCGTGACCTCGGCGACGGGTGTCGGGCTGGGCGGCGTCGGCGGAGTCGAGCTCGGCGCGATCGTCGGCGTGCTGCTGGGCGCGGCGGTCGGGCTCGAGCCGATCCCGCAGCCCGAGACAAGGATCGCGAGCGCGAAGGCCAGCACGGGGATGGCCAGGAACGGAATCGCGCGACGGAGCTCCAGCACGGGGCTGAGACGCGCAAGCCCCCACACGGGTTTCACGCGTCTATTGGCGCGGCGCGGGCTCGAAGGCGTCGACCGTGAGCTCCAGCTCGTCGTCGATCGCGTTGGGGATCGGGTCGAGGACCAGGTGCCTCGGGACCCCGCCGCCGTCCCACGACGCGCTGACCGTCCCGCCGCCGTTGAGGTCGGTCGCCGCGAGCTCGTACAAGCGATCGATGGAGAGGTCGCCCGCCAGGTCCAGCTCCGTGAGCGGTCCCTGGGGACCGACGCCGCGAACCGGGACGCCGTCGGCGACGACGACGTCGAACGTGCCGCCGTTCGAGCATTCGCACAGGAAGCTGACCCGCATGGTGTAGTCGTCGACGTCGTTCGTGTCCCAGATGCGCTGCCGGGCCACGAGGTCGTCGAGCGTCGTCTCGCTCAGCTCCGTCGTCGGGCCGAGCGGGACCGCGGCGCAACCCGCGAGGCCGATCGCGACGAGCGCGAGGACGAGGCGCCTCATGGCGCGGCGGCGAGCTCCTCGAGGATGCGCGCCGAGCTCGTCGCCATCCTCGGCGACGCGCGTCGGGCGCTCTCCGGGCGGCAGCGCATCGACCATCTCGCGGGTCGTGACGCCGGTCAGCATCAGCACGGTCCGGGCGCCGAACGCGCGGCCCGCCGCGACGTCGGACAGCGCGTCGCCGATCATCACCGCGCCGTCCGCGTGGCCGGCGAGCCTCGCCGCGGCCTCGAGCAGGAACGGCTCCGGCTTGCCGATGGTGACCTTCGCCGTCGTCCGCGACGCCACCTCGATCGCGGCCACGACCGATCCGGCACCCGGGCGGAACCCGCGCTCGGTCGGGTAGATCGGGTCCCGGTTCGTGGCCACGAGCACCGACCCGGCGCGGACACAGTCGGCGGCCGCGGCGATCCGGAGGTACGTCAGCTGGGGGTCGAGCCCGACCACGACCGCGTCCGGGTGCCCGGCCGCGTCCCAACCGTCGAGTCCCTCCTGGCTCATCCGGGTCGCGGCGTGGGCCGCGGTGACGACGTCGAGCCCCGCCTCGCGCAGCTCGCGCTCGAGGCCGCTCGCGCCGACCGCCAGCACCCGCCGGACCTCCGGCATCTCCTCGCGCACGTAGATGGCGCTCGCGCGCGCGGACGTGACGACGCGATCGCGGCCCACAGGCGCGCCGTGGCCCTCGAGCCGCGGCAGGTAGTCGCCGTGGTAGTGCATCGCGTTGTTGGTGACGTAGACGACGTCGTCGCCGAGCGCCGCGCGAGCGGCCAGCGCGGCGCCGACACCGGGAACGCCCTCGGACGCGCGATACACGACGCCATCGAGGTCGACGAGGAGGAGCACGGCGCGATGCTACCGTCTGGCCATGCCCGCAACCCCGCCGTCCGGATCCGGCTCGCCGTCCGGTCGTCCACCCGCAAGCGCTCCCCGCTCGACGGGACGACGCGGCTGCTGGTGGACGGGACGAACCTGCTCTACCGCATGGGCGGCCGCGGGGTGGCGCCGCCGGCGGCGCTGATCGGCCGGCTGCGGGCGGCGGTCCCGGGCACGGTGACGATCGACCTCGTGTTCGACGGGATGGGGCACGGCGTCTTCGGCCGAGTCGCCCAGGGCATGACCGTCCGGTACTCGGGCAAGCGCTCGGCCGACGACGTGATCCTCGATCTCGCGTCCGAGGCGGCGATGGAGCCCGGCCGGACCGGGGCCGAGCACGTCCTCGCCGTGACGAACGATCGCGACCTCCGCGGCCGGCTCGACGCGAAGGGCGCCCGGACGGCGCCGGTGCAGTGGCTGCTGGGACGCCTCGACCTGCCGACCATCTCCGCCGCCGCGCCCGGCAATCGCCGCCCGCCGTCGATCGGCTCGGGCGCGGCACCGAAGGACGCCGACGATGCCGCCGAGCGGCCCGGCTGGAAGCCCGGCCGCGGCGCGACCACGAAGACCGGCCCGGCACGCAAGGTCGCGCGCCACAAGCGCCACCCGCGCCACTGACGGTCACCCCCGACCGCGACGGGGCGGCCCGGCGCCAGGTCACGCGACTGATCGGAGCGGACTGCTAGGATTCCGGCCGTGATCGAGCAGCTGAACGAGACCTGGACGGGGGTCCTCGAGTTCCTCAACGGGATCGTCGTTCCCGACTGGGGCAGCCACGTCAATCTCCTGCCGATCTACCTCGTCGTCTTCGTCGTCGGGCCGCTGCTGTCGCTGGTCGTCCTGTTCTGGATCGTCTACTTCATCCGGAAGCCGCGGACGAAGGTCGCCTACGTCGACCCGATCCGCTCGGCGCCGCGTGGCGAGGATGGCCAGCCGGTCTTTCCCTCCGGCGAGCCGTACTCGGTGACCGAGGCGAGGATCTACCCGCCCGGCGCCACCCGGTCCGAGTCCGGCGAGCCACTGCTCGTCCGCTGTCCCAGGTGCGATCTCGTCCGACCCGCCGAGGTCGACACCTGCGGGAACTGCGGGCTGTCCGTCGTCGTCCGACCCCCAACGATCACCGTTCGACCCGCCGGGCCACCGCCCGGAGGCGCGGCGGTCGCCTGAGACCAGGAGCCATGGCACAGGCATCGACCATCCTGTTCGCCGTCGGCGCGATCGTCGTCGCGCTCGGGTTCGCCGCGCATGTCGGCCACGCGGTCCTGCTCGCCAACGGCCGCCGCGTGCTGGCCTTCGCGCCCGCCCGCCAGCCGGCCTTCGCGACGGCCGGCGTCACCGGCTCGTTCGTCACCGAGCAGACCGCCGCCGCCAACGCACCGCTCGATCTCGCCGCGTCCCCCACCCCGCTGTCGCGAGCCGCGATCGTCCTCGCGTTCGGCGGCTTCGCGCTCCTCGTCGCCTCGCTGACCCTGCGCGGGATCGTCGTCGGGCGCGGGCCGTACGGGAACCTGTACGAGTTCTCGGTCGCGTTCGCCACCTCGATCCTCGCCGGGCTACCTGTTCCTCCAGCGCCGCTACCCGATCCGCCAGATCGGCTTCATCCCCGTCGGCGTATCGCTCGCGCTGCTGCTCTACGCGTCCTCGCTGCCGTCCGACATCGAGGCCCTCGTCCCCGCCCTCCAGTTCCCGGCGATGCTCACGATCCACGTCGGCATGGCGGTGATCTCGTACGGCATCTTCGCGACCGCGTTCGCGGCGGGGATCGGCTACCTCGTCCAGGGGCAGGAGGACCGGTTCGCCTGGCTGCCGGGGCACAAGACGCTCGACGAGGTCGCCTATCGCTCGGTGATCATCGCGTTCCCGATCTTCGCGACGATGATCATCCTCGGCTCCTGGTGGGCCTCGATCGCCTGGTCGCGCTACTGGGGCTGGGACCCGAAGGAGACCGCGGCGCTCGTCACCTGGCTCACCTACGCGATCTACCTCCACGCCCGCAACCAGCGTCGATGGGCCGGCCGGCCGGCCGCGCTGCTGCTGGTCGTCGGCTTCGGGATGGTGCTGGTCACCTACTCCGGCAGCCTCTGGTTCTCCGGGCTGCACGCGTACAGCGGCCTCTAGCCGCTCAGCCGGGCCGCCGCGTCGGCGGTCAGCGCGCCCCTTCGCGCCCGTCCCGGGTCACCAGCCCGGCCAGCGCACCCGCGATCACGCCCGCGCACACGAGCAGGACCGCCAGCATCGTCGTCGGCGCCGGCTCCCGCTCGCGCGCGCGGCAGCCGCGACCATCACGACCTCCGGTCGGGGCGCGATCGGTGCCGGGGCCACGCCGCGGCCGGAGTCTCGGTGCTCGGACGGCGCCTCGCCCGCGTCGGTCTCCTTGATCTCGGCTTGCCGGGCGGCGATCCGCTCGGGCGCGTGGCTCCTTCGACCAGCAGCGAGGTGAGCTCGGCCGCGAGCAGGAGCAGCACCGCGGTCAGGTAGAACCACAGCATCAGCACGACGACGCCGCCCAGCGCCCCGTACGTGTTCGAGTAGTTGGCGAAGTTCGCCACGTAGAGCGGCGAACAGCGCGGTCGCCACGACCCAGCCGATCGGCGAACACCAGCCGCCCACCATCGGCCATCGGAACGGCACCGCGACGTTCGGCGCGAAGCGCAGCAGGACCGCGACGGCGAGCGCGACGAGCACGAGCATCAGCGGCCAGCGGAGCAGCGCGATCGTGTCCAGGGTGCTCGCCGGCACCCCCAGGATCCGCACGGCCTCCTGGGTCAGGAGGCTGCCGCCGACGATGGTCACGAACGCGACCAGGATCCCGGCGCTGCCGAGCAGCGTGAGGCCGACCGCCACGCCGGTCTTGGCGAAGAAGTTGCGGGTCTCGGGCACGTCGTAGGCCGCGTTGAGCGACGTCTGGAGCGCGCCGATGCCGCCGGTCGCCGCCCACAGCGCGCCCAGCGCGCCGATCGTGAGCAGCCCGGGCCGCGTCTCGCCGAGGACCGCCTGGAACTGCGGCGGCAGCTGGGCCGCGATGTCGGGCGGCAGGTTGTCGCCGACCGCACCCATCATGTCCGTCGGTCGGATCGCCCAGGCCGAGCCAGCCGGCGACGTAGGCGGCCAGCGCTGCCAGGAAGATCGCGAACGGGAACAGCGCGAACAGGAACCGGTACGCGAGGCCCGCGGCGCGGTCGAACACCTCGTCGTCCATCGTCTGCGTGAGCAGTCGCTCGCCGAAGTCGATGGCGGGCGAGTCGGGCAGCTTGGGCAGCTTCGGAAGGTCGGGCATGGCGCCATGGGAACGCCTTCGGAGGTCCGTCCGTGCCGTCCCGGATGGCCCGCGGAATCGCAGGATCGTTGCACTCGGGCCACACATGCCAAATGGGGTGCAAGGTCCTACGCAAGGTCGTCGACCCGTCGGCGACCCCCCGTACCTTCGGCGGTCGGCGGTCCCGGTGGTGACGGGCACCGTTCACGCACGATCGGCGGTCATGGGACCCGGGCGGCGGCGGCTCGAGCGGTGCGTCGTGGCACGCGAGGGCATAGGACGGAAGTCCCATTGGCCCGTGTGACCTCGGACCCGAAGGATGCCGAGACCGGCAACGGGGTGAGCCACCGGGGGCACCTGGGCCGACGTTCCGAGGGATGAGCAAGATGGGGTCTCGGGGAATCGCCCGCCGCCGCAGGCTCGGCGTGGGCATGGGGGACGACGACGTTCGCTCGGGCCTGGCCCGTGTCGGGCGCGCCGGCCGCGGTCGGCGCGGCCAGTCACTGGTCGAGTTCACGCTGGTGGTGCCGCTGTTCCTGCTGCTCGTCGCGGGCATGGTCGACTTCGGCATCGGGCTGTACTCGAACATCACGGTCATCAACGCCGCCCGCGAGGGCGCTCGACTGAGCGTCACCGCGCCGGGCGACCCGGCTGCCGTCGAGGCCCGGGTCCGCGCGATGGCGTCGGGCCTGAACGATGCCGACATGTCGGTCTCGACCACCTGTCAGCGACCGGATCCCGCGCCGGCGACGACCTGGCACGCGTGCACCGGAACCCCCTGGGCGCCGGGCGACGCGGTGGTCGTGGAGGTCGACTACGTCTACCACATGATCTGGCCGCTGGCCTTCGGCAACCGGATCCCGATGGCGTCCACCGTCCGGATGCGGATCGAGTGACGCCGATGTTCCGCATCCGATCGCGTGCTGGCCGCACCTTCGTGGGCCCCAGCCGCTCCGCGCTCCGGCGCACGTTCACCAGCCCCGAGCGCACGGTCATGCGCCGCAGCGTCCTGGCGCTGCTCCGGTCCAAGCCGGCGGCACCGCCCGCCCGCCGCGACGGCGAGCGCGGCCAGGTCATCGTCCTGTTCACGTTCTTCATCGTGGTGCTGCTCGGGTTCGCGGCGATCGTCGTCGACCTGGGCGTGCTCCGGAACGCGAACCAGAACCTGTGGAACGCGCTCGACAGCGGCGCGCTCGCCGGCGCCTCCGCGCTCCCGGCCGACGGCAACGCCGCCCGGCTGACCGCGATGCAGTACGCCGACAGCAACTACCCGGGCTCGATCCCGTCGGGCCGCGTCAGCACGAGCTTCCGCTGCCTCATCGGCGACCGGAACCACGACAACCTGCCGGACATGACCGACATCCCGATGACGTGCAACCCCGGGGTCGTGGCTGCCTCCGCCTGGCGCTGCGCCCGCGGGATCTGCGCCGCGCCCTGCGACCCGGCCGAGGGCGACACCTGCAACACGCTGGTCATGACCGGCTCGGTGAGCGTGCCGTTCCGGTTCGGCGGCGCGGTCGGCGTCAACGACGGCGACACCCAGACGGTCATCTCGGCCGCCTGCAAGGGACCCTGCGGCTCCGAGCCGGTCGCCCTGGTCGACGTCGCCCTGGTCGTCGACCGGACCAGCTCGATGAACGGCGTCGACACGACCAACGCGCGCAACGCCGCGGACTCGGTCCGCAAGCTCTACAACCCGGCGGCGCAGTGGCTGTCGTTCGGGATGCTCGGGCCCAGCAACGTGAGCGCCGGCTCGTGCTCCACGACCCCGGCCTCGTCCATCGGGTCCGCGGGCGCACCGACCGACCTCCGCCGCTGGGTGCCGGTCGGCCTGTCCGGGGCGGGCGCCTCGTTCGCCGCCGACTACTCGGCCGCGACGTCGCCGATGGCCCGCGCCATCGCCTGCTTCACCAACTCGAGCACCGGCACCGACCTGACGGACCCGATCCCGATGGCGCGTGTACGAGCTCACCCACAACGGCCGCGCCGGCGTGAACAAGGGAATCATCCTGATGTCCGACGGCCAGCCGAACGCGTCCACCGTCGCGACCTCGAACTACTGCCTCCAGTCCGCCACCGCCGCGACGGCCGCCAAGGCCCAGGGGATCGAGATCTTCACGGTGGGCTTCGGGCTCGACGGCTCGAACGACATCGCGTGCCCGGACACCTCGGGCGCGTGGAAGGGGAAGATGGCCTCGGCGCTCCTCGCGAGCATGGCGACCACCTCGGTCGCCGAGGCCGGCTGCCCCACCACCGAGAACACCGACAACGACCACTACTTCTGCGTTCCGAAGACCGCCGGCGCCTCCGCCGACCTCTCGAACGCCTTCAAGACGGCGGCCACGTCGCTCGCCCAGGGCACGAAGCTCGTCGAGCTGCCGTAGCGTCGACCGCGCTTCAGGCCGAGACCACCGCCTCGGTGCGGCGACCGCGACGTGCAGGCCGCAGGGCGTGCGGCACAGCCGTCCCCTCGATCGCGCGTCCGGCAGTGCGGCGGACGAGTCCGACGCGCGCCCGTCGGATGGCCGTCGTCCCGGCCAGGTGCGCCGTGGGCACGCACGCGTGCGCCGATCGCCCGGCGGGCCGGACTGCGCTGGCCGCACGGCCCTGTCATGTCGCGCCAGGCCACGGCGTGCGACTCCCGCGCTCGGCCTGCGCTGCGGACCGCGGATCCCGAACGAGCCATCCGGCGCCGGACGACGGGAACCCAGAAGCCGGTCGTCGCCTGGATACGACGACGAGCACCATCGAGCCGGGCACGCGCGAGCGTGAGGACTGGGACGATCCAGTGAGGCGACCGTCGAACTCGGCGGCGAACGCAGTCGGCCCGTGACGTGCGATGGCCGGACACTAGCGAGCGGCCGGGTCGCACGCTCGGCCGTGCGACGCCTGACGCGCCGGATCGGGGCGAACTCCCGCTTGGCACTCGCTCCGCGACGTGGAAGGCAGGAACGACAGCGCCGCGATCGCTCCGCTGGGCGCCTCGGAGCCAGCCGCAGGATCCCGCGTCCATCGACCGGGTACGCCGCGCGCAGCATCGCCCGGTGCGCCTCGGCCCGACGCCGGTTCGTCGCGGCTGTCCGCGACGAGCAGCCACGACGAGACGGTCGGCGGGCTTCCAGCCGCGCTCGGCGGCGACCTGCGCGGCGAGTCGCCGCTTCCGATCGAGCGTCCCGACGGTCTCCTGGACGTCGACGAGCTCCGTCTTGAGCTCGATGACCAGCAGGCTGCGGCTCGCGGCGTGCCAGGCGAGGATGTCGATCGACGCCGCGCTCGCCGTAGATCGCGAACGACACCTCCGGCGCCGTCGACCCAGTCGGGCAGCGCCTCGAACAGCCGCGCGACGGCCTCGTGCATCGCCGAGTGCCGGCCGCCGAGCAGGCGATCGAGCTCCGGCGCCGTCGCCACGCAGGTCCTGCGAGCCGTTGCGCGCCGAGATGCCGAGGCACGTCCGCGAACACGCGCGTCGCAGCGTGCTCGACGCGTGACGCTCGCCCAGATCCGCGCCGGCGCTCGAGTCGCGCGAGATCGTCGTGCTGCGGACGAGCATCCGCGACGAGCGCTCGCGCAAGAGGTCGAGCCTGGTCGCAGGGTCCGCCGTCCGGATCCGCACGACCGCGGATCGACCGCCCGAGTCGCTCGCGTCGTCCATCGGACCGAGAGCCTCGACGGGCCCGCTCAATCGCACTCGGACTCTACGCGACCTACGCCGACGGACGCGTGCACAATAGAACATGCGTTCGGTGGACAACCGCCGCGGTGGCCGTGGACAACCCGCCGGACGCCTGTGGATGACCGGCCGGCGAGCGTGGACGACGGCCGGCCGAGCGTGGACCGAGCGGGGACGGAGCGCCGGACCCGCCGTCACAACATGTTGCGATGCGATCGATCATCGGACCACAACATCTTGTGGTTTTGGGCTTGACCGGTGCATCTCAGCGTCGTACTGTTTGAGGGTCGCCCCAGCGTCGGACGGCCCGCGAAACGTCCTCCCGATCGGCTCATCAGCCGCCACGAAGGACGCCAGGGCAAGCCGGCGAGGAGACGGCCCGGCGGACGGACTCGCAGCTACGCGTCACCCCATCCCGTGACCGCGAGTCGGGAGCCCGCCGGAGCCCAGCGAGAACCCGCGAAGGGCGCGGGAGCGGAGGAGACGGAACGACATGACCCAGGCCCGTGAGGTTGTCCCCGTGATGGACCCGACGACGACACCGAAGCGCGCGAAGGTGGCGGCACCGACGAAGGCGGGCGGGGCGAAGACCCGCAAGGGACTCGGGGGCGTCTACGGAGCCAGCTTCACCGGCGAGGGCACCCGCGGCCTGACGTTCGAGCGCCGCTGGACGCGCCCGGGCGTGCACCCGTACGACGAGATCACCTGGGAATACCGCACCGCCGGCATCTCCTCCGAGACCGGCAAGACGCGTGTTCGAGCAGAAGGACGTCGAGGTCCCGAGCTTCTGGAGCCAGCTCGCCACCAACGTCGTGGTCAGCAAGTACTTCCGCGGCCACGTCGGCACGCCGGAGCGCGAGCACAGCGTCAAGCAGCTCATCGACCGCGTCGTCAACAGCATCGCCGCGTGGGCCGAGACCCAGCACTACTTCGCGAGCGACGAGGACCTGGCCGCGTTCAAGGCCGAGCTCACCCACCTGCTCGTCCACCAGAAGATGGCGTTCAACTCGCCGGTCTGGTTCAACGTCGGGATCGAAGAGAAGCCGCAGTGCTCCGCGTGCTTCATCAACTCGGTCCAGGACAACATGGGCTCGATCATGGACCTCGCCAAGACCGAGGCCATGCTGTTCAAGTACGGCTCGGGCGCCGGCGTCAACCTGTCGACCATCCGCTCGTCCAAGGCCAAGATGACCGGCGGCGGCATCGCCAGCGGCCCCGTCTCCTTCATGCGCGGCTACGACGCCTTCGCCGGCGTGATCAAGTCGGGCGGCAAGACCCGCCGCGCCGCCAAGATGGTGATCCTGGACGCCGACCATCCCGACGTCGTCGAGTTCATCGACAGCAAGGCGAACGAGGAGAAGAAGGCCTGGGCCCTGATCGAGCAGGGCTACGACCCGAGCTTCACGGGCGAGGCCTACGGCAGCGTCTTCTTCCAGAACGCGAACCACAGCGTGCGCGTGACCGACGAGTTCATGAAGGCCGTCGAGCGCGACGCGGACTGGCAGACCCGCGAGGTCACCGACGGCCAGCCGGCCGGCACGTACAAGGCCCGCGACATCTTCCGCAAGATGGCCGACGCGGCCCACCTGTGCGGCGACCCCGGGATCCAGTACGACACCACGATCAACGACTGGCACACGAGCGCGAACAGCGAGCGGATCTACGCGTCGAACCCGTGCTCGGAGTACATGTTCCTCAACGACACGGCGTGCAACCTCGCCTCGCCTGAACCTGATGAAGTTCGTCCGCGAGGACGGCGAGTTCGACGTCGACGCGTTCCTGTTCGCCGCCAAGGTGACGATCACGGCGCAGGAGATCCTGGTCGACAACGCCAGCTACCCGACGCCGAAGATCGAGGAGAACAGCCACCGCTTCCGGCCGCTCGGCCTGGGCTACGCGAACCTCGGCGCCCTGCTGATGAACCGCGGCCTCGCGTACGACTCCGAGATCGGCCGCAACTACGCCGGCGCCATCACCGCGCTGATGCACGGCGAGGCCTATCGGCAGAGCTCCGTCATCGCCCGCGACCACGGCGGCGCCTTCGTCGAGTACGACCTCAACCGCGAACCGTTCCTGCGCGTCATCGAGAAGCATCGCGATGCCGCGTACGCCATCCCCGAGGAGGGAGTCCCGACCGAGATGCTGGAGGCGGCTCGTCGGACCTACGACGAGACCCTCCAGCTCGGCCGGGAGCACGGCTACCGGAACGCGCAGGTCACCGTGCTCGCGCCCACCGGGACCATCGCGTTCATGATGGATTGCGATACGACCGGGGTTGAGCCGGACATCGCGCTCATCAAGTACAAGAAGCTGGTCGGCGAGGGCTACCTCAAGATCGTCAACCAGACGGTCCCGGCCGCGCTCCGCAAGCTCGGCTACTCACCGGCCGAGGTCGAGGAGATCGTCGCCTACGTCAACGAGCGCGAGACGATCGAGGGCGCGCCCGGCCTGAAGCCCGAGCACCTGCCGGTCTTCGACTGCGCCTTCAAGCCGATGAACGGCGAGCGGTCGATCCACTACATGGGCCACGTCCGGATGATGGGCGCGATCCAGCCGTTCCTGTCTGGCGCGATCAGCAAGACCGTGAACATGCCCGAGGCCGCGACGGCCGAGGAGATCGAGACGGTCTACCTCGAGGGCTGGAAGCAGGGCCTCAAGGCCATCGCGATCTACCGCGACGGCTCCAAGCGCTCGCAGCCGCTGTCCACCGGCAAGAAGAAGGACGACGGCGTCTCGGCCGAGGAGTCCGAGACGATCGAGCAGCTGCGCCAGCAGCTGGCGGCCGCCCAGGTGGAGGCCACCAAGCCGCATCGCCGGCGCCTGCCGAACGAGCGGACCGCGGTCACCCACAAGTTCGAGATCTCGGGCCACGAGGGCTACATCACGGTCGGCCTGTACCCCGACGGGCAGCCGGGCGAGATCTTCCTCAAGATGGCCAAGGAGGGCTCGACGGTCTCGGGCCTCATGGACACGCTGGCGACCTCGGTCAGCCTGGCGCTCCAGTACGGCGTCCCCTTGAAGGACGTGGTCAACAAGTTCGCCCACGTGCGGTTCGAGCCCAGCGGCTTCACCGGCAACTCGGAGATCCCGATCGCGAAGTCGATCGTGGACTACGTGTTCCGGTGGGTCGGGTCCCGGTTCCTGGCGTCCGACGACAAGGCGACCCTGGGGCTGATCGACCGGTCGGCCATCGTCGATGAAGTCCCTGCCCAGGCCCTGTCGCTCGGCGGGCTCTCGGGGAGCTCGACCACCTCGCTCTACGTGCCTCCGGCTGCGGAAGACAGTGCTTCCGCCTCCGGCCCGGGTCGCTCGGCGCTCGACTCCCCTACGCCCGCCGTGGACGTCGAGCCGGCTCCCTCAGAGAGTGAGAGTGATGCCGAGCCGCCGGTCGCCACCGCGACGGCCGTGTCGCCGGCCGCAGGCGAGAAAGAGGAGTTGGTCGTCATCGCGACCAATGGCAACGGCCACGGCAAGACCAACGGGAACGGCAAGACGCTCGAGCAGTTCGCCGGCAGCCTCGGTGGGTCGCTCGGCGGTGGCCAGCGGGTCGCGTTCGCGACCCAGGCCGACGCCCCCAGCTGCGCCGAATGCGGCTCGATCATGGTCCGCAACGGCAGCTGCTACAAGTGCCTCAACTGCGGGAGCACCAGCGGCTGCAGCTGATCCGATAACGCCTGCAAGCGAAGCCCGGGTCCACACGCCCGGGCTTCTTCAATTTGTATCCTCGGGGGCGTGGCCACCCATCGACTGGACATCGCCGGGGCGCGGCGGATCGCGATCCGCGCGCAGCGCCTTGATATTCCGCGACCCACCGACCTGCTCGAGGTCGTCGACCGGCTGACGTTCCTGCAGATCGACCCGACCGCGGCCGTCGCGCGCAACGCGGACCTCGTCGCCTGGAGCCGGCTCGGGTCGGCGTACCGGCCGGCCGACCTGCATCGCCTCGAGTGGACGGCGCCTTCAGCCCGACGCTCTGATCCGGCCTCGTCGACCCGCTGTTCCTCGCGGACGCGACTCGGCCCCCGAGCGAGGCCAACGTGGGCTCACGGCGACGATCGAGTCCGGGCGACGTGGTCGACGGCTCGGCTCCGAGCCGTTGCTGTCCCGCGACATCCCGGACACAGCGCGTCCCGGGCCGTCGACCGGATGGACAACGACCAGAACGTGACGCAGATGCTCGAGATCCTCGCCCTGCGCGGGGAGATCGCGATCTCCGCGCGGGTCGGGCGCAGCGCCTGTGGACCTGGCCGAACGCGTCGTACCCGGCCGGCGTGCCGGTCGTCCCGTTCGAGAGGCGAGCATCCGGGCCGAGCGGCGGCTCGCGATCGTGGTCATCGCGCCACGCGGGACCGCGGTGCCGGTCGACGCGAACATCGTCGCGAGGCCGGCGAGCCCGCGACGGTCGAGGGCGTCCGCGGCACCTGGCGGGTGGACCCGGCGCAGCTCGGCCAGCCGTTCGAGGGTCGCACCGCGCTGCTCTCGCCGTTCGACCGTCTGACCTACGACCGCAAGCGGGCGCTCGAGCTGTTCGACTTCGAGTACGCACTCGAGATGTACAAGCCCGAGCCGAAGCGCCGATGGGGCTTCTTCGCCCTGCCGATCCTCCACCACGACCGGCTGGTCGGGAAGCTCGACGCCGCCGCCGATCGCAGAGCTCGGCGTTCCGGCGTGCGGCGCAGTCCACCAGGACGTCCCGTTCACCCGCGACATCACGAAGGCCGTCGACGCCGAGATCGAGGCACTCGCCGCATGGCTCGGGCTGGATGCCATCGAGCGCGTCTCGCTCTTGGCCGGGTCGATGGGCGGGTCTGAGGACTGACGATGGCGACCTACGGCCTGGTCCCGGGCGCGGGGGGCGACGCCTGGCAGTGGCACCTCGTCGCGCGCGAGCTCGAGTCCCGGGGCCATGTCGCGGTCCCCGTCGCGCTCCCGACGGGCGACGACGATGCCGGCTGGAACGAGTACGCCGCTGCAATCGTCGCGGCGATCGGCGATCGATCCAACGTCGTGCTTGTCGCGCAATCGCTTGCCGGCTTCTCCGCGCCGCTCGTGTGCGAGCGGCGACCGGTCGATCTCCTCGTCCTCCTCAACGCGATGATCCCGCTCCCCGGCGAGACTGGGAACGACTGGGGGGCGAACGTCGGCAGCGGCGAGGCGCGGCGCGTACCTCGCGTCGATCGGCCTCACGGAGACCGACGCGAGGACGACCGCGTCCTGACTTCCACGACGTGCCGGACGATGTCGTCACGGAAGCGTTCGCCGCGGTGAGCCGCAGCAGTCGATGACGCCCATGGGCCAGCCTTGGCCGCTCGACGCCTGGCCCGACGTCCCGACGCGGGTGCTCGCCGGCCGCGACGATCGCCTCTTTCCCGTCGACTTCCAGCGCCGAGTCGCACGCGACCGTCTCGGCATCGAGGCGGACGTGATCGACGGCGGCCACATGGTCGCCTGAGCCACCCGCGCGAGCTGTCGACCGCTCGAGCGCTATCGGGTGGAGCCGATCGGCTGCTGACGCGGAGCCGCCGGGCACAATCCATCGATGAAGCCGAGCGACGAGGCGCGTCAACTCCCAAGTCCTCAAGGGCATCCGCGTCACCCTCCGCCCGGGACGTGCCGACGACGGGGACGCACTGCGCGCGGTCTTCGTCGCTCCCGAGGTCGCCCGTTGGTGGCCGGCCCCGACGGACGACGAGATCCGGGACCTCCTCGAGAACCGAGACCCGGACGTGGATGTCTGGCTGATCGAGCTCGAGGGGCAGGTCGTCGGCTTGATCCAGGCGTACGAGAACGCCGACCCGATGTATCGGCACGCGGGCATCGACCTGGTGCTGCACCCTCGCGTCCACGGGCGCGGCCTGGGACCCGAGGCGATCCGCGTCCTCGCCCGCCACCTGTTCCAGGATCGCGGGCACCACCGCATCGTCATCGATCCCAACGCCGCAAACGCGCGGGCCATCCACGCCTACGAGACCGTGGGCTTCCGGCGCGTCGGGGTCATGCGCGAGTACGAATGGAGCGCCCACGAACGACGCTGGACCGACGGCCTGCTGATGGACCTCCTTCGCGAGCAGCTCGTCGAGGGGTAGTCTCGCGTTGACATCGATGGGTTCGTGACCGGCAGCTGACGTCTCGGCGCGGCAGGCTGCAGGCAGTGTCGGATGAGTCGCGCCTGCTAGCCTCGGCTGATGCCGCGACTCGAACCTGAACGACTGCTCGACGACCTCGATCCCGAGCAGCGCGAGGCGGTCGTCGCGACGAGCGGACCGGTCGCGATCCTGGCGGGCGCCGGCACCGGCAAGACGCGGGTGATCAGCCGGCGGACGGCGTACGCGATCGCGACCGACGTCGTGTCGCCGGACCAGGTGCTCGTGGTCACGTTCACCGACAAGGCCGCGGGCGAGATGGTCGAACGGCTCAGGTCGCTCGGGCTGCCGGGCGTGACCGCGCGGACGTTCCATGCCCACGCGCTCAGCCAGCTCCGGTTCTTCTGGCCGTCGCGGCACGACGGGCAGCCGCTGCCCCAGCTGCTCGACTCGAAGATCCCGATCCTCGGCCGGCTCGCGCGGCAGCTGCCCGGGCACTTCCGGTTCACGCCGGCGAAGGACCTGGCCGACGAGGTCGAGTGGGCGAAGTCGCGCCGGATCGGGGCGAGGGACTACGAACGCGAGGTCGCCCGGGTCGCGCCGGGGCGCGAGCCGCCGATCCCGATCGACCTCTTCGTCCGCACGTTCGAGAACTACGAGCGCGCCAAGGCCCGGCAGGGCCGGATCGACTTCGACGACCTGCTCGTCGAGACCGTCCGCCTGCTCGAGGACGACGTCGACGCCGCCGAGACCGTCCGCGCCCGCAAGCGCTGGTTCAGCGTCGACGAGTACCAGGACACGAGCCCGCTCCAGCAGCGGCTGCTCGAGCTGTGGCTGGGCGACCGGCCGGACGTGTGCGTCGTGGGCGACGTCGACCAGACGATCTACACGTTCACCGGCGCCTCGTCGGACTACCTGACGACGTTCGCGGACCGCCACCCCGGCGCCCGGCTCGCTCGACCTGACGCGGAACTACCGCTCGACGCCGCAGGTCCTCGAGCTGGCCAACCGGCTGATCGCGGCCGACGGCCGGTCGAAGCGGCTGTCGACGAGCCGCGAGGCCGGGCCGCAGCCGACGATCACGAAGTACGCCGGCGCCTCGGCCGAGGAGGACGGGATGGTCGCCGCGATCCGTGACCTCATCGGGGGCGGCGTCGCGCCGGCCGAGATCGCCGTGCTCGTCCGGATGAACGCGCAGATCGAGCCCATCGAGGCGGCGCTGACCGAAGCCGGCATCGCGTACCAGGTGCGCGGCATCCGGTTCTACGACCGGCCCGAGGTCAAGGCGGCGACCTCGCAGCCTGCGACGGCCGGGGCTCGATGAGACCGGACTGGCGCTGCTGGGCGCGATCCGACGGCGGTGGGCGGACGAGGTGGGCTTCGAGGAGGACGGGACGTCGCGTCGGAGGGGCGCGAGGCCCAGGAGCGGCAATCGTCGCTGGAGACGCTGCTGGCCATCGTGACGTCGGTCGTCCACGGCAACCCGGGCGCCGATGCCGCGAGTGTCATCGCGGAGCTGGATCGGCGCGCCACCCACGAGCGGGACAACGCCGGCGACGGCGTCAACCTCCTGACCTACCACCGGGCGAAGGGGCTCGAGTGGGACGCGGTCTTCCTGCCGATGCTCGAGGAGGGCTCGCTGCCGATCCGCCAGGCGCTCGACGACGACGCTGCCCTCGCCGAGGAGCGCCGCCTGCTCTATGTCGGCATCACGCGCGCCCGGGTGCACCTTGCGCTGTCGTGGGCGGAGCGCCGCGAGACGCGCGGCCGCGAGGCGCGCCGCCAGCCGAGCCGGTTCCTGCTGGACGTGCGCGGACCCGCGCGCGTGCGCGACCTCGGCGGCCCGCCGGTCCGCCGCGAACGCCCGACGAGGCCGGGCGACGACGGCGACCCGGTGTTCGCCGCCCTCCGCGAGTGGCGCACGGGTGTGGCTCGCGACGAGGGCATGCCCCCGTACGTGATCGCCCACGACGCGACCCTCGCGGCCATCGCCGAGGCCCGACCGGCGTCGCTCAGCGCCCTTCGTCGGGTGAAAGGGATGGGCCCGGCCAAGCTCGAGAAGTACGGCGACGGGATCCTCGACGTCCTCGCGACGGTCCCGGAGACGCCCGCCGGCCTCCTAGCGAGCGCGCCCGCACGGGATCTGCATCGAATCTGCGGGCCGTGCGCATGGACCGCCCCTACGCTGGCCGAACGCATCGGGAGATCACATGAAGCTCGGGCTGCACATCGCCGAGACGTCGTGGCGCGGCGGCGCCCCGGCACTTCGGACGAACCTCAAGGACATCGTCCAGGCCGCCGAGGCGGCCGGCTTCGACGCCATCGACGTCGCCGACCACGTCTGGCAGAGCCACTATCTCGGGGGCGACCTCGAGAGCGAGGTCGAGGCGTACACGACGCTCGGCTTCATCGCCGCGCACACCGAGCGCGTCCGCCTGCTCGCGCTGGCGACCGCCGCCTCGTACCGGCCGCCGGGCCTGCTCGCGAAGATGGTCACGACGCTCGACGTCCTCTCGGGCGGGCGGATGATGCTCGGGATCGGCGCGGGCGACTACGAGGAGGAGGCCGTCGGGCTGGGCCTCCCCTACCCGTCCCTGCGCGAGCGGTTCGAGATCCTCGAGGACACCGTGCAGGTCTGCCTCCGGATGTGGGCCGGCGAGCGCGGCGACGAGCAGCCGTTCGACGGTCACCACGTCCGGCTGGGCCGGGCACTGAACGTGCCCCAGAGCCTCAGCCGGCCCCATCCGCCGATCCTCATCGCCGGCGCCGGCGAGAAGCGGACGCTCCCGCTGGTCGCCCGCTACGCCGACGCGTGCAACCTCCCGCCGTCGCCGGAGATCCCCCGCCAGCTCGAGCTGCTGCGGCGCCTGTGCGACGAGGCCGGCACCGACTACGACGCGATCGAGAAGACCGCGCCGTTCGGCTTCGATGTCGGCGAGGACGGCAACGAAGGCCGGCGAGGTCGTCGACCAGCTCAAGTGGCTGTCGAGCCTGGGCATCGAGACGGTCATCGGCTGGGTCGTGGGCGTGGACCGCATCGACCCGATCGAGGTCATGGGCCGCGAGGTGATCCCCGCCGTCGCCGACCTCTGAGCGCGAGGCTTCGGTATCGTGCCTCCAGGACACGGAGGCGGACATGCAATTCCTGCGACGCGGGGCGACCGAAGAGGGACTCGACGTCAAGATCGAGCGCTTCTGGACCTGGTGGGCCGACGCCAAGGACGCCATCGCCAGGGACATCCCGGCGCGCCAGGTCGCCCGCCGGGCCGGCGAGATCTCGAGCGCGGTAGCAGCCGTGGACAAGCGCCTGGCCTGGGAGCTGGCGCCCGGCAAGACGGCGCAGCACATGCTGGTGGTCACGCCCGAGGGCAGCGCGGAGGTCCGCCCGATCGCGATCGCCTGGCTCCAGGCGCGCGCCGGCGGCCGATGCGACCTGGGAGTACTGCGCGTCGCGCCAGCCCGGCGAACCCCGAACGATCGTGGTCGGCGGCACGACCGTGGAGCTGCAGGAGATGCGAACGCGGTCGTCGTGGGACGGGAGCCGCGAGCTGCTGTCGGTCCAGCTGTGGCATCCGGCGTTCGACTCCATGCCCGACACCGTGCGCCACCAGATCGCGTTCCTGTTCCTGGACAACGTCCTGGGCGAGGACGACGTCGAGCGATGGATCGGCGCGATCGAGATCGACGAGGCCGCGCAGACGGGTGACACGCCCGAGGCGCTCGCCAACGAGGTGCGCCGGCAGGCCGAGGCGGCGACCGGCGATACCTGGGCGCTGGCGGAGGGCGCCGACGCCCTGGGGAACGCCCTCATCGTGCGCTACAACGCGTCGCTCAAGCGGATCGATCACCCATTCGCCAACCACCACCTCGCGGTCACGGTCGACGTGGTCCTCGGTCGCGCCGACGACCAGGATCGACGACGGCTGGTCATGGCGGCCGAAGAGCAGCTCGACACCGACCTCGCCGGCGTCGCCTTCTCGGTCGCGTTCGTGACGGACACGAATGGCCGGACGGTGCACTTCGTGTGCGAGGATCCCGACCGCGCATCGACGATCGCCCGCGAATGGGCCGCCCTGTACCCGGAGCTCGGCCCGAAGATCGTCGTCGAGTCGGATCCGGGCTGGCAGTTCCGCAACTCGTACTCCGTGTAGCTAGGCGCGCGGCTCCAGCACGACGATCGCCGTCTCGCGCGAGCGCAGGCCGGCGTTGGCATCGCTGAACGCGGAGGAGCCGAGGTCGACGAACGCCCGCCACAGGCGCTCGCGCTCGTCGCCGGCCGCCGCGCGGGCGACGACCTTGCGTGGGCCGGTCGGGCGACTCGACGAACGCCTCGGGTTGCGCCTGGAGGTTGAGCCACCACGCGGGCTCGGGGTCGGCCCAGCCGTTCATCGCCGGCGTGACGAGGTTCGGGCCGTCCTCGATGAAGCCGAGGATCGCGACGCGCTCCTGGCCCGACTTCCGCCCGACGGTGTGGAGCCGGAGCATCCCCCACCGCGTGGGCGTCGCCGTCCGGAGCCCGAACCGGCCGCCCGTGAGCCGGTAGGCGGCGCGATGGACGATCCAGATCGTCCGGACGATCCAGCGGGGCACCTGCGGGGACGGCTTGCGTCGTCGCGGTCATGTCGGTCACCACCTGCTCCTTCGTGCATACGCCGTAAACTACGCCGTAAACATAGCCGCTACACCGTAAACTCGTCAAGTGGCAACCGAGACAGGCACGCGGACAGAGGAGCGCATCCCCCTGACGCGGGAGCGCGTGCTCACGGCCGCCGTGGAGCTCGCCGATCGCGAGGGCCTCGAGGGCCTGAGCATGCGCAAGCTCGGCCAGGAGCTGGGCGTCGAGGCGATGGCGCTCTACCGGCACGTGCGGGACAAGGACGACCTGCTCGACGGCGTGCTCGAGCTGATCGTCGCCCAGATCGACCGGCCCAAGCCCGCCAAGGCCTGGAAGGCGACGCTGCGTCGGCAGGTCATGGAGGCCCGGCGCGTGATGCTCCGCCACCCGTGGGCTCGGCGCGTCCTCGAGGAGCGGGGCACGACGGGTCCCACGATCCTCGCCTACATCGAGCGGATCCTCGCGATCCTCCACGACGGCGGCTTCTCCCTCGACCTCGCCCACCACACGATGCACGTGCTCGGCAGCCGGATCTTCGGCTTCAGCCAGGACCTGCTCGAGGACTCCAGCGACGAACCCTCTCCCGCAGCGGATCCGATCATGGCCGGCGCCATGGCGGCCGCAGTTCCCGCGCATCACGGAGCTCGCGACCTCGGTCAGCCACGAGGGCGTCCTCGGCGCGTGCGACGACGACATCGAGTTCGCGTTCGGCCTCGACCTCATCCTCGACGGCCTCGAGCGACGGCTCGCCGCGGGCTGACTCGCCGAGACTCGACGGTTCGGGGGTACCGTCGAGCCAAACCCCACCGCAGACCAGCACGAGGAGCGTCCCGATGACGACCACCGACTGGACGACCGAGACCAAGGGCGCCGGCGCCTACGCCGATGTCAACGGGATCAGGCTCTACTACGAGATCCACGGCAGCGGCCGGCCGCTCGTCCTGCTCCACGGCGGACTCGGGTCGGGGGAGATGTTCGGACCCGTGACCGACCAGCTCGCCGCCGGGCACCGCGTCGTGCTCCCCGACCTCCAGGCCCACGGCCGCACGGCCGACGTCGACCGGCCGCTCAGCCTCGTCACGATGGGCGACGACATCGCCGCCCTGATCGAGCACCTCGGCCTCGAGCACGTCGACCTCGTCGGCTACTCGCTCGGCGGCGGGGTCGCGTTCCAGACCGCGGTCAACCACCCGGAGCTCATCCGGAAGCTCGTGATCGTGTCGGCGAACGTCAAGCGCAGCGCGATCTACGCGGACATGCTCGACCAGCAGGGCCAGGTGAACGCCGCGGCCGCGGACAACCTCAAGGGCACGCCGATGTACGAGTCGTACGTGCGCGCTGGCGCCGCGGCCCGAGGACTTCCCGCGGCTGCTCGACAAGATGGGCGCCTCGATGGCCCAGGACTTCGACTTCAGCGACGAGGTGCGCGGGATCCAGGTCCCGATGATGTTCATGGCCGCGGATGCCGACATGTTCCCGCCCAGCCATGCGGTCGAGGCGTTCGCGCTGCTCGACGGCGGCCAGCGCGACGGCGGCTGGATGGGCGAGGGCCGGCCGAAGGGCGGCCACGCGCTGGCGATCCTGCCCGGCGTCCAGCACTACAACATCCTGACCTCGCCGGTGTTCGCGTCGACGGTGCTCGCGTTCCTCGACGCGCCCGACGGCCCGCCGGCCGGCTAGCCGAACCGCAAGGAGAGACCGTGGCCCTCGATCCGGCGATCCTCGACGCCAACCGCGCCGCCACCGCGCGCATCCGCTCGCTCGCCGGGTCGCTGACCGACGAGCAGTTCCGGCGCCCGGTCGGCGAGCACTGGACGGTGTCGATGGTGTTCGTCCATCTCGCGTTCTGGGACCGCCGCTGCCTGGCGATGTTCGACCGGATCGAGGCGGCGGGCCGCGACACCGAGGTCGACATCGACCTCGTCGTCAACGACCTGTCACTGCCGATCTGGGCCGCGGTGCCGCCGCGCGACGCGACGCGGATCGCGATCGAGGCGGCGGAGACGCTCGACGCTCGGATCGAGGCCTACCCGGACGACCTGGCCGCGATCGTGCTCGAGATCACACCCCCGCTGGATCCGGCGCCACTACCACCGCGACGAGCATCTCGGCGAGGCCGAGGCCGCGCTCGACGCCTGAGGCCGGCGCCTAGCTCGCCTCGAGCAGGTCGTCGATCGCCCGGTAGGCCTCCGCCTGCCAGGGCTGCGCGCGCGCCGACAGGTCGCCGCGCCACTGGCGCGCCCGCGACTTGAGGCCGTCGAGCGCGACGGGACCCGCCTGCCGCGCGAGGTTCAGGGCGGGCGGCAGCACGAGCAGCATCGCCTCGAACGTCCCGCCGTCGTCGGGGGACATGCGGTGGACGAGGTCGAGGAGGGCCGGGAAGTCGGTGATGTCGCCCTGGCGGGCGAGGCCGGTCGCCGCCTGGCTCGCCTCGTAGACGTCGTCCGAGAGCAGCATCGGCCGCAGGGCCGCGGCCACGTCCGGATCGGGATCCCACGCCGCCAGCTGGCCGATCGCCTGGTGGCGCGTCCCCGACGTCCGCGACGACAGGTCGTTGAGCAGCTCGGTCTTCCGATCCGGGGTCTGGAGCTTCGTCGGCAGCCGCGTGGGGTCGGCGGCGACCTCGGCCTCGATGTCGGGCGTGATCTCGAAGCCGAGCGGGCTTCGGATCGTGTAGCCGGAGGCGCGGGCGGTGTCGCTGACCTGGGACAGGAGCTCGGCCGGATCGTCCTCGTCGACGCGGAAGGTGAGGCTCTGCTCGATGGTGCCAACTGCGCCTTCGGCCGCGGCGACATGGCCCTCGACGCCCGACGACGTCAGTGGCTCGCTCGCGAACGGCGCCGGCAGGCCGACCGCCTCGCGCTGCGGGTCGTAGACGGCCACGCCCGTCCGCCAGGCGGCCTCGGACACGACCTGGACGACCTCCTCGACCCGGCTCCACGAGATGCCGAGGAAGATGTGGTCGCGCATGACGTCGAACTCGCACGGGATGTCGCCCTGCCCCCGGCGGATCCCCGGGTAGCGAGCCTCGATCGCCGCGATGAACGGGTCGAGGCGCTTGTCGTGGCCGCCGAGGAACGACGGGCGCCCGCCGAACCGCTCGACCTCGGCCAATGCCTCCTCGGTCGAGAGCTGGCGGGCGACGGGCCACACGATCAGGTCGAATGTCACGGCGCCAGTATCCGGGGTCCGGCAATCGCGTGCGCCGATGCCCGTTTGGCGGCGAGCCAGGCGGTGCGGTGCCAGGCCGGACGGACGGGCCGCCCGGCCTGGGACACCGGTCAGGAGGGACAGCCCGCGGGTGCCGGCTGGTCGATCCGACGGGTCGCGCCCGTGGGCACGATCGAGACCACGTACACCACCGTCTCGACCGAGCCCTCGTTGCGCACCATGTGCACGTCGGAGCCGCCGTCGACGAAGCCGTGGCCCGCGTGCACGATCTCGGGCTCGCAACCGGGCTCATCGCCCTTGTAGACCCAGAGCGCGCCGGTCTTGACGACCACGAGGCTCGGTCCCGGGTGGGAGTGCCAACCGAACGTCGCGCCGGGGGCGAGGCGGTTCTCGAGGACGTGCACGTCGGAGGTGCCCTTGGTGCTGAGCCGGACCTGGAAGTCCGGGTCCACGACCTTCGCGTCGAACTCGTCGAACGCGCCGACCGCGAAGGTGGTTGTCGTCACGCCCGACGAGGGCGTGGCCAGGACGGCACTTGCGCCGGCGATCGAGACGAGGGCGACCGCCGTGATCGAGATCAGGAGGAAGCGCTTGGAACGCATCGGGGTTCTCCTCGGAGTTGGTGGTTCGGGGCAGCCCGAACCAGGGATGGGCGAGATGGGCGGGGATGGCCCGCGTGGCGGGCCGGGTCGTCAGCGAGCGGGTTCGAACTCGATCGAGTCGAGGACCTGCTGCAGCTCCGGGCGATCGGCGGCCAGGAGATCGAGCGGCACGCTCGTGAAGAACGTGACGGTCTTGCCGTCGACGTTGATCGCATAGGCACGCTCATGGGAGTTCAGCGAGACGCCAAATCGACGGTCTCCGGCGCCAACGTCCTCGCATCCGACGGTCACCGGCGCCGGGCAGGTGCCCCAGATCCAGAAGCCGTCCTGCCCGTTTCCGCAGGTTGCGGGATCGGTGGTGACGGTGTAGTCCACGTACTTCCCGTCGTGGCCGCCCACGGTCACGTCGGTGATCGGGCCCGCGTCGAGGCCCGGCTGATCGGCGATGACGGCGAGGAGCCCGGCGGCCCCGGAGCCCGCGGCCGGCACGACGGGCGTGTGGTCGGTGCACGGGTCCTTGAACCCATGGTCAAAGGGCTGAGGAAAGAGGAGCGGCGCAGTGGGGCCAGAATCCCCATAGTCCTTCGACGCGATGGTCGCGGGGATGCCGGCGCTCCCCGTCCAGCCGGCTGGCGTGGTGAACGAGATCCCTGGATTGGTCCCTCGGCTCGGGAACGCGTAGCGGCGACCGGGGTCGAGCGGCGCAAAGTCGCTAGAGAGGACCTGCGGCGTCGGCGTGGGGGAGGGAGTTGGCGTAGGGCTGGGGGTCGGCGTCGGGAGGACGCCGATGCTGTTGCGTCGATGGTCCGAAGTTGATCAGGGCCAGCGCGATCGCCACCACCGCTGTGGCGGCGACCAACGCCTTGGCGAGTCCGCTCATGTCGATGGACCTCCACGGGTTCGGGAGAACCCGGTCTTGTCGAGTCGTTCGGACGGCCAGGAGGACGGCGTCGACGGCCTTGGGCGGCGTGCGATCGGAGCCCGCCTCGAGCCAATCGCTCGTGGCGCGCAGGAACTCGCGGTCGTCGCTCATGCCGGAAGCTCCCCCTGGAGCGGCTGGAAGGCGCGCGCCTCGTCGAAAGCGACGCGGAGCGCCCGGGTGGCGTAGTGGAGTCGCGATCGGGCAGTGCCGTCCGGGATGCCGAGCGTCTCGGCGACCTCCACGAGGGGCAGGCCCACGTGGTGGTGGAGGACGAACACCGCCCGCTGGTCGAGCGGGAGCTTGCGGAACGCCTGCTCCAGCTCATCGCGGTCGAGGAACGATTGAACGTCGTCGATGTGGTCCGCCCGTTCGAGGGGCAGCTCGCGGACGACGGCCGTCCAACGCCGGCTACTCGGACCTTCCGCGTAGCAGGTGTTGACGAGGATCCGGAATGCCCACCCCTCGAAGCGATCCGCCTCGCGGAGGTGGGGCAGCTTTCGCCAGATGGTCACGAGGGCGTTCTGCAGGACGTCCTCGGCAAGCTCGGGGTCTCGCAGGATCCGGCGGGCGATCCCGAACAACGTGTCGCTCGTCTGGTGCACCAGCTCTGCGAACGCGTCCTGGTCGCCGGCGCGGGCTCGCTCGACGAGATCGCGATCCATCGGGCTCCCTGGGCATCGCCGTGGCCGAATGACCACGGTCTACCCATGATGAGGGGGCGGATGGCGCGAATCGTTCAGGTGGTCGGCGCGAGGCCTCGCCGGGGCCCGATTCGGGCGTCCGCGGCGGCACTGCGTAGCCGTTCCGAAGCGGGGCGTCTGGCGGCTCGCCGATGGTGGCAGCGGCACGGTCCGATCGTCCGATTGCCCCACCCTCGATCCGTTGGCCATACTCCCGGCCATGGCCACGCTGACGATCCACGACCGCACGGCGACCGGGACGCCCACCGGGAGCATCGACCTCCCGAACGTACCGGACCGGATCACCCTGCGCGACCTCATCCGGCTGCGCGTCCGCGAGGAGGTCGCCCGCTACAACCTCGCTCCGGGGTCGGAGTTCGTCGGCCTGGTCCAGCCCGACGGCGCCTCACCCGGCCGTCGCGGCTTCGTGATGCCGGCGCCACGACGGATCGAGTGGGAGCGGCAGGCCGACATCGCGATCGACAGCTTCCTGCGCAACGGGTTCTTCGTGATGGTCAACGGCAGGCAGGAGACCGAGCTCGACCACCAGGTCACGCTGGGCGCCGACCTCGACGTCGGGTTCGTCAAGCTGACGCCGCTCCGCGGGGGCTGACGTTGGCCGTCGAGGGGCAGCTCGCGGACCTCAGCCTCGAGGAGCACCTCCTCCGCGCCGGTCCGGCGGTCGACGCGGCGATCGCGGCGGCCCGGGGCGTGTACGTGGACTACGCTGCTCTGCCCGAGGTCCAGGCCCTCAAGGCCGCGTCCCCGGACGAGCTGCGCTCGATCGTGATCGTGCTGATGCAGCGCGCGAGCGCCGTTGGATCCGTGGCCGAGCTGCTGGCGAGGGGCGAGAACCCCTCGGCCGCCTGGACGATGGGTCGCATCCTCGCGGCGGTGGGCAAGCGGCCGCCGTTCAGCCGCGGCGACGTCGGGCTGCTGCTCGCGCTCACGAACGACGCCCTCCGCGACGCGGGCGTCCACGACAACATGCTGGACGTCTCGCTCGCGAGCCAGTCGGTCGCGGCCGCCGAGCGGGTCGTGAAGCAGGGTGGCGTCGGCGAGCTGCGGGAGCCGATCCGGGCGCTCGCCGAAACGGTCGGCCGGGTCAGGGCCTACGGGGCGACCCAGGCCCTGAAGTACCGCGCCCGGCTGCTGGCGCTGCTCGGATCGCAGCCGACGTTGACCCTCATCCCGGGCGGCTCGGCCGGTGCCCTCGACGACCGGCCGGGCGAGGTCGTCGTGGCCGCACCGGTCGATCCGTCGTTCGTCGACGTCGCCGACGCCTGGGGGCAGGCGTGGCGCCCGCGGCTCGCGAACTTCAGCCCGGCCCAGGCCGCGCTGTTCGTCCACTGCTCGCTCGCGAGCGGCGTGGTGCCGGCGTCGGCGTGGCGCAAGCACGACGGCGGAGCTGGTCGCGGCGACGGACGCGCGCGACATGGTCCACGGCATGCTCGACGACGCGATGGTCGCGGCGCACAACCAGACCAGGCGGACGTACGAGTACGGCGGCCGCGCCTACGTCGTTTGGAACCCGGCGATCGTGGACGCCAACGTGGCGCTGGTGCGGGGCGCGATGTGGGCGGCGGCGGCCGTCGACGAGCCGTGGGTCGACGCGATCCTGCTCGACATCGGCCTCCACTTCGGCACCTCCGGGACCTCGAGCAACGAGGTGCGCGACGAGCGGCTCGCGAACAGCGCGGCGGCGGCGCTCGGATCGCGCGCCGGGTCCGACGCGATCGGCGCGCTGGGGCGGATGAAGGCCACGATCGGCAACCGCAACGTGTCCAAGCAGATCGCGAAGGCGCTCGACGTCGCGGCGGAGCGGGCCGGGATCAGCCCCTCGGAGCTGCTGGAGCTCGCGGTCCCCACCTACGGTCTCGACGCCGACGGGCGGCTGGACATCGAGGTCGGCGACCACGTGGCGGTCGCGGCGATCGACGGGGACGACGTCCGGCTCACGTGGCGTGCGCCCGACGGCCGGGAGTCGACGACCGTCCCCGCGGCGATCGCCGACCAGAAGGCGGCCGTCACCCGAGCCAAGGAGCAGGTGAAGGAGCTCCGGAAAGCGCTCGGCCTCGAACGCGGCCGGATCGAGGACCTGTTCACCGAGGACCGGGAGTGGGCCGTCGCCGACTGGCGTTCGCGATACCTCGAGCATCCGCTCACGGGCACGATCGGGCGCCGGCTGATCTGGACGGTGCTTCGTGACGGCAGCGCGAACACCGCGATGCGCGACGGCGACGGGTTCGTGGCCGCGGACGGGTCCGCGGTCGACATCAGGGCCGCGGACCGCATCCGGCTGTGGCACCCGATCGACGCCACCGAGACCGACGTCGCCGCCTGGCGGACGGGCCTGCTCGCGCGACAGGTCCGCCAGCCGTTCAAGCAGGCGTTCCGCGAGGTCTACGTCCTGACCCCAGCGGAGGCCGAGACCGAGCACTGGTCGAACCGGTATGCCGGCCACATCCTGCGCTACCCGCAGGCCCGCGCCCTGATGACCGCCCGCCGATGGGGCTCGAACTTCCTCGGGCCGTACGACGGCGGCTACAACGGCATCGCCAAGCGCGAGTTCAAGACCCACGCCATCCGCGCGGAGTTCTGGCACGACGCGATCGAGCACGAGCTCCAGGGCTACGCCGGGACGGTCGAGCACTGCACCACCGACCAGGTGCGGTTCGTGCGGCAAGGGCGGGTCGACGACCTGATGCGCCTGGCGGACGTGCCGCCGATCGTGTTCTCCGAGGCGATGCGCGACGTGGACCTGTTCGTGTCGGTGACGTCGATCGGCGCCGACTACGTCTGGCCCGACGGCGCGCCGGAGCGCCATGACCAGCTGGGCGCGTACTGGCGGACGGCCTGGGACCTGCCACTGAGCGAATCGACCGCGACGCGGCGCGACGCGCTGGCGCGCCTGATCCCGGGCCTCGCGATCGCCGACCGGCTCGAGCTCACCGATCGGTGGCTGGTCGTGCGCGGCGACCTGCGGACGTACCGGATCCACCTGGGCAGCGCGAACATCCTGATGTCGCCCGCGGACACCTACCTGTGCATCGTGCCCGGCCGCGGCGGCCCCTCGGAGAAGCTCTTCCTGCCGTTCGACGACGACCCGACGCTCTCGGTCATCCTGTCCAAGGCGTTCCTGCTCGCGCGCGACACCAAGATCACGGACCGCTCGATCACGCTCCAGATCCGCAAGGGCTGATCGCGATTCGGGATTGACGCTTGGTGTTGACTTAGGCGCACACCTCTCGGGAGGGGGCGGGGGCGTTCGCGCGCCAGACGGCCCGCTCCGTGCCCGGGCAGCACGGGGAGGACGCGCGATGGGCGGTGACGGCGTCCCGGCGGCGGTGCCGGCCGGACTGAGCCCGCAGGACGAGCAGGCCGTGGTGGCCGCGCTCGCCCGGACGACGGTCGACGAGGTCGCGCCCGAGGAGGCGCCGTTGTTCGGGCCGATGTCCCAGGCGTACTTCGACCCGTCCCGGTCCTCCAAGGGCGGGAGCGGCACCGACGACATGCTGGGGTTCGGCGTCGACGCCGCGGCCGCGGCGGTGCTGGTGACGCCGATCGCCCTCGAGGCGGCCAAGAGCGTGATCGGCTACGTCGTCGGCGAGCTCCAGACCACGTTCAAGGACGAGGCCAAGCCGATGATCCAGGCGTTCGTGAAGCGCCTGCTCCACGGCAAGCCGAAGCCGGGCGAGGCGGCCGATGGCCCCAAGGACGACGGGGCCGCGAAGGCCGGGGCGAAGCCGCCGGATGAGCCGCTGCCGTTCACCGAGGAGCAATTGGCCGAAGTCCGCAAGGTCGCCCTCAAGACCGCCGAGCGGATGGGCATGGAGCGCGACAAGGCCAACGTCGTCGCCGACGCGATCGTGGGTGCCATCGTCACCTGACGCGCGACGCGTCAGGCCGAGCCGGGTGCGCCGATGCGGCTGAACCCCTTCGCCTTCCCCTCCGACACCACGTTCCGATTCGTGCTGTTCATCGTGGCGATCGTCGGCGTCAGCCTGTTCGCCTTCGAGTGGGTCTACGGGGTCCTGTTCACCGATCAGGCGGCCTTCGGCCGGGCGCTCCTGGCCTGCAGGCTGCCGCTGGACCATTTCCCCTCCGACGCCGAGCTTGCTGCCAACAACGCCTGCCTCGCGGCATCGTCAACGCGCCGCTTCTTCGGGGCGTCGTGATCGGCGTCGCCGCGTTGCTCGCCGGCGGGGCCATCGCCTATGGCATCGCGGTCGCACGAGTGCGACGGTCGCTACCGGCCGTTCGCTCGGGATGACGTCGCCCGAGCTCGCCGATGCATTTGCGTCGCTCGCCGACCGAGCTCGGGGTCGAGCCGGCGCCCGCACTGCGCTGGCAGCCGGTCGATCAGCGGGCGGTCGGCCTGGCGTTCGGCCCGCCTGGCAACCGCGAGCTCGCGTTCACCGGCGGCCTGGTCCCGCTCTCGGTCCGCGATCGGCCGGCCTTCCGCGCCATCGTCCTCCACGAGCTCGCGCATCTGCGCAACGGGGATGTCGACCTCTCCTACTACGCGATCGGCCTGTGGCGCGCCCTGCTCATCCTGGCGATGCTCCCGTTCGCGCTGACGCTGTTGCCCGATGCTGGCGACCGATCCGGCGACCATCGTGAGCATCGCGCTGGCGATTCGTGGTCCTCGTCCCCCTCGTCTACATCATCCGGAGCGCCATCCTGCGTGCCCGCGAGCACGACGCGGACGTTCGCGCTTCCACACGGGAACCCGAGATCCGCCGCGTGCTGGCGTCGGCGGCGTCCAAGGAGCCGTCGCGGTCGAAGCTCCGACGGCTGGTCGCCTGGCACCCGTCGACGGCACACCGCGTCGACGTGATCGACGACCCGTCGCCACTGCTGCGGCTCGGACTGCTCGATGCGTTCGGCATCGGAATCGTTGGCTCGCTGGCCTACGAGCACGTCGCGCTCGTCATCGGCTTCACGGGTCTGAACTCGATCGCCGCGAGAGGCCTCGCCGCATTCGCGTTCGGACCACTCGTCGGGCTCATCGTCGCGCTCGGGACGTGGCGCCAGACGTTCGCCTATCTCGCGACCGGCCGAAATTCGGTCCGCGTCGTCCCGCTCGGCCTCGCGCTCGTCGCCGGCCTCCTCGTCGGACAGCGTCTCGGCCTGCACGACCGCCCTTCTCCGACGACTCGGTGCTGCTGCGACCCGACTTCGAACCCGTTCCACGTCTGGCTCGCGATCGTCCTGGGGATCGGCGCGATCCTGTTCGTCGCGTGGTTGGTCGCGACAGCACGTCTGTGGCTGCCCGTCGCGACGCGCCTGCGTTCGCCGGGGCGCGCATCGCTGCCGATCGCCCTCGGGGCGGCGGCTCTGCTGACGATCGCCATCGCCGTGTTTCAGATCGTCGTCGGCGTCGCGACGCCGTCGAGCTCACGCTGGCGCTCCCGAACGACCTCTATGCGGCGGTGCAGTGCCTGATCCCGCTCGTCGGTCCCGAGTGGCTGTGGCGCCTCGTGCTCGGCACCGAGGTCCGGGTCTTCATCGACGAGCCGCTGGTCCTGGTGTTCTTCCTCCTGCTCGTGCTGATCCCGTGGGCGGCGGCGCCGTTCTATGCCCGGATCCCGCCCGACCCGGTCGCGACCTGGGGCGGGCTCGACGCCACGGATGCCCCACCGACGATCGAGCGGCCGGAGCTCCGGACGCGGTGGGCGATCGTCGTCGGGCTGGCGGCGACCATCGGCGTCGCGTCGACGACCGTGGCGCTGTACTTCGGGATGCACGCCGCCGTCGACCCCGCGATCCGGGATCGCGACGAGTTCCTGCTCGCCTTCTTCGTCTGGCTGGTGTCGATCACGCTGTTCTGGCAGGTCGTGGCGGCGGTCGCGGCCGCCATCGGGGCGCGCTCGTTCGGGACGCTCCACGGCGTGCTCGCGGCGTTCGTGGCGGGCATCGGCGGCGTCGTCGTCGTCGCGCTGACCCAGGCCACCCAGGGCTGCGTGCCCGGCATGTCCGTCGTGGTGGGGCGGGAGTGCGGAAGGCCTCCCGTCCTCGGGTTCCTGCAGGACTTCTGGGCCCCGGTGCTGACGGTCGGGATCGTCGGCGCGGCCATCGCCGCCGCGGTCACCGCCGCGGTGCGCTTCCTGGTCGTCGGGCGCCGCGGGCACCGGCCAACCCGGCCGACACTCCTGCCGCCTCCGCCGCCGTCCCCGCCGCGCTGGCTGCCGCCGACGCCGTAGCGCGTCGCCGATCCAGCGCGCGCGCCGATCGGCCGGGCGCCGCATGATGGCGCACATGGCCACCACACTCACGCCTGCTTCCGACGCCGACACCTCGACCGACACGGACCCCGGGTCCGCCGGCGAACCTTCGGGCACCGCCGCCACCCCGCCGGCCGCGAGGCCACCGAGCGTCGCCGACATCGCCTGGTTCGCCGCGATCGCGGCCGCCAAGGCCGCCGTCATCGCGCTCGCCGTCGACGCGTTTCGCAACGCCGACACGCCGCGCTACAGCGGCAAGGGCATGCGCGTGCGCGCGGTCGGCTACACGGGGGCCCTGCTGGTCGTCCCGATCGCGTGGCGGCTGCGCGGGCGCGAGGAACCCTATCCCCGCGAGCTCGACCTCGCCGTCACGCTGCCGCTGCTCGGTGACGCCGCGGGCAACGCCGTGGGCATCTACCAGCGGGCCCACGTCGACGACGCCATCCACTTCGCGAACGGGGCCATCCTCTCGTCCGTCGTCGGCGCCCTGGTGACGCCTCGCACGAAGACGCCCTGGGAGGCGGCCGGAGTCGCCGCGGCCACCGGCACGTCGGCGGCCACGGGCTGGGAGATCGCCGAATGGGTCGGCCTCAAGCTGGGCGCGCGCGGCATGAACCTCACCTACCGGGACACGATGGCGGACCTCATCGAGACGAGCGCCGGCGCGCTGCTCGGCGGCCTCGTCACGCTCCTGCGCCACCCGGCTCGGCTTCGCCAGGTGCCGGGCCGCGGCGCCGACACGCTGGTGCGCGGCGGCTGAGGCCACGACGGTGGGCGGGACGGTCGGCGTCCGGTTCGTCGGGCACGCCACGACCGTGCTCGACCTCGGCGGGGTGCGCATCGCGACCGATCCGCTGCTGCGGACCCGGCTCGGGCCGCTCGAGCGCCACGGGCCGACCCCCGACGCCGCCTGGTTCGAGGGCATCGATGCCGTGCTCGTCTCGCACGGCCATCCGGATCACTTCGATCCCCGGTCGCTGGCTGCCGTGAGCGATGCGGCGACGGTCATCGTGCCGAGGGGGCTCGGGCAGCGTGCGGCGCAGCACGTCGCCGGACCGGTGCTCGAGGTGGCGGCCGGAGACCGGATCGGGCTCGGATCGCTCGAGGTGGAGGTCGTCCCGGCCCGGCACTGGATCACGCCGGGGGCGCCGCGGGCGCAGCCCGTCGGCTACCTGCGTCCGAGCGTCCGGCGGCCCCGCGGTCTACTTTGCCGGCGACACGGGACCGTTCCCGGAGCTCGACGGCCTGGCCGGTCGTGTGGATCTCGCGCTGCTGCCGGTCTGGACGTGGGGGCCGCACCTCGGCCCCGGGCACCTCGGGCCGCGTTCGGCCGCCGAGCTCCTCGCGCGGCTGGGCGCGTCGGCCGCGGTCCCGATCCACTGGGGCACGCTCTATCCGCGTCGCCTGTCGCGCGTCTGGGACCGGCCGCTCCGCCAGCCGGGGACGCGCTTCGCGGGCCACGCCGCCGACGTGGCGCCGGGCGCCGATGTGCGCGTGCTCCAACCGGGCGACCTCGCCACGATCACAGATCCCGAATCGTGCCCGACCGGCCCTCAACGCGGAGCGGCGGTACCCTCGAACCATGACCGAGGACATCGAACCCCGGAACCGCTTCGGGCGGTCCATCGCCGCCGAGGTGGCGGCGCTCGAGGCCGACATCCGGCATCGGGTGGTGGACCTCGAGGAGGCCTTCGCCGTCCGCGACTGGGCGGCGGTCGCCCGGATCTATCGCGAGGTCGCGGCGATCGCCGACCGCCTCGAGGAGCTCGACCCGAACGCCCGATCGGTCGCGCTCGCCCGCGCCGACGAGGCGATGGAGGTCGCCCGGTCGATCCGACCGGCCGCGCTCGACGACGAGGTCTGGACCGAGGACGACTGGCCCTGACGGCTACCCGGCGGTCGCCGTCGCGCCCGTACCCGTTGGGTGACGTCCCTTCACGGCGTTTGCGGGGCCCCACCGGTCGTCGCCCGCCGTCGCCGGCCCGAGAGTTGGCGGCGTGTCACGAACCACCACCTTCGCCGTCGGGATCGCGCTCGCGCTGGTCGCCGCCGGCGCCTGGCTCCTCCTCCCGAGCCTCGCGATGTCGACCCTCCCCTACCCCGCGGGCTGCGCCGAGCTGCGCCTGAGCGAGGGGCGGTGCGCGGCGATCGTGGAGGCCCTGGTCGGCCGCGCCGGGATCAACGAGGCCAAGGTGCAGGACATCGCCCTCGTTCGGCACGACGGCTGGCTGTCGGCCGCGCGCTTCCGGATGGCCGGCGGCCGGACGAGGACCGCGGAGCGGATCTGCGGCGGGCTCCAGCGGGAGGTCGACATCCTGTGCACCGACGAGCCGGAGGTGATCGTGCACACGGGCGTCGACCTGGACGTGCCGTGCATCGGCGAGCCGCCGGATGGGTGCGCGTCGCCCCTTCCGGCGATCGATCCGTCGGTGGCGGCGATCGCCGTGCCGCTCACGGTGGACCGGCTATCCCTCCCCATCGACCACACCGGCCGATATGAGATCCCGCTCGGCGTCGCGACCGTCCCCAACGGGAGGCTCAGCGAACGGCTCCTCACCGTCCCCGACGCGTCGCCCGACGGGATGCTGTTCTCGCCCGACGGCATCGACCTCGAGGTCCGCTCGACCGAGGACGGCGACCTCGTGGACCACGCGTACGCGCATGGCTGGCGGCCCGGCCTCGAGTCGGTCGACGTCCGGCTCGTGTTCGTCATCACGCAGTTCGATCCGGGCGCCGTCCTCGAGGTGCGTGACATCGAGGTCCGCTGAGCCGTTGCGGGGCGTCCGACGGCTAGCGGACCCGGAACGTCGTGGCCCGGTCGTTCCACTCGAGGAGCCCGGCCCACCCCGGCAGGAACACGCCGACCTTGACCGTGTAGCGGCCCTTGGCGCGCGTCCGCTTGACGTGCCAGTCGAAGGCGAGCGTGCGGCGCACGCCGGCGGCGAGCGCCACGGTCCAGGTGCGCTGCTTCACCCGGTGACCCTTGGGCCCGTAGATCTCGACGTCGACGAGGACGCTGGTCGCGGCCGACGCCTTCACGCGGGTGGTGACGGTGGTGTCGTGGCGCCGGCGGACGGGGTCGGGCTTGGCGGTCGCGCCGGTCGCGAAGTCGACCGGCGGTGGCGTGCCGCCGGGCGGCGGATCGTCGCGGCGGGGGCGGCGGCGGCGTGTCGTCGCCCGGGACGAGGGACAGGCCGCCGGCGTCGTAATAGGCCCCGACCCGATCGCGCAGGTAGCCGCCGTCGTCGTCGGCGGAGAGGCTGGACGCGCGTGTGGGTCCCCGACGCGGCCGGGTTCGTCGTGCCGTCGCCCGTCGCATCGCACGCGCAGGTCGTGCCGCCGGCACCGCCACCGAACAGCAGCGCGACGACGCCCGCGTCCCGCCACGCGGCGAGGTGGCCGTCGTCGAGGTCCTCGAGGAACCACTCGGGCCGGTTGTCGGCGTAGTGGCCCCAGGTGTCGTCGGTCGCGCGCATCAGCGTGTTGCCCATCGGGATCTGCCACACGACGACCCGCTTGCCGGTGCCTGCGGACAGGCCGCCGATGAAGCGCCCGTAGCGCGGGAAGTCCGACGCGTTCCACCACGCGGCGCCGCCGTCGCCGTACTGGTGCTCGTAGAAGCCCGAGTCACGATCGGCGAGGTCGGTGAACACGAGGTCGAAGTCGGCGCCCAGGGACTCGTAGAAGGCGCCCGCCTTCGCGGCGAGCGCGTCGGTCTCGGCGTTCGACGTCTGGCTGTGGTGGAGGTCGATGCCGGTCCCCCATACCGAGGCGTGGTAGGCGAGCAGCACGTTCGGCGCGTACTCGTCGCGCAGCCGGACGAACGCCCTCGCGAAGCCGACGGCCGTGTTGGGGAGGCCATCGAGGTCGCTGTCGCCGCTCGACGCGACCGAGGCCTGGACGGTCGAGGCGTCGTCGCCCGTCGCGGCCTGCTCGATGTAGCCCCACAGGTCGGGTTCGACGTGGAGCACGACCGCGTGACCGGACGCGCCGGCGCTTGCCTTCTGCATGAACAGCCGGACGTCCGCCCAGTAGGCGGACATCGTCGTGGCGTTCTTGAGGTTGTTGAGGTCCTTCGCGGCCTCGCCGCCGCCGGTGGCGGGCAGGCTCTGGAGCAGCTGGTAGTACGGGAACACGGCGACCATCCCGTTGGCGACCGAGTCCTGGACGTACCACTTCACGAAGTCGCCGTTGGTGTTCCAGGTCGCCCAGCCGTTGCCGGTGTTCACGCCGCCCGCGAGGTACTGGTAGCGCAGCCCGAACGGGGCGTCGGTGCGCAGGTCGGCGGCGCCACCCGGCGAGTCCGCGAACCCGATCTCGAGCCGCTCGAACGGCCACGTCGCCGGCGTCGACGGCAGCGCTGCGGCATGGACCGCCGCGGCGACCGGCGCGGGGCTCGAGGCGGGCGCGCCGAGGCCGACCACGATCGCGAGCAGCCCGACCAGCGCGATCGGGCGCGTCCCCCGGCGGATGCGCATGCGACAAGCCTCTGTCCGGGCGCCGCCCGCGTCTACCGCGAAGTCGTCCCGTCGCACCGCGCCGATGGTGGCAGTGCGTGGGCGCAACTGCGCGCGTCAGCGATCGAGCGCGGCGATCTCGCCCAGCCAGCGGCGGTAGTCGATCGAGACGCGGTCCACGCCCTTGCCGGTCGGACGGGCTGGCCAGATGCACCAGCTCTGGGTACCGTGATCCCGCAGACGGAGGAGTCGAGATGAACCTCAACAGCATCCTCATCGGGTCGGAGAACGCGCCGCGGCTGGCCGACTACTACACGAAGTTGTTCGGGAAGCCGGGGTGGGACGACGGCGGCTACGTCGGCTGGCTCATCGGCTCGGGCGGGCTGACCGTCGGGCCGCACAGCGAGGTCCACGGGGCGAACACCGAGCCCGGGCGACTGATCATCAACATCGAGACGCCGGACGTGAAGGGCGAGTTCGCGCGGCTGCAGGCGGCCGGGGCGACGGTCGTCCGCGAGCCCTACAGCTTCGACATGGCACCCGACACGTGGATCGCGACCTTCAGCGACCCGGACGGCAACTACTTCCAGCTGGTCAGCCCGATGGGGGAACCGCCGGCGTCGAGCTAGGCGCGGCCGACTCGGCCGGCGACGCGGCGCGCCCCGCCAGGGCGGCCCGCAGGCGGACGATGTCGCCGCGCTCTCGCTTCGCCATCGTCCGCTGCATCACGCGGCTGACGAGGCTGTCGACCCGACGTCCGAGGATCCGCGGCGTGCGCACGGTCAGCGTCATCAGCGTGCCCGCCCCGGACGGCTCGAGGCCGATCGTGGTCCGGACCCGGTAGCCCTCGATCACCTGGAACGCGACGAGGCGCGGCGGGTCCCACTCCGCCACCTCGGCGACGAAGTGCCAGGTCCGCCCGAACAGGTAGCCGGTCTGCCGTCCACGTCGGCCGAGCCGCGTCGGGCCGTCGTCGAGCCAGCGCGTCTCGCGGACGTGCTGGTGCCAGGCCGGGTTGTTCTCGGCGTCCGCGACGAACGCGAAGACGTCGTCCGGCGCGTGATCCAGCGTCGCCCGATAGGTGAGCTCAGGCATCGGGAACCACCAGTCAGCCGAGGGTCGCGCAGAGATCCTCGACGTGCTTGGGGAACTCCGCGCGAATGTAGAAGAAGCCGTCGTCGCCGATCTCGAACTCGGCCCCGCCGCCCTTCAGGTAGAGCAACCCACGACCGGTGACGTCGCCGTCGAAGAACGTGAGCACGCTCGCGCCGCCGAACCGGATCACGATGTGGCCGGCCGCGTTGACCGAGATCTTGCCCGGCCCCGACGAGTTGCGGGTGACGCTGGCGCCCGTGTCCAGGTTGATGACGGTCGTGACGATCCGGCCGCTGAGGTTCTGCTTGAACTGGCCGTCCCGTCGGTCGAACGTGATCGCCTTCGGGTTGCCGGCGTTCTCGAGCCGGACGGCGAAGTCACAGACCTCGCCTGGCAGGAACTCCACCGGGTCGATGGGGCTGGGCTCCTTCGTCGGCGGCGCGGCCGCGACGGGCGCGGCGAGGACCGCGAGCAGGGCCAGGGAGGCCAGTGACGCGAGGCCGATCGATCGCACGGACGTCTCCTCTCGAGCCCCCCGGATCGGATCATCTTCGGACTCCGGGCAGCATCCTGCACGCCGCCCGTGCACGTCACCTCGACCGGCGGCGCCCCGCGAAGCTCCCGGGCGTCGTCCCGAGGAAGCGCTTGAAGCGCCGCGTGAGGTGCGCCTGGTCCACGTAGCCCAGCTCGGCGGCGACATCGGCCAGCGGACGGCCCTCGAGGATGCGGTCGCGGGCGATCTCGAGTCGCCTGCCGTCGACGTAGGCGTGAGGCGGGATCGAGAACGCGTCCGAGAACGCACGGGCGATCCGGGTCGGGCCGGCCCCGAGATCGGCGGCGGCGGCGGCCAGGGTCGGGGTCGCAAACAGGCGATCGTCGAGGTACGCGCGGAGCGCCTCGGCGAGGTCCCGCCCGCCCCGCTCGTCCCGGTCGCGGTCGGGGTCCGCGTCCCCGAGCGCCGCGCGGATCGACGCCGCGACGTCGTGGAGCCGGGTCTCCGCCTCGAGCGCGTCGTCGGGGCAGGCGAGGGCGTCGTGCAGGGCCGAGACCCGGGCTCGAAGCGTCGGGTCGGTCAGGAACGGCCGGTCGACCGCCCGTCCGATCAGCGACTCGCCGAGCACGTCGGCCTCGAGGTAGATCGCCCGCTTTCGGTAGCCGTCGCCGGTCGCCGGCCGGCCGTCGTGGACGACGTGCGGCGGCAGGAACGACACCATCGCCCGGTCCGCCGCCCGGTCGTGTCGATCGAGGTCGTACCGCACCCCGCCTTCGTCGACGAGGAACAGCGTCCAGACGTCGTGGGTGTGCGGCGGGTAGGCGTGTTCGGCGAACCTCGCGTGGAGGACCTCGCGCACGCCCGGCACGGCGGGCTTCCACGCGCGCACGGCGATCGCACCCAGACCCCGCTCGTCGATCGTGTCCCTCGCGGCCGGCGCGTCCATCGCCGCAGGATCGTACAAGACCCCGGCGATCGGACCGCCGTAGCGTCGGTCCCGATGAACGAGCTGCTCGCCCTCCTCGGCTTCGCCTTCGTCAGCTCCGTCACGCCGGGGCCCAACAACGTGATGCTGTGGGCATCGGGCGCGACCTTCGGCGTCCGGCGGACGACGCCGCACGTCCTGGGCACCGCGATCGGGATCGGCGCGATGGCCCTGGCCGTGGCCGCCGGCCTGGGCACGCTGCTCACGACCGTGCCGGCGCTGGGCGTCGCGATGAAGGTCGGCGGCTCGGCCTACCTCCTGTACCTCGCGTGGCAGATCGCCCATGCGGGCGGGCTGGAGGCGGGGACGGTGGCGCGCCCGCTGGGCCTGGTCGAGGCGGCGACCTTCCAGCTCATCAACCCCAAGGCCTGGATCTTCGCCGTCGGCGCGATCACGACCTTCCGGCCCGCCGGGCTCCCGATCGCCACCGGGAGCCTCCTCGTCGCCGTCGCGATGATGGCGGTCATCGTCCCGACGGCCGAGCTGTGGGCGGTCGGCGGCGGCGCGCTCAGCCGCCTCATCACCGGTGCCCGGACCCACCGGATCGTCAGCCTGACGCTCGCGGCGATCGTGGCGCTGACGGTCGTCTGGGTCTGGATTTAGCGCGGTTGCAAGGCTGAGCCGAGGTCCGTCCGAGGGCGCGATCGCGGTCCGCGCCTACCATGGGCCGATGGCTTCTCACCCGCGCCTCGCCACCCGGGCCCGGATCGTGCTCGCGGCGGCCGTCCTCGCGACCTTCGCCCTGGGCGCCGCGCCGTCCGCCGCCTCGGCCGCCTGGGACGGCGGCATGGACCTCTACCGCCCCGGCGTGTTCACCACCCAGAAGACCTGGCGCTGGTGCACCGCCGCGGACGTCCAGATCATGCGCAACATCGTGCACCGCACGGACAACCACTCCCGCGACCAGCAGGAGCGCTTCTACCGCTACATGCGCGACCACAACCGCTACGACATCCCCGCGTCCGACGGCGTCGATCCGGCGGGCTGGGCCGCCGGCCTTCGCCGGTTCGTGGACGATCGGTACAAGCGGGTGGCCAGCGACTCGTTCGGCTCGGCGCTGCGGTCCGCGGTGATCAGCCTGCGCAAGACCCGGCTGCCCGTGGGGATCACGGTCTCGCACGGCAATCACGCCTGGGTGCTGACCGGGTTCACGGCGACCGCGGACCCGGCCAAGACGACGAGCTTCACGGTCACCAGCGTCCGCGTCGTGGGACCGCTCTGGGGCCTCCAGAGCCGCACCTTCGGGTACGACATGCGGCCGGACAAGAAGCTCACCCGCAAGCAGTTCAAGGGCTTCTTCACCCCGTGGCACTACGGGCCGATCCGCATGGCGTGGGAGGGCCGGTGGGTGTCGATCCAGCCGGTCGGCGGCTAGGAGCGCGATCCCGGGTCGACCTGCCGGGGGCTCGCCACGGCACGTATCCTTTCGTGCCGATGACCGTGCGAACGACCGCCATCGCCGTGCTGCTCCTCACCGCGAGCCTGGCCGGCTGCGGGTCGAGCCAGCCGTCATCGGCGGCCGAGGACACCTCGGTCACGCCGCAACCGACGGCCGTCGCCTCGAGCGACGCCTCCACGAGCCCCGGGCCGTCGGCCGAGCCGACGACCTCGTCCGAGCCCGAGTCGCCGCCGGTCGCGCAACAGGAGCCGCCCAAGCCGGGCAACCCGACCTTCAAGCGGGTCGACCGGAAGCCCGGGAACGAGCCGGGCGTCACCACCGAGACCTACCGGATCACGTGGACGGAGCCCAAGGGCGCCGCCGACTCGTTCCTGGTCTACGGGATGACCGACTGCCCCCGCTATTCGAAGAAGAACCACGACACCCCGTGCGTGGTTCGGGGCATGCCGATCGACGTCTCCAAGCTCACCCAGCTGAGCGCCGTGCCCGGCGACAAGCGGTCGACGACCGTCTCGTGGGACGTCGGCGAGATCGCCGTGCCGCCCTACTCCGCGATCCTCATCCGGGCCGCCAACGACGCCGGCAACAGCATCTTCACGATCGTGAAGAGCTACGACGTGTGCTTCAAGTGCGTCTACTGAGGCCCGCCGTCGCCTAGCCGGTGATCCCGTCGAGCATCGACTCCGCCTGGAACAGGTTGATGCCGCTGTCGATGAGGTCCAGCAGCGCGCGAGCGGTGCGCTCCTCCTCGACCTGCTCCTCGACGAACCACCACAGGAACTGCAGCGACCGGTTGTCCTGCGCGTCGCGGCAGACGTTGACCATGGTCTCGAACAGCGCGGTCACCTTCTGCTCGCTCGCGAGCGAGGCCTCCACCGCGGCCCGGGCGGACGGGTACGTCGTCGGCGCGCCGCGCACCGCCGGCAGGGCGAACTCGATCTCGTTGTCGATCAGGAACGACATGATCTTGCCGCCGTGGCCCGCCTCCTCGACCGCCTGGTCGTGGAACAGCTTGGCCCAGCCCTTGAGGCTCTCGCGCTCGAAGTACAGCGACATGCCCATGTAGAGCTGATGGGCGTTGAGCTCGTGGGCGATCTGCGCCACCAGCAGCTTCGACGCCTGTTCGCTGATCATCCGAGTCTCCCGATCCGTGTGCGCTTCGCCCCGAGCGTAGCCCATCGGCGCGGCACAATCGCGGCATGAGCCACGGTGCGAGTTCGAACGATCCGACCCGCGTGTCGGGGCGCCTCTCGACGGCGGAGCTGGCGCGACGGCTGGGCGTGGAGACGACCTGGGTCGATCGGCTGGCCGCGGCCGGTGCCATCGAGCCGGCTGCCGACGGGACGTACGACCCGGGCGACGTCCATCGGGTGCGGCTCCTGCTGGCGTTCGAGGAATCGGGCGTGCCACTCGACGTCCTCATCGAGGCGAGCGCGGCCGGCCGGATCAGCCTCCGCTACTACGACGAGCTCCACCAGCCGCCCACCACGCTGACCGGCCGAACGTACGACGCGTTCGCCGCGTCGCTCGGCGATCGACGGGCGCTCCTCCCCCAGCTGTTCGTGGCGTTCGGCATCGCGGAGCCCGACGGCGACGTCGAGCTTTCGACCGACGACGAGACCGTGCTGGCCGGCTGCCTCGATGCGCTGGCCGCCACCGGCGAGCCGGACCTCGTGCTCCGCGCGATCCGGATGTTCGGTGAGGGTCTGCGCCGGGCGGCCGACGCGGCCCTCGGGATCTATGCCGAGGCCGTCCAACGGACCGGCGAAGACATCGCCGGGCTTCCGGAGGACGAAGCGTTCAACCGGGTGTTGCGGCCCTGGGCCCGCTTCGCTCGGAACTCGGTCGACCTGACGTCCTGGCTCACGCGACGCCACATGAGCCGCGCGATCGACGACTACAGCATCGTCGAGAGCGAGCGGATCCTCGAGGCGTCTGGCTTCCTGGAGTCGCGACACGCATCGCCGCCGGCCGTCGCGTTCGTCGATCTCACGGGCTTCACGCGCCTCACGCAGGAGATCGGCGACGAGGCCGCGGCCGCGCTCGCGCTCCGGCTCGGCGACGTCGCCGTCGAGACCATCCGGCCGCACGACGGCCGCCTGGTGAAGCTCCTCGGGGACGGGGTGCTCATCCGCTTTGCCGACGTGTCATCGGCCGTGACCGCGACCCTCGACCTGCTCGATGCGCTGCCGCGATCGGGGCTATCGACCGGACACGCGGGCATCGCCAGCGGACAGCTGGTCAGCCGCGACGGCGACATCTTCGGTCGCACGGTCAACCTCGCGGCGCGCATCGCGGACGCGGCGCCCGACGGCCGCCTGTGGGTCACCCGCGAGGTCCGGGATTCGCTGCCACGGGAGGCGTTCCAGCTGACCGAAGTCACGGGCGTGACCCTCCAGGGCATCGATGCCGTGCGCCTCACCGACGTCTCGCGACGCGCCCTACCGACGGAGGACGTAGGTGTTCCACAGCGACCCGACGAAGTAGCGCGAGAACCCGAGCACGGACAGCAGGCGCGCGACGACGTCGGCGCCTGACAGGACGCGGAAGGTCGTCGCCTGGCGGACGAGGTCGAGCAGCCGCAGCTCGATGACCCCGGCGCCCACGACCTCGCCGTCCGGCGTCTCGCCGCGGTGGATCCGGACGAACAGCGTCGTCGTGTCGGACCACACGTCGAGCGGCGCGTCGTGCTTGACGTGCTTGACGCCGTCGAGCAGGAACCGGGCGCCGGCGCGGTCGCGGAAGACCAGCCGATAGCGCATCTCGCGCTCACCCCGGCCGACCACGGGCATGACGTTGAACGTGCCGCGATCGATCGCCAGCCGCCCGCCCAGCGCCGGACAGTCGACGTAGCCCGTCGCGTGCGCTTCGCGGGTCGCGTCGGCGAGGAACGCGTCCATGTCGTCGACGGTGATCGCGAGCTTGACGGCGAGCGTCCGGTCCGCGCGTCCGCCGGCGCGCCCTCCCGTCTCGGGATCGGCCTCGCCGGGCGTCCACCAGCCGCGCATGGTCTCGACGAACCGCAGGCCGATCGGCGGGGCGAGCGGCCCCGTGGGCTCGAACGGGACGTCGTGCGCCGCGAGGTACGCGCGGGCGTCGCGGACGCCCATGTCGACGATGCGGCCCATGTCGCCCGCCGAGAAGAACAGCAGGTAGTCGAGCGGCACCGGCGTCGCGTGCCGGATGACGTGGACCGTGATCTCGCGGTGCTCGGTGTCGGTGCCCGCGCGGACGGCGGCGTTCACGGCCTCGATCGCCGCCAGCTCCTCGTAGAAGCGCCCGACCGCGATGGCCTCGATGATCGCGAAGTACTGGCCGTACGCGTTCCGGGGGTAGGGCGCGGTCTCGGCGACCGTCCAGATGGCCCAGATCTCGTCCGCGCCACGGCGCACGGCCTCGGTCAGGTTGGCGTCCTTCCAGTACACGCCGTCGATGTACGTCTGGCCACCGATCTCCACCGGCGGGAACCACACGGGCAGCGCGAAGCAGGCGTTGAACAGCTCGGGCGTGAGCTCCGGTCCGTCGTGCGTCTCGAACCGCTTGGCCGTGAAGTTGTAGACGTTGTAGGTGCCCTCGATCGGGCTGGCGCGGATCGCGTCGAAGTCGACGCCCCAGGCCGGCAGCTGCCGGTTCAGGCGGTCGTAGGTCAGCATCGACGGCAGCTTCCATGGCGCGAGGTATCGCCACGGCGCCTGGAGGGAGGTCAGCTCGAACGGCCCGGTCGCGCGCCAGTTGTTGGCGATCCGCGTGCCCGACAGGCCCGACTGCACCATCGCGAGGTTGAGGCAGCCGCCCGAGGTGCCGTCGGCGTGGTCGAACTCGAGTCCGGCCTCGTCGAGCAGCACCTGGAGCGCGCCCGCCTGGTAGCCGACCTTCATGCCTCCGCCGGCGAGGATCAGGGCCCGTCTCTTGTCGGCCATGTCATCGGCCCTCCGCGACGATGAGCCCGGCGATCCGCTCCGCGAGCGCGGCGATCGTCCGGGACGGGTTGGCGCCGATCGCCTCGGGCACGATCGCGCCGTCGGCGACGAACAGGTTGCGGTGGCCCCAGACCTCGCCGCGGTGGTCGACGACGCTGTCGGCCGGGCTCGTGCCCATCACGCAGCCGCCCAGCGGATGGGGCGTGATGAGGTACCTGGCCGCCGTCCAGGTCGGCGGGACGATCGGCTCGCCGTCGGTCGCCCGGGCCAGCCGCGTGTGCATCGCGATGATCGCCTCGATGGTCGGCGCGCTCGCGGCGGGGTCCCAGTCGAGGTCGAGCATCGGCCCGCCGAACAGCCACCAGCGCCGGCGGAGGTGCAGCCGCCCGTCCCCGGCGTCCCGACCCTGCGAGAACCAGGGCATCACGTGGTCCACCGCCTCGGCCGTCCCGAAGCCCCCGCGCAGCGATGCCCGCAGCAGCCGCCGCCGGCGCCACGCGCTGAACGAGCGCGGACGGCCCCGGGCGTAGGCCGCGAACAGGTCGGGAAACCCACCGTCCTCGATCAGGAACGGCCGGCCGCCGGAGGACCCGTCGCGGAAGTCGATGGCGCTCGTGATCGTCGGCCCGTCCGTGGGCCGCACGTCCCGCGTGGGGTGGTTGCCGATCGTCAGGAAGTCGCCGTTGGCGCTCCACCTCGACCCCAGCGCGGCGGGCAGCCGCGGCAGCGTCTTCGTCACGTCCCGGGAGCGCAGCAGGAGCTCGGTCGACCCCAGCGAGCCCGCCGCGACCACCAGCACCCGTGCCGTCTCCGTCGAGGCTCGGAGCGCGCCGCCGTCGATCCGATCCAGGTGCACCGTCCAGCCGTCGGACGCCGGCTCGATCGAGCGGACCAGCGTGAGCGGCCGGACGTCGACGCCACGGGCCTCCGCCAGCGCGAGGTAGTTGAGGTCCAGGGTATTGCGCGCAAGGACGGGGCAGCCGATGTCGCATTCGCCCAGGTGGATGCAGGTGCCTTGCTCGCGGCCCTGCGCGTTGGTGAACCGGCGCGAGCGCGACGGGTCCTTGGCATCCGGACCGTCCCGCGACCAGGCGGGATCGAAGGTCACCGCGAGCTCGAGCGGCCGGAAGCGGTCGCCGTTGCCGGTCGCCGCGGCCGCCTCGGCCATCAGCGCGGTCCGCGCCGGCCACTGGCCCCGGGGCACGGGCTGGACGTTCATCGTCCGGGCGACCGACTGGTAGTGCGGGAACAGCGCCTGGTACGTGATCTCGGGGGGCCATCCGGCTTCGAAGGTCGCCGGATCGGCCTCCACGCTGATGTTCGCGTAGATCAGCGAGCCGCCGCCGACCGCGGCGCCCTGGGCGACGGCCATCCGGCGGAACATCCGGAAGTCGAGCCAGCCGTTGCGCCGCTCGGGGTGGAACTGGTCCCACAGCCACGGATCGTCGGGCTGGCGCGGGAACGTCGCCGCGTCCCAGCGGCGCCCCCGCTCGAGGACGACCACGCGGTAGCCCGCCTCGGCGAGGCGGCAGGCGGCGACCGCGCCGCCGAACCCCGAGCCGACGACGATGGCGTCCGCGATCACAGCTTCGGCGGCTTTGGCTCGTGGTACGTGGCGCTGCGTTGGCGGAGCGCATAGCGGCCGGTCGGCCAGGCGGCGCCCGGATCGTCCGTGGCGCCCGCCGCATCGGCGTAGAAGTGGTGCCACCACTTCGCGGCCTGGTAGATCGCCTCAGGACACGAGGATGCCGATGCGAGCCCGGGCGTGAGCTCGACCTCGGCGATGCCGAAGGCGATCTCGACCAGCACGGCGCTCGGGAGACCGGACCCGTTCACGAGCGGGTTCGGCCCGTTGCCAGCGCCCCAGACGAAGGCCAGCCAGCTGAGCACGAGCGACGGCAGGTCGGCGATCGGTCGCTGACCGCGCAGGCTGAGCACGGCATCGACCGGCGTGACCTCGGTTCGGGTCGGGAAGTGGATCACGGCGACGTTCGGCCATGCCCGCGAACTGTCGAAGTCGGACAGCGGCAGCCGGACGATCCCGTTCGTGGCAGGGACCTCGTCGGGCGGCGACAAGGGCCACAGGGGCGCGGTGAGCATGCCCCGGTTCCCGTCCAGGACGCCGACGAGCGACCAATAGCTCGGCGTCAGGTCGTCGCGGACGTGCGACTGGGCGACGCGCACGCGGAAGTCGGCGAGGGTCGATCCACCGAGCAGGATCACGTCACCGGGCGAGGTCAGGTCGCTGACCGGGTCGCAGACGCGGTCCATCCAGGCGAGGTTCGATTCGCTCGGGAGCGCCTTCACCTCCTGGAATTCGCTGTTGTCGTGGTCGGCACCGGATCGTCGGACGGGCAGCATCGATCACCTCACCCAGTGGATGTATTCGTCGGTTGCGGCCGGCAGCGCCCCGTTCAACGCCGTGGGCCACGCCCTGACCCGGAGTCGGGTCCAGCCACCGGCGCCCCCGCGACTGAGCTCGACGGTCGCGAAATGGTTGCTGTTGAGCTGGTAGGCGCTCTCCGTCCGGATCGGCCGCTGAATGTGGCCGGGAATGGCCTCGGCCGGATACAGGTCCGGCGCCCGACGCCAGTCGTTCTTGGGGACCGGCGCGACGAGCGACAGCGGCGACGCGACCACCTCGACGACCTCTCGCCCGGGCACGATCTCGCACACGGCGACGCGGCCGAAGTGAACGTCGCCGCTGAGCACGATCACCGTGTGCCTCGCCGTCCCGAGGGCGGCGACCAGCGCCTGATACTGCGGGAAGTCCGGCAGGCCGTAGTCGGTGAATCGTCCCTTCCAGCCGGCCGTGCCGCTGAACAGCAGCTGACCGACGACGAGGCAGCCCGGCGTCTCCAGCGACCGCGCCCAGTCGCCTACCGCCTTGAGATCGACGTCGGACATGAACCGGCCGTCCGGCTTGGGGTCCGCACTGCGTTCCGTGCGCGTGTCCGCGACGAGGACCGAGAGGCCATCCATTTCCACGCGGCGTGTCCCGGGCATCGGTCGCTGGAACGCCTCGTACAGCTCATGCGCGGCCACCCACCACTTGCCGCGGAGGTCCTCCTTCATCGTCGCCGGCGCCGTGACGGACCAGTGCGGCGCGTTGTTCCAGTAGTCGTGGTCATCCGACGTGAACAGGTTCGGACCGTCGGCGAGGAGGTCGTGGAACCCGGGCGCCTGCGTCCATGCGGCCAGGTAGATCTCGATGAGGCGCCGCCGGATCTCGTCGTCGGTCGTCGCCGGGAGAACCGTCCAGAACGACGGCGCGTCGAGGTAGACCTGGTCGCCGCACAGCATCTTGACGTCCGGCCGCGCGTCCGCCGGCAGGAGCGAGTAGGCGCGCCCGACCGTGCCGCCCCCGTCCGCCCCCCGCGCGAAGCACGACCCGAGCAGCATCGTGAATGGCCGGTCCGCGAGACCCGGCAGGCGGTCGGGCAGCGTCGCCGCGGTTGCGGTCGCGAGAACCGTGCCGCCCTGGCGGAGCTCGACCCGCTGCCGGCTGCGCACCCCGAGGTTGATCAGCGGAACGCGGGCGTACTGGACCGTGTGGTTGCCGCCGTGGACCTGGTCGTCCCAGCCGGCGATCGTCGTCCTGGCGCCGTTCGCCGCGACGACCTCGAGCGTCGTCGCATCTGTCGGGCTGTCGATGGCCGCGACCCACATCGTGGCACGGTCCGAGGCGGCCTCGGCCGGGATCAGGAGGTGGGTCACGGCGCGCGCCGGTACGCGAGGCGACGGGGTCGCCGGGGTCGCGCCTGCGCCGGTTGGAAGCCCATCGAGCGGTCCCCCCGTTCGACCTGCGCCACCAGCCTATCGCCCGCGGTCGAAAGGTCAACACCGGTTCGGGCGACGCACCGTACGCTGGCCGCGACATGACCCGACTGCCGACGACCCGGCGCCTCGACCGGGCCGCCCCGCTCGCGGTCATCGCGATCGCCCTCGCCGTGTACGTGGTCACGCTCATGCCCGGCGCGGCGTTCGACGACTGGGGCGAGATGCAGACCGTGCCCCACGTCCTGGGCGTCTCCCACCCGACCGGCTACCCCACGTACATCCTCACCGCGTGGGCGTTCGAGCTGCTGCCGCTGGGATCGGTGGCCTGGCGCGCGAACCTGCTGTCGGCGGTGTGTGTCGCGGTCGCGCTCGGGACCCTGACCGCGATCGGGGGCCGTGTCGGCGTGCGGCCGTGGCTGGCGGCGATCGCGGCACTGGCCACCGGGGCCGTCGCGACGGTCTGGTCGTCGGCCCTCATCGCGGAGGTCAACCCGCTCCACCTCGCGTTGATGGCCCTGCTCATCCACCGCTCGCTCGTGTGGGCCGACGAGCTCCGACTGCGCGACCTTGCCCTCGGCGGACTCCTCGTGGGCCTCGGCCTGGGCAACCACCTGCTGACCGCCTTCGTCGCGCCGTTCTTCATCGGCTATGCGCTGTGGGCCGGCCGGCGCCGCTTCGTCGAGAAGCCCGCCTGGCTCCTGGCCCCGGTCCTCGCGGCGGCGGTGGGCGGTGCCGTCTACGCCTACGTCCCGATCGCGGCCGCCCTGGGTCCGCCGCTCGTCTACAACGACCCCGTGACGTTCGACCGGCTCAGGGTCCTGGTGACCGGCGAGCAGTTCCGCACGGACTACAACGGGCTGTTCACGGCGGACAGCCTGTCCCGGTTCGTGGCGTCGCTGGGCGACCTCGTGCGGCTGTCGGCCGCGAAGGCGACGCCGATCCTGCCGATCGTCGGGCTGATCGGCCTGGCGCTGCTCGTCCGGCGCCGGGTCGCGTTCGGCCTCGCCTGCTGGGGCGCGCTGGTCGCGGGCCTGATCGTGTGGGCCAACTACCTCCGCCTCGAGCACTACCTGCTCGTCCCGTGGCTGCTGATCGGCATCGGCGCCGGCGTGGCCCTGGACGGGGCGGTCAACGGCGCCCTTCGCCTGCTCGGAGCGCGGCGCGCCGGTCGTGCCGTCCCGGCGCTGGCCGCCGTCCTCGGCGCCGCGCTCGTCGTCGGCCTGGTCGCTGTCAACGCCGGGGTCTCCAACCGGAACGGCGATCGCACGGCGCAGACGTACGTCGACACGATGTTGGGCGTGCTCCCGCCGAACGCCGCGATCCTGTCCTACTGGGGCGCCTCGACGCCGCTCTGGCACGCGCGGCTGGTCGAGGGCCTGCGCCCGGACGTCCTCGTGGTCGACGACACGAACATCGTGTACGAGGGATGGGGATCGCGGGAGGCGCGCATCGACGCCCTGATCTGCGAGCGGCCGGTGTACGTGCTGCGGCCGTTCCCGTCCGACCTCGACCCCATCCGGGCCAGGTACCAGCTCACCCGCCTGTTCGAGGTCCGCGTCGGGCGCGGCACGCCGAGCGCGGTGCAGACGCTTCCCGTGTATCGCGTCGAGCCGCCAGCCGGGCGGTGCCCCTGAGCTCGGGCCCGTCCGTGGTCAAGCACGGATCGACCGTCGGTCCACCCCTATTGCACGGGTCACTAGAATCCGGCTACGCACGGAGGGGGATTGATGGCCGACGTCGCACGCCGTCCGGACACGCTCCAACCAACGACGGATCATGGTCGGGGTCATTCGCGATCGTCGTGACCGTGGTCGTCCTCGGCCTGGCGTGGTTCGCGGTCGCGGGTGCCGGCACGCTCGAGGTCCCGAACCTCACGCGCAGCCCCAGATCGTCGGGCACCTGCTGCTGGCGTCCGCCGTGATCCTCGCGACGGTCGGGGTCCTCGCACGACGCCGAGGGCTATCTCGCCGGGACGTGGGTCGTCAGCACGATGGGTCCGTGGATCGCGGCCGCGGTCGGCATCGGCACGCTACCTCCTGACGACCGGCTGGGACATGTCGGTCAACGTGCGGTTCGCTGCCGCCTACAACGGCGTCGCCGCGGCTGTGGCCGCCGTTGCCGGCCTCGCGTTCCTCGGGCGTCAGCTCAGCCGCCCCGATCGCGCCCAGCCACGGACGTGGGAGAGCCTGGTCGACCGCCAGACGCAGCTCCAGGCGCGGATCGAGGCGATGAAGGCTTCGGAACAGCTCGAACCCGCGCTCGCCCAGGAGGCCGATCGGCTGATGGCAGCGGTGACCGAGCACCTCTGTGACCGTGAGCAGTGGACGCCTGCCCTGCGGTGGGCGCTCGCGACCGGGTACTCGAGCGTCCAGCGGACGCTCCACCGGCTCGACGAGATCGTCGTCGTCGAGCCAGCCCGCGGGCGGCTTGACCGGTGATGCGTTGCACGATGCCTTGAGCCTCACCGGGTCGACGATCGCCGACCGCGACGTCCTGTCGGCGCGGCTGCGGACGGCGCTCCAGACGATCTCGCCGAACTCGGCCCGCTACTTCCTGCCGCGGACCAACGAGCCCGCCTCGCCGGCATCGCGGACGCTCGACGATCCGCCGTCCGAGCCCGAGGCACGGGCCGTGCTGCGCGAGATCCGGTTCGCGATCAATGAGTTCCGCGACGACCGCGTCGACGGCCTCATCCGCTCTCGCAACCGGCTGCTCTGGGTCGTCCTGACCGTCGGCATCACGGCGTACCTGGCGCTCGCCCTCGCGTTGCTCAACGGCATCGGCGAGATCCAGGTGGGCACGATCGCGGTGCTGTACCTGGTCGCTGCCCTGGCGGGTCTGCTCAACCGGCTGCGCATCGAGTCGTTGCGGACGTCGGCGGTCGAGGACTTCGGGCTCCACCTGGCCCGCCTCATTGCGACCCCGCTGCTCTCGGGGCTGGCGGGCGTCGCCGGGGTGTACCTCATCGCGAAGACGCCCGAGTTGCTGACGGTCGTGAACCCGGCCTCGGGGGGCCTTCCGCCGCCGGACCTTGCAGCGATCTTCGACCTCTCGCTCAACCAGTCGGCGCTGCTCGTCGCCGCGGTGTTCGGGCTCGTGCCGTCGCAGCTGTTCTCGGGCCTCCAGCGCCAGGCAGATCGGTTCCAGACGGACCTCGAGAAGAGCTCTCCGGCCGGCGAGTCGACGCTCGCGACGCCGCCCGCCTGATCGCTCGCCGACGTCGAGCACGGCGCTGCGCGGCGTAGCATTCGACTGTCGCCGGACACCGGCGCGGGAGGTCCGCCATGGTCATCGTCGGGACGGGACGGCAGCCGGACGCGACGGCCGGCATGGCCCAGACGCTGGGGGAGGCCGAGGCCGGCCTCGCGCGCGCGGCGGGCGAGCCGGACACGCCCGATCGGGACCCGAACGTCATCGGCGTCGTGTTCGTCCACGGCGTCGGCAGCCAGCGGCCGGGCGAGTGGCTGCTCGAGGCGTGCCGCCCGTTCCTGCGCCTGATCGGCGCCTGGCGCGCGACGACCGAGGGCGTCGAGCCCGCCAACGACCCGACGACGACCGCGAACATCGACTTCTCGGGCGCGTCGCGCCCGTTCGTCGTCGCCCAGGTGCCGGCGACCGCGGATCACCCGGCGCAGACCTGGCACATGACCGAGGCCTGGTGGGCCGCCCGCGTGAGCCCGCCGTCGGTCGCGCAGATGTTCCGCTGGCTCGTCCCGTGGGAGATCAAGCGCCTGATCGGCGGCATCCTGTCCGGTTTCGGGAGCGAGGGCGGGTTCTTCCGCCTGGTGGACATCGTGTTCCTGCCGCTGTTCCTGATCCCGATGACCGTCCTGATCATCCTGGCCTTCATCCTGTTCCGCGTCCTGCGCGCGATTCCGTGGAAGCCGCTCCAGGACTTCGCGGCCATCCGGGCGATCGACTCCTTCCTGGTCGACTGGTTCGGCGACATGCGGATCCTGCTCACGGACCGGGTGCAGGCGGCGAACATCCGGGCGCGGGTCGCCGAGGCGATCGGCGACTGCGTCGACGCGGGCTGCGGCACGATCGTCGTCATCGGCCACTCGGGCGGCACGATCGTGGGCTACATGACGCTCGCCGACGAGGCCTACTCGTCGCTCCCCGTGAGCACGTTCGTCACCCACGGCCAGGCGCTCACCCTCGCCTGGCGCCTCGCCCACTTCGGCGAGCCCGAGGTCGCGGACCACCATCCCGACCGGCTCTACGCCGGCGACCGGCTGTCCGCGGACCTCACGAAGCTCGCGTTCCGGTCCGGCCTCCGGTGGTACGACTTCTGGGCGACCCACGACCCCGCGCCCGCCGGCGGCTTCCCGACCGGTCCTCACCCCACCCGGCCCGAGGACACCGGCGGCCGGTCCACCCGCGTGTTCAACCGGATGAGCGTGCGCAACGACCACGGCGGCTACTGGGAGAACGACGAGGAGTTCATCCTTCCGGTCGCGCGCCTGATCGACCAGTCGCCGGCCGGCGCCCCGACGGTCTCGCGCTTCTTTCCCGAGTCCTCGGCGACCCGCCGGCCCGAGCATCGCGAGCGGCGGGTGAAGCTGCTCCAGTTCGCGTGGGTCGCGGTCATGCTGTCCGCGGTCGTCGCCGTCCCGCTCGCGATCCTCGATCCGCTGATCCCCGGCGACAAGGGCAGCATCGAGGCGGCCGGGGCGGCCGCGTGGGCCGGCATCGGGACCTTCGTCGCCACCTTCGGGCCGGTGCTCCACTTCTTCGAGATCGACCTCACGGTCGAGCCGATCAGCGGCCCGCTGGCGATCCTCGTCGGCGTGGTCGCGATGCTCGCGGTGTACTACGCGGTGGGCCGGGTCATGTCGGGGCTGTGGAGCCGGTGGGACGAGCGCGAGCGCCAGATCGGGTTCCAGCCCGTGCCCGCGTGGCGGTCCGAGACGCCGCTCGCGGCCCAGCTCGGGTTGTGCGGCGGAGCCGCGCTGTGGCTGTTCACGTTCGCGGCCAGCGGCGAGTGGCTGCTGGTCCTGCCGTCGCTGGTGGCGATCCTGGGCGCGTCGGCGATCGCCGCCGTGACCGGCCGGGGGACCATCGAGCGACGGGCGCCCGCGATCGACGCGGCCGTCGAGGACGCGACCGCGGCCGACGCGACGGGGGTGGGCGCCGCCACGGACCAGGCAGCCGGGTGACCAGCGAGGAGTCGGCGATGGAGACGGTGACGGTCGTGCTCAGCGTGGGCGAGGACCGGGTGGACGAGTTCGAGTCGGGCTTCCGGACGCACGAGCTGCCCGTGTGGCAGGACCTCGAGGCCCGCGGCCTGCTGGCCTCGGCCAGCCTGAACCGGCTGGACATCTCGTCGCAGCCCGTCCGCGGCGCGGTGCAGTACCTGGTCGTGGCGGTGTTCCACACGGGCGAGGGGCACCACGCCCACGACGACCATCCGGGCTTCAAGGCCTGGAACGAGATCGCCGACACCTACCAGGTCGGTGACGCGATGGCGTTCGGCGGGGAGACGGTGCTCCGCTTCCCCGCCTGAGGGTCAGCCGCCCGCCGGGCGGCGGGGCCTACTTCAGGATCTGGTAGGTCACCTTGACCTCGGCCTTGTAGACGTACACGGTGCCCCTGCGGGACGTACACGATGCCGCGGACCACGTGGCCGTTGCGGTGCGACGAGAGCGCGCCGCTGGTCGTGTACCACTTGCGCGCGCCGGACGAGCTGCCGATGCCCTTCCAGCGGTCGAAGCAGCTCGTATTCCAGTCCGTGCACGTGTTGAAGTTCTGGATGGCGATCTGCGACGGCGGCGCCGACAGGTGCGCGGCCGCGTTGATGCGGAACGAGATCGACTTGTAGATCACCGCAGACGGGATCTTGAACTGCCGCCGCCCCGCGGCGCCGCCGGACCCCGCCTTGACCCGGAGCGTGCCGCCGGAGACCTTGGCAGGTCCGCACCGAGACCGTTGCCGAGCTGGACGCTGATGGCCGAGCCGTTCTTGGTGATGACCTTGCTCAGCGTGACCAGCTTCTTGGTCGAGAGGTTGACGTAGCTCGCGTACGACTTGGCGGTGCCGGCCGTGTCGACCAGCCGCTGGACGACCCGGTACTTGCCGGACGGCAGGACGTCGCCCTTGCTGTTGCGGCCGTTCCAGGCGTAGTGTGTGCGCCCCCGGCGGCGGCTGTTCGGGCCAGCCGGACGCGCTTGTTGTTGCTGTTGTAGATGCTGATCGTGACGGCCGGCTCTCCTGCCGACTCGCCGGAGATCGTGAGGCGTCCCGGTACGCCGTCCTTCACCGGATAGAACGTCGTGAGCGTTGCGCCGGGCGTCGCGTCAGCGTGTTCGGGAGGACGACGATGTCCATGGGGTCCGAGACCGATCCGACGGTCGAGGCATTGCCCGAATACGTCGCCTGAAAGTGGTGCGTGCCCTCGTTCAGGCCGCTGATCGTGCACTGGGGCGCGCGACCGCGACGGCTGACACTGTCGCCCCGTGTCCGACCTCGCGAAGTCGATCGATGCATCGGTCGTGGTAGTCAGACAGCGTATCCAGCTGGGCCGTCGAGGAGATCGGGTGGTGCGCCTGGAGCCCGGTGCGCGGCCGGGAAGCTGAGCGTGAGTGTGCTCGGCTCAGGATCGACCGCGGCGGCGGTGGACGCGAACGAGCCGGCAAGGACGGCCGCACCGAGGAGGGCGGCTGAGGCGCGGCGGAGCGTGGGCTTCATGGTTCCCCTCATTGGGCGACCGCGTGACGACGGTCGCGGTTTGGGCACTCGGACAGGGCGCTTGGCCGCGGATTGTAGGGGCCTTGCGCCCAACGTGCGCATCGAGATCAGCGCGTCCCGCCACTTCGCGGCGCCCCCGCGCACCGAGGCTCCGCGCTGGTCGTTGGTCCCCTAGCCGGCGTCCCCGCCCGCCGGCTGTCCCGCCTCCGCCAGGATCGCCCCACGGAGGGCGTTGACGTCGTCGCCGCCGAGGACGATCTGGCCGTCGAGCGTCGTGTACAGGATGTCCAGGTTGACCTTGGCTTCGGCCACGCGCCGCAGGAGGCGGGCCGCCTCGCCCGGCCGGTTCTCGATCGGCAGCACGAGCACGGGGCGCTCGGCCTGGATCTCGAAGCCCGCGTTGAGCAACGCGCGTCGCGCGCGTTCGGCATCGCGGACGAGCACGTGGAAGACGCCCCGACCGTCGGTCGCGTAGCCGCACGCCCCGTCGATGTTCACCCCGGCCCGGCCGAGGGCGTCGCTGGCGCGGGCCAGCGTCCCGGGGCGGTCTACCAGCTCGATCGTGAAGTCCGTCGTCATCACCCGCTCCGCCACGCCTATGGACAGCGATTGTGCGCCATGCCGATGCACATCAGCGCCGGGGTTAGCGGAAGAGCTCGCGCTCCTTGGTCCGGCGGAAGCCGGGCTCGTAGTGCTCGAGGGCCCAGCCGGGGACCGGTTCCAGGTGGCCGAACCCCTTCGTCGTCGGCTCCCCGGTGGGCATCGCGGCGGCGCCCGTCGCGGCCGACGACACCGTTCCGCCGGCCAGCTCCGGCCGGCGGTCCTGCGAGGGGTCGAGGCGCTGGCGGAACTCGAAGTGGTTGAACAGCCGCATGAATTCGGTCAGGTAGATGTCGGCGACCCGGGTGCTGCCGCGGATCACGAGCATGTTCTCGTCGTTCTCGGTGGTCGACGGCGGGCTGAAGTTGGCCGAGCCCGTGATGACGAGCGGGTCCCGGCTGAGGGGGTCGACCAGCATGAACTTCGTGTGGATGTACTGGACGTGGCCGTTGAGCCCGGTCAGCGACTCCTCGGCCCAGCCGCCGATCGCGTCCTCGACCCGGGCACCGACCGCGAACACGTTGTCGCGGTCGCGCTTGAGCAGCTCGACGCTGCCGTCCGCCTTGTCGAGCAGCCCGTAGCGGAGGTAGTCGACGTCCTTGGCCAGGATCGCGCGCAGCGGGCCGCTGATCCCGAACGCGGCGGTGAAGAACACGCTGCCCTTCGCCGCATCCATCCGCGACGCGTACCACTCGAGCGCGCCGAGGCCCGAACGCGGGCTGAACAGCGTCGTGATCCCCGTCGGCGGCGCGGCCGGTGGCACCGCCTGGAGCTCGTTGTGCGCCCGCAGCGGCGGGCCGGTCGGATCGCCGGCGAGGACGGTCCACTCGTCCAGATACGCCTTCGCGACCGCCGGCTCGCGCACGGCGTGGCCGACGTTCGAGTGGCCGAAGATCCCGCCGGCGGTGACGTTCGTCGAGCCGGTCCACACGGCCAGCGGCTGCCCGTCGCGCACCTGGACGATGAACTTGTTGTGCGCGATGTAGCTCTTGTTGGCCTCGCGCAGGACGACCAGGTCGGCGATCCCGACCGCCGCGATCGCCTCGAGGTTGTCCTCGCGCGGGACGTCGTGCCGCTCGCCGGTCCGCTGGTCCTTCTGCTGGTTGCGCTTGGCGTCCATGACGATCCGGACGTCGACGCCGCGGTCCCGGGCCGCCCGGAAGGCCTCGAGCACGGGGGCGTACTTGAACTCGTAGACGGCCGCTCGCAGCTGGTCGCCCGGCGCGGCGCGCGCGATGAACGTGAGCATCGCCTCCTCGAGCCCGCGCGACAGCCAGCGCCACGCGCGCGGCCCGACGTCCGCGGGGCGCCGGTTCTTGAACTGGCGGGCGTAGGCCTGCGAGGCGGCCGCGCCGCGGTTGAAGTAGATGCCGTGCTTGCCGAGGCCCGGCGTCTCCGTCTGGACCGGGACCAGGACCTCCGCCAGCGGCACCAGCGCGGACGGCGTGCCGCCCAGGGCGACGACCCGATACGTGTAGTCGTGGCCCGGCTCGGCCGTGTAGTCCCCCCACAGGAACGCCTGGACCGGGTGCCGCAGCGTGGACACCGGACGGCTCGGACCGGAGCCCCGCGGAGCGGTCTCGGCGAACGTCTTACTGCCCATCAGCGGCCGGCGCGCCTGCGACGGCGACTCGTCGTCGATCCGCTCGAAGCCGAACCCCAGCAGCCGCGAACCGGCGGTCAGGCGGGACAGGTCCATCCCGAACAAGACCACGTTGGTGCCCGCGATGGCGTGCACCGAGAACTCGCCCTGCGTGACCCGGATCCGCATGTCGCTTGCCTCCCCACCGGACCCGGCCGGGACGGCCCCTCGCGGCGCGACGTGTCCCCGTCGCCGGCGGATCCCCGGGCCACAGCATGGCCGCGAACGGCGCGGAATCCAAGCCCCCGGGCAGGCGGTGCTCAGCCCTCGGAGTCGACGGTCCGGGACATCGCCAGTGGCGTAGCGCTCGGCGGCCGACATCGTGGCGACGCGGACGCCGGCCCGGACGAAGGCACCCACCTCGTCCGCGTCGATGTCCTCGCCCGGCGCCCAGGTCAGCCAGCGCGCCTTCTTCGTCTCGCCCTCGCCGTCCAGGCGCCGGTCCGGGTCCTCGACCAGCACGCCGTCGACGAAGCCGAGGTGGACGTGGACACGCTCCGGGAACACCCAGGCGAAGTACCGGGCCCGCCGGCCGACGGGCACGTCGTAGCCGATCAGCCGCCAGCCCGGTCGGACGCGCTCGACGACGCTGGGCTCGGTCGCGGCCACGATCTCGCGCAGCCGCTGCGCGAGGTCACGGATCGGCGGGGCGAAGTTGGCCAGCAGTGCCTCGGGCGGGATCGGTTCCGGCATGCACGCATGGTCGCATCGGGCGGCGACAGGACCTGACAGGTTCTTCGCGTGCGCCGGCGGCCGCCGGAGCCCGGGGGCCGGTCGCGAGCTAGTCGACCGCGGCGCGCCGCGGCGCGACGACCTCGATGGACAAGAGGGCCGGACGGCTGCCCAGCTTCGCGAACGAGCCGCTGATCCCGTCGACCACGTCGATCGCCAGCGCCCACCGGCCCATCGCCGACGGCGCGCGGAGCGTGGTGTCCACGACGATGTGCCGGCCCGGATCGAGCGGCACGGACTCCACCACCACATTCGGCGGGACGATCCCACCGCCGAGCGACGGCAGCGACTGCTTGGCGGCGACGTCGATCGGGATCCAGCGCGCCACCAGCCGCGTGTTGCGGACCTTCGGGTCGGGGTCTGAGGGGTCGGCGGGCGTCTCGGCCCAGGTCAGCTGGCCGGAGTTCGTCACGGAGATCGCGACCTTGAGGCCTCGCCCCGCCTCGGCCGCGGCCTCCGTCGTGTTGACCCGCAGCGACGCACTCCGGGCACCGGGCACGAACACCGGAACGCCGGCGACCTGCGAGACGGTGCGGCCAAACCGTCGGTCCGTGAGCCTGAACGAGCCGAGGTAGGCCCCGGCCTTGGCCGGCAACGGCGCCTTGACGGTCAGCGAGCGCCTGGACGCGGCGACCAACGTGTGCGTGGGCGGCGAGTCGTCCGTGACCCGCTCGGGCAGCATCGGCGAACGCGCCAGGGCCAGGATCGGGTCGGACACCGGGGCGAACGCGGTGTGCGTGGTCACGCCGGGGAACCGCCACCGACGCGGCGCCCGGAACGTCCAGGCGGCCTGCAGGACGGACGAGGTCCGGCTCAGGCTGGCCGCGCTCGTCCGGACGTGGGCGAACGGGGCGGCCTTGGCCGTCGGCGTGACGGCCGCGAAGACCCCGCCGCCGCTGCTCCAGATGAACCGTCGCAGGGAGTCGACGCTCATCCACTCGCCGCGATAGTTGCCGCGACCCAGGGGGTCCATCAGCCACACGCGGCCGCGCCGCCGATCGAAGCGCTCGACGTACATGGCGTGGTTGTCGGCCGACCGGTTCTTCTTCCGCTCCTTCTTGGTCAGGTTCCAGAACGAGTAGTCCCAGCGCCCGTAGTAGCGAGGCAGCTTCGAGTAGTCGCCCAGCACGACCGCACCCGCGCCATGGGCAAGCCGCCGGAGCAGGCCGGAGAACGTGATCCGGTTCCCGCCATCGGGCGAGAACTTGAGGTTGATGCCGAGCTTGCGGTAGGCGATCTTCAGGTCATCGAGATTCGAGCCGCGGGAGCGATCGCCCGACAGGGTGCGCAGGCGCTGGTGGGTCGGGTGGATGTCGCCGTTGGTCCACTTGGCGATCAGCATCGCGCCGGAGGCCCACAGGCAGTCGATCATCGGCCGGTCGTCGGTCTCGGTGACAAACCGCGGATGGTAGTGGGGCAGCGGCCGCGGCGGTTCGAGGGCCGAGGCGGGTGACGGCATGGCGGCGAGCAGCAACGCGAACAGGATCGTGGCGGTCGCGAGTGCCTTGAAGGCTCGAGTGACGTCGGGCATGTCTGGCTGCGCTGCGACGGCCTTGTCCGCCGGCGCGTGCCGGGACATTGATGACCGCGGGGATTGCCCAAAGCCTCGCGGCGACCCGTTGCCCGCACCATGGTCCGGCGGTCCCGACGACGTCCCGCCGATGGTCCGGTGGAATTGCCCCGATGGTTAGGGCCAGGCGATCCGCGCGGTCAGCGGCGTGACGCCGAACCCCGTCTCCGCGTTGCGCAGGACGAGGCGCCACGGGTTGGGCGCCGACACCGCGAGCCGGGTGTTCGTGCCCGTCGCCGGCCCCTGGTCGCGAAGCTCGTGCTCGTCGGGCCCGGCCTGCTCCCGGAGGAGCAGGTCATAGACCAGCGGATGGCCGCCCCACGTCGCGACGACCCGCAGGTTGCCGTCGGTCCGCGGCCCGACCACCACGTCGATGCCGTTGGTCTCGGGGAAGCCGGTGCCGTCGAAGCGGGCGTTGTCGATGGTCACCGCGGGCCGCTCGGCGGGGAACGTCAGGGCGACGTCGACGACGGGCGCCGCGATCCCGTCGCCCCGCAGCGTGACCGTGAACACGAGCTCCCTGGCCGACGTGTCCGCGGAGATCGAGCCGTCGGCGGTCGTCTTGCAGCCGAAGTCGCGCTTCGTGGATCGCAGGCAGATCCGGGTCTCGCCCTGCGGCGAGACGGACGTCAGGCGCGCCGAGACCGTGCCCGCCCCCTGGGCGCTGAAGGTGATCACGCGGTTGCGGCCGTCCGGGTCCTCCCGGGCGTCGAGCTTGAGCGCCGAGAACGTGATCGCGGCCGGGATCCCCGGAGCCACGGTCGGCTTCGGGGTGGGCTCCGGCGCTTCGCTCGGCTCGGCCGAGTCCGTCGGTGACGGTGCCACGGACGGGGCCGTCGATGCCGACGACGCCGGGCCGGCGGCGGACGGCGTGGGCGACGGCGACGACGAGGCCTGGGCGATCGCCGATGGAGACGGGCTCGCCGATCCGCCGAGGGCGCCGACGACCAACGACGTGGCGACCACGCCGAGGCCCAGCGCCACGAGGAAGACGACGACGCCGAGCAGGCGCGAGGAACCGGTCACCGCGGCGGCGCCGGGTTGGCGAGGCCGTCGACCACCTCGGCGCCGGGCAGCGTCAGCAGGATCGAGGACGGGGCGATGACCTTCCAGCTCCGGCTGCCGCCGCCGAGCACGATCCGGTCGCGGCCCATCACCGCCGCGTCGATCCAGATCGGCAGGTCGGCCGGCAGCCCGAACACCGTCACGCCGCCGATCTCGTGCCCGGTCAGCGCCCGCGTCTCGTCGGGCGCGGCGAACGACGACTTGCGCCCGAAGCGGCCCTTGACGGTGCGATTGACGTCCAGCCGGTGGGTCGCCAGCACGACGCACGCGGCGTAGACGGGCGGGCTCCCCTTGCCCACGACGACGATCGTGTTCGCCGAGTCCTCGGGAGCGAAGCCGTAGGCGGCGCAGAACGCGGCCGTGTCGGCCAGGGCCGGGTCGCACGGAAAGAGCTCGTACTCGCCTCGCCCGGCGAGGGCGGCCTCGAGCGCGTCGCGGTCCGTGTCGGTCGTCACGCGCCGAAGGTAGCGGATCGGCGCCCCTCCGCGGCCTCGATGCCCTCCAGCCGGTAGAACCGCCCGCTCGTCCGCAGGTGTCCGCGGAACAGCCAGTACACGACGGGCCCGGGAAACGGGTGCTGGCGGAACGTGAGCGGGATCACGGCGTCCCGCTCCGGTCCGGGATCGAGGCGAACGGCGCGAAACGCCTGGCGCGTCCCGTCGGGGAACACGAGCTCGCCGCCGCCGGCCGCGTCCAGGTTGCGCGTCCAGTCACACGCGTCGTCGGGGTGCCCGAGGTAGGTCCGGCCATGGGTCGTGAGCAGCCCGAGCAGGATCGACCGCGGCTCGCCCGTTCGGCGGCCCGGGATCACGACCTCGACGACGTTGCCGATGCCGGCCCGCCGCCAGTAGCGACGCGTCAACGGCTCCGCGAGGCCGATCGCCCGATAGAACCGCGGCCAGAAGGCGTGGGCCAATCGCGAACCGACGGTGGGATCCGGGGTGCTGCTCACGACCCACTCCTCGCCGTGACGACGCGGCGCGCGGCCCAGGTGGCGACCGTACCCGCAGCCAGGCCCAGGAACAGCCCCGTGAGGTTGTCGATGACGTCCGAGCTCTGGCATTCGCGACCGAGCGGTGACGCGATGAACTGGATCGACTCGACGGCAAACGGCAGTGCGATCGCGCCGAGGAGCACGGCCAACTTGCGTCGCGACCGCGGGATCAAGGCGATCGCGAACCCCAGGGGGATCAGGCCGACGATGTTTCCGGCCGTGTCGGGAGGCTTGAACCAGTCGGCGGGCGACGCGAGCCCGATCCTGGACATGTCGCAGGTCCGCGCGACCGCGACCTCAACGGGGAACCCGAATGCCTGCGGGGTCAGCGTGGCCGCGAGAAACACGCCGAGGTTCAGGATCATCACCCCCGCCACGACGGGGGAGCACGCCCAGCCACCGCCCGACGGGTCGGGCGGCCAGGAGGCTCACGACGAGCGCGATCAGCGAGCCCGGCAGGAGCCAGGGAACGTCGTTCGCGAACGGGATCACGGTCGCGCCGAAGACACGGGCGATTGTCCGGCATCGTGACGAGCAGGGTTGGGGACGCGAGGGTCAGCGGCGAGCCTTCTCGAGGATCGACACCAGCGTGTCGACGACGCGATGGATGTCGTCCTCGGCCATCCCGGGCCAGATCGGCAGCGAGATCACCCGCTCGTATTCGCTGCGTAGCGACTGGGTAGTCATCCGGGCTCGTGCCCCAGCGACGGCGGTAGTACGGGTGGAGGTGGAGGGGGATGAAGTGGACGCTGGCCCCGATGCCCTCTTCGCTCAGCGCCGCCATCATCGCGGCCCGATCGAGTGTCAACCGATCCAGCCCCAGGCGAACGATGTACAGGTGCCACGCGTGGGAGCCGTCGACCGCATCCTCGGGGAGCTCGAGGAGGTCCGCGCGGTGGCGGATGCTCGGAACCCTTCCGAATACGACGTAGCGATCGACCTGCGGGCGGCGAGCAGCTCCTCCGCACGCTCGAGCTGGACGATCCCCAGTGCTGCCGCGATGTCGGTCATGTTGTACTTGTAGCCGGCGTCCTCGATCTCGTAGTACCAGGAGCCGTTGGCCGCGTAGCGGTTCCAGGCATCGCGGCTGATGCCGTGCAGTGACATGACCCGGGCCCGGTCCGCGATCGTGTCGTCGTCGGTGACGAGCATGCCGCCCTCGCCGGTCGTGATGGTCTTCGTGGCGTAGAACGAGAACGCGCCGGCACGCCCGAACGTGCCGGCGTAGCGGCCACCCGATCCGCCGATCCGGCTGGGGAACGCGTGCGCCGCGTCTTCGACGACCGCGATGCCGTGAGGTTCGAGAACCGTGACCAGTCGCTCGATCTCGACCGGCCGGCCCGCGATGTGGACGGCGACCACGGCGCGCGTCTGCGATGTCACGGCGGCGAGAACGATCTCCGGCGTCAAGTTGAGGGTGCGGCGATCGACATCGACGAGGACCGGCCGCGCACCTCGGTACGCGACAACCTCGGCGCTCGCCGCGAACGTCCAGGTCGGAACGATGACCTCGTCCCCGGGGCCCACGCCGAGCGCCTCGAGCGCCAGGTGGAGAGCAGCGGTCGCCGAGTTCAGGGCGACGGCGTGGCGGGCCCCGACGTGGCCGCGAAACGCTCCTCGAACTCCTTCGTCCGCGGGCCGGTAGTGAGCCAGCCCGAGTCCAGGACCTCGAGCACGGCATGCTTCTCGCGCTCCGTGATCGACGGGCGAGCGAACGGAAGGTACGGGCGAGTGACCGCGACTGTCATGGGTTCGCTCGCGACTCGACGCGCCGGTCAGCTCGACTGTCGGCGCCGTCGACTGGCAGGGGCTGGGCAACCTCCGGTTCCTGCACGAGATCGGCTGCCGACATCGGCTCACCGTGCGCCCGTACGTATCCGAGCAGCGAGATCCGGAGCACATCGTCGTCGTCACCGGACGCGAGCTCGAGCAGCCGGCGCACGTCCTCGCGAATGCTCGCAGGCGGAGGCGGGGCGATCGCCCGGAGCACCTTGGCGCTAGCCGTGGGTTCCACCTGCTCCATGTCGTAGAACAGCCGCTCGTGCAACTTCTCACCAGGTCGGAGGCCAACCGTCTCGATCGGCTGGCTGTCCGGGTCACGGCCCGCGAGGCGGACGAGATCGTGCGCGAGGTCGAGGACGCGCACCGGCTCGCCCATGTCGAGCACGAACAGGTCGCCGTTGCGGCCGAGAGCGGCCGCGTCGAGGATGAGCCAGGCCGCCTCGGGGATGGTCATGAAGAAGCGGGTCATGTCGGGATGGGTGATCGTGAGCGGCTCGCCGTTTTCCAGTTGTTCCTGGAAGATCGGGACCACGCTTCCATTCGAGCCCAGGACGTTCCCGAACCGGACGGACACGTACGGCCGGGCCACGCGGCGTGCGGTATCGGCAACAAGCATCTCGGCGATCCGCTTGCTGGCGCCCATGATGCTCGATGGCCGGACGGCCTTGTCCGTGGAGACGAACACGAATCGCTCCACACCAGCCGCTGCGGCCGCGTCGAGCATCGCCATCGTGCCGCCGATGTTCACGTACGTGGCGTCAGAGGGATGTTCTTCCATCATCGGCACGTGCTTGTAGGCCGCCGCGTGGAAGATCACGCTCGGGGCCTCTTCCGCGATCAGCCGATCCATCGCCGCACGGCTGGCCACGTTCGCGAGGTGCACGCGCAGCTCGCCGCTCCCATGCCCGCGGTCGCGCCGCGAATGGAGCTCGCGCTGGACGAGATACAGGGGGCTCTCCGCCCGGTCGACCAGGATCAACCGGCGGGGCCCGATGGCCCACACCTGGCGGGCGAGCTCGGATCCGATCGACCCGCCCCCGCCGGTGATGACGACGGTCCGGTCGCGGATGATCTCCTCGACCCCGCCTGCATGCTCCGTGACCATCGGACGCCGGAGCAGGTCTTCCACCCGGATCCGCCGTACACGGTATGCATCCACGCTCCCGTCGAGCATGTCGTGCACGGAGGGGACGGTTCGGACGTCGAGCTTGATGGCGAGCGCGGCGTCCACGACGCGCCGGACGGCACTCCCAGGCGCGCCGGGCATCGTGATGAGCAGCGTCTGCGCCCCGGTCTCGGCCACGGCGCGCGGCAGCGACGCGAGTCCGCCGTAGACGCGAAGGCCCGCAACGATCCCACCCGTGAGGCTCGGGTCATCATCGAGGAAACCAACGGGCCGGACTCCCGCACCCGGATCCCGCACGGCGGAGCGAGCGAGCATGACGCCAGCGCGCCCGGCGCCATAAAGGAGCGTTGCCCGCCGGTCGGGGGCCTCGCCGGGGCCAGCAGCCGGCGCCCGGTCCGACGCCGCCCTCACGCCGAACCGGACCCCCCCGATGATGGCGGTGACGAGCAGGGCCTCGATCAGCCAGAACGAGCGCGGGAATCCCTCCGCCCACGCGGCATTCGCGAAGACCGTGGCGCCGTAGAAGATCGCGATGCTCACCATCGACCCTGCGACGACTGCGACCACGATTCGCTCGAGATCGGGCACGCTCGCGAAGCGCCAATGCCTGCTGTACAGCCCGAGACCCATATTGGTCGTGGTGCGGACGGTAAGGAGCAGGCAGAGGATCAGTGGCAAATCCTGGATGCGAGCCGGCCCGGTGATCCGGTCGAATCGAAGGGCCAGCGCCAGGTAGGCCGCGATGACAATCCCTACCAGGTCGACCACGAGGAGGTGGCGGCCCCGAAGTTCTTTGGCAAAGGGCATCGCGATGCGATCCAACGACAGGCGCGACGCTCCGGCGAGCGCACGCGGTCGGCTGACCGGGTCGCGGGTCCGGCGGAATAGGCGCACTGGCCACGTTGGGCTACGGTCGGCCAACAGATACCCCAATTGCCTGCTGCGAGCGCCACCCTGGCCCGAGTGGCGGACGCGCTACCCCATTGCGAGCGCCACCGTGCCCCGAGTGGCGGACGCGCTACCCCCCGCGAGCGCCACCCTGAATTGAGTGGCGGACGCCCTACCTACCCCCTGCGAGCGCCACCGTGCCCCGAGTGGCGGACGCGCTACCCCGTTGCGATCGCCCCAGATCGAGAGGCGACGACTTCATCCCCCGGACCCATCTCCTGATGTCCCCTGGACCGCATACACTAGGACAAACGGCCTATGGTTGGCTAGTAGTTTTTGGCTACATCTCGGGCCTAGCGCGGACAGTGGTGCACCCATGCACCGTTTTGTCGACACCGTCCGCCTGCGAGCGTCAGGCTCCCCGCCTGATCCGGGCGACGAATCCGGCGCCGAGGCCCAAGGGTCAGGCCTAGCAGGTGGTCGAACACGTTCGCGCTCTGGCACGCGCGGCCCGCGGCGGGACGGCCAAGGTCATGGACTGGCGGCCGGCCTACACGGTGTCCTCACGTCTCGCGGGGCGTCGGACATCAAGCCTATGGTTCTGCAGTCCGGCCGATCATCGGCGTGAGTCTGGAGTCGACGGCGCCGGCGGCGGCCGGCAGGCGTGGCCCCGGCACCTCGGCCAGCAACCCGTGCTCGACGAGCTGCGCAGCCACGGACAGGAGCTCCATCACCGGCACCCCGATGATGTCGCCGATCCCGACCAGGTCGTGCGTTCCGTCCGCGTACGCGAGGAGGTCCATGGTCGTCCGAACAGCTGCGTAGCTGGATGTGGTGCCGAGCGTCGGATAGAGGCCTCGGCCGCCGAGCTGCGGCTCGCCGAGGCTGGTCGACCGGTATGTCCGGTTGCCCTCCAGGACCTCCAGGCAGTCGCGCAGGATGGAGTAGCCGCCCTCGAGGCCGGCCGGCGTGATGACCGTCAGGTCGTCCAGCGACGTGTGGTACTCGGGATACGCGTGATACTTCGTGCGCATGACGCTCACGACGGGAAGGTCGATGCCCGGGCTGCAGTACTGCCGCTCGTCGCTGCCGCGGTCGAGGAACGAGTAGCGGACGAAGTCCGGATGCCTGGCCTTGAGGGCATGGAGGGCGACCCGGTCCGCGAGCGTGCCGCCGTTCCTGGAAGGCAGGAAGGAGTACGCGCGGTCATCGCCGACGCACGTCACGTTGAAGCCCGCCACCACGTTGGCCCTCAGGGTGGCGAGGTGGCGTGACAGGTAGACGAGCGAGCCGATGGTCTCGGGGATGAAGACCAGGCGGTAGGTGTAGCGGCGTGGCCGGCTGGCGATCCATTTCGCGATCCACGTGGTGACCACCGGGCCAGAGAGCTCGTTGTTGGCCATCGACGGATGGCACACGTAGGTGGACAGGAACACCTCGCTCGGCGTGTCGCCGGGGATGGTGAGCTCGCCGTAGGTGAGGGAGCCGTCCTTGAGCTCGCTGTCGATCACGACCCGGTACAAGCCGTCCTGCAGGCTCTCCCGTTGTGCGTGCGACAGGCAGAAGCCCCACCGCCGCTCGTAGTAGGACGTGATGTACGGGATCGCGGTGGGCTGGTCGACCAGCGAGTGCAGGTGCGGCTGGAGCTCGGCTAGCGACAGGGTGAGGTCGACGGGGACCGAGTAGCCGACGACGTGCAGGTTGTTCTGCTGGAAATCGACGATCCGGTCGCCGTGCTCATCAAGGATGTAGGCATCCCGGATGGTCCACTCGGGGGGCACGGTCCAATCGAAGGCGCGGGTGCCGGTGGGCACCTCGTGGATCTCCAGGGGAAGGTGCTCGCCGAGGATGCGGAGCGTCTCGCGCACACCGTCCCCGGTGATGCTCCGGGTGATCGGGAAGAGGCGTCGCGCGAGTGCGTGCATCGCCGCGCCGGGCCCCTCATCGGCGTCCGCGAGGTCGCCCGGATCCGTCCGAGGCCCGTCAGAATCGTCCATCGCGCAGGTCTTCCTGGGCGCGGCTGTAATCCTCGTGACGGCCGACGTCCTGCCAGTACTCGATGATCGGGTAGCCCACCACGACCTGGCCCTCGTCCAGCAGGCGCCGGATGAGGTCGGTCATGTCGAAGCGCCGGCCGACCGGGATGAAGTCCCAGGCGCCGGGCTCGAGCAGGTAGATGCCGGCGTTCACGAGGAGGCGGATGCGCGGCTTCTCGGTCAGGTCCATGACCCGAGCGTCGTCGCATTCCACCACCCCGAACGGGACCTCGACCTCGTAGGCGCGAACGCCGACGGTCAGCGTGGCGGCGTGCTTCCGGTGGAAGCGCAGCATCTTCTGGTAGGAGACCCGGGTCAGGATGTCGCCGTTGATCACCAGGAACGGCCCGGTCGGACGCGGGATCAGCCGGAGGCCGCCCGCCGTGCCCAGCGGCTCATCCTCGGTGGCGTAGCTGATGCGGACCCCGAATGCCTCGCCGTCGCCGAAGTGATCGACGATGGTCTCGGGCAGATAGTGGGTGGTGAGGTGGACCTCGCTGATCCCGGCCTCGCGCAGCTGGTCGATCGTGCGCTCCAGCATCGGCCGCTCGCCCACCGGCAGCATGGGCTTGGGGATGCTCTCCGTCAGCGGCAGGAGGCGGGTGCCGAAGCCGCCGGCCATGACGACGGCCGACAGGTCCCCGGGCACATCGACGACGAGGTTCTTGCGGAGCAGGAAGTCGATCAGGACGCCGGCTTCGTCGACAACCGGAAGGTGGTTGATGTCGTGCTGCAGCATCAGCTGTAGCGCCTCGGTCGGTTCGATGGGCGCGCGCGCGAGGACGGGATCCGCGGTGGCGATGGAGCCGCATGGGTCGGCCAGGGACACCTTGTGCAGGACCGCGCGGCGAATGTCGCCATCGGTGAGGAGTCCCGCGACCTGCCGGTCCGGATGGCACAGGACCAGCCCGCCGGTCCCGGCCATATCCAGCTGGGAGATGGCGTCGGCGATGGGGAGCTCCGGCGGCGCGACGACGGCCGCAAGCGTGTCCGGGCGCTCGTCGTCCACGATCAGGACCCGCGGCTGGCCGCGACGGCAGCTGACGGGTCGTTGAGGACGCGGCGACTGGCGGCGCCGGTGCCAGGATCGACGTTCACCACCGTCGTCACGCCGTAGGCGTTGTTGGCCGCCAGGCCGATGGCGTCGAGCGCGCCGAGCGGGTAGGTGTCCTCATCGAGGACGTAGCGCCAGCGGTGGAACGGCTCGTCGATATCGAGGTTGTCGTGGTGATACGTGCCGGCGACGGTGCGCAGGGCCAGCCACGGCTGCGGCCCGAAGGTCGGGACCTGCGATCGGATCTCGAGGACGTGGGTGGACGGGCCGGTCCGGGAGAGCGTGACCTCGAGCTCGCAGGCGGGCTGCGCCGGGAGCTGCAGCGCCAGGCGCATGGCGGTGAGGGCCTCGCTGAAGAGGAACGGCACGTCCGGGAACTCGCCTCCCACGCGCATCAGCAGCTCCCGCACACCGTCGATGTCGGGGCGCATGTCGCGAAAGTCGTGGTTGGTGAACGCCAGGACGACTGGCCGGTCCGCCTCCGCCTCCGCGAACGCCTGCCGCACGTGCTCCTCGCTCAGGAGGCGGTATCGCGTCCCGATGTTGAGACAGCGAGCGATCCAGCGGCGGCACGACCCGCGCTCCTGGTAGTCGTCGTGGGCCGGATGGTAGGGCTCCCACGTCGCCGGGGCACGGCGCCAGTCGCCCCAGCGGCCCTCGTCCAGGCCCGATTGGGCGGAGTCGTCGGCGACCGCGGTGACGGCCTGGCTGGAGAGATCGAACGGGATGTGCTGCTCCAGGAACCAGTGGCTGTCCGGCCGGATGACGTGGAAGCCGGCCCGATGGGCCGCCGGGAACCAGCGGCGGTCGATGACCCGGCGACAGAGGACCTGGGTCAGGCTGTCGGAGGAAGCCCACCAGTGCGTCGCGCTGATATTGGCTTCGCGCCGGAAGTTGTGCGGGTGGTAGTGGAACTGGACGCCGTCCTGGGTGGAGCCGGTCTCGCGGATCGCGCCCTGGTAGTGGTCGAAGACGTTGTGGTAGCCGATGTCGCGACGCCTCGGGTTGAGGTCGTAGTCCACGTGATCGACGCAGAACCAGTTGTAGACCCAGCCGTTGCCCCGGGAATCGACGGCCTGCTCCCGGAACGCCAGCGACATGCATGACGCGAGCATCCCGTCGACCTTGTCCCAGGTGTCGTTGTAGTCCAGCAGGTGCGGGTCGACGACCTTTCGGACGGCCTGCTCGATGCCGCCGAGGTCGACATCGCCCGCCTGCAGCTGCCGGAGCAGTGCGACGCTGGGCTCGAGCTCGATCCCGAAGATGGCCTTGAGGCGTTCGAAGGTCGCCTCGACCGATTCGTGGAGCGGTCCCTCCGTGTCCACGCAGTGGACGACGTAGACGGGGCGTGCCATCTGGATCCTCAGGGGGAGAGGGTGAATTCTAGCGCAGGTGCTCCCAGCGGAGCACCTGGTCCTCGACGAGGTCCGTGGCCAGCTCGCGGCCGACGGTGTAGCGGAGCTCGTCGGGGCGGATGCCGGTTCCTGGACGCTTCGCATCCAGGTCCGCCTCGGTGAGGACGTGACCGGCCGGCAACGCGGTGCGCGTGACCAGGCTCCGCCGCATCCGGGGGCGCTTGGCGAGCTCGGCCTCGGACAGCATCCGGCGCGTGCCGCCCAGCGCCTCGTGGACGATGCGCCCATCCTCGACGAGGGCACGCAGGACCGGGGGATCGGACGAGATGTCGTGATCCCAGCCCTCCATGTCCCTGTCGAGGGTGAAGTGCTTCTCGATCAGGCATGCGCCCAGGGCGATGGCGGCGAGCGGGATCGCCGTCCCCAGGGTGTGGTCGCTGAACCCCACCGGAACGTCGAACGCGTTGCGCAGCGTCTCGAGGTTGCGCAGGTGGACGGTCGACGGCGCCGCCGGGTAGATCGAGACGCAATGGAGCAGGACGATGTCCTCGTTGCCCTGGGCACGGACGGTCTCCATGGCCGCCTCGATCTCACCCAGGGTGGCCATCCCCGTCGAGATCAGGAGGGGCTTCCCCGTCCGGGCTGCATGCGCCAGGAGGGCCGGGTTGTTGATGTCCATCGAGGCGATCTTGATGAACGGGACGTCCAGTCCAGCCAGCAGGTCCACCTCGGATGGGGCGAACGCGCTGGAGCTGAAGGCGACCCCACGCTTCCGGGCATGGTCGCTGGCAACGACGTGCTGCTCGGGCGTGAGCTGGTACGCGCGCACCATGTCGCGGAGCGACCCGAAGTGCTTCTTCGTGTCCGAGTAGCTGGGATTCCGCTCGTATTCCTCCCGGGCGATCAGCGACGTCTCACTCCACGACTGGAACTTGACCGCGTTGGCGCCGGCCTCGGCCGCGGCGTCGATCAGCCGCAGGCAGAGATCCATGTCGCCGTTGTGGTTGGAGCCGATCTCCGCGACGATGTAGGGCGGGTTGTCGCCGCCCACGGCCACAGGTCCCAGGTTGACGGGTCTCACGTTGGCTCCTTCGGGGTGCTCCAGTGGAATCGCAGGGGTGGGTGGGCGACGGACGCCCACCAGAGGAGGGGCGGAGGCGCTGCGTTCAGCTCGCGGACGTAGCTGGCGAGCCCAGCCGGGTCCCCGACGACGCGCTCGCCGAAGGCCGCGACCTCGGCAGCAGCTTCGCGCACCTGCGTGACTCGGGCCGACAGCGCGTCCGGCGGCAGGCCGTCCAGCACGTGCCGGAAGTGCTCGCGAACCAGCGTAGTGTCGGACCGCACGCGGTCCGCCGTGAACGGCGACCGGATCCGGGCCATGTTTGCGCCGTGCTGGCGATAGTCCATCCGGGGCGTCGGATCGAAGGCCAGCCGTGCGTCCTGCAGCCAGGCCATCGTGATCAGGTACCAGTCCACCAGGGCGGCCGCGGCCGGGATCGGGAGGCAGGCGCGCAGCACGTCGGACCGGTAGGCCGTGTTCGAGAGCCCGAACGCGTTGGTGCGGGGCAGGATGGATTCGGTCTCCCCTTCGCCTGGCGTCGCCAGCGACAACCCCAGGGGCTGTCCAGCCTCGTCGACCAGGCGCAGACCGCAGGCGGCGACATCGGCATCTACCAACCATGCGCGTGCCGCGGCGACGCGATCCGGGTGCAGGAGGTCGTCGCTGTCGACGAGGACGACCGCATCGTAGTGGTCGGCGATCCGCGTCAGCGCCTGCTGGCGCACCTGCGCGGGCGTGAACCCCGGTTCGGCGACGACGAAGGTCGCGGCCGGTCGACTCTCCAGCTGCGCCACGACCGCCGACTCGCTCAGCCCGTCCAGGCTGATCCACAGATCGAAGTCGCGGTCGGTCTGTGCCTGGACGGACGCGTACCACGCGTCGAGGAAGGGGGCGGCACCGGGGTAGACGGCGGTGTAGACGGCAAGCGCGCTCACCCACGCCCCATCAGCGCGTCTGCCAGCCGCCAGTCGTCCTCGGTGTCGATGTCGATCGCATGCGTCCAGTCGATCTCCCAGCCGGTCCTGCCGGCCAGGTGGAACGTCCCCTCGCGACGCAGGGCGTCCGTCCTGGCCCACCACACGGCACCCGTGGGGCAGAAGAGCTCGGGAAGGTCCTGGCTGCGCTCGCGCATCGCATCCGGGAAGAGGGGGTCCAGCGAACCGTCCGCCGCCCGGCGCATCGCCCACCAGGGGCTCTGCCAGCCGTACCGCGCGACCGAGATCTGCGCCTCGGCCGGCCGGTCGGTGAACTGGCGATGGCTGGCGACCACGTCGTCGGCCGTGCGCAGCGGACAGTTCGGCATCAGCTGGCAGACCTCGAGATACGACTCGCCGTCCGCCTCGAGGCGATCCACGACGTCGATCGTCGCCCGCGACACGGGCGTCACGTCATCGGCCAGGGCAGGGGACCGGAGGAACGGGACGTCCGCGCCCTCGGCCCGGGCCACCTCCGCGATCTCGGCATCGTCGGTCGACACCACGACCCGGGCGAAGAGGCCGCTCCGCAGCGCCGCCTCGACCGAGTAGGCGAGCAGCGGCCGGCCATGCATCTCGCGGATGTTCTTGCGCGGCACCCGCCGCGATCCGCCGCGGGCGGGAATCACCGCGAGGGCGCCGCCGGCGCTCACCGGATCCTCCGGGCGGGGTTCCCGACGTACGTGCCCGGCTCGGTCAGGTCCTCCGTGACCACCGCTCCGGCACCGATCAGGCAGCCCTCCGCGATCCGCACGCCGTGGATGACCACGGCGCCGGCCCCGACGAAGGTGTGGTCGCCGATCGTGACCCCGCCGCTCACGGTCGCGCCGGGGCCGATGTGGACGTTCGTGCCGAAGCGGCAGTCGTGCTCCACGGTGGCGTTGGTGTTGACGACGCAGGTGGGCCCCATGGCCGATACCCGCATTGACGACGGCCCCGTCGAAGACGGCCGTGCCGGCCCCCAGCTCCACCTCGCCGTTGACCACGGCGTCGGGCGAGACGAAGGTGGGGAATCGGTACCCCAGCGCCTCGGCCGCGGCCTGGATCCGGGCGCGCCGGTCCGTCGCGTCCACCTTGCCGACGCCCATGGCCGCCGCACACCCGGGGTAGCGGGCCAGCAGCGCCGGCAGCACGTCGTCGCCGCCGGCATGGGGAACGCCCAGCACGGGCCCGACGTCGCGTGGGTCCACGTAGCCGGCGATCGTCCACGGCAGCTTGCGGATGACGCTGATGAGCACCTTCGCGTGGCCCACCGCCGCCGATGACTACGACAGTCGCCCTGAGGCGCGTCGGCCGCTCGCGGACGTCGCGATCGGGCATGGCGCCAGCATCGCGCGCAATCGGCCGCGGCGCCTCGGGTTCGAGCATCGAATGTTCATCCTCTCTCCGCCCAACGCAACGTGCCACCTGTCGCCGGGACGATTGCGTCCCGGAGACAGTGTCGTCGCACGAGATTTTGGCGATAGCGTATGGACGCGACGAGGCTTGTCATCCTCGCGGCCCTCGGCGACGTTCCAGGGTCTCGTTTCACCCACCCGCTAGGGGCTGAGCGACGGTGTCGCTATAGTTCCTCGGACGGCTGGATCGCAGGGTGATCCGTTCCGGTGTGTCAGACGATCGTCTGTCCACACGGGTAGCGCTCGCCCCTTCCGGGGCCACGTGATAGGGGAGATATGACATCCTGGTTGGCGCGGCTGCCGCGTTGGAGAGCCGTGGGGCCCCTCGTCTCCGGCTCCGTGCGGGACAACGTCGCCCTCGGGCTCACGCGGGACAAGATCGACGATGAGAAAGTCTGGGCTGCGTTGGCAGCGCGCGCATCTGGCCAAGTACCTGGGTGAGGCGCGAGACGGACTCGACACGGAAGTCGGGGAGGGAGGCGTGCAGTTGAGCGGTGGCCAGCGGCAGCGGCTCGGGATCGCTCGCGCACTGGTTCCGTACCTCCTCGAAGGTTCCCTCTGCCAGCAACCGGCCGCGCTCGCGGTAAATAGTCGTGTCGGCGCGCCGGATGGTGGCCAGCCTGTGCGCGATGGTGATGGTGGTCACCTCCGACCCAAGGTTCCTCGGCCATCCGCGGATAGAGCACCTGGGGCTGGAGCCCCTGGCCCTAGCCCCGCCGCGAACTTCGCAAGCACTTCAGGCCCAGCGCGAGCCGATGGCGCCCGTGGATCCCCTGGTCGTGTAGTTGTTCCCGTGTTCAACGGCTGTGAGATCCCCGACGAGGAAGATCAGCGCGCCGATCTTCGAGCAGGCCTTGGCGGTCGCGCAGCTCCAGCGTGGCCCGCAGCGTGGGCCGCGGGAAGAGAGCGGTGCTGATGGCGCCCGCGATGACCAACGCGCGCACAGCCCATATGAAGCCGAACGCGCCACCAGGATCAGCCGCGACGCCCGTGGCCGACTCCGCGACGTTCCCGGGCAGGCGGACGACTCGCTGCGGTCGAAACGGTCTCGCCACGAGCGTACTCGGTGCTGACGGTAGTTGGATGAACGACGGAGCCGCTCGTTCCAGGCGTCTTGCGTAAGAACGCCCGTGATCTATGCTGCCGGATACGCGACGCTTACCGTCGTCTTCTTGGGAGAGCCTAGACTGCAGGTGCCTACCGCTGGTGACACCGGACACTGCCCCGTCGCGTTCAAGGTCATGCGCCCGTCCGTGCTCGCCGACGATCGGGTCGAGGAAGGGCCGCGTAACCGGCGGTCGCCCATCCGCCGGCGCGTTCACGAATGTCCCCGGGTTCTGTCCTTGGTTGCGAAGCTCCGGCCAAGGACCGCTGCCAGCGCGCCCGTCGGCGCATGCGCGTGCGGACACCCTGCGAGCTCGATAGCGTGTTAGGTCGTGACCGGTCGGCCCTGCATTGAGCTGAGCATGCCCCCGGCTTCTGCTTCACGAGGGCGTCATCCGAACCCGCTCGCACGAACCACGACGAGGTCGGTTGCCGCAAGCACCTCGTCCACGGAGTCTCGCGTTCTCCACGAAGGAAACCGTCGGGTGCCGGCCCATGACCGACTCGTACGAGCACAGCTGCTCTGATGGATGCAACCGACGTTTCCCGACAACTCCGCGACTGCTCGACTGAACACTGCAGGACGCCTGGCCAGTCAGCCGCGTCGAGCACGATCTCGCTGCCGTCGAGCGCCGGATCGCTGGCTGAAGTCATCGCGTCGATCGCTGGCTGCGCGGCCGGCCTAGACCGGCCCGCCTGTCGCCGCGGATCGGCCGCCTCCACAAGGGCGACCACGTCCGCGATCTGCTGCGGCGTCAGCGAGACGCGAGCACGGCAGGTTGAGCACCGTGTCATAGAAGCGGGGCGCCCGCGTGATGCGGTGCGCCTGCATCTCCCGGTACGGCTGCTGCAGGTGATTGAGGTACCAGAGCGGGCGGACCTGGACGTCGGCCGCCGTACAGGCCGCCAGGAGCTCGCGCTTCATGTCGGCGCTGTCGCACAGGAGGGCGTAGAACCAGCGGTTCGATTCGCTCCAGTCGGGCTGGTCGAGGAGGCGGGACGGGCCGAGCGCCTCCTGGTAGCGGGCGAAGTTGGCGCGCTTGATCGCGACCCGCTCGTCGAGATTCTCGAGCTGCGCCAGGCCGATCGCCGCAAGGACGTTGTTCATCCGGTAGTTGTAGCCAACGCTGTTGTGGATGTACTCGAGACCGTCCTCCTTGGCCTGGGTCGTGAGGTAGCGGGCCCGGCTGGCGATCTCGTCGTCATCGGTCACGATCGCCCCGCCGCCGCCGGTGGTCACGATCTTGTTGCCGTTGAAGCTCAGACAGCTGATGGGAGCGAGGCTGCCGCACATGCGGCCCTTGTAGCGCGAGCCCAGGCTCTCGCTGGCGTCCTCGACGACCGCGAGGCCGTATTCGGCGGCCAGCTCCAGGATGGGATCCATGTCAGCCGAGGTGCCGAAGACGTGGACCGGCACGATGGCCGAGACGCGCCGGCCCGTCGTCCGGTTGGTCAGGACTCCGTCGCGGACGATGCACTCCTCGGCCAGGAAGCTCCGCACGCCCTCGACGTCCATGTTGCAGTACGCGTCGCAGTCGATGAAGACCGGCCAGGCATGGAGGTAGCGAACCGCGTTGACGGGGGCGATGAACGTCACCGTGGGCACGATGACCTCGTCGTCGGGCTGGACGCCGGACAACATGAGCGAGATGTGGATCGCCGAGGTGCCCGAATTGCAGGCGACGACGTGCTTGACGCCAAGGTAGGTCGCCAGGACCTTCTCCATCTCCCACACGTACTCGCCGTTCGCGGAGATCCAGCGGGTGTCCAGGCAGCGGGTGATGTACTCGAGTTCGCGCCCACCAAGGGACGGCTCGGACAGCGGAATCATGGGCGTCCTCGGCCTACGAGTTGCGGTACCGGGCCGCGTAGGGGTCGGCGATCAGGCCCGTCGCGATGGCGTCGGCCACCTCGCGGATACCGTCACGCAGGCGCATCCGCGGCGTGAACCCGAGGGCGGCGATGCGCTCGAAGGAGACCCGGTAGTCCCGTGGGTCCTCGGCCCGCTCGACGTAGCGCAGACGAACGGGGATCTGCTCGGCGACCGCCTCCGCGATCGCGCGCTTCTGGTAGTTCTCGTCGTCGGCGCCGACGTTGAAGACCCTGCCGGCGACCCGTTCCCGGTCCTGCTCCAGGATCATGGTCACGGCGCTCGCGATGTCACGCACGTGGCAGTAGGGTCGCCAGAACTCCGGCCCGAAGACCTCCAGCTCGCCGTTGACCAGGGCATCGCGGGCGAACTCGTTGATGGTCAGGTCGAAGCGCGGCCGGAGCGACAGGCCATAGACGGTGGCGAAGCGCAGGATGGTGAAGTCCAGGGCCACCGAACGGGCCAGGAGGAGCTCCTCGAACCGGACCTTGAGCTGCGCGTAGAGGCTGACCGGGCGAAGCGGCGCGTCCTCATCGAGGACGGCACCGGCCTCCATCTTGCCGTAGTTGCTGCAGGTGGAGGCGAACAGGAAATGGCCGACGCCGTGCCGATCGCTGAGCTCGAGCAGGCTCCGCGAGCCGTCCCAGATGGTGCTGGTGGCAAGCTCGGGCTGCGCCTTGCAGGCCGGATCGCCGACGATCGAGGCGAGATGGACGACCGCCTAGAACCGCTCACCTGCGAACAGCGCCTCGAGGTCCGTCGGGTCGGTGATGTCCACCTTCCGGAAGGCGAAATCGGGGTCGGACAGCAGGTCGAGCAGCGCCTCGCCGCCAAACAGCAGCGCGTCCGCCGCGACGACGCGATGGCCCCGTGCGAGCAGCTCGCGGGACACCAACGAACCGATATAGCCGGCGCCGCCGGTGACCAGGATCGAGCTCAAGCCATCATCCCCCCGGCCCTGCCGCGGATCGCGCTGTTCCAACGAGTCCGGATACTAGCAGGGGGTCCGTCGGGATCCGGTGCTGGGGCGCACCGGAGTTCCCATGGCAGGCCCAGTCTCGGGCGATACCGGGCACGATCGCGCACAGGCTGGCGACCGTGCGCCGCGCAGACACGGTCATCTATCTCGACCACGGCCGGCTGCTCGCGCAGGGAACATTCGACGACGTTCGAACTGCGGTGCCCCGTTTCGACCACCAGGCGGCCCTGCTGGGCCTGTGAGTGGCCAGCCGGCGGATGACGCTCCGGTCGCGATCGCGCTCAGTCAGTCACGTGGCGCCGAGGACTCCGCGCGCACTCCAGTTCACCGGCCTTCGACCCCTGGGCAGGGGCAGAACGCAAGCTGCCTGCGGGATACCATCCAGCGACGGTGCCGGCGCCGCCGGTCACAAGGATCTCGCTCACGAATGCATCGCTCGCCGCCACCGGGACCCGCACCAACGCACGAGTCCGCTTGCTGACAGCCCGACTGCCGGCACCAACTTGGCGAAACGCGGAAGGGATGGATCGGTGGTGACGCGCGACACCAAGGATGGCCTCCGCCGATGACACGACGATTGACGGACATCGTGCTCGCGCTGACCGGGCTGGCGGTCGCGGCGCCGGTGTTGCTCGCGCTCGCCGTCGCCGTCCGCCTGCGCGAGGGGGCGCCAGTCATCTACCGGGCTCGCCGGGTGGGTCAGCACGGTCGCGAGTTCCGTCTGTTCAAGTTCCGGACGATGGTCCCCGCCGGCGGCTCGTCGGTGACCATCTGGGCAGACCCGCGCGTCACCCCGCTCGGGCGTCGGTTGCGCCGGCTCAAGCTCGACGAGCTGCCGCAGCTGTTCAACGTCCTGCGGGGCGAGATGAGTATCGTCGGCCCTCGTCCGGAGGACCCCGCCTACGTCGCGCTCTACACGCAAGAGCAACGGGGCGTGCTCTCGGTCAAGCCAGGCATCACGGGCGTCGCGGCCCTGGCGTACGCAGACGAGGAGTCGCTCCTGCGTGGCGAGGACTGGGAGTCCACCTACCGGCTCAAGATCATGCCGGCCAAGGTGCAACTGGAGTTGGACTACCTTGACAGGCGCTCGGCCCGGACCGATGCGGAGCTGATCCTGCGGACCGCGGCTGTCATCGCCGGGCGCCTCGTCCGGCGGCGCTAGAACCACGGGTCGTCAGCGCTCCCCGATCACGGCGGTACCTGCGCTCGGAACCGTGCCAGGGTCCATAGCACGAGCCGACGTCATCGGGGACTAGTTCCCGCACGCCCCCGTCGCACTGCACGGCGTCGCCGGGGACGCGTTCAGCCTTGAACCGGCGTCGACACTGCGCCGCTTAGCTGAGGAGGGATGGCTCGAGCGACCGCCTCCCGATCAGCCACCGCCCGAACCGCAGCCGCGGTCATGTCCGCCGCCTCGTTCCCGAAGGCCGCGCAAATCGCCTGACGAACAGTTCTGCGGCGATCTCACGCTCCGCACGGAAGGCCGGATCCTGCACCATCCGGCCGAGCACGGCTGCCAATTCGTCCGCATCATGCGCCTGCGGACAGCCCGCCAGCTCGATGAGATCCAGGTCGTGACCCGTCGGCTCCTGGTCGGGGCTGAAGACGACCACCGGCTTTCGCTTCACCAGGGCGTCGCTCCCGAACCCGCTCGCCCGCACCACGACGACATCGGCCGCTCAGCCACCGCGCGAACCAGAGCCGCGGTGATGCCCGCCGACTCGCTTCCGAAGGCCGCGCAGAACCGCGTGACGAAGTGCTCTGCGGCGATCTCACGCTCCGCGCGGAAGGCCGGATCCTGCGTCATCCGGCGCAGAACCGCTGCCAATTCACCCGCATCATGGGCATCAGGTGTGGCTCATGATCGGGCCGCAGCAGGACGGCAGTATGTCGCGCGCCGCCAGGCCACCGCGCGAGCGGCACCCGGGCCCGTCGCGAGGGCGGTGGGCGAGCGCACCCTCGCGCGGGCCAGCGTGGACGACGAAGCGGGCGACGCGCCCGTCGGGGGCGGGCGGCCGCTCGTACGCGGGAGAGTGGAACGAAGCTAGCCGCTCAGAGGGCCGTCAGTGCCAACTCGTCGTTGATGAAGGTCACGCCCGGTGGGTTGGCGCCCATCGAGCTGTAGAACCCATGCGAGTTCGTGGACACGATGTCCTTGAACACAATGTTCTTGGCACCGACGGACTCGAAGGTCACCGCCGTGCCGCCAGAGTTCACGATGCTGGCTCCGTCGAACAGCCAGTCGTGAACGGACGGCTTCCACAGGATGATCGCCTGCTGGCCGCCGTTGGACGTGTTGCCGTGGAAGGTCAGGTTCCGCACGGTGACGCCGTGCGCGGGCACGTTCGGGGCGTCGGATGCGTAGCCGTGGTCCATGTGGATTGCCGACGCCAGACCCATCGTGTGCGAGGCATCGACGGTCAAACCCTTGATCAGGATGTCGCGCCAGGTGTCGAGCGCGTAGCTGAAATACACGGCATGGTCGGTCGTGGTGTTCGCTGCGCTGGCACGGTGGCAGGACGCCAGGACCGTGATGTTCCGCAGGGTGATGTCGTGCGGCGCATTCTGGCCGGAATAGCCGCCGAACATGATGACGCCCGTCTGGCTGAGTCGACGCCGTTCGCGAACTTGAAGCCGTCCCAGGTCTGGTGGTGAGCACCGCCGTTGAAGGACAAGCCGCCCATATTGCCGCCGCCCGCTCGAACGTCACGCCGCCTCGGGTCTCGGCGCGGACGGTCACCGCACGGGTTCGCGATGCAAAGCGCGAGCCGATCCAGAGCGAGTTCGACGCCTGCCTGGAGGCGGCGCTGATCGCGTACCTGCCGTTCGCGACCACGATCTCCTCGACCCTGTTGTCAGCGAGGGCCGTCATCAGAGCGCGGGACCGACCTTACGCGAACGGAATTGACCGACTCCCGGTCGCCGTCGCCGGTGCGCACCACGAAGGCGTCGACAGCGACGGTCGGATGGCCCTTCGTGCCCTTGACGACGATCGCGATGCTATGGCTTCTCTCCCGCTTCCAGGCTCGCTGGAACAGGAGCTTAGAGGGCTTGAATGAGCGTGCATGGGTGTTCACCGTGTCGACGAGCCTGCCGTCGATGTAGACGGCAGCCTTGCCTCGGGTCGGCCCGACGGGGCCGATCCATGCGATCGCTGAGCCGTTGAATACCAGCCTCGCCTTCGCCCGGGACTCCTCGCTGGTGCGGACCTTGCCACCGAGATAGCCGGGGTGCCGAGCGACCTGCCAGCCGCCCCGGTACGTGATGCGCTGGCTGGACTCCTGCACGGTCTGGGTCTGGCCGCTGGACTCCCACCAGCGTGAGGGCGCCTTGCCAGTGAGGGCCGACGCGGACGCACTCCCGAGGGGCAGGAGGGTGAACACCAACACGCCTGCGAGCATGACCTTGGCGATGGAGCGCGTGGTCAGGCTGGGGCCACGGGGGCGGGGCGCGGGCGCGGCGAGCTCTGCAGGAGCCAGCGGTCTACCATTCCAGAACATGGGTTCACCTCAATCGGCAGCCCGGCTAACTCGAGGAGTCCCGTGGCGTTGCGGCCCCGCCTGGCGACGGGTGTGCCTGTTCATGATGCCGACCGATGCCGGATGAACGTGGCCTGGCAGCGCAATCTTGCACGCTGCCGCCGTGATCACCATCACTCCTCAGCCGGCTTCGGCACCGGGCGCGGGTAGCTGGA
>CAVYGH010000004.1:0-239946 GCA_963767945.1 uncultured Chloroflexia bacterium | reverse complement strand
AAATTGTTGCCCGGCGTTTCAGCAACACCGCGCAACGTCAGCTGTCGTAACGCGAGAACAGCAGGCAGGCGTTGGTGCCGCCGAAGCCGAAGCTGTTCGACATCACGGTGTGCAGGCCGGCATTGTCGATGCGCTGGCGCGCCACCGGGTAGTCGCCGACGCCCGGATCGAGGTTCTCGATGTTGGCCGAGGCCGCGACGAAATCTTCCTTCAACATCAGCAGCGAATAGACCGCCTCGTGCGCGCCTGTGGCGCCCTGGCTGTGCCCGGTCAGCGACTTGGTCGAGCTGACGGCCGGCAGCTTGTTGTTGCCGAAGGCAGCACGAATGGCGTCGAGCTCGGTGATATCGCCCACCGGCGTGGAGGTGCCGTGGGTGTTGACGTAGTCGACCGGCGCATTGCGCCGCGCCGCGCCCGGGAAGCCGTCGATGGCGAGCTTCATGCAGCGCACCGCGCCCTCACCAGACGGCGCTACCATGTCGGCGCCGTCGGAGGTGGCGCCGTAGCCCACGACCTCGGCATAGATCTTGGCGCCGCGCGCGCGGGCCACTTCGAGATCCTCGAGCACCAGGATGCCGCCGCCGCCGGAGATCACGAAGCCGTCGCGGTCCTTGTCATAGGCGCGGCTCGCCCGCTCGGGCGTGTCGTTGTACTTGGACGACATGGCGCCCATGGCGTCGAACAGCACCGACAGGGTCCAGTCGAGCTCCTCGCCGCCGCCCGCGAACATGCGGTCGGCCTTGCCGAGCTGGATGCATTCGACGGCATTGCCGATGCAGTGCGCCGAGGTCGAGCAGGCCGAGCTGATGGAGTAGGAGAGGCCCTTGATCTTGTAGGCAGTCGCGAGGTTGGCCGAGACGGTGCTCGACATGGCGCGTGGCACCATGAACGGGCCGACGCGCTTGGGCCCCTTCTCCTTGGCGATGATCGCCGACTGCACGATGGCGCCGGTGGTCGGCCCGCCCGACCCCGCGACCACGCCGGTGCGGTCGTTGGAGATCTCGGCCTCGCCGAGGCCGGCGTCCTCGATCGCCTGCTTCATGGCGAGATAGGCGTAGGCCGCGCCATCGCCCATGAAGCGGCGGAGCCGGCGGTCGACCATCTCGTCGACGTTCATCTTCAGCGTGCCGGCGACCTGGCTGCGGAAGCCCAGCTCCTTGTACTGCGGCACGAACTCGATGCCCGACTTGCCCTCGCGCAGGGACTTCGTGACCTCGGCGGCGTTGTTGCCGATCGAGGAAACGACTCCCAGGCCGGTGACGACGACACGTTTCATGATGTCAGCCCGCTGCCACCGGGGCTTCGACGACGTCCTGGAACAGCTCGACCTTGAGGCCCATGGCCTCATAGACCGGCTTGCCATCGGCCTGCACGAAGCCGTCGGCGATGCCCAGGACCAGCTTGCGCAGCATCACGCGCTTGAGATGGACATGGAAAGTGAGCTTCTTCACCGTCGGCACGATCATGCCGGTGAACTTGACTTCGCCCACGCCCAGCGCCCGGCCGCGGCCAGGAGCCTTCATCCAGCCCAGGAAGAAGCCCAGGCACTGCCACAGGGCGTCGAGCGGCAGGCAGCCCGGCATCACCGGGTCGCCCTTGAAATGGCAGTCGAAGAACCAGAGATCCGGCTTGATATCGAGCTCGGCGACGATCTCCCCTTTGCCGAACTGGCCGCCGGTTTCGGCGATCTTCACGATGCGGTCGAGCATCAACATGGGCGGCAACGGCAGTTGCGCGTTCCCCGGGCCGAACAGGCGCCCACGGGCGCATTCGATCAGGTCCTCGAAAGTGTAGCTGCTCTTCTTCTCGCTCACGCTCACCGTCCCAAAGCCACCCGAAACCGGGATCGGGGTCAGAATAAGGAGGCCCGCGGTCCAGCGCAAACCGCCGAATCGGGGTCAAACGGCCCTTTTCACGCCGCTTTCGGCTGCTTACATATGGGCGTCACAATGTCCGGTACCAGCCCCGACTTCACCGCTCGCCTGCGCGAGGCCGGTTTACGCCCCACCCGCCAGCGGGTGGCCTTGGCGCGCCTGCTGTTCGAGGGCGATCACCGCCATGTCACGGCCGAAAGCCTGCATGCCGAGGTCCGGGCGACGCGCATGCCGGTGTCGCTGGCCACGGTCTATAACGCGCTGAACCAGTTCCGCGACGCCGGGCTGCTGCGCGAGGTCGTGGTGGCGCCAGGCCGGTCGTATTTCGACACCAATACCGGCCATCACCATCATTTCTTCGTCGAGAACGACGGCGAGCTGCACGACTTCCCGTCGGAGAAGGTGACCATCGCCGGCCTGCCGACTCCGCCCAAGGGCACGCGCATGTCGCGGGTCGACGTCATCGTGCGGGTGCGACGCTAGCGCGCTTTTGAGCCGCTACTTGCGAGTCGCTTGCAGTCTTGAGACCTGTTCTACCCAACTCGACGGGGTCGCGCCGGCTGTCCCAATATCGCGCCCGCCAGATTGGCTGCGCGCCGATCGACATGACTTACAAGCAAGGAGAAAAGCCATGGCGAACCTCAAGGGATCCAAAACCGAGGACAATCTGAAGGCCGCCTTCGCGGGCGAGAGCCAGGCGAACCGGCGCTACCTCTACTTCGCCCAGAAGGCCGACGTCGAAGGCTACAACGACGTCGCCGCCGTGTTCCGCTCGACCGCGGAAGGCGAGACCGGCCATGCGCACGGCCACCTCGAATTCATGGAAGCGGTCGGCGATCCGGCGACCGGCCTGCCGATCGGCCCGACCTCGCTCCAACCTCAAGGCCGCGATCGCCGGCGAGACCCACGAGTACACCGACATGTATCCGGGCATGGCGCGCACCGCGCGCGAGGAGGGCTTCGACGAGATCGCCGACTGGTTCGAGACCCTGGCCAAGGCCGAGAAGTCCCACGCCGGCCGCTTCCAGCGCGCCCTCGACACGATCGCCTGAGCCTTTCCCGGTCTATGAGAAGGGGGCCCTCGACCGGGTCCCCTTGTTCGTCCTGCTGACAATCGATGATCGAGAGAACGGCGCGACGCGCGAGGGCAGCCTCGACGCGCCGTTCCGCCATCCCATCGCCTGGCAGGACCCGTGACTACTACGACCTGAGAAGGGTCGAGGCCGAGATGGAGCGGCAGTTCGACGTCTGTCACGGCTGCCGGCGCTGCTTCAACCTGTGCGACAGCTTCCCGCGCCTGTTCGACCTGATCGACGAGGGCCCGACCGGCGAGGTCGACGGCGTCGCGAAGGACGACTACGCCAAGGTCGACGAAGCCTGCACGCTCTGCGACATGTGCTTCATGACCAAGTGCCCCTACGTGCCGCCGCACCCCTGGGACATCGACTTCCCGCACCTGATGCTGCGCCACCGCGCCGTGAAGGCGCGCAAGGACGGCAGCGATTTCGTCGAAGCCAGCTCGGCGAGACCGACCGCAACGGCAAGCTCGGCACCGTCGCCGCGGGCCTCGCCAACTGGGCGAGCGCGAGCACAACAAGCACGCGGCCCGCCTCGAGAATGGGCCGGCATCCATCACGCCGCGCGCCTGCCGAAATATGCCGCAAGACCTCGAGACCGCGCCGCCCGCGAAGGCGCGGCCGCCAACCAGGCGGCCCCGCCTTCGGCAAGCGCAAGGTCGCGCTCTACGCCACCTGCTTCGTCAACTTCAACAACACCGGCACGGCGGCGCCGCCGCGCGCGGTGCTGGCCATGCAGGGCGTGCGAGGCGACGCTGGTCTATCCGGAATGCTGCGGCATGCCGCAGCTCGAGGCGGGCGACCTCGACGGCGTCGCTGCCGCGGCGCGCCAGGTGGCGGCGGCGCTGCTGCCCTGGTCGACGAGGGCTACGACGTGGTCGCGCTGACCGCGATCCTGCGGCGCTGATGATGAAGTTCGAATGGCCGCTGATCCTGCCCGACGACCCCGCGGTCGACCGGCTCGCCGCAGGCGACGCGCGACATCTGCGAATACGTCGTCGAGCTCGCCAAGACCCACGGCCTGGCGCCTGGCCTGCAGACCGTCGACGGCGGCGTCACCGTCCACCACGCCTGCCACGCGCGGGCGCAGAACATGGGCGCCAAGTCGGCCGAGATGCTGCGGCTGATCCCCGAGACGAAGGTCGACGTCGATCGAGCGCTGCTCCGGCCACGGCGGCACCTTCGGGGTGATGAAGCACCGAGACTCGACGGCGCGTAAAGGTCGGCAAGCCCGCCGCGCGCAGGTCGCGATCAAGCAACGACACCCGCTCGTCGCCTCGGACTGCCCGCTGGCCTGCAAGCACCTGGTGCAGCTGATCGGCGATGACCGCGGGCGGCAGACGCGAACCCGCGCGCGCCAAGGCCATCCGATCGAGGTGTTCGCCCGCGCCTATGGAGTGACGGTGAAGCCATGACGCCGCTCGATCGAAGTCACCGCCGACCTGCTGCCCGACGCCGAGTATCGCCCAGGTGCGCGCGCGAGCGCCGCGGCCGACCTGCTGCCGGTCAAGAAGCCTGCGCCGCCTCGACTCGGCCCGTTCTGCACCTTCTACTTCGAAACCTACGAGACCATGCTCTTCCAGGTGCAGGAGATGCTGCTGATCGAGAAGGGCGGCGCCGGCGCAGATCCCCGACGAGCTGGCCGCCTACAATCCGCTGATCCCGCAGGGCCGCGAGCTGGTCGCCACGGTGATGTTCGAGATCGACGATCCGATCCGCCGCGACGCGGTGCTGGCGCGGCTGGGCGGCGTCGAGGACCAGCTCTTCATCCAGGTCGGCAGCGACGGTGGTCCGCGGCGTGCCCGAAGGCGACGTCGAACGCACGCGCGACGACGGCAAGACCTCCTCGGTGCACTTCCTCCGCTTTGCCTTCACCGCGGCCCAGGTCGCGGCCTTCCGCGGCGGCGCCGGCGATGTCGTCGTGGGCTTCGATCATCCCAACTACGGCCACATGGCGGTGATGCCGCCGGCCGTGCGCCAGGCGCTGTCCGCCGACTTCGCCTGACGCTCTAACGCCCTGGCGCGTAGTTGAAGTTAACAGGCAGCATCAGGATCACCGTCTCGCCCGGCATGTCGTTCGGCAGCGGCGGAAAGGGAGCGGCCTTGCGGATGGTCTCGACTTCGGCGGCGTCAATGGCGGGCCAGCCGCTGGACGTGCTGATCCGGATGTCGACGACCTGACCGCTGCGCGCCACGGTTACCCGCGCCACGAGCCGACCTCTCTGGTGGTTGCTCAAGGCGCCTGCTGGATAAACTTCGCCGCTGTCCGATCTGCCGTGCCACGCGCGACAGGTAGTCGTTGCGCATCCGTCCTTGGCTCGCCATTGCATCCGCCGGATCGGCGCCGGGCAGCGGCGCGGGCATTGACGCCGACGCGTCGGCTGGGGGCCGCGGCTGTGCCGGCGGTGCAGGTCGCGGCGGCAGCGGCTGGGTGCGCTGCGCGGGCCTGGGCGGTGCAGGGGTGGGCGGCTTGGGGAAGTCGTGCGAGGTCGGCGCCGGCGGAGGCTCGGGTACCGGCGGGATGGAGAATTCGTAGATCGGCAATGTCGGCACCGGCTCGGGCTGCGGCACGGCCTGGGAGGACTGCGATGGTTCTGCTGGCTCAGCCGTTTGCTGCGGTTGCGCCGACGCCAGCGCCTGCTGTTGCTCGGGTTCTCGGCTGGGTTCGGTGGAGGGTGGCGGACTGGCGGACTGCCCGGTTTGCGCTGGATCCTGCCGGCCGGCCGCCATCGTTGCAGTGTCCAGGGTCACCATGATCGTGTCGTCCTGTGGGACTTGGTCGGCTGCAGGGGCGAGAGCCACCAGATGCCGATGCCGACCAGGGCGTGCAGCAGCACCGCCAGCGCCACGGCGGCCGGCGGCATGTGCTCCACGCGCGGATGGACGATGGTGGCGTCGGTCACGGTGGTCCCGTTCTACGTCCGCAGGCCGACGGCGGCTAGGTCGGCCCGAACCGCGATCAGTTTCGCTTGAAGTTGAGCGGCAGGATGAAGGTGTGCTGCCCGGCCAGGCGCCGACAGGCGGGCCTCGAGTCGCTCGGCGAACGCCGGGTCCGGCGGCTGGACCGGGCGGCTGCCGGCCTCCTCGAGCCGGCGGCGGGTCTCGTCGCTCATGGCCGGTCGTCCTCGGCCAGCGCCTTGCGGAGGGCGCGGGTCGCCCGGTGGACGACGACGGCCATCGTCGCCTTGGACGTGCCCATCGCGGCCGCGGCCTCGTCGGGGCTGAGGTCGGCGAAGTAGCGCAGCGCCAGCGCCTGCTGGTAGCGCGGGCTCAGACGGTCCATCGCGGCCAGCACCTCGGCGACGTCGTCCCGGGTGCCGACCTCGTCGGCCGGGTCTGGGGACGCCGCCGGCAGCAGGCGGCGGGCCGCGTCGGTCGAGCGATCAGAGGCGGCGCGGCCCGTCCGCCGGTAGTGATCGACGAGCTCGTTCGAGACGATGCGGAACAGCCAGGGCCCGAAGCCGCCGGGCCGCCACGTGAACGCATGCAGGTTGCGGAGCGCGCGCTCGAAGGCCGCCGAGGTGATGTCCTCGGCGACCTCCGTGGTTCCGGTCCGACGGTAGGCGAAGGCGTGGACGCGGGGCAGGTACCGTCGATAGAGCTCCGCGAAGGCCGACGGATCGACCCTCGCGCGCTCCACGAGCTCCCGCTCATCGGCTTCGCCACCCGCACGTCCATCCACCCCGGCAAGTGTGCCGGTGTCGACGGCGCGGATCGCGCCAGCTCCGTCGACTACGGCGTGACGAGGGTCGGGACCAGGACGGTGTCCACGCGGCTGATGCCCACGATCCGGCCGTCCCCGGCGAGCGCGAACACCCGGTACCGGATGGACTGGCCGGCCGCGACGTCCGTGTCGAAGTACGACCGGCGTCCGTCAGCGGCTGCGCGATAGATCGGCTGCCGCGGGCCGCCGTCGACCGAGCGGACGAGCACGAAACGCGCCGCGTGCGGGCGATCGGCCTTCGCCCAGTGGCAGGCGACGCCCTGCCGGACGGCATCGATCACGTAGGCGCAGTTGAGGCCGATCCTCTCGGCCCGCCAGCCCACGCGAAGCGTCTCGGCGTTGCTGAACCCGACGCGGGCACCGTCGGTGCCGATCGCCACGACGCGATAGGTGTACGTGTGACCGCGGCGGATGTGGTGGTCGACGATCCGGAGCGGCTGGTCAGGCGTCACGCGGGCGATCAGGTGACGCGGACGGCCCAGCCCGGCATCGACGGTCTTCCACACCCGGTAGGCGCGGACGTCGACGCCCGTGAGGGCGGTCCAGCCGCACCCGACGCGCTCGTTGGTGGGGTTCCCGGCCGGGATCACCAGCGCGCACCGGAGGCGGATGTTGGGATCGGCCGTGGCCGTCGTCGCGGCGGGCGTCCCCGCGAGCGCGAGCGACGGCAGCAGGAACGCGGCGACGAGCGAGCCACCGAGCAGCGTGAGCAGACGGGATCGGCGCATCTGGGACCTCCGGCGGTTGGACGTGACGCCCATGACAACGCCGGTCGGGCGCGCCGATTACACCACCGTCGTGCGATCCGCCGATCCGGTCCGCGACGAGGGTCATCGCCGCCTCCACCGCGCCGTCCAGCGTGAGCGCCTGGCCCTCGGCCCACGCCGCCGCCACGGTGTCCGGGTCCAGCCGCTCGCGGGCCTCGGTCATGCGGGTGTCCACGAGCCGCTCGTCGGCCGGCATGTTCGCGAACCCCGAGACGGCCCGATCCGCGGCGGCCGCGGCCCACAGGCGCAGCGCGAGCACGTCGTCGCCACGCGCCGCGGCCAGCGCGGCCGCGCCCTCGAGCGCCAGGAGCACGACGACCCGAGCGCCGATCGCATGGGCGCGGGGCAGCGACGCGGCGAGCGCCTGGCCGGCGCCGTCGAGCTCTCCACGCTCGACGTCCACCCGGACGCGGTCGGCCATCGCGTAGGCCATCTCCGTGCGGTCGCCCACCCCGCTCGCGATGTCGTAGGCCCGGCCCAGCTGGACGGCGGCCTCGTCGAGCCGGCCCCGGTCGAGGTCGAGCAGGGCGGCGTTGTGGACGCCGACCGCGAGCCGCTGGCGGTCGCCCAGCCGCTCCCAGATGTCGATCGCCTCCTGGAACGCCCGCGCCGCCGCCTCGGGGTCGCCGGCGTCGCGCTCGACGAGACCGAGGTTGGTCAGGGCGACCGCGATCCCGTTCGTGTTGCCCAGCCCCTCCTTGAGCGAGAAGCTCTCCACGAACATCGCCCGGGCGCTGTCGAGGTCCCCGCGGAAGTGGTGGACGCCGCCCAGCGCGTTGAGCGCCAGCGCGATCCCCGCCGGATCCCCGATCCGGCGCCGGATCTCGAGGCTCTCGGAGATCCACGCCTCAGCGGCGTCGAGGTCGCCGCTGCCGTACGCGTTGGTCCCGAGCCAGTTGAGGTTGGCCGCCATCGCCTCCTCGTCGCCGGCCTCGCGCGCGATGGCCAGGGCCTCGCGGAGGTAGGCCTCGCCCAGCCGGTAGTCCCCCTGGTACGACGCCAGCAGCCCCGCGCCGCTGAGCGCCTTGCGGAGCACCGGCGGCGGCGGGTCGACCGCCATCGAGAGGGCCGCCGCCAGCCGCAGCCGTCCCTCGGTGTGATGGCCGCGGGTGCGCCAGAAGTCTGCGAGCGTGCCCGCGAGCCGCAGGGCGAACGTCCCGTCGCCCTGCTCCATCGCCCACTCGAGCGCCTCGCGGATGTCGTCGTGTGCTTCCTCGAGGCGGTCGAGCGCCTCGAGGTCGCGGCCCGTCGGCAGGGCCTGCTCGGCCTCCTCGGCGACCGCCAGGACCTGGTAGGCGTGCGCCCAGCGCATCGCGACGCCCTCACCGCTGCGCGCCAGCCGGTCCTGGGCGTCCGCGCGGACCGTGGTCAGCATGGCGTACGCCCGCCCCTCGTCCTCGTGCCGCAGCAGCGACGCCGCGGCGAGCTGCTGGAGCCCGGACTCGACGTCGATGCCGAGCGGGGCGAGCCCGCGTCGCTCGCCGCCCTCGAGGATCGCGACCGCCGTCCGGGCGCCGAACGTCCCCGAGATCACCGAGGCCCGCCGGTACAGCCGGAGGACCGGGTCCGGCAGCAGGCCGATGCTCCAGTCCATCGCTGCCCGCAGGCTGCGCTGGCGGGCGGGGCCGGTGCCGGTGTCGTCGAGCGCCGTGTCGGCGGCGGGCTCAACGCCCGTGTCCGCGATCCGGCCCTCGAGCTGGTCGACCAGCTGGTGGGGGGTCAGGACCCGCAGCGCCGCCGCGGCGAGCTCGATGGCCAGCGGGATGCCGTCGAGGCGGCGGCAGATCGTGGCGGCGAGGGCGGCGTTGGTCGGCGTGGGCTCGATCTCGGGGCGGCTGATGGCGGCCCGGGCCAGGAACAGCGCGACCGCCGGGTTGCGCATCAGCTCGTCGGGATCGTGCTCCGTCTCCGGCGGCACCGGCAGCGGATCGACCCAGACCACCCGCTCCCTGGGCACCCCGATCGCGATCCGGCTGGTGGCGAGGATCGTGAGGCCGGGCGTCCGGGCGAGGAGGTCGGCGAGCGCGGGCGCCGCCGAGCGGACGTGCTCCACCGTGTCGAGCACGAGCATGCTGGGCGCCCGTCCCAGGGCCTCGGCGAGCGACTCGACCAGCGTCCGTCCGGGCTCGTCGGTGACCCCCATCGCGCCGGCGATCGCCGGCACCACGAGCGAGGCGTCGCTGACGCCGTCGAGCGGCACGAACGCGATCCGGCCGTCGCGCCGCGGCATCGCGCGCCGGGCCACCTCCACGGCGAGCCGGCTCTTGCCGACCCCGCCCATCCCGGCCAGCGTCACGAACGCGCGGTCGCGGCCGGTCGCGAGCCGGCGGATCGCCGCGATGTCGGCCTCGCGCCCGATCAGCGGCGCGTCGGGCGACTCGGGTGCGGCGCCCGGCCAGCAGGGGTCGACGTCGACCGGCGCGGTCGCGGTCGCCGTCGCGTTCGCCGTCGTCGGGTCTGCCTCAGCCGTCGGGTGCATCGAGGGCCCGAGCATACGCCGGGAACCGGAAGCGCATGTCGCGGGTCAGGATGCCGCCGTGGCCCAGCCGCGACACGGTCCGCAGGCTGGGCGGCTCGCCGGTCAGCAGCCGCGGCAGCAGCAGGTCGGCGGCGGTCGCCTTCGAGTACGCGCCGCACGTCGGCAGGCCGAGCACGGCCGCCTTGCGGACCCGTCCGAGCCACAGCATCGAACCCGGGTGCGCCGGCACGCCGCGCCGGATGAGCCGCCCGCCCACGGCCTCGAGCGCGACGAAGAACGGGTCGCCGGGGTCGGTCGAGCGGCCGCCCGCCGTGAGGACCACGTCCACCGCGTCGGCGCCCGGGCCGGTCGTCATCGACGCCAGGGCCGCCTGGACGGGTGCCGTCTCGTCGGGCAGGTAGTCGAACCGGACGACCGTCGAGCCCAGCGACTCGACCTTGTCCCGGACGCTGCGCTCGAAGCGGGCCCGGTCGGCGGCGCGGAGGGACTCCTTCACCAGCACGCCGACCCGCATCGGCACGAACGGCGCGACCCAGACCAGCGGTCGCGTGCCGTCCCGGGCGATGGCGACGCCCCGGTCGACGGTCGCCGCCGGGACGACGTGCGGCGCCACCTTCACGGACGCCACGAGCTGGCCCGCCGCGACCACCGAGCCGTCGAGCGCCGTGAACACCTCGAGCGGGTCGATCCGGTCGAGCAGCTCGACCTCGCGTGCCCGGACGTGGAGCACGCCCGGGTGGGCCGCGACGAGGTCGACGCGGCTCTCGCTGGGCCCGCGTCGCTCGAGCCCCGGGCCGCGCACGGCGTCGGCCAGGCGGAGGGCGGCCTCGTCCTCGTGGAGGTCGCCGTCCTCCATGACCAGGACGGTCACCTCGTCGGCGCCCACCTCCTCGGGCGTCGCTGTCGCCAGCGCGTCGAGGTCCGCGGCATCGAGGCGACGGCCCTTGGCCCAGCGGACGCCGCCCACGCGCAGGTCGCGCGCGAGGACGGCCCCGCGGAGGTCCGCCGACGGGCGACGGCCCGGGACGAGTCGCTCGAGCCGCACCCCTCGGTCCGCGCCGTTCCGGCGCCGCTCAGCCCAGTCGGGCCAGCGCCGCCTGGATCGCGCGTCGCGTGTAGACCACCGCCATCGCCGAGCGGTACTCGGCCGAGGCGTGGATGTCCGAGTTGACCACCTGGCTGCCGACGACCTTCGCCGCGGCGGCCGCGACGTCGTCCTCGGATCCGTTGGTGCCGGACAGCGCGGCCTCGACCTCGGTCGCCCGGTACGGGTGGTCGCCCACGCCGGTGACGCCGATGCCGGCCCACTCGATGACGTTCCCGGCGCCGACGAACACGACGGCCGCGACGCCGACCATCGCGTAGCCGGAGGCCGGCTGCTCGAGCGAGGCGTACGCGGAGCCGGCCTCGTCGCGGGGCGCGGGCAGGATCACGTGGGTCAGCAGCTCGTCGTGGCGCATCGCGGTCGTGAACGGGCCCTCGAAGAAGCCGTCGGCCTTGACGGTCCGCGTCCCGCCCGAGGACTGGAGCACGATCTCCGCGTCCAGCGCCAGGAGCGCCGCCGGCAGGTCCGAGGCCGGGTCGGCGTGGGCGACGGCGCCGCCCACGGTCCCGCGGTTGCGCACCTGGACGTCGCCGATCGTCGGCAGGGCATCGCGCAGCACGCCGTAGTGGACCGCCGGCGAATCCAGGAGCTCGGCGTACGTGGTCAGCGCGCCGATCGACAGGCGGCCGTCGTCGAGGCGTTCGATCCCGCGCAGCTCGGACAGGCGACCGATGTCGACGAGCGTCTCGGCCGAGGCCAGCCGGAGCTTGAGCAGCGGGAGCAGGCTCTGCCCGCCCGCGATCACCTTCGCCCCGTCGTCGCCCGAGAGCGCGCCGAGCGCGTCCTCGACGCTGCCCGCCCGGGTGTACCCGAACGCCGCCGGGATCATGCCTGGCCTCCCTTCGCCGAGCCGTTGCCGTTGGTGGCGCCCTGGATCGCGCCCCAGACCTTCTGCGCGGTGTACGGCATGTCGAGGTGCCGGATGCCCAGCGGGCTGAGGGCGTCGATGACCGCGTTGGCCACCGCCGCCGTGCTCGCGATGCAGCCGGCCTCGCCGACGCCCTTGACGCCGAGCGGGTTGACCGGGGACGGGGTCACGGTCTCGTCGAGCTCGAAGCTCGGCAGCCACGACGCCCGCGGCAGCGCGTAGTCGAGCATCGAGCCCGTGAGCAGCTGGCCGTCGTCGCTGTAGATGGCGCCCTCCCAGAGCGCCTGGCCGACGCCCTGGGCGATGCCGCCGTGGAGCTGGCCGTCGACGATCATCGGGTTGATCTTCTTGCCCACGTCGTCGACCGCGATGTAGCGGACGAGGTCGACCGTGCCGGTCTCCTCGTCGATCTCGACGATCGCGATATGGGTCCCGAACGGGAACGTGCAGTTCGGGGTGTCGTGGTACGCCGTCTCGTCGAGGTAGGGCTCCATGCCCTCCGGCGTGTCGAACGCGAGATCGAGCGCGAACGCGATCTCCTGGAGGGTCTTCTTCTTCTCGGGCGAGCCCTTGACCCGGTACTCGGCGCCCTCGACCTCGATGTCCTCGACGCTGGCCTCGAGCATGTGGGCGGCGTACCGCTTGGCCTTGTCGCGGATCTTGGCCGCCGCCTTGAGGGCCGCGCCGGTGCCGACGTTCGACGTCCGGCTCCCGTACGACCCGTAGCCGAACGGCGTGCCCTGGGTGTCCGAGTGCTGGACGACGATGTCCTCCATCGGGATGCCCAGCTCGTGGCTGATGATCTGCGCGTACGTGGTCTCGTGGCCCTGGCCCTGGGGCTGGGTGCCCATCGTGACCACCGTCTTGCCGGTGAGGTGGACCTTGATGTTGGAGCTCTCCCACATCGCGGCGCCCCAGCCCTCGCCGACCGCGCCGATCCACTTCGACGGCGCGACCCCGCAGACCTCGATGTAGGTCGAGAGTCCGATGCCGAGCAGCTTGCCGCGCGACTTGGCCTCCGCCTTCGTCTTCGCGCTGTCGGCGTAGCCGGCGATCCCGAGCGCCTTGTCCATCGCGGGCTCGTAGTTGCCCGAGTCGATGAACAGCTTCGAGCCGTTGACCGCGGTCAGCAGCCCCGACGGGTTGTCGTACGGGAACGAGTCGGGCGGCAGGAAGTTCCGGCGCCGGACCTCGGCCGGATCGATGCCCAGCTCGTCCGCCACGAGGTCCATCGCCCGCTCCACGACGTAGGTCGCCTCCGGGCGGCCCGCGCCGCGGTAGGCGTCCACGAACGTCGTGTTGGTGTAGACGCCGGTGACCTCGGCATACACGTTGGGGATCTTGTACGGGCCCGCGAGGACGCGGCCGTAGAGCGTGGTCGGGATGCCCGGTCCGATCGTCGACAGGCGCCCGCCGAGGTTGGCGTAGGTCTTGACCCGCAGGGCCTGGACCTCGCCGTTGCGGTTCGCGGCCGCCTCCACGTACGTGATGTGGTCGCGGCCGTGGATGGTGCTGCCGTAGCTCTCGCGGCGGCCCTCCACCCACTTCACGGGCAGGCCCCCGACCAGCTTGCTGGCGAACATCACGAGCGCCATGTCGGCGTAGCAGAAGATCTTGGTGCCGAAGGCGCCGCCGACGTCGGGGCTGATGCACCGGACCTTGTGCTCGGGGATCCCGGTCACGAACGCCGTCAGCAGCAGCCGCTGGATGTGCGGCGTCTGGCTCGACATCCAGACCGTGTACTCCTCGGTGCCCGGGTTGTACCAGCCGATGTCGCCCCGGACCTCCATCGGGTTCGGGATGAGGCGGTTGTTGACGAGGCGCTGCTTGACGACGACCTCGGCGTTCTCGAAGGCGGCGTCGGTGCCGTCCTTGTCGCCGACCGGCCACACGAACACGACGTTGTTGGGGGCGTTCTCGTGGAGCTGGGGCGCGCCCGGCTGGGTGGCCTTCTCCGCGTCGACGACCGCCGGCAGCGGGACGTACTCGACGTCGATCAGCTCCAGCGCATCCTGCGCCTGGGCCGGCGTCCCGGCGACGACCGCCGCCACGCCCTCGCCCGTCCACTTGACCGAGTCGGTGGCCAGGGTGCGCGGGACGTTGACGTTGTTCTGGAGGCCGCTGGCGCCGCCCGCGGGCCAGGCCATCGGCAGCGGGTTGTACGGGATGTCCGCGCCGACGATGACCGCGATGACGCCCGGGGCCCGCTTCGCCCTCGAGGTGTCGATCGAGGCGATGTTCGCGTGGGCGTAGGGGCTGCGGAGGATGGCGATGTGGACCATCCCCTGGAGCTGGATGTCGTCGAGGTAGCGGCCCTTGCCGGTGATGAATCGCGGGTCCTCGACCCGCTTGACCGATGCGCCGAGGACGTCGGTGGTCATCGGGGCCTCCTCAGGCGTTCGCGGCGACGGGTGCGCCGGCACCCTCGCGCATGACGCGGGCCGCGTCGCGGATCGCCAGCACGATGTTGTGGTAGCCGGTGCAGCGGCAGATGTTGCCCTCGATGGCGTGCCGGATCTCGTCGTCGGTGGGGTCCTGGTTGCGCTTCAGGAGATCGGCGGCCGCCATGATCATCCCGGGCGTGCAGAACCCGCACTGGAGGCCGTGCTTCTCCCAGAAGGCGTTCTGCAGCGGGTGGAGCGCGCCGTCGGGGCCCGTCATGCCCTCGATCGTCGTGACGTCCGTGCCATCGGCCTGGGCCGCCAGCATCGTGCAGCTCTTCACCGCGAGGCCGTCGACGTGGATGGTGCAGGCGCCGCACTGGCTGGTGTCACAACCGACGTGCGTCCCGGTGAGGCCGAGATCCTCCCGGAGCACCTGGACGAGGAGACGTCTCGGCTCGACGTCGACCTCCCGGTGCTCGCCGTTGACCTCGAGCGCGACGTGCAACTCGCCCACCGGGGAGACCTCCTTTCCCCCGTCGAGATCGGGGGTGGCGACGCGTGGGGGTGCGCGAGACGCCGAGGCCTGTCCCGGTGCCACGCGGAGACTGGATAGTCCCACCGTGGCGCGTCGGCTGCAACCGCGTTTCGCACGGCGCCTATCGGCGCCCATCGGCGCCCCTACTCCTTGGTTCCCCGGCCATCGCCCGCGCCGCGTACCAAGGCCGCCGGCGATCGGGGCGTGGCACAAACATGTGCCATCGGAGCGCATTTGCTGCCAGCGTCGGCCGCGAGCCGGCGACTTTCGGCGCGGCTCGTGCTCGCGACCGCCCCGATTGGCACGCAACGGGGCCAGGCGAGACGATCCGGGCGTCCACGTAAGTGGCGGTGGAGCGACGTCGGCTATGAAGGAGGCATGGCGAACGCGATCCTCGACCTTTGGCGCCGCGGCATTCGCGCGGAGCTCGCCGAAGTGGTGGCTGAGGCTCGCGAGCTCATCGGCTGGTCGCAGCGGGAGCTTGCAGATCGATCAAAGACGTCGCACACCACCGTGTGGCGCATCGAGACCGGATCCGCCGACCATCTCGACCTCGTCGTCGTGGATCGCATCCTGACGGCTCTCGGCATTCGGGCATCACTCCAGCTAAACACCCGCCATCTCGAAGATCGCCGGCGCCAGCGCGACGCGGTCCATGCCCGGCTGACGGGATACGTCGCGCGGCGTCTCCAACGCGCCGGGTGGTTGACCAGCACCGAGGTTGCCATCGGCGACGAGGAACCACGAGGGTGGATCGATCTGCTGGCGTTCCGGGAGGCCGATGCGGCCTTGCTCGTCGAGGAGTCGAAGACCGAGCTCCCAGACATGGGAGCCATGCAGCGAACGGTCGCGTTCTATGAACGAGAGGCTGCACGCACGGCACGACAACTCGGGTGGCGACCGCGGACGATCGCGACCGTCGTGATCGTCCTGGACAGCGCCGCCGTTGCGAGCCGCCTCGGCGACAACCGAGACCTTGCCCAGCGGGCTTTCCCGACACCCCCCGCGCGCCTTCAGGCGTGGATCGATCGTCCAGGCGCTCCCGCGCCAAGCGGTTGGACCATGGCGATGGTGGATCCGGCACGCCGACAGGGCCCGTGGCTCAGGCCGACGCCGGTTTCATCGAGGCGCCGGACCCACGCGTACGCGAACTACGCCGATGCCGCGGCAAGGCTCCGCCTGCGGCGCTAGCGCCCCTTGCGCTTGCGACGGGAACCGACGGGTGGATCCGAGGGATTGCGGAACGTGCGCGGGTCGAGGCCCTCGGCGACCGCCTCCTCGGGCGGCAGCGCCGCCAGCCGGTTCGCGCGGACGAGGGCGTCGACCGCGCGCCGCACCGACGCGGGCTCCTGGCCGATGAGGGGCGTCCCGTTGGCGAGGCCGACCCGATCCAGGCCACGGCCGTTCGACGAGGCGGCGTAGCGTGCCGCCCACACCAGCTCCGGCGCCTGGTCGGCGACGCTCTCGGGGCGCAGGGCACCGCAGACCACGCCGCGATCGCCGGGGACGGCGCGCGCGAGGTGCCAGTTGTCCGGGCCCTCGATGAGGTCGAACAGGTACGACTGATATGGCGCGTCGCAGGATCGTCGGTGCGCCGGCCGGCCACGCCGATCCCCCGGCGATGACGAGCATGGCGTGCAGCCCGGGCGCCGCGGCGAGCAGCCGCGCCTGGGTGGACACGAACAGCGCGCGCTCCGCCGCGTCGGCCTCCTCGTCCGCCTCGTTGCCGATCCCGATCGCCGCCGGCTCCTCGACCAGCACCAGCGGGCAGCCGGCACTCGCCAGCGCCCGCAGCTCGCCCGCCAGCCGGTCCGCCAGCTCGTGGCTGAACTCGGTTCGACGCGCCGCGCCCAGGCCATCGTGGACTCGCCGCCCGAGCGAGTACGGCCCGGGGATCGCCTGGGCCGTCACCCGGTCGGAGAGCGCGGCCGTCGCGTGCCACGTGCGCGCCAGCAGGCCGTCGTCGCCGGTGTCCTCGCGGGCGAGCGCGCCCAGCACGGCCGCCCCGAGGTCGGGCCATCGGACCTGGCCGTCGGTGACGAGGTCGAGCCCGGCCGCCGCCTGGACGCCCACGACCTCGGCGACCAGCTCCTCGATCGCCACCTCGAGCCTCGCCGGATCCAGCGACCCGGCGGCGACCTCGGCCTCGAGGTCCGCCATCGACGCCCCCGCCTCCGACACCCGCGGCCAGGGGCCCTGGAGCATCGAGAACACGGCCTACGCCCAGGCCGCGGCGCCGAGCGTCCACATGACGAGGAACGCCACGCCGAGCGCCGCCATCCCCCCGACGCGGATGGCCCGGTTGCCGGCCGTCCCGAAGACGGGCACGGCGGTCCCCGGCGTCGGCCCGGGGCGCACCCAGAACGACCGCATCGTGGGCACGCGCGTGGGCACGAACAGCAGGCCGGCGACGAGGCCGGTCACGAGGCCGCCGATGTGGGCGAGGTTGTCGATGCCCGGGATGAGGAACCCGAACAGCAGGTTGATGATCACGAGACCGGTGAGCTGGCCCATGAACGAGCGGCTCTGCTGGTCGAGGACCGGCCGATGGGCCCGCTCGGCGGCGACCAGCAGGCCGAACAGGCCGAAGATCGCGCCCGACGCCCCGACCGCGAACGGCGTGTCGGGCGGCGCGGTGAAGGCGAACGACGCCAACGAGGCGCCCGCCGCGAACAGCAGGTAGAAGGCGAGGAACCGCCAGCGCCCGTACAGCCGCTCGACGAACGGTCCGGCCAGGTACAGGAAGTACATGTTGAACAGCAGGTGGAGGGGCATCTCCTGGAGCGGCGCGTGCACGAGGGTCACCGTCCACAGCCGCCACAGCTCCCCCGCGGCCAGCGCGTACTTGTCCATCTCCAGCAGGCGATAGAGCTCCTGGCCCGGCTGGCCGCCGAAGTTGCAGGTGAGCGAGATGATCACGGTCACGGCGAGGACGCCGATCGCGACCGAGAACCCCTGCTCGCCGCGGGCTTTCGAGAAGTACCGGCCGGCCGCGCCGGTGTCGCCGACCTCCTTCGACAGCCAGCCGAGGCGCGACGCGATCTCGGCCTTGTCGGCGGACGGCGCCCGCTTGTCGGCCTCGCGATAGGCGACGATCGCGCCCTGGAGGTCGCCCGAGCGCACCTTCGCCGCGGCGACGTTGCGCCAGGCCGGGTACGTCGCCGGGTTGTCGGGCAGGCGCGCGGCCTCCTCCCAGGTCTGGAGGGCCTGCCAGTCGTCGTCGAGCCGGTGGAGCGCCTCGCCGAGGCCGACCATCGCCGCCCCGGTGATGGCGACGTCGTTGAAGCCGATGACGCGCTGGTACAGCCGGGCCGCGTCGATGAAGTCGGCCGAGGTCATCAGCGCGGACGCGTGATCGAGCGCCGCGAGCGCCGTCTCGCGTGACAGCGGGCCGTCCTGGGCGAGCGTGGCCTGGAAGTCGAACGGCGGCTGCGCGGTCACGGGCGCGACTGTACAGGAGGCGGCGGGGCCGGGGCGCCGGGCGCACGGGGGGCGCGGCCGGGGCTGGCGAGCGACGGCACCCGATAGACTCGCCGCCGATGTGCGGACGGTTCACCCAGCAGCAGCCGACGTCGGAGATCGCCCGGATCTTCGAGGCCGAGGACCTGTTCGACGACCCTGGTGGCCGGTTCAACGTCGCGCCGACCGACGAGGCGGCCGTCGTCGTCCAGCGCGACGACCAGCGGGCCGTGGTCGGCTACCGCTGGGGCCTGATCCCGGGCTGGGCCGACGACCCGCGGATCGCGTCCCGCTCGTTCAACGCCCGGGCCGAGTCAGTGGCGACCAGCCCGCTGTTCCGCGACGCGTTCCGGCGACGACGCTGCCTCGTCCCCGTCGACGGCTTCTACGAGTGGCTGCGCGACGGCAAGGCGCGCCAGCCGATGCGCATCCACGATCCGGCCGGCCGGCCGCTCGCCCTCGCCGGCCTGTGGACGGGCCGCCAGGACCCCGAGTCCGGCATCTGGCACCGGACGTTCACGATCGTGACGACGCGGCCGAACGCGTTCATGGCCCCGATCCACGATCGGATGCCGGTCGTCGTCCCGCCCGACGCCTGGGCCACGTGGCTCGATCCGACGAGGCGCGACCCGGGCGAGCTGCGTGCGCTCCTCGAGCCCCGCGACGACGTCGGCCTCGACGCCTACCCCGTCCCGCCGCTGGTCAACAACGTCCGCAACAACGGCCCCGAGCTGATCGAGCGCCTCGACCCGTCGGCCGTCCAGCTGCCGCTGCCGTAGCTCAGGCGGACGGCTCGAGCGCCTGCCCGCCGACCGCCGCGATGGCCGCCTCGAACGCCTGCCGCGGGCTCGGTCCCGGCGTCGAGCCCGGCGGCATAGGCGCCGACCAGGCGCGCGAACGAGCCGTCGTCGTCGGCCGGCACCGACAGCACGGTGGCGTCCGGCGGCAGCGCGAGCGCGGTGTCCGCGTCCTGGTCGCCGGTCACGAGCAGCACCAGCCGGGCGCCGGCGAAGCTCGCCGCGTCCGCCGCGACCGGCACGACCGCCTCCGGGGCGTCCTCGGTGACCACGAGCACCCCGAACGCGGTCAGGTACTGCAGGCCCAGCGACACGTCGGCGGCGTCGAGCCGCGGTCCCGCCGTGCGCCCGGAGTCACCCGCCTCGGCAACGGGATCGGCGTCGGGGTCCTCGAGCGCAGGGTCGATCGAGTCGGACCCCGCGCCGTCGCCCGCGCTCCGGGGCGGGAGCACCGGCGTCGGGTGCGACGGGTCGCGAAGCACCGCGACGTGGCCGATTCCGGCACGCGCGAGGGCGAGCATCAGCGCGTCGCCCGTCGCATCGTCGCCGGCCCGCCCGACGACCTCGACGCCGGCGCCGGAGGATGCCGCCGCGACGGCGATCTCGCACGCACGCCCGGCGGGACCGGGAGGATCGCCCGACCGCCAGGCCAGGCCACCCACGACAACGATCACGCGCCAAGCCTAGCGTGATCGGCGGCGGGGATTCGGGTCGTCGGCGAGGGCCGTCTCAGTCGTCGTCGGAGCTGTCGGTCGCGTCGTCGGACCCGGAGCCCGACCCGGAGCCGGAGCCCCGGTCGTCGGTGCCGTCATCGCCACCGCCGCCGCCGGGCCCGCTGTTGCTGCCGCCGCCGTGGCCGCTGTCGTCGCCTCCGGTCGGCCTGGGCGTCCGCTGGCCGCCGTTGTCGTCGCCACCGCCGCCCCCGCCGCCGCCACCGCCGTGGTCGTCGGGCGATGCCGTCGGCTGCCCGGTCCTGGCGGGCGTCCCGGTCGGGGATTCGTCGGACGGCGATGGCTCGGGCGACGCCGGTGGCTCGATCGACGGGCTCTCGACCGCCGGTGACGCCGATGGACTGGGTTGCACGACCGGGGTCGGGGCCTCGAGCGACGGCGGTGGCGACGCCCGCCCCTGATCGCCGCGGATCAGGCCGACCGCGCCGGCCGCCACGGCGCCCGAGCCCGCGGCGACGGCCGCGACCACGACCACCAGGGCCAGGGCCTGGGCCCGGACGACGGCCGGGAACCCGGACCGGGTCGCCACGCGCCAGGCGTCAGCGAACGAGGCGAGGAAGGCGCCGAACGCCCCGCGGCGCAGCGCCTCTCCGGCGACGCGGACCGGTGCCGCGACCGGCTCGGCGTCCACCGCGGCCATGACGCGATCCACGAAGTCCGTGCTCATGCCGGCCGTCGATCCTGCCGCCACGCCGCCCAGCGCCTCCAGGTCGCGGGCGACCCGCGTCTCCGCCGCCAGCTCGTCGGGCATGGAGCCCGTCGACGCCCTCGAGCTCGCCGGGCCCGAACGCGCGCGGCGCCGTCATCGTTCCGTCTCCTCGATCGCCCGGCGCAGGCGTGCGAGGCCTCGATGGAGGTGGGTCTTGACCGTGCCCAGCGGGCGGTCCGTGGCGTCGGCGATCTCGGCCAGCGACCGTTCCGCGAAGAAGCGGAGCGCGACGACCTCCCGGTATGGCTCCTCGAGGGCCGCCACCGCGGCGCGGAGCTGCGCGTCGCGCTCGGACCGGATGACCGCGCTGGCCGGGTCGCCCGGGCTCGTGCCCGCGGTCGAGGCGGAGGTCGCGGCCGGATCGATGTCGGCGATCGGGTCGAGCCAGACGACCTGCTTGCGCTGGGCCGCGCGCCGGATCGCGAGCCGCACGGCGATCCGCGAGAGCCAGGCGCCGAACGAGCCTTCGGACCGCCAGGTGGCCAGCGACCGGTACGCCGCCACGAACGCCTCCTGGGCCACGTCCTCGGCCTCCGACCGGTCGCCGAGGATCCGGGTGCAGGTCGCGATCACGGAACGACTCTCGCGCTCGACGAGCCGGCGAAAGGCCTCGCGGTCTCCGCCCAGGACGGCGTCGACGACCTCGCGTTCATCGAGCTGCGCGCCGCGTTCGGCGGCCGTCATCCCTGCCGGGTCCGTGGGCGAGGCCTCCCCGCTGCGATGCCCCGGCGCCGCGTCGCGGGCACCGGGTCGAGCCGCGCCGGCTCCCGACACCATCATCGGGGATGGGCGCGGATCGCATCGCAGGCCGGTGGTCATGAACCGCGGGGGCCGGTCGGACCAGCCGGATCAGTCGTCGCCCGACCCGTCGTGGCCGGAGTCGTCGTCCTCGCCGCCACCGGAGCCGGAGTGGTCGCCGTCGTGGCCGCCGTCATCGTCGTCGGCGTCCTCGTTCTCGCCCTGGTCGTCGTTGTCCTCGTTCTCGCCCTGGTCGTCGTTGTCGCCGTTCTCGTGGCTGCCGGGGCCGCTGTTGTCCTCGTCGCCGCCGCCCTGACCCTGGTGGTGGTGGTGCCCGCCGTCCTCGGCCTTGGCCGCGTCGTCGGCCTCGTCGGTCGCCGTCGGCTCCTCGGTCTCGAGCTCGTCGGTGGCGGTGGGCGCTTCGGTCGCCAGCTCGTCGGTCGCGGTGGGCGCTTCGGTCTCGAGCTCGTCGGTGGCGTCCTCGTTCGCGTCCGTGGGCTCCTCGGTCTCGAGCTCGTCGGTCGCGAGCTCGTCGGTCGAGGCCGCCTGGCCCGCCGGCGCTGCGTTGCCGGACGGCGAGCCCACGAACGTCGTGGTCGCGAAGGCCGCGCCGGCGATCAGGAACAGCGCGACGAGCGAGGTCCCGATGGATCGGAGGAGGCGGTGGGGGGTCTGCATGGCCGGGTGATCTCCGCTGGGCTACGGCGGCCTGCCTGACGGGCCGCGTTCACTCCATCCGAGGCGGAGGCCGGCGAAAAGGTTTCAGCGGCGCGTCAGCCCTGCTCGTCCTCGATCACCGTGAGCGGGCCCAGGGCCTCGGCCGCGAGCGCGGCGCCGAACTGCTCGTTGTCGCCGACGAGCACGATGGCCGACCGCTCGGGCTGGATGTGCGCCCGAGCGACCCGCTGGACGTCGTCCGCGGTGACCGCCTCGATCGCGCCCCGGTACCGGGCCAGCTCGTCGTCCGGCAGGTCGTGCACGAACAGCCCGGACAGCGATCCGGCGACCGGGCCCGGGGTCTCGAACCGCAGCGGGAACACGCCGACCAGGAAGTCGCGCGCCGCGCGGAGCTCGGCGTCGGTCACCGGTGCCTCGCGGATCCGGTCGAGCTCGCCCAGCATCTCGTGCAGCGCCGGCAGCGTGACCTCGGTGTTGACGGCGGCGCGTGCCGCGAACGGGCCGTTGGCGCGTCGCAGGTCGAAGCCGGCGCTGGCGCCGTAGGTGTAGCCCTTCTCCTCGCGCAGGTTCATGTTCAGGCGCGAGTTGAACAGCCCGCCGAGGATCGCGCTCATCACGGACACGGCGTGGAAGTCCGGGTGGCGGCGTGGCAGCGCCGCGTGCCCGACGCGGATCTCCGTCTGGACGGCGCCCGGGCCGGTGGACGACGTTGACGAACCGCTCGGTGACGGCGGACGTGTCGTCGATCGGGCCGGGGGCGACGGCGGTCGCACTCCGCGACCAGTCGGCGAACAGGCCCTCGACGACGCCGATCACGTCGTCCGGCTCCACGTCGCCCGCGACGACGATCGCGGCCCGGGCAGGGTCGATGTTCCGCTCGTAGACGGTCCTGCAGCTCCGCGGCGGTCAGCGTCGCGACCGTCTCGGCGCTCCCGCCCGACGGGCGGTGGTACGGGCTCGATGGCGCGTAGATCGCGTCGACGAACGCCTCCTCGGCGCGCCGCCGCGGGTCGGCCTTCGCCTGGAGCAGGTCCGTCAGGCGCTCGTCGCGCAGGCGGTCGACCTCCCGCTCGGGGAAGGCCGGCCGCCGCAGCACCTCGGCGAGCAGCTCCAGCGCGGGCGCGAGTCGGCTCGCCGGGACGTCGAGTCCTGCGAACGTCGCGTCCCAGCCGGCCTCCGCGTGGAGCGACGCCCCGAGCCGCTCGGTGGCCTCGGTCAGCGCGATCGCGTCGCGGACCTCGGTGCCCTCGGTCAGCGCGCGTGCCCCGAGCACCGTCGCGCCGCCTCGGTCGGCGGGCTCGTCGCCGGCGCCCGCCCGGATCACGAGCGATGCGGCGATCAGGGCCCGGCCGGGCATCGGCGTCACGATGACCCGCAGGCCGTTGGCGAGCCGCGTCCGGATCGTTGCGGGGAAGTCGTAGGCGCGCGGATGCCCCGGGACGGGCCGCTCCGCCACCAGCTCGATGCCGCTCATGCCGCCTCCTCGCCCGCTGCCCGCTCCGTTTCGTCCGGTGCGTCGTCGGGTGCGTCCGCGGCGGTCGGGACGTAGGTCAGCACCACCCGGTTGTCGGCGCGGAACACCGCGCGGGCGGCATCCCGGATCTGGTCGGCCGTCACCGACAGGTATCGCGGCAGCAGCGTGTTCACGAGCGCCGGGTCGTCGAACAGCGTCGCGTACATCGACAGCCGGTCCGCGCGCTCCTCGACGCGCGCGAGGGCACCCAGCTCGTCGGCCTCGGTCAGCGCCTTCGCCCGCTCCAGCTCGTCCGCCGACGGCGCCTCCGAGGCGAGGCGCTCGAGCTCGTCGAGGTAGGCCGCCTCGACGGCCGCGATCTCGACGCCCGGCCGGACGGTCGCCCAGCCGACGTTGATCGACGCCCCGCCGACGAACGGCAGCGTGAACACCGCGACGTCCTGGGCCAGGCGCTCGTCGCGGACCAGCCGCTTGTGCATCCGGCTCCCCTTGCCCCCGGCCAGCAGCTGCGAGGCGAGGTCCAGCGCGTCGAGCCGGCGATCGCCGAACACCGGTGCCCGGAAGGCGACGTACACGCGCGGCAGCGGGACGCGGTCCTCGACCGTCTCCCGCCGCTCCTCGCCGATCAACGGGGGCAGCGACAGGTCGGGCGACGGCGGGAGGGCCGGATTGGCCGGGATCGGGCCGAAGTAGCGCTCCGCCCAGGCGCGCACCTGCGCGCGATCGACGTCACCCACGACCGACAGCACCGCGTTGTTGGGCGCGTACCAGGTCCGGAAGAACGCCTTCACGTCGTCGAGCGAGGCGGCGTCGAGGTCCTCCATCGACCCGATCGTGGGGTGGTGGTACGGGTGCTCGACGGGGAACAGGTGGCCCAGCAGCTTCTCGTTCCACGTCCCGTACGGCCGGTTGTCGTAGCTCCAGCGCTTCTCGTTCTTGACGACCTCGCGCTGGTTGTCGAGGTTCTCCTGGCTCAGCGCGTCGAGCAGCGAGCCCATCCGGTCCGCCTCGAGGAACAGGGCGAGCTCGAGCTGGTGCGACGGCAGGGTCTCGTAGTAGTTCGTGCGATCGAGCCAGGTGGTCCCGTTGAGCGTCCCGCCGGCGGCCTGGACGAGCGCCATGTGCTCGGCCTTCGCGACGTGCGCCGAGCCCTGGAACATCACGTGCTCGAACAGGTGCGCGAAGCCGGTCTTGCCCGGGACCTCGTGCTTGGAGCCGACGGCGTACCAGATGTTCACGGCCACGACGGGCGCGAGGTGGTCCTCGACGACGATCAGGCGCAGGCCGTTGGACAGGCGCTCGTCGGTGAACTCGACGACGGGGACGGGCATGCGCAAAGGATCCTCGGGCGTGTCGTGGGTTGCTCCGGATTGTAGGGCGACCTCGCCATTCGGGCCGCGCGACGCTTGACACGGGAGCGCCCGGTGTTAGATTGTCGTCTAACACGAGTTCGATGACAGAGACACGAATGCCCCCTTCTCCCCGCCAGAGCACCCCGCCCGGCCCGACACCGCAGGCCGGCCGCGCCATGGTCCGCGACGTCGGCGCCGGCAACGCCCTGCCGGCCCGCTTCGACGTCCGCACGGCGTTCGACTTCGCGATCAGCCTGACCTCGGACGTCGGCGATCACGACGAGCTGCCGGCAGAGGACCGGCGCTGGCTCGAGCGGTCGCGCGCGGCGCTCCCCGACCGACTGCGCCCGGCCGTCGACCACGAGCTGTGCATCTTCGGCACGGGGCTGATCGTCGACCGGCCGGACGTCGCCGATGCCGCCGCGTTCGTGGACCTCATGCGCCAGACGCCCGGCCGGGAGTTCGCGCACGCCGTCCTCGCCGACTCGCTGCGGGACGCGACGCGCGAGGCGGAGATCGCGGCGGCCCTGGACGGCGACCGGACGGCGATCGATGCGGTCCTCGGGTCGTGGCCCGAGCACAAGCACGGCTGGCTGAGCCGGATCCTCGGCGACTCGGAGGCGATCACCGAGGAGGTGACGGAGCTGCTGACGGCGTGGCTGCCGCTGTACCAGGAGATCGAGCCGCGGGTGAAGACGATCATCGAGCGCGACGTCGCCCTCCGGGCGGGCGACCGCTCGAAGCTCGGCCCCGCGGAGCTCATCGAGCGCACGACCAACGGCATCCGCTGGCTGTCCGAGCCGGGCGTCCGCCGGGTCGTGCTCGCACCGTCGTACCTCGCGCGCCCGTACAACTTCACGTTCGCGGGCGGCGACTGGCGGATGTTCGTGTACCCGGTCTCGGACGGGGCCCTCGAGGTCAACGACCCGCTCGCGCCGCCGGTCGGCGTGCTGCGCCTGCACCGGGCGCTGGGCGACGACACGCGGCTCCGGATCCTGCGCCTGCTCAAGGACCGGGACTGGTACCTCACCGAGATCGCGGAGCGGCTGGAGCTCTCCAAGCCGACCATCAAGCACCACCTCGCGCAGCTCCGGGCCGCCGGCCTGGTGACGCTGACCGAGGAGGGCGGGCTGTCCTACTACAGCCTCCGGCGAGACCGGCTCGACGACGCGTCGACCGAGCTCAAGCGCTACCTGGCCTAGATCCCCACGAATACATGTCGTGTTTCGACGCGACGCCGAGTTAGATAAGTACCTAACAGACGTAAGACCAGCGAGAGACTGGGAAGGACCCAACGGGAGGGAACACCCAATGCATGAGATGCCCGAGCCCATCCGGCCGACCGAGGTCAATCCGCTCGTCGGCGACCGCATCCACGACCTGTACGAGACATCCATCGAGCTGCGCGCCACCCGGGGCCCCCGGGACGCGTCCGAGCGGGCGAGCCTCGTCACCCGGACGCGCTGGACGATCGGCAAGCGCCTGATCTCGATCGGCAGCGCCGTCTCCGGCACGCACGTGTCCGGCACGCACGCCTGATCCCGCCGGGCAGGGGCGCCCGGCTCCCAGCGGGGCGGCCGGTCAGCCGCGAACCCGTCGCCTTGCTCCTCGAGGCGGCCGGTGTTGCGGGTGACCGGCCGTTTCGCGTCCCGCGGGCGCAGGGACGGTGTCAGGCGGGTCGAACGACCTGGAGCAGCCCCACGACGACGAGGGTGATCGGGGCGGCGATCAGGAACCCGTCGATCGTCATGCGCCGGACCGTGCGCATGTCGGCGCGGTGGGCGGCCTCGTCGTCGACCCGCTCGCGCCCGGACTCCTCGTCCTCGAAGTTCGACATCCGCGCCACGGCGAACCCGACGCAGAACTGCCGGCGCGCCTGGAGCCAGCTGACCACCGATCCCCAGAGCGGGAACAGCACCAGCAGGCGCAGGACGGCGGGCACGCCGGTGACCACGAGGACCGCGAGCAGGATCGCGGAGATCGCGAACCCGGCGATGGCCGAACGGCGCCGGCGCTTGACCTCCCAGGCGCCGATGTTGCAGACCCCCGGCTGGTACTCGCCGTCGGCCGCGGAGAGCGGCGCCTGACCCAGCGGCGCGGCCGGCGTGGCCAGGCTGCGGACCGGGTTGCGAGGAAGCGGCGGGGGCGGCGATCGTGTTGACCATGGGGTCCCTCCGCGAGTCTCTGCGAGCGCGTGGATTTGGGGTGCGCCGCTAGACTCCGCTCTCGTGAGTATCACTCCCCTGCCCCGAACCGGCCAACGGCGGGCAACGGCCGCGAGGGTGATCGGCGGTCGCCGTGTCGTGGGCGTGTTCGCGGGGCTGGTGCTGAGCCTCCTGATCGCGGGCGGGACCTTCGCCCATGCCGAGCTGGAGACCTCCGATCCCGCCGACGGCGAGACCGTCACGACGCCGGTCACCACGATCACCCTCTCGTTCTCGCAGGCGCTCGACCCCGCCAAGAGCTCGTTCAGGCTGATCGGACCCGATGGCAACCTCGGGACCGGCGAGGTCACCGGACCCACGGTCATGACCCTCGATGGCCTCGAGCTGGGCGACGCCGAGTACCAGATCAAGTGGGTCTCCGCCTCGGCCGACGACGGCGACATCGAGCGCGGCCAGCTGACGTTCACCGTCCAGGTCGAGGCCGCGTCCCCGAGCGCCCAGGCCCCGAGCACAGCGCCGTCGGCCACCGTCAGCCCGACCGAGAACGACGTCCCGTCGGCGGAGCCGAGCGAGCCGACGCCGTCCGCCAGCGCCGCCGCGCCGACGCCGGCGCCGTCCGCCGCGCCGACGTCCCCGGCGTCATCGACCTCCGACGTCCTGCTCCCGATCGTCATCGGCCTGCTCCTCGTGGCCGGCGTGGGGGCCTACGTCCTGCGCCGCAGCCGCGGCGCGTAGCCCGCCGGCGTGCGCCCCGCCGAGGGCCGTCTCCGCGCGTTGACGGCCCGAGCCATCGGCGTCGGGGCCGCCACGGCCGCCGTGCTCGGCGCTCCGGCGGTCGCCGCCGCCCACAACCTCGGCACCGTCTACCAGAGCCCCCTGCCGCTCGCCGTCTACCTCGCCGGCGCCGCGACCACCGTCGCGCTGTCGTTCGTGTTCGTGCTCGCGCGCGACATGCGTGCCGCGCCGACGCCGCCCGGTCGCGTCGTCCACGTCCCGGCGCCGCTGCGGATCGCCCTGCGTGTCGTCGGCCTCGCTGGGCTGGACCTGGATCGTGGCCCAGGGCATCGCCGGCGGGACCTCCGAGGCTTCGGTCGCCACCCTGTTCCTGTGGGTCTACGGCTGGGTCGGCATCGCGATGCTGTCCGCCCTGCTCGCCCCGGTCTGGGAGTGGGTGAACCCGTTTGCGACGATCCACGACATCCTCGCCTGGGGGCTCGCTCGGCTGGGCGTCCGCGGCTGGGCGATCTCGGAGCTGCCGCCGGCCGTGCGGATCTGGCCGGCCGTCGTCGGCCTGATGTTCTTCATCTGGCTCGAGCTGGTCGCCATCGCCGGCAACGGCACCCTGACGGTGGTCCTGGTCGGCTACACCGTGCTCTCGGTCGCCCTGATGGCGCAGTTCGGGCGGGACCAGTGGCTGGCCCAGGGAGAGACGTTCACGGTCTGGTTCCGGACGGTCAACCGGCTGGCGATCTACGGCGTCGTCCCGGCCGCCCGCACCGCCGAGGCCCGGGGCGTCGACCCCGAGGACGAGGACCCGGATGCGACCGACGCCACCGCGGTCCTCCGCCGCCCGTTCGCCAGCGGCCTGCTCGATGCGACGTGGGAGATCCCTCGCGTGGCCCTCGTGGCACTCGCCACGGCCTCGATCATCTTCGACGGCCTGTCGCAGACCGTCGCGTTCGCGACCGTGTTCGGCAACCCGGCGCTCGTGCAGAAGACCGTGCTCCTGATCGTGTTCCTGTGGGTGATCGCGGGCGTCGCGCTGGTCGTCGGCCGGGAGGTGAGCTGGGGGGCGATCGGCGCCGGGCTGACGCCGATCGCGGTCGGCTACCTCGTCGCCCATTACCTGACCTACCTGCTGATCTCCGGCCAATGGATCGTCGCCGCCGTCTCCGACCCGCTCCAGACCGGGTCGGACCTGCTCGGGACGGCGTTCTTCACGCCGATCAACTTCCTGCCGGCCGGCCTCGTCTGGACGATCCAGCTGGCGGCCGTCGTGGGCGGCCACGTGCTCGGCGCGTGGGCGGGCCACGTGACCGCCCAGCGCGACATCGCCGCGCTCGCCGAGGCGAGGCCGCCGCGCGACCTGCGCCATCGCAAGCTGCCGTCCGGCACGGGCCGACGTCTGCCCAACGTCCGGCGGCGCGAGATCCCGCTGGCCGTGGTGATGGTCGCGCTCACGACGCTCACGCTGTGGTCGCTGGGCCAGTCGATCGTCCAGGAGCCCGCGGCCAGCGCGCCCGCCGCGCCAGTCGCCGCGGTGCTCGCGCCCCGCTGAGCGTCAGGCCGGGGCCGCGGCGCGCGCGGCCGCCGGGACCCAGTCGGTGATGGAGCGGACCCTGGCGATGTCGTCGACGATGTCGGGCGCCAGGGCTTCGGCCGCGGCGATCCCGGTCTCGATCGCGGTCAGGCACAGCACGCCCTCGGCGATCGCCGCGTGGCGGATGTCCGCGGCGTCGCGCACGGCGCCCGAGCGCGGGGTCGGCGTGTTGACGACGAGCCGGACGTGGCCACTGGCGATCAGCGCGAGGATCCCCGACTCGCCGGGTCCGGGCTCGGCGCCCAGCTTCGCGACGCGCTCGGCGACGAGGCCCGCCGCCTCGAGCGCTTCCCGGGTCCCGGTCGTGGCGGCCAGCCGGTAGCCCGCGACGACCAGCGCCCGGGCCAGATCGAGCAGGCCCCACTTGTCGCGGTCGGCGATCGAGAGCAGCGCGAGCGGCGCCTCGCCCTCGCCGGACCGCGGCGGCACCAGCGACGCGCCGGTGAGCGCCTTGGCCATCGCCACCCGCGGGTCGTCGGCGATCCCGATGACCTCGCCCGTGGACTGCATGAACGGCCCGACCGAGGGGTCCACGCCCTTCAGCTTCGCGGTCGAGAACGCCGGGGCCTTGACGGCGACGAACGACGGATCGGGGCGAAGCCCCGCCTCCCAGCCCTGGCTCGCGAGCGTGGCCCCCAGTGAGATCCGCACCGCCAGCTCGACCATCGGGACGCCCGTGACCTTGGACAGGAACGGGACGGTCCGCGACGCGCGCGGGTTGACCTCGATCAGGTACACGCCGTCGTCCCGAACGATGAACTGGGCGTTGACGAGTCCGCGGGCTCCGAGCGCGAGGCAGATGCGCTCCATCGTCCACACGATCAGGTCGCGGTCGCCCTCGGCGACGTGCTGTGGCGGGAAGACGGCGATCGAGTCGCCCGAGTGGACCCCCGCGCGCTCGACGTGCTCGAGCAGCCCGGGGATGAGCACCGCCGTGCCGTCGCACACGGCGTCGACGTCCACCTCGATGCCCTCGAGGAAGCGGTCGATCCGAACCGGCCGGTCGGGGTCGACGACGGCCGCCGCGGCCAGGTGCCGCACGAGGTCCTCGGGCGAGTAGGCGAAGTCGATGGCGAGGCCGCCGATGACGAACGACGGGCGGACGATGACCGGGAAGCCGATGCGCTCGGCCAGGGTGACCGCCTCCTCGATCGACTCGGCCATGCCGCCCTCGGGCTGCGGGATCCCGAGCCGGTCGAGCAACGCCGAGAACCGCGTCCGCTCCTCCGCCTGGTCGATGGTCTCGAGGCTGGAGCCGAGCAGCGGGACCCCGGTCCGCACCAGCGGGCCGGCGAGGTTGAGCGGCGTCTGGCCGCCATACGCGACCACCGCCGGGAGGACCCCGAAGCCGTCGCTGTCCACGCTCGGGCGACCGGTCCCACCGCCGGCCGCTCCGCCATCGGGACGCGATCCCGCCGCCCCCGAGCCCTCGAACGCGATGATGCTGCGCACGCTCTCGGGATCGAGCGGCTCGAAGTACAGGCGGGTCGAGGCGTCGAAGTCGGTCGAGACGGTCTCCGGGTTGGAGTTGACCATGACCGCGCTCCAGCCCTCGCGCCGGAGCACGTCGGCCGCCTGGACCGCGCAGTAGTCGAACTCGATCCCCTGCCCGATCCGGACCGGGCCGCTGCCGATGACGAGCGCGGCGGGGCGGGCGACCGGCGGGGCCTCGGGCGGCGAGCCGGCCGACGCGTAGGTCGAGTAGAAGTACGGCGTCTCGGCCGCGAACTCCGCCGCGCAGGTGTCGACCATCGCGTAGCCCGGCTCGAGACCGAGGATCGTCCGGGTCTCGCGGACGTCCCCCTCGTCCACCCCGGCCAGCGCCGCGAGGTCGCGGTCGGCGAAGCCCGCCCGCTTGGCCGTCGCGAGCAGCCGTGCACCGTCCTCGTCGCCGGCATCGGTCAGGCGAGCGCCGGCCGCCCGCACGTCCGCCTCGAGGCCCACGTTTCGGCCCATCTCGGCCAGGAACCAGGGCGAGATGCCGGTCGCCGCGCGGATGGTCTCCTGGGCCACGCCACGGCGCAGCAGCCCCAGCACGCGCCACAGGCGGGAGTCCGACGGCTCCACGAACCGGCGGAGCACGATCGGGGCGGCGGATCGTTCGGCGAACCGCGTGCTCTCGCAGGCCAGGCCGCGCTCGTCCACCCAGCGGATCACGAGGTCCTCGTCCTCGGCCTCGTCGCCGGTCGCATACACGGCGGCGAGGTAGTCGAAGGTCGGCTGCCACGAGGGGTCCTCGCCCAGCGGCCCCGCGCCGGCCTGCTCGAGGCCCCGGAGCGCCTTGTTCAGCGCAGCCCCGAAGGTCCGGTCGATCGCCATCACCTCGCCGGTCGCCTTCATCTGCGACCCGAGCCGCCGGTCGGCCGTGGGGAACTTGTCGAACGGGAAGCGCGGCAGCTTGACCACCACGTAGTCGAGCGCGGGCTCGAACGCCGCGACCGTCGTCCCCGTCACCACGTTGGGGATGTCGGCCAGCGTCCGGCCGGCGGCGATCTGGGCGGCGACCCGGGCGATCGGGTAGCCGGTCGCCTTGGACGCGAGCGCCGACGACCGGGATACCCGCGGGTTGACCTCGATGACCGCGTACTCGGTCGAGTCGGGCGACAGCGCGAACTGGACGTTGCAGCCGCCCTCGACGCCGAGCGCCCGGATGATCGCGAGCGCGGCGCTCCGGAGCCGCTGGTGGACCTGGTCGGTCAGCGTCTGGACCGGCGCGACCACGATCGAGTCGCCGGTGTGGACGCCCAGCGGGTCGACGTTCTCCATCGAGCACACCGCGATGCACGTGTCCTCGGCGTCGCGCATGACCTCGTACTCGATCTCCTGCCAGCCGACGAGGCAGCGCTCGATCATCACCTGCTTGATCGGGCTCGCCCGGAGGCCGGAACGGACTCGCTCCCAGTACGCGTCCTCGGTCTCCACGATGCCGCCGCCCGTGCCACCGAGCGTGAACGCCGGGCGGATGATCGCCGGCAGGCCGATCTCGGCCAGCGCGGCCTCCGCCGAGGCGTGGCGCGCGTCCTCGTCCGGGCCCTCGACGATATGCGAGGGCGCGTACGGCTGGTCGATCCGGTCGAGGAGGTCGCGGAACGCCTCGCGGTCCTCGGCCATGCGGATCGCCTCGAGCGGCGTCCCGAGCAGCCGGACGTCGTGCCGGTCCAGCACGCCGGCCTCCGCGAGCGCGGTCGCGAGGTTGAGCGCCGTCTGGCCGCCGAGCCCGGCCAGCAGGCCCTCGGGCTTCTCACGGGCGATGACGGCCTCGATCGCGTCGACGGTGAGGGGCTCGAGGTAGACGGCGTCGGCCACCGTCGGGTCGGTCATGATCGTGGCCGGGTTGGAGTTCACGAGGATCGTCCGCACGCCCTCGGCGCGGAGGGCGCGGCAGGCCTGGGTGCCGGCGTAGTCGAACTCGGCCGCCTGGCCGATGACGACGGGGCCGCTGCCGAGGATCAGCACCGACGCCGGCTTGGCGCGGTGGGTCCCGGCGGCCGGCGTCACGCGCCCTGCCGGCACGCGGCGACGAACCGGTCGAACACGGCCAGCGCGTCGAGCGGTCCCGGGGCGCCCTCGGGGTGGTACTGCACGGTCTCGATCGGCTTCTCGGCGTGGCGCAGCCCCTCGACCGACCGGTCGTTGAGGTTGAGCTGGCTGACCCGGAAGCCCGATGCCGGCGGGACCGAGCCGCCGACCACCTGGACCTCGTGGTTCTGCGCGGTCACCTGGACATAGCCCGTGTCGAGGTCCTGGACCGGGTGGTTCGCTCCGTGGTGCCCGAACCGGAGCCGGGTCGTCTCGGCGCCGGCGGCCCGGCCGACGATCTGGTGCCCGAGGCAGATCCCGAGCAGCGGCCGGCCGTCCTCGATGATCTCGCGCGCCAGCGCGACCGGGCCGTCGAGTCGGGCCGGGTCACCGGGTCCGGGCGAGAGGACCACGCCGTGGATGTCGCCGGCCAGCACGTCGGTGCGCGACGCGGTGTGCGGCAGCACCCGGACCCGCACCCCGCGCCGGCGCAGCGACCGGACGATGTTCGCCTTGAGCCCGAAGTCGACGATCGCCACCAGCGGTTCGCCGGGCTCGTCGCCCACCTCGCGGACCGCGGCCGGCGACACCTGGGCGACGAAGTCCTGGTCCTCCCACCGCGGCACGGCGCGGGCCTGGTCCACGGCGGTGTCGCGGTCGGAGACGCCGGGCTCCGTGATCACGCCCCGCAGGCAGCCGTTCGCGCGCAGGTGGCGGGCGAGCGCCCGGGTGTCGACGCCCGCGATGGCCGGGATGTCGTTGGTCCGCAGCAGCGTCGCGAGCTGGCGGGCGTCGTCGAGGACGGCGGCCGTCGCATGGGCGACGACGAGGCCCCGCAGCCAGGGCCGGGCGGACTGGTCGTCGTCGGCGAGGCGGCCGTAGTTGCCGATCAGCGGGTAGGTCATCACGACGACCTGGCCGGCATACGAGGGATCGGTCGCGATCTCCTGGTAGCCGGTCTGGGAGGTGTTGACGACGAGGTCGCCGCCCGACGCGACCGGCGCGCCGAACGCGATGCCCGGGAAGACCGTCCCGTCCTCCAACGCGAGGAGCGCGGGCCCGGCGTCACCGACGCGGGGATCGACCAGCGAGTCGGCGCGGGGCAGCGGCGGATGCGGAACGGTCGGTGGGGCGATCACTCAGATCCCGGCGAGCCGCGGCGAGCGAGCGCCGCGTGCGGGCATGCGCACGTGCATTTCTGGCCTCCTACCCGGCCTCTCAGGACCGGCCTACCGGCCTCTCAGGACCGGCGATCAGGATGCCCAGACGATAGCACTTGGGACGCCCTCGGACCCGCCGGATCGCGAGCGCCAGGGCCTACGAGACCGGCGGGGACTCCGGGCCGGCCGGTGCGACGGCCGGTCCCGCGGGCGGCGGCGGATCGGTCGGCAGCTCGACCCGGAACAGCGCCCCGCCCGTCTCGCGGTTGGCGACCCCGATCCGGCCACCGTGGCGGTCCACGATCCAGCGCCCGATCGCGAGGCCCAGGCCGGTCCCGCCGGACGGGGCGCCCGGCGCGCGCCAGAACCGGTCGAACACGTGCGCCATGTCCTCGTCGCGCAGGCCCGGCCCCTCGTCGGCGACCTCGATCGAGCTCGACGTCCCCGTCGATCGCACGGTCACGGTCACGGATCCGCCGCGCGGGCTGTGCCGGACGGCGTTGTCGACGAGGATCGTCACCAGCTGGCGCAGGCGCGCCGGGTCGCCCTGGAGCATGGCGGGCTCAGGGTCGACCTGGACGTGGACGTCGCGCGCCTCGGCCGTGCGCCCGAGCGCCGACGCCGCGTCGAACGCCACGTCGCCCAGGTCCACGGGCATGCGCTCGATCGGGACCGCGCCCGAATCCGAGCGAGCCAGCAGCAGCAGGTCGTCGACCATGGCCGTCAGCTGCGAGACCTCGGCGTCGATGTCGTCGAGCGCCTCGCGCGACTCGCCCACGGGCCGCTCCGGGTGGCGGAACACGTGCTCGAGCGACGACCGGATGACCGTCAGCGGCGTGCGCAGCTCGTGCGAGGCGTCGGCCGCGAACTCGCGCTGGCGGCGCAGCGCCGTCCGCTGGGCGCCCAGCGAGTTGCGGATCGGCACGAGCGCGCGTTCGGCATAGAACCAGCCGAAGGCGACGGCCACCGCGACGACGATCAGCCCGCCCACCAGCAGCACGGTCAGCAGCGCCTGCAGCGTCTCGACCTCCGTCGACCGATCCTGGAGCACCTGCAGGAAGTAGGTGTTGCCGTCCTGCTGCGCGACGACCTCGCGGGTCAGGACGCGGACCGGCACCTGGATCGCCGCCGGCTCACCCGACGGCGGTGCGGCGCCCGGCGGCCCCTGGAACGGCGCGGCGAGCTCGAGGGTCGCGGTGCGGACGTCGGTCTCGGCGGTCGACGACCGGGCGGCCGCCAGGCCCGCGGTCTCGGGGAGCCCGTTCGGCACGGCGACCGGGCGATCGCCGACCTGGACGGGGTTGCCCTGGGCGTCGAAGACGTACAGCAGCGTGTTGCCGCCGCCGAACACGAAGCCCTGCTCCGGTCCGTTGCCGGTGTCGCCCTGCGGCCCCTCGAGCAGGGCGACCAGCGGCCGCGCCCGGTTCTCGAGCTGCTGCACCGACGCCGCGGCGAGCGAGCCGGCGACCGCGGCATACAGCGCGGCGCCCAGCACCACCAGGACGACCAGCGTCGACAGCCCGCTCCACCCCACGAGGCGCCAGCGGACCCGCCGGATGAGCGTCGCCTCATCGGCGAGGGCGGCCTGCTCCGCGTCGTCGTCGCGAGGGTCGAGCCGCTTCCCGTCAGCCATCGCCGAGCCGGTAGCCGACGCCGCGGACCGTCTCGACCTGCGAGCCCGCCTCGGCGAGCTTGGTGCGCAGGTAGTGGACGTAGGCGTCGACGGCGTTGGGCGTGACGGCCACGCTGAACGGCCAGGCGTGGTCGAGCAGCTGATCCCGGGTCAGCGTCTGGCCGGGGTGGCGCATCAGCGCCTCGAGGAGCGAGAACTCGCGCGGGCTGAGGTCCACGTTGCGGGCGTTGACGGTGACCCGCCGCGCGGCCTCGTCGAGCGTGATCGCGCCGACCTCGAGCCTGGGGTCGGGACGCCTCGGCCCGGGCTCCGCGCGCCGGGCCAGGGCGCGCAGGCGCGCCGCCACCTCCTGGTACGCGAACGGCTTGACGACGTAGTCGTCGGCACCCGCGTCGAGCCCGGTCACGCGGTCGTTGACGGTGTCGCGGGCCGTGAGCATCAGGATGCTCACGTCGACCTGGTCGCGACGGAGCCGGCGCGCCACGTCGAGGCCGGACATGTCCGGCAGCCCGATGTCGAGGATCACGGCATCGAGGCCTTCGATCGCCGAGGCCAGCTCGATGCCCGTCCGGCCGTCGGGCGCGAGCTCCACGACGTGCCGGTCCTCCTCGAGCAGGCGGGTCAGGGCGCGGGCCAGCCGCTCGTCGTCCTCGACCAGGAGCAGGTGCATGGTGAGCGTGGGTCCTCGATCAGGGAACGACGGTCACGTCGCCGGCGCTGCCGAGGCTGATCGAGCCGCTGCCGTTGCCGTTCCCGTTGCCGTTCCCGTTGTTGCCGTTCCCGTTCCCGTTGCCGTTGCCGCCGGGCCGGAAGCCGCCCGCGAGCTGCACCTTGACGGTCTTCCCGGGCTGCACGTCCGAGGCCGTCGCGGCGGCCTGCTGATGGTACGTGGTCGAGGAATCGAGGCCGATCGTGATCGTGTTCCCGTCGGCCGTCCGGATCGTGATCGCGTCCGCGGTGATCGAGTCGACGGTGCCCTCGATCGTCGGTGCCGCGCCAAGGCCGAACCGGCCGTTGCCGTTGCCGGGGCCGCCCTGGGCGCCGTTGGGATCGAAGCTGGCGTTGGGGTTCCCGTTGACGAAGAAGCGCCCGCCACCGGGCGCGGTGATCGCCGTCTCGGAGGAGGCGGCCGCCGGCGCCGTCGTGCGGCCCACGGCGAACGCGACGCCGGCGGTCGCGACCAGCACGGCGACCCCGAGGGCAACGTTGAGGATCGAGACGCCGCCCTTGCGGGCGGCCTTGGCGGGCGCGGTTGTCACCGCGGGCCCGGCGGTGACGGCCGGCGGCGGCACCGCGCTCGTCGCCGGTTCGAACGTCGGCACGGGGTTGGGCGCCGGTTCGAACGTCGGCACGGCCGGCACCGGCTCGGTCGGCGACGCGTCGGCGGACGGGTTCGAGGGGTCGACGGGGCTGGTCATGGAGTGGCTCCTACTCGTAGCGCAGCGCGCTGATGGGATCGAGGCGCGCCGCCTGGCGGGCGGGCCACACGCCGAACACGATGCCGACGCCGAGGCTGAACAGGAAGGCGACGGCGAGGGTCGTCGGGCTGAAGGCGAAGCTGATCCCGCCGACGCGCGAGATCAGCGCGGAGACCGTCAGCCCCACGGCGATGCCGATGAGTCCGCCGAGCCCGGACAGCGTCAGGGCCTCGATCAGGAACTGGGCGAGGATGTCGCGCCGTCGCGCGCCGACGGCCTTGCGGATGCCGATCTCGCGGGTCCGCTCGCGGACGGAGACCAGCATGATGTTCATGATCCCGATGCCGCCGACGATCAGCGAGATCGAGGCGATGCCGCCCAGCAGCAGCGTCAGCGTGCCGCTGATGGCGTTGGCCGTCTCGAGCAGCTGCGACTGGTCGAAGATCGTGAAGTCGTCGTCGTCGGTGGCCGCCAGCCCGTGGCTGGATCGCAGGAGGCTCGTGATCTCGGCCTGGACGGTGTCCATCTGCGACTGGTCGGCGACGCTGACGCCGATCGTCCGGACGTCGTCGCCCGCCACGAAGTACTTGCTCACGATGCCGATCGGCACCATGACCTGGTCGTCGGGATCCTGGAAGCCGGACCCGCCCTTGGGCTGGAGGATGCCGATGAGCCGGAACGGCAGGCCGCCGATGCTGATCTCGCTGCCGATCGAGCTGGCGTCGAGCTTCAGGTCGTCGGCGGTCGTCGACCCGAGCACCGCGACCCGCAGGTCCTGCTCGTCCGCGGTGTCGGTCAGGAAGGTGCCCTGCCAGACGTCGTAGGCGCGGACGGACGCGTAGTCGGCGGTCGTGCCGATGATCGAGGTGGTCGTGGTCTCGCCATTCGCGCCGACGACGGCCTGGGTCTGGGACTCCGGGGCCACGCCGGCGACACCGTCGATCGACCGGATCGCGTCCGCGTCGTCGGTGGTGAGCGTGGAGCTCGCGCCGCCGTTCGCGCCGGCAGCCGTGATCGTCAGCAGGTTCGTGCCGAGGCTCGACAGGCGCTCGGTGATGCTGGAGGTGGTCCCCTGCCCCACGCCGACGAGGGCGACCACCGACGCGACGCCGATGATCACGCCCAGCATCGTGAGGGCGGCCCGGAGCCGGCCCGTCCGAAGGCGCGAGAACGCGAGGCGGATGAGCTCGAGGATCCTCATGCCACCAGCCGCCCGTCGCGGATGTGCACCTGGCGGCCGGCCGATGCGGCGACCTCCGCGTCGTGGGTGATGAGGACGATCGTGCTGCCCGCCCGGTTGAGCTCGCGGAGCAGCTCGAGGACCTCGCGGCCCGAGGCCTGGTCGAGGTTGCCGGTGGGCTCGTCGGCGAGGATCAGCGCAGGGTCGGTGACGAGGGCACGAGCGACGGCCACGCGCTGCTGCTGGCCGCCGGAGAGCTCGGACGGCTCGTGGGTCACCCGGTCGCCGAGGCCCAGGCGCTCGAGCGCCGCGGTCGCGCGACGCGTCCGCTCCGCCCGGCCGACGCCCTGGTAGAGCAGCGGCGTCGCGACGTTCTCGAGCGCGGTCGTCCGCGGCAGCAGGTTGTACGACTGGAACACGAACCCGATGGTCCGGCTGCGGACCCTGGCCAGCCCGTCGTCGTCCAGGTCCTCCACGGGCGTGCCGGCCAGGAGGTAGGTGCCCTCGGTCGGCCGGTCGAGGCAGCCGACGATGTTCATCATCGTGCTCTTGCCCGAGCCCGACGGCCCGACGATCGCGAGGAACTCGCCCTTCCCGACGTCGAGGTCGACGGACCGGAGCGCCGGGACCGTCACGTGGCCCATGTCGTAGGTGCGGCTCACGCCGCGGAGGCTGATGATCGGCTCGCCGACGGTCGTCGGGTCCATCGCCGGGTCCGCTGTCACGGCCGCGGTCACGGCTTGGTGAACGTGCCGGGGCCGCCGTTGACCACGACCGGGCCCTGGCCGGCGCCGAAGCCGCGGCTGAACCCGTTGTTGCCGTTGCCGCTCGTCGCCGTGCGGTCGGCGGCGGTGCCCGTGACGACGGCCTCGCCTTCCGTCAGGCCGGACGTGATCTCGGCGGTGGTGCTGGTGACCAGCCCCACCTCGACCGGCTTGAGCTCCGGCGTGCCGTCGGCCCGGAGCACCTGGACCCGGTAGTCGCCGGCCGTGCCGCGCAGCGCCTCGGCGGGGATCGTGAGCACGTTGGTCGCCGAGTCGGTGACGATCGTGATGTCCGCCGTCATCCCGGCCCGCAGCGCGGACGGGGCACCGGTCAGCGTCACCGTGACCGGGTACGAGACCACGTCACCCGACCCGCTGCTGTCGCCGGCGGCCGGTGCGATCGCGGACACCGTGCCCTGGATCGTGGCGTCGATCGCGTCGACCGTGATCGTGGCGGCCTGGTCGATGGTCATCGAGCTGATGTCGCTCTCGACGACGTCGGCGGTGACCTCGTAGGTCGCGGTCGACATCGAGATCGCGGTGCCGGTCGAGTCGAGGCCGGCGCCGATGTTGACGGCCGTGATGGTCCCGTCGATCGGCGCGACGAGCGTGGCGTAGCGGATCTGGCTGCGCAGGTCGTCGACCTGCTGCTGGGCCTCGCGGCGCGCGTTGGTCGCGTTGTAGCGGCCGACCTTCGCCTGCCGGACGGCATCGGTGCCCGACGCGTCGTCGAGGGCCTGCTTCGCCTGCTTCTCCTGCAGCCGGGCCGCCCGGAGCGAGGCCTCGGCGTTGAGGAGCTGCTGCTGCAGGTCCGCCGTCGAGGCGCGGGCGAGGACGTCGCCCTGCTTGACGGCCTGGCCGACCTCGGCCTTGACCTCGGTCACCGTCCAGGTGCCGGAGCCCGCGGTGGCGCTCGAGTCCGTCGTCAGCACCGGCGCGGCGCCGAACCCGAGGTCGTAACCCGCCGTGGGCTCGATGGTGCCCGTCGCGGCCACGCTGTCGGTGACGTCGCCGGTGGTGGCCGGCGAGGTGAGGTACTGCGTGGCGTTGGCCGTACCGGCGAGCTGGAGGCCGCCGACCGAGTAGGCGACGGCCGCGCCGCCGGCGACGACGAGCAGGAGGATGACGAACAGCTTCAGCTTCATGGGCGTGACGGACCTCGGCTGGACTGGACGTGGGTGGACGTGCGCGGCGGGATGCCCGTCCGGCGCCCGGGTGGGGCGCCGGCGCGGGACGGGTGGCTAGGCCCCCTGGCCCGAGGTGGCGCGGGCGATGAGCGCCGACGCGTCGTTGATCGGGATCGCGAAGCCCAGGCCCTGGGCCGTGGACGCGACCGCCGTGTTGATGCCGATGACCGCGCCGGTGGCGTCGAGCAGCGGCCCGCCGCTGTTGCCGGGGTTGATCGCGGCGTCGGTCTGGATGAGGCCGGTCAGCTGGACCGGGCGGCCGGTCGACTCGTCGGCGACGGTGATCGTGCGATCGAGGGCGGAGACGATCCCCTTCGTGACCGTCTCGGTGTAGGTCCCGAGCGGGCTGCCGATCGCGATCGCGGTCTCGCCGACGTCGATGCCCTTCGAGTCCGCGATGCGGGACGGGGTCAGGCCGGTCGCGTCGACCTTGATCAGGGCGAGGTCGTTGTCCGAGGCCTGCTCGACGAGCGTGGCCGGGTACGTGGTCCCGTCGCTCATCTCGACGCTCAGGCTGGTGCTGTTCTCGGTGACGTGGCGGTTGGTCAGGATGTAGCCGTTGGCCGTGAGGACGATCCCCGAGCCGATGCCGCGGGTGGGCTGGCCGAACGGCGAGAACCGGTCGGTCGTCATGCCGTCGGCGGTGATGGTGACCACCGACGCCTTGGCGGCCGCGACCATCGCGGTCAGGTCCTCGGCGGTGACGGTGGTGTTGCCGGTGCTGGTGGTCGTGGCGTTGGCCGAGCTCGGGTTCGTTGCGGCCGGCGCACCCGGGGCGAGGGTGCCGACGAGGGCGGCGGTGCCGCCCGAGGCGAGCACGGCCGCGAGCGCTGCGGTGGCGACGATGCTGCCGAGCCCGCGGCTCCTGCCGCGCGGCTTCGGTGCGGACTGCGACCCGGACCCGGCGGGTGTCACGGGCTCGGTGGCGGTCGCCTGGCGACGGTCCACGGGGCAGCGGCGGGCTCGAAGCGCGGCGGGAACGCCGGCGCGGGCGGCGCGGCGGGCGCGGAGTCGGTGGCGGCCTGGGCGGGGGCGGGAGGCGGCGCGAAGACCGGCCGGTAGGTGTCCGGCGTCGGGTCGACGGGCTGGGTGGGATCGGACATCTGGGATGCGCTCCTGCGATGACATGCGGGTCGATTGCACCCAGTCAACGCCCGGCGCCTGAGATTGCCGTGAGAGTCCGAACCGGAGGTCCCGGACGAACAAGATCGCGGCGCTCTCGGTGGGGAGGAGTCCGCCGGGAGCGCCGCGTCGATGCCTAGTGAACTGCCGGTCCCTGAGAGGACCCTGAGATCAGGCGCGCGTGAAGTGGAGCTGCAGCTCGAGCACGCCGTGGTCTTCGACCGAGAGGACGATCATCCCCTGCGGCTGGGCGATGTTGTAGTCGGCGAACTGGATCGGCAGCGACCCGGCCACCGAGATCACGCCGCCCTCGAGCCGCGCCTCGAGCGGGATCTCGACCGCCTTGGTCACGCCGTGCAGCGTCAGGTCGCCGGTCGCGGTGACGTCGACGATCTCGCCTTCGGCGGGGACCGCGTCGAGCTCGATGGGCTGGGTCAGCGTGAACGTCGCCGTCGGGTAGGTCGCGGTCTCGATGCCCTGCCGCTGGAGCTGCCGGTCCCGGTTGGCCTCGTCGCTCTGGAGGGTCGTCAGGTCGGCCGTCATGTCGACCGCGGTGATGGTCGTGCCGTCGATCGTGAGCGAGCCGGTGACGTTGGACGTCCGCCCGACCGCCTCGGCCGCGCCGACGGTGGCCAGCTGCTCCTGGACGCGGTAGCCGACGAACGTGCCCGTGTCCCCGGAACCGATCGACGGGTCGACGTTCCAGGTGCCGGCGATGCCGTCGCCGGTCGACGTCGTCGCGGCCGGATCGTCGCTCGTGGCCTCCGTGGTCGGGTCCGCGCTCGCCGCGGTCGATCCATCGGTCGACTGCGATGCGGCCACGGGCGGCAGCGAGGCCAGCGACACGGGCGCGGGCCCGGCCGGGCGGAAGAACAGGTACCAGAGGCCCGCCGCGCCGGCGATGGCGACGGCGAGGATCAGGACGCCGATGACGATGACGGCGCCGCGGTTCCGGTCGGGTCGAGCGGTGGTCATGAGGAGTGCTCCTGGGTCGGGTCGTTGCTGTTCCCCATGCAACCGGCCCGCGGTGAGAGTCACATGAGAGGGGCCCCGAGCGCCACCGCCGTTGCGCCGCCGCCCGCGCCCGAGCGCGTTAACACGCGTTCGGCACACTGACGCCCGCGCCGACGCCCGGTGATCAGCCGGTGACGCCGCTTCCGACGAGGTCGGCTCGGCTCAACGGCGCGAGGTCCCCAGCGCCAAGACGCCGTGGGTCCCGAGACGAGGGTGAGAGGCTGGAGAAGCAGCGCCACGAGCGCGCCTGGTTCCGAATAGGCGCCACGTCCGGGTGGCACGCGGTCGTGCGTCGCAATGACGTCCTCCTCGAGGCCGCGTGCGGCTATGCCCGCGACTGGACCCGGACGCAGCAGGCCCGTGGACCTCGACCGCCGGGTGAAACCTGCCAGCGATGCATCGAGCGGCTGAGAAAAGGACCAACCCCGACCTAGGCCGGGCGTCACTTCCCAGTTCGTCACGTCGCAGCAGATAGACGACGTCGATCGGCTGCGACAGGGCTGTCGAGCAGGCGAGCCACCAAGGGCGAGCTTGAGCTCTGCGCGGAATGGCGTCCCGGACGCCCGCCGGCCCCGCATCGAGGTCAGGGAAGCCGGTGTGGTCTAGCCAATGCGGTGGTGTTAGGGTCGCACGAGGAGGCAGGGATGACCCTGGACCCGCTGGCGATCGGCCTGGCCATCGTGCTGATTGTGGTCTTCGTCCTCATTGGGTCGCGCTTCTTTCCGGAGCACGTGAACATCACCCCGTGGCGCTCGGGCGACCGTCCGCCGGTGATCCGGGAGGACGATGACGCACGGTTCAACTGGCGCTCTGAGGAGCAAGAAGGCGACGCTGTGCCTGGCCCTGACAACAAGGACCCTGAGTAGGACGCCCCGGTCGCCCGCCGGCCCTGCCTCGAGGTCAGGCACGGTCCGACCACAAAACGCACGGGGTGGACGTCAGAGCCCGTGCGCCCCGATGTCCCGAACACGTGTGGGGACGCCCTCTCGAGGTGGATCCTGTGCGAATGATCCTGTCGATGGCCGTAGGCCTGGTCGTGCTCGCGGGTTGCGCGACATCTCCCAGTCCGGACGCGACATCCCCGAGCCCGGCACCACCGAGTTCCGCAGCGGCGATCACGCTTCATACGTTCGCCGGCCCGCTCGGCTGCGACTCGATCGGGTGGCCGGACGAGATCGAGCCATACACGAGTCTCACCTTCCGGATCGATCCGGCGGCCGAGGAGCAGGTGCGTGCGGTGTCCGATACCGGCCGCGAGCTCGTCACCCACTGGGAGGTCGGCTTCGTGCCCGGCTCTGCGACGGAACGGGTGATCCGAGATCCCGACGGGCAGGTCGTCGCGCGCGACGGCGAGGTCGTGGCCCTTCAACCCGGTTGGCAGCTCCACGGCCACTCCACCTGCTTGCAGCCGGACACGCTCTCCGTGACGCTCACCGAGCCCGGGTAACCCAGAATTGGATGCGCGTGCTTGCGAACGATGCGCTTGACGAGGACCGAAGTCAGGCGCCCGCCTCCCGCATCAGTCCCAATTGCGCCTTCCCCATTGCACGATCGCGGGCAGCGCGTCTCCGCCCGCGGCGCACGCCCAAGTCTCGTCACCCGAGATTGTGCCGTCGGTCTGGGAGCCCGAGTGGACCCCGATGGCGCACGGATTGTCCTTCCCGAACCATCCGAACAGGGGCCCTCCGGACGCCCCCGAAGCTTCGTCGGCGTCGTTCTCGACCTGAGTCGTGTCGTAGGTCTGACCGTCGAGGTTGATGTCGTCCCCATCGTCGTCGTCACGAACCGCGATGCCGAACTGTACGGACATCGCCCACTTGCTCTGGTCGTATGGGAAGCCCGCCATCGTCCACCAACGCTGGTCCTCCCAGTCGGAGTCGTAGAATTCGAGCGCCGAAGTACCCCATCGAGTCGCCGATCGGGTCGGCGAGCTGACAGAGCTGCAGGTCGTTCCCCGAGTCGGAGTGCCACCGCTTACGGCGCCTTACCCACGTGATCAGCCCGAGCCCGAAAACCGGTCGGTTCGCCCAGCACGCCGGGATGACGCGAATGCGGACGTTGCCGCTCGCCAGCGAGACGTCCTCGAAGGCATGGCCGCTCGTCATCAGCGTGCGACGGCCGACGAGGAACCCCGACGCGTACGTGTCCGAGCCAATCCAGGAGCCACGTCCGTCGGGCTTCCACAGCTCGAGCTTGCATACGGCGGTGTAGGGGAAGAAGGTCGGACGGAGGAACTCGCGCGACTCGCCGTCGATGATCGTCGAGTGGGCGTCGCCGTCCTGCGTCTTGACGACCACCGTTGACAGATCCACCGTCCCGCCGCGGGCGGAGGTGCCGACGGCGGCGCGCAGATGCGTCGTCGGCAGGGTGCGCGGCAGATAGGCGATCGGCGTGCCTCTCGGCCTGGAGCCGTCGACCCGCTCCGCCCGCACACGCTCGCGCAGCCGGCGCTCGGGCCGCAGCTCCCGCGCCAGCAGGCGTTCGGCGAGTGATCGCTCGAACACGATGCCGCGTGACTCCTCCTCGTCGACGAGGGGCACGCCCGGCATGATCCGGCCGCGGAGACTGAACACGCCCTCGAATTCGGTTGTGGTCACGGCGGGCGGCTCGTCGGACTGGAACGCGTATGCGTAGTCGTTGACGTGCCCCCACGGCCGGAGGTCCTCACCGATGCAGTCGTCCTCGTCGTAGGCGACGAGCTCGTCGATCGGGAGCGGACGGTCATCGTCGTGTGGCATTGGCCTTCCCCTCGCTCGGCTCAGGTGTGCGCTCGGGCGAGAGGGTCACGCCTTGCCGTCTCTCCTGCGTCTCGTGCAGGAAGCGTCGTGCCCTTGCGTGTCCTCGTCGGCCGGGCAACCTCGATCCACGACCCAGGCGGCCGCGTACCACAACAAGGGACAGGTTTAGCCCCCACAACAGGGCTAGATGGCCCGGCCCCGAGAGCGCGCTCCTAGGCCTTCCGGACGCGATGCCGGACCTCGCACCAATCGCCGTGCCGGATCGGCCGCTGCGCGGCGCGGTGTTTGAAGTATCGTCCGTCGACATCGGCGTCCGGTGGTCGGAGGCTGGGCATGATCATCGAGGGCACGACGCGGATCGCCGCGTCACCGGAGCAGGTCTTCGAGTTCCTCGCGGACCCGACGCGCTGGTCCGAGTACGATCCGACCCTGGTCGAGGCCACGCCGAGGGAGCGCCTCACCGTGGGCGCCACGGGTATCGTGCGGAACCGTCGGATGGGCATGACGGCGAAGGCGACCTGGACCACGACCGAGCTCGAGCCACCGGTGCGAGTAACGCAATGCCTGCGCGGGATGGGCTACGAGCTGACGGAGTCGGTGCGGCTCACCGCTGTGGACGGCGGCACCGACATGCATGTCGTCATCACGCTGCTCCCGACGTCCCTCGGCGGTCGTGCGTTCGTCGCCATGTCGCGCGGGATCGTGGAGCGAGACCTGCGGGCGCGGTCCCGACGGCTCAGGGCGCTGCTGGAGCGCGACGAGCAAGTCCCGCGACGTCCGGCCCCACCCGAGGGATGACACCACATCGGCACCGGTGACCGACCTCGAGGTCGTGCGCGAGATGGCGCGGTGCCTGCGCCTCATCCGAGACGGGAAGGTGCCTACGTAGGCTCGCTTCCTGCGGGCAACACCGTCGTCGCGATGGCCGGAGCGGCCTCAACGCGGGTCTTGAGGCGCTGGAGTTCGCGCGCTGGGCCGGCCTTCGCTTCCATGGCCACCATCGGCGAGAGCAGTCGCCAGAGCCCGTGGAGTCGGATGTCCGCCCCGTAGCTCGCCTTGGTCGAAGCATCATCAATCGGCTCGAGGTCCAGGGTGACCTCGCCATCGAACGGCGCTCCGCCCACCGCCTTCCAGGCGAGCCGACGACCCGGTTGCGCATCGATGACTTCGAACTCGGCGTCCCAACCGAATGGGCCGAAGCGCATACGTTCGCGCCCACGTGCCCCCACCTGCGTCCCATCACCTCGCACAATCCGTGCGTCCGTAACGGTCATCCACTCGGGATGTCGGACGATGTCCGCGGCGTACGCCCACACTTCCTCGGCGGGCCGCGAGATGGTCTGCTCAGAGACGGCCTTGGTCATGCCCGAGCCTCCTTGCGCTCGACGACTGGCAGCACCCGGACTCCGCCGCCGCTGCCATGTCGCGCACCCTAGACCTTGGAGTCGCTCCAATGTCAAGACCAGGTGGCAGGTTGCGCTCGATCCCGACCTGATGGGGCCCAAAACGAAAGCCCCTCCGGGTTCGCCTGGAGGGGCTGTTTCGTGTTCGGATCGACTGGTGAGCCGGGTGGGATTCGAACCCACAACCTAGTGATTAAGAGTCACTTGCTCTGCCGTTGAGCTACCGGCCCGGAGGCATTCTAGCCCCAGCTCGCCTCTCGGCCGGACGGTACGACCTCAGCTGCCGAACGTGTTGCAGCCCGCGGGGTCGCCCTTCGAATAGCCGGTGTTGAACCAGGTCGAGCGCTGCTCGGCCGACCCGTGGGTCCAGGTCTCCGGGTTGACCGCGACACCCGCGCTCGCCTGGATCCGGTCGTCGCCGACCGCCGAGGCCGCCTGCAGCCCCTCCTCGATGTCGCCCGGCTGCAGGTCGCCCTGCTCGAACACCGACTGCGCCCAGACGCCCGCCAGGCAGTCGGCCTGGAGCTCCATCTTGACCGAGAGCTCGTTCTGGCGGCTCGGGTCCTGCGCCATCAGGTCGTGGACCTGGCCCTCGATGCCGGTCTGCTGCTGCACGTGGTGGCCGACCTCGTGGGCGACGACGTACGCCTCGGCGAAGTCGCCGCTCGCCCCGAAGCGGTTGCGGAGCTCCTTGAAGAAGTCCAGGTCCAGGTAGACCTTCTGGTCGGCCGGGCAGTAGAACGGACCGGTGTCCGAGCTGGCCGGGCCGCAGCCCGACTGCGTGCCGCCCTCGAACAGCACCAGCGTCGTCGGCTGGTAGGTCTCGCCGGCGTCGCGGAAGACGCCCGCCCACAGGTCGTTGGCGTCGTCGAGGACGTAGCCCATGAACTCGACCTCGTCGCCGTTGTTGGTCAGGTCCGGCGTGCCGACCGGCCCGACCGCACCGCCGCCACCGAGCTGGTTGAGCACGCCGCCGAGCCCGCCACCCCCGCCCGACCCGCTGCTGGACAGCAGGTTGAGCACGATGATCGCGACGACGATCAGGAGCGCGCCCCCACCGCCGACCGAGGCCGGGATCGGGATCCCGCCCCCGCCCATGCCGAACCCGCCCATGCCCCCGCCGAGGGCGCCTTGACTTCGGCGGTCCTCGATGCTGCCCGTGTGGCCTCGACTCCAACGCATTCGCGGGATGATGGGGCACCGCGCGTTACAGCGGCGTAAAGGCAAGGACCCGGCGGCCGACGGGTCGCGACACGCGCGTAACAACTTCCGCGGCCTGGCGTCCCGGACTCGTGCACACCGGACCGCTGACCCACGAACGCGCGCGCGAGCTCGCCGTCGCGGCGCTCGACTTCGACCTGTCCCCCGACGAGTGGCGCCGGCTGGACGACCACCTGGCCGGCTGCGACGCCTGCAGCCGGTTCGCGGCCGCGACCCGGCGCGACCAGGCCCGCCTCGCGGCGTTGCCCCAGCGCGAGGCCCCGCCGCACATCCACGAGGCCCTCCGGAAGGCCGAGGACAAGCGCCGCGACCGCACCCGCCCGCTGCTCGTCCTGGCGGCTGCCGGGATGGCCGGGGCGCTCGCATTCGCCACGCTCGGCGGCGGCACCCGGCCCGAACCCGTCGTGACCCCGATCGCGGCGTCGCAGACGGCACCCGTCGCGCTCGCCACCGCATCGGCGGCGGAGCCGTCGGCGACGCCGGCGGCGTCCGCACGCCCGTCGCGGTCACCCTCGCCGACCCCGACCATCACGCCGGCCGACCTCCTGGCCTGGACGCAGGTCCCGAGCCAGCCGTCGTTCGCGGGCCCGTATGGCGACATGGAGGCGGTCGTGGCCACCGGCGATCGGCTGGTCGCGGTCGGCGACGCGTGCGGACCCACGCTGCCGGACTGTCACGTGGCGATCTGGACCTCCGAGGACGGTCAGGCCTGGACGCGCGTCCCCGACGGCCGGCAATTCGACGCGGGCACCTGGACGCCGTTGCGGCAAGGCGAGCTGACGGACGTGATCGCGACCCGCGACGGCCTGGTCGCCGTCGGGCGGTCGCGCAACGACGGGGGCCGACAGGCGGCCGTGTACCGCTCCGACGACGGCCTGCACTGGAGGCGCTCACGCGACGAGGCGAGCTTCCAGCAGGGCACGATGGAGGGGATCACCGAGACGCCCGATGGGTTCGTGGCCGTGGGCAACATGCTCAAGGACACCGAAGCCCATGCAAGCGCCTGGACCTCGCCCGACGGCCTCGCCTGGGTCCGGACCACTGGCGACGGCGCCGCCTTCGACGTGGGCGGGGTGGGCACGCTGTTGGACGGCCGCGCGCACGGCGGCATGATCGACGTCGTCTGGACCGGCAGCCGGGTCGTCGCGATCGGCAATGTCTGCGATCCGGCCGGCGGCAGCTGTCGCGGGGTCGCCTGGACCTCCGGGGACGGCCGGTCGTGGACGCGCGAGGCCGACGAGCTCGCCGGCAATCCCTACTCGCTGACCGTGCGGGACGGGCGGCTGGTGGCGGTGGGCGACGACGGCGCAGGCCGCGCGCGCAGCTGGATCTCGGACGACAATGGCTCGACGTGGCGGTCCGGACGCCCGCTGCCCGCCCCGTTCGGCCACTTCGACGCCGTCGTCGGGACGCCGGGCGGCCTCGTCGCGAGCATCGCGACGCCCGATCTCACCACCGCCGTCGCGGTGTCCTCGGACGGGCGCTCGTGGCAGGTCGTCGCGGACCCGGCGACGCTGGGCGCCGGCGTCATCAACGGCCTCGGCTGGGACCCTGTTCGAGGTCAGGTCGTGGGAGTAGGCTGGGACGGCCGGACGCCCACGGCTGCCGTGTGGTTGGGACGATGAACCCCCGCCGAGTTGCGCAGCGATGACCTCCGAGGGTGCGACACGGGCGCTGGCGCCGCGGTCGATGCCGCGCGTGAGGGACGTCTGGGTGGATCCGGTTCGAGGGCGATCCGAGGCTGGGGTCGATGCGGCCGTGCCCGACGCCGAGCCCGTCGGCCGGCCCGGGATCGCGCTTCGCCGCGGGGTCAATCCGGCCGACTGGGTCGAAGCGGTGTACGAGGAGTTCCACTCGGAGGTCTACTCGTTCGCGTTGCGCTCGACCCGGGAGGTCGCGGCCGCCGAGGACGCCACACAGGAGGCGTTCATCCGCCTGCTGCGGGAGGCTCGCGAGCACCGGGCGCCGGACGACGCGCGCGCCTGGCTGTATCGCGTCATCTCCAACCTCGTGATCAGCGGCGGCCGGCGCGCGACCGTGGCCCAGCGCTGGCGGGCGGTGCTGGCCCGGCGCGAATCGCCCACCAATCCATCGCCCGAGGCGACGGCCATGCGCCGCGAGCGACGCGACGCCGTGCAGATCGCCCTCGACGCGATGAGTCCTGATTCGCGGACGGCGCTGCTGCTCGCGGCCAACGGCTTCAGCGGCCGGGAGATCGCGCACGCGCTGGGCCGGACCGAGCTCGCCACGCGTGCGCTGCTGTGCCGGGCGCGAACCCACCTGCGGGAGACGCTCGAGGTGCCCGGCGGCGAGTAGGCCGGGCCCGGGTCAGGCGGAGGCGCCCGAGTAGCGCCGGAGGCCGAGCCGCCACAGCCAGCGCGTCACCAGCAACAACGCCAGCGCGACCAGCACCGCCAGTCCCAGCGTGCCCGCCGACAGGCGCTGCGTGAACGCCTCCGCCGGCACCGTCACCGCGAACGCGATCGGGACCAGGAACGTCAGGCCGAGTCGCAACCAGTCGGGATAGATCGAGACCGGCCACCGGCCGGCCTGGTAGACGCCGGCGAACAGCTCGACGATCTCGTCGACACGCACGATCCAGAACGAGATCGCGGTCAGGATCAGCCAGAAGCAGTAGATCATCACGGTCCCGAGGAGCATCGCGACCGCGAAGGCAAGCAGGCTCGTCCACCCGAGCGCGCCCGGGATCTCGGCGGCCGCGATCGCGAGGATGATGACGCCGAGGATGACGTCGACGACGCGCCAGATCCGGATCTCACGGATGCTCACCAGCACCTGGCTGTCGCCCGGCTTGGTCAGCACGTAGTCCAGCGTGCCCTGCCGCACGTCGCCGATCAGTCGCTCCATGTTCGGCTGGATGAACATGCCGATGATCCCGCCGACCAGCGTGAACACCCCCATCACCGCGAGCAGCTCCGCGTGCGACCAGCCGTTGAGGTCCGCCACCTGGTTGAAGACCAGCGAGAGGACGATCAGGCCCGTCACCAGCGTGATCACCGACTCGACGACCTGGATCAGGAGGTTGGCGCGGTACTGGAGCTCGTTGAGCGCGCCGATGCGCGCGTAGGTCCAGAACAGCTGCAGGGCGCGCATCAGCCGCCCACCGCCGAGTAGCGCTTGATGGCGATCGCGAACGACCGTCGCGCGAGCGAGGCGCCGATCACGATCCACAGGCCCTGCATCACGAGGCCGCCCAGCAGCACCTCGGGCGGCAGGTCGCCGATCAGGGCCTCGATCGGGAACGCGAACGTGTACTGGAACGGCAGGATCGACGCCAGCCGCTGCGCCCACTCGGGCAGGAGCTGGGGCGGCACGAGCCGGCCCGACAGCAGCAGCTCGGCCGCGAAGTAGATGCTGAACAGCGGCCCGACCCGTGTCGTCCAGAAGGTCGCCATGCCCAGCGTCGACTGGTTGAGCGAGCGGATCAGGTACGCACCCCAGATCGCGATGAAGAACACGATCACGCCGAGTGGCGTGATGTGCGCGGTGGGATGGAACAGCAGCGACAGGATGTAGGCGATCGGCAGCCACAGCACGATCACCACGATCTTCCAGCCGGCGAAGTAGCCGAGATCCCAGTGGAGCGGGTGGATCGGCCGCAGCAGCAGCCCGGAGAACTGCCCCTCGCGGATGCGCTCCTCCCAGCCGAACGGGGTGAACACCACGTTCATGTTCCGGACCAGCGTCCAGACGATGTAGTACGCCGCGAACTCCCCCGACGTGATCCCGGAGACCGAGCCGCCCTGCTGGTTCGCGACCGTGGTCCACACGACGAGGTAGACGACCGGCTCGGCGATCATGCCGATCATGTAGAAGTAGTTCGCGACCCGGTACTGGAACTGCTCCGCGATCGCGATCCGCATCGTGGTCGCGTACAGGTCGATCCACGCGCGGGCGGTGGTCGCGAGGTCGACCGGCGGCTCGCTCGGCTCGATCGGTTCCGGCCGCGCGGACAGCCCGGCGGCGGTCACAGCTCCTGGTCCCGGCCCGGCGTGGCCTCCCCCGTCACGGCACCCGCGTCGGCCGGTGTCGCGTCGGACTCGTCGACCGCGGTGGCGTCCGCCCCGGCGGCCGCGGAACTGGCCCCGTCGGTTGGCAGCGCGCTCGCGAACACGTGCTCGATCACGTCCTCGATCGGCGGGTCCTCGATCGTGAGGTCGGCGATGTGGAGCTCCCGGAGCATCTTCGTGGTCACCCGCGGCGCGTCGGCGCGGCTGACCCGGATCGTCGTGCGGCCGTCCTCGCTGCCCAGGACCTCGCCGTACTTCGACAGGTCGGGAGCGCCGTCGAGCAGCGTGACGTTGATGGTCTTGGTCGCCGCGAACTGGTCGGCCAGGGCCGCGAGCGCGCCGTCGAACAGGATCCGGCCGTGGTGGATCACGATCACGCGCTTGCACAGGGCCTGGACGTCGGCCATGTAGTGGCTGGTCAGCAGGACCGTCGCGCCGGTCCGCCGGTTGTACTCGCCGAGGAACGACCGGATGCGCTTCTGGGCGGTGACGTCGAGGCCGATCGTGGGCTCGTCGAGGAACAGGACGGACGGCCGATGCAGGAGCGCGCCGCAGATCTCGGCCTTCATCCGCTCCCCGAGCGAGAGGTTGCGGACCGGCTTGGTCACGAGCGGGCCGAGATCGAGCAGCTCGATGAGCTCGTCGCGCATCTGGCGGAACTCGTCCCGCGGCAGGCGGTAGATGGCGCGGATCAGCTCGTAGGAGTCGAGCGCGGGCAGATCCCACTGGAGCTGGTTGCGGTTGCCCATGACCATCGTGATCCGGCGCAGCAACGCGGCCTGGCGCTTGGACGGCGTGTAGCCCAGGACGCGGGCCTCGCCCGCCGTCGGGTACAGCAGGCCGGACAGCATCTTGAGCGTGGTGGTCTTGCCCGCGCCGTTGGGGCCGAGGAACCCGACGACCTCGCCGGCGGGGATCTCGAAGCTGATCCCGTCGACGGCGTGAACCGCGCGCGTCTCGCGTCGGACGAGGCTCTTGGTCGCCGCGCGGACGCCGCCCTCCCGGACCGGGACGTCGAACGTCTTGCGCAGCTCGACCGCCCAGACGGCCACGTCGGCCGCGCCCACGGTCCCGGGGATCGCGGCGCGGTTCGCGGCGGCGACGTCGTCCGAGGTCGGGAGGTCCACGGCCGGTCCGCTACTGGTTGTCGATCTGCGCGCGCTGGAGGCGCCCGCTGTAGTCGACGTACACGGCCTTCCACTCGGTGAACGTGTCGAGCGCCACGTGGCCCGCCTCGCGGTGGCCGTTGCCGGTCTGCTTCCAGCCGCCGAACGGGAGGTGCGTCTCGGCGCCGGTCGTGCCGGCGTTCACGTAGACGATGCCCGTCTCGAAGTCGCGCATCGCCCGGAAGGCGGCGTTGACGTCGCGGGTGAAGATCGAGGCCGACAGGCCGTAGCGCACCTGGTTGGCCGCGGTCATCGCCTCGTCGTAGCCGTCCACCGGCACCACCGAGAGCACCGGCCCGAAGATCTCGTCCTGGGCGATCCGGGCCATCGGCTCGACGCCCGTGAAGATCGTCGGCCGGTAGAAGTGGCCGTTGTCGAGGTCGGCGCCGGCCGCCCGCTCGCCGCCGGTCACCAGCTCGCCCTCGGCCCGCCCGATGCCCACGTACCGCTCGACCTTGTCGACGGCGGGCGCGTTGACCAGCGGGCCGACGTCGACCGCCTCGTCCAGGCCGTCGCCCAGGCGCAGGCCGGCCGCCCGGGTCTCGAGGCGGGCGCACAGCTCGTCGGCGACGGCCCGGTCCACGATCACCCGCGAGCACGCCGTGCACCGCTGGCCGGTCGTCCCGAACGCCGACCACAGGATGCCGTCGACCGCGAGGTCGAGGTCCGCGTCGCGCAGCACGACCACCGCGTTCTTGCCGCCCAGCTCCAGGCTCAGGCGCTTGAGCAGGCGGCCCGCCCGCTCCGCGATGCCGCGTCCCGTCTCGGACGAGCCCGTGAACGAGATCACCGGCACGTCGCGGCTGTCGACGATCGCGTCGCCGACCTCGGCGCCCGACCCGGTCACGAGGTTGACGCTGCCGGCCGGGAAGCCCGGCCTCGTCCATGAGCTCGACCAGCAGCGTGGCGCAGTGCGGCGTCTCGGACGACGGCTTGAACACGACCGTGTTGCCGGCGACCAGCGCGGGCATCAGCTTCCAGCACGGGATCGCCATCGGGAAGTTCCAGGGCGTGATGATCCCGGCGACCCCGATCGGCTGGCGGATGCTCATCGCCCACTTGTCGGGCAGCTCCGACGGCACCGTGTCGCCGAACATCCGCCGGCCCTCGCCCGCCATCAGGAAGGCGATGTCGATGCCCTCCTGCACGTCGCCGCGCGCCTCGGAGATGACCTTGCCCATCTCGCGCGTCATGGCCCGGGCGAGGCGCTCCTTGTGCTCGGCCATCAGCGCCCCGAAGCGGTACAGGATCTCGCCGCGCTTGGGCGCCGGGGTCGCGGCCCAGCCGGGCCCGGCCGTCTCGGCGGCCCGGATCGCCATCGCGACATCCGCGGCCGTTCCCGCCTGGAACCGCCCGACGACGTCGCGCGTGTCGGCCGGGTTGACGCTCTCGAACGTCTCGCCGGTCGACGCCGTCGACCCAGCGTCCCGCGATGAACAGCCGGTGGGTCGGGATCTGGACGCCGGTCGGAGCGCATCGGTCACGGCTCGGTCCGTCATCGCCCGAGTGTAGCCAACGGCCCTTGCGCGTGAACCCGTCGTCAGACGCGCTCGAAGGCCATCGCGACCGAGCCGCCACCGCCGAGGCACAGCGTCGCCATGCCGTAGCGGCCGCCGCGGCGCTGCAGCTCGTGCAGCAGCGTGGCCACGATCCGGGCGCCCGAGGCGCCGATCGGGTGGCCCAGCGCGATCGCGCCGCCGTTCACGTTCACCTTCGACCAGTCGAAGCCCAGCTCGCGGCCGTCGGCCAGCGCCTGCGCGGCGAACGCCTCGTTGATCTCGACCAGGTCGTAGGCGTCGATCGGCAGCCCGGTCCTCGCCTCGAGGCCGCGCACGCCCTGGACCGGCGCCAGGAACAGCCACTTGGGCGCGACCTCGGCCTGGGCGTAGCCGACGATCCGGGCGAGGGGCTTGAGGCCGAACGTCGTCGACCGCCCGTTCCGACGCGACGACCGTCGCGGCCGCGCCGTCGGTGATGCCCGGGCGCGTTGCCGGCGGTGACGGTGCCGACGGTCGCCGAGCCACGATCCTCGCCGTCCGGCAGGTCGAACGCGGGCCCCAGGCGCGCGAGCGCCTCGGCGGTCGTGTCCCGGCGCGGGCTCTCGTCGACGGTCACCACGGTCTCGCGGCCCTTGGCGTCGCGGACGGTGACGGGCGCCAGCTCGGCGTCGAAGCGGCCCTCGTCGATCGCCGCGACGGCGTTGCGGTGTGACGCCAGCGCGAACGCGTCCTGGTCCTCGCGCGACACCTGTCCTTGATCGCCACCCGCTCGGCGTGGGTGCCCATGTGGCAGTCCTCGACGCTGCACCACAGCCCGTCGAGGACGGTCGAGTCCTCGAGGGTGCCGTTGCCGAGGCGGTAGCCGAAGCGCGCCTTGCGCAGCAGGAACGGCGCCTGGTTCATCGACTCCATGCCACCGGCCACGTACACGTCGCCGTCGCCGGCCCGGATGCCGGCCGCCGCGAACATGATCGACTTCAGGCCCGAGCCGCAGACGCGGTTGATCGTCGTGGCCGGCGTCGTGTCCGCGAGGCCCGCCCGCAGGAGCGCCTGGCGCGCGGGCGCCTGGCCGGCGCCGGCCTGGAGCACCTGGCCCATGATGACCTCGTCGATTCGCGCGTCCGCCGGGCAGGCCGGACCGGTCGACCGCGGCCCGGATCGCGACCGCGCCGAGCTCCACCGCGGGGACGCCGGACAGCGCGCCGCCGAACTTGCCGATGGGTGTCCGGGCCGCGCTGACGACGTAGGCGTGACCCGTCCGGTCCGCGCGGGAGCTGCATGCGGCCGAGCGTACACCGGGCCCCGCGCGGCCGGGATCGCCGCGTACGATGGACCGCCGCGCACCGTTCGAGGAGGCCGAGACCGACGCCGTGGCCGCGACCGAACACCCACGCGAGACGCCGACGCCGGCGGCGACCGAGTCGCCGGCCACGGCACCCGAGCTGGCGCTCGCCGCGCGGATGCACGCGCTCGGCTTCCTCGCCGACGGGATCGCCCACGACATCGCCAACCCGCTCGGCGCGATCCTCGCGTTCGCGTCGCTGCTCGCCGCCGACGAGCGCATCCCTTCCGACCTGCGGACCGACGCGCGGCTGCTGCGGGACGAGGCCGACCGCACCTACCGGATGGTGTCGACGCTGCTCGAGCTGGCGCGCACCCGCCCGCCGACGGAGCGCCCGATCGCGATCGAGCCGGTGCTGCGTGGGATGCTCGAGCTCGCCGCGTATCCGCTGGCCGGCGTCGACGGTCGAGGTCGACCTGCCGGCCGACCTCCCCGAGGGGCACGCGCGACCCGTCGGTGGTGCGGCAGTGGGTCGCGACGGCGCTGGTCGAGGCGGTCGAGGCCCTGGGCTGGCCGACAGCCCACGGACGCCTGCGGATCTCGGGCTCTGAACGGGGCTCCGGAGACGGCGGGCGGCGGAGCCTCCGCGCTGGAGGTCGAGACCGATGCCGGGAGCCGGGCGGTCATCGACCTCCCGGTGCACGATGACGGCGCGGCGGGCCATGGGGATCGGGCGGAGCGCGGCGACGGACGGCGGACCGTCGGCGGACGTGCCGTCCGAGAGCGTGGCCGCGCCGCCCGTGGTCCTCGTGTGCGACGACGAGTCGTCCGTGCGAGCCCTCCTCGGTCGGGTGCTCGAGCGGGCCGGCTGCCAGGCGGTCGAGGCCGCCAGTGGTGAGGCGGCGCTGCTGCTGGTCGAGACGACCGTCGTCGACGCCGTCGTCTCCGACCACCGCCTGCCCGGCATGAGCGGGATCGACCTGTTCGAGCGGGTGACGGCCCTTCGCCCGGACCTCGCCACGCGATTCGTGCTCCTCTCCGGCGACGCCGACGACCCGGTCATCGCGGCGTTCACCGGTGCCACCGGCGTGCCGGTCCTCGCCAAGCCCTTCGAGCTCGCCTCGATCGAGGCGGCCGTCCGGCGCGTGGTGATCCCCGTCACGACGCCCTGACCGCCGGATCAGGGCAGCTGCGCGATCGCGTCCTTGCCCAGGCCTCGTCGTCCGTGATCACCATGAACATCGCGTCGTCAGTCTGATAGAGGTAGGGCGACGGGCGTCGCGGCCGACGCAAGCGGCGTCACCGACGGCGAGGCATTCGCGGCGCACGCCCCGAGCGCCAGGATCGCAAGTGACCAGGTGACCAGTCGGACCAGCTTCATCGCAACCCCTTCACGCCCGGATGACGCGGACGCGGCGGGGGTGTGACAGCTAGCGGGGGTAGGTGTGGAACCCCCGCCCGGTCTTCTGGCCGAGGTGCCCTGCCGCGACGAGGTCCTCGAGCACGCGCGGCGGCGCGAACTGCGGGCTGATCGAACCCCTCGTGCAGCACGCGCAGGATGCCGAGGCACACGTCGAGCCCGATGAAGTCGGCGAGCTCCAGCGGCCCCATCGGGTGGTTGAGGCCGACCTTCGCGCCGGTGTCGATGTCGTCGGCCGTGCCCAGTCCCTCCTCGTACGCCCGCATGGCCTCGGCGAGGAACGGCATCAGGATCCGGTTGACGATGAACCCCGGCCGGTCGGCGGACACGATGACCTGCTTGCCGAGCTCGCCGGCGATCCCCCGCACCGCGGCCTCCGTCGCGTCGTCGGTCGCCGAGCCTCGGATCAGCTCGATCAGCGGCATCACGGGCACCGGGCTGAAGAAGTGCATGCCGACGAACCGGGCCCGGCGCGCCTCGTCGACGGCCTCCGCGAGGCGATCGATCGAGATCGACGACGTGTTGGAGGCGAAGACCGCGGCCGGCGGCGCGATCCCGTCGAGATCGGCCCACAGGCGCGACTTCACGTCGATGTCCTCGAACACCGCCTCGACCACGAGGTCCGCGTCCGACGCCGCGCCGGTGTCGTCCGTCGGCACGAGGCGAGCCAGCGTCGCGTCGCGATCCTCCGGGGAGAGCCGGCCCTTCGCGACCGACCGCTCGAGGCTGGCCGCGATCCGGTCGCGGCCCGCGACGGCGCGCGCGAGCTCCGGCTCGTACAGCGCCACCCGCTTTCCCACCGCCGCGTGCACCTGCGCGATCCCGGTGCCCATCAGCCCGGCGCCCGCCACGAACACCCGCTCCACGCTCATGCGCCAGAGCGTACGCCGCCGGGATCGGTGGCGACGAGGGACGCCCGCCGGACCGTCAGCAGGACGGCGCCCAGCGCCGCGACGGCCGCGCCCGAGCAGGAACGCGCCGCCGTAGCCCCAGGACAGCGCGATCCCGCCGAACACGGCGGGCGCGACGCCGAACGAGGCGTCGAGGAACACGCTGGTGGTGCCCACCGCCACGCCCCGCTCGGTCTCCGCGACGCGGGACACCGCCAGCGAGAGGAGCGCCGGGAACACGAACGCGACGCCGGCGGCGAAGACCGCGGTCCCCACGACGAGGCCGATCGGGCTCGCGAACGCGACCGTCAGCAGCAGGCCGGTCGCCGCCACGACGAGCGCGCCGCCCGACAGCTTCGCCGCGCCGACCTGGTCGGGCAGCTTGGCGAACGCCAGCCGGAGCCCGACCACGATCAGCGCGTAGACCGCCAGCGGCAGCGCCGCCCCGTCGAGGCCGACCTGACGCGCGTACAGCGGCACGAACGCGAGGAACCCGGCCATCCCGAACGCTCCGCAGCCGACGAGCACGCCCGGGAAGACGGCCGCCGGGTGGAACAGGCGCGTCCGGACGCGCTCCCCGGTCCCGGTGATCACGGCCGGCGAGGTCTCGGGGACCAGCACGCGCGAGGACGGCCCCCACGCCGGCGAGTGTGGCTGCCGCGATCCAGACGGCCGTGTAGCCGGCGGCGCTCAGCGCGATCTCGCCCAGCGGCGGCCCGAACGCGAGACCCAGGTACAGCGCCAACGTCGCGAGGTTGAGCGCCTCGCCGCGGCGGTCGGGCGGCGCGAGGTCGCTGGCGGTGGCCAGGAACGCGACGAAGAAGAACGCCTCGGCGACTCCGAACGCGGCCCGCACCGCGACGAACGCCGGGAGCGTCGACGCGGCGAGGTGCAGGAGCAGCGCCACGACCGTGAGCAGGGCCCCGCCCACCAGCAACGGCCGGCGGCCGAAGCGATCCGACGCCCACCCGACGACCGGCCGCATGGCGAGCGAGGCGAGCGCGAACGCCCCGACGGCCACGCCGGCGCCGACCGCGTCGGCACCGAGGACCTGGACCGCGTACGGCGACGACGCCGGGAGCACCATGCCGCCGGCCGTGAAGAACGCCAGCGCGGTCGCCTGGAGCAGGACGAACGATCGGGTGACGAGTGGCGTGGGCGTGTCGACCGAGCGTCATCGGGCCTCTCGCGAGTCCTCGAGCAGCCGGTCCGCGGCGGCGTACGGGTCGAGCTCGTGGTCGGCCACGGCGGCGATCGCGGCCTCGGTGGCCGTCGCCCGATCGGCCGTGGTGAGTCGATCCCACAGCCGCTCGACGAGCGACCGCGCGGACCTGGGCCGTCGCCCGGGCGCGACGGGACGGCGACGACGCGCCATCGCCGCCGGCGGCCCGGTGCTTCTCGAGCGCGGCCAGCAGCGCCGGCACGCCTTCGCCGGTCAGGGCGGTCGTGACCAGCACCTCCGGGCGCTTCGGGGCGGGCCGCGTGGGGTCGGCGTCCTTGCGAGCCACGGTCGGGACCAGCATCGCCCGCAGCTGGGCCGCGGTCCGCTGCGCCCCGGGACGGTCGCCCTTGTTCACGACGATGATGTCCGCGACCTCGAGCAGGCCGGCCTTGATCGCCTGGACCTCGTCGCCCATCTCGGGCGCCTCCAGGACGACGGTCGTGTCGGCCGCCGCCGCGACCTCGACCTCGCTCTGGCCCGTGCCGACGGTCTCGAGCAGCACGACGTCGAACCCCGCCGCGTCGAGCACCGTGGCCGCCACCGTGGATGTCGCCGCCAGGCCCGCCGGCGTGGCCGCGCGACGCCATCGACCGGATGAACACGCCGTCGTCGCTGGGCGTACGCCTGCATCCGGACCCGGTCGCCGAGGAGGGCGCCGCCGGTGATCGGCGACGAGGGGTCGACCGCCACGACCGCGACCGTCTTGCCCTGCTCGCGCAGCGCCGCGATGAGCGTCGCCACGAGCGTCGACTTTCCGGCGCCGGGCGGCCCGGTGATGCCGACCAGGTGCGCGCCGCCGGCCTGCGGGTAGAGACGGCGCAGCGCGTGCTCGGCGACCGGCGTGTGGTTCTCGACGGCGGTGAGCAAGCGCGCGAGCGCCCGCCGATCGCCAGATCGGGCCGCGTCGGCGAGGGTCGCGGCGCGGGCCGCCGGGGACTCGGCCACGTCTGTCGCCCGGCCGGCTACGCGCGCGGCGTGGCGTTGGCGCGGATGAAGTCGGCGACCTCGCGAATGGTCGTGCCGGGGCCGAAGACGGCCGCCACGCCCTCGGCGCGGAGCGGCTCGACGTCGTCGTCGGGGATGATCCCGCCCACCGTGACCAGCACGTCGTCCAGCCCCTGCTCCTTGAGCTGGCGGCAGACCTTGGGCACGAGCGTCATGTGCGCGCCCGACAGGATCGACAGGCCGACGACGTCCACGTCCTCCTGGAGCGCCGCCGTGACGATCATCTCGGGCGTCTGGCGGAGGCCCGTGTAGACGACCTCGAAGCCCTCGTCACGCAGGCCGCGCGCGAGCACCTTCGCGCCGCGGTCGTGGCCGTCGAGGCCCGGCTTGGCGATCAGCACCTTGAGCGGTCGATCGGACACAGACTACGCACTCCCACTTGAGCCTCGGAACGAGCATACCGGCAGGCTGGGGCAGCTTGAAGGCTCCGGTCACGCTGCCACAGTCTGGCCGGCGAACCGGGATCGACTTGCCGGCCCGAAGCCCAGGGCAGCGACAGGATCGCGGTGCTGTAGACGCTCGGGAGATAATTGCAGGACCACCGGGGACGTTTCGAGGAGTAGTTCTCATGCGACGCATGTTCCTTGGGTTAGTTCTCGCTGGCGCGCTTTTGGGCGCGACCGCCCCCGCGGCGCTTGGCCACGAGTGCTTCATCGCCAACCGGTCGGCTCAGGGCGATGCCGGAGCGATCAATTCGGGCAGATGGGCACCCTTGTCGCTCGCCGACGTCTTCGGCTTCATCAACCAAATCGTCGGCGGCCCCGCGCTCACACCCGGCCAGATCGAATGGGCCGTTGGCGAGGCCGTGGCACAGGGTCTGCCTGCCGGTGGTTGGGTCATTCGGATGGACAAGACCATCGGGGAGGGTTCGAACAACCCCAACCTGGCGAACGGCAAGGGCCTCGACCATCTGGCCGGCGCGTTCGGGCCGCAGATCGTCGCGATCTATGTCGCGGCCCTGGGCCACTGATCCCGGAACCAGCGCCGCCCCACGCTCGGGGCATGCCGTCGCCCTGAGGGCCGTCGCGCGTAACAACTAGCTGCGGCTGGGCGACCTGGGGCCAGCCGACCGGCCCGGACCGCCCGGCGCGAGCGTGCCGGCTGCCGAGCCTCAGGCGTGGTGCGCGCTCTCCAGCCGCCGACGGTCGGCCGTCTCGAGCTGGAACGTCGAGTGCTCGATGTCGAAGTCGCCAGACAGGCAGCCGCACAGCTCGTCGAGCACGGCGGGCGGGCTGGCGTCCGGGTCCAGCACCACGTGCGCCGACACGACGTTGACGCCCGAGGTGATCGTCCAGGCATGGAGGTCGTGCACATCGGCCACGCCCTCGGCCTCGAGGATGTGCGACCGGAGCTCGGCCAGGTCGATCCCCTTCGGCGACGCCTCCAGCAGCACGTCGACCGCCTCCTTCAGGAGCGACCACGTGCGGGGGAGGATGAGGATCGCGATCAGCACAGACGCCAGCGCGTCCGCCTGCAGCCAGCCGGTGGTCGCGATGACGATCGCCGCCACGATCACCGCCCCCGAGCCGACGAGGTCGCCCATCACCTCGAGGTAGGCCCCGCGCATCGCGAGGCTCTCGCGCTGGGCATCGCGCAGCACGACCAGCGACGCGGCGTTGGCGAGCAGGCCGACGATGGCCACCACGAGCATCAGGCCCGTCGCGATCTCGGGCGGGGAGTTCCAGCGCCGCCACGCCTCGACGAGCACGTACGCGGCGACCGCGAACAGCAGCATCGCGTTGACCACGGCGGCCAGGATCTCGAGCCGCAGCAGCCCGAACGACCGGTTCCGGTTCGCGGGCCGGCCGGCGAACCAGATCGCCACCAGCGTGAGGCCGATCCCGGCCACGTCGGTCAGCATGTGGCCGGCGTCGGCGATCAGCGCCAGGCTGTTCGAGGCGAGCCCGCCGGCCAGCTCGAACGCGAACACGCCGAGGGTGACGAAGAACACGGCCGTCAACCGATTGCGATTGGCCGCCGCGGGCGTGAAGTGGGTGTGGGCCATCACGCGCTCGGGGTCGAGGCGGCGGCGGTCACGCGCCCGGTGCCGGCCGTCCGAGGTGGGCGAAGAACTCGGCGCGCGTCTTGTCGTTGCGCCGGAACAGCCCCAGCACGGACGCGGTGGTCATGACCGTGCCCGGCTTGCGTACGCCGCGCATCGCCGCGCACAGGTGGGTCGCCTCGATGACCACGCCGACCCCCTTGGGCTCCAGGCGGGACATCAGGAAGTCCGCCGACCTGCTGGGTCAGCCGCTCCTGGACCTGGAGCCGGCGGGCGTACATCTCGACGACCCGCGGGATCTTCGACAGGCCGATGACCCGTCCTTCGGGGATGTAGGCGACGTGGGCGTTGCCGAAGAACGGCAGCAGGTGGTGCTCGCACAGCGAGTAGAACGGGATGTCCTTGACGATCACCATCTCGGAATAGTCGACGTCGAACACCGCGCCGTTGATCAGGCGTTCGGGATCCACGTGGTAGCCGGCGGTCAGCTCGGCATACATCCGATGCACCCGGTCGGGCGTGGTCTCGAGGCCCTCGCGGTCGGGGTCCTCGCCGATCTCGACCAGGATCTCGCGCACCGCGGACTCGATGCGGCCGTTCGTGGACGCGTGCCGTCCCGGCGTCCCGCCCGGGTCGCCGATCTCGCTCTCGATCTCCTCGACCAGCTCGCGGACGTGGTCCGGGAGGTCGCGGGTGTCGGTGGACTCGGTCATCGCGGCCGATCGTACTCCGCGGGCGCTCGATCGACGGTCAGGCGCGCGTCCCGCCGGCGTTGAACCCCTGGGCCGGCAGCGGGTCGAAGGGCCGGCCCTCGGCGCCGCGCAGCCAGGCCCGGGCGTTGTCGCCCAGGGCGGGCAGGTAGTAGCCGCCCTCCTGGAGGATCACCAGCCGTCGCCCCGTCGCCGCGACGCGACGGCCGACCTCGTGGTAGACCTCCGTGGTCAGGGCGAGGTCGCCCAGCGGATCGAGCCCGTAGGTGTCGAACCCGAGCGACACGACGAGCACGGACCCGGGGTGGTCGGCGATCCGGTCGAGGCCCCGGTCGAGGGCCGCGAGGTAGCCCTCGTCGGACAGGCCGGCCGCCAGCGGGATGTTGAGGTTCGCGCCGGCGCCCTCCCCCTCCCCGACCTCGTCGGGCCAGCCCAGGAAGTAGGGGTACTGGCGGTCGGGATGGGCGTGGAGCGAGACGTACAGCACGTCCCCCCGCCGCCAGAAGATCTGCTCGGTGCCGTTGCCGTGGTGGTAGTCGACATCGAGGATCGCGACCGGCTCGCCGGTCCGACGGGCGATGGCCTCCGCCGCGATCGCGGCGTTGTTGAAGTAGCAGTAGCCGCCGTACATCGAGCGCGCCGCGTGGTGCCCGGGCGGCCGGCACAGCCCGTAGGCCGCGGACGCACCGTCCAGCACGAGGTCGACGGTGGTGAGCGCGACGTCGACCGCGGCACGCGCCGCCGCGTAGGTCCCGGCCACGATCGGCGTGGACGTGTCGAGCGCCCGGTAGCCCGCGCGGCCCGCGATGTGGGGCGGCTCGCGCCGGACGGCCTCGGACATGCCCTCGTACACGAACGCCGACGCGATCGTCTCGGGCGCGAGGAACGGGTTCGGGATCCCGGCGCGCCGGGTCTCGGCCCACGCGTCGCGGTGGTACGCCACGAGGCCCGGGTCGTGGACCGCGGTGATCGGGCCCTCGCCGTGCTCCGTGGGCGCCACGAGCTCGAAGCCGCCGTCGGCCTCCAGCGCGCCGCGGATCCGCTCGGCGCGGGCGGCGACCTCGTTGGCCGGGACCTGGATGCCCATCTGCGTCTCGGTGACGACCTCGTGGGCGAGATGGGCGGGCGAGTAGACGACGCGCATGGCGGCGATCCTAGCGGCGCGGCGGCGGGCGGTGGCGCCGTCTCACGCGATGGCGCCGTCTGACGCCTCGAGGATGGCGGCCGTGACCTCGGCCGGCCGGTAGCGCATCAGGTTGTGGGCGGCGCCCGGGAAGCCCGCGAGCCGGATCGGCCGGCGACCTGCGGACGCTCGCGCGGTTGCGCACCGCCGCAGCTCCGCGAGCCGGGCCTCGTTGTCGCCAGACCCGAGCGCGAGCAGCGCGACGACCGGCGCCTCGACGGAGGCCAGGACGGGCGCCGGGTCCGAGGCGAACATCGTCCGCACGATCGCCTCGACGACGTGCGGCCGGACGGCCCGGACGACGTGGCCGGCGGCGGTCTCGACGACGGCGTCCCGGGCGACCCGCTGCTGGTCGGCGTCCCACGTCGCCGGGTCGAAGGCCCGCCGTTCGCGAAGCCAGGCGTCCATGGAGCGCATGACCTCCGGCGGCTCGTCGAGGCCGCGGAGGAACTCGTCGACGTCGACCCCGGTCGTCGACTCCACCCGCTCCCAGCCGCCGTCCACCAGGACGCAGGCCGGCGCACCGCGGCCCGAGGGCGCGAGCCGCGGCGGCCGCCACGGACCCCCCGAACCCGTGACCGGCGACCACGATCGGCCGATCGCGCAGCAGGCCGGAACCCTCGGCGACGGCGACCGCGTCCGCGGCGAGGCTGTCGAGGTCGTAGCCCTCCATCGGGGCGTCCGACAGGCCCTGCCCGCGCAGGTCGGCGACGACGACGGGCGTCGCCCGGCCCAGGCGTCGCGCCACCGGCGCCCACGACCACGCGGGCTGGAGCAGGCCCGGCAGGAGCAGCGTCCCGGCGACCGCGGACGACGGCGGCGCCTCTCCGCCGAACGCCAGGCTCCAGTCATGGAAGTGGAGCCGCACGTCGCCCTCGGCGGCGACGATGAAGCCGGCCGGCTCGGCGTCCGGATCCGGATCCGGGGCGATCGCCGGATCGGGGGCCCAGGGGTCGATCCCGGACGCGGGCTCCGGCGACTCGGGACGGGCGGTCATCGCGGCTAGGATACGGGCGCCATGGCGAAGCGCAGACGCGGCTCACGGCTTGTTGCGACCCGGCCCCGGGCGTCCCGCCACGAGCGGTTCGACCGGCTCGTCGATCGCGCCATCGCCGGCATCCCGCCGCCGTTTCGCGCGGCGCTCGACGAGGTCGCGGTCGTGATCGCCGACGACCCGACCGCCCAGCAGCTGCGCGAGAACGGCCTCGGACCCGACGAGACCCTGTACGGCCTGTACGAGGGCGTGCCGCGATCGGAGTGGGGCGCCGACTGGGTCCCGATGCCCAGCCGGATCCTGGTGTTCCGCCTGCCCCTCGAGGAGGACTTCCCCGATCCCGACGACCTCGCCGACGAGGTGCGGATCACGATCCTCCACGAGCTCGCGCATCACCTGGGCATCGACGACGAGGACCACCTGGCCGAGCTCGGCATCGACTGATCCGCTGGCGCCCGGCTAGTCCAGCGCCAGCACGCCCCCGACGAGCGAGAGCAGCGCGACGACGGCGAGCACCGCCAGCCCGGGGGTCAGCCACGGTGCCCAGGCCCGGCGCACGTCGACCGGCGCCAGCCGGCCCACCTCGAGCCCGTGCGTGTAGTGCGTGAGCGACGCAAACGCGTGGACCGCGGGCGACGCGGCGACGGCCTCGGCCAGCAGGATCAGCGTCCCGAACGCGAACGACAGCACCGCGGCGACCGGGATGACCAGCACCGCCGGGAACGTCGGCAGCGCATCGACGCCACCGGCGACCCGGATCAGGATGTCGATCGCCGTTCCCAGTCCGATCCCGATCAGCAGCTGCGGCGCCGCCCCGAACAGCGCGAGGACGACCGCCAGCCTCGGTCGAAGCCGGACGAGGCGGATCGACCTCGAGATCGCCTCGGGCACGCCGACCTCGCCCAGCACGAGCGCCGCCGGCACGTACACGAACGGGTAGGCCACGACGACGCCGGCGAACAGGCTGATCCCGACGTCGATCAGCTCGATCGGCCCGACCTCGAGCAGGGCGACATCCACCACCAGGGTCACGATCGTCGCGATGACGAGGGTCAGGATCGAGATCACGGCCTGCGCCGTCAGCATCCGCCAGAAACGCCGGCGCGCGACCGACACCGACTGGGCCAGCGTCAGCGGTCGCCCCTCCATCCGGCCGCCGACGACCGCGGTGCTCAGGGTCCGCGCCTCGACGCTCGCGACGAGATAGCCCAGCACCGCCGGGACCGCGGCGAGCGCGATCCAGCCGTCGACGGGCGTCGGCGGGGCGAGCGGATCGAACAGGGGCACGCCGGCGATCGCCTGCAACGCGACGATCGCCGCGAACGGCGCGAGCGTGAGCAGGACGATGAGCCCGATGTAGAACGACGGCAGGCGGAGGCCGGCGTCGCCCCGGAACAGGAGGTCCATCGAGCGGCCGACCATCGGCCGGATCCCGGCGGGGATCGCGAGCACCGCCTCGGAAGTCGGCGGCCGGGCGGCGGCGGCCAGCGCGAGCAGCGACGGCGGGGGCAGCAGCGGACCGATGAACGGCGCGCCGTACGTGAACCTCGACACGCCCGGCACGGGCGGCGGCGGAGGCTGGGGCGGCGTCGGAGGCCGGGCCTCGTCGTCCACCCGCGGCGCGGTCGTCAGGCGGGCGCCGGGAGCGGCGCGGCGGCGGCCAGGAGCTCGCCGAGACGCTCGACCGCGACGTTGCCGCCGGACAGGATCACGCACACCCGATCGCCGGACCGCACCGGGATCGCTCCCGACAGGACGCGCGGCGAGCGCGGCGGACCCGGCCGGCTCGAGGACCTGCTTGAGCCGCTCGACGCCGAAGCGCAGCCCGCCGAGGATCGTCGGGTCGTCGATCAGCACGACGTCGTCGACGTAGCGCTGGACCACGTCGAGGGCGAGCCGGCCCGCGGACGGGGCACCGAGGCCGTCGGCGACGCTCACCGGCGACACGCGCACGGGCTCGCCGGCCTCGAGGCCGCGGGTCATGGCCTCGGAGCCCACGGGCTCCACGCCGTAGATGCGCACCGATGGCCGGCTCTCCTTGACCGCCGTCGCGACCCCGCCGATCAGCCCGCCGCCGCCGATCCCGATCACGAGCACGTCGAGCTCGGGCAGGTCCTCGAGGATCTCGAGCCCGCACGAGCCGTTGCCGATCAGGACCTCCGGGTCGTCGTACGGGTGGACGAGCGTCAGCCCGCGCTCGGCCCGGAGGACCTCCAGGTGCGCGAGCGACTCCCCGACGTGGGTGCCGTGGAGCACGACCTCGGCGCCGTAGCCGCGGCACGCGGCGACCTTGGAGGCCACGGCCCCCACGGGCATCACGACCGTCACGGGCACGCCGGCCTGCGACCCGGCCCACGCGTACGCCTGGCCGGCGTTGCCCGGCCGAGATCGTGATCGCGCCGCGCGACCGCTCGTCCGGGGACAGCGACGAGATCCGGGCGAGCGCGGCGCGCGGCTTGAACGAGCCGGTCTTCTGGAGGTGCTCGGCCTTGAGGTACAGCCGGCCGTCGGCGATCGCCGCGCCGGTCGCCGCCTCGATGGAGCGCGCCGCGGTGGCCGACGACAGCATCGGGGTGCGATGGATGCGGCCCTCGAGCCGACCGCGCGTCTCGCGGATGGCGTCGAGGGTGACGGGAGACTCGGGCATGGGCGCGAGTATGGGGAATGCGGCGCGCTCCGTGCCGTGCGCGACATACTTGCGTTCTTGCGCAACCAGTGAGAGACTCGATGACGTGATCGTCACCCAGCCCACCACCGAGGCCGATCGGCAGCGCTCAGCCGCCGTCGCTCGAGCCCTCGGCGACCCCAAGCGCCTGTGCGTCCTCGAATCCCTCGCCGACGGCGAGGCCTCCGTGGGCGAGCTCGCGACCCGGGTCAGCTGCCAGGTGCCGAACATGAGCCAGCACCTCGCGGTGCTGCGCTCGGCCGGCCTCGTCACGACCCGTCGTGACGGGAACACGGTCTACTACAGCCTCACGGACCCGAAGGTCATCGAGGCCTACCAGCTTCTACAGGACATCGCCCGCTAGGGCGACTGGGAGATCCCGCCGCATCGGCGGGGAGAAAGGAGCCGCCTCGTGGCGGAGATCAAGCACGCGACCGACGACACGTTCGAGGCCATGGTGCTGCACAACGACAAGCCGGTCGTCGTCGACTTCTGGGCGTCGTGGTGCGGGCCGTGCAAGATGGTCGCTCCCGAGATGGAGAAGATCGCGGCCAAGTACGACGGCAAGGTCGATGTCGTGAAGGTCGACGTGGACGCGAACCCGCGGCTGTCGCAGGCGTTCGGGATCATGAGCATCCCGACCATCGCCTACTTCAAGCCCGGCGCGCAGCCGCAGGGCGTCGTCGGCTTCCGGCCGATGGAGCAGCTCGAGCAGGCGTTCAGCCTGGGCTCGGTCGAGGCCCCGGCCGCGACCCAGACGACGATCGAGGCCCCCGCGCCGAACGCCTAGGGCGCCAGGCGCAACCGCACAACCGAGGACCCCGGCCACCGGCCGGGGTCTCTTCATGCCCGAACCGACGCGGCCTCGGCGACGAATGACCGGGCACCGGCCGAGCGGCCGGGTGCAGTGGAGGCGGGCATGGGCAGAGAGATCGTGCGGACGACCGAGGCTCCGGGTTCGGACGGCCGGCTCCCGTACAGCCAGGCCGTGAAGGCGGCCGGGCTCGTCTTCGTGTCGGGCCAGGCGCCGACCGACGCTGCCACCGGAACGGTCGTCGGCGAGACCATCGGCGAGCAGACGCGGCAGTGCCTGCGCAACGTCGAGGCGATCCTGCGGGCGGCCGGCAGCTCGATCGACCGGGTCGTGAGCGCGACGTTCATCCTTCGCGACGCTGACGACTTCGCGGGCTTCAACGAGGAGTGGGGCCGATGGTTCACGGCCGACCCGCCGGCTCGCCAGGGTGCGAAGCACCCGCTCGACCTGCCGGGCATGCGGATCTCGATCGCCGTGATCGCCGAGGCCGGGTAGGTCAGCCGGCGCCGCCGGCTCGGCGGTAGGCGAGGCGAACCCACGCCTCGGCGCGGTCGAGGGCGAAGCGATCGGTGGTCGCCGGGGTGAAGGCGATCCAGCCCGCGCCGCGTGGCGATGGCCGCGTGTCGGGGGTCTTCAGCGCGGCGGTCGCGACGGGCGGATCGAGCGCGACCTCCAGCAGGTCGGCGCCGACCACCGCGAACACCCGGCCGCCGACGGCCAGCCGTTCGACCTCGCCCTCCCGCGTGCGGGTCACGTCGCCGAGCTCGTCGATCACGCTCCCGACGCGCTCGTCGAGGGACTCGTCGGTGTCCTCGCCCGCCACCGCGTCCGCGTCGGCCGCCTCGGCCTCGTCCAGGGGCGCGTCGTCGTCCAGGCCGTCGTCGTCGAGGCCGTCGCCGGCCGGTCCGTCGTCGGTCATCGACCCGCGGCCGCGAGGATCGCCCGCAGCTCCGGCTGGTGGTCCTCGTAGTGCTCGAGCGTCTCGCTGAAGAAGAAGTTCTGGTGGTCGGTGTGCTTGATCCACCGGGACTCGGGCACGACCGTGAGGTAGCCGCGCAGCTCGCCGGCGGTCTCGTGGAACAGGCGCCGGACCTCGGCCATCGGGAGGCCCCGGAACCGCTCCAGGCCGTCCTCGTTCATCCGGTCCCCCACCCCGGGCTTGTCCCACTCGGCGTCGAGCCAGTCCTTGGTCCGGCTCCGCTCGTCGACGGCGAGCTCCTTGGCGGTCGTCAGCGCGGCCTCCTGCCACAGGACGATGTGACCCATGAGGTCGCGGCCGGACCAGCCGCCGGCGGCTTCGACCGGTCGATCGAGCTCCTCGTCGGTCAGGGTTTCGAGGGCCTCGTAGGCGCGGAAGCCGTCGCGCTCGTCCTCGAGGAACGACAGGGCGTCGAGGTACATGCGGGCATCGTAGCCCGGCGCTCAGACCGAGACGGGCTCCCGGTACTCCCCGAAGACCTCGCGCAGGACGCGGCACTGCTCGCCGAGGGTCGCGTATCGCTCCGCGCAGCGCAGGAAGTGGGGCATCAGGTTGTTCCCGCTGGATCCCGGTCGCGCGGCGGCCTCGCGCAGCCCTTCGAGCGCCGCGGCGGTCGCCTCGTTGTCGCGCTCGGCGCGGGTCCGCTCGAGGCGGGCGAGGTGACGCTCCAGCGACCCGGGCGGCACCGCGAGCACCGGCACCGTGACCGGCTCGTCGTTGACGTAGCGGTTGACGCCCACGATCACCCGCTCGCCCTCGTCGAACTCGCGCTGGAACCGGTACGCGGCGTCCGCGATCTCGCGCTGCGGGTAGCCCTCGGCGATCGCGGCGACCATGCCGCCCCGGCGATCGATCTCGTCGAGGTAGCGCCAGACGTCGCGCTCGACGCGGTTGGTCAGCGCCTCCACGAACCACGACCCGCCCAGCGGGTCCACCGTCGAGGCCGCGCCGGTCTCCTCGGCCAGGATCTGCTGCTGGCGGAGCGCGAGCAGCGCGGCCTCGGCCGTCGGCACGGCGAGCGCCTCGTCGTAGGCGTCCGTGTGGAGCGACTGCGTCCCGCCGAGGATCGCGGCCAGCGCCTGCGTCGCGACGCGGGTGAGGTTGTTGAGCGGCTGCTGCGGGGTCAGCGACACGCCCGCGGTCTGGGTGTGGAAGCGCATCCAGGTCGAGCGTTCGTTCTCCGCCCGGTAGCGCTCGCTCATCAGCTTCCACCAGATCCGGCGCGACGCCCGGAACTTGGCGATCTCCTCGAAGAAGTCGGAGTGGCTGTTGAAGAAGAACGAGAGCCGCGGTGCGAACTCGTCGACCCGCAGGCCGCGGGCCATGCACGCCTCGACGTAGGCCATGCCGTCCGCGATCGTGAACGCGAGCTCCTGGACCGCGGTCGAGCCGGCCTCGCGGATGTGGTAGCCGCTGATCGAGACGGTGTTCCAGCGAGGCAGCTCGCGCGACCCGAACTCGATCGTGTCGACGACGAGGCGCATCGACGGCTCGGGCGGGTACAGGAACTCCTTCTGGGCGACGTACTCCTTGAGGATGTCGTTCTGGGTCGTGCCCTCGAGCGCGGCCCGCGGCACCCCGGCCTTCTCGGCCGCCGCGATGTACATCGCCCAGATCGGCGCCGCCGGGGCGTTGATCGTCATCGAGGTGCTCACGCGGTCGAGCGGCAGGCCCTCGAGCAACAGCTCCATGTCGGCGAGGCTGCTCACGGCGACGCCACACGTCCCGAACTCGCCCTCGGCCTCGGCGTCGTCGGTGTCGTAGCCGTACAGCGTCGGCATGTCGTAGGCGATCGAGAGGCCGGTCTGGCCGGCATCGAGCAGGTGGCGGAAGCGGACGTTCGTGTCCTCCGCGCTGCCGAAGCCCGCGAACATGCGCATGGTCCACGGCCGCGACCGGTAGCCGGTCGGGTGGATCCCTCGCGTGAACGGCGGCTCGCCGGGGAGGCCGACGTCGCGCAACGGGTCGAGATCCGCGTAGCGTCCCGCGCCCTCGCGCAGCGGGTCGCCGTGGTGATCGACCGCGGTCGGCCCGCCGGGCCCGGTGGCCTCGCCGTCCGACGACGCCTCCCAGTCCCACGGCCCGTACAGCCCGTCGATCGGCAGGTCGCCGAGGGTCGTGAACCGCTCGCGCCGTTCCGGCAGGCGCTCGAGGGACGGCGTCAGTCGCTCGACCCGCCACGCGCGCCTTCGGGCCTCCCAGGCGTCCGAACGGTCGCTCATGGCGGCGACTCTAGCATCAGGTTCCGGCGAGCTCGCCGAGCGCCTCCGTGACCGCGGCGTCGCCGAGGTCGGAGGCCAGGAGCACGAACACCGTGTCCGGACGGTCCGCCGGCCAGGCGACGATGGTGTGCCCCGCCCCGTTGCTCGCGAGGACGTCCAGGCGGCGCCCGGCCATGCCGGCGACGGTCACGTCCGAGCTCGACAGCTTCTCGGTGTGGCGGTCGGTGCTCGCGCTCTGCTCGTAGAACGAGCGCATCGCCTCGGCGTCCAGGCCGTCGCCCTCGAACACGGCGACCGTCACGCCGGTCGAGCCGCCGAGGCCCCAGGTCGCCCCGGCGAACCTGACGCCGTCGATCCCGGCGTCCGCCAGCGCACCCAGCGAGGCCGGGCTGCAGTTGCGACCCGAGTCGACGTTGTCGGGCGCCTTGCCCCGGAAGGTCGACGGCAGCAGCGCCTCGAGCTCGGGGTACGCGCCGGGCTGCCGGCCGTCGCTCGTGCACGCGGACGACGGGTCGAACGAGACGACCGGGATCGACGAGCCGCAGGCGCCGAGCACGACGGCGGCGACCAGGATCGCGGCGGCGGTCCGGGGCACGCGCGGTCGGAGGGTGGCTCGCTGGAGCCACGCCCGGTGGGAGCGGGTCATGGCCTGAGCGTACCGGGCGGTGCGCGGACGCGCCGCGAACGACGCCGATTCCCGTTCGGCCGGCGCCGGAGGCGCCGTTCCTGGCGGGGTCTGATGGTCGTAGGGCGACGGGGTTCGATGGTCCCGGCGGTGCCCGCACGCGCCTGACGATCGCACCCGCAAAGATCGGGACGGGTTGGCCATTGTGATCCCCTGGGGCCGGCCGTACGTTGTGATCCGCGTTCGCAACGCACCGTTCCGCGACACACCGGGGGAAACCTGGGGCGTCGGCCACGGATCTCAGGACCGGACGACCCGGCCGTTTGGGACGCTAGGCGGCCCGGGGGCACCGAGTCCTCGATCACGAGTCGAATAACTGAGCAGTCGGCCAGCGGGCCCGAGTCGCGGACGGTCGGACTCATCGACGACTACATCATTCGCGCCCCCGGCGATTCTGCCGGGGGCGTTTCGATTCCGGGGCGACCCTAGCGGAAGGGGTTCGACTGCCAGCCGGGGCGCGCCGGGCGATGCGCCCGACGGATCCCTCGCCGGTCGAGCTCCTCGCAGATGACGCGCGCAGCCATCGTCAGCGCCGGGTCGCGCGTCACGGTTCCCGCCAGCCAGTCCATGTACGACGGCTCGAACGCCGCGACCTCGCCCAGCGTGTGGCCGTGGAACTTGCCGAAGTCGAGCTCGACCTCGAGCGCGTCGTCGAGGCTGGGCGGCTCGGGTCGGACGTGGCCGGCGAGGACGTCCCGCTCCAGGGGCCCGGACGGCTGGGAGGCGCGGAGCTCGGGGGTGGACCGGTCGATCCGTAGCGGTGGCTGGCCGGTCAGCGGCATCCGGGAACCCGGCGGGGTGGTGGTCTGGTTGCGCGGCCGCACCGTGCCGCTGAGGTCGAGGCGGCCCGTGATCGGCCGGGTGGGCTTCTCCGGCGGCGGGCCGCCCGTCCGGCCGGGCGGCGGGGTCGGGCGGGGGCGGGTCGCCGTGCCGTTGGCGCCGTCGCCGGTCGTGCCCCGGCGGCGCCCCTCGATCGTCTCGCCCGCCCGCGTGAGCGCGGCGTAGGCCGCGTTGATCTCGGCCATCCGGCGCGTCGCGCGTCGCGCCATCTCGGGGTCGTCGCCGGTGAGGTCCGGGTGGTGCTGTCGGGCGAGGCCGCGCCAGGCGGCCTTGATGTCGTCGGGGCTCGCGCCCGGCTCGACACCGAGCACGGCATGGGGATCCTTCGGGGGCACCACGAGAGTGTACCGAGCGGTCCTCGGGGCTCCCCCGCTTGACAGGCGCCGGGCGCCGCTGTCCGATTGCGGCATGGCCGCCCGTCGTCGAACCCCTCGCGCCCGCAGGGCGGGCCTCGCCGCCGCGCTCGTCGCGCTGCCGTTCGCGCTCGCCTACCGGTTCGCGCTCGTCTACCGCGTGCGGGCCGGCTACCCGCACCGCCATCCGCCAGTCTGGACCCCCGATTCGGTCGGCCTCGCCTACGACGACGTCGAGATCCCGTCGACGGACGGCCTGCGGCTGCCCGGCTGGTACCTCCCGGCCGGACCGGCCAAGCGACCCGGCGTCGTGCTGGTCCACGGCTGGGAGTCGGCGCGCGACCGGACGATCCCCCACGCGCAGGTCCTGCACGCGGCGGGCTTCCACGTGCTGACCTTCGACGTGCGCGGGAACGGCGACAACGGGCCCGAGGCGCTGCCGATGTCGGTCGGCGAGTACGCGGCAGACGCCCGCGCGGCGGTCGCCGAGCTGCGCCGTCGGCCGGAGGTCACGCGGATCGGCCTGCTGGGGCACTCGATGGGGGGCGCGGGCTCGCTCGTGGCGGCAGCCCAGGACGACGACGTGAGCGCCGTGATCGCCGCCTCGACGCCCGCCGACCCGTACCGGCTGACGCGCCAGACGTTCCGGCTGGCCCGGCTGCCCATCCCGGCGCCGATCGCGTGGCCGCTGGCGTGGCTGACGACGCGGGTCTTCCTCCGACCGCGCGGCCACACGGTCCGCTCCGTCAGCGCGACCAATGCCGTGCGCTCGATCGACCGGCCGGTCCTGCTGATCCACGGGTCCGAGGACGGCGTGGTGCCGGCGACCGACCTGTCGCGGCTGGCCTCGGCGCGTCGCGCGTCCCGCCCCGGGGCCGTGACCGAGACGCTGCTCGTCGAGGGTGGCCGGCACTCCTGGCTGTACGAGTTCCCCGAATACCGCGAGGCGGTCGCGCGCTTCCTCACCGAGCACCTCGGCGGCCCGTTCTCGCCCGACGAGGCGGCCGCGGTCGCGGCGGCGGTCCCGGCCGAGCGCCTGCCCGATCCGGAGCGGCTCACGACGCTGGACGAGGAGCCCGGCGGCTTCCGGTCGCTGGCCCGCGTCCTCCGGCGGCGCGAGGCGGCCGCCGCCCCTGCTCCGAGCGTCGAGCTGGCGCCGCCCGCCCCCGATGCCGCGGCCACGGGCACGCCGTGAACGTCCGCGACGCGGTCCACACCAAGCGCGCCGTGCGGGCCTTCGACGGCCGCCCGCTGGAGCCCGCGCACCTGGACCAGATCCTCGACGCCGGGCGACGAGCGCACAGCTCCAAGAACCAGCAGCGCTGGGCGTTCATCGTGGTCGAGGATCGCGAGCGGCTCCAGGCGCTCTCGACGGTCGGACCGTACGCGGGGCACATCGCCGGGGCCGCGGCCGCCGTCGCCCTCGTGACCCCGGATCCCTACGGCCCGGACGCTCCGCTGAGCGTCCTGTGGGACCTGGGCGGCGCGGCGGCCCAGATGATGCTCGTCGGCTGGGAGCTTGGCGTCGGCAGCTGCCCCGCGACCGTGTACGAGCCGGCCAGGGCCAGGGAGCAGCTGGGCTTCCCGCCGGACATGCACTGCGAGTACGTCCTCTCGTTCGGCTACCCGGCCGACCCCGCGGTGCTGACGGCCCCCAACCGCGCCGGCGGCCGGCGCGCGCTCGGCGAGCTGGTGCACCACGAGCGGTGGGAGGGCTAGGGCTCAGTCGTCCGCGTGCTCGTCGGCAGGCTCGAGGTCGAACGCGTCGAGCGCCGCCTCCTGCCCGTCGGCGCCGTCCGCGCCGTCGCCGTCCCGGCGCTCGGGTGCGGGCGCACCCTCGGCGAGGTAGGACTCGATCGCGGCGTCGAGGCCGACGTCGCGGTGGGCCTTCTCGGACAGCAGCCACTTGTGCTCGAGCACGTCGCAGTACGCCTGGACGAGGTCGCGATCGCGGCCGACGATGCCCGAGATGCGCGCCAGGGTGGGCCGGTAGACCTCGGTCAGCCAGCGCTCCGCGGCCTCGGTCGCGTCGACCGAGCGACGCTCGTAGAACTCGAGCCAGGCGCGGTACTCGCCGAGGTCGTGGAGCAGGATCCGCGCCTGGCCCTCGAGCGCCCGGATGCGCGTTCGCCGCTCGAGCTCGCTCGCGTGGTAGCGGCGCGTGGTGACCGACGTCCGGAGGCGCACCGCGCCGTGGGGCCCGACCGGGTCGACCTCGAGGTCCACGGAGAACCCGAGGTCGTTGAGCCGGCGCAGCCGGGCGCGGATCGCCTGCCGGTCGCCCGGGACCATCTCCGGCTGGTCATGGAGCTCGCGCCAGACCGCCTCGTAGCCCGTGCGGACCGACTGGGCGGCCTCGATCGCCTCGTCCATGTCCTCCTCGCGGCCCATGTAGGCGGCGAGGTCGGCGAGGCCGAAGGCGACGTTCTCGACCAGGATCTCGAGGTCGTAGGCGCGCTGGCCGTCCGAGAGGGTCGGGAACGTCTCGCTGGTCTCGGCGTCGACGAGGTAGGCCTGGATCCGGTCCCCGTCGCGGCGGAACAGCGTGTTCGCGAGCGAGCAGTCGCCCCAGTACACGCCCGCTCGGTGGAGGTCGACCAGCAGGAGCGCCATGGCGTCGAGCAGGCGACCGCGGTAGCCCGTGCTCCCGGGCCGGATCAGCATCAGCAGCCGCCGGTACTGCATCGAGTGGCGCAGGTACTCGGTGACGAGGATGGCGTCGCCCCGGTCCGGACGCGCGGCCAGGCCGACGGCCCGCACCGACGGCAGCCGCGTGTCCTCGAGGTGGCGGAGCACGCGGTACTCGCGCTCGGCGACCTCGTCGGGCAGCTCCTTCAGCGCGTACACCGTCCCGTCCACGACGAGGAACCGGACGAGGTGGCGCGACGGGCCGACGGGCAGCTGCCGGAACCGGTGGCCGGTGTCGCCCCACGAGCCGAGCGGCCGCTCCCACGGGAGCTCGAGCAGGTCGGCGACCTCGTCCCGGAGCACGAGCCGCGGGAACGTCATCGGCGGAGGCGTCGGGTGCGTGCCGGCCGGGCTATGGCCGCTTGCGCAGGTACGCGGTGACGTTCCCGTCGTAGCCCAGCGACTCGAACAGCTGGCGCGCCTCGGGGCGGTGGTGGCCGGCGGTGACCTCCACGAACGAGACGCCGGCCTCGCGGGCGACGCGCTCGACGTCCGCCAGCAGGCGGTGGGCGACGCCCCGCTCCCGCTCGAGCGCGTCGACGACGACCGCGATGATCCGGATGAATCGCTCGTCGGTCTCGAACCGGGGCACGACGTGGAAGGCGACGAACCCGACGACCTCGCCGCCGGCCTCGGCCACGATGACCTGGGCGTCGGGCGTCGAGAAGCGCTCGATCCGGGCGGTGAGATCGCTCGGACCGGCGGGGTAGCCCTCGTCGGTCAGGAGCGTCGCGAGCCGTTCGGCGTCGTCGGTGGCGGCGGCACGGAGCGTGATGCGGGCGACGTCGTTCATGCGCGGATGGTACCCGCCGGCCGGTCGACGATCAGCAGGTGTGGCCCCGCGACCGGCCCGCCGAGGACGAGGACCGAGGGCCCGAACGGCCCATCCGCGATCGTGCTCGTGGTGACCCCGCGGGCGCGCGCCTGCGCCAGCCAGGCGTCCAGGCCCCCGGCCGGCCGGGCGTACAGCGCGCACGGACCCTCGCCGTCGCGCGCGAGGGACGCCGCGAGCCGTCCCTCGGTCGTCGGCTCCAGCAGCGCCAGCTCGGCGCCGGGCAGGCCGTCGGCCGTTCGCCGACGCGCCCGCGCGCCGAGCACCGGCTCCGACGCGTCGGGTGCCGGGTCGGGCGCGTCGCCCGCGAGCCACTCCGCGAGCTCGGCCTCCGCGCGATCGAGCTCGACCGTCGCCCAGCCGACGCCGGCGAGCAGCATCGGCGGCAGCTCCGGCGGAGCGGGCGTCGCGAGGCCGCCGGGCACGCCCTCGAACACCAGGCGGCCGCCCGGGAGCGGATCGTCGGACGGCGACTCGCGGCGCCAGGGCACGACCTCGAGCGTGGCGTTGCCCAGCGGGATCGCGTGCGCCTCGGCCTGCCAGCCGTGCGGCGCCGCCTCGATCCCGAGCCGCCGCGCGAGGTCGGCAGCGAGCGCGGAGGGATCGGCCGCCTGCCAGGTCAGCCGGGCCCACAGCCGCGGCGCCGGCGCGTCAGCCAAGGAGCAGGTCCGGCGACTCGCCGCCCGACGCGAAGCCCAGCCGCTCGTACAGCCGCAGCGCGGGGGCGTTCCCCGAGAACACCCCGAGGTACACGATCCGCGCCGACCCGCCGCCGGCGATCGCGACCGCGTGCCGGGTCGCGAGCGCGGCCAGGCCGCGTCCACGCCAGGCCGCGCGCGTGCCGATCGACGACAGGTAGGTGAAGCCGTCGAACGACGTGGCCTTGGCGACCGCCGCGGGCTCGCCGTCGACCCGCACCAGCGCCAGCGCGATCCGCGGGTCGTCCAGCGTCCGCCGCAGGTCGTCCGCCAGCTCCCCGGCCCGATCGGGCAGCGCGCCGAACGACTCGGCGAGCACCCGGGCGATGTCGTCGACGTCGTGCTCGCCCGCGTCCGAGGACCGGCAGATGCCGCCCACCTCGACGCCCGCGGCGAGCTCGTCGGGTCGGAGCGCCGGGCAGGCCGCGGGGTCGGCCAGCACCATCACGTGCCCGCCGCCGACGTCGCGGAACCCGGCCGCCTGGAGCCGCCGGGCGAGATCGGCGGGCGAGTTGTGGGCGGGCGACGGCCAGATGTGCGCCTGGCGGCCATCGAGGGCGAACATCGCGATCGCCTCGTTGAGGCGGTGATCGAACGCGGCGGGCTCGGCCGGCCACCGGACGCTGACCATCCGGTTCCAGAACGGATCGGGGTCGCGTGGGTCGTGCAGGACGAGCGCATCGCCGAGGTCGCGCACCTGCCGGCTCGGGATGGCGTGGGCCATCGTCTCGTGCCGTTCGAGCCGGCGGATCGTCGCGTCGTCGAGCTGGATGGATCGGGTCACGGCCCGAGGATAGTCGTCGGACCGATCGCCGCCCGGCAGGCGAAACCGCCTCGTTGCGCGCGGGCGTATCGTCGGCTTGAGACGCCCGCGGCACGACGCCCCTCGTGCCCGCGCGAACAGGAGGCGCATCCATGAACCGACGACTCCGCCTCGGAGCGCTTGTCGCGACGGCAGCCCTCGCCCTCGCGGCCTGCTCCAGCAGCGGCGGCGCGACCGCCGCGCCGGCCTCCCAGCCCGCCGCGAGCAGCGCGGCCTCCGCCCCGGCCGCGGCCGGTGGCGCCTGCAGCGCGGGGACCGGCTCCGGGACTCCGGCCCAGATCAAGGACTTCACGTTCCCGAGCGGCCTCAGCGTGGCCGCCGGCAGCGCGATCTCCTGGACCAACGGCGACAGCGCGAACCACACGGTGACCCTCGACGACGGCTCGTGCGACACGCCCGTCAACGCGGGCGAGACCGTGACGGTGACCTACAACACCCCCGGCACGTTCGCCTTCCACTGCACGATCCACCCGAACATGACGGGGTCGCTCGAGGTCAAGTAGCCGGGCCGGTCGCCCGGCGACGGCTGTCGGGGCGTCAGGCGCGCTGGGCGACGATCGCGGTGGCGCCCGACGGCAGGTCGATCAACGACGCGCCGGGCACGCCCGCGGCCTCGAACCAGCCGAGCGCCTCGGTCCGGGACACGAGCCGCGTGCCCTGGATCAGCTCGTCCAGCTGCACGCCCGCGATCAGCTCCGCGTGACGCGTCCGCAGCTCGTCCGGGTCGGTCGGCAGGTACCAGTCGAGCGCCACCAGCCAGCCCCCGGGCCGGACCGCCGCCCAGGCAGAGGCGATCGCCCCGGCGGGATCGGCGAGCTGGTGGAGCGCGTACTGGAAGTAGACCAGCGTCGCCTCGCCGGCGTGCCCGACGTGGCCGAGGTCGCCGGCCTCGATGGCGATCCGGTCCGCGAGGCCGGACTCCTCCACGTGGGCGCGCGCCCGCTCGACGGAGTCGGGCTCGAACTCGACGCCGACGAGGCGCGTGCCGGGGAACCGCTTGGCCATCGCGATCAGCCAGCGGCCGCCGCCGCAGTGGACGTCGACGACCACCGCGCCGTCCTGGAGATCGACGACGAGCTGCGGCAACGCCGCCAGCACCTCCTGGAAGAACACGGCGACGTCCTGGACCGTGAGGCGCTCGATCGCGACCCGGTAGCGGTCCGGACGCCCGCTGAGCGGCTGGCCGGTGCGGAGGACGTCGGGCAGGCTCGCGAAGTCGAGGCTGCCGATGGCGGCATGCAGGAACTGGCCGCCCAGGTACTCGGGCCGGTCGGCGTCGAGGAGCACCCCGGCCACGTCGTCGAACAGCACGATCCGGTCGCCGGTGAGCTCGACCAGGTCGTGGACGTCGGCGCCCCACGACCAGCGCCGGACGAGCTCCGCCTCGGTGCCCGTCTGCTCGGCGAGCGCCGTCGCGGTGAGACCCTCGGGACCCGCGGCGCGCAGCCGCTCGAGGAGGCCGAGCTCGAGCCCCACGAACACGAACCAGGTGCGGTAGAAGCCGCCGAGGCTCACCACGAGCTCGTCGAATCGGTCGTCCAGGCGCATGGCCGGATTGTGACATGCTGCCCCGGGCGGTCCGGGCGCGGATGGGTGACGGGATGCAACCGTCCGGGCGACGGGCGTGTTCTGGGGAGTGATGGACGACACCGAGCTCACCGAGGCGCTCGCGCGCGACCTCGACGCCGCGTTCGAGACCCTCGTGCGCGGGCACGTCGATCGCTGCTTCGCCATCGCGCTGCGCGTGCTCGGCAACCCCCACGACGCCGAGGAGGTCGCCCAGGACGCGCTCGTCCGCGCCTATCGCGCGATGGCCGACTATCCGGCCGACCGGATCCGCGAGCTGCGGCTCCGACCGTGGCTGGCCACGATCGTCGTCAACCTGTGCCGCAACCGGACCCGCCGCCACGCGCCGCCGACCACGCCGCTGGCGCCGCTGGTCGAGGTCGGGGCCGAGCCGCGGGCCGCCGCGGACGAGGAGCCTGCGAACGTCGCCGACCGGGCCGAGGACCGCGAGCGCCTCGCGTCGCTGCTCGCGTCCCTCCCCGACCGCTACCGCATCCCGATCGTCCTCCGTCACGTCGACGACCTCTCCTACGCCGAGCTCTCCGAGGTGCTCGGCCGTCCCGAAGGCACGCTCAAGGCCCAGGTCTCGCGAGGGCTCGCGATGCTCCGGGCCGCGGCTGCCGGCACCGAGCTCGAGGAGCTGACCGCATGAACCGTCCGTACCTCCGATCCCTCGCCGACGACACCCCGGGCGGCCTCCGGACGCTGCGGGCCGCGGCCCCGCCGGCCGTGGCCGACGACGTCCTGGTCGAGGTCGGCCTGGCCGACCGGATGGCGCCCATCGACTCGCCGCTCGGGACGCTCTGGGTCGCCTGGAACGGGCGCGGGGTGTCCGAGGTCGAGCAGGCGGCCGACGGCAGCGACGCCGCGGCGCGCCACGCCGCCCGCACCGGCCGGCCGACGACGGTCGCCGCGGCCCTGCCCGCGGCCCTGGCGGATGCCATCTCGCGGCGCCTCGCCGGGGAGCGGCGGGTCCGGATCCCCCTGGACCTCCGCGGCCGGACCGAGTTCGAGGTCGCCGTCTGGACCAAGGCCCTCGAGATCCCGCGCGGCGAGGTCCGGCCCTACGGCTGGATCGCCGCGGAGATCGGCCGGCCCAGGGCCGTGCGCGCGGTCGGGACGGCGCTCGGGCACAACCCGGTGCCGCTGATCGTGCCCTGCCACCGCGTGGTCCGGACCGACGGCACGATCGGCCAGTACAGCCTCGGCGGGCCCGGCAACAAGCGGACGATCCTGTCGGCCGAAGGGCTCGACCCCGCGGCGATGGAGTCGGCCGCCCGGAGCGGCGAGCGGCTGTCCGGCTCGACGACGACGCGGATCGTCTGCTGGCCCACCTGCCGGCACGCGCGACGCGTCCAGGACCGCTACCGGGTCTCGTTCCGGTCCCTCCGCGAGGCGCGCGAGCGGGGCTACCGGCCGTGCAAGATCTGCCGCCCCGTGGCGGCGGAGGCGGCCGCCTGACCGTCCGGCGGGCACCGTCGCAACCGACCCGCAACTTGGCCTAGTGGACTAGCGCAACAGGGCTCGCACCCGCTAGACTCCGCCCATCCTCGCAGCGGGAGCCGTCCACGAAGATGCGAACGACCGCCAGCCCGATCGCCGTCTGGGCGGGACTGATCGTCCTCTACCTCGTGTGGGGGTCGACGTACCTCGGGATCAAGGTCGCCATCGACACGATCCCGCCGTTCGTGATGGGCTTCCTCCGGTTCGTCCCCGCCGGGATCCTGCTCGCGGGCGGCGTCGCGTTCGTCAACCGGCGGTCCATCCGCCGGCCGACCCGGCGCGAGCTGATCGACACCTCCATCGTCGGTGGCCTCCTGCTGATGGGCGGCATGGGCCTCGTCGCCTGGGCCGAGCAGACGATCCCGACCGGCATCGCCGCGCTGCTGATCGCACTGATGCCGATGTGGCTGGCGATCTTCGGGCTGGCCTTCCTCGGCGAGCGACTCCCCCGTGTGGGCGTCGTCGGCATCGCCGTCGGCGTCGTCGGGGTCGCGATCCTCGCCTGGCCGACCTCGGGCGTCGACGACCTCGATCCCGCTGGCCTCCTCGCGCTCCTCATCTCGCCGATCTTCTGGGCGCTCGGCTCGATCTACGCCGCCCGCCGGGCCGTGCTGCCCTCCCCCGCCCTGTTCGCGACCGGCATCGAGATGATCGTCGGCGGGGTCATCCTGCTGCTCGCGAGCGCGCTCACGGGCGAGCTGCTGACCTTCGACCCGGCGACCGTCTCGACGGCGAGCTGGCTCGGCATCCTGTACCTGCTGTTCGTCGGGAGCCTCGTGGGCTACACGACCTTCGCGTGGCTGCTGAGCGTGGCACCGCTGCCGCGCGTGGCGACCTACGCGTACGTCAACCCGGTGGTCGCGGTGTTCCTCGGGGCGTTCCTCGCCCAGGAGCCGCTGACGCCGCGGACGATCCTGGCCTCGGTCGTGATCATCGCGGCCGTGGTCCTGATCGTCACCGCCCGGGGCCGGGCCCAACCCGGCGTGGCGTCGGCCGAGCCGGAGCCGGTCGAGCTCGACGCGGACCGGACGCACGAGCCCGCCGCCGCCTGACCAACACGCCCTGCACCTTCGTGGAGCTGATGCCGCGGCTGGCGGAACGCTGAGGCTCCGCCAGGCGTTCGGCGCCTAGTTGAGGCTCTTGAGCAAGACGTCCAGCTCGTTGAACTGTTCGGGATACCCGCTGACGTTGCCCGAAGCGACGGCCTCGTCCAGAGCTTCCTTGGACGGATACAGGTCGTGCAGCACGAGGTGGGTCTTGCCGTCCCTTTCCTCGAAGGTCACCGTGGTGACGGCTCCGTCGTCGCTCTCTTCGTTCGTCCACGCCAGCCGTGAGTACGGCTTCACTTCGATGTAGCGCCCGACGAAGGCCATCGGTTGTCCGGACTGAGGGTGACCGAACACGAACTTGTAGGTGCCGCCGGGCCGGACGTCGGCGTCGCAGGACAGGAAGGTGATGCCGAAGGACTTGGGCGCCCACCAGCGCATCAGCAGCTCGGGCTTGGTCCAGGCTTCGAACACGATGCGGGCCGGACCGTCGAAGACTCTCGTGACGACAAGCTCGCGCTCGGACCTCCGGTCGGCCTTGGTGTCGTTCCCTGCGGCAGCAGTTTCACTTCATTGCGTCCATTGGCTTTCTCCTTCTGTTTCAATTCCTCGACGACCTTGTCCAACTCGTCGAAACGGGCGGCCCAGAGCTGCCGGTAACGTTCGATCCACACGGCCTCTTGTTCGAGCCGGCTGACACCCAGCCGGCAGGTTCGCACCCGCCCGACCTTCTCGGTGACCACGAGCCCCGCATGCTCCAGCACGCTGACGTGCTTCTTCATGCCGGTCAGGGTCATCTGGAACGTGTCGGCGAGCTGGGTGATCGAGGCGTCTTCCCGCGCGAGCCGTTCAAGAACGCCACGCCGTGTCGCATCGGACAGAGCGGCAAAGGAGGTGTCGACTTGCTGCGCACTAAACTGAACCATGTGGTTCAGTATCGCATGTTGAACGGGCTCGTCAAGCGGAGAATGCCGATGATCAGGAAGCTCAGCCCGCGGGAGGCCGGTCGGCTGCGACCGGCTCGGTGCTGGTCAGGCGCGCTCGTAGCCCTGGGCGGGCCACGGCTCGCAGCGCAGCGGCCGGTCCTCGCGATAGCCCAGCGCGTAGTCCGCCTGGATCAGCGTGTGGAGCTGGCTCGTGCCCTCGTAGATGACGGCCGCCTTCGAGTTGCGCAGGTAGCGCTCGACCGGGAACTCGTTCGAGTAGCCGTTCGCGCCGTGGATCTGGATCGCATCGAGCGCGGCCTGGACCGAGTGGTCGGTCGCGTGCCACTTGGCGAGCGACGTCTCGCGGGTGTTGCGCAGGCCGCGGTTCTTGAGGGCGCCGGCCTGGAACACGAGCAGCCGCCCGATCTCGGTGCCCTTGGCCATGTTCGCGATCATCTGCTTGACCAGCTGGTGGCGGCCGATCTCCTCGCCGAACGTCTCGCGCTCGTGGGCGTACCGGACCGACGCGTCGAGGCAGGCCTGCGCGAGCCCCACGGCGCCGGCCGCGACCGTGTACCGGCCCTGGTCGATCGCGCTCATCGCGATCAGGAACCCCTCGCCCTCCTCGCCGATCCGGTGCTCGATCGGGACGCGCACGTCCTCCATGTCGATGAGCCCGGTGTTGCCGGCCCGGATGCCGAGCTTGCCGTGGAGCGTGCCGGTCGTGAGGCCGGGCATGCCGCGCTCGAGCACGAACGCGGTGATCCCCTTGTGCTTGCGGTCCCGGTCGACGCTGGCGAACACGAGGAAGTGATCGGCGAGGTCCGCGAGGCTGATCCAGATCTTGTGCCCGTTGAGCACGTACGAGTCGCCGTCGCGGCGCGCCGTCGTCGCGAGGTTGGCGGCGTCGGTGCCGACGCCGGGCTCGGTCAGCCCGAACGTGGCCAGCTTCTCGCCCTTCGCCTGGGGGACGAGCCAGCGCTGCCGCTGCTCCTCCGTCCCCCACTGGAGGAGCGTCAGGCTGTTGAGCCCGACGTGGACGCTCTGGACGACGCGGTACGCCGTGTCCGCCCGCTCCAGCTCCTCGCACAGCAGCGCGAAGCTGATGTAGTCCATCCCGGCGCCCCCGTACCGCTCGGGGATCGGCGCGCCCAGGAACCCGAGCTCGCCCATCTTCGCGAACACCTCGGGATGGGCCTCGCCGCGCTCGTCCCACTCGCGGATGTGGGGCAGGATCTCGGCCTCGGCGAACGATCGCGCGGCGTCTCGGACGAGCCGCTGCTCGTCGGTCAGGGTGAAGTCGATCACGGCGCTCGGGGGCCTCTGCTGCGGTCGCCGCCGATCCTACCGCTGCCGGCCGCGGCGTCGCCGGACCGCGACACGGGCCCGGACCGGCCGGCGCCCTCCCTATACTCGGCCGATGAGCACGACCGACGATCCCGCGCTCGACCTCGCCGCCCTCGCGCGGCCGAACATCTCGCCGGTCATCGGCCGCTACATGGACCGCAGCTGGTCCCACGGCGTCGGCCACCGCCTCTACGACACGGCGGGGCGCGAGTACCTCGACTTCGCCAACGGGATCGCGGTCACCACGCTCGGCCACGCCCATCCGCGCGTGACCGCCGCCGTCCACGCGCAGGTCGACCGGCTCATGGGCCCGGTGCACGCGATGGGCTTCTCCGAGCCCACGGTCCAGCTCGCCCGGATGCTCGCCGACACGTTCCCGGACCCGCTCGACTCGGTGCTGTTCCTGAACTCGGGCTCCGAGACCATCGACGGCGCCCTCAAGCTCGCGCGGCGGGTCACCGGCCGGCCCGGGATCATCGCCTTCCGGGGCGCGTTCCACGGGCGGACGTTCGGGGCGACGAGCGTGACCACGTCGAGCCTCAACTACCGCACCGGCTACGAGCCGCTCCTGCCGGGCGTGTACTTCGCCCCGTTCCCGGCCGCGTACCCCGAGTTCGACGGCGACGAGGAGGCGGCGACGGCGTCGAGCCTCGTCGATCCTGCAGTCGCTGTTCAGCACGATCATCGCGCCGTCGCAGGTGGCCGCGATCCTCATCGAGCCCGTCCAGGGCGAGGGCGGCTACTACCCGGCGCCGAACGCGTTCCTGCGCGCGCTGCGCGAGGTGTGCGACGAGCACGGGATCCTGCTGATCGCCGACGAGGTCCAGTCGGGCTACGGCCGGACGGGCGTCATGTGGGCGTTCGAGCACGCGGGAATCGTCCCCGACGTCGTGTGCGTCGCGAAGGCCATCGCCAACGGCCTGCCGCTGTCGGCGGTCGTGACCAGGCGGGAGCTCGGCGAGCGCTGGGGCCGCGGGCGCGCACGGCTCGACGTACGGCGGCAACCCGGTCGCCTGCGCGGCGGGCGTGGCGGTCCTGGAGACGATCCGCGACGAGCGACTGGTCGAGAACGCGCGCGCCAGGGGCACCGAGCTCACCGGCGGGCTGCGCGAGCTGATGGCCGATCACCCCGCGATCGGCGACGTGCGCGGACCGGGCCTGATGATCGGGGTCGAGTTCGTGAAGGACCGCGCGACCGGCGAGCCCGACGGCGTCACCGCCGAGGCGGTCGCCCACCGGGCGACGGAGGCCGGGCTGCTGCTGCTGACGTGCGGCGTGCAGCACCAGGTGATCCGCTGGATCCCGCCGATCGACGTGACGGTACCGGAGGTCGAGGAGGCGCTGCGGATCTTCGAGGATGCGCTGGCGGGCTGACCGCGCCGCGTGACGGCGGCGAGCCGAGGGCGGCGCTCCGACGCGCCGCCGGGACGGTTCGGCTAGCGGTTGCGGGCCAGGAAGGCCATCACGTCTTCGAGGCGGAACCGGCGGTCGCCCCGCTTGCAGACCCGGTAGTAGGGCAGCTCACCGCGATCGCCGAGGCGCTTCACGGTGTTGACGTGGAGGTGGAGCATCTCGGCGACCTCACTCGCGGTGAGCATCGGGCCGAGTTCGGTGATCGCCATGGACGCCATTCGGTGTCTTGCCTCGTGTGTGTCGGGAGCCGAAAGGTCCGGGGAGGGCACTGCGGTGCGGTCCGGCTCGTTGCTGTTCGGAGTGTCGGAGTGCGGGGCGGCTCCGCCAAGCCGTACTCTCGACTACCCGGTGGTACCAACCCGCTCGTGGAGGGGTCTGGCGCCAGGACCTGCCACCGATCGTCGCGCGGAGCCCGTCGGACCGGCGCCGCAAGCCCGACGCGTGGGGGCACAACCATGCGTCGACCGTTCGCGACGGCCGGCCCCGGGCATCGTCTCGCTCCGGGATCCGGTGCGCTCGATGGCGCGGATTCTGGGGCCGCGTGAGACCACCCACAATCGGCGAAATGTCTCGCCCGGGCGCGACGTTCGGACGGCATCCGCGGCACCGGCGGAGGAAGGGTGGCGCCCCCGGCAGGAATCGAACCTGCGACCAACCGCTTAGAAGGCGGCCGCTCTATCCGCTGAGCTACGGGGGCGCTGACAGGTCGTCAGTCTACGCACGAAACGCGGGACTTGACGTCCTCGGACCCGCCTCGCGCGGTGGTCGCCCGCCCGGCTCAGGCCGCACGTTGGCGTTCAAGTCCGGCATGTGAAGTCCCGCAGCAGTGTCCTATCGCGCGCTGGCGCCGCCGGGTGTCGGTCAGCCGGTCGGCGGGACTGGCTCGCCGGGGAACAGTTGCCTGAACTGCTTCGCGTACTGACGCTTGCCCATGAGGCGCCAGAGCACCCTCACGGAGACTGGCAGACCCGCGTAGAAGAGCTTGCGGTCCGCGGGCGTGGAGTTCGCAAGCAGCGTCCCGAGTTGCGGCAGGAGGCGACTCTTCGGGATCGCGTCGACGCTGTGGTCGCCCATTGCCGTCCACTCCTCCGCGGTGACCACCCGCTCCGCCACCGGGACGACCTCCACCACTTCACGGCGCAGGTGCACCTTCAGCACAACGAGCATCCGCTCGTAGGCATCGGCCAACTGTTCGCCGAGCGCCGGCTCGGCCGTCGCGCGCCATCGGGTGAGGAGCGGAGCTGCCTCCGCGAGGAGCGCCGCGACCTGTGCATGGTGCGCGCGCATCTGGCCGACGTGGAGCGCGCAGGCGGGAGCGCGCTGCTCGAGCTTGTCCCACAGGAACTCGTCTTCGCTCTCGTGATGCGTGTGCAGCGTCGCGTCGAGATCGGCGAGCCACTGCCCGACGAACTCGCTTCGCGCCATGTCACCGGGGGGAACGCCGCGCACCAGTCCAGGCGCCACTTCGTATCCCCACAGGAACGCGTTGTGCAGGATGCGCATCTCGTCGCCGTTGCACAGCTTCGGCCCGTCAGGAACGGGCGGAGCGGTCTCACCGGGCAGGGAGACGTACTCCATGGTCATGATTGGACCTCCTGGGGCGGGACGGCTGGCCGACAAGCCTATTCCACGACAGCCACCCCGACGCGACCACCAAGCTCTCGGGCAACCCGACCGGCCCGTCGGAAGCCGCGCGAGGACGAAATCTGAGGCGGCCAGACGAAATCTGAGAATTCTGGGGACGAAGAACTCGGAATTCCTACCGACGGAATCCTGGGACCTCACACCGGCATTCGCCCTTCAACTCACCAACTAACAACGCCCTATTCGCTCATGGTCCCACGCTCAGTAGCACGCCGCACTCACCGGCCCACTTAGAAGGCGGCCGCTCTATCCGCTGAGCTACGGGGGCGGGGTTAGTTGGTCAGTCTACGCACGAAACGGCCACATTGACCCAACCGCCTGCCGTCAGCCTTCACGCTCGCCGCTGTCCAGGCTGAGGGCGAGGCCGCTCGGCGAACCGACCCGGCGGCTCGGGTGGCGTGGGATGCGCTCTCAGCCGACGAGCAATGGGAGATGACCGAGCGTGCCGCGCTGGTTCGCGACCGGCTCGCCGAACAGGTAGAACGCTACGGGCCGGTCCCGCGCAACGGCCATGTGCCGGAAGAACCGCCGGACCTGTTCCCCGGACCGCGAGCCGACGCCCATCGGACGCCCGGAAGGACGCCGGGAGGTCCCCGGCCTGTCTGTGCTCGGCTGGTCGCAGCTGATGGCGAACCCGCCCCGCACCGCGCCCCGGCGTCATCCACCCGATGCCGGGGCGTCATCATGCCCGGGACGCCGAGGCCGACTTTGCCCACGCGGGCGCCAAGATTGAACTTTCGAGAGAGGTCCGACGCCAAACCCTTGCACCGGCTGTCGAGGCCGCGTCACCGTCACGAGGGAGTCGTCCGACATGAAGCTGGCTGTAGTCGCGCTCCTGGTGGTCGCGTGTTCGCTAGTGGGCTGTGGAAGCACGACGCCCACCTCTCCGCCGCCATCGCCCGTGGGCAGCCCAGCAGCCCAGGTCGATGCCTCGGCGCCCGCCAACGACTCCCAGGCGCCGCCCAGCTCTGGTGACCCGGCGCCGTCCGCCTCCGCCGCGCCCCAGCCGACACCCACGCCCGACCCAGAAGCGGTTCGGGTGGCGGCGGCGGCCGCATTCCATGCGGCGGGTGCGGCCAACCTCGAGGCCTTTAGGGCGGTCCCTTTTGACCAACACCACCTAGCTCAGACCGAGCGAGAGATTGCGGAGACCTGGGACCTCTATATCGCTGCCCTGAAGCAGCTCCAAGTCCCTGACGAGACCGCGCCGAACCTACGCGACCTGATCCGGCAGGTCAGGCGGGTCCAGAGGGGAGATCGAGAGGCGTCGGCCGCTGTCGTCGGTCATAAGAACGAGGAGTCGCTCCCCGAAGCGTGGTGGCTTGCTCGACGACACATCCGTAACCGCACGAGCGCGATGGTTGACGCTGCGAACCGCGTCCGGGCCGACCTCGGCCTGCCGGCCGGCTGCAATCTTGAGTGTCGAGATCCGGGCAGCTACTCGTATCCGTAACCGGCGGAGATCGCGCTTCTCGGCGACTCCGGGATCTGCCCCTCGCCTATCAGCCTGAGGCACCGCGCCATCTCGCGCACGACCTCGAGCTCGGATTGCGGCGACCGCCGTCCACTCGCGCGACCGGTGGCCGGCTTTCGAGCGCTCCCGCGTGTCGAAGGCGTACTGCTCCCACGCCCGGCGGTGCTCGACGTTGGTGGGCGGGCCCACGAACCAGCCGTCCGGCTTCACGTCGTGGACCTCGTCCCATGCGGCCTCGAGGTCGGTCACGGAGCCGATGGTATGGCGGTGGTGGACCCCTCGAGGCTGGGCCAGCGAGCGAACCGAGGCCTTTGCCGGTGCCCGCGTCACAGTCGAGCCTCAGATTGCGGTGCGCAACGGCAACGGATCTCGAGAACTTCGTTGACCCGGTGCACCAATAGCCGGAGTATGGCGACATCCCGCGGGAGGCATTGACGCGTCACCGCCAACACGGTTGCCTCGGTTGCGCCGAGCCACTGGCAAGCCCGCTCCGCGGAAGGGGGATCGGAGGGTGGTGCCATGCGCACCGTCGCAACAATCCTGGCGCTCATCGCGCTGCTCGTCGTCGGCGTCGGGCCGGTGGCGGCCGACACGACTGGAGGTGGGAACGGGACGCAGGCGACCGCAGTCCAGGACGACGGTTGTACAGACAACGCAGATGGCACGGTCACGTGCTCGCAGACCGAGCTCGACGCCTTCAAGGACAACGTGAGCGGAGATTTCGTCTGCTACAGCGAAAGCACGTTCACATTCGACCCAGACACCGGGGATCAGGTCTCGAGTCATGATTTTTCCGGCTGCGCCGAGAACACTGGCAACGTTACGGTTAACAAGCTCACATCGGTCGATCTCGCGTCGACCGACATCGCGTTGACCACGTTTGATTGCGACGCCAACGATTGCACCGACGGCGACGGAGGGACGATCTCGATCGCCGCGACATGGACCGGGATCGCGAAGACCTTCAAGTCGCGCAGCTCGTTCCATTCGAGGGACCAGTCCTGCGTCCAGGTCGAACGGAGCACGTCCACGGCACGGAACGCCACGTTCGACGGCCCGTTCGACGCATCGTTCGCGCAGATCTCAGTCGGGACGTCGTCCTTCAGGATCCGCTGCAAGTAGCGCCGCGGATCATCCAGCTCGACCGGATCGGGGACGTTCATCGTCTCCGCTCCGGTCCACGCTTCTTTCGCGGTTCCCCGGAGCCTGCCGCTCGCGTACCCACTCTCCGCTCGGACACCGGCGGTGTGAGGTCTGGTGAGCGTGGTCCACCGCGGCTCTGTCGCGCTTCCGGCTCCGCGCCCGCCGGTTCGATCCCGGCCCGCCGGCCAGTCCTCGACGGGGCGACCGGAGGCATCGTCATCCGTGGGTGATACACGCTGGGCCCGGGCCGGGCTGATACTGATGGCGATCGGGCCGCATCTATCCTCTCGAACGTAGGACCTCCAACAGGCCATAGTCGCTCAACCGCCTGAGGAGCCGGCCAATGTCCGTGCCGATCGAGAGTCGAATTGCGGCCGTGCTGCTGTGGGTCGTCGCATTCGGATGGGCGCTGCTGCCGACTCCGTGGCTGATGTGGTGGGTGGTCGTCCGTGGTCGCCTCCCAGTCTTGCCGCTCATCGGCGAGCCCAACGGCGGCCCTTTCTACCTCAACGTGTCGCACGCGGTCTTCGTGATGCTGCTGGCCGCTGCGTTCGTCCTCGGGCTCGTGCAGGCCTGGGCCGGCTGGTTGCTGTGGAACGGCCAGCGGTCGGGTGCTCTGCTGCAGTTCGCGCTACTGCCTGTCGAGGCGGTGTTCTGGTATGGGTTCGCGCTTCCCATTCCGCCGTTCCTCGCTCTAGCCCGCGTCATCCTCGTGGTGTTGGCGTGGCCGAGGCTGGTGTAGACCGGCCAACGCCTTCGGGCACCGCATCATGCGAACCAGGCCGCGCCGGGGCTCAGCGGGCGACCCGGGGCAAATCGACTGAGCAGGTAACAGCGGCCTTTTCGCTCACCCTTCCACGCTCAGGAGCACGTCGCACTCATCGGCGCACTTAGAAGGCGGCCGCTCTATCCGCTGAGCTACGGCGGGGTTGGGTGGTCAGTCTACGCACGAAACGCCCGAATTGACGCCCTGGCGCCTGCTGGCCGGCTGGATCGACCGCCAGTACGCCGCGGAGGCCGAGGCTTGCGGCTTGTGAGCCCAGGCCCACAAGCTGCAGGCCTCCATCGTTGACGATGTGCTGGCCCACAGCGAGCTGGTCGAGCTGTCGGTCTGCTGTCCGCGCGCTGAGGGCACGTGCGTTCGCCTCGTGGCTGGTCCTGAGCCCGTGCCTGCGGTTGAGCAGTTCGCGGTGGTACGGGACCGGAAGTTCATGGCGACTACCGACGCGGCGCAGAAGCGCTTCGACAAGCAGCAGGCCGAGCGTGCAGCGCGCGAACGCGCCGCCCTGCACAACGATTTACACGGATTTCAACTACCAGCTGGGTCTCGCCCACCCGTCAACACTGGAAGTCGTCATTGTGACGTCGCCGACGTCGCTTGCTCTTCCTGCTCGCGCTTCTTGGCCTCGATCTCCCGCTCGCGAGCCCGTTCGACGCGCTGCGCCTCGCGAGCCTGACGGTCCGCTTCCGCTCTGGGCCTTCTTCGCCTCGCGCTTCGACCTCGCGACGGCGTTCCGTCTCGTCGACCTTGGAGCGGAGCTCCTCGACGACCGGCGCACTGACGCCCGGTCCCGAGGCGACCTCGAGCGTGGCTTCGCCGGCCTTCTCGGCTCGCATCTCGTCCCGCTGGAACGCGACCTCGCCCTTGTAGACCGACCCGAGCAGGCTGTCGAGCGCGCCGGCCTCATGGGCGCGTTGGATCGCGGCGTGCGTGATCAGATCGCCGAGGTCGAGGATCACCCGATCCTCGAGGTCCAGGAACACCTTCGTGACCGGGCGGCCGACGGCGTCCTCGATCTGTGTCAGACGGTGCTTGGTCTGCTCGTGGTCGGCGCGCTGGCCGGCCGCGTCGGTCATCTCGCCGACCTTGCGCGTGAACTGGTCCCACAGACCCGCGGCGTTGTCGCCGGCCGCGCCAAGCGAATCCTTCGCACCGGCTGCGGCCAGCCCCGCCTCGCCCATGCCGACGGCGGTCGTCAGATCGGCCATCCTGTCCGCCGCGCGAGCACGTTCGATGTCCTCGCCCGTGACGCGGCGCCCAGCAGGCACCACGACCGCGCCGTTGTCATTCTCCACATCCCGCCCGGTGCGCTTGCCAAGAAGGGCGTCCTCAGGCCTTGCGTTGGCGGTCTCGTGTCTTGGCGCGGTCGGCGGCCCCGCCCGCCGCGCTCTTGGCCTTGTCGCCGACATCGGCAAGCGCCCCGCTGATGCCACCCCGCTGCTGCGCGAGCAGGTCGGCCGTCTCGGGATGGACGTACGCGACATCGGGACCAACCCGCACGAGCTCCTCGACGGGGATGTAGCGCGGCCCTTGGGCCGCGTCCGCCCAGACGCCGCCGGACAGCTCGAAGCCGAGGATCCGCCCGCTGGGCTCATCGAAATAGACGTCGTTGATCTTGCCCTGCTTGTCGCCGAGCTCGGTGAACACGCTCGTCCCGAGCAGGGACTGCTTGCGAGCGACGATGGACCCGATCTCGGGCGCGTCGTTCGCCGCGATCACGCTCTCGCGTCGCGCGACGACGACCGCATCACGGCCAAAGCCGGTGACCTCCTCGATCGGGACGACCAGCGAGTGCCCGAACAAGCCGCCTTCGTCGGCAAGCAGACCGACGACCGAGTCGTTGTCGGCGCCCAGGATGACGTCCTTGACGTCGTGCAGATGCGCGCCGTCTGCCAGGCTCAGGATCGGCTTGCCGATCACGCTCTTTCCCTTGCGCATCACGGCCTCCTAGAGGATCGATGTGAAGAAGTACAGGAAGGCCACCACCGCAACGATGACCAACACCGCCAGTAGGACTGCTGTCCAGCGTCCGCGGTTCGACGTCCCTTGAAGCCTCATGCCAACCAGTCCTTCTCCCTATAAGCGCTCGGCATCGGGCCGGGGCACGATGGGCAGCGAAGAACCCGCGTGGTCGCGCCGGAGGGGAAGGTCGCTTGCACGCGGGCTCTTGCATGACCGCCGTCGGCCGTTCCCCGCAGATGAATGAAGCGCGTCAGCCAGATGGTCCGTGAGACGAGGCGCCGAAGGGATACCAGTACGGCAGAGCCTCGTTAAGCCGTCATCGCACCAGCTGAAAAGCGGACGAGCCCAGCGTGGACCTCGTCGACTCGGTCGGGATGGTCCTCCTCGACCTCTTCCTGGGTCTGATCGCCGAGTCCTGCTCCCTCACCGCCACGAGCTGGTCGTTCACCACCAAGGGCTGACGCCCACACTCAGGACCGCGCCCCGGCGTCATCCCCCGACGCCGGGGCTTCATCATGGGGGCCCACGAGGAGGTCCCATGTCCCGGACAGGCGAGGTTGCCGGCGCGCTCAAGGCCCGCGGCATCAAGGTGATGTCGGAGTCTCTGACCCGCGCCTATGAGGACGGCGCGAGCGTGTCAATTCCGCTGGACGATGCTCAGTGGTTCGCGGAGGCGATCCTGACAACGCCAGTTCCGCCAGACGATGGGCTGGCCCAGAGGTTTCTCGGGACTGTTGACGATGACCCCTGGCTCTTCGAGATCAATCCCTCGATCCCGGGGCCGGATGACGGGCCAACATTCAGGGTTACGGCCAACATCCCTGCGATCGATGTGGACGAGGTCCTGAGCCGATTGGAGTCGGCTCCCCCGCGGGTCATGTTCGGTGGCTAGTCGCTGGTCACTCACAGCGCCCGGCCGTGACCCTTGCCGCGTGCGAACCCACGGATAGGGCGACCCTCCCATTGCCTGCCATCTGCCCGGCGCGGGCAGACTCCCACGCCTCCCGGCCTGGAGGGACGCCGTGAAGCTAGGACGCGGCGGTCTGAGTGGCTGGGGGCGTCGCCCTGCGCCCCGGTGTCGTCCCCGCGATGCCGGGGCGTCATCATGTCCGGGACGTCAAGGCCGACTCTGCGCACGCGCGCGCCACGAATTGAACGTTCGAACGAGATCTGGCCCCAAACCTTGTGCACCGGCTGTCGAGGCCGCGTCACCGTCACGAGGGAGTCGTCGGACATGAAGCTGGCTAGTCGTCGCGCTCCTGGCTGCGTGTTTGCTAACGGGCTGCGGAAGCACGACGCCCACCTCTCCGCCGCCGTCGGCTGCGGGCAGCCCAGCGGCCCAGGTCGATGCCTCGGCGCCCGCCAACGACTCCCAGGCGCCGCCCAGCTCCGGTGACCCAGCGCCGTCCGCTTCCGGCTCACTGCAGCCGACACCCACGCCCGACCCCGAAGCGGTTCGGATGGCGGCGGCGGCCGGGTTCCAGGCGGCCGGTGCTGCCCACCAGCGGGCCTGGGCAAGGCTCCCCGAGAACCACCGGGATGTGGGCCGAGGTCCGGCGAAGCTGTGGGGCCGGTACCTCGCCGCCCTCAGGCAGCTCCAAGTCCCAGCCGACACGACGGCGGACCTGCAGGATCTGATCCGGATTGTCAGCCGGCTCCAGGCGATCAGTGGCGAGGGGGGGACGGACAACCGCCTCAGGGCCGCCGACGCCCGCTACCAAATCCGCTGGGATAGAGCTTGGCCCAAGATATGGCCGGCTGCGACGCGAGTCCGGTCCGACCTCGGCCTGCCGGAGCCAGTATCTTTCGGCCCAGACGGGCTCGGCCCGCCTTACGACTCGTTTCCCTGACGGGCGGGGCTCACGTTTCTCGGCTACTCCGGCCAGCTGCCCTCGCGGATCTCCCGCAGGCATCGCGCCATCTCGCTCACCACCTCGAGCTCGGACTGCGCGACTGCCGTCCACTCGCGCGTCCGGCGCCCGTGCTTGTGGCGCTCCCGCATGTCGAACGCGTACTGCTCCCAGGCGCGACGCTCGATGCAGACCGGCGTGCCGACGAACCAGCCGTCCGGCTTCGCGTCGTGGATCTCGATCCACGCGGCCCCGAGGTCGGTCACATGGCGGTGGTATGGCTCGGCAGAGCGCCGTGTTCTCGAGGCCGGGTTGACCTGTCAGGATGCGCACGTGGCGACGTATCGGACCGCTCTCGCGGCCGCGTGCATGGCGCTGGCGATGCTGACGACAGGCGCATGCCAGCAGGTCAACGAAGCCATCAACGACCGGGACCTCGAGTGCGGGGAGGTGGCGGCGGACGTCTGCACGCGAATGGCCGACCACATCTCGAGCGAGTGGGACGGGCTCAACTCGGCGGAATACGGACCGATTGTCATGGTCAAGGTGACGCCCCGTGACTGCGACGCATACAAGGACGAGGACCCGGCGATGGCGCGCTGCTGGCTGGTCGAGGCGCAAACCTCGCCCCGTCCGGGCAGCACGGTCGGCGCAGGCTCCGGCGCGTTCTTCTACCAGCGCGAAGACGGCACCCTCGTCGGTCCGGACGGCCCCCTCGTCGGACCCTGACCTCGAGGCGGGGCCAAGCGTCCGGGCTTCTTGCCTACCCTGCGCGCAGAAAGTCGTACAGGGCCGTCTTAGCCGCTGTCTCCGCCTCGTCGAGCTGCTTGAGCTCGTCCAAGAAGCCCTGATCGACGGCTCTGGTCTCCGCCTCTACGTAGCCTGCCGGCGCGTAGTGGATCGCGCGAAGCTCAGCGAACTTCGCGCCCACGGCCGCACGAGCAGCGTCGGCGACCTGCAGGAGCCGGTTGAACTCGTCGCGGTCGTCCATCAAATCCTCACTGAGCAACTAACTGTGCCCCATGCGCTCGCCCCGCCACGCTCGGTAGCACGTCGGACTGACCGGGGCACCTGAAGGCGGCAGCTCTATCCGCTGAGCTACGGGGGCGCAGACAGGTCGCCAGTCTACGCACGAGACGGGCACCAGGGGCCAGCCCCGGCCGCTCTGGCTCGGGCCGAGGTGGCGCCCTGTGACGTCCGCGACGCGACCCTCTGCGTCGCTGCTGGGCCCGGCGAGCTCTAGCCCATCGATGCCTATGCTTGAACTCACGCCGAGGAGGGTGTCGAAGTGGCTGTCGCCTTGCTGGAGGAGAACCCCGTGATGACGCGGGAGCTCTACGACCAGGTGAGAGAGAGGCTCGACCTCAACGCGAACCCTGCAGAGGGCTTGATCTTCCACGCGGCGGGCGTCGGCCTCGAGTCCTGGGTGGCGTATGACGTCTGGGAGTCCCGGGCCGCGTGGGATCAGTTTCTCGTGGATCGGCTCCAGCCCGCGGTCACGGAAGTCTTCTTGGCCGCCGGACTGGACATGCCTCCCCCGCATCGGCAGGAGATCTTTGAGCTTCACGCGATGGTGGTGGACTCCCCCCGCCGCTGAGCGGGGCAACGGCCACAACCTCGTGGCCTGGACCGCGTCGACTCGGTCTCGCAACAGCCAGTGCCGTCGGTGCGTCACTCGGCTGCCCGCAACGCGCGACCGCGCACCGCTCCCCGCCGTGATCGAAGGAGGCCACGATGAAGGTCCTGGCCATCGCAATGCTCGGAGTCCTCGCGGTCCTGGTCGTCGTGGCGGCATGGGTTGCCGCTCCGACCACCCATCCCCCTCCACGGCTGTGGCCTCGGCGGGCGGCGACCCCGACCGCGTCGGCCTCGCCATCGCAACTCTCGGCGGCACCCACGCCCGGCGCAGAGCCGACCGACCCGCCGACATCGGCGGGCCGCATCCTCGGCGGGACGTGGGTCATGCCGACCGCAGGCACGAGGCTGACGTCCTCCACGACGACCCTGTCGGCGAGGCCGACCGGAGATGGACCCGGGGGGACCACGATCACGAAGGTCGTGTTCTCCGGCGCCTGGCCGGGCTCGACCAGGACGGTGATGTGCAAGGCCAACAGACCGGCCGATTCCGGGGAGTGGCGTTGCCGGGCCGACCTCCTCGCGCTGGGTGTCCCGCCGGGCAAGGTGACGTTCACGTTCGACGTGTACGGCGAGGGTGTGCCGGCCGCCCGGACGCCCGATGGACGCCGGCGCGTCACCTACGCCGTCCCACCGCCGAAGCCGACCGACCCCCGATTGAAGGACCTCGGCGGAGTCGGGGCAGACACCGGGATCACCGCTGAGACGTACCGCGTCAGCTGGTCAGCAGCGGCGGGCTACGCGGACGAATTCCTCATCTACAACACCTGGGAGTGCCCCCTGCAGTCGACGAAGAAGGCCGGCGCGCGGTGCTTCGTCGCGGGCACGCCCGTCGATGCCTCACAGCTTGAGCTCCTTCGGACGGCCCAAGGCGACGCCCGCTCCGCGAAGATTGCCCGGACATACGAATGCGGTCCTCCGTACGGCACGATCCTGCTGCGAGCCCGCAACGCCTACGGCAGGAGCGCCTTCACGGTCGTCGAGTCGGCGCGGGTGCCCAACCCCAACGACATCATCTGCTGACGTCGCGCAGCTACGCCGCTCGCATCGATCCTGTCTCGGCAAGGTCCCGCACCGGGGTCGGTCGCTCGCATCAGCCACACGCCGAGCCAGGCGATGGCGAGCCCGAGGACGATGCCGCCGGTCAGGTAGGCGGGACCGATGGGCAGTCCGGACAGCAGGCCCCCGACGAGGATCGCGGCAGAGGCACCCGTTGGGAACACGTGAGCTCGCAGGCTCGCGGCACCGAACAGGACCCAGCCGATGCCGAGCAGGACGAAGCTGGCGAGGCCACCCATGATCAGGCGGCCACCCACGAAGGTGGGGATCTCGTCGGGGGCGACCTCCGCGATCCGGGGCACCGCGAACGCTTCGTACCACCAGTCCCCGGTCATGAAGATCGTGCCCAGGAGCGCAGCCGCGAAGCCGACCAGGCCGAACCAGCCCGCGCTCAAGGCCTCGCGCTCGTAGATCGCGACGAGGGCGAGCACGAGCAACCCGAAGGCGACGATCGAAAGAACGCTCGTGATCCCATGCACCGGGCCGAGTACGAACGACGTCAGATCGCCCCCGGTGAAGAGGTAGAGGAAGGTCGGGATTCGGGTCGCCACGACCAATGCGCCAGTGACGACGGCGAGGGGTCCCGCGATCCTCGACAAGGGCGATGTGGGCAGCTGGGCTTGTCGCGCCATATCACGCGTCTCCTCGCGAGTCTGGTGCTCCCAAGGCTGGGTGCCCTCGAGCCACACGTCATTACGACTGCACATTGCGCGCTCCGGCGGCCCGAATCCTGCGTGCTATGCTCCCGGCCCTTCGCGCGGGCGGCCCAAGTCCGTGCGTCAACCTGAAGCGCGGGAATGCCCGACCAGACGATCCGACCGGACACCGGCCAGCTCGCCCTCGAGCTGCCGATCGCGCTGCCGACGCTCCCCCTCGAGCCCGAGTGGAAGGCGCAGCCTCGGCTGTGGGGCCACACCCTCCACCCGATGTGCTCGTACCTCGCGAGCTTTCCGGCCGCGCTGGTCCACGCGTTCATCGCGCGCTACAGCCGACCGGGCGACGTCGTGCTCGACCCGTTCGCCGGCCGCGGCACCGCCCCCGTCCAGGCGGCCGCCGAAGGGCGCATCGGCGTCGGCAACGACCTGAACCCGCTGGCCCACGTCCTCACCGCCGCCAAGCTGGAGCCGGCGACACCGGCCGAGGCTCGCACGCGGCTGGCCGCCCTCTCGCTCGTCTGGGCCGGCGAGGCGGGGCACTGGCTGGACCTCGCCGATCGCGTCCTCGCCCATTCCGGGCACCCCTCGGCGTTCGTGCCGGCCGCCGGGAGCGGCGACGGCCCCGACGCCCGGACGGAAGCCGTCCCCGCCGAGGTGAGCGTCGCGTTCCATCCGCGGACGCTGGCGCAGGTGCTGCTCGTGCGGTCCCACCTCCGGCTCGACGACCGCACGGACCGGTTCCTCGCCGGGGCCATGGCGGGGATCCTGCACGGGAAGACGCCTGCCTACCTCTCGACCGTCATGCCCAACACGTTCAGCATGGCGCCGCGCTACGTGCGCGAGTTCGTGGCCAAGACGGGCTACGAGCCGCCCGATCGCGACGTGTTCGACGCCCTGGCGGCGAAGCTCGATCGCCTGTACCGCCAGCCCCTGCCCGCGACGTCGGGCATCAGCCTGCTGGGCGACGCGCGAACGGCAGGCCGGCGGTCACGGGCCGCCCTGCGGGCCCGTGGGCTCCCCGACCGGGCGCGGCTCGTGATCACCTCGCCGCCCTACCTGCGCGTGCTCAAGTACGGCTACTACAACTGGCTCCGGACATGGCTCCTCGGGTTCGACGCGAAGGCCATCGACGCGGCGCTCGACGACGCGCACCAGCGGGAGCCCTATCTCGCGTTCCTGCGCGACGTCCTCGCCGACCTCCGCCCGGCCCTCAGCGACGACGGCATCGCGGTCGTCGTGATCGGCGACGTGGAGACCGACCGCGGCAAGCCATCGAAGGCGGGCCTCGGGCTCGCCGAGTCGGTCTGGGAGGAGGCCGCCTACCCCGCCGGCTTCCGGCTCGCCGGTCTCGTCCGCGACGAGGTCGCGGCCAACCGCAAGATGACGCGGCTGTGGGGCGACGAGGCGGGCCAGGCGACGAAGACGGACCGCATCCTCGTGCTCGGCGCGAGCGAGGCCGGCCGGCGTCGCGCCCTCGCCGCGACGAGCCTGCCGATCGACTGGACCTGGCCGCCGACGAGGCTGCGCGCGATCTAGCGCGAGGCGCCTACGAGGCGGCGGCGATCCAGACCGGGTCGCCGCGGGTGACCGCCATGCCGTCCGCGGCGCTCGCCTCGAACCGGATCACCGCCACCCAGTCCCACGCATCGACGAGCATCCCGTACTCGCCCGGCTGGACGTCGCCGTAGGTCACGATCCGGCGCGCCCGGACCGACGTCGCGGTGGTGGCCACCTCGACGGTCGAGCCGACGCCGAACCCGGCCGTGTCGAGGTCTGCGGGACGTGCGTTCAGGCGGATGTTGCCGAACCGGTCGACGTCGACGACCTCACCGTGGATCTTGCCGGGTTCCGCCTCCGCATCCTCGAGCGTCATGGTCTCCAGGATCCCCGGGTCGAGTGGCTCGCCCAGGCGGTCCAGCGGCGCCCCCGCCGCGAGATGGGCGGCGGCCGGCGCGAACACGTCCCGGCCGTGGAACACCGCGGACACGTGCGCGGACCCGACCGCCTGGGGATCGATCTCGACGGCGGCAATCACGCCGCCAAGGGACTTCCAGGCCAGCGACAGCAGGCCGTTGTCGGGCCCGACCAGCCGCGGGCCGTCGGCCGTCGCGACCGCGATCGCCCGACGTCCCGTTCCCACGCCCGGGTCGACGATCCCCAGCCCGACGGCGTAGGGGCCGCCGTGGGTGATCCCGTGGGCCAGCATCATCGCGCCGGCCTGGATGTCGTGGGGCGGCACGCCGTGGGACAGGTCGACGACCAGTGCCTCGGGCGCGATCCGCGCGATCACGAGGTGGCAGACGCCGACGAACTCGTCCCGCAGGCCGAGATCGGACACGAACACGACCGGTCCGCTCACCACACTCCTCCAGACGCTGGCCGCACCCGCCCGGCCCGCCCCAGGGGCCACGGTTCGGCTAGCATGACGGCTCGATGAAGCAGATGTATCCGCCGTCGGACCTGGCCGCCATGGACCCCCTGGTCCTGATGAAGAACCTGGACCACGTCCGGATGACCAGCCGCCGGCTGTCGTACATCCTGCAACAGCAGGTCCACCTGTACGCGCCCGAGGCGAACGAGCTCCGCGAGCAGATCGACCGCTACGTCGAGGCCGAGCGCCAGATCGAGGGCGAGATGGCCCGCCGCAGGATCCGCGCCTAGGCCCGACGCCGGCCCGGCCCTCAGGCCGCCGACGCCGCCTGGAGCGTCGGCCCCGAGCCGACCGCGAAGCCCGTCTCGGCCGGTTCGGCCGCCGCGCCGGCATCCGCGATCCTCGTGGCCTCGGCCGCCCGCGCGGCCTCGGACGCCTCGATCATCGCCGCCCGCGCGGCCCGCCGCGCCGCCTGTTCCTCGGTCACGATGCGCTGCACGAGCGCCGCGAGGCGCGAGCACTCGAACAGGCTGAACCCCACGCCGATCTCCGCCAGCGCCTCGGTGCCCATCCCCCGGAACAGGCCGCGAGTCGCCACCGCGCACATCTCGTCATACAGCTCCGGCCAGCCCACGCGACGGCGTTGGTAGCAGAAGCGCACGAAGGCCTCGGCCTCGGGCGACGGGCAGGCGGCGGTGCCGACGGGCAGCATCGATATGGGTCTCCTCTCCCTCGGGCGTGCGCGATTAGTCCGGCGGCGGGCCGGGGCCGCCCGCCGCCGGCGGTATCTGCCTGGTCCGCCGGTGCTCCCTCCCTCGGGTCCTCCTCAACCACCGGCGATCGGTACATCCTAGGCCCTGCGCCCGGGCGTCGGTAGGGGCTTCTCCACCATGTCGCCTCCCGACTTGTCCACAGCCCGAAAGGATCGGTGGACAGGCCCGCCAGATCGACCGAAAGCTGTGGACGCGCGGACGCCAAGCCGTGTCAGGCGAGGGCCGCGCCGTCCCGCAAGGTGAGTCCGAGGCCGGGCGAGTCCGGCAGCCGCCAGCGCTTCTCGGCATCGATCTCCAGGCCCGCGACGGGGTCGTCGGCGAGCAGCAGGCACCCATCCAGGTCCACCCAGTCGGCCAGCGGCGCGACCGCGGCCGACGCGGCGATCCCGATCGAGGTCTCCTCCATGCAGCCGAGGAACGTCCGGAACCCGAGCTCGCGCGCGCGCTCGAGCATCCGACGCGCGGGGCCGATCCCGCCGCATTTCGCGAGCTTCACATTGACCCCATCAACGACGCCGACGAGACCGTCGAGGTCGTCGATGGTCACCGCGCTCTCGTCGGCGACCAGCGGCAGCGGCGACCGCGCCTGCAGGGCGCGCAGGTCGTCGAGCCGGCGGGCGGGGAACGGCTGCTCGATGAGCTCGACGCCCAGCCGCTGGAGCTCGGGGAGCAGGTCCGCGGCGGACGCCGGCGTCCAGCCCGTGTTGGCGTCGACGCGAAGGGTGCCGGCGAAGACCGCCCGCACCGCACGGACGGTCTCGAGGTCGGTCGGCCCGCCGACCTTCAGCTTCAGCGCCGGAAAGTCGGCCGCCCGGCGCGCCCGCTCGGCGACGACCGCCGGCTCGTCGATGCCGAGCGTGAAGTCCGTCGGCGGGATCGGGCCGTCGATGCCCAGCAGCGCCCGGATCGGCAGGCCAAGCCGCTTGCCGACGAGGTCGTGAAGGGCGATGTCGACGGCGCACTTGGCCGCGCCGTGGTGGGCGATGGCCGCGGCCATCCGGTCACCCGCCTCGTTCAGCGCCGAGCGGGCGGCCGCGGGATCGCCGCGCAGCCCGGCGGCCACGGGCTCGATGGCGTCGAGCAGCCCGGGCACCACGGCCGCGATCGTCTCGGGCGTCTCGCCGTAGAAGCGGTCGGGAAACCCCTCGCCCAGCCCGACAGGGCCGTCCGGGCCGTCGGCGTCGTCCCGGAGCTCCGCCAGCACCGTGGTCGCGACCTGGCCGGCCCCGTGCGAGGACCGGGCGATGACGAACGGGTCGCGCAGCGGCAGGACCAGCGTCCGCAGGCGGATGGAGAAGTCATGTGGACCGGTCTGGGTCGGCGTCCGCAGGCGCCTCGAGCACGAGCCACGGCAGCGCGTCGACGGCCCCCTCGATCTCGCGCCACAAGGCGTCGCCGCCGAAGCGGACCGGGTCGTCGCACGGCAGGCCCGTCTCGGCCGCGGTCGCCGCGATGACCCGCCGCGCCTCGTCGTCGTCGGCGATGAGCGAGGTGTTGAGGGCGACCGCCACCACCTTCGAGGGCGCGATGAGCCCGGCGATGGCCTCGTGGATCGCGATGAACGGCCGCAGCGACGCGATCGGGAACCGGGCCTCGGGCAGATGGTCGAAGTCGTGCTCGGCCATGCCGGGCTTGTGGACCATGACCATCGCGTGCGGCGTCGCGCCGTGGATCAGCCCCAGCGTGACGCTGCTGTACGCCGGGTGGTCGAGCGACCCCTGGCCCTCGACGAGCACCCAGTCGCCGCGCGACTCGCCGTCCTCGACCAGCCACTCCACGGTGCCCTGGAGGAAGTCCGCGGCGACCCGGTCGACGGTGACGCCCCAGCCCTCGACCATCATCCCGGTCTGGCCGGTGGCGACGAACACGGCGGACCGGCCGGCCGCCTGGGCCGCGCGGCGCAGCTCGAACCCGACCGACATCTTGCCGATCGCGCAGTCGGTCCCGACCGTGAGCACGACCCGCTTTCCGGGCAGGTGCCGGCGGCCGACGGTGGTGTCCATGCGCTCGGGCGGCCGCCGGTAGTCGATCAGCCGCACCCCCGACGTCCGCGCCGCCTCCGCGAACTCCGGGTCATCGCCGAGGAACGTGTGCAGCCCGCCGAGCACGTCGAGGCCGGAACGGATCGCGGCGAGGACGACCTCCCGCCAGGCGTCGGGGAGCTTGCCGCCCGTGGGCGCGATCCCGATCAGGAGCGCGTTCGCCCGGGGCAGGAACCCGAGCGCGTCGTTCAGGCTGGCGACGATGGGGATGTCGTTCCGGCCCGAGTCCCCGAGCCACTCGCGGACGTTTCGTCCCGCCTGGGTGGAGTCGATGACGGCAAGCACCTTGTCGTGTCCGTAGCGGATCACGCCCATGGCGGTCTTGCCGTGGTGGAAGCCGAAGTTGCCCTCGGCGAGGATGACGAGGCGGCGCTCGACGGTCGGCGGCATGCACCCTCCCGGTGGGGCTGCGCGGCGGTCGCCGCAGGGGATTGAGCCGAGTCTAGGACACGTCGGCCAGGCGCCGCTCCAGCAGCCGCCGCTCCGCGTCGGTCCCGACGAGGGCGAGCGCCTCCCGATACGCCGCCGCCGCCTCGCGTGGCCGGCCCGCGCGCCGCAGGAACTCGGCGCGGGTCGCCGCGACGAGGTGGTAGCCGGGCAGGTCGACCTCGTCGAGCGCCACCAGCCCGGCCTCGGGGCCGTCGCGAAAGCCGATCGCGACCGCCCGGTTCAGGGCGACGACCGGGTTGGGCGAGTCGAGCAGGGCGTCGTACAGGGCGACGATCGACGCCCAGTCCGTCTCGTCGGCCGTAGCCGCGGACGCGTGCCGCGCGGCGATCTCGGCCTGCAGCCGATAGGGCCCCGCCGGTCGCGCGTGCGCACGAGCGCGATCCAGCTCCGCGAGACCGCGGTCGATCAGAGTGAGGTCCCATCGGCCGCGGTCCTGCTCCTCCATGGTCAGCAGCTCGCCGTCGTCCCCGGCCCGCGCATCCCGGCGCGAGTGCTGGAGCAGGAGCAGCGCGTGGAGGCCGGCCACCTCGTCATCGTCGGGCAGCAGCGCCGCGAGCAGCCCGGCCAGGCGGACGGCCTCGGACGCGACGTCGGGACGAAGGGTCGGTCCTTCCGTGGCCGCGTAGCCCTCGTTGAACAACAGGTAGACCACGGCGAGCACGCCGCCCGTGCGCTCCGCCAGCCGGTGCGCCGGCGGCATCCGGAAGCTGATGCCCGCGTGCTCGATCTTCTGCTTGGTGCGGAGCAGCCGCTTGCTCATCGTCGCCTCGGTCACCACGAACGCCCGGGCGATCTCGCGCGTCGAGAGGCCGGTGACCGTCTTGAGCGTGAGCGCCACGCGACCGGCCAAGCGGCAGGGCCGGGTGACTGCACATGAACAGCAGCGCCAGCCGGTCGTCGAACGCCTCGTCCCCCGTCGTCGGTCCGCCGATGTCGACCATCGCCTCCAGCTCCCGCACCTTGTCCTGCTCGAGACGCCGTCGCCGGAGCACGTCGAGCGCCCGCCGATGCGCGGTCGTCGTCAGCCAGGCGGCCGGGTTGTCCGGGACCCCATCGATCGGCCACCGCCGAAGCGCCCGCTCCACGGCGTCCTGGTAGCAGTCCTCGGCGAGGTCGAAGTCCCGCGTCCGGCGGACAAGGCCGGCGACGATCCGCAGTCGCTCGGCGGCGACGACCTCGGCCAGGCGTGTCTCGATCAGTCGTCCGGCCCGCCCATCGAGTGGATCGGCCGCAGCTCGATCCGGCCCTCGTACGCCATGGGGTTGCGGGCCGCGAGCTCGATCGCCGCGTCGAGGTCCGGCGCGTCGAGGATGGCGAAGCCGGCGATCCACTCCTTGCTCTCCGTGAACGGCCCATCCGTCACGAGGAGCTTCCCGTCGCGGACGCGCACGACGGTGGCGTCCTCGACCGGCTGCAGCCGCACGCCCAGCTGATGGACCCCGCGCGCGGCCTCGAACCACGGCTCGAGCGGCGGCGCCGCCGCCTCGTCGGCGGCGCTGTGGTCCGGGTCGCCGCAGACGAACATCACGTACTTCACGACCCGCCCCCGTCGCCCTCGGCGAGCGGCCAGAGGGCGCGCACCTCGATCCGTCCCGCGTACGCCATGGGGTGCCCGGCCGCGATGTCGATGGCCTGCTCGATCGTGTCGCACTCGAGGACGTCGAACCCGGCGATCCACTCCTTGCTCTCGGTGAACGGGCCGTCCGTGACGAGCCGCTCGCCGCCTCGCACGCGCACCGTGCGGGCATCCGCCAGGGGACGCAGCCGGTCGCCGATCACCCAGTTGGGCTCGACCGCGGTGCCCCAGGCCTCGATGTCGGGTGCCGCCGCCGCGTCCTCCGCGCTGTGGTCAGGGTCAACGCACACGAACATGATGTAGCGCATCGTGCCTCCGATCTGCCGGCTCGATCTGTCCGACTACCCAGACGACGATCCGGTTTTCCGTTTCCGGACAACAGCCACGAAAAAGCCCCCGGCGGCGGGGCCGGGGGCAGGGTGCATCGGATTGGTACCGCATACCGGATTCGAACCGGTGGTCTCCGCCTTGAGAGGGCGGTGTCCTAGGCCTCTAGACGAATGCGGCGCACGGGTCCCGGCGGTCCGGGGCCGGTGGCGGAGGATACCAAGATCGCCGATCTCGCGCCACCGCCGCGCGGTCGGGGGCGACGTCCGTGGCTGGCTCGCGCGACCCGCTACAGGCGGTTCGTCTCGAGGAACATCCGCAGCGTCTCGGCGACCTGCAGATAGCTCTGCTCGCCCAGCACGAGGCCGTAGTGCGAGTGGGCGCCGAACGGCTCGTACGGGGCGCCGAGCCACTCGGCGAGCCGCTCCACGTCCGCCTCGGGAACGTACGGGTCGAGGCCGGCGCCGATGACGAGGCGCGGGACGTCCGGCAGCGCGGACCGATCCACCGGCACGCCCTGGAGCACCTGGCGTCGCGCGCGGCCCGACTCGAACGCCTTCTGGCCGAGGAGGTGCTGGATCCGCAGCACGTCGGCGAGCGTGAGGTCGCGGTGCTCGCGGAGCAGCTTCTCGGGCAGCGTCTCCCAGCCCATCTCCGCCCGCCCGTAGGCATCCTGGACGTCGCGCACGACGTGCGGACGCGCGGGGTCGCGCAGGTCCTTGGGCAGCTCCGGCGCGATGAGCACGTAGGCGGACGCGCTGACGCGCTCGAGGGCCTTCAGCACCAGCAGGCCACCCAGCCCGTGCCCGACGGCCACGGTCGAGGGCCCGAGTCGTTCCATCGCCGCGATGACGTCTTCCGTGTACGTGCCGACGTCGAGCGTCGCCGGGTCGGCCGTGTGCGACCAGAAGTGGTTGCGCAGGTTGAGGGCGTGACCCTCCCAGCCGCGACCGGCGAAGTGCAGGAGATATCGCTCCCACACCCAGGAGCCGCCCAGCTCGCCGTGGACGAACAGGATCGGCTTGCGCCGGGACCGGCGCTCGGGCAGCCACGACTCGATGTACAGCCCGCGGTCGACGAGCTCGATCTCGTCCTTGCGGACGGGACGCCCGTTCGACGGCGCGGTGCGGGCGAGGAGGCGGTCGGAGGAGGTGGTGTCGGTCATCGGTCCTGCTGTCTGGATTACCACTCGTGGGGGTTGAACACCAGCCCGGTGAGGGCCTTGGGATAGAAATAGGTCGACTTCTGGGGCATGACGTCGCCATCGCCCGCGACGTCGAGGATCGAGGCCACCGGCGTGGGCTCGAGCAGGAACGCCGCGTCGGCCCCGTCGGTGCCGTCACGGACGAGCGCGACCGCCTCGTCGGCGGACTTGGTGTACCGGATCCGCTCGCCGCCGGCCACGGCCGCGGCATCGATCCCGGCCAGCGACTCCAGCGTCGCCCCCAGCAGCGTGACGTCCAGCCGGCGTACGGGATCGCCGCCCGCCGGCAGGATCCGCTCGAACGCGTAGCGGCGCGCCGTGAGCAGCCATGCCACGTCGCGGGTCACGAACCCGAACCGCCCCTCGCCTCCGGCCAGCCCGCCCGCCGCCGCGAACCGTTCGAGCAGCGCCTCGACGGTCGTCGGGGCGACCTCGAACAGGCCGTCCAGGCCGGTGCGGAGCGCGGCGATCGCGTCGTCGTCGAGGGCCCGCACCACGCGGTGCGTCGGGAGCACCGTCAGGGGCTCGTCGGCGTCCAGGAGCAGGGCGAAGATGAAGTCGAACGGCGGGTCCGGCTCGCACGAGCGGGTCATGCGCCGCTCGTCGCGGTAGCGCAGTGCCGTCTCGTACCGGTGGTGGCCGTCGGCGATGTAGACGGGACCGGCGTGGCCGACCTCGGTCAGGCGCGCGACGGCGCCGTCCGGGCCGTCGTCGGCGAGCATCCACAGCCGATGGTGGACGCCGTCGTCGTCGATCACGTCGGCGATGGGTGGCGTCGTCGCCACGGCGGCCAGCTCGGCCGCGGCCGCGCCCGACGGGTCGCGGTAGAGCACGACGACCGGCGAGGTGTTCACGCCGGTCGCGCGCAGGAGCCGGTAGCGGTCCTCGCGCGGTCCGGCCAGCGTGCGCTCGTGGGGCAGCACGCCGCCGTCGGGTCCGAACGGCTCGAGGCGCAGGCGGGCGAAGTAGCCGCGCTGCGTCCGCTCGATCCCGGTGCCCGGGACGCGGTAGGCCTGCTCGTAGACGTAGTAGCCGGCCCGCGGGTCCTTGCGCAGCGTGCCATCCGAGCGCCACGCCGCGAACGTGCGGGCGACGCGCCGGTACCGCTCGTCGGGGTCCTCGCCCGGCTCCGCCGTGCGGCAGGTCGAGGCGGACGGCGTTGTGCGGGCTCCGCGCCAGCAGCGACCGCTCCAGGTCCGGGCCGATCACGTCGTACGGCGGGGCGACGACGGGCCCCAGGTCGCCGACGACCTCGGGATCGAAGCGGAGCGCGCGAAACGGGCGGATGTCGGGCACGGATTCCTCTGGGCGCGGACACGGGCAGGGCACCGGCGCTGGGCGCCTGGTGCCTCGGTCGAGCCCGGGGCCGATGCATCGTACGATAGGCGCCGTCGGACGGCCACCAAGAGGGGGCGGCGACGGCCGAAGGCTGGATTGCACGCGTTGCAACTTTTTCCCCTGCCCGCACGTCGATGCTCCGACCCGTACCCGACTCCCGTCCAGGAGCTCGCTTGACCCGTCCGAGCCGCACTCCGGGCAGCCGCATCGCCGGCCTGCTCGCCACCCTCGCCGTCCTCGCGGCCACGCTCCTCGTTCCCGGTCGCCTCGGCATCGGCGGCCGATGGGCTGACGATGGACGCGCGGGCGCTCCTCCAGGGCCACGTCCGGGCGGGCTCGTGGTTCGCGATCGCCATCGACCTCGCGAACGCCGGACCCACCGTGACCGGCGAGCTCCGGATCGCCGGCGGCGTCGAGTCGCGGACCCGCTTCGGCACCCCCGTCGAGCTCGCGACCGGCTCCCGGAAGCAGTACCTGCTCTACGCGCTGCCGCCCCAGTTCGGGGGCAACATGACGGTCGAGCTCGTGAGCGACGGCCAGGTGGTCGCGAAGGCGCCGGTCGCGATCGCCCTGCACGACCAGAGCCAGCTGGTGGTGGGGCTGATGGCCGAGAACCCGGCCCGCCTGGTCGGGGAGCTCGACCTCCTCTCGAACCAGAACGGGATCGCTCCGGTGATCGTGCCGCTCACGGCCGCCGACCTGCCCGAGCGCGTGCAGGCCTGGGCGCCGCTGGATCGCCTCGTGTGGCAGGACGTCGATGCCGGCAGCCTGACACCGGCGCAGCTCGCCGCCCTGCGCACCTGGATCGCGGGCGGCGGACGGCTGGTCATCGTGGGCGGGACCGCCGCCGCCGACTCGCTGTCGGCCTTTCCCGACGACCTGCTCCCCTACCGGCCGACCGGCGTCGTCGACGTCGACCCGGCCGTGCTCCAGCCGCTCCTCGGGCCGCCGCCGGAGGCTGCGGCACCCCTGACCGCCCTCGCGGGCGACGCGGGCAGCGGTCGCGTCCTGGCGACCTCGGGCGACCGGGTGATCGCCGCCGACATCGCGTTCGGGTCGGGCTCGGTGACGCTGCTCGGCTTCGACCCCGCGACGTCGTGGATCGCCGAGGGCGACGCGATCGACGTCCCGCTCTGGCGCCGGCTGCTGCCGCCCCGGTCCGGTGGCACGGTGGCCCTGGTCGACGACCAGACGATCGTCAGCGCCGTGGGCAACCTGCCGAGCCTCGCCCTGCCGCCGATCGGCGCCCTGCTCGTCCTGCTGGCGGGCTACATCGTGCTCGTGGGCCCGGTGAACTACCTCGTGCTGAAGTGGCTGGACCGCCGCGAGTGGGCGTGGGTGACCGTCCCGGTGCTGATCGCCGTGTTCACCGTGGGGTCGTTCGGGATCGGGGCGCTGCTGCGCGGATCGGACGTGATCCTCAACGAGATCGCCATCGTCCGCGGGGCGCCGGGCACCGACGCCGCGGTCGCGCAGTCCTATCTCGGCATCTTCAGCCCCTCGCGCGCGACCTACCAGCTGCGAGTGGCGGGCGACGCCCTGCTGGCGCTGCCGATGAACGGCGACATGTTCGGCGGCACGACGGCCCAGCTCGACGTGCTCCAGGGCGACCCGTCGCGCGTCCGCGACCTGAGCGTGGGCTTCGGATCGCTGCGCACGATCCGCGCGGAGGCGAGCACCACCGCGCCCAAGGTGTCGGCGTCGCTGCGGCTCGACGAGGGCCGGATCCGGGGCACCGTCACCAACGACTCCGACCAGACCCTGATCGCGCCGGCGCTCGTGCTCGGGTCGTCGGCCGTGAAGCTCGCCGACATCCCCGCCGGCAAGTCGGCCGACGTCGACCTCCGGCTGACCGCGAACGGCTTCAACGGGCAGGCGCTCTCGGACACCGTGGTCGGCCCGTACGACTGGGACGGCGGCCCGATGGACGAGACGCAGCAGCGAAACCTCATCCGGCGGGCGGTCATCGACCAGCTCTCGTTCGACCCCAACACCGGCATCAGCGGCGTCCTGCCGGGCGACTCGCCGACGCTGCTCGCCTGGGGCAACGAGCCGGTCGTCGACGCCGAGCTCGAGGGCGCGGAGGTCCGCCACGAGGCCAACGTCCTGTACGAGGTCCCGCTGCCGTACGCGATCCACGGCCGCAACACGTTCGGCGGCGATCTCCTGCGCAGCAACCCGATCGACGTCAGCGCCAACTTCTTCTCGAAGGACCCGTGGAGCATCAACTTCGGGATCGGCGAGGTCACGATGGCCTACCAGCCGCTGCCGTTCGAGGGGTCGCTGACCCCGGAGCGGGTGGTGATGGCGATGGGCTTCGGCGGTGACATCGGGTCGCTGGGCGGCAACCACCCGATGCTGCAGGAGCAGGAGCGCTGCGACCCCGCGGCCGACGGCTGCGTCCAGCAGCAGGACGGGCTGCCGGAGATCGAGGTGCTCGACGTCCGGACCGGCGAGTGGGTCCAGTTCGCGCACATGACCGGCGGCCAGGAGTACGAGCTCGAGAACGCCGCTCGCTGGGTCGATCCGACGACGGGCAGGTCCAGCTGAAGTTCGTCAACGAGCGCCAGGACGGGATCGGCTTCCAGTTCCAGGTCGAGATCACCGGGAGCGTCGAGTGAACGGCATCGTCCAGGCGACCGGCCTCGTCAAGCGCTACGACCGGACCCTCGCGGTCGCCGGGCTCGACCTCGACGTGGCGGAGGGCGAGATCTTCGGGCTGGTGGGCCCGAACGGCGCCGGCAAGACGACGACGCTGCGGATCCTCGCGACGCTGCTCGTGCCCAGCGGCGGCGACGCGTCGATCGCCGGCCACTCGGTGCGCCGGAACCCCAACGACGTGCGCCGCGTCCTCGGGTTCATGCCGGACTCGTTCGGGGTGTACGACGACATGAAGGTCTGGGAGTACCTGGACTTCTTCGCCCGCTGCTACGGCATCCCGGCCGACCGGCGCCGGCGGATGATCGGCGACCTCCTCGACCTGGTCGACCTCGGCCCCAAGCGCGACACCTACGTCCAGGGCCTGTCGCGCGGCATGCAGCAGCGGCTGTGCCTCGCCCACGCGCTGGTCCACGACCCGCAGGTGCTGCTCCTCGACGAGCCCGCGTCCGGGCTCGACCCGAGGGCCAGGGTCGAGCTGCGCGAGCTCCTGCGCGAGCTGCGCGCGCTGGGCAAGACGATCCTCGTCTCGTCGCACATCCTCCCCGAGCTCGAGGAGCTGTGCACCTCCGTCGCCATCATCGACCGCGGCCAGGTGCTCGCCCAGGGCCGGGTCGCCGACATCGAGCGGCGGCTGCGCGTCGGTGCCGTCTACCGCGCCCGGGTGCTGGGCGACGAGACGGCGGTCGACGCCGCCCAGGCGTGGTTCACGCAGCAGCCCAACGTCGCCTCCGCGCAGCGACTCGAGGACGGCACCATCGAGATCGGGTTCCACGGCGACGACGACGGTGCGGCGGCGCTGCTGTCAGCGGCGGTCCGCGCCGACCTCCGGGTGGCGACCTTCGCTCGCGCGGCGAGCGACCTCGAAGAGCTGTTCCTGCAGGTCACCGCGCAGGATCCGGTCGCCGCGGGGTCGGTCGCGTGACCACCGTCGCGCCGCCGCCGACGCGCCGCCTCGGGGCGCTGCGCGACGTCGGCACCGGGATCGCGGCCGTCGGCGTCAAGGAGCTGCGCGGACGCATGCGCGGCCGGCGCGCGTTCGTGATGCTGACCATCCACCTCGTGATCGTCGCGGGGTTCGCGTGGATGATCGCGTCCCTCGCCGAGCGGTCTGCGGCCGGCGGCTTCAGCGGCATCTCGGCCTCGGCCGAGATCGGGCGCACGCTGTTCTCGGCCCTGATCATGCTGCTCACGCTGATCGTGCTCGTGCTCGCCCCGGCGTCGACCGCGGGCGCCATCAGCCTCGAACGCGAGAAGCAGACGCTCGACCTGCTGACCACCACGCCGATCTCCTCGCTCGCGATCATCCTGGGCAAGCTGCTGTCGGCGCTCAGCTGGGTGTTCCTGCTGCTGCTCGCGTCGATCCCGGTGACGGCGCTCGTGTTCACCTTCGGCGGGGTGGGCCCCGAGGACCTCGTCCGGAGCTACGTGGTGCTGTTCGCCACGGCGGTCGCCTTCGGGTCGATGGGCCTGTTCGTGTCGGCGCTGGTCAAGCGGACCCAGGCGGCGACCGTCATCAACCTGGTCATGACGATCGTGCTCACCGCGGGGGCGACGTTCATCTTCGTGTTCTGGTCCTCGATGACGGCCAACGGGTTCCTCCCCAACGAGGCAGCCCGACGCGACGACTCGCTCGTCACCACGCTCACCCGGCGGCCGCCCGAGGTGCTGCTGTACTTCAACCCGTTCGTCGCCCAGCTCGACGTCATCTGCGGGACCGAGACCGGGTTCGGCGGCACCTGCCAGGTCATCGCGGCGGTCACCGACTTCGACTCGGTCGTGAACGGGGGCATCGGCGATCAGGGCTTCGGGATCGACCGTGACACGTTCTGGCCGCGCGCGGTCGCCGCGATGCTCGTCGCGGGGCTCGTGCTGGTGGTCCTCTCGGTCCAGCTGGTGTCGCCGACGCGGCGCTGGCGGCTCCGTCGACGACGGGCACCGGCCGCCCCGGCGCCATCGCCGTTCGAGGAGATCGCCTGATGGCGGGCGTGACCCGGCCGCGGCGCCCCCGGCTCCCGCGTCGCGGCGAGTCCGTCGGCGTGGCCCCGGCGATCATCCCCGCCGATCCCGCCCGATTGGGCGTCGCGCTCGACCCGGCGCTCTCGACGCTCCGGGCCGGGCTCGTCGCGCAGCGCCGGAGGCTCTGGTTCCGCCGTTCCGTCCGGCGGGCGTGGTACGTCCTGGCCGCGGTGGCCGTCGTCGAGGTCGGTCTCGCGCTGGCGATGCGCGTCTGGCCACTCGAGTGGGCGCCGCAGCTCGCCGCCGCGGTGCCCGTGGTCGGGCTCCTGGTCCTGCTGGCGCTCGTCGCCCGGGCTCGACCGTCCATCGGCGAGACCGCCCTCGCCCTCGACGCCGAGGGTGGGTCCGGTGACGCGCTGGCCTCCGCGCTCGCGTTCGCCCAGTCGATGCCCGCGACCGCCGGCCCTCCGTCAGGCGACGAGGACGAGACGATCGTCGTCGGCGAGGGGTTCGAGCTCGGGGCGGCCGAGGCGCGGTTCGTCCGGCGCCAGCGCCGCGACGCGGTGGGCCGGCTGGCGACGATCGACCCCAACGTGTTCCGTCCCCGCGTGGCCGTCCGGCCCGCGATGGTCGCGCTCGTCGCGGGCGTGCTGCTGCTCCCGGCGGTGCTGCTGCCCAATCCGCAGGATGCGGCGATCGCGCAGAACCGCCAGATCCGCGAGGAGGCGCAGCGCCAGGCGGAGCGGATCGACGACGTGGCCAAGGACCTCGACGACAAGGGCGTCGACGCCGACGACCCGCGGACGCGGCTGGCCGAGGAGCTCCGGCAGCTCGCCGAGCAGCTGCGGTCGCGCCCGGACGACCTCGACCTCAACCTCGCCCAGCTCGGCTCGATCGAGGACCAGGTGCGGGCGCAGCTCGACCCCGCCAACGAGCAGCGGGCCGCATCGCTCGCGTCGCTCGCGCGGTCGCTGTCGCGCGCGGCGACGGGCGATCCGGAGGCCAACCCGGGCGGCGACCCGGAGCAGACCAAGGACGACCTCAAGGAGCTCGGCGACAAGCTCGACGAGATGACCCAGGAGCAGCGGAACGCCGCCGCCCGGGATCTCGCGGAGCTGCAGGGCCAGGCGAACCAGGCCGATGGCGCTGCCGGACAGGCGCTCCAGGACGCCGTGGCGAGCATGACCCAGGGCGACACCGAGGGCGCCCGGTCGGCACTCCAGCGGCTGGGCGAGGCGCTCGACGCGGCGGAGAACCGCGTGGACGTCAACCGCGACCTCGCGACCGCGGCCTCGAACCTCCAGGACGCCCGACGCGACCTCGCCAACGCCGGCGGCCAGCCGGGCGGGCAGACCGGCCAGGCCGGCCAGCAGGGCAACGGCCAGCAGGGCAACGGCCAGCAGGGCAACGGCCAGGGCCAGACCGAGCGGATCGCCCGGCACCGGGCCAGGGCCAGGGATCCGGCCAGCCAGGCGGCTCGCCGGGCACGGGGCAGGGCCAAGGTCAGGGTCAAGGCCAGGGCCAAGGCCAGGGCCAGGGTCAGGGCCAGGGTCAGGGCCAGGGTCAGGGCCAGGGTCAGGGTCAGGGTCAGGGCCAAGGTCAGGGCCAGGGACAGGGCCAGGGTCAGGGCCAGGGCTCCGGATCGCTCGGCGGCGGCGGCTCGAACGCCGCGTACCTCGGCAGCGGCTCCTCGAGCGGCACCCCGGGCGGCCCGACCAACCCGAACCGGCCGAGCACGCTCGGCCCCGACATCGGCTCGGTGTTCGCGCCGTTCGACCGGATCGGCAAGCCCGGCGATCCCTCGTACATCGCGGGGACCGGCGGCGACGGCCAGACCCAGCAGGGCAGCCAGCAGGGCCAGGGCTCGAACAACGGGTCCTACGTCCCGTACTCGCAGGTCTACGGCGACTTCTACGACTACGCCGTGACGACGCTCGACCGCTCGTACGTCCCGCTCTCGGTCAAGGACTACGTGCGCGACTACTTCAGCTCGCTCGACCCCCGCCAGTGAGCGACCGCCCGCCGGCGGTCGCCCCGTCACCCGGAGGACCCATGGACGCATCCGCTCCCCCCGAGGCCGGCCCCACCCGGCTCGCTCCCGAGGCCTTCGCCGAACGCGCACGGCGGATCGAGACGGAGATCGGCAAGGTCATCGTCGGCCAGCAGGAGCTCGTCCGCCACACGCTCGTCGGCCTGCTCGCGAACAGCCACGTGCTGCTCGAGGGCGTCCCGGGCCTCGGCAAGACGATGCTCATCCGGACCATCGGCGACGTCATCGACTGCACCTTCAACCGGATCCAGTTCACGCCCGACCTGATGCCGGCCGACATCACCGGCACGAACATCCTGGTCGAGGAGGGCGGCTCCCGGGTCTTCAGGTTCCAGCCCGGCCCGATCTTCGCCAACCTCGTGCTGGCGGACGAGATCAACCGCGCGACGCCGAAGACGCAGTCGTCCCTGCTCGAGGCCATGCAGGAGCACCAGGTCACGGTGGCGCGCAACCGCTACACGCTCGACCCGCCGTTCTTCGTGCTCGCGACGCAGAACCCGCTCGAGATGGAGGGGACCTACCCGCTCCCGGAGGCGCAGCTCGACCGGTTCCTGCTCAAGGCCATGGTCCCGTTCCCGTCCGAGGACGACCTCGTCGCGATCCTCGATCGCACCACCGGCGCCGACGCGCCGACCGCCCAGAAGGCGGCCACCGCGGTCGAGGTCGTCGAGATGCAGCGCCTCGCGCGCGCCGTGCCGATCGCTCCCCACATCACCGCGTACGCGGTGTCGCTGCTGGCCGCGACGCACCCGGACAACCGGCGCGCCCCGAGCCTCGTCCGCCAGTACGTGCGCTACGGCGGCTCGCCCCGCGGCGCGCAGGCTCTGGTCACGGCGGGCAAGATCCTCGCCCTCATGGACGGCCGGTTCAACGTCTCGATCGACGACGTGCGGGCCGCCGCACTGCCCGCGCTGCGCCATCGCGTGATCCTCAACTTCGAGGGCGAGGCCGAGGGAATCACGACCGAGGCCGTCGTCCGCACGATCCTGGACGAGGTGGCGCCGCCCGCCGTCGAGTAGCGGCCCGGCACCGAGCGCGATGACCGCCTCCCCCACCCCGCCCGCCGAGACGCCGGACGAGGCGGTCCCGCCCACGCGGCCGACCGCCGGCGCCGCCGCGCCCGCCCGGACCGGCGGCGTGAAGGCGTTCCTGCCCAACGAGCTCGATCCGACGGTCTTCGACGAGGGCTTCCTGCGCCAGCTGGAGCGCCTGGGCGTCCTCATGAAGCAGCCGGTGCGGGGCGGGCTCAAGGGCGGCCGGCGGAGCGTCAAGCGTGGCCAGTCGGTCGAGTTCGCCGACTACCGCGAGTACGCGCTGGGCGACGACCTCCGCCAGCTCGACTGGAACGTCCTCGCGCGGCTCGAGAAGCTGTTCGTGAAGCTGTTCATCGAGGAGGAGGACGTCACGATCTCCTTCCTCGTCGACGCCAGCCCGTCGATGGCGTTCGGACGGCCCGAGAAGCTGCTGTTCGCGAAGCGAATCGCCGCTGCGCTCGGCTACATCGGCCTCGCGTCCGAGGACCGGATCGTCGTCGCCGCGCTCACGGGGCGGACCGCGCGGCGCCAGGGCGGCCTGCGCGGCTCGGGACGAGTGTTCCGGCTCCTCGCCAACCTGTCGTCGATCCAGCCGGCCGAGGGACCGACCGACCTCGTCGCCTCGGCGCGCCACGCCGCGGCGATGCTCTCCGGCCGCGGCGTCGTGGTCCTGCTCTCGGACCTGCTCGACCCGGGTGCGGACCGCGTGATCCGGGAGCTCGCGGCGACCGGCTCGGAGCTGATCGTGCTCCACCTGCTCTCCCCGGACGAGCTCGACCCGGCGCTCGAGGGCGACCTCCGCCTCGTCGACAGCGAGTCGGGCGACGGCGTCGACGTGACCGTCGACCTCGCCACGATCGACGACTACAAGGCCCGCCTCGCCGCGTGGCAGGACGGGCTGGCCGATCTCGCCGCCAAGCGCCGGGCGACGTACGTGCCACTGTCCACGGACGTGCCCCTCAACGACCTCGTGTTCGCCGAGCTGCGCCGCCGGCGCGTGGTCGGGTAGCCCGGGCGATGCCGTTCCTCGCGCCGCTGGCGCTCGCCGGGCTGGTGTTCGTCCCGCTCGTGATCGCCATGTACCTGCTCAAGCTGCGGCGCGACGAGGCCGTGGTCCCGTCCACGCTCCTGTGGCAGCGCCTGGTCGCCGACGTCGAGGCGAACGCACCCTGGCAGCGCCTCCGCCGCAGCCTGCTGCTGCTGCTCCAGCTGCTGCTGGTGCTGATCCTCGTGTTCCTCGCCGCCCGGCCGTTCGTCGAGCGCCCCGCGGGCCTCGCGGGCGACCTCGTGCTGGTCCTCGACACCTCGGCCTCGATGCAGGCGACGGACGTCACGCCGAACCGACTCGAGGCCGCCAAGGCCGCCGCGGTCGACGCGCTCAAGGACCTGCCCGCCGGCGGCAAGGTCAGCGTGATCGCGGCCGGCCGCACGGCCCGGGTCGTCGCCAACGGGACGTCCGACATCGGGCGCGTGCGCCAGGCGATCGCGAGCGTCCAGCCGACGTCCGACATCGGCAACCTCGCCGACGCGCTCCGGCTCGCGTCGGCGCTCGCGGCGCGCTCGGGCGACGCCGAGATCCTCGTAGCGACGGACGCAGCCCTGGCGACGCCGCCGAGCGGGGCCGTCGAGGCGCCGATCCGCGTCCTGCGCGTCGGCCGCGACACCAACAACCAGGCGATCGTCGCGCTCGCGGTGAAGACCGCGGCCAGCGGGCTCTCGCACAGCGCGTTCGTCTCGGTGGCGAACCTCGGGCTCGAGCTGGTCGAGCGCCAGGTCCAGGTGTTCGCGGACGGGCAGCTGCGCGACTCGAGGACGCTGCGCCTGGACCCCCAGCGGCGGACGGACGTCTCGATCGACGACATCGACGACCCCGACCACCCGGCGTCGGTGGTCGAGGTCCGCCTGGTCGGCCCGGACGGCGCGACGACGCCGGCCGATGCGCTCGGGGTCGACGATCGGGCCTGGGCGGTCGTCCCGCCCAACGAGAAGCGCCAGGTGCTGCTGGCCGGCGAGCCCGACCCGTACCTCGAGACCGCGCTCAGCTTCCTGCCCGACACCGAGCTCTACTTCCGCGACGGCGACGAGTGGTCGACGCTGACCGGCCTCGACGAGTACGAGCTCGTCATCTTCAACCGCTTCCTGCCGCCGACGCTGCCGGCCATCCCGACGCTGGCGATCGCGCCGCCGCGAACGACCGACCTGGGGACGCTGACCGGCACGCTCACCAACCCGGGGATCGGCTCGCTCGACCCGTCGGACCCGATCCTGCGCTACGTCGACCTCTCGACGGTCCACATCGCCGAGGCCCAGGAGCTGGAGCTGCCCGCCTGGGCCCGATCCGTCGTCCCGGGACCCGCGGGCTCGCCGCTGCTGTACGCCGGCACCCTGGACGGCCGGCCCGCCGCGGTCCTGGCGTTCGAGCCGCGGCGCTCGGACCTGCCGCTGCAGGTGGCGTTCCCCGTGCTGCTGGCGAACCTCGCGGGCGAGCTCATGGGCGGCTCGGGGACGCCGCTCGACGCCGTCACCCCCGGCTCGCCGGTCACCCTCGCGGTGCCCGAGGGCGCCGGAGGGGTTCGCGTGGAGCGCCCGGACGGCAGCGTCGACGAGCTCGTGGCGCCGACGGCGGGCGCGGCGAGCGTGACGTTCGCCCGGACGGACCTGCTGGGCGTGTACACGGTGAGCGCGCTCCCCGGCTCGGGCGCCGCGCCGGCCGCGTCGGGCGCGGCCGCGTCGGGGGCGGCGCCGTCACCCGCCGCGAGCGCCGACGGCGAGGCCGCGTCGCCGACGTTCCGCCCGGCCGAGGCGGGCGCTCCGGCCCGGTTCGCCGTCGACCTGCTCGACGTGGACGAGTCCGTGATCGCCCCGGGCGACCCTGCCAAGCTGACCGCGCTGGGGACGCAGGCGGCCGGCGGCGCCGGAAGCGGCGGGGCGCCGGTCGAGCGCCCGAACGCCCGCGACGAGCTGTGGATCCCGATCGTCCTGATCGCGCTGGTCGTGCTCACCCTCGAGTGGCTGGTCTACGAGCGAGACACGCTGGCCCGCCTGCGGCGTGGCGTCTCGGCGCGGTTCGGCCGGTCCCGGACCAGCGGGCGGAGCGCCTGATGGGCATCGCCTTCGACGCCCCGAGCGCGCTCCTGCTGCTGCCGCCGCTGCTGGCGGTCGTGATCGCGCTCCACCTGTCGTCGCGGCGCCGGCTGGGCAAGGGACGCCGGCGGGCCGCCCTCCTGGTCCGCGTCCTGCTGCTCACGTTCCTCGTCGGCGCCCTGGCCGGGCTGCAGCTCGTGCTGCCCGTCGACCGCCTCGCGGTGGTGTTCGTCGTCGACCTGTCGGACTCCGTCGGCACGGCGGGCCGCGAGGACGCGCTCGCCTACCTCCGCGAGTCGCTGGCCGAGAAGCAGGACGAGGACGTCGCCGGGATCGTGGCCTTCGGCGCCGACGCGCTCGTCGAGCGACTGCCCTCCGACCTCGCCGAGATCGACCGGATCGCCTCGACGCCGGTCCGCGACGCGACCGACATCGGCGCGGCGCTGCGCCTCGCCGGGGCCCTGTTCCCCGACGACGCCCAGAAGCGGATCGTGCTCCTGTCCGACGGCAACGACACGACCGGCTCGGGCCAGTCGGAGGCGGCGCTGGCGGCGGCGCGCGGCATCCAGGTCGAGACCGTGCTCACCGGCCTCGGCGGGCGCGACGAGGCGCTCGTCCAGCGGCTGACGTCCCCCTCGACGGCCCGGCTGGGCGAATCGGTCGACGTCTCGGGCGACATCACCTCGTCGGTCGAGCAGCCCGCGACCGTGCGCCTGTTCGTCAACGGCGAGCTGGCCGGCACGAAGGAGGTCGCGTTGGACGCCGGCACGACCCGCGTCACCTTCAACTTCACGCCCAAGGATCCCGGGTTCCTGCGCTTCCGGATGGTCGTGGAGGCGGCGCGCGACACGTTCAACCAGAACGACCGGGCTGAGGCCAACACGATCGTCAAGGGCGAGCCCAAGGTGCTGGTCGTGAAGGGCGACGAGACCGTGGCGGCGGAGCTGGTCACGGCGCTCGAGACCGAGCGCCAGGTCGTGGACACGGTGATCCCCGAGGGCCTGCCGTCGGACCTGGCGGGCCTGGCGGACTACGACTCGATCGTGCTCGTGGACGTGCCGCGGCTCCGGCTGACCGACAAGGCGATGGCCGCGCTCCAGGTCTACGTCCGCGACCTCGGCCGCGGGCTGGTCATGGTCGGCGGGCCGCGGAGCTACGGAGCCGGCGGCTACACCGACACCCCGCTCGAGGAGACGCTGCCCGTCGACATGGGCGTCCGCGACCGCGAGAAGCAGCCGGACGTCGCGCTGGTGGTCGTGATCGACAAGTCGGGCTCGATGGACGCCTGCCACTGCAACAGCTTCGACGGCGGGATGGGCGGGGGCAGCGGGACCGGCGGCGCGCGCAAGGTCGACATCGGCAAGGAGGCGATCCTGCGCGCCGCGTCGGCCCTGAGCGCGAAGGACGAGCTGGGCGTGGTCGCCTTCGACCAGGACGCCCACTGGGTCATCCAGACCGCGCCCCTCGGCGGCCTGCAGGACATCCAGGCGCAGATCGCGGGCATCACGCCGAACGGCCAGACCAACATCTTCGCCGGGCTCGACCAGGCGGTGCAGTCGCTCGAGGGCGCCACCGCGACCCGGCGCCACATCATCCTGCTCACCGACGGCTGGTCCTCGAGCGGCCAGTACGACGCGATCCTCAAGCAGATGAAGGCCGACGGGATCACGCTCTCGACGGTCGGGGCGGGCGGCGGCTCGAACCCGTTCCTCGAGAAGCTGGCCAAGGACGGCGGCGGCCGCTTCTACAACGCCGCGAACCCCGCCTCGATCCCCGACATCTTCCTCAAGGAGACCCAGCAGGTCTCGGGCCAGCAGATCGTCGAGGAGCCGTTCTTCCCGATCCTGACCTCCAGCTCGCCCGTGCTGCGCGGCATCGACGACGGCCTGCCGCGCCTGCCTGGGCTACAACGGCACGACCGCCAAGCCGGCGGCGCAGACGGTGCTGGTCACCGCGCGCGACGACCCGCTGCTCGCGCAGTGGCAGTACGGGCTGGGGCGGGCGATCGCCTGGACGTCGGACTCGACCGGCCACTGGGCGCGGAACTGGGTGCCGTGGCAGGGCTTCTCGCGCTTCTTCAGCCAGATGGTGGGCTGGACGTTCCCGGGCGAGGAGAGCGGCGGCATCGAGGCGTCGTTCGTCGATCGCGGCGGGCGGACCTACCTGCGGGTCGAGAGCCAGGACAGCGACGGCACCGGACGCGACTTCTACACGACCAGCGTGGCCCTGATCGGGCCGGACCTCGCGGCGGCCACCGTCGACCTCAACCAGGTCGCCTCGGGCGTCTACGAGGCCCCGATCGAGCGCCTCGAGAGCGGCGCCTACGCCGTCCGGGTGACGCAGACGCGGCCCGGCGTCGCGCCGCTGGGCCGGACGCTGGGCCTCGTGGCGCCGACGGCGGCCGAGTACCGCCTGCTCGGGGCGAACGAGCCGCTGCTGGCCGCGATCCGGTCGGCCACCGGCGGGCGCGAGGTCGACACGCCGGCCGAGCCCTGGATCCACGACCTCCAGACCACCAGCCAGTTCACCGACCTGTGGCCCTGGCTGCTCGTGCTCGCGCTGCTGCTGTGGCCGCTGGACATCGCGCTGCGGCGGGTCTCGCTCGGCCGGCGCGAGCTGGCGGACGGTCGCCGCTGGGTGACCGATCGCGTCCGCGGCCGGCGCGTCGCGCCTCGGACGGAGCCCGTGACGGGGCTGTTCGCCGCCCGGGATCGCGCCGGCTCGTCCGGCGCCCGGTCGGCGATCCTGCGCGACGCGACCGAGGGCGCGGCACCGGTCGCCACGGCCGGCGCGGCACCGCCCGAGCGTCCGGCGACGTCCTCGCCCGACCCGGCGCCCGCGAAGGCCCTGCGGCCCGCCCCGCCCGCGCCGCCGGCCCCGCCACCGCCCGCTCCCCCCGCATCGTCCGCGCCGGCGCAGCCGCCCGCTCCGCCGGCCCCACCGGCGCCACCCGCATCGGGCCCGGCGTCGTCGCCGGACGACACCCTCGCGCGACTGCGCGAGGCCAAGGCGCGCCGTCGCGGGTAGGCCGGCGCTGCGGTCATCGCCGTCGATCCCCCCGCAAGTAGGGGGTGACGACGGGATCGGCGCTCTGGCACGATCGGCACGCCCACGTGGAGGGGCCACACGACCTGGAGGAGCCATGTCCACCGACGCGCCCATCAGCTCCCGCCGTGCCGTGCTCGGCGCCGCTCTCGGGGGCGCGGCGGCGGTCGCCGCGCAGGCGCTCGCCGCGCCGTTGTCCGCGGCCGCGGCGACCGACGACCCGGCGCTGATCGGCAACGCCAACACGGGCGATGCGACCACGAGCTTCGAGAACACCGACGCCGGGGAGACGTCGCTGGCCGCGGTGCATGCCGGCGGCGGAACGGCGTTCGAGGCGACCAGCGCGACCGGTCCGGCCGTGATGGCGATCTCGACCGATGCCACCCCGTCCGACCTGATCACCGAACCGTCGCATCGCAACGGCGTCTTCGCCGCCGTCGGCGACCCGGCCGACGCCAGCGGGAACACCGACGAAGCCGCCGTCTATGGCTTCGCCGACATCTCGGAGTTCTCGGCGGGGATCTTCGGCGAGTCGTTCCAGGGCACCGGCGTCAACGGGTTCGGCGACACCGGCGTGTTCGGGTTCGGGGCATCGACCGGCACGTTCGGCGTCGGCGCCTGGGGCACCTACGGAACGGGCGAGGTCGGCGTCGTGGGCGACGTCAACGCGACCGGCGTCGGCGTCTACGGCTTCGCCGGCAGCAGCCAGCTCCCGAACCCGCCGACGGGGATCGGCGTCTACGCCCGCGCCGGCTCGAACAGCCAGCTCGCCCTGCGCGTCCAGGGCCGCGCCAAGTTCAGCCGCAGCGGGCGGGTAGCGGTCGGTGGCGCGACCAAGACGGTCAGGCTCGCCGGGGTCAGCGCGGCGAGCACGTTCGTCGTCGCGACCTGCCAGGAGGACGCGGCCGGGGTCTACGTGCGGTCCGTGGTTCCGGCCAATGGCTCGTTCAAGATCCACCTGTCCAAGAAGCCGAGCAAGCCGGTCACGGTCGGCTGGATCGCCTTCGAGAAGCCGTAGGTGCCGAGATGAGCTATCCGCGGAACCTCAAGCGCGAGAAGTGGACCGGCCGGCGGGTCGCGGGCTCGGGCGCCGACATGGCCTGGGAGCGCCAGGTCGAGGCCGTGCACGCGCGCGTGGCCCGGTACTCGATCCACCGGCCATCGGTCTCGGCCGACGCCACCGCGTGGGAGCGCCACGTGCGCGACGTCAAGGCCCGCATCCGGCAGGCGAAGCACCGGTCCTGATCCACGGCGCCCCACGGGGAGCGGTGCTAGCCTCCGGGCGATGGCACCCACACCCGCGGGGCGGCCCCGACTCCGAGCCGCCCGGCGTGCGCTCGGCGCCTGGCTGGCCGCCCTCGCCGTCGCCGCGTCGGTCGCCGCCTGCGGCGGCCTGACGATCACGCCCGAGCCCGCCACGCCCACCGACTTTCCCGGGCTGACCGGACGGTTCAACGCGGCCCACGTCCAGGTGCGCGACTGGGTGTCGGGGGACGCCGGCTGCACGAACGCCGACCTGATCCCGGCGTCGATCAGCTTCATGGCGAGCGGCCTCGACCAGCCGGATCCCGTGAAGCTGTACCTCTACATCTTCCGCAACCGGGCGGCGTTCGAACGGCACCTCGACGAGGTCGGGCCGTGCGCCGAGAGCTTCGTCACGGACCCCCAGACGTTCGAGCAGGTCGCCGAGTCGCCCTACGTCGTCGCCGGGCAGGGCCCGTGGGCACCGGAGTTCGAGGCGGCGGTGCGATCGGTGCTCGCGGCGGCGGCCGGCACCGGCGGCTGAGCCGCCCGCCGCGACCCTCGGCGGATCCCTCCGCCGTCGATTGGCGCTGACGTGCGGTCGCGTATTTGTCGCACGTCCTGCAACGGCACGTATTGTCGCCTCCTGCAAGCGCACGTTGGAGCCGGACGGCGTCATGTTGGCCGCGGGCTGGCATCGCCGCTCCATCGGACGGCGGTCCAGTGGGGGGATTGCGATGGCCGAGGAGCGCCGCACCCGGGTACTACGCGTATCCGCACCGGACCACACACCACCCAACCAGGACCGGGAAGACCGTCCCGGTGGTCACGGGACCACCGAGCGGTCGAGGGCCCCGGACCGGCGGTCGATGCTGCTGCGCATGGAGCTCACCCCGGCGCGCCGACGGGTCCTCTCGACGGCCCTCGCCTTCGTCCTCGCGATCGAGTCCGTCTCCGCGGTGGCCGCCGCCGCGCAGGTCGGCGCGAGCTCGACCCGCCGCACCCGCCCATCGGCCGCCCGCGGCGGTGGTCGCGCCGGCCGCGACCGCCCCGACTCCCGCGGCTCGATCCCGAGGATCGAGCCGTCGATCCCGTGGCCAGGGTCACCTTCCCGCGGTCGGCTCCGGTCGCCGAGGCCGTCGTCACGCCGGTCGCCGATCCCGCCGAGGCCGCCCCGACGAAGAAGCCGGCCAAGGCCGACAGGTCCGACAGGCATCGCTCCGGCGACGCCCGATCCGGGTCCGGCAAGCGGGACCAGGCGGCGCGAGACGGGCGCCGGGAGTCGAAGGCACCGCGCGAGGCTGTCGAGGCACCGGTCCCGTCCGGCGTCGTACTCGGGACGGAACCACGTCTGGATCCCGTCGCTGGGCATCAACAAGTCGGTCGCGTCGTTCGCGTGCAGCCGATCGCGTGAGCCCGACAACTACGTCTATCGCTGGGGCTGCGCCGGCAGCAACAACGTGTACCTGCTGGGCCACGCGTGGGGCGTGTTCGAGCCGCTCCACGACGCCTACGTCCGGGGCCAGCTCAGGCGCGGCATGAAGGCCGTCTACGCCGACGCCAACGGACGCGTGCGCACGTACGCCGTGCGCTGGTGGAAGGTCGTCAAGCCGACGACGTCGGCCAGCTGGGCGTGGGCCTCGCTGCCGTCGCCCTCGATGACGCTCCAGACGTGCGTCGGGGCGCGCAGCCAGTACCGGCTGATGGTCAGGCTCGGCCAGGTCGACGGCTAGGGCTCAGACGATCCGCAGCCCGAGGATCCTGCGCGCGATGACGAGCCGCTGGACCTGGCTCGTCCCCTCCCCGATCTCGGTCAGCTTCGCGTCCCGCAGGAAGCGCTCGACCTTGTAGTCCTCGATGTAGCCGTAGCCGCCGTGGACCTGGATCGCGGCGTTGGTCGCGCGTGACGACACCTCCGACGCGTACAGCTTGGCCTGGGCCGAGGCCAGCGCGTAGTCGCGACCCTGGTCCTTGAGCCACGCCGAGCGGTAGACCAGGGCGCGCGCCGCCTCGATCTCGGTCGCCATGTCGGCGATCAGGAAGGCGACCCCCTGGAATGTCCCGATCGGGCGCCCGAACTGCTCCCGCGTCTGGGCGTACGGCACGGCCGCGTCGAGCGCGGCCTGCGCGAGGCCCAGCGCCAGCGCCCCGATGGAGATCCGGCCGCCATCGAGCACCTTCAGGAAGGCCTTGAAGCCCGCCCCCTCCTCGCCCAGCAGGTTCGCCGCCGGCACGCGGACCCCGTCGAACCGCAGCTCCCCGGTGGCCGACGCGTGGAGGCCCATCTTGTCCTCGAGCCGGCCGACGCTGAAGCCCTCGGCATCCGCCGGGACGATGAACGCGGAGATGGCGCTCGACCCGTTCGCCGCCTCGCCGGTCTTCGCGGTGATGATGTACGTCCCGGCCTGGCCCGCGTTGGTGATGAAGCGCTTCTGGCCGTCGATGACCCACGAGCCGCCATCCGGACCGTCCTCGCGGCGTGCCGTCGTGCGCGTACCGCCGGCGTCGGAGCCCGCGGTCGGCTCGGTCAGCCCGTAGGCGCCGATGACCTCGCCCGAGGCGAGCGGCGTCAGCCAGCGATCGCGCTGCTCGTCGTTGCCCGCGATGAGGAGCGGGCCGCAGCCGAGACTGGTGTGGGCCGCGACGATGAGCCCGAGCGATCCCCAGACCCGGCCGATCTCCTCGACCGCGATCGCGTACGCCAGGGTGTCCATCCCGGCCCCGCCCCATCGCTCCGGGACGTTGATCCCGAGCCAGCCCAACTCGCCGATGCGGTGGACGATCTCGATCGGGAACCGGCGCTCGCGCTCGTGCTGGTCGACGACCGGCGCGACCTCCGTCTCCATGAAGTCGCGGATCGTGTCGCGCAGGAGAACGTGATCGGGCGAGAGGTCGAGGTCCATCGACCGAGGATACCGCCGGGGTGTGGCGACGCTCCCCGGGCCGTGGACGGCCGGCTACGCCTCCTCGCGCTCGACGACGACGCGCGTCGCCGGCTCGCGCCGGGGACCCGGCACGTCCGAGAGATTGGGCACGAACGAGGCCGCGATCGAGGTCGCCGCCGCCTGCTGCTGCTGGTCGATGTCGAGGATGCCGAGCCGCCCGAGCGTCGCCAGCTCGTCGCGGATGTAGGTCTTGAGCATCTCCGGGCCGTCGGTGCTGATCGCGTACCGGACGCCGTTGCGGTGCAGCTGGTCGAAGATCCAGCGGAACTCGTCCCAGCCCGACACGACGCCGGTGTTGAGGTTCGAGGTCGGGCAGACCTCGAGGACGATGCCGCGCTCGCGGAGCATGCCCATCGCCCGCGGGTCGTAGGCCGCCTTCACGCCGTGGCCGATGCGGTCGGGCTCGAGCAGCTCGATGACCCGGGCGACCTCCTCGACCGGGCCGGCCTCGCCGGTGTGGACGGTGATTCCGAGGCCGTACTGGCGCGCTCGCCGCATGAGCTTCCGGTAGTCCGCGACCCGGAAGGTGGCCGACTCGGGCCCGGCGATGTCGACGCCGATCACCCCCCGGTCTCGCCAGGTGATCGCCTTCTCCACGATGATCTCGTTGAGCTCGAACGGGAACGCACGGTCGAGGCAGAAGATCAGGCCCGGCTTCACCGGGTACTCGAGGGTCGCCCGATCCATCCCGCGCGTGGCCGCGGCGATGATGTGGTCGAGGTCCTGCTCGCCGCCGCGGTTCCGCTTCATCGGGTTGAAGCGAAGCTCCATCGTGGTCACGTTGTTCTTGCGGTAGGCGCCGCCCACCACCTCGTACACCGCGCGCTCGACCGCGATCGGGCTCGACTGGATGAGCTCGGTCCAGTGGAACAGCTGCAGGTAGCCGTCGAAGCTCTTCGGGCGGCCGGGATGGACCGTGATCAGGTCGCGGAACTCCCAGTAGTCGCGGGTCGGCAGCTTGATGCCCTGGGCGTGCGCGATCGACCACATGATCGCCGGGGTGACCGCGGCGCCGAGGTGACAGTGGAGCTCAGCGAGCGGGATCTTGCGGCTGAGCTTCGCGACCATCGGGCGAAGGATAGCCGAGGGCGTCAGCCGGCGAGCGCCCCGGGAACGACGCGTCCATCCGCGTCGATCGTCGCCTGGCGGCGGAGGGCCTTGAGCTCGGCGCCCGGGACCTGGTCGCGGGCGTGATAGCTCGACCGGACCAGCGGCCCCGACTCGACGTGCTTGAAGCCCAGCGCGAGGGCCTCGGTCTTCATCTCGTCGAACTCGTCGGGGTGGTAGTAGCGGATCAGCGGGAGATGCTGCTCGGTCGGTCGCAGGTACTGGCCGATGGTCAGGATGTCGACGTCGACCTCGCGCAGCGCCTCGAACGCCTCGGTCAGCTCGTCGCGCGTCTCGCCCAGGCCGACCATCAGCGAGCTCTTCGTGTGCGCCGCATGGCCGTACTCCCCGGCATAGACCTTCGCCCGCTCGAGGACGCCGAGGGTCCGCTCCCAGCGCGCCCGCTTGCGGACGGGCTTCTGGAGGCGACGCACGGTCTCGAGGTTGTGGTTGAGGATGTCCGGCCCGGCCTCCATCACCGTGCGCAGGGGTGGCTCCGCGCCGTTGAAGTCGGGGATGAGGACTTCCACGCCCATCCCGGGGCTGCGCAGGCGGAGCTCGCGGATCGTGGCCGCGAAGGCGCCCGCGCCCCCGTCAGGCAGGTCGTCGCGGGCGACCGAGGTGACCACCACGTGTTCGAGGCGCATCTCCGCGACCGCCTCGGCGACGCGTCGCGGCTCGTCGTCGTCGAACCACGTGGGCTTGCCGGTCTTGATCGCGCAGAAGCCGCAGGCACGGGTGCACACGTCGCCAAGGATCATCACGGTGGCCGTGCGCTGGTCCCAGCAGTCCCCGATGTTGGGGCAGCGGGCCTCCTCGCACACGGTGTTGAGGTTGAGGCCGCGGAGCAGGCCCTTGAGGTCGTGGTAGTTGTCGCCCGACGGCATCCGCGCCTTGATCCAGTCCGGGTGGCGGCGGAGCGGGACCGTGCCGTCGGCGGCCGGGCCGAACGGGCCGCCGCCCATCGCGATCGAGATCTCGTTCGGCGACGGCGCATGGTGACCCGGCGTCGGGTCGAACATCGGGAGCTCGCGGGCCATGGTCCGAGTGTAGGTCAGGCGTGCGTGAACAGGTCGCGGAGGCCCGGCTCGAGGTCACGCGGCGCGAACCCAAGCTCCGTCTTCGCCTTGTCCGCCGTCGCCCCGTACGTCACGCCCGACGACGACGACACGAGCTCGGCGAGGTTGGGCTGCCCGATCAGGGGGCCGATGGGCGCGAGCAGCCGGAGCAACCCGTCCGGCAGCGTCAGCCTGGGCGGGCGCCGGCCACCGATCCGCGCGGCGATCTCGACGGCCTCGTTCAGCGAGGTCATCGGACCCGCGAGGTTGTACGCCTCGCCGAGCCTCCCTCGATCCAGGGCGGCGACGATCCCCGCGGCGAGGTCGTCCGAGTGGACCATCGCGATCCGGACCCCGCCGAGGGCCCGGTACGGCAGCTTGCCGTCGTGCGCGAGCCGCAGCTGCTCGCCGAAGCTCGTGTGGTCGCCCGGTCCGTAGACCTGGCTGGGCAGGACGGCGATGACCGGCGCTCCGGCGGCCATCCGCTGCTCAGCGACCTCGTGGGCCCGGTACTTCGTCTCGTCGTACCAGGAGAGGAAGCCCTCGCGGACGTCCCGCCGGTAGGTCTCGTCGACGAGGCGGCCGTGCGTGTTGCCGTAGACGTTCACGGTCGAGACGTAGACGATTCGCGGGATCCCGGCGGCGACAGCCGCGTCGAGGACGCGGGTCGTCGTGCCCACGTTCGCGTCCCACATGGCCGGCTGCTCGGCCTTCGGGATGCCCACCCGATAGCTGCCGGCGGCGTGGACGGCGCCGTCGGCGGCCCGGATGCGGTCGGCGATCCGGGCGACGTCGGACAGGTCGTCCTGCACGAGCTCGGCGCCGATCGCGGCCAGGTGCGCCGCCTTGGCGGGGTCGCGAACCAGCGCGACGACCGCGTCGCCGCGGTCGCACAGGCGACCGACGACGGCCCGCCCCACGAGCCCGGCTCCGCCCGTGACGGCGACTCGCATCAGGACGGCCCGGCGTCGCTGGGGATGGGCGACGCCTCGATGCTCATGACGAGGGTCTCGGAGGACGACCCCCGGGACCCGGACACGGCGAGGTACCACGGCGGCCCGGAACCGCGGAACGCCTCCCGCATCGGCGGGGGGACCTGGACACCATCGAACCGAGCCGACATGCGCTCACCTTCCTGCGAGACGAGCAGCGGAACGCACGCTGCGGCCGCGTCCGGCGGGTGGACGGCCGTGAACTCGTCTCCGGGCTGCAGGAGACAGAGGAACGCGGTCACGTGGTCGTACGACCATGGATCGAGCACGAACGTGGCGCCCCGGCCATCCATCGATTGCGTGAGCGTCGGCGCCGGGTCATCGGCGTTCGGCAGGAGGTCGCAGCCCGCGACGACCGCGGACAGGAGGACGCTCACGGCGAGCGTCCGCACGGCTAGTAGATCGCGGTGTCCGGGCCGACGCCCTCGAGCCACGCCTTGATGTCGCGCAGCAGCGCGGCGCCGCCGGCGCCGTCGTTGGCACGGTGATCGACGCCGAGGACCATGTTCATGACCGGGCGGATCGCGATCACGTCGCCCTCGTCGGTCGAGACCACGACCGCGCGCTTGGTGATCGCCTCCATCGTGACGATCCCGACCTCGGGCACGTTGATGATCGGCATCACGAGGTTGGTGCCGAGGTAGCCCGTGTTGTCGACGGTGAACGTGCCGCCGCCGAAGTCGTCGAGGCGGAGCTTGTTCGCCCGGGCGCGGTTCGCGACGTCGAGGATCGCGGCGTTGAGGCCGTGGACCGAGAGCTGGTCCGCGTCCCGGATCACCGGCACGATCAGGCCGTCGTCCACGGCCACCGCCACGCCGATGTTGATCCGGCGCTTGGCCAGCAGCCCGTCGTCGGTCCAGTGGGCGTTGAAGGTCGGGTTGCGCTTGAGGGCCTCGGCCGACGCCTTCACCACGAACGGGACGTAGCTGAGCGACAGGCCTTCCTTGGCCTGGTACTCGCGCTTGGCCTTCTCGCGCAGGGCGACGAGGCGGGTGACGTCGACCTCCATCTGGACGTAGGCGTGGGGCACCGTCAGCGCACGGGTCATCTGGGCGGCGATGCCCTTGCGCATCTGGGTCATCGGGACGAGGACCTCGTCCGCCCCGGCGGGGAACGCGATGCCCGCGTTGGTCGCCGCGGACGGCGCGGCGGTCGGCCGCGCGGCCGGCGCGGTCGGGGCCGAGCCACTCGGCGCCGCGACGGCCGTGCCGGTGCGCTGCGCCTCGACCACCGCGATGACGTCCTCGCGGGTGATCCGTCCACCGCCGCCGGTGCCATTGACCTGCGACGGCTCGAGGCCGTGCTCCCGGAGCAGGCGGCGCACGGCCGGGGTCATGCGTGCGTTCGGGTCATGGTCGGCGGTGAGCGTCGGTGCGGCCGTGGCCGCGGCCTGGAGCGCGGCGCCGCCCGCGGGCGCGCTGGTCGTGGCCGGCGCGGGTGCCGGGCTCGACGGCGCCGGAGCCGGAGACTCCGCGGGCGCCGCGGACGCGGGAGCCGCTGCCGCCACCGGTCGCTCGTCGGAGCCCGCCGGGCCGTTCGCGGGCTCCGCTGCCGCGGGAGCCTCGGTGCCGCCCGGACAAGGCCTCGTCCTCGGTCTCGATCACCGCGATCTCGGCGTTGTTGGGGACCGTGTCCCCTTCCTGCGCCAGGATCTCCTTGAGCACGCCGGCGAACGGCGACGGGACCTCGGCGTTGACCTTGTCCGTGATGACCTCGACCAGCGGCTCGTACTTCTCCACCGTGTCGCCCGGCTGCTTGAGCCAGCGCCCGATCGTCCCCTCGGCCACGCTCTCGCCGAGCTGGGGCATCGTCACCTTGGCCACTGGGTCAGTTCCTCCGATGAGCGGCTCGCGTCGCGTGGTCTCCGCGCTAGTGTCGCGCATCCCGCGGACCGGCGCGAACACGCGCGGCGCCGGTCCGCGCGTACCTGACACGAACCGGCGGCCGCGCCCGGTACGCTCGGGGGCGTGATCGAGACCACGTGGGCCAAGCTCGCCGCGCTGCGGCTCGAGCGACAGCACCTCGAGCGGCGGGCGCGGCGCTCGGCGATGCTCGATGTCGTCCGCGACCACGTCGCCGTGCAGGCGCAGGTCATCGGTTCCGCCGAGCTCGCGATCCACGCCCGCGTCGACGGCATGCGGCGCGACGACGTCCGGGACGCCCTGTGGCGCGACCGTGCGCTGGTCAAGACCTGGGCGATGCGGGGCACGCTCCACCTCGTCGCCTCGGACGAGCTGCCCGAGCTGGTCGCCGCGCTCGGCACACGCATCAACTGGCTGCGGCCCCTGTGGCTCCGCTACTTCAAGGTCACCAGGGAGGAGATGCTCGCCCTCCAGGACGGCATCGGCGAGGTCCTGAGCGACACGCCGATGACCCGCGCCGCCCTGGGCGACGCCCTCGCGAAGCGCCTCGGCGACGAGGCGTTCGCGGACCGCGTCACCTCGAGCTGGGGGACCTTCCTGAAGCCCGCCGCCAGCCGCGGGTTCCTGTGCTTCGGGCCCGACGACGGCCGCGACGTGACATTCGTGGACCCTCGCGACTGGCTCGGTCGTGAGATGCCCGAGCCGAGCGCCGACGCCATCGGCGCGGTCATCGAGCGGCAGCTCACCGCGTTCCCGGGCAGCTCCAGGGGCGAGCTCGCGCGCTGGTGGGGCGTCCAGGGTGGGGCGACCGCTGCGCAAGCCCATCGCGGACCTCGGCGACCGCGTCGTGGAGGTCATGGCCGAGGGGACGAAGGTGCTCGTTCGGGGCGAGGACGTCGCGAAGCTCGCCAGGATCGACCCCTCGACGACCGTCCGCCTGCTGCCGGGCTTCGATCCCTACACGCTCTCCCTGCAGAAGGAGGCCGAGTCCGCTGCTGCCGCTCGCGCGACGGCCGCTCGTGTCGCGCACCGCCGGCTGGATCAGCCAGGTCGTCATCGTCGGCGGCGCGGTGGCGGCGACCTGGACGCACGAGGTCAGGAAGGGCCGGCTCGCGATCGTGGTCGCGCCCTGGCGGCGGCTGACGAAGGCCGAACGGACGGCGATCGACGGCGAGGCGGTCGCGGATCGGCGCATTCCTCGGCGCGGAGCCCGAGGTCGCGATCGGCGAGCCGGTCTAGCCGGCGGCGACGTAGCGCTCGAACGCGCGGGCGACGAGCGACTCGAGCTCGGCGAACAGCGGCTCGTCGAGCGCGTTGAACCGGAACGCCGACTTGGCCTGGTGATGCGTGAGCAGGGCCGCCGACGTGCCGTCCAGCAGGTCGGGCCAGGTCACGATCGGCATCAGGAAGAAGCTGACGTGCTTCGCCGCGGGCTGGACGAACGCGAACCAGTCGTGGGCCTTCGCGCCGGGCCGCCGCAAGGTCGGCAGGTTGTAGATCGTCGCGGGCTCGAGGCGGTCGCGGTACGGATCCAGGATCCGCGCGAGCCGGGCCTCGACGGCGGCGAGGTCCGGTGCGGTCGCGGCCATCGCGAGGCTAGTAGGCGGCGAGCTTGCGGATCGCGTCCGCGATCTTCGCCGGGCTGAGCATGAACCAGTCCTCGAGGACGTGGTTGTACGGCACGCCCGGGACATCCGGCCCGGCGATCCGGGTGACCGGGCCGTCCAGGTAGTCGAAGGCCTCCTCGGCGACGATCGCGCAGATCTCCGCCCCGTAGCCGCCGAACCGGTTGTCCTCGTAGGCGACGAGGCACTTGCCGGTCTTGCGCACCGAGGACAGCACGGTGTCGCGATCGAGGGGCCGGAGCGACCGCACGTCGACCACCTCCACGTCGATCCCCTCCCCGGCGACCCGCTCGGCGGCCTCGAGCGCGTACAGCACCATCAAGCCGTACGCGACCACCGTGACCTGCGAACCCGGCCGCCGGATCGCCGCGGATCCGAGGGGCACCACGTAGTCGCCGTCGGGCACCTCGCCGCGGACGCTCCGGTACATCTTCTTGTGCTCGAAGAACAGCACCGGGTCGTCGTCCCGGATCGCCGTCCGCAGCAGGCCCTTCGCGTCGTACGGGGTCGACGGGATCACGATCTTGAGGCCGGGCACGTGGGTGAAGAACGCCTCCACCGACTGCGAGTGGTAGAGCGCCCCGTGGACGCCACCGCCGTACGGCGCCCGGACCACCATCGGCACCGAGAACCCGTTGTTCGAGCGGTAGCGCATCCGGGCGGCCTCGGACACCAGCTGGTTGAACGCCGGGTGGATGAAGTCCGCGAACTGGATCTCGGCCACCGGGCGCAGGCCGTTGATCGCGGCGCCGATCGAGGTCCCGACGATCATCGACTCGGTCAGCGGCGTGTCGATGACCCGGTCGTCGCCGAACTCGCCCCACAGGCCGTCCGTGGCGAGGAACACGCCGCCCTTCTTGCCGACGTCCTCGCCCAGGACCACGACGGTGTCGTCGCGCCGCATCTCCTCGGCCATGCCGTCGCGGATGGCCTCGATGAACGTCTTGACCGCCATCAGTGGGTCTCGCCCGCGTCGCCGCCGGCCGCGCCGTGCCAGGGCGGCGGCGTCTCGCCCGGCCAGTGCTCGCCGTAGACCCAGTCGAGCGCCGTCGCGGGATCGGGATCGGGCTGGCCCTCGGCGTAGTCGGTCGCGTCGTCGACGATGCCGGCGATCTCGGTCGCGAGCGCCGCCTCGATCTCGTCGGTCAGCACGCCGCCGTCGCGCAGGGCCGAACGGAAGATCGGCAGCGGGTCGTTGGCCTTGCCGGCCTCGAGGTCGTCCGCCGAGCGGTACTTGGTCTGCTGGTCGTCCGAGGAGTGGGCCGTGAGGCGGGTCACCTTGGCCTCGATCAGCGTCGGGCCGCCGCCGGCCCGGGCGAGCTCGACCGCGTCCCGCGACGCCGCGTAGCACGCCAGCACGTCCGTCCCGTCGACGATCACGCCGGGCATCCCGTAGCCGGACGCCCGGACCGCGACGTCCTTGACGCTCAGCTCCTTCTCGGCCGGCACCGAGATCGCGTAGCCGTTGTTCTCGACCATGAACACGAACGGCAGCTTGTGGATGGCGGCGAAGTTGAGCGCCTCGTGCACGTCGCCCTGGTTCGAGCTGCCCTCGCCCATGACCGCGACCGCCACCTGGCCGGTGTGCCGGATCTTGGCGGCGAGGGCGATCCCCACGGCATGCAGGATCTGGGTCGCCACGGGCGACGAGACCGAGACCAGGTGATGGGCGGCGTAGCCGTAGTGCCCTGGCATCTGGCGGCCGCCCGACGAGGGGTCGCTGGCCGTCGCGTACTGGGCGGTCATGATGTCGCGGGCGCTCATCCCGAACGCGATGCAGGTGGCGATCGAGCGGTAGAACGGGGCGATCCAGTCGTTGCCCTTCTCGAGCGGCCAGGTCAGCCCCACCTGGGCGCCCTCGTGCCCCTGGCCGCTGATCACGAACGGGATCCGCCCGGCGCGATTGAGGATCCACATCCGCTCGTCGACGGCCCGCGCGAGCGCGACCGTCCGGTACATGTCGACGAGGTCCGCGTCGGTGAGGCCGACCGAGGCGGCGAGGGGGCTCGTCGCGGCGCCGCCGCTGCGATCCGTGACCGTCATCGCGTCCTCCGTGGGGCCCGGGCCGGTCGTTAGCGTACCGCCGTCAGAAGTTGATCGACCGCCCGTCGACCGCCATCGCCGTCTCGCCGAGGATCTCCGACAGCGTCGGGTGCGCATGCGTGGAGGCGCCGATCTCCCACGGCGTCGCGTCGAGGTAGAACGCCAGCGACGCCTCCGCGATCAGGTCGGTCGCGTGGGGGCCGATGATGTGGATGCCCAGCGTGTCGTTGGTCTCCTTGTGGCCGATGACCTTGGCGAAGCCCTCGTACTCGCCAAAGATGAGCGCCTTGCCCACGGCCTGGAACGGGACCTTGGCGACCTTGATCGGCAGGCCCTGCTCCTCGCACTGCTGCTCGGTCAGGCCGACCGACGCGATCTCGGGGCGGCAGTAGGTGGCCCGCGGCTGGGCGTTGTAGTCCATCGCGTGGACGTCGGGGTCGCCGGCGATCGTGTGGGCCGCGATGATCCCCTCGTGCGCCGCCGTGTGGGCGAGCATCAGGCCACCCACGATGTCGCCGATCGCGTAGAGGTGCGGCTCCTTCGTGCGCATGTGGCCGTCGACCTTCACGATCCCGCGATCGACCTCGGCCGCCGTCGTGTCCAGCCCGACGTCCTCGACGTTCGTCGCCCGGCCGGCCGCCACCAGCAGGATCTCCGCCTCGATCTCGGTCGCGTCCTTGCCCTCCGGCCCCACCGTGAGCTTGACGCAGTCGGCCTCGACCTTGATCGACGTGGCGTCGAAGCGGGCGTTGGTCATCACCTTCAGGCCGCGCCGGTTGAACGTGCGCTCGAGCTCCTTGCTCACGTCGCGGTCCTCGAGCGGCACGATCGCCGGCAGGTACTCGAGGAGGGTCACCGTCGACCCGAGGTCGTGGTACATCGACGCGAACTCGACGCCGACCGCGCCCGCGCCGACGACGATCGCGCTTCCGGGCAGCGAGTCCATCTTCAGGACGTCGTCCGAGGTGACGATCCGGGTGCCGTCGGGCTCGATCCCGGGCAGCGACTTGACCCGCGAGCCCGTGGCGAGGATGACGTCGGTGGCGTTGAGCACGCGGTCGCCGCCGCCGCGCCGGGGCCCCGTCGTCGCCCGCCATCTTCACGCGGACCTTGTTCGCGCCGTCGAGCCGCCCGCGACCCTGGATCCAGGTCACGTCGTACTTCTTGACCAGGCTCTGGACGCCCTTCCACATGCGGGTGACGACCTGGTCACGACGCTTGGCCATCTGGGCGTAGTCGATCGTCGCCTCGCCCGGCAGGTTGAGGCCGAAGTCGGAGGCGTGGCGCAGTCGCTCGGCGAACGAGGCCGACTCCAGCAGCGCCTTGGTCGGGATGCACCCGCGGTGGAGGCACGTGCCGCCGAGCTTGTCCTCGTCGACGAGGGCCACCTTGAGGCCCAGCTGCGAGGCGCGGAACGCGGCCGCGTAGCCGCCCGTCCCCGCGCCGAGGACGACGAGGTCGAAGTCGTTGGAAGAGCCGACGGCCATCGGTCAGGGGGTCTCCGCTGGGGTCACGCGCGGGCTGGCTTGCGGGCGAGCATGCGCGCGATCGGGAGGAACGGGACATCGAGATCGATCGTACACCGGGCGCCGATCCGGCCGGCCGCCCGGCGCCGCCGATTGCGACCACGGACAGCGGTGTAGATTCCGGCGACAGTCGCCGGCGTCGTCCGGCGTCCACGAGGTGCGCCCAGGCGTGACCGCGGAGCAGATCGTCGTCGCCGTCGTGCTCGCCGCGCTGTCGTACGTCGTCGGCTCGATCCCGTTCGGCATCGTCGTCGCGCGGCTGACCAACGCCCCGGACCCGCGGACGCTCGGCAGCGGCCGCACCGGCGGCACCAACGCGCTGCGCGCGATGGGCCGCAAGCGCGCGCTGCTCGTGGTCACCGGCGACGTCCTCAAGGGGGTGATCCCGGTCCTGGTCGCGCGCTACGTGACGGGCAACGCGGCGGTCGAGGTCCTGTGCGCGATCGCCGCGATCCTCGGCTCGACGCGCTCGATGTTCGTGGGCTTCAAGGGCGGCCGCGGCGTGGCCACCAGCGTGGGCACGATGCTGGTGATCTTCCCGCCGGCGATCCTCGTCGGGGCGCCGGTGTTCGTCGGCGTGATCCTGATCACCCGCTACGTGTCGCTGGGCTCGCTGCTCGCGATCACGGCCGGTGCGGTGCTCGTCGGGATCTGGTGGCTGGCCGCCAACGGGTCGTGCCGTTCGCCTACCCCGTCTACGCGACGCTCGGCACGATCCTGGTCTGGCTCGCGCACGCGGACAACGTGGACCGCCTGCTCCACGGCACCGAGCGCCGCTTCGACCTCGGGTTGCTCGCCCGCGACTGACGCCCATACCTGGGCCCTTAAATGCGAGAACCGGGCCGCGCTGCGCGACCCGGTTCGGGCGAGGTTGCGGATCAGCCGCCGCGCATCGTGCGGAAGCAGTCCGAGCAATAGACGGGTTTGCCATTGGTCGGCCGGAACGGGACGCGGGCTTCCTTGCCGCAGCTCGAGCACGTCGCCGTGAACATCTCACGAGGCGCGCTGGAGCGGCTGCCGTAGCCTCCGCCGCCACCACTGGAATAGCCACCGGCGGAATAGCCGCCGCCACCGCCGTACCCGGAGTCATACCCGCCGCCGCTCGAATACGAGCTGCCGCCGGCATATCCGCCGCCGTCACCGCCCGCGCGCGCTGCCTTGCGGCTGGCGCGGCACGAGGGGCACCGTCGGGGCTCCGAGAATCCCTTCTCGGCGTAGAAGGCCTGTTCGCGCTCCGTGAATGCGAACTCCATTCCGCAGTCGGAACAGGTCAGGGTCTTGTCGGCCACGTGCCGATCTCCTCCGTAAGGTCGCCGCCTCTTGCCCGGGTCCTCGAGTGTTTGTGCCGGAGGAGACCAAGTGTCGAACGTGCGAACGAGTGTGTGCAGACGCGGCGTTCCGCGCCAAGGCAGGAGTCTACGGGCAATCCTCGATCGTGGCGATACCCTATTTTTCGGCGCCCGTTCGGGACGTTCGGCCTAGCGTGGTGCGCGGACGCGCCCCCGTCCCGCGCCTAGTCGCTCGCCCAGCCCTTCGAGCGCTCGACCGCGCGGTGCCAGCCGGCGAGCAGGGCCGTGCGCCGGGACGCCGCCATCGCGGGCGCGAACCGCCGGTCGACGGCCCGGATCGCCGCGAGCTCGTCGAGCGATTCCCAGAACCCGACGGCGAGGCCGGCCAGCGACGCGGCGCCCCAGGCGGTGGTCTCGGTGACCCTGCGGGCGTTCCACGGGGATGCCCAGGATGTCGGCCTGGAACTGCAGCAGATCGTCGTTGCGCGCCGCCCCGCCGTCCACGCGCAACTCCGTCAGCGGCTCGCCGCGGTCGGCATCCATCGCCTCGACCACGTCGCGGACCTGGTAGGCGATCGACTCGATCGTCGCCCGGGCGATCTCGGGCAGCCCGGTGCCGCGCGTGAGGCCGATCAGCAGGCCGCGGGCGTGCGGATCCCAGTACGGCGCGCCGAGGCCCACGAACGCCGGCACGAGGTAGACGCCGCCGGTGTCCTCGACCCCGCGCATCAGCTCCTCGACCTCCTCGGCGCTGGACACCGCCTGCAGGCCGTCGCGCAGCCACTGGACGGCGGCGCCGGCGACGAACACCGAGCCCTCGAGCGCGTAGGCGACGCGGTCCTGCTCGCCGAGGCGCCAGAGCACGGTCGAGAGCAGCCCGTGCGCGGAACGGACGGGCGCCTCCCCCACGTTGGCCAGGAGGAACGCACCGGTCCCGTACGTGTTCTTCGCCTCGCCCTCCGCGAAGCACGCCTGGCCGAACATCGCCGCCTGCTGGTCGCCCGCCACGCCGGCGATCGGGATCGGGCGCCCGAAGACCGCCGCGTCGGTCTCGGCCCAGATCGCCGAGGACGGCCGGACCTCGGGCAGCATCGCCCGCGGGACCTCCATCAGCCGGAGCAGGTCGTCGTCCCAGTCGAGGGCGTGCGATGTCGAACAGCAGCGTGCGCGAGGCGTTCGAGACGTCGGTGGCGTGCAGCCGGCCGCCGGTCAGCTGCCAGCGCGAGCCACGTGTCCACCGTCCCGAAGGCCAGCTCGCCGCGCTCGGCGCGGGATCGGAGGTCACCCTCCTCGAGGATGTGCCGGATCTTCGGGCCCGAGAAGTAGGCGTCGATCGGCAGGCCGGTGCGCTCGCGGACGAACGGCTCGTGGCCCGCCGCGCGCAGCCGCTCGCAGAACGGCGCGGTGATCCGGCTCTGCCAGACGATCGCCGGAGCGACCGGGCGGCCGGTGGCCCGGTCCCACACGATCGTCGTCTCGCGCTGGTTGGTGATCCCGATCGCGGCCACCTGCTCAGGTCCGCCGACCGCCGCCACGACCTCCCTGGCGACGGCGAGCTGGCTTGTCCAGATGTCGTCGGGGTCGTGGGTGACGTGGCCCGGAACCGGGAACCCCTGCGCGAACTCCCGCTGTGCGCTGGCGACCGGCGTGCCCGCGTGGTCGAAGGCGATCGCGCGCGAGGACGTCGTGCCCTGGTCGAGCGCGAGGACGACCCGGCGATCGGTCATGACGGCACGTCGAACTCGCGGTGGGCGCCCTCGAGGTAGGTCGCGACCTCGGCGGCGCAGCGCGCGTCGTCCCAGCCCAGCAGCGGGGCCATGATCCCGGCGACCCGTGGCGCGATCGACGCGCCGCGGTCGCGGAGCTCGGGCGCGAGCCGGATGCGGCGGACCAGGACGTCGTCGAGGGTCTGGGCGAGCTCGTGCTCGACGGCCCAGGCGACCTCGGCCTCGAGGTAGGGAAAGCCGTCGATGAGCGCGTCGCGGGCGCTCCGCTGTCCGGCCGACCGCGATCACGGCCTCGGACTCCGTCCCGTGGCGGTCCACCAGCGTGCGTGCCGCCTCGTCGTCGAGCCCCGAGCGGTCCGCGAGCCTCGGCGCGAGCGCAGCCAGGTCGGCGAGGCCGGCGGCGCCGATGATCGGCTGCTCAGCCGGTGGCGCTCGGGCGCCGCCGGGCGTCGTCGGTGCCGAGCACGGCGTCGACCGCGTCCCGGGCCATCACCCGATAGGTCGTGTACTTGCCGCCGGTCACCCGGACGAGCCCCTGGGCCTCCACGCTGACCCGGTGCTCGCGCGAGACCTTGACGGTCGACGTGGCGTCGGCCGGCGCGATCAAGGGGCGCAGACCCGCGTACGTGCCGACGACGTCGTCGCGCGACAGGTCGATGTCCATCGCCCCGTTCACCGTCCCGAGGAGCTCGTCGACCTCGTCGGCACCCGCCGCCGGGCGCTCGAGCGGCCCGTGGTACGGCTCGTCCGTGGTGCCGATCACCCAGTGCCGCGGCCACGGGACCAGGAACGCGACCCGGCCGGGATCCGCAGCGTCATGCCGCCGCGGGCCGGGATCCGCTCGCGGGGCACGACCAGGTGGCTGCCACGCGACGGCAGCACGCTGAAGCCGCCGCGCCCGAACGGCCGGTCGGGCAGCGCTCCCCAGACGCCGGTCGCGTCGAGCACCGGCGGTCGCGCGGACCTCGATCGTCGCGCCCGACAGCCGGTCCTCCAGCACCGCCCCCGCGATCGCGGTCGCCGTCGCGCAGCGGCCCGGTCGCCCGGACGCGCGTCACCGCGACGCGCTGCACCCGCACCGTGCGCGAGCGCCGTGCGGGTGACCGCGAGCGCGTATCGCGCGTCGTCCTCCATCGCGTCGTGATAGACGAGCGCCGCCGCGCAGGCCCTCGCGACGCAGCGTCGGCGCGTACTCGAGCGCCGCCGTCGTCGAGAGCTGCCGATGCCGCCCGCCCGACGCCGCCGATCCCAGCACGTCGTACATCGTCATCCCGGCCGTGTAGAACGCCCGCGTCGCGACCGGCCACCCGTACAGCGGGAACAGGAAGGCCTCCAGGCGGACGAGGTGCGGCGCCAGCCGGAGCAGGCGCGCCCGCTCGGCGAGCGCCTCGCGCACCAGCCCCACGTGGAGCTGCTGGAGGTAGCGCAGCCCGCCGTGGATCAGGCGGCTCGAGCGCGACGAGGTCCCCGACGCGATGTCGTCCTGCTCGACGAGCGCGACCTTGAGGCCCCGTGATGCCGCGTCGAGCAGCGCCCCGGCCCCGACGATCCCGCCGCCCACGATCAGCAGGTCCCACGGCTCGGCCGCCAGCCGCTCGAGGTCCCGGCGGCGCGCATCGAGCGGCGACGCGGTCGCGCGATCGGGCGGCGCCTCGGTCATGCCGGCGTCGTCAGGCCCGGGGCGAGCGCAGGATGCGCCACAGGACGAAGGCCGTGCCCAGCACGAGCACCCCGATCAGCAGCGGCGTCTGGAACACGAACGCCTGCCCCTCGCGCGGCAGCAGCGCCGTGATCCCGGCCGCGAGCAGCACGACGGCGACGGCCAACGGCGGCCACCACGCAGGACGTCGCGGATCCCGGGCTGCCGGACGTCAGGCACGGTCCACCTCCACGGGGATGCCGATCGGCGCGACCAGCACCCGGCCCGCGAGCGCGCGCCCCATCTTCGTGCGCAGCCCGGTCTTCGGCCGGTGGAAGGTCACCGTCAGGTCCGCGCGCACCACCGGGTCCGACGGGTCGCCCGAGGTCAGGTCGACGGCCGTGGGCGTATCGACCGCCAGGACCGGCACGCCCGCCGCGCGCGCCCGGCCGATGACGCCGACCGCGGTCGTCACGGGCTCCCGGAGCCGGCCGCTGACGCCGGTGCCCAGCAGGGCGTCGACCACCACCCCCGCCTTGTCGATGCCCTGCCCCAGGATCGAGACGTCGCGGGAGACGGGCGCATGCATGCGCGTGACGCCGTCGAGCCCGTCGAGGCGCTTCCAGTTCGCCGCCGCGTCGCGGGTCCCGGGCCGCTCCTCGGCGGCCACCAGCACCACGATCGACGGCGATGCCCCAGCCGGCGAGGCGGCGCGCAGCGACGAACCCGTCGCCGCCGTTGTTGCCGGGTCCGGCCAGGATCAGCACCGGCCGGTCCTCTCGGGCGTTCCGCACGGCCAGGGCGTGGGCCGCCGCGGCCACCGCGGTGCCGGCGTGCTCCATCAGCGTCTCGCCCGGGATCCCGCCGGCCTGCGCCTTGCGGTCGAGGCCCGTCATCGTCTCGCCCGAGATCGGCGGCCCGGGTGCCGGCGTCGGCCCACCGCTGTTCGAGCTCGTCGAGCGTGAGCGCCTGGAGCTCGGGGTCGTCCGCGGGCAGGGGCACGGTCTCGGTGGGCACGGCGAGAGGGTACCGCTCCGCGCGGGTCAGGCGGGCAGTCGCGCCTCCGGCCCGTCCGGTCGCCTCGCGGACCTCGAGCAGGCCCTCGCCGGCGAGCGCCTCGACCGCGTCGCGGACCGCGTGCCGATCGTGAACGCCGATCGGGCCGTCGAACGCGACCCAGGCGCCGTCCGCCGCGTCCCTTGCCCGCGCGACGATCCGCCCCCGGAGCCAGCGGGAGGTCTCGGGGAAGGCGGGCTCCCGCGGTCGCGTCGCCCGGCGCGCCGCCCCCGGGGCCGGCCGGTCACCCGCCGCGAACCGGCACCACGGCTGCGCCGGACAGGCGTCGCAGCGCGGCGTCCGCGGCCGGCAGACGAGCGCGCCGACGTCCATCAGCGCGTGGGTCCAGTCGGCGGCTCGCCCGACGGGGACCACGGCGTCGGCGAGGGCCTGGAGCTCGGCGGCCGGCAGCGTCGACGGATCGCCCGCGGTCACCCGCCCGAGCACGCGGCGGACGTTGGTGTCGACGGCTCCCACCCGGCGCCCGAACGCGATCGCGGCCACGGCCCGGGCGGTGTACGGACCGACGCCCGGCAACGCGTCGAGCGCCTCGACCGTGTCCGGCACCCGGCCGCCGTGCCGCTCCACGATCGCCTGCGCCGCGCGCTGCAGGTTGAGCGCCCGACGGTTGTAGCCCAGCCCGGCCCACGCGCGAACGACGTCGGCGACCGGCGCCGCGGCCAGGACGTCGACGGTCGGGAACCGCGTCATCCAGCGCGTCCACGCCGCGGCGGCGCGCTCGGCCTGGGTCTGCTGGGCCATCAGCTCCGAGACCAGCACGGCATAGGGGTCGCTCGTGGCCCGGAAGGCGAGCCGACGCCCGCTGGCGTCGTACCAGGCGAGGACGGCGTCGCGGAGCGCGGGCGGGACGGCGACGGGCGAGACGGCGACGGCGGGCACGACCGTACGATACGGGCGAGGAGGGCGGCGGATGGCGATGCGCTTCGGCGCGGCGTTCTGGACCCATCGGACCGGTTGGCCGGAGCTGCGCGACGCGGTGCTCCGAGCCGAGGCGGCCGGGTTCGACGACCTCTGGCTCGACGACCACCTGCTCACCGACGAGGGCGACTGGCGCGACGCCAAGCTCGAGGGCACCTCGACGCTGGCGGCGGTCGCGACGCTGACGACCCGGGCGAGGATCGGCCTGCTGGTCGCCGCGAACACCTTCCGCAACCCGGGCCTCACCGCCAAGCTGGCCACGACGCTCGACCACCTGAGCGGCGGTCGCGCCATCCTCGGCCTCGGCGGCGGCTGGCTCGAGCGCGAGCACGACGCCTTCGGGATCGAGTTCGGGACGGGCTTCGGCGAGCGGCTCGACCGACTGGGCGAGGCGATCCCGCTGGTCCGGCGGCTGCTCGACGGCGAGCGCCTGACCCACGACGGCCGCTTCTACCGGATGCACGACGCCGTGTGCGAGCCGCGGCCGATCCAGGCGCGGCTGCCGCTGCTGATCGGTGGGTCGGGGCCGCGCAAGACGCTGCCGCTGGTCGCCCGCCACGCGGACCTCTGGAACGCCTACGGGCCGCCCGAGTCGCTGGCGGCCGCCGACGCGATCCTCCGGGAGGCATGCGCGGCCGCGGGTCGCGACGAGCGCGAGATCGAGCGGACGACCAACCTCAACGCGGTCCTGCGGCGCGACCGGGCGGAGGCCATCGCCGCCTGGCCGCGCTGGCGCGACCCCCACCGGCTGCGGCCTGGACGTGACGATCTCGACGTCGGCGGCTCGCCGGGCGAGGCCGCCGCCGCGCTGGCGCCCTACCGTGCGGCCGGCTTCGAGCACGTGATCTTCGTGTTCCGGAGCCCGTTCGACCTCGAGACGCTGGACCGCCTGCCCGAGCTCCGGGCGGCGCTGGGCGGCTGATCGGCGAATTCAGGCCTGCGGCCGGTCCTCGCGCAGCGTCTCGGCCGCGGTCCGCTTCCAGAGCTCGGCGGCGACGAGCTCGGCGACCGCCGGCTCGACCAGCGACCGGACCACCGGCTCGTCGACCACCGCATCCGGCAGCGACACCGACGCCGCGGTGTCCTTCAGGCTCCGGCCGACGGCCACGACCCGCCCGCCGCGGGCGTTCGCCGTCGCCACCGCGGCCTCGTCGGTGGCGCCACCGCTCAGGAGCAGCACCGGGTCGCCCGGGAGCAGCGTGTACAGGCCGACGTGGAGCCAGTCGCCCGTGTCGAACGCCTGGGCGGTGATGCGCGGGCCCTCGCGCAGCATCAGCGCGACCTGCTCGGCGAGGCCGATCCGTGACGCGTCGGCGAGGACGTGGACCGGGCGATCGCCGTCGAGGATGTCCACGATCGACTTCAGCCAACTGGATCGACCAGCCAGCAGCGTCTCGAGGGCCGGCACGGCGGCCGGCATGCCCCCGCCGGGCGTTCGCCCCGCCGCCCGGTCCGCGAGCATCGTCAGGACAGCCACGGTCGAGCGGTAGGAGAGGGTCGAGATCCCGGCCGCCTCCGCCCGCTCGGCGACGAGCGGGATCACCGCGTCGGCGCGGGTCGCGAGCGGGGACACCGGGTCGCCGGTCACAGCGATCACATACGACCCGGCCCGGTGCCGATCGGCGGCTTCGACCACCTCTGGCGTCTTTCCGGAGTTCGAGACCAGCACGGCGACGGTGTCCCCGCGCGGCTCGCTGAGCAGCGATGCGGACGCCAGCTCCGCTGCGGCATCGATGCCCGCGGCGCGAAAGTGGGTCGCCGCGTCGAGGGCCGCGAAGCGCGAGCTGCCCATGCCCAGCAGCCGCCAACGCTGGTGCTCGAACACGGACCCGGGCAGGTCGGCAACCGCGCGGGCGTGCCGGTCGAGGACCAGCGCCAGCTCGTCGGGTCCGGCGAGGATGTCCTTGAGCAGGATCTCGGCGCGATCTTCCGGAGCGGAGTCGGGCGGGCTGGCCTCCTCGGGACGAACGGCCTCGGTCACGTCGAACCTCCTCGTGCCAGCAGCCAGCGCATCCCGTCGCGCGGCGCCCACAGCCACGACGGCAGCACCGTCGCCGCATATTCGAACTCGTAGGCCTCTTTCGCGACCTCGAACGCGTCGAGCAGGTCGACGTCGACGACGATCGGGGCCCCGGATCGTCCCAGCGTACCGGCATAGGCGGCGAGGAACCGGTCGCGCGCCCGCTCGATCCAGGCGTCGACGTCGAGCCCGGGTCGGTCGATCGGCCCGCCGGCGCGCGCCTCGGCCCGCCGGCGCGCGCTCCGGGCGACGTGGTCGAGCGACCGGAGCATCGAGGCCACGTCGCGCAGCGGCGAGTCGAGCCGGCGCCGGTCCTCGATCGGCCGCAGCGGCTCGCCCTCGAAGTCGATCACGCGATCGCCGTCGTCCGCGACCAGCACCTGGCCGAGGTGGAGGTCCGCGTGGATGCGCATGACCAGGGGCATCGCGGCGACGGCCTCGAACCGCGACCAGCGGGCGGTGATCTCGGGCGCGTCGCGGCGCAGCTCCTCGGCCAGCCCGGGATCGACCGGTCCGAGCGCGGCCAGCGCGGCCGCCAGCTGCCGCGTGGCGTTCAGCCGCCACGCCCGGAGCTCGTCGTGGGTCGCCGGGCGTGGGCTCAGGTCCGGCGCGTCCGCGGGTGGCGCGACCAGCGCGGCGTGCAGCCCCGCGACCAGGATGCCGAGGTCCTCGGCGAGGTCGGTCGCCGCTTCGAGGTCCGCCGGCTCCGTGGACCCGATCGACGCGGCCAGGCGCTCCGCGGTCGTCTCGTACGCGTCGTCGGCGTCCGCGACGAACGCCTGGAGCATCGCGACCGTCGACGCCCCTGCGTCCCGCGTCACGACCTCCGCCCAGCCCGCCAGCCGCGGCACGCCCGCGAACGCCGCCTCCTCGGACAGGAACGCGGTCAGCTCGAGGTCGGGGTTGAGGCCCGGCTGGATCCGGCGGTAGGCCTTGAGCAGCAGCGCGTCGCCCAGCACGACCGACGTGTTCGACTGGTCCCGCCCCAGCGCCCGTTCGACGGCGGACCCGACCGGCCCGCGTGCCTCGACGTCCCACAGCGCGCCGAGCCCCGGGGACGGGCCGCACACGAGGACGGCTCCGGGACCGGACGACGGGTCGTCGCCGGCCGTCATCGCGGCGATCGTGCGACCGTCGGCGATCGCCGACGCGAGCGCCCGCCAGGCGCCGTCGCCCTCGACGGCCTCGCGCAGGCCCGCGCCGTCCCCGTGCGGCCGTGAACGCCATCGCGTACCGGTCGGTCCGGTCGCCTGCGGACAGGTCGACGAGCGCGAACACGGCCGACGCGGACAGCGCGAAGGCGTGGGCGAGCCGCGCCTCGGCCGGGACGGTGCCCTTGGTCGCGAACCAGCGGCGCTCGGCCGAGCGCCTGGAGGTCGAGCGAGCGGACGGCCGCCGCGACGGCCTCGAGGTCCGCCGTCACCGGGGACGCGATGGCACCCGGTCGCGGCGGGCGTCGGCCGCGCGAGGCGGACCGGAGCGGGCGATCAGATCCCCGTGTTGATCGTGATGTGCTTGACGGTCGTGTAGTCCTCGAGGGCGTACTTCGAGCCGTCCTTGCCGTAGCCCGACTCCTTCACGCCGCCGTGCGGGGTCTCCGACGCGAGCGTGAAGTGCTCGTTGATCCACACGGTGCCGAACTGCAGCCGGCGAGCGACCCGCATCGCCTTCGCGATCGAGCCCGTGAACAGCGACGACGCGAGGCCGAACTTGACGTCGTTGGCCCACTGGACCGCCTGCTCCTCGTCCGAGAAGCGCTGGACGGTGACGACGGGCCCGAAGACCTCGTCCTGGACGATCTCGCTGTCCTGGCGCGGGTTGGCGATGATCGTGGGCTCGAAGTAGGCGCCCGGCCGGTCGGGCCGGTGGCCGCCGACGACGAGCTCGGCGCCGTCGAGCGCGCGGCCGACCATGCCCTCGACCTTGTCGGCCTGGGCCTGCGCGATCAGCGAGCCCATGTCGAGGTCGTCGGCGTCGGCCGGGTTGCCCCACTTGATCGACTTGACCTGGTCGGACAGCGCGCTGACGAACTTGTCGTAGACCGCGGGCCCGGCGATCACGCGGCAGGCCGCCGTGCAGTCCTGGCCGCTGTTCCAGTAGCCGGCCGACTTGATGATCTCGGCGGCCAGCTCGACGTCGGCGTCGTCGAACACGATCACCGGCGCCTTGCCGCCCAGCTCGAGGTGCAGCCGCTTCACGGTGCCGGCGGCGATCTCGGCGATGTGCTTGCCGGTGACCGTGTCGCCGGTGATCGAGACCATCCGCACCTTCGGGTGGCCCACCAGCAGGTCGCCGATCGCCGCGCCCGAGCCCGACAGCACGTTGAGGACGCCGTCCGGCAGCTGCTCGGAGACGAGCTCGGCGAACCGCAGCGCCGAGAGCGGCGTGCGCGCCGACGGCTTGAGCACGACGGTGTTGCCGGTCGCGAGCGCGGGCCCGAGCTTCCAGGCCGCCATGTACAGCGGGTAGTTCCACGGGGCGATCGAGGCCACGACGCCGACCGGGTCGCGGCGGACCATCGACGTGTGGCCCTCGAGGTACTCGGTGACCGCGAGGCCCTCCATCACCCGGCAGGCGCCGGCGAAGAACCGGAACAGGTCGGACGAGGTCGTCATCTCGTCGATCGCGGCGCCGGTGGGCTTGCCGGTCTGGCTGGACTCGAGGCGGCCGAGCTCGTCGGCGTTCTCGTCGATGATGTCGGCGATCTTGAGCAGCGCCAGGCTGCGGGTCTGGGGCGTGGTCAGCGACCACGACTCGAAGGCGCTCGCCGCCGCGTCGACGGCGCGGTCGACGTCCGCCGAGCTCGACGCCGGGACGGTCGCGACGACCTCGCCGGTGGCCGGGTTCTCGACGTCCAGCGTCTCCCCCGACGCCGCGTCGACCCACTGGCCGCCGATGAACTGCTGGTACGCCTTGACGGGGTTCAGGGTCTCGGTCACAGGGGCCTCCATCGCGCGCCGACGAGCGCGCTTGCCGCGGATCCGGATGGTGATGCGGGGATTGTGCCCCTCTCGGGGCCGGGCGACCAGCGGAGACCGTCCCTCGCGACGCGCGACGACCGGGTACTGGTCCCATTCGGTGGTGGTCGACCCGGAATGACGGACGTAGGGTCCGCGCGTGGATCGGCCCACCCAGCGGTTCGGCGTGCCCGACGGCGTTCACGTCGTGGGGTTGTTCGGCGGCGCCATCGTCCTCGCGGCGATCGGCCTCGCCGCGATCCTCGGCGCCGTCGGGCCGGGCTCGAACGCCGTCCTGCTCGTGGCCGCGCTGACCGCGCTCACCGTCGTCCTCGGCTGCGGCGCGATCCTGCTCCGGCGCCTGCGCACGTCCGCGTCGGGCCTCGAGCGCGCCACGCGAGACGCCAACGAGTCCGCGACGCGCCTGAAGGTCCTCGTCGAGCACGTCCCCGCCGCCGTCTACATCGACATGGCCGATCCGCAGGTGTCGGACGGCGGTCGCCTCGCCTACATGAGCCCGCAGATCGCCGGCATCCTCGGCTACGGGCCCGATGAGCTCATCGACGACCCCGAGCTCTGGCCGAGCCGCATCCATCCGGACGACCGCGACGCCGCGATCGCGGCGTACGACGAGCACTGGCGAACCGGCGAGCCGCTCCGGGCGGAGTACCGGATGCTGGCTCGCGACGGCTCGGAGGTCTGGGTCCGCGACGAGGCGTTCGCGATGGCCGACGACACCCGGAGCGGCCAGCGGGTCTCGCAGGGGCTGCTCGTCGACACGACGGACCGCAAGCTGCTGGAGTCGCGCCTGATCCACGACGCGCTGCACGATCCCCTGACCGGCCTCGCCAACCGGGTCCTGCTGCGCGACCACCTCGAGCGCGCCCTCGCGCGTCAGGAACGCGGAGCCCGGGCGCGTCGCCCTGCTGTTCGTGGACCTCGACGGCTTCAAGGCGGTCAACGACACCTTCGGCCACGTGGCCGGCGACGAGATCCTGTGCCGGGTGGCCGAGCGCCTGGCTCGCGCGGTCCGCGAGGGCGACGTCGTCGGCCGCCAGAGCGGCGACGAGTTCGCGGTCCTGCTGGTCAACGTCGTCGCCGACGAGGAGGCGTCCGCGGCCGCGGAGCGGATCCTGCGGGAGCTCCGGCGGCCGATCCAGCTCGGCGGGCGGTCGATCGTCGTCGACGGATCGATCGGCATCGCGCTCGCTCCGCGACTCCATCCCGGCTCCGAGCGTGGCTCCGCCGCCCAGGAGGTGCTCGTCCGGGCGGACGCCGCGATGTACGCGGCCAAGGCCCTCGGCAAGGGCACGTTCGCCGTCTTCGACTCGCGGATGCCGGTCCGCACCTGGACGGAGCTCGAAGCCGCGGGTTGACGCCCTCGGCGTCAGACCGGGGTGCTGCGTGGTCGTCGCCGGTCCGCCGGCGGCTGGCTGTCCGCCTCGGCGGCGATCCGGTCGAGCTCCTGCTCGGCGGCGGCGATCGCCTCCGTGATCGGCGTGATCCCGGCGCGGTCGGCTGCGTCGAGGTGTGCGTACGCCTCGCGCATCGTGCACAGCCGGTCGAAGTAGGTGCGGCGCTCTCGTGTCGTCATCGGTCTGACTCCTGTCCGCTCCTCTCGGCGGATCCGGCCCCGTCGTTTCGGGGTGGGTCCAACGTAGGGTTCCGAGGGTGGTGCGCCATCAGGCGGCTACCGGATCTCTTGCGGACCGGGTACCTGATTTGGCCGACGGGACGAGGCGAGCGTCAGGCCCCGCGCAGCACCGGGGCGTGGGTCGCGGCGAGTCGCTCGATCAGGTCCGCGGCCTGTTCCGTGCCCCGAGCCGCCTGCATCCGGGCGGCGATCGTGGCCATCCGCTCGCGAAGCGCCGTGTCCGCGAGCAGCGCGTCGATCGCCCCGGTCAGCTCCTCGTCGGCGAACCCGTAGGTCGACAGCCGTCGCCCGAAGCCCGTCTCGTGGACACGCTGGGCGTTGTCGACCTGGTCCCAGAACAGCGGCAGCACGATCATCGGCTTGCCGTTGTGGAACGACTCGACCACGGTGTTGTTGCCGCCGTGCGTGATCACGAGGTCGACCTGCGGCAGGATCGCCGGCTGCGGCAGGAACGACTCGCCCGTCATGTTGTCGTGGAGCCGGATCTGGTCGGCCAGCGGGCCCTTGGACACGATCACCCGGTGCTCGGTCCGCCCGAGGACGTCGACCAGCCGCTGCATGAGCTCGACGTCGGCCGAGCCCAGGCTCCCGAGCGAGAGGTAGATCAGGGCACCCGGGCGCCTCGCCAGGTCCTCGGGCAGCGCCCAGTCGCCGTCGGTCGCCCGGATCGTCGAGTCCAGCCGGTGCCACGTCGGGTCGAGCGGGTTCATCCGCCGGTAGTCGGCCTCGGCGGGGTAGGCGTACAGGTTCAGGAACGGCGACTCGTGCATGAACTCGGGGCCGAGCGGGGTGTTGCCGAGGCCGCCCGCGCCGTGCTCGCGGCAGAAGGCGTCGAAGTCCGTCCACGAGTCGGCGTGGACCCGGTGGTACTCGGCCTGGAAGATCGCCCAGCGGCTCGGGTCGGCGGCCGCGTAGCCCGACGAGAACGGCGCGACGATCGGATCCTTGAGCTCGGCCGGGTTGCAGGACACGATCCGTGCCCACGGTCGCCCGCTGGCCATCACCGCCGGGAACGAGACCACGTTGTCCTCGACGATCGCGTCGGGCTCGAGCTCGCCGATGATCTCCTCGAGGCGCGGGTTCACGTACTTGGCGCCGTCGATGAGGGCCTGCCAGGTCGGCTGGATGAACTCGGAGATCTGCTCGAGCGTCGACTTGCGGAAGACCGGCGCGGTGTCGCGGATGAAGTCGATCCAGAACTGGCCCGGGACCTCGGGCTCGGCCGGCGGCGGGCCGAGTCGCATCAGCCGCTCCTCGAACCCCTTGGCCTCGAGGTTGCCCGCGAACGACTCCTCGACGATGAACACGACCCGGTGGCCCCGACGGCGGAGGACGTCGCCGATGCCCGACGCAGTTGTTGGTCGGGCCGTACGCCCCCTCGGGGAAGAACACGATCGTCCGGCCGTCGGCCACGCTGGCACCTCGCTCGTCGGGTCACTCGGTCGCGTCTGGGGCGGGCCGATGATCGCACGACGACCGGGCGCCGCGCGGGCCGACCCGTCGCCGGTCAGCCGAGGCGGAGGGCGATGACCAGCAGCACGAACGCCGCCGACGGCGACCCCAGCGTCGAGCCACGTCCAGCGCACCACGCGGTAGCGCGACCGCGGACCGGAGCCGAACGCCCGCGCGTCCATCGCCAGCGCGAGCCGGTCGCCGTGCCGGATCGCGAGCACCAGCAGCCCGACGAGCAGCCGCGGGTGCCAGCTCCAGCGCAGCCCGCGGATGCGCCGCGCCTGGCGCAGCGTCGAGAGCTGGTCGATCAGCCGCGGGATCGCCTGGTACGCGGCCAGCGCCCCGTACGCGAACCGCTCCGGCGCGCGCGCCTGCTGGACCAGCGAGTCGACCAGGCGCGTCGAATCGGTCGTCTGCCCGAACACCACGCCCACGGACGCGATCGCGATCACGCGTGAGGTCAGGCCCACGCCCGCCAGGATGGCCTCCCAGGTCACCCGGAACGGTCCGAGGACGAACGCCACCGACGCCGTCGGGTCGGCGTTCACCCCGGCGAACAGGGCGTTGAACAGGCCGAGCCCGAGCGCGGCCAGCCAGAGCGGCGCGACGCCGACGAACAGGCGTGCCCAGGGGATGCCGCCGAGGCCGACGCCCGCCAGCAGCACGACGACCGTCAGGAACGCCGGGGGCCAGATGCGGAGCGTGAACGCGAGCCCCACGAGCCAGACCAGCGCGATCACGAGCTTGACCAGCGGGCTGGTCCGGCCGAGGACGCTCGACAGCTGCGCCTCGGACGGCTCGAGGCGCTCGATGACGGCGGTCATGGGCGTGCTCACGCGACGATCTCGGCCGTGGTCAGGCCGCCCTCGGCCAGCTCGACGTGGACGATCCGCCCCGCCTCGATCCGGACGATCCGGCCGGCGAAGGCCTCGATGAAGCGCTCGTCGTGGGTCGCGGCCAGCACGGCCGCCCCGTTGTCGACGTGGGCGGCGAGGATCTCGAGCAGCGCGTCGTGGCCGTGGCGGTCCTGGCCGTAGGTCGGCTCGTCGAGGACCAGCACCGACGGGTTCCGGACGAGCGCGGACGCGAGCGACAGGCGCCGCTGCTCCCCGCCGGACAGGGTGTACGGGCTGCGCGGGCCGAACAGGCCGAGCGGGAGGCCGATGTGGTCCATCAGGGCCTCGGCGCGCCGGCGGCCCGCGTCGTCGAGGCCCGAGCATCACCTCGTCGTCGACGCGCAGCCGCGCGAACTGCTGCTCCGGGTCCTGGAACACGAACGCGGCCCGCGCGGCGAGGTCGATCGGCGCGAGATCGGCCGGGGCGCGACCGCCGAGGAAGACCTCGCCGGTCGTGGGGCGGAGGAGGCCGACGAGCAGCTTGGCGAGGGTCGACTTGCCCGAGCCGTTGGTGCCGATCAGCGCGACCCGCTCGCCCGGCGTCAACGCGAACTCGACGTCGTGGACGACGGCCGGGCCGTCGTAGGCGAACGAGACGTCGTGCGCGGTGAGCACGGCCGGACCGGCGGCCGGCCCGGGATGCGCGTGGGACGGGCGTCGTCGCGGATCGGCGTCGTCCGGCAGCCACGCCCCGGCCGTCTCGAGGCGGGCACGCGAACGGGCCGAGGACGTCGGCCGGCCGCCCGACGTCGATGGGCCGCCCCTCGGGCCCGAGCGCCAGCACCCGGTCGGCGATCGGCCACGCGACGTCGACCCGGTGCTCCACGATGACGATGGTCACCGCCCGCGATCGACGCAGCGCCGCCAGGCGCGCGGCGAACGCACGGGCCGCGGGCGGGTCGAGATTCGCGGTCGGCTCGTCGAGGACGAGGATCCCGGGGCGCGGCGCGAGGGCGCCGGCCAGCGCGAGGCGCTGCTGCTGGCCGCCCGACAGCTTCGAGGTCCGGTGGCGCTCGAGGCCGCCCAGCCCCACCTCGTCGAGCGCCTCCGGCACCCGCGCCAGCATCGCGGGCCGCGGCCAGCCGCGGCTCTCGAGCCCGAACGCGACGTCGTCCTCGACGCGCTCCATGACGAGCTGGCTCTCGGGGTCCTGGAACACGAGGCCGACGCGCGCGGCGACCTCGGCGCCCGACGCCGTCGTCGGGTCGAGGCCGTCGACCTCCAGGCGTCCCTCCCAGTCGCCCGGGAACTCGCGCGGGACGAGGCCGGCCAGCGCGAGCGCCAGCGTGCTCTTGCCCGACCCGGACGGCCCGACGATCAGCAGGCACTCGCCGGGCTCGACCTCGAACGAGACGTCCCTGAACGCCTGGATCGGGCGGCTCGCGAACCGGAAGGCCAGTCCCTCGGCGCGGATCGCGCCCGGCCGGCCGGCGACCGGCTCAGCCGTCAGTGGGGAACCCCTCGAGCACGCCCGTCTGGCGGAGCGCCCGGACGAGCACGACGGACCCGCCGGCGACGATCACGACGGCGGAGATCGCCATCATCAGGCCCCGGACGAGCTGCACCTCGAGCGAGGTGGCCGTGTAGTACAGCGCCCAGTCGTGGAGCCACGCCCCGGCCGCCGACGCGATGGCCGCCGCGGCCAGGATCGGGAAGGTCCACACGCGATACAGGGTGAAGGCGAACACGAGCTCGGCGGCGGCGCCCTGGATGAACCCCGACAGGAGCGTGTCCGGACCCCACTGGCTGCCGAGGATCGCCGAGACGCCGGCCGCGACCATCTCCGCGAACACCGCGGCGCCCGGCTTGCGGACGATGTACGGCGCCAGGACCGCCGGGATCAGCCACACCGCGTAGAGCAGGTCCTTGAGCGGGGGCGCGAACACGAACACCGCGTCGAGCCCGCCCCAGGCAAGACCCCACACCCAGAACACGACGCCGAACGTGACGCCGATGATCGCGGTGACCACGATGTCGCGGGTGCGCCACGCGGTCGAGGGCGGGGCGGCCGTTCCCGGACTCGAAATCGTCGTCGCCATCGAAACCGTGACCTCCATCAAGCACGAACGCCGCCCCCGATGCCGGGGACGGCGGGATGCGTTGCGGGCCTGCTTCCTACACCGGTATGAACCGGATCAGGTTCCGCGGGTCTGTGGCCTGGAGCCACACTCTCAGCGCGTCGAGCGCTCCCCGGAGGCGGTCTTCGATTGTCCCGCGAGTTTACACCTCGACTCTCGCGCCGGCCCCGGAACCGACCCGCGCACCGCCGCCGAGCGAGATCCGCTGGGCCTCGAGCCAGGCGACCACCTCGGCCATCACCGCCTCGTGCTCGGCCTCGTGGTGCGTCTCGTGGCGGAGCCCGTGGTGGACGTGGCGGATCACGTTGCCCTTCTCGCCGATCGGTGCCGACGCGGCGACGGGCACGATCGCATCGTCCGAGCCGTGGAAGACGTAGGTCGGCATCGGCATCGCGTCGATCGCATCGATCGCCGCGTTGACCCGGGCCTGCTCGACGAACCCCTCGTGCCCCAGGCGCACCGTCGACCGCTGCAGGTTGAGGGGATCGCCGTCGTAGGCCTCGCGGATCGCCGGATCGTGGGACAGCTTCTTGCCGAGGGCGCCGTTCGACATGTCCATCTTCGGCACCAGCCGGTTCAGGCCCGACACGAGCGATCGCTGCCAGCCCGGGTAGCCGTCGTCGAAGGCCGGCGACGACAGCACGAGCAGGTCGGGCAGCGGCCGCTGACGGTCGGACAGGACATAGCCCGCGGCGACGAGGCCGCCCAACGAGTGTCCGTACAGCACGAGCGGCCGGTCGGGACGAGCGGCCTCGAGCGCGGTCAGCCGTTCCTCGAGGTCGTCGTGGAAGTCGCTCCATCGATCGACGTAGGCGCGCCGTCCCGCCGAGGCGCCGAAGCCCCGCTGGTCGTAGCCGTGGACGTCGAGGCCCGCCGCCGCCAGCGGCGTGGCCACGTTCGCGTAGCGGCCCGCGTGCTCCCCCAGGCCGTGGACGATGAGCCCGGTCGCCCACGGGTCGTCGGGCTCCGGCCAGTGGACGGTCCGCAGGATGGTGCCGTCGGCCATGCGCGCGGTGGCCATCGAGGGGGCGAACGGCGCGATCCCGGGCTCGGTCATCAGCGGTTCCTCGTGCGCGACGGAGCGTATCCGGTCGGCTCGGCCGTCGGTACGATGCCACCGTGAGCGAGCGATGGACGGAGATCGGCGACCGCGTGTTCGTGCGTCGATACGCCTTCTTCGACCAGGACATCGTCGCCGTGCTCGGCGGCGACGCGGCGCTCATCGTGGACACGCGATCCACGCTCGAGCAGGCACGCGAGATCCTCGCGGACCTGCGGGATCTCGGCTCGCCCGCGGTCGGCATCGTCGTCAACACGCACGGCCACTACGACCATGCCTTCGGCAACGCGGTCTTCCGGCCCGCCGTCATCTGGGGGCACGAGCGGTGCGCGACGATGATCCAGCTCACCGGCGAGCTGATGCGGTCTTCGATCGCGGCCGCGCATTCCGGACCTCGCAAGCGAGCTCGCGGCCGTCGTTCTCGACCCCCCTGACTCAACGTTCACAACGAACGCGTCGATCGACCTCGATGGGCGAGTGGTCGAGCTCGCCTACCACGGTCGCGGACATACCGACAACGACATCGTGGTCAGGATCCCGGATGCCGATGTGCTGTGCGCCGGTGACCTGGTCGAGGAAGGCGCGCCGCCGTCGTTCAGTGACGGGTATCCGCTGGACTGGCCGGCGACCCTCGAAGCGACGCTCAGCCTGGTCGGCGAGCAAACGGTCGTCGTCCCCGGACATGGCGCTCACGGCGATCGAGCGTTCGTGGAGCGGTCGCTCGCGGAGATCCGGGCGATCGCCGACCTCGCGCTGACCGTGCAGCGCGGCGACGCGTCGCTCGACGACGCGATCGCCGCCGCGCCCTATCCGCCGGCGGCCGCCCGCGAGCCGCTGGAGCGGGCGCTGGCCCAGCTCCGCGGCGAGCTCGACGGCTGAGCGGCTAGCCCGCGACCCGCACGACCCAGCGACCCCTGGCCTCGCCGGCCACGATGGCGTCCAGGGCGGGCTCGAGCCCGTCGAGGCCGACCTCGGCGATCCCGTCGGCGATCCCCTGCGGCCGCAGGTCGGCGGCGAGCCGGCCCCAGAGCGCGCGGCGCTCGTCGATCGGCAGGTTGGCGGAGTCCATGCCGAGCAGCGCGACGCCGCGCAGGATGAACGGGAAGACCGTCGTCGTGAGGTCCGCGCCGCTGGCGTTGCCCGACGACGCGACCGCGGCGCCGATCCGGAGCGTGCGCAGGACGTACGGCAGCGTCGCGCTGCCGACGGTGTCCACGGCGCCCGCCCATCTCGCGGACTCGAGGGGCCGACCGGGCGCCGTGACCTCGTCGCGGGCCAGGAACCCGGCCGCGCCCATCGCCCGGAGCCGGTCGTGCTCGTCGGGCTTGCCGGTGGCCGCCCAGACCTCGTGACCGCGTTGGGCGAGCAGGCAGACGGCGGTCGAGCCCACGCCGCCGGACGCGCCGGTCACCAGCACCGGTCCATCGCCGGCGCGCAGGCCTCGCGCCTCGAGGGCGACGACGCTCATCGCCGCGGTGAAGCCGGCGGTGCCGATCGCCATCGCGTCGCGCGCCGTGAGGCCGTCGGGCATCGGCACGACCCAGCCCGCGGGGATGCGGGCGTACTGGGCGAACCCGCCGTGGCGCGCGGTCCCGATGTCGTAGCCGTTCGCGAGCACCGGCGAGCCCACCGGGATCGCGGGGTCCTCCGACGCGGCCACCGTCCCTGCCAGGTCGATCCCCGGCACGAGCGGGTAGCCGCGCGCGACGCGGCCGTCCTCGCGGGCCGCGAGGCCGTCCTTGAAGTTGACGCTCGACCACTCGACCCGGACCGTCACCTCGCCCGGCGGCAGGTCACCGATCGCCAGGTCGCGCAGGCCGCGGCTGAAAGCGCCGCCCTCGGGGCGGTCGACGACGAAGGCACGGAACGTGGCGGGCAGGGTGGGCATGCGGCGATGGTAGGAGTTTCGGGCGATGGCCCGGGGCCCGATCTCACGGCAGGCTCACAGGAAACTCTCAGCCACGGAGCGTGAGATACGCCCATGCACGTCGCGCCCGCGGGTCCCGCCCACATCCTGGTCGTGGACGACGAGCCCGCGATCACCGACCTCCTCGCGACCGCCCTGCGCTACATGGGCTACCGCGTCTCGACGGCGGCCTCGGGGCACGCCGCCCTCGACGCCGCCGCATCGGCCGCCCCGGACCTCGTCGTGCTCGACGTCATGCTCCCCGACATCGACGGCTTCGAGGTCTGCCGCCGCCTCCGTGACGCCCGCGACTTCGTGCCCGTGATCTTCCTGTCCGCACGCGACTCCGAGGACGACCGGGTCACCGGCTTCGTGCGCGGCGGCGACGACTACGTCACCAAGCCGTTCTCGCTCGAAGAGCTGACGCTCCGGATCGGGGCCCTCCTGCGGCGCGTCCGCGGCGGCGACGGCAGCGACGCCCGGCTGCGCTACCGCGACCTCGAGATGGACGAGGACCGGCACCAGGTCTGGCGGGGCGGCGACGAGGTCGAGCTGTCGCCGACCGAGTTCCGGCTGCTGCGCTACTTCCTGCTCAACCCCGAGCGGGTGCTCTCGAAGCAGCAGATCCTCGACCACGTCTGGCAGTACGACTTCAACGGCGAGGACAACGTCGTCGAGACGTACGTCAGCTACCTCCGTCGAAAGCTCGACGGCGCCGAGCCGCGGCTGCTCCGGACCGTGCGCGGGTTCGGCTACGTGCTGCGGGCGGACGAGCGCTCCCGCCAGGCGAACGTCGATCGCGATCGCGACCGCGCCTCCGTCGGCGGACGGCACGCGGACTGACGGCCGATGAGCCTCCGCGCCCGGCTCCTGATCTCGCTGGCGGTGATGCTGTCGATCGCGCTGCTCGCGGCGGGCGCGCTGCTCGTGGGGCTCACGCGGGCGAGCCTCGTCGACCGGGTGGATCACGAGCTCCTGTCGCTCGGCGGGCCGGGCGGAGGGCTCCAGCGGCTCGGCGGCCTCGCGGCGCCCGACAACGACGCGGGCCGGCGGCTCGCGGTGCTTCGCCTCGACCGCCAGGGCCACGTCGTCCGCTCGTATCCGTCCGGCTTCGCGAGCGACCCCGATCCCCTGCCGGTGCTGCCGGTCTATCCGGCCGGCATCCCCGCCGAGGCCTACGGGCAGATCGCGGAGCGCCCGGCCGTCGACGGGTCCATGAGCTACCGCGTGCTGACGCAGCGCTCGCGACCGAACATCACGCTCGCGATCGCCGCGCCGCTCGCTGGGGTCGACGCCGCCGTGGGGGCGCTGATCCGGACGCTCCTCCTGACCGGGACGCTCGCGCTCGTCGGCCTGCTCGTGGTCGCGTGGCTCGTCGTCCGCCATGACCTGCTGCCGCTGGAGCGCATCGCCCGCTCGGCCGAGCGGATCGCCGGGGGCGACCTCAGCCAGCGCGCCGGCGTGCCGCACGACGGGACGGAGGTCGGCCGCCTCGGGACGGCGTTCGACGCGATGCTCGACCGGATCGAGACGAGCTTCGGCGAGCAGGAGGCGGCGCTCGAGGCCAAGGCGCAGAGCGAGGAGCGGCTGCGGCGGTTCGTCGCCGACGCGTCGCACGAGCTGCGCACGCCACTGACCGCGGTGCGCGGCTACGCCGACCTGTATCGAGCCGGCGGGCTGTCGGATCCCGAGGCCCTCGAGACCGCGATGACGCGGATCGGGACGGAGAGCCGGCGCATGGGCGCGCTGGTCGACGACCTGCTGCTGCTCGCCCGCCTGGACCAGGGCCGCCCGGTTCGGCACGACCGCGTGGACCTGTCCCGGATCGCCGACGACGCCGTGGCCGACGCGCGGGCCCTCGAGCCCGGCCGTCCGATCGAGGCCACGATCGAACCGGGCATCGACGTCGCCGGCGACGAGGACCGGCTCCGGCAGGTGGTCGGCAACCTGATCGCCAACGTCCGCGTGCACACGCCGCCCGACTCGCCGCTCGAGGTCGTCGCCCACGCCGACGGCGCCGACGCGGAGCTGCGCGTGGTCGACCACGGCCGGGGGATCGACGACGCCGTCGGGTCGACCGTGTTCGACCGGTTCTACCGCGAGGACCCGGGGCGATCGCGCGACAACGGCGGCACCGGCCTCGGGCTCTCGATCGCGTCGGCGCTGGTGCAGGCCCACGACGGCCGGATCTGGCACGAGGCCACGGCCGGCGGCGGCGCGACGTTCGTCGTCCGGCTGCCGCTCGTCGCGGCGGTCCCGGCGTCGTCGTCCGAGGTCTCCGCCGCGGCCGCATCGCCATCGACTCCCCCGTCGCCGGCGGTCTCGCCGGCACACTCGCCCTCGCCGGCGCTCGCTCCGGAGGCTTCGCCACTCACAGCAAACTCACAGCCGGAACACGGGTCGCCTTCAGCGGGCCCGGCCAGCGTGTAGCCAATTCCACCCGCGCGCCCGTCACGGCGCTCATCCCGGAGGCCTACGTGAAGCTCAGCAAGACGTTCGTCATCCCGGTCGCGGGCCTGCTCGTGGTCCTGGGGGCCGGAGCGGTGCTCGCCAGCACCGGAACTTCGTCGCCGGGCGGCACGGCCGTCGTGCCGGCCGCCGAGTCGCCGTCGCCCGGCGCATCGGCCGCCCCGAAGCGCGAGTTCAAGGACGAGGCCCTGACGAGCGTCCTCGACGATCTCGTCGCCAAGGGCACGATCAACGCCAGCCAGAAGCAGGCGATCCTCGACGGCCTCCAGGCCGAGCGCGAGCAGCGCCTCGCGGACGCGAAGGCCCGCATGGAGGCCCTCCGCGCGCAGGCCGAGAAGGTCAAGGGGTTCCTCGCCGACGGCGAGATCACGCAGGACGAGCTGGACCAGCTGCCCGCCGACAGCCCGCTGCGCGAGCTCACGAACCTGATGGACGACGGCAAGATCACGACCGAGGAGCTCCAGACGATCGGCCGCGGGTTCCTGGGCAACGGGGGCTTCCGCGGCTTCGGTCGCGGCCACGGCTTCGGCTGGGGCTTCGGCCACGACAAGGACGCGGGGCCGACGAGGCCTCCCCTTCGCCGAGCGCCGGCAGCTGACGAGCGCCTGCCTCTCGCGATCCCAGCGTGGCCCGCCGGCGACGGCGGGCACTCGCTCGAGTCTCGCGCGGCTGGGCCTGGGCGGCGCCGTCGCGTGCCGCGCAAGACCCGGGTTGCGTTTCGGTTGCACCGCCGCGGAGCGGTTGACGCACGCGAGCCACGTCGGGCATCCTCGGCCACCTGATGACGCACACCACCTTGTCCTGGTCGATGTGTATGCGTGGGCGGCCCCGCCGTGCGGAGGACGGGCGCCGAGACTTCCCGCGCTGACGATCAGCAGGTGACAGCGGGGATCTCGGGTGCCGAGGTCCCGGGGCCGTGAACCAGAAGGGTTCACGGCTCTTTTGTTCTCCGGCACACACGACGGGAGCCGCCCGGATCGAACGCCCAGGGGCCTCTCACTCGACTCCGACGCACTCGACCGGAGAGCACCCGACATGAGCTTCGATCCCACCGCCCTGCCGAACCTGCATCCCGAGACCCAGGCGCTCCACGCCGGCCAGAAGCCGGATCCTGCGACCAACGCCCGCGCGGTCCCGATCTACGCGACGACCTCCTACGTGTTCGACGACGCCGCCCACGCGGCGCGGCTGTTCGGCCTGCAGGAGTTCGGGAACATCTACACCCGGATCATGAACCCGACCAACGGCGTGTTCGAGGAGCGGGTCGCCGCGCTCGAGGGCGGCGTCGCGGCCCTCGCGCTCGCGTCCGGCCAGGCGGCGGAGACGCTGACGATCTTCAACCTCGCCGGCGCGGGCGACAACATCGTCAGCTCGAGCAGCCTCTACGGCGGCACCTACAACCTGTTCCACTACACGCTCCCGAAGCTCGGGATCCACGTGAAGTTCGTCGACGGGCTCGACCCGGCGAGCTTCGGGCCCGCGATCGACGAGCGGACCAAGGCCGTGTTCCTCGAGACCATCGGCAACCCGCGCCTCGACGTCCACGACATCCGCGCGATCGCCGACGTGGCCCACGCCAAGGGCGTCCCGGTCGTCGTCGACAACACCTTCGCCCCGCTGCTCGCGAAGCCGATCGAGCACGGCGCCGACATCGTCATCCACTCGGCGACCAAGTGGATCGGCGGCCACGGGACGTCGATCGGCGGCGTCGTCGTCGACGGCGGCAACTTCGACTGGGTGGCCTCGGGCCGGTTCCCGGAGTTCACGACCCCGGATCCGAGCTACCACGGCGTGGTCTACACCGAGGCGTTCGGCAACCTCGCGTTCATCCTCAAGCTGCGCGTCCAGTGGCTGCGGGACGTCGGCGCCGCGCTCAGCCCGTTCAACGCGTTCCTGTTCCTCCAGGGCCTCGAGACGCTCCCGCTGCGGATCGAGCGCCACAGCCAGAACGCGCTGGCGATCGCCCGCTGGCTCGAGGACCGGCCGGAGATCGAGTGGGTCAGCTACCCGGGCCTCCGCTCGCATCCGGCGCACGAGACCGCCGTGCGCTACCTGAACGGCGGCTTCGGCGGCATCGTCACGTTCGGCGTCAAGGGCGGCTCGGAGGCCGGCCGGCGGCTGATCGACAGCGTCAAGATCTTCAGCCTGCTGGCCAACGTTGGCGACGCGAAGAGCCTGATCATCCACCCCGCCAGCACGACCCACCAGCAGCTGAGCGCCGAAGAGCAGGCGGCGACGGGCGTCACCGAGGACCTCGTCCGCCTGTCGGTGGGCCTCGAGCACGTCGACGACCTCATCGCCGACCTCGACCAGGCGCTCCGCGCCGCGACCGACCCGTCGGCCCCGCGCGAGCTCGTCACGGCCTGAGGCGCCGGCCATGGCGCCGACGCCAACGCGACCCCGACGCCGCCCGGCTTCCCCTCGGGACCGGGCGGATCATCCCCGCCGACCTCGGGCCGTTCGAGCTCGAGGCCGGCGGTCCTCCCCTGCCCCTCACGCTCGCCTACCGGCACGACGGGCCCGGCCCGGACGCGCCGCAGGTCCTCGTGATCCACGCGCTCACCGGCTCGGCCGACGCGGCCGGCGACTGGTGGGCGCCCCTCATCGGCCCCGGGCTGCGCCTTCGACACGGACGCCGTCGGCGTCCTGTGCGCGAACCTGCTCGGCGGCAGCTACGGCTCGACGGGACCCTCGTCGATCAACCCGGTCACCGGCCGGCCCTACGGAGCGTGGTTCCCCGCCGTCTCCGCCCGCGACGAGGCCCGGGCCCTGTGGGCCCTCGCCGACGCCCTCGGCATCGACCGCTGGGCCGTCGTCACCGGCGGCTCGCTGGGCGGGATGATCTCGCTCGAGGTCGCGCTCGAGCGCCCGGCGAGCGTCGATCACGTCGTCCCGATCGCCGCCCCGGCGGCGACGGGCTCGATGGCGATCGCGTGGAACCACATCCAGCTCGAGCTCGTGGACCGGCTCGGCGACGAGGGCCTCGCGCTCGCCCGCCAGCTGGCCATGACCACCTATCGATCGGAGGCCGACTTCGACGGCCGGTTCGGCCGCGCCCGCGAGTCGGACGGCCGGTTCTCGATCAACTCCTACCTCGACCACCAGGGCGACAAGCTGGTCGAGCGCTTCGACCGCGACACGTACCGCGCGCTGGTCCGGGTGATGGACGGCCACGACGTCGGCCGGGCGCGCGGCGGCATCGGATCGGCGTTCGCCGCGCTGGCCGGCGGCGAACGTCGGGCTCACCGGGCTCGGCATCCAGGACGACATCCTCTACGGCCCGGCGCAGGTGCGAGCGCTTGTCGAGGCCGCGCGCTCGGCCGGCGTCGAGGCCACCTATCGAGAGCTCCACTCGACCAAGGGCCACGACGCGTTCCTGATCGAGTGGGACCAGCTCGCCCGGATCCTGGGCGACGCGCTGGCCGACGCCCGGCTCCGGCGGGCCCGTCGGGGCGACGCCGAGGACGAGGAGGTGGTGGTCGGAGCGGCCTAGGCGAGCGCCGTCCCCGAGGCTGGACGGCGGTGCGACACTGCGGCCGTGAGCCTCGTCGACGACTATCGCGCCCGGACGCCCGGCTCGGCGGCCCTGTTCGAGCGCGCGAGCGGCTCGATCCCCGGCGGGTCGACCCGGACGACGGTGTTCAGCCCGCCGTACCCGCCGTACATGGTCCGCGGCGCGGGCATCCGGACCTGGGACGTCGACGGCAACGAGTACCGCGACTTCCTGGGCAACTACACGTCGCTCATCCTCGGCCACAGCCATCCCGTGGTCGTCGAGGCGGTCCGGCAGCAGGTCGAGCGCGCGTCCGCGTTCGCGGCGCCGACCGAGGTCGAGGTCGAGCTGGCCGAGGAGATCCGCTCCCGCCTGCCGTCGGTCGAGCGCATCCGGTTCACGAACTCGGGCACCGAGGCGACGATGTTCGCCATCCGCGCGGCGCGGGCCTTCACGGGCCGCTCCCACGTGGCGACGTTCGACCACGCGTACCACGGCACGCACGACACGGTGCAGGCGTGGACCCCCGGCGTCCCCGACGAGGTCTCGCGCCTCGTCGTCCAGCTGCCGTGGGGCGACGCGGAGGGCGTGGAGCGCGTCCTCGGCCCCGTCGAGCACGACGTCGCCGCCATCCTGATCGAGCCCGTGCAGGGTGCGGGCGGCGTCCGCGCCGCCGATCCGGGGTTCCTGGCCCGGCTGCGCGAGATCGCCGACCGGATCGGCGCCCTCCTCGTGTTCGACGAGATCATCGCGTTCCGGGTCGGACCGAACGGGGCGCAGGGCCGGCTCGGGGTCCGGCCCGACCTCACGACGCTGGGCAAGATCGTCGGCGGCGGCTATCCGCTGGCGGCGTTCGGCGGACGGGCCGACGTCATGGACCAGTTCGATGCCCGGCGGCCGGGCGCCCTCGGCCACGGCGGCACCTTCAACGGCAACCCGGTCGCGGCGGCGGCCGGCCTCGCGACGCTGCGCTACCTCACGCCCGACCGCTACGCCCGCCTCGACGAGCTGGGCGATCGCCTGCGGACGCGGCTCACCGACACGCTGGCGGCGATCGGGCGTCGACGCGCGGGTCGACGGGATCGCCTCGCTGTTCCAGGTGGTCCCGGGACCGACGCTCGATGCCGGCGAGTGGCCGCCCGCCGCGGCGCTGTTCCTCGGGCTGCTGGTCGACGGCTTCCACATCGCGCCACGCGGGATGGGCGCGATCGCCACGCCGGCCGGCGAGGCCGATGTCGACGCGCTCGCGGACGCGATCGCCGGCCGCCTCGCGGCGATGCAGGCGGTGACCGCGGGCTAGGGCCGCTCCAGCCCGTGGGCCTGGAGGAACTTCTCGTCGCCCAGGATCGCGCCGGTCAGGCCGTCGGCCACGATCCGGCCGTCGTCCATGACCACGGTCCGCGGGAAGACCTCGTCGACCAGGCGCATGTCGTGCGTCGAGACCAGCAGCGTCTGCGTCAGGCCGCCCAGCACGCCGATCAGCTCGCGTCGCCCACGGGGGTCGAGGCCGGCCGACGGTTCGTCGAACACCAGCACCTCGGGGTCCATCGACAGCACGGTCGCCAGCGCGACGCGCTTGCGCTGGCCGAGGCTGAGGCGATGCGGGATCCGGCGCTCGAAGCCGCTCATCCCCACGGCCTCGAGGGCCCGTTCCACGCGATCGTGGATCTCGTCGCTCGCGACGCCCATGTGGAGCGGACCGAAGGCGACGTCCTCGTACACCGTCGGGCTGAACAGCTGGTCGTCGGGATCCTGGAACACGAGCCCCACCCGGGCCCGGATCCGCCGCACGGTCGACCGGTCGACCACCGTCCCGCCGATCCGCACGGTCCCGTGGGTCGGCTCGTGGATGCCGTTGAGGTGCAGCATCAGCGTGCTCTTGCCGGCCCCGTTCGGCCCCACGAGGGCGACCTTCTCGCCGGCCCCGATCGAGAGGTCGAGCCCCTTGAGCGCCTCGAACCCGTCGGGGTATCGGAAGTGCAGGTGCTCGATCGACGATCGTCGCCGGCGACGCGGACCCGACGTCGCCGGGCTCGCCGTGGACGTGCGCATGCCCGGTGCCGTCGTGGTCGTGCCCGTGCGCGTGGGTGTGCTCGTGGACGTGCTCGTCCGCGCTGGGCGGCGCCGCGTCCCGGGGGTCGATCGTCGTCACAGCACGGGTCCCCACACGTTGACGGCGACGGTGAACGCGACACACGCGAGCAGGATCAGGGCGAGCGTCGCGTACTCGACCGGCTCGAGCGCCCGGCTGTGGAGGTGGCGGAACTCGCCCTCGAACCCGCGCGCCTGCATCGCCGCGTAGATCCGCTCGCTGCGCTCGTACGAGCGGAGGAACAGCGAGCCGACCATCGATCCGGTGACCCGGGCGCGCCACGCGATCGATCCCCCGCCCTTGCGGCCGTCGGGGGCGGCCGCCGACCGCGAGGCACGGGCGCGCGACATCCGGCTCGACTCCTCGCCCAGCACGGCGAGGTAGCGGTACATGAAGCTGATGATCGCGACCATGACCCGCGGCAGGCGCAGCTGGCGGAGGCCGTCGACGAGGTCGTGGAACGGCGTCGTGAACGCGAGCAGGAGCGCCGCCTGGACGCTGATCCAGCTCTTGAGCGCGATCGTCGCGAACTGCCGCAGGCCCTCGCCGCTGATCGTGAGCGTGATCGGCCCGAGGTCGATCGAGCCCAGCGGGTCGCCCGACTTCGTGAACACGAGGGGCAGCGCCGCGAGCAGGAACGGCGCCGCGAGGAACGCCCGCTTGGCCGGCCGGAAGGGGCCGAGGCGGGCGGCGACCGACACGGCGATGACGACCAGCTCGGCCAGCCCGAGGGCGAGGAACGAGCCGATCGGCAGCAGGCTGATGGTGACGATGAACGCCACCGTGGCGATGAACTTCAGTCGGGCGTCGGCGCGATGGACCGGGCTCTCGCGGGCGACGTAGCGGTCGAGGTCCAGCGTCGTGCTCCTAGGGTCGGCGTCGGGCGAGGACGCGGCCGAGCAGCAGCATCAGGCCGACGACGACGGCGATCCCGATGAGCCCGGCGATCACGGTCGACAGGCTGCCGCCGATGCCGGGGACGGTGTAGTCCGGGATGAACGAGGTGATCGTGCTCTGCGCCTGCCCCAGGAACCCGTTGTCCTCGGCGACCCGCTCGAGGCCATCCGGGTCGGACGACGCCAGGGGCGCGAGGACGATGACGACGAGCGCCGCGAGTGCGAGGCCGACGACCCACCACCAGCGCCCGATGCGACCGCGCGGGGGCGACTCGGTCGGGGCGTCGTCCGCCGGATCGGCGTCCTGGCTCCGCTCGTCGGTCATGTCGGCGCCCACCTACGCCGTCGACAGCCGCGGGTTCGCCAGCCGGGCGTCCCGCAGCTTGAACAGGTCGGAGCGGGTGGCCTGGATGAACGCCAGGGCGCCCATCGTGATCAGCGCCTCACCGATGCCGATGAACACGTGCAGGCCGCCCATCGCCGGCAGCGCGACCGCCAGCGGCGTCGTGCCGCTGATCCCGAGCTCGACCGCCATGCACAGCGAGCCCGCGACCACGGATGCCCACGCCGCGATGCCGGCCGCAGGAATTCGGGCGCGGTCCTCGCCGCCCAGGAGCCGGGCGACGGATCGATACAGGTAGTAGCCGCCGAGCGTGCCGACCACGCCCATGTTGAAGATGTTCGCGCCCATCACCACGAGCCCGCCGTCCTGGAAGACGAGCGCCTGGACCGCGATCACGCACGCCATCACGAGCGTCGCCGCCCAGGGCCCGAGGAGGACCGCCGCCAGCACGCCGCCCAGGAGGTGGCCGGAGGTGCCCCCGATCACCTGGAAGTTGAACATCTGGGCCGCGAAGATGAAGGCCGCCGTCACGCCCATCAGCGGGATCGCCCGCTCGTCGAGCGTCTCGTTGGTCTTGCGGACGGAGATCGCCAGGACCGCGATCGTGATCAGCCACATGACGCCGGCGACCGGGACGGACAGGAAGCCATCCGGGGCGTGCATCTGAGGCGGCAGTGGCGTCGTGTCGATCCCCGGACCGACGATCGCGGCGAACATGCGTCCCTCCGTGCGTGGGTGCCGTTCGATGGTAGTCGGAGTCCTCGCCTGTTGCAACGACAGGCAACAACAACCTGCGTCATATACTGCGTTCGATGGCCGACATCGGATCACCCCGTCACGAGGCGCGCCACGGCGTCGCCGAGGAACCGGCCGTGACGACGGATACGGCCGCGCTGTGGAGCCGGATCCGCGACGACCTGCGCTCACGCGGCCTGCGCTGGACACCGCAGCGGCGCCTGATCCTCGACGTCCTCGAGGCGACCAACGGGCACATCACCGGCAGCGAGCTGGTCGAGCGCTGTCGCGAGCGCGACCCGGACACGACGCCGTCGACGGTGTACCGCACGCTCGACGTGCTGGAGGAGCTTGGCTACATCCGGCACAGCCACTCGGCCGCCGGTCGGGAGGAGTTCCACGTCCTCCCGGGAGCGGACCACGGCCACCTGCAGTGCCGGGCGTGCCTCCAGACCTGGGAGCTCGACGCGGACGTCACGGGCGCCCTGGTCCGGCCGATCGAGCGCCGGTTCGCCTTCATCGCCGACGTGGGCCACCTGACGATCACCGGCCTGTGCGCCGAGTGTGCCGGCGCGGCGAAGGCCGACGACCGGCCGGCGACGACCCACGACCACTAGCGAGTCGCGGCGGGCCGGACGTGGCCGGCGCATCGCGATCGCCGTCATCGGGCTCCTCGTGGTCCTCGTGGTCGTCGCCGCGGGCGCGTTCCTGTGGTACGCGCAACCGGTCCCGCTGCTGCCGGAAGCGACAGCGGCGCTCGCCTCCACCGACGCGGTCGAGTACGAGGTGGCCGCCGACGGGACCCTGCTCTACACGCCGAGGGCGGCCGAGCCGACGGTCGGCCTGGTCCTCTACCCCGGCGGAAAGGTCCCTCCGGCGGCGTACGCGCCGGCGGCACGGGCGATCGCCGAGGCGGGCTACCTGGTCGCGATCGTCGACGTGCCGTTCAACCTGGCCGTGTTCGACATCAACGCCGCGCAACGGGTGATCGAGGCGCACCCGGAGATCCAGCGGTGGGCCGTCGGCGGCCACTCCCTCGGCGGCTCGATGGCGTCCCAGTTCATCGGCGGTCACCCGGCCACCGTCAACGGCCTCGTCCTCTGGGCGTCGTACCCGGCGGCGGACCTCTCCGGCTCGGACCTTCGCGTCCTGTCGAGCTACGGGACGCTCGACCACGGCGTGCCGTCGTTCACGAGCCCGGACGCGGTCGCCAAGATGGGCGGCCCGGCCGTCGTCCGGTTCGATCCGATCGAGGGCGGCAACCACGAGCAGATGGGCTGGTACACCGGCCAGCCGAACGACCCGCCGGCGACGATCAGCCGCGAGGCGCAGCAGGAGCGGATCGTGGCGGCAACGCGCGAGCTGCTCGCCGAGCTCGCGGCGGGATCCTAGGCCGATCCGGGCTCGACGGATTAGAACGGATGTTCTATCCTCTGGCGACGATGCGCTCGGAGTACCGCGAGGAGCCCTGCAAGATCGCGCTCAACCGCGTGAAGGGCATGTCGTTCCACTGGTCGCTCAACCCGTACATGGGCTGCGCCCACCGCTGCACGTTCTGCTTCGTCCGGGCGTTCGAGGCCCTCGCCGACCGGCCGGCCGACGACCGCTACGGGACCTCGATCCGCGTCAAGACCAACCTGGTCGAGGTGCTGCGTCGCGAGCTGACGCGCAAGAGCTGGCACCGGGAGCAGGTGGCCGTCGGCACCGCGACCGATCCGTACCAGCCCGCCGAGGGTCGATGGCGCCTGACGCGTCGCGCGATCCAGGCCTTCGGCGAGTTCGCGACGCCGTTCGGGATCATCACCCGCGGTCCCCTGATCGTGCGCGACATCGACGTGCTGACCGAGGCTGCGCGGATGGCCGAGGTGTCGGTCACGTTCTCCGTGCCGACGCTCGACCGCGAGATCTGGCGCCTGACCGAGCCCGGGACCGCGCCGCCCCGCCAGCGGCTCCGGGCCCTGCGCGAGCTCGTCGACCACGGGATCAAGGCCAGCGTCGGCATGGCGCCGATCCTGCCCGGCCTGTCGGATCGGCCGGAGCTCCTCGACGACGTCGTCAAGGCGGCTCGCGACGCCGGCGCGACCGGCGTGTGGGCGAACCTGCTCTACCTCAAGCCCGGCACGCGCGAGCACTTCCTCGACCACCTCGCACGCGACTGGCCGGAGCTCGTCCCGACCTACGAACGGCTGTACGCGAAGGGCCCCTACCTCGGCAAGGACCTCGCGGGCCCCGTCAAGGCGCGCGTCGCGGGCCTGCGTGAGCGCCACGGCATCGAGGACCGCCGCCTCGTTCGCCTGGAACCGGACGAGACGCTCCCGATCGGCGCCTTCGTGCCGGCGCCGGGACAGCTGCCGCTCGCCCTCGGCGAGGTCGCCTGAACCCGAACGCGACGACCGGCGTACCTTCGGACGATGCGACGTCCGGTGCGCACGTCGGTCCTCCTCGCCTCGACGTTCCTCGTCGCCGCGTGCGCGGCATCGGGCGATCCCTCGGGATCCGGTGCCACACGAGCGTCCGCGCCCGAGCCGACCGCCGTCGGGGCCTCGCCGGCCGGGCCCGGGGGCAGCGACGACGGCGGAGTCGTGCCGTTCGAGGTCGTCGAGTACGACGTCCGGCCCGGCAGCCACCCGCACGACGTCGCGCCGGCCGCGGATGGCGGCGTCTGGTACACGGGCCAGCAGAACGGGACGCTCGGCCATCTCGACCCGGTCACCGGCACGGTGACCGAGATCGAGCTCGGCGACACGTCCCGGCCGCACGGCGTGATCGTCGGACCGGACGGGTTGCCGTGGATCACCGATGGCGGCCTCAACGCGATCGTCCGGGTCGACCCGGACCGCAACGAGATCAGCGCCTTCCCGCTGCCGCCCGAGTTCCCCGCCGCCAACCTCAACACCGCGACGTTCGATGGCGACGGCGTCCTGTGGTTCACCGGCCAGGCCGGCATGTACGGCCGGCTGGACCCCGACGTGGGCAAGGTCGAGGCGTTCGCGGCGCCCCGCGGCGCGGCCCGTACGGCATCGCGACCACGCCCGACGGCGAGGTCTGGTACGCGTCGCTGGCCGGGAGCTATCTCGGTCGCATCGACCGGGCGACGGGCGAGGCCGGGGTCGTCGAGCCCCCGACGCCGGGGCAGGGCGCGCGCCGCGTCTGGTCCGATCCCGACGGGCGGCTGTTCATCAGCGAGTGGAACGCGGGCCAGGTGGGCATGCACGATCCCGCCGACGGCTCGTGGCGCGAGTGGCGGCTGCCGGGCGACGGCCAGCCCCAGCCGTACGCGGTCTACGTCGACGACGAGGGCATCGCCTGGCTCACCGACTTCGCGGCCAACGCCATCGTCCGCTTCGATCCCGCGACCGAGACGTTCACCTCGATCCCGTTGCCCACCCCGGACGCCGCGGTCCGCCAGCTGCTCGGCCGCCCGGGCGAGGTGTGGGGCGCCGAGTCGGCGACGGACAAGCTGGTCGTCGTGCGGACCTGACCGCTCAGCCGGCGGCCGACCCCGGCCGCACGATGCCGGACTCGTAGGCGAGCACCACGAGCTGCGCCCGATCGCGGAGGTCGAGCTTGAGGAGCAGGTGCGAGACGTGCGTCTTCACCGTGGGCTCGGCGAGGAACAGGCTCTCCGCGATCTCGCGGTTGGACAGGCCCTGGGCGACGAGCGCCAGGACCTCGCGCTCGCGCTCGGTGAGCTCGCCCAGCCGGCGATCGCGCTCATCGTCGGTCGGTGGCGTGAGCTGCACGAACCGCTCCAGCAGGCGGCGGGTCACCGACGGCGCGATCAGCGCCTCGCCGGACGCGACCACGCGGATCGCGGCGACGAAGTCGGCCGGGGTCACGTCCTTGAGCAGGAAGCCGCTCGCGCCCGCGCGCAGGGCCTCGATGACGTGCTCGTCCGTGTCGAACGTCGTGAGCACCAGGACGCGCGGCGCCTCGCCGGTTCCGGGCTCCGTCAGCCGGCGCGTGGCCTCGACGCCGTCCATGACCGGCATCCGGATGTCCATCACGACGACGTCGGGACGGTGCCTGGCCGCGACGTCGAGCGCCTCGCGGCCGTTGGCCGCCTCCCCCACCACCGCGATCCCGTCCTCGTCGGCGAGGATCATGCGGAAGCCCGTCCGCACGAGCTCCTGATCGTCGACGAGCATGACCCGGATGCTCATGCGGCGGACGCCGCGCCGTTGATCGGGAGCCGGGCGGTGACCACGAACCCGGCGGCCGTGGGATGGGCCACGAGCGTGCCGCGAAGCATCGCCGCACGCTCCCGCATGCCGATCAGGCCTCGCCCTTCGTGCGGGGCCTCCACGTCGCTCGGCATCCCCTGGCCGCGCTCGTCCTCGACGTCGATCTCCAGGAGGTCCGGGGTATAGCGAACCCGCACCCGGGCCCGGCCGCCACCGGCGTGCTTGAGCGAGTTCGTCAGCGCCTCCTGGACGATCCGGTAGGCCGAGACCTCGAGGCCCGGGTCGAGGGCCCGCGGCTCCCCGTCGACCGACCAGCTCCACGGCCAGCCCTGCGGAGCGCAGCTGGTCCAGCAGCTCGCCCAGCCGGTCGAGTCCAGGTGTGGGGTCCGACGCCTCCTGTTCGCCGAGGATGCCCAGCATCCGGCGCATGTCGGTCAACGCCAGGCGACCGGTCGACGCGATCGCCTCGAGGGCCGTCCGGGCCTCGTCGGGTCGCTTCTCGATGACGCGCATCGCGCCCCCGGCCTGGATCACCATCACGCTGACGTGGTGCGTGACCACGTCGTGGAGCTCGCGGGCGATCCGCTCGCGCTCCTCGCGGACGGCGCGCTCGGCCCGCTCGTCGCGCTCGCGCTCGAGCCGCTGTGCCCGTTCCTCGAGCGTCCCCGCGTACAGGCGACGGATCCGCGTCGCGTCGCCCAGCAGCCAGGCGACGATGAAGATCAGCTCGGTCTGGATGAGCGACAGGGCGACCTCCGCGATGCCCGCCCGGCCGACGAACACGACGGCCAGCAGGGCGGCGGTGATCGCCGTGGCCGTGAGCGACGTCCGGCGGTCGAGGCGCTCGCCGACGGTGTAGACCGCGACGAGGATGCCCAGGCCGGCGGTGGGTGACTGTCCCGCGGCGAGCAGCCCGAGCTGGACGATCGAGGCGCCCGCGACCACGCCCAGGACCGCGAGCGGGAACCGGCGGCGCACGATCAGGGGCAGGCTCTCGAGCACGAGGAAGACGAGCGTGACCCCGCTGAGCGGACCGACGTACGGCGCGGCACCCACGTAGGCCAGCAGCGACAGCGCGAACAGGAACACGGCGATCGCCGTGTCGACGACGAGCGGGCGGGCGGAGAGGGCGGCGCGCGCCCGGGCGAGGAGTTCCATGGTCGCTGCGAACGGTAACGACCGCGCGGGTGGGGCGCATCCGCCTCAGGGATGGTCCCGACCGATACCGCGGTATTGCCGGGCCGCCGGCCGAACGCGCGCTGCGGACCGGTGCGATCGAGCCGTCCGGTGGACGACTCGGGAGGGGTCGCGGCGGGAAGGTATGGCCACAGCGACTCACCCGAGACGCAGCCACACACCAGAGGTCCAACCCCCAGCCATGCGCTCCTTCGCCCGACGTCACCCCATCCGCACCTTCCTCGCGATCGTCTACACGGCGACCGCGGCCATCTTCGCCATCCCCTTCCTGTCCAACGCCGGCATCGGGGTCATCGACCTCGACCTGCCGGGTGCCGCCCCGTTCATCCTCCTGTCCGCGATGTCCCTGGTCATCTCGGCCTTCGTCACCACGGCCCTCGCCGATGGGCGCACCGGGGTCCGCGAGCTGCGCAGCCGGGTGTTCCGGTTCCGTGTCAGCCCGCGCTGGTACGTCATCGCCTTCGTCGCGCTGCCCGGGGCGGCGCTGGCCGCGGCGTTCGTCCTCGCCGGCGCCGCGCCCGTGGTTGCCCTGGCCTCCGATCCGTCCATCGCCCTCAGCGCCGTCCTCGGCGCGGTCATCGCCTTCGCGCTCATCAACTGGTGGGAAGAGGCCGCGTGGACCGGCTTCGCGCTCCATCGCCTGCAGGGCCGGATCGGCCCGGTCCGCGCCAGCGTCGTCACGACCTGGATGCAGGCCGCGCTCCACCTGCCCCTCGTGTTCATCGCCGACGGCGTCACGGCCGGGCGCGTCGCACCCGAGAACATCCCGTTCTACCTCGTCGCGCTGTTCGTCCTGCCGATCCCGGTCCGCATGACGCTGACCTGGATCTACAACGCGAGCGGCCGCAGCGTGCCGATCGCGGGCCTGTACCACGCGGGCCTGGGCGTCGCTGCCGGGGTCGGGTTCCTGCCGCTGATCGCGCCGACCGTCGATCCGGTCTGGGTCTACGCGGGCTTCGCGGTCCTCGGTGCGATCGTCCTCGCCGCCACCCGCGGCCGCCTGGGCCTCCCGGCCGAGACGCGGCCGGTCGGTCGTCGGCAAGGAGGTGGCCGTCGCCGCGTGAACCTCAAACAACAACGGAGCCGGGCGGTCCTTCGGGATCGCCCGGCTCTTCCGCGTTCTGGCTCAGGGCCTGCGCTGCCACGACGGGGCGCTGCCGTCGCGGTCGCTGTTCCAGGGCAGTGCGCGCGAGGTGCCCGCCACCGGGTCTAGCAGCACCTGCTCGAGGTTCGCGCCGTCCTCGTCGACTGGCGTTCCCAGGATCAACGAGTCGTCCGGCGCCCACTCCCATGCCAACGGGTCCGTCGTCGACATCATGGTGCTGGGCCAAGCGATCTCGATGCCGGTGTCGTGGCCATCGACAGGGATGATCACCGGCCGCGCGCCCGCGTGGTCGGGGCCGTCGCCACGGATCACGAGCAGGCGCGTGCCGTCGTTGGACCAGCTCAGGGGCGACTGCCAGTCGGTGCCGGCTGGCCCGGCGAGGATGCGTTCCCCGGTGCCGTCGGCCGCGATGATGTGGGTCTGGACGGTCAAGCCGCCGTTGTCCGGGTCCCCGTCGCCCCACTCTCCGAACGAGATCAGGGAGCCATTCGGCGACCATTGTCCGTGGCCGCGAAAACGGCCTTGCTCGAGGCCGAGGATCAACCGCGTGTCGGCGGTCTTGGCGTTGACCGCCTGGATCGCACAACAACTGTTCGCGCCGTCGCTGTCGACGCCCATGAACAGGAGCTCGGAGCCGTCCGGCGGCCGCCAGTCGGCCCACGCGGCAGGCCCGTTGGTATCGAGCTCCCGGAAGGCGCTCCCGTCGGTCTCCGCGATCAGGAGCTGCGGGACGTCGGCCGCTCCGTAGGTGATCAGGAGCTCCTTGCCGTCGGGCGAGAACGTATAGCTCTCGATGCCGTCGATGGCGCCCGGCGTCTTCAGCTGGACCAGGTGAGATCCGTCGGCTCGGGCGACGAACAGGTAACCCGCGCCCGTGTCGCCGTCGATCTTCCGCTCGAACGCAAGCGTGGTCCCGTCTCGCGACCAACGGGGATTGAGGTCCGTCTCGGGGCCCCTGATGATCGCGGTCGAAACGCCCGACACGGGGTCGACCGTGAAGATGTCGCCCGACGCCGCGTAGGCCACATCGCCGTTGGCCGCCCGGCCGAACGGCTGCGGGACCTGGGTGCGCGAGCCGATCAGCAGCGCCGCGCCCACCGCCAGGGCGACGAGGAGCAGCGCCAGAATGGCGGCCGCCCGCAACGGCGTTCGCGGCGCGGTGGCCGCCCGTGAAGTCAGCGTGGTCATGGGAATCCACCTTTCGCGGAACGTCCACGTCGGCCGCTGGCGCCTGCGCGCCGTGGTCATCAGGACGCTGTCGATGTAGTCGGGGTACGGGCTCACGGCGAGCTCGTCGAGGATCAGCGGAAGGTCGCGCTCGAGGCGCTGTCCGGTGGTCATGCCGGCTGTCCTTCCTGGGCCACGACGGCGGCCGCCGGAGCGTCGTCGGCCATCGCCACGCGCATCGAGCCGAGGGCGCGATGCAGGCGCGACTTGACCGTGCCGATCGGGATCCCGAGGGCCACCGACACGTCGGCCAGCGGCAACCCCAGGTAGTAGTGCAGGACGACGATCGCGCGTTCCCGCTCGTCGAGCCGGCGGAGCACGCCGTCGACGAGCTCACGCGCCTCGCTGTCGCCGGAGTGATCCTGCAACAGCGGCGAGTTGATCTCGGTGAGCTCGACCTCGATGACCCGTCGCTTGCGGCGGCGGGAGAGGTCGAGACAGGAGTTGACGATCAGGCGATGCAGCCAGGCATCGAACTTGTCGGGTTCTCGAAGGCCCGGAAGATCCCTCCAGGCCCGGATGAGTCCGTCCTGGACCGCGTCGCGTGCGAGCTCGGGGTCCCGGAGGATGAGGCGGGCTGCGCGGTCCAGCCGCACGACGGCCGCGCGGGCGAGCTCGGCGAAGGCGTCATGATCGCCCTGCCTCGCGCGCTCGACGAGCTGTCGCTGGTCCACGGTCGCCTCGGTGACGAATGCGACCTCGCTGGTCGCTTCACCTGGTCGCTTCACAGGGTATGGCGCTGGTATCGGCGATCCGGTTCTTGGCGTCCGTCAAAGACCCCGGCGCCAGAGGACGCCGAACCCGATCAGGCCGACCGCCATGACGACCAGGCCGATGGCGAGCCAGCTCGTGAAGCGCTCCGGCCCGTCGAACACGACGGTCGCGAGCCCGATGACCGTGAAGAAGCCGCCGAACGCCACGAGGGCGACCAGCCACATGACCGCGAGGAACCGCGCGCCGTGTCGCATCGTCGCCCTCTCACTCGCCGCCACGTGCCGGCGGCCATGATGCGCTGTCACCGGCCCGCAAGCCCCTCGTCGTCGGCGAGGTCGCGCTTGCGGCGTCGAGCCGACGACGATCGTGGTCCGCAACGACGGAGGTCGAGCCATGACCATGATGCAGACCGCGACCGATCGCGAGCTCCTGGGGATCGAGACCAGCTACTGGGAGGCGATCAAGTCCCGGAACGGTGAGGACGTCGCCCGGATGACGGCCGACGACTGCACGATCGTCGGTGCGAGCGGCGTGCAGGGCATCGACCCCCAGTCCATCGCGGCGATGGTCGAGGCGGCCCCGTTCGAGGTCGCGTCCTATGCCATCGATCCCGACAGCGTGAAGATCGTGCGCCTCGACGACGAGACCGTGACGATCTCGTACAAGGTCCACGAGGAGGTCGACGTGGACGGCGCGCGCGTGAGCCTCGAGGCGTTCGACGCCTCGGTCTGGCGGCTTCAGGACGACGCGTGGCGGTGCGTCCTGCACACGGAGTCGATCGCGGGCGACGGGTTCGGTCGCGACCGAACGGGGACGCGCTCGGCCTAGCAGCCGGCGGGCCCGTACGTCGCCGAGAGCGTGTCGATGGCGGACTGTGGCGTTGGCCAGCTGGACGCCGCCCGTGGTCATCGCCGCGCTGCCGGCCTCCATGATCTCGACGTCGAGGGCGGCCATGCCGTCGATCAGCTGGCTCGCGCCCTTGCCCAGGCTGGTGGCTGAGGCGCTTGAGCCAGCCGATGAGCTCCTCGCCCGGCGCCCATGCGGGGGCCGCGGCGACCTCGTCGGATGCCTTCACGGCCAGCGAGACGATCTCGAACACCTCCGACCGGGCCTTCGGGTAGTTCTGGGCGCCGATCAGGCCGTTCGCGGCGTCGAGGTGGGCCTTCGTGTCCGAGAGGTAGCCGACCGCGGCGCACACGTGCGCCGTGTAGGCCGACTTCCACACCTCGGGCGTCGGCGTCGGCTTCGGTTTCTTGGTCTTCTTGGGCTTCTTGGTCGGCGGAGCCTTCGTCGGCTCGACCGTCGGGCGTCGGCGCGGCCGTCGGCGGCGCCGTGATCCGGGCCGCCGGGGTGCTCGTGGGCGTCGCGGCCGGCTTGGCCGGATTGCAGGCAGCCACCATGGCCACGATGAAGAGGCCCAGAACGAGGGATCGCCGGGTCAAATGTGCACCTCTAGCCCGTACCGCACTCGAAGCGGCACCGGACACGGTCGCGCACGCGCGGCGTCCGCACAATGGCCCTTGCGTACGGCCGGGTTTTGGACCCGTTGGGGTATCCTGTCGCCCGGCCGCTGGCGCGTGGCTCAACGGTAGAGCACCTGACTCTGGATCAGGGGGTTCCAGGTTCGAATCCTGGCGCGCCAGCCAACCCTCCTGAGCACGAATGAGCCCCTCCGGTCGCTCCCGGAGGGGCTTTCCTTTGGCGGGCTGACCCCCGTGTCGACCTCGATCAGGGCCTGCGGGCGACCCGGGCGCCGCTCAGGGCGTGGCCCACTCTTTCTTCAACTGACCGGGCGCGGTCTCTCGGCCATGGCCCTTGCCAGGCTTGCCGTCGGCCATCCAGTCCTTCCAGCCAGGGTGTGTCGGGCCAACCACCCACGGTCCGCCAGCCCACGGTGGCTTGCCCGGCTCGCGCAGGGCCTTGCCGTCGACCGTCTTGACGTCGATCTCGGCGTCCCCGGCATGTGTCGTTCCGCGATCGTGACGGCCTTCCCCACGTAGGCGGCGAGCGGGTTCTTGTCGCCCCAGAACCACGGTGGACCGGCTGAGAGGATCCACGTCTTCCCGTCCACGCACACCGTGTAGGTCGGGTGACCGTCAGCATCGATCGACTGCTGAGCGTGCCCTTGAGCGAGACGGGGCTTTCCGGTCCCTTCTCCGCCTTGCCGGGCTTCACCTCCTTGCCGGGCTTCTCCGACTTCGCAGGTCCTCCCGACGGCGCCGGCGACGCGGCGAGTACGGGGATGGAGATCGCAAGCAGGGCAGCGCCCGACGCCAGCACAAGTCCCAGTCGGCGATCCAAGCGAGGCATCCGCGAAGTCTCTGGCGATGACCTTGCAGGGAACCTAGCAATCAGCTCGCCGAGCGGGCTCTCGACCGGGCCGAGATGCCCCAACTTGTCCGGATTCACCACCGACCGGATCGTCGCGATCCGGCCGTCGACGACCTCGAACGACATCACCGAGAAGATCCCACCGTGCGGGCCGCGGAAGATCACCCCGGGCTGGCCGTTGACGTGGTGGATCTCGAACGAGGCGCCCATCGACGCCACCTGGCCGCCCAGGCCCGCGAACAGCCGGGCGACCCGGTCGGCGCCGACGATCGGCCTGGACCACTGGGGCACCTTGCCGCCGCCGTCCCCGTGGACGATGACGTCCTCGGCGAGCAGCTCGATCAGCCCGTCGACGTCGCCCCGATCGGCCGCGGCGACGAACCGGCCGGCGAGCTCGTCGCGCTCCGCCTCCGACGCGTCGAAGCGCGGGCGGTTGGCGGCGATGAAACGTCGTGCCCGGACGGCGTGCTGCCGGCAGGTCGCCGGCGTCCGGCGGACGATCCCGGCGACCTCCTCGAAGTCGTAGTCGAACACGTCGTGGAGGAGGAAGACCGCCCGCTCGACCGGGGTCAGCCGCTCGAGCAGGACGAGGAACGACATCGACAGCGAGTCCGCCTGCTCGACGACGTCCGCCGGGTCGCCGGCGCCCGCGTCGGTCACCAGCGGCTCCGGCAGCCACTCGCCGACGTACGCCTCTCGGCGGACGCGAGCCGAGCGGAGCTGGTCGATCGACAGCCGCGTCACCACGGCCGACAGCCAGGCCTTCGGCGACTCGACGTCGGTGCCGCCGTCGAGCGCCTGCTGGTAGCGGACGAACGCCTCCTGCACGACGTCCTCGGCCCCGCCGACGCTGCCGAGCATCCGGTAGGCGATCGAGAACAGCAGCGGCCGAAGCTGGACATAGGCCTCGGCCACTCCCGATTGGACGTTGAGGGTCACGCCGCCGAGCCTGCGCCTCGAAGCGCTTCGGTCGCACGCGGCGCCAGCGGCACCGGCGTGTCGAGGCCGTGGCGGAAGCCCTCGCGCCACGTCGGCCAGAACGGTCGCCAGCCCAGCTCGCGCTTGGCCTTCTCGTTCGAGGAGCCGCGGCCCTCGGTCATCATCGTGACCGCCACCTCGCCGGCGAGGAGCCGACCCAGCCAGGCCGGGATCCGCAGCGGCGCCGGTGCGCCGAGCGCCTCCGCGATGGCCGGGATGAACTCGCGGGACGGCGCCGGATCGTCGTCGACGATGTTGTAGACGCCCCGCCGGCCGCGCTCGAGGGCCGCCAGCGTCCCGCCCGCGGCGTCGTCGACGTGGGTCGAGGACACGATCCCCGCCCCGTTGCCGATCACCGGGAACATCCGCTTGCGGAGGATCGCGCCGAGCGTGTCCGACGAGCCGGGGCCGTAGAGCCCGCCGTAGCGGACCACGATCCCCTCCAGTGGCGCGTCGACGACGGCCCGCTCGAGGAACCGGATGGCCGCGAGCGTCTCGGTCTGGGCCTCGACGGGGTGCTCGTCGAGCGGATCGTCCTCGGTCTTGATCCACGAGCCCGTCCGGCTGTTGCTCCAGCCGGTGAAGCTCTGGGCGACGAACCGCCGCACGCGCTCGCCCGGGCGATGGCCAGCAGGTCTGGTGCCTTCGGTCCGCAGCCGGTTCGTCAGCGCGAACCAGCGGTCGAAGTGCCGGAAGTCGGGGCTGCCAGACTGCGCCGTCATGTCCTGAATGATCGCATCCGGCGCGGCCCGGGCCACCGCCTCGCCGATCGCGGCGCCGTCCAGGCCGTCGACCACGACGGCCTCCGCACCGAGCGCGCGAACGGCGTCCACGGACGCCTCGCTCGTCGTCGTCCCGGTCACCTGGTGGCCACGTGCCACCAGCATCGGCACCAGCCTCCGTCCAACGGCGCCGTTCGCGCCGGCCACAAAGACCCGCATGGTTGGGCCTCCTTTCGTCTCTGCCCACGAGACGAGACGAGGCCGTCCTGCGTGAAACCGTGCAACGTCGCGCGACGCGCCCGCCACCGCGAGACCGATGCAACGCGTAGCGGGATGCTCGATGCGCCCGCGTGTGGGCCGGTTTCGTAGCCTCGGAGCTGGCCGCATCGCACGAATATCCCGGGCGGGTGCGAGACGCGGACCGTGAGCCCGGCCGTGGGACTCATCACGTTATCGGCCGGGCTCCTTCATGTCCGGGGGCTTCCCCGCGAGCAATTCAGATCCGGATCGTTCCACGTTCGCGGAATGGTTCCGCGTGTGGCGAACGACCCGGATTCTGACGTTGTGGCCGCCCTATGGCGGCTCGCGAGGTCAGGCTAGCCGCCGCCACGCGGGCGGGCACGCGCTCGTAGAGGCGCATCGCCCACAGGTAGCCCGCGATCGAGATCACCACGCACCACGCGACGGCGATGAGGCCGTCGTTGCCGATCGGCGTCCCGGCGAGCAGGCCGCGCAGCGTCTCGATGATCGGCGTGAACGGCTGGTGCTCGGCGAACCAGGCGAGCGGCCCGGGCAGCGACGCCGTCGGGACGAACGCCGAGCTGACGAACATCATCAGCACCAGGATCATCGGCAGGTTGCTGGCGGTCTCGACGCTGTCGGTGACCATCCCGAGGCGACCGCACAGCCAGCTGATCGCGAAGCCGGTCAGCGCCAGCAGCCCGATGGCCGCGAGCCACTCGACCGGGCCGGTCGTCGGCCGGAACCCGATCACGCACGGCCACCGACGGCCACGATCGCCGTCGCGAGCATCGCCTGGAGGACGCTGCCGAGCACGTGACCGGCGAGGACGGATCCGCGCGCGATCTTCATCGTCCGGAAGCGCGAGATGATCCCCGCGGTCATGTCCATGGCCACCGAGATGGCCGTGCCCTGGCCGCTGCTGGCGACCGTGACCAGGAGGATGCCGGGGACGATGTAGGCGAGATACGCCTCGCGCGTGTCACCGGCCGGAGCCAGCGCGCCGGCGCGCAGCGCACCGGACGCGCCGAGCCCGGCCCCGAGCGTCCCGCCGAGCACGTACACGAACAGCAGCAGCACGACGACCGGGATCACCGCGATGAAGAAGGTCAGGGAGGGGTAGCGGCGCATGCGGCGGAGGCTGCGCCGGAACATGGTCAGGGAGTCGGTCAGGAGCGTAGGCGTTCATCGGGTCGGACCTTTCTCGTTCTCGGGGTGGCCGTCGGCGCGGCCGGTGAGGGACAGGAACACGTCGTCGAGGTCGGCGGACCGGACCGCGAGCGCGTCGACCTCGATGGCCTCGGCGTCGAGCCGGTCGAGCAGCGCCCGCAGCGAATGGACGCCGCCGTCGTTCGGGCACCTCGCAGCGCCAGGCCCTGGTCGTCGCGCGACCGCCGCCGAGCGCGCGGCGCCGCCCGGTCGAGCGCGGCCTCGTCGGCGAACTCGAGCCGGACGCTGCCGCCGGGCACGAGCCGCTTGAGCTCGGCCGGCGTGCCCTGGGCGACGATCCGGCCGCCGTCGAGCAGCGCGATCCGGCTCGCGAGGCGGTCGGCCTCCTCGAGGTACTGCGTGGTCAGGAGGATCGTGACGCCGTCGGCGACGAGGTCGCGGACGATGTCCCACATCACCCGCCGGCTCCGGGGATCGAGGCCGGTCGTGGGCTCGTCGAGGAAGATGATCCGCGGGTCGCCGACGAGCGTCATCGCGAGGTCGAGCCGCCGGCGCATGCCGCCCGAGTAGGTCATCGCGGGCTTGTCGGCGTCGGCGACGAGGTCGAACCGCTCGAGCAGCTCGGCGACCCGCTCGCCGGCCCCGCTCCTTGCCGAGGTGGTTGAGGTCGGCCATCAGGCGCAGGTTCTCCTCGCCCGTGAACTGGCCGTCGACCGCGGAGACCTGGCCGGTGAGGCCGATGACGCCGCGGACGGCGTCGGGCTCCCTGGTGACGTCGAAGCCCGCCGACGCGCACCTCGCCGGCATCGGCCGAGATCAGCGTCGAGAGGATGTGGACCGCCGTCGTCTTGCCGGCCCCGTTGGGGCCGAGCAGCGCGAACACCGTGCCCTCGGCGACCTCGAGGTCGATGCCGTCGAGCACGACCTGCTTGCCGAACGACTTGCGGAGGCCGCGGACCTCGATGGCCGGGGCGGTCCGTTGTCGCGCGCGGTCGTCGTCGAGCCGTCGGATGTCGTTGTCGCTGCGCCGTCATCGCGCACCTCCCGGGACCTGCACCGGGCGGCGCGGGTCAGATGTCGAGCTCCTCCACGGTCGGCTGGCGCGCGGCGCGCGAGACCATGTCGAAGAGCTCGGGTGGAACCTTGTCGCGGAGCTCGTCGAGGGTCGCGAGGACCTCGAGGGTCGACTCCTTGGGCGCGGACCCGTAGCGGACGTCGCCGATCCCCAGGTGGCCGCGCCAACCGGCCGGCTTGCCCTCGGCGTCGACCGCCCACCAGTCGGGCTGGCGCTCGACATGGAGGACGTACTTGCCGCCGCGGCCCCGCCAGACCCGGAAGTGGGCGGCACGCCGGTCGCCGCTGTCGACCCACTCGCCGACCAGGATCGCCGGTGAACCGGACCTTGCGCCCGGCGCCCACGCCCACGCGGACGACGACGTCGTCGTAGCCCTCGCGGAGGCCCTCCTGGACGTCGACGTAGCGCTTGAGTGCGCTGGCGATCGCCGCGGAGAGGTTGCCGCCCGCGAGCTGCTGGGCCCGCTGGTAGAGCTTGAGGTCTCCATCGGAGACGTAGATGGTCTTGTTCGGCACGGCCACATCTTAGCCTTCGTCCTGTGTGATTTCTGATACGCATGAGTATACGTATAGTCTGCCGGATTGCAAGGGGCCTCGTGAGGCTCGGGTCGACGATCGTCGGCGCGCCGTCCCGAGCCCCTGGTGTCTCATGGACCCGACGAAAGGAGGCGCCATGATTGGGACACGACCGGCGTTCTCGGGCTTCTCGGCGAGGGACATCGATGCGGAGCGCGCGTTCTACGCGGACACCGTCGGCGTCAAGGTCGAGGAGGACCACGGCTCGCTGAACCTCAACCTCGCGGGTGGCCAGCGGGTGTTCATCTACCCCAAGGAGAACCACGAGCCGGCGACCTTCACCGTCCTCAACTTCGAGGTCGACGACATCGACGCCGCGGTCGACGAGCTCGCCAAGAAGGGCGTGAAGTTCGAGCGCTACGAGGGCTTCGACCAGGACGCGCGCGGGATCATGCGCGACGAAGGCCCGTCGATCGCGTGGTTCAAGGACCCGGCCGGCAACATCCTGTCGGTGATCGAGACGAGCTGAGCCCCGCGCGGAAACGTCGAAGCGGCCGGCGGGCTCACGCGCCGCCGGCCGCCGGAAACGGAAACGGGTCAGGCGGCCTCGCCGCCGGCCAGCGCCGCGGTTGTCGCCGGATCGCCGACGCGCGGCTGCCCGGCCGCCACCCAGCGCGGGATGGCCAGGGCCACGACGGCGGCCACGCCGACGACCGCAGCGCCGAGCCAGACGGCCGGGACCATCCCGTCGACGTACGCCTGCGGGCTCGCGTACGAGCCGTTGGCCGAGAACACCGACGCGAGCACGGCGACCCCGAACACGCCACCCACCTCCCGGATCGCGTTGCTCGCGCCCGAGGCCTTGCCCTCCTCCTCCGGCCGCACGGCGGACAGGACGAGGTTGGCGATCGGCGCGAAGAACATGCCCATGCCGATCCCGCTGACGACGAACGCCAGCACGAACGCGACGTATGGCGCGGTCGGCGTCGCGATCGCCGCGATCCAGGCGAGCCCGAGCGACATCAGCGCGAGGCCGACGACCAGGATCGGACGCGCGCCGATGCGGCCGCTGAAGTACCCGGCGAGCGGCGCAACGAAGGCCGGCATGGCCGTCCACGGAAGCACCCGGAGCCCCGACTCGAACGGGTTGTAGCCCTGCACGACCTGGAAGAACTGCGACAGCAGGAAGATCGAGCCGAACATCCCGAAGTACATCAGCAGGGACGACGTGTTGGCGGCCGCGAAGGCCCGGCTGCGGAACATGTCCATCGGGAGCATCGGGTTCTTTGCGCGAGCCTCCCAGGCGACGAAGCCGACCAGGAGCAGGGCGCCGACGCCGATCGCCGCGAGGATCGCGGGATCGGTCCAGCCACGTTCGTTGCCGTTGATCACGCCCCACACGATGCCCAACAGGCCGGCGCTCGCGAGCCCGAGGCCCGGGATGTCGAGGCCGCCTTCGGGGCCGTAGGTCTCGTCGAGGCGCAGGTAGGCGAACACCGTCGCCACGATGCCGACCGGGACGTTGAGCAGGAAGATCCAGTGCCAGCTCAGGCCCTGGGCGATCGCGCCGCCCACGAGCGGGCCGATGGCGATCGCGAGGCCGGCGATGCCGCCCCATGCGCCCAGCGCGAGGGCTCGTCGCTCCGGCGGAACCGCTGCCGACAGGATCGTCAGGCTGAGCGGCGTCACGATCGCGCCACCGATGCCCTGGATGGCGCGAGCAAGGATCAGGACCTCGCTACTCGGCGCGAGCGCAGCCGCGAGCGAACCGCCGGTGAACACGATGAGGCCGATCACGAACATTCGGCGACGGCCGAACCGGTCGCCGAGGGCGGCGCCGGTGAGCAGCAGGACCGCGAACGTGAGCGTGTAGGCGTTGACCATCCACTCGAGCTGCTGGAGCGATGCGCCCAGGTCCTCGCGGATGACGGGCAGTGCGGTCGTGACGACGAGGTTGTCGAGGGCGACCATGAACAGGCCGATCGCGCTGATCGCGAAGGTCCATCCGGTCGAGGAACGGAGTCTGGCCATGGTTGTGGTCTTCCTAACTTAGTGACTATTCGCTAAGGTCGAAGCGCAAAAGGGGTGCGATTCATCGCGGGTCGGCAGCACCTCCCCCGAGGTCGTTCTCCGCGAACAGGGCGAGCTTGAGCCGGATCGCCTCGTCCAGGTCGCCGATCGAGGCCGCCACGTTGAGGAGCATCCCCTCCGCGAACCACTGGTGGATCCTGACCTCGTCGGCGCCGGAGATGGTTGAGACGGTCTCGTAGAGGCGCGTCCACTCCTCGTGGACGACGGCCTGGATCGCCGGATCACCGCAGGCCGCGTAGGACTGGAGCTGGAGCCGAAGCCGGTCGCGGTCCGCCAGGAGACCCATGTAGGTGTGGGCCATCGCCTTGAGGATCCCCTTCGAGTCGGCGCCGGCGTCGCGTGCCACGCGCCCGCTGTCTTCAAACGCCGCTCGGGTCGACTCGAAGCAGTTGCGGATCGTGGCGACGAACAGGTCCTCCTTCGTCGCGAACAGCTGGAACAGGTACGGCTGCGAGACGCCGACGCGCCGCGCGATCGCCAACGTCGAGGTCCCCGCGTATCCGCGCGCCGCGAACTCGACGGTGGCGGCGGCGATGACCGCGTCGCGGCGCTCATCGGCGGTCAGGCGCTGGGCGGTGGCCGGTGTCATGACGTGCAACTTAGCGAGCACTAAGTCACTTGTCAACGGCGGCGCGAGTTCGGCTACACTCGTTGCATGGTCAACGAACAACTTGCGACGGGCGCCGAGGAGTCGGACACGCGCGCGGTCGCCGAGGCGGCGCCGGCTCCCACGCCCCTCGTGATCCTCGCCTCGGACGACGACGCGGTCTGCGTCGACGACCTGTGCCTCCCCGCGGATGTCCGCGAGTGAAGGTCGAGATCTGGTCGGACGTCGTCTGCCCGTGGTGCTACATCGGCAAGCGGCGCTTCGAGCGGGCGCTCGAGACGTTCGAGGGCAGAGACGAGGTCGAGGTCCACTGGCGCGCCTTCCAGCTCAACCCCGAGCAGCCGCGTGGCGCGCGGACGACCCATGACGAGTACCTGGCGGCGAAGCTGGGCGCGACCATCGACCAGGTCCACCAGCTGAACGAGCGGGTCGTCTCGCTGGCCGCGGCCGAGGGCCTCGCCTACGACTTCGACCGGTACCAGGTCATCAACACGCTGGACGCGCATCGGGTCGCCTACCTCGGCAAGGCCCACGGGCTCGAGGACGCCATCCAGGAGCGGCTGCTGCGCGGCCAGCTCGTGGAGGGCGAGGTGCTCGACGACGTCGAGACGCTCGCCCGGCTCGGGTCCGAGGTCGGGATCCCCGCCGCCGACGGTCCGCGACGTCCTCGCCGGCGACGCCTACGCGGCCGAGGTCCAGGGCGACATCGACGAGGCGCACGCCCTCGGCATCGGCGGCGTGCCGTTCTTCGTCATCGACCGACGCTACGGGATCTCCGGCGCCCAGCCGTCCGAGCTGTTCCTCAGCGCGCTCCAGCAGGCGAGCGCCGAGGCCGCGACCGCGCGCTAGACCGATCGCCGTGCAACCGGTGGCGGCGCGACCGTGTTCTGGATGACGATGGACACGATGACGACCTCGATGGTCACCTTCGACACCGAGCTCGGGCGGTGCGCCGTCCGCTGGAGCGAGACCGGGATCACGCGCGTGCTGCTGCCGGAACCGGCCGGCCTGCCAGGTCCGGCCTACGAGGACGGCGTCGCCGTTCCCGCCTTCGTGCGCGACGCGATCGCCGGGATGCGGGCGGTGATGGCCGGCACGGCCGTCGACCTGGGCGACGTGCCGCTCGACGAGGACGGCCTCGACGAGTTCCGCCGAGCCGTGTACGCGGCGACCCGCGAGATCTCCCCGGGCACGACGCGGAGCTACGGGGAGATCGCGCGCGCGATCGGCCGGCCCGACGCGGCGCGCGACGTCGGCGTCGCCCTCAGCCGCAATCGCTACCCGATCATCGTCCCCTGCCACCGCGTCGTCGCCGCGAACGGGGCGCTCACCGGCTTCTCGGCGCCCGGCGGCCTCGACACGAAGCGGCGGATGCTGGAGCTCGAGGGCGCACCCGGCTACGGCCAGCAGGTGCTGTTCGGCTGACCGCCCCACGGGGCCCGCCGTCGGTCGGGCCCTGTGCTAGCCTCGGCCGCCGTGACGACCGACTCCCCCACCCCGCCCGAGCGCCGCGACTTCATCCGCGACATCGTGGCCGCGGACGTCGCGGACGGTCGGATCCCCTCTCCCGTCACTCGGTTCCCGCCCGAGCCCAACGGCCACCTCCACATCGGCCATGCCAAGTCGATCGGCCTCAACTTCGGCATCGCGCAGGAGTTCGGGGGCCGCTGCAACCTCCGGTTCGACGACACCAACCCCGAGAAGGAGGAGCAGGAGTACCTCGACGCGATCGAGGCCGACGTCCGCTGGCTCGGGTTCGAGTGGGACGGCGACGTCCTGCACGCGTCTGACTACTTCGAGCAGCTCTACGGCTGGGCCGGCGACCTGATCCGCCAGGGGCTCGCCTACGTCGACGATCAGTCGGCCGACGAGATCCGCGAGACCCGCGGCACGCTGACATCGGCGGGCTCGACGTCGCCCCACCGGGACCGGAGCGTCGAGGAGAACCTCGACCTGTTCGCGCGCATGCGCTCGGGTGAGTTCGAGAACGGTGCTCGGGTGCTGCGGGCCAAGATCGACATGACTTCGCCCAACATCAACCTCCGCGACCCGGTCTTGTACCGGATCGTCCACGCGAGCCACCCGCGGACCGGCGACGCCTGGTGCATCTACCCCACCTACGACATGGCGCACGGGCAGTCGGACGCGATCGAGGGCGTGACCCACTCGCTGTGCACGCTCGAGTTCGAGGTCCACCGGCCGCTCTACGACTGGCTGATCGAGCACCTGCCGGTGCCGGCGAAGCCGCGCCAGATCGAGTTCGCCCGCCTCACGCTCACCTACACCGTGCTCTCGAAGCGGGTGCTCAAGCGGCTGGTCGACGAGGGCCACGTCCGCGGCTGGGACGACCCGCGGATGCCGACGATCTCCGGTCTGCGCCGGCGGGGGTTCCCGGCCGAGGGCATCCGCGACTTCGCGGCCGAGATCGGCGTCTCGAAGGCCGACAGCGTGCACGAGATCGAGCTGCTCGAGCACTCGGTGCGCGCGGTCTTGAACCGGACCGCGCCGCGGCGGTTCGGCGTGCTGGATCCCCTGAAGGTGGTGATCACCAACTGGCCCGAGGGCACCTTCGAGTCGATGGAGGTGATCAACAACCCCGAGGACCCGATGGCCGGCACGCGCAAGGTCGAATTCGGCCGCGAGCTGTGGATCGAACGCGACGACTTCATGGAGGAGCCGGTCCCGAAGTTCTTCCGCCTGTCGCCGGGGCGCGAGGTGCGGCTCCGGAACGCGTACTTCGTCACCTGCCAGGAGGTCGTCAAGGACGCGTCAGGTGCGGTGGTCGAGCTCCGGTGCACGTACGACCCGGCGACCCGTGGCGGCGACTCGCCGGACGGCCGCAAGGTCAAGGCGACGCTCCACTGGGTCTCGGCGGCCCACGCCGTCCCGGCCGAGGTGCGGCTGTACGACCACCTCTTCACGCGGCCCGACCCCGGCACGGACGGCGACCTGTTCGCGGACCTCAACCCGGCGTCCGAGACGATCGTCCGCGGCGCGATGCTGGAGCCGACCCTGGCGGAGGCAGCGCTCGGCGAGACGGTCCAGTTCGAGCGGCTGGGCTACTTCACGCCGGATGCGGACTCGCGGGCAATGCGCGCTCGTCTTCAATCGGACCCTCACGTTGAAGGACAGTTGGGCGAAGGCACAGACCAAGCGATAGCGACATCCCTAGAATGGCCCAAGGGCTGACCAGAGGGGGACTGCTTGGACGATCTCGAGCCCGGGCTCCACGAGGCTCTCGTCACCGAAGCGCTGCGTATCCGTATCGAGGTTGCGCGCGCACAGGGATGGCTTGTCGAGTGGAAGGAGATCGACGACGCGAGTTTGGCGGCGATGCTGGCTCGGCACATCCACGATCGGGCCAGAGAGCGCATCGAGGCCGTCCCAAAATCGACGGAGTACCGGAATAGCGAACAGGTCGCCCTCGCCAATCGGGTGCTTGACGCCCTCGCCGAGTACTCCACTGCCAACGAGTCGCCATCGTTCAAGGTCGACCCGGAGGCCCGCGTGCTCCTCGAGGTCGACCGACCTGAAGGGGCCCGACACAGCGGGCGACCGCGCCCCGGCATCCCTCTCACATCGAGCACGCTACTGGTAAACGCACATCGCGAACTCCAGATCGGCACCCAAGTGTCGCTCGAGATCACTGAGCGCAGATCGCATTGACCTGCTCTGCGCATTCGTCCGTTGGGCTGGTGTGAGCCTCATCCGGCGAGAACTTCACGACATTCCTGTCTCGCCGGAAAGCGGATGCGGGTCATCGCGAGCGTCTACACCGGGTCGACGCAGAAACGTGCCATTGACGATCTTGTCGGACTCGGCGCGCAGGTCCGGATCTCCTACGACACGGTCAAACGCGCCTGCATGCAAAGGCATGGTTGTTCGAGCGCGCCTCCCAGTTCGACACGGCGTACGTCGGATCGTCGAACCTGACGCAGTGCGCTTTGGTCGATGGGCTTGAGTGGAATGTCCGACTCACGTCCACCGACAACCCGACGTCGTCGAACAGATCCGTCGGACTTTCGACCAGTACTGGAACGATCCTGAGTTTGAGCCATACGACCCGCAGCTCGATGGCGAACGGCTAGAAGCTGCTCTCGCGGTGCAGGCGCGCCTTGGCGATAGTTGCGCCGAACGCCACATCCGTCATCGGCTCGCGACCGACACCGAAGCCATTCCAGGTTCCGATGCTTGAGAGTCTGAACGCTGAGCGCCAGCGCGGGCATTTCAAGAACCTTGTCGTCGCCCCGACCGGCACCGGTAAGACATGGGTGTCGGCATTCGACTACGACTCTCTTGCGCAGAGCCGGATATCGAGCGGCTGCTCTTCGTTGCACACCGGGACGAGATCCTGCGTCAAAGCCAGGAAGTGTTTCGCCTCGTCCTCGGCGATCCGGCATTTGGCGAGCGCCACGTCGGGCAGCGAACGTCCAGCCACATGGACGCACGTCTTCGCATCGATCCAGTCGCTCCATCGATCGTGGACTCACTCGAACCCGACCAGTTCGACGTGGTTATCGTCGACGAGTTCCATCACGCCGAAGCCGACACGTACCGGAAGCTCCTCAGCCGCCTGGCGCCGAAGGTGCTCCTTGGCTAACTGCGACGCCGAGCGCGCTGATGGAAATGACATCCTCCATTGGTTCGACGATCGGATCGCCTATGAGATGCGCCTGTGGGAGGCGCTCGATCGCGGCCTACTTAGTCCGTTCCACTACCTTGGCATCGGCGATGGAACCGACCTTCGCCGGGTCCGGTTCGAGCGCGGGCGATACGTCACCGAGCGACCTCGAGTCGTCCTGACCGGTGACCACGTTCGGGCCCAGCGGATCCTCGAGGCGAGTTGGCGAAGTGGGTGCTTGACCCGACTCGCATGCGTGCTCTCGGGTTCTGCGCCGGTATCCAGCACGCTCGGTTCATGGCCGGTCAGTTCGCCGAGCGCCAGGCTTCGCCGCGGTCGCCCTGGATGGAAGCTCGGATCCCGCAGACGCGGCGCGATGCCGTCACTCAGCTTCGTGCAGGACAACTCCGGCGATCTTTACTGTCGACATTTTCAACGAAGGCGTCGACATTCCTGAGGTCGACACTCTTCTGCTCTGCTCCGTCCGACCGAGAGTGCGACAATCTTTCTCCAGCAGCTTGGGCGAGGGCTCCGCTGGTCTCCCGAGTCAGGGAAGAGTGTCCTTACCGTTCTCGACTTCATCGGGCAAGCTCACGCCGACTACCGGTTCGACATTCGATTTCGTGCGCCTGATCGGAGGAACTCGTGCTCAGATCACCACGCGCCGTCGAGCACGGCTTCCCGCTCATGCCTCCTGGTTGCGCGATTCGGCTCGATGAGATCGCCCAAGAGATCGTCTTGGCAAACCTCAAGACTGCCATCAGCAACCGGCGACGCGCTCTTGTAGACGACCTCCGAAGTCTTCCGCGCGACACCTACACTTGGATCGTTCCTCGAGGAGAGTTCCTTCGACTTGCTCGACGTGTACGCTCGACCAGGGGCACGTTCGACCTTTACGGCTGCGCGACGCGACGCTGGCCATTTTCGTGAACCGCAGTCACTCGACGAGAACGAATACGGCAAGGCACTTGGACGGCTACTTCACGTAAATGACGACGAGCGCTACGAACACTGGCGCGCTTGGCTGGCCGGCGACCGACCTCCGAAGCTAGCGCCGATCGCAAGCCGGAAGGGACGCCTGCAACTCATGCTGTACGCGGGCCTGGGGCTAAGAAGCCGACCGATTGCAGAAATGCAGGACGCCATCGAGGTGCTGTGGACCACGAACCACGTCCGATATGAGCTCGTTGAGCTATTAGATGTCTTGCGCGGCCGAGGATTCCCTGCAACGGAGCCCATCGATCCATACGGCTTGGTCCCAATCCACAGCCATGCTTCTTACAGCCGCTACGAAGTGCTAGCTGCGTATGGCGGCGATTCAAAACGGCCGCCTCCGCGAGGCTCGCGAGGGTGTCATGTGGAACGAACTGCATCGCACGGACATCTTCTTCGTGACCCTTGACAAGTCGGGCGACAACTTCTCGCCGACGACGCGCTACAACGACTATCCGATCTCTCCGTCCCGATTCCACTGGGAATCGCAGAGCACCACGGCTTCCACGTCTCCGGTTGGTCAGCGATATGTCGGCCATGCGGCACGGGGGTCGCGTGTACTGCTGTTCGTGCGTGAGCTCAACGACGACGAGCGGGGCGAGAGCAATCCGTTCGTCTGCCTAGGACCGGCTCGTTACGTGAGTCACCAGTCATCGAAGCCGATGCAGATCATCTGGGACCTCGAGCGACCGATGCCGCCCGAGATCTACGACTACTCGAAAGCCGCTGCTGGGTAGCGGGAGCCGAGTACTGCCAGCAGGCGCCAGCTTTCTAAATAGTCAGCCGATCTCGCGGCCGCTCGTGCTGTCGACGTGGGCCGGGATGTCGCCCTCGTGGCTGTCGCCGGTCGAGATCGTTCCGCTCGGCTCGAACATCAGGATGTCGGCGCCTGGCGAGGACGGCTTGTGCTCGACGCCGCGGGGCACGACGAAGATCTCGCCCTTGCGAAGGACGACCGTGGTCTCGGCGCCCTGGGCGTCGCGCATCGCGATGTCGAACTGGCCGTCGAGGACGAGGAAGAACTCGTCCGTGTCGTCGTGGACGTGCCAGACGTGCTCGCCCTTGGCGTGGGCGATCTTGACGTCGTAGGCGTTGACCCGGCCGACGATGCGCGGGCTGTAGATATCGTCGAACGAGGCGAGGGCGTCGGTGAGGTTCGTCGGTGCACTGCTCATGCCGACAAGGTCGGCCCCTCGCCTCGATCGCGCAAGCGCTGATCAGAGCCGATCGAGCAGCGCCCGGCCGCGCGGCGAGAGCTCGTAGCCGGGGTTGTGGCTGATCGTCAGGCCCAGCGCCTTGAGCTTGCGCACGTCCTCCTTGAACGACGGGGTGTCGCGACCCATCGAGGCGGCGAGGTCGGGCGCGCGGACGAAGGGCCGCTCGGCGATCAGCCGCAGCGTCGGCCGCGTCCACGGACCCCAGGAGCTCGCCGCGTCCAGCCGGTCCAGCCGCGCCCGGAGCGTCGCGACGGTCGCCTCGTCGAGCGCGGCGTCCTCGCGGAGCGCGATCCGTGGGTCCGCGCCCGCCACGTGGAGCCGGACGCGGTAGCACTCGCCCGTCCGTCTTGGCGGCGAGCATCGCCAGGATCTCGTCCCGGGTCATGCCCGCGCGCTGCGCGTCGGACTCGGTGACGTCCTCGGGCTCGATCCGCTCGACGGCGTCGATCGCGAGCATCCCGATCATCGTCCGCAGCGTGCCGCCGGCCTTGACCGTCGGCCGGCGCTGGCGGCGGAACGCGGTGTCGACCTCGCCCGACGCGATGCGCCGCAGGGTCTCCTGGCGGATGAGCATGGCGCCGATCGTAGTCGGGTTCGACCCTGGCGCAGAGCGCGACCTCTGGTGGTCTCGACCATCCGGTCTCAGGGCTCGGGCATCACGGGCTCCCCGCCCGCGGCTTCAATGGCCGCCCGCAGGCGCGCCGCACGTCCGCCAGAGAGGACGTCGCCCTTCTCCGCGAACAGCTCGCCCGCTCGGCGGGCCGCCGTTACCGCCTCGGCGAGGTCGCCCGCCGCGAACTGGACCTCCGCCAGCCGGAGCCACCCGAGGGCTCGCTCCTCGAGCCAGTCGGTCGAGTCAAGCAGTTCGACGCCACGGCGCGCGTGATCCACGGCCGCGGCGTGGTCGCCGTCGAGAGAGGCGACGCCAGCCTCGAGGACCTCGAACGCCGCAGCGGACTCCACGTCGTCGATTGGCATGGCCGATGCCAACTCCCGCACGATGTCCCCCGCGGCGTCTGCCTCGTTCGCCTGGAGCAGCAGCTCGCCGACCAGGATCCCGTGCAAGCGGGCCACCTGCTGATCGCCAGCGTGCTGTCGGCGTCGATATTCGTCGCGGACCGCGTCGATGACCATCGCCGGATCGTGCGCCACCAGGCCGACGAAGGCATCCGCGATGCGATTCGACCGGTCGCGACTTCGACCACGCTCCTGAGCGACGACGTCGCGTTCCCCGAGATACGCCCGGGCACGAACGACATCCCCAGTGATCGCGTGCAGGACCGCGAGGGCGCCGGCCGCGAGGTAGTGCGAGTCCGGATTGAGCCGGATCGTGGGTAACCCGGCCTCGATCTCGTCGATGGCGGGGCGTGCCGGCCATGGCCCGAATGCATACGAGTCGGCAACGTTGGACAGCGCAGTCGCCGACCTCGCGAGATCGCCCGCCGCCGCTGCGTAGCGTGCCGCCTCCTGCGTGGCTCGGACCGATTCCGCCTCACGACCATCGTGCGAGTAGAGGTAGCCCTCGATCATCGAGGCCCGGGCCAGGCCTGCCTCGTCGCCCGTCGCGGTGAACGCTCGCTGGGCTTCCCCAACCCCCTCCCACAGGTCCGATCGCTCAACGACGCCCAACGCATCACGCGCTCCGAGGACCCACAAGGACGCGTGGGCGGCCATCGCCGGAAGGCCGGCCTCCGTGGCCTTGGCCGCGGATCGTTCGCCGATGTCGATCGCGTCCTGGAACCGTTGGACGTGGAACATGGCTTCCGCGAGGAACCGGCCAGTCCGCGCCTGATCGGAGGGTGAAGTCAGGTGCTCCAGCGCACGACCGAGGAGGTTCACGGCCGCTTCGTGGTCTCGGCGGGAGAGCGCGCGTTCACCGCTCGTTCGAAGGAGCTGCCCGGCCCGCTCGCCGAGATCCGCGACGTCCGGGCCGGAGTCACCAAGCTCGCGACGATAGCGGTGCGCCTGCTCGAGGTGGTAGCCGACAATCTCCTCGACCTCCGCTAGGCGCTCACCGGCCGTCCGCTCCACCCAGTCGGCGAACCGCGCATGCAGGTGCGCCCGCTCGCCCTTTGCGAGCCCCTCGTACGCGGCCTCGCGGATCAACGCATGGCGGAAGGCGTAGGCCGGAGACATCGGGTCGGCGCCTTCCCGCCGGACGATCTCCTTGCGGACGAGTCCCGAGAGGGCACCGGGAAGCGACGCGCGCTCGGGCTCCGGGCTCAGCTCGACGACGGCCGACCGATCGAACTCCCGACCGACGACCGATGCCCGTTGCGCCGTCAGGCGCTCCGAGGTGCCGAGAACCTGGAGCCGCGCCCCGAGCAGGGCGCTGATCGACGGCGGGATCCGTACATCGGCGACGTCACTCGTCGTCTGCCACGCCCCATCGGGACCCGCGCGGAGCACGCCCTCGTCGACAAACATGGCCAGCAGTTCCTCGACGAACAGCGGGTTGCCGTCCGCCGTCGCAACGACGCGCTCGACGACGGACCGTGGCAGCGCGGGGCCGCCCGGCAGGTCCTCGATCAGGCGCCGCGTGGCATCGGATCCGAGTGCTTCGAGCCGGAGCGTGGTTGCGTTGCCTCGATCGGCAGCCCACGTCGGCCGGACCTCCAGCAGCTCGGGGCGGGCGGGACACAGCAGGAGCAGCGGCACGTCGCGCGTCCAGTCCGCGACTTCCTCGAGCAGGTCCAGCAGCGCCGGTTCGGCCCAGTGGATGTCCTCGACGACCGCGACCACGGGCCGCGACTCGGCCAACCGCTCGAGCATCCGGCGCACGGCCCACGAGATCGCATCGCCTGGGACGGCGGCCGGGGACAGGCCGATCGCCGAGTCGAGGTTGGCTGCGAGCTCGTCGGCATCCGGCGCATCGCCGAACAGCGCACGCACCTTGCCGCTCGCGGTGTCCACGGAGTCGGTGTCGACGATGCCAGCGGCGCCGCGGACGAGGTCGGCGACGGGCCAGTACGTGATGCCGGCGCCGTAGCTGAGGGATCGGCCACGGAGGAGCGTCGCCTCGCCGTCGATCGACGCCAAGAACGCCTCGGTGAGCCGACTCTTGCCGACGCCTGCGGGCGCGAGGAGCGTGAACAGCTGGCAGGTGCGGTCGGTCACGGCGCGGCGGTAGACCTCGTCCAGGCGGGCGACCTCGAGCTCGCGCCCGATCAGGCGGGACTCGAGATGTCGGGCGCGACCGTCGACGCCGGTCCGAACGGAGATGAGGAGATGCGCCTCCACCGGCTCAGCCTTGCCCTTCGCGGCGATGGGCTCCACGTCCTCCGCCACCACGGCATCGCGCACGAGCGTGTACGTCAGCCGTCCCAGGAGGATCCCTCCCGGTGGGGCCCCTTGCTCCAGGCGGGCGGCGGTGTTGACGGTGTCGCCCGTGATCAGGGTTGTCCCCGTTGCCGGATCGCCGACCACGACCTCGCCGGTGTTGACGCCGGTTCGGAAGCGGATCGAGAAGCCGCGCTCGAGCTCGAGGTCTGCGTTGAGGACGGCAAGGGCCTCGCCGATCTCCGCCGCCGCGCGAACCGCCCGCAGCGCGTCGTCCTCGTGCATCTGGGGCACGCCGAAGGTCGCCATCACGGCGTCGCCGATGAACTTCTCCACCGACCCGCCGTGCGACTCGATGATCGCCCGCATGGTCGCGAAGTAGCGGTTCATGATCGCGCGCAGCGTCTCCGGATCGACGCGCTCGCCTAGCGCTGTGGAGCCGGTGACGTCGGCAAACAGGATCGTGGCGAGGCGCCGGATCACGCCCTCGGCGCTCGCCTGCGCGAGACGGGTTCCGCACGAACCGCAGAACTTCATGCCATCCGGGTTGGCGAAGCCGCACACCGGACACGTGACGGGCATGGCGGCAGTCTATGGATGCTGGCGGATCAGGATTCGTCAGCCGTGTTGCCCTGTCCGGACGCGCGCCCGTTACGAAGGCGAGTGGATCTCCTCGACGGCGCACACGACGAGCGCGCCGTCGGCTCCGGCCCCGCCGAACAGCGTCACGTCGTCGCCGCTTGTCACCACGACGTCCGAGCCGCGGACCAGCTCGCCGCCCTTCGGCGTCGCGCGGAACGTGATCGATCCGGGCAACAGCGGGATCACGTCGCCCTCGGGCGTGTCGAGGCGAGGCCCGGAGGCGTCGATGCGCAGGATCCCGCGCCACAGGCTCGGCGCGCGCTGATCGCTCTCCGGCCAGCACTTCTCGCGGCCGCCGAGCGTGCCGCCGGTCAGCGCGCAGCCGGAGATGAAGAGCGCCGCGGCCAGGGCGAACCCGAGGCCGCGGCGCAGGGACGACGTCAGCGAGGCGCCATCTTCAGCAGGCCGAAGCTCGCGCCCTCGCGTGTCGGACACGATCGAGAAGCGGCCGCCCGGGAAGTCCTGCGGGGCGTTCAGCTCGTGCGCGCCGAGGTCGAGCGCCTTGCGATGGGCCGCGTCGACGTCCTCGACGCCGAAGTAGACCTGCCAGAAGCTCGGCACCTCGGCCGGCACCATGGGATTCATCTCCCAGGCCCCGGCGACGCTCTCGCCGTCGATCTGGAACTCGTTGTACTCCGGCTGGCCCTCGCCCATCGGGCTCTTCTTGACCGTCCACCCGAAGACCTTCGTGTAGAACGGCAGGGCCTTCTCGACGCCGCGGGCGTTCAGCTCGGCCCAAGCGAACGAGTTCGCGGAGTTGGTCTGGAAGCCGCCCATCCGGGTGCCCTGCCAGGCCGAGATGAAGGCCCCGGCCGGGTCCTGGAACACGGCCATCCGGCCCTGGTCGCCGACGTCGAACGGCGCCATCACGACGGTGCCGCCGGCGCTGGTCACCTGCTGCGCGAGCGCGTCGGCGTCCTCGGTCCCGATGTACAGGGCCCAAGCCGTCGGGGCGTTGGGGTCCATCTTCGGCCCGATGCCGGCCGCGTCCTGGCCGCCGATCCGGGCAAGCGCGTAGCCGCCGTACTGCGGGTCGGGGTTGACCTCGACGTTCCAGCCGAACAGCTTCCCGTAGAACTCGCGCGACGACCCCGCGTCCGCGCTCGAGAGGTCCACCCAGGACGGCTTGTTGGCGATATCCGCCATCGTCTGTGCCATGACAGTCCTCCATGGCTGCGTGCGTCTGTGGACGACCATTCTGGACCCGATGATGTCAACGCTCGACTCGACGGCAGGGTCCCGGGTTGCATCCGCGCGATAACGGTCCTGTCAGTAGGAGATCACCCGGTCCGCCTCGAACGCCAGCTCCACGAGGCGGGTCGGCGGCGCCATCGTGACCTCCAGCCCGCCGAGGGCGTCGGGCGTGAGGCCGCGGGCCTTGCTCGACAGCCCCGAGACGAAGAACCGCGCCTTGCCGGCGACGAGCGCATCGACGTGCTCGCGGAGGCTCCCGGTCCCGATCCCGTTCCCCGCGTCGAGCGTCTCCGGACGGAGCACCGCGACGCCGTCGCCGGCGATGAACACGTCGACCTCGTGGCCGGCCTCGAGCGCGCTGCGCGCCACGAGCAGGCCGAGCGCGACGCGCGTCGGGTTCTCGGGTCCGGTGGCGATGTGGACCAGGAGACGGCTCATCTGGATCCTCCGAGCGGTCATGCGTGGACCGCGACATCGTGATCGCCCGACCCGCCGTTGGGAAGACGCGATTGCCCTAGGAGGTCGCCGCCGCGAACCGATGCGACAGCGCCCGCACGGCCGCGACCAGCTCCGGGGGCTCCGTGACCGCGAAGTCGACGCCGAGCATGCCGAGCCACGCCGCCAGCTGCTCCACCGAGTCCGCGCCGGTGTGGATGACGCAGGTCGTCTCGTCGATCGGCGTGACCGGGCCGAGCATCGGCCCCCAGCGCTCGAGGAGCTGGGCGGCCGGCGCCTGCACGACGACCCGTGCCTGGTGCTGGCGCGCCTCGGGCGGGACGCCGCGGGCGACCAGGGCCTCCGCGTCGGCATCGGTCAACGGGCGAGGCCTGAACCGCGGACCCGGTGACATGCCGGGCTTGATGCGGTCGACGCGGAACGTCCGCCAGTCGTCCCGATCGAGATCCCAGCACACCGCGTACCAGCGCAGCCCGGCATTCACGATCCGGTACGGCTCGACTCGCCGCTGCGAGGCCTCCTGGCGCCGGTCCGAGTAGTCGAACCGGAGCGTGAAGTGATCGCGCGCGAGGCGCGCGATCTCGGTGAGCATCGCCGGATCCACGGTGGGGCCCTGCCGGCCACGCCGGACCTGGACCGTGACGCTCTGGAGCGTCGACACCTGGCGCCGGAGCCTCGGTGGCAGCACCTGCTCCAGCTTCGCGAGCGCGCGGAGCGAGGTCTCCTCGATCCCGGTCACGCGCGCCCTGCGTCGCCGTGCGCAGGCCGAGCGCGACCGCGACCGCCTCATCGTCCTCGAGCAGCAGCGGCGGCATCGAGGTGCCGGCCTCCAGCCGATAGCCCCCGATCGAGCCGCGCGTCGCGTGGACGGGATAGCCGAGGTCGCGCAGGCGCTCGATGTCGTGGCGCACCGTGCGCGGGCTGACCTCGAGCCGCGAGGCGAGCTCGGTCCCGGTCCAGTCGCGCGGCGTCTGGAGCAGCGAGAGCAGGCGCAGGAGCCGCGACGACGTCGTCATCTCGCCCGAAATCTACACCACCATTAGGAACGATATTGGCCTAATGGATCGATAGGGTGGACACACCAAGCAGATCGAGCAGAGAGGTGCTCCAAGTGTCCAGCCCAACGACACAGGCCTGGGGCGGCGCGGAGGATGTCGCGCCGGTGCAGCTCCCCCACCCCGTCCGCATGCGCGTCCTCGGCGCGGTCATGGTCGCCGTGTTCCTGTCGGCGCTCGACCAGACCGTCGTCGGCACGGCGCTGCCGACGATCATCACCGACCTCGGCGGCAACGGCCTCTACGTGTGGGCCATCACGGCCTACCTGCTGACGGCCACGATCAGCGGCCCGCTGTACGGCAAGATCTCCGACCTGTTCGGCCGGCGGCCGGTGTTCCTGTTCGGCATCAGCGTGTTCATGCTCGGCTCGGTGCTCGCCGGCCTGTCGCAGGAGATGTGGCAGCTCGTCGTCGCGCGCGGCATCCAGGGCCTCGGCGCCGGCGCGATCTTCCCGCTCGCGATGGCGACGATCGCCGACCTGTTCTCGCCGTCCGAGCGCGGCCGCTACCAGGGCCTGTTCGGCGCGGTGTTCGGGCTCTCGAGCCTGCTCGGGCCGGCCATCGGCGGGCTGATCACCGACACGATCGGCTGGCCGTTCGTGTTCTTCGTGAACATCCCGATCGGCCTCGTGGTCCTGTTCACGATCCGGCGCTACCTGCCGGCCTACCACCTCGGCGGCGACAAGCCGAAGATCGACTACCTCGGCGCGGCGCTGTTCACGGGCGCGCTCGTGCCGATCCTCATCGGCCTCACCAACAAGCAGTCGGCCGACTGGACCGACCTCACCGTGGGCGGCCTGATCCTGGCGGGCGTGCTCGTGCTCGGCGCGTTCGTGTGGATCGAGTCGCGGGCGGCCGAGCCGATCGTGCCGCTCGAGCTGTTCCGGACCCGCGCGTTCGCGGTCTCGGTGGGCTCGGTGTTCCTGGCCATGTTCGGGTTCTTCGCGGCGGTCGTCTTCCTGCCGCGCTGGTTCCAGGTCGTCGGCGGCGCGTCCGCGACGATCTCGGGCTACCAGATGCTGCCGCTCCTCGGCGGGCTGATCTTCAGCGCCGTCGGGTCGGGGCAGCTCGTGGCCCGGACCGGACGCTACCGGCTGCTGCTGTTCGGGGCGTTGATCACGACGGCCGTCGGGCTGGCGATGCTCACCCAGCTCCGGGCCGACACGCCGCTGCCGCTGCTGTGGCTCGCGATGCTCATCACGGGCATCGGCGTCGGGCCGACGTTCGCGGTGTTCCCGCTGGTCGTCCAGAACAGCGTGCCGGTCCGCCAGATCGGCTCGGCGGTCAGCAACCTGTCGTTCTTCCAGCAGATCGGCGGCACGGTCGGCCTGGCGATCACGGGCACGGTGTTCGCGACGTCGCTGACGCGCGAGATCCCGTCCGCGCTCGGCTCCGCGGGCGTCCCGCCGGAGGTCGGCGGCGCGCTCGCCGCGGGCGGCGCCCAGAACGTCAGCGGTGTCGGCGACATGGGGGCGGCGATCCTGTCCTCCTTGCCGCCCGAGGCCCAGGCAGCGGTGGCGCCGTTCATCCCGGCGATCGTCGACGCGATCCACCAGGCGTTCTCGATCGCGACGGCGTCGACGTTCGCGATCGGCATCGCGACCAGCCTCGTGGCCGCGGGCCTGGTGCTCCTGTTCCGCGACGCACAGGTCGTCGCGAGCGAGGCCGCCTTGCCGGCCGAGCAGACGGCAGGCGATGCCGCGGCCGCCAATGATCGGGGGCGCGCCGCGGCCTGACGGCACCGACGCGATCCGCGACCCGGCGCCGGGCGTCCTACGGGATGCCCGGCGCCTCCGTGTTCGCGAGCGATTGTCCGGTCGGCGTCCCGCAGGCACCCATCGGAGCGATTGGATCGGCTAGAGTCCGACGATGGCGATGCTCGGCGGGCGCCCTCGATCCGCGTGCGCACGCCGCATGTGGTTGGTCGTCACTGGCCTCCTCTTGGTCAGGTGAGGTCCGTGAACACGAGCCCGGTCACGGAGCGGGGTGGAAAGACGTGGTTGAAGTCGGACGAGGGCCGGATCTCGAGCTCCTGATCGGTCGCGGTCACCGCGTCCGGTCGATCGGGCGTGTTGGTGAGCCGGAGATCGGCGCCGCCGATCGTCGTCACGTGCGACGCGGTTGCCGAACCGGCCGCCGGCGAGTTCGACGACGCCCTTCGAGACGGATCGGTCAGGTGGCGGTTGACGACGTACACGGCTGAGGCGACGGGCGTCCGGATCGAACGTGGAGGAGACGTCGAACGTCCGGACGCCCGCGTGGTCGCCACCGCTGAACGTGTCGCCGTCCCACCAGGCGTCGAGCGCGACGCGGCCGGCGGTTCCGCTGACCAGCGCGAAGGGGTGGTAGATGGTCTGGCGGACGACCCGTCCGGGGTCGTGACGATCGGCGCGATGACGTTGACGAGCTGCGCGAGGTTCGCCATCCGGACGGTCGAGGCGTGGCGCACGAAGGCGTTGAGGTGCATCGCCACCACGAGCGCGTCCGCGAGGTCGTACGTCTCCTCGAGCTGGTGGGGCGGCGTCCCGGCGCGGTCGCCGGTCGTGCGGTACCAGACGTTCCATTCGTCGACCGCGAGCGGGATCGGGCCGCGACCTCGACGACGCCCGGCGCTGGCCGAGGGTCAGGCCGCAGGCGAGGCCCTTCGTAGGCCGACAGCCGAGCCTCGATGGTCTCGGACGTCGCGAGATAGGCGGCGGGATCGTCCGCCGGGTCGCCGACGTACCAGTGGATCGACAGGTAGTCGATGAGGTCCGCGGCCTCGTCGACCAGGAGCGCTGACCCGCTCCACGACGTCCCCGTCCCAGTCCGACGTCGCCGCGGCGATCAGCCGAATGCTCGGGTCCGTCCAGCGCATCGCCTTGGCGAACTCGTGATAGGCCCGGGCGTATTCGGCGGCGGCTCTTGGCCCCGAGCTGCCAGGCGCCGTCGACCTCGTTGCCGATGCCCCAGTAGCGGATCCGGTGCGGCTCGGGGAAGCCGTCGGCCGCGCGCTGCCGGGCGAGCGCCGTGTCCGCCGTGCCGTTGCAGTACTCGACCCAGTCGCGCGCCTCGCGCAGGTCGCCGTCGCCGCAGTTCACGACGAGATACGGCTCGGCGCCGACCGTCCGGCAGAAGCGGACGAACTCGTTCGTGCCGAAGGTGTTCGGCTCGATCGCGCCCCACGCCAGGTCAACCCGTGCGGGGCGGTCCTCGACCGGCCCGACGCCGTCGCGCCAGCGGTAGCCGGAGGCGAAGTTGCCGCCCGAACGCCGCATCGCCCTCGAGCTTGGCCTGCCGGAAGCCGGGTCGTAGGGCGGTTGACCACGGCGCTCGATGACGCCCGCGAGGATGTTCTGCGCGTGATCGAGCTCCACGTCCGCGAGGTGGCCCGTGTACCCCGGAGATCTCGGCGCGCAGGAGCGTGGCGGACTGGGCGGCCAACATCGCGTCACGGTACGGCCGCGACACGAGGCGTTGCAGGGCGATGATGGGCGCGTGGAGACACCCGCGACCCGAACCCTGACCTTCCTGTTCACGGACCTCGAGGGCAGCACGCGCCTGTGGGAGCGATACCCCGCGGCGATGCCGGCCGCCCTGAGCCGGCACGACGCGATCCTGCGCGAGGCCATCGACGGGTCCCGCGGCACGGTCGTCAAGACGACGGGCGACGGGATGATGGCGGTCTTCGGCGGCGCGATCGATGCGGCGGCCGCCTGCCTCGCGGCCCAGCGGGCGCTGGTCGCCGAGCCCTGGGGCGAGGCCGGCCCGCTCCGGGTGCGGATGGGCGTCCACTGCGGCGAGGCGGAGGAGCGGGGCGGCGACTTCTTCGGGAACACCGTCAACCGGACCGCGCGGATCATGGCGGCCGGCCACGGCGGCCAGGTCCTGCTGTCGGCCTCGGCCGGGGCGCTCGCGGCGGAGCAGCTGCCCGACGGCGCCGGCCTCCTCGACCTCGGCGAGCATCACCTCCGGGACCTCGGCCGGCCCGAGCACCTGTTCCAGCTCGTACATCCCGACCTGCCGTCGCGCTTCCCGCCATTGGTCACCGCCCGGAGCGCGGGCACCGACCTGCCCGCTCGCGTCGCCGCGCTCATCGGCCGGCGGGACGAGATCGCGCAGATCACCGACCGCCTCGCCGAGGGATCCGTCCGCCTGCTCACGCTCACCGGACCTGGCGGCACGGGCAAGACGACGCTCGCGATTCGCGTGGCCCGTGACCTCGCCGGGGGGTTCCGGGACGGCGTCTCGTTCGTCGACCTGTCCGGCGCCCGCGACACCAACGCCGCCATGGTGGCGATCGCCCGGGCCGTCGGCCTCGGCGAGATCTTCGACCGGGACCTCGAGGACGAGCTCACCGACCACCTCCGCGATCGCCGGATGCTCATCGTGCTCGACAACCTCGAGCAGGTCACCGTGGCCGCCGGCGTCGTGGCGGGCCTCCTGAGCGACTGTCCGGGGCTGACGGTGCTGGCCACCAGCCGCGAGGCCCTCCACGTCCGGGCCGAGCAGGTGTTCGCCGTCCCGCCGCTCGCGCTCCCGCCTGCCGGCCGCGGTCACGAGACGGCGCAGGAGGTCGGCGGGTCCGAGGCCGTCCAGCTGTTCGTCGACCGCGCCCGGGTGGTGCGGCCCGAGTTCGAGCTGACCGACGACAACGCGGCAGCCGTCGCGGAGATCTGCCGCCGGCTCGACGGGCTGCCGCTGGCGATCGAGCTCGCGGCTGCGCGCCTGGGGCTGTTCTCGCCCGATGTCCTTCGCGACCGGCTCGACGATCGGCTGGGCGTCCTGCGCAGCGGCCCCCGCGACCTCCCCGAGCGGCAGCAGACGCTGCGTTCGACGATGGACTGGAGCTATGAGCTCCTGGAGCCGGGCGAGCAGCGCCTGTTCGAGCAGCTGGCGGTGTTCGCCGAGGCGGGCGTCGAGGCGGTCGAGGCCGTGGTCGAGGACGTCGGACCGGTCGACGGCGTGGACATCGACGTCCTCGACGGCCTGGCCGGGCTCGTCGAGAAGAGCCTGGTCCGGCGAGTGGACGAGCCGGGCGGCGAGCCTCGGATCGCGATGCTCCAGACGATCCGCGCGTTTGCCGCCGACCGCCTCGACGCAACGACCGGACCTGGCTCAACGCGTCCGCCGGGTCCACGCCACCCACTACGCCGAGCTGGCGCGACGGCTACGGGCCGACCTCACGGGAGCCCAGCGTGAGGCCGCTCTTCGCTCGCTTGGCACGGAGGTCGCGAACCTGCGCATCGCGTGGGCCTACTGGGTCGAGGCCGGCGACCTCGAGCAGCTCGACAAGCTGGCCAAGACCCTGCTGATCCTCGACGACGCCCACGGCTGGTACCTCGACACGATCGGGCTCGCGACGGACATGCTCGCGGTGCTCGACGCCGTCCCGTCCTCGGCCGAGCGGATCAACGAGGAGATCGCGCTCCGGACGACGCTCGCCCGGGCGCTGATGGCGACCAAGGGGTTCACGCCCGAGGTGGAGGCGGCCTTCGCCAGCGCGCTCGAGCGGTTCGAGCGCGGCGTCGACGTCGGGCTGCAGTACTCCGTGCTCCGCGGCCTCGCCAGCCTCTACCTGTTCCGCGCGCAGCTCGACAAGTCGGCGGAGATCGGCCAGCAGATCCTCGCCCTCGGCGAGGCAGGGGGCGACCCGGCCATGCTGATCGACGGCCATCTCCTGGTCGGCACGTCGCTGATGAGCTTCACCGACCTTCAGGCCGGCCTCGACCACTTCGACGAGGCCATCGCCCTGTTCCCGCATCTGCCGACCGCGACCCGAACCGCGCGCGTCGGCAACGACCCGCGCGTCTCGTGCCTCACGACGTCGGCGCTCACGCTCTGGATGCTCGGCCGGTCCGATCAAGCGGTCGAACGCGCCGACGCCGCGCTTGCGCTCGCGGCGGCGCTCGAGCACCCGTTCACCACCGCCTACGCGAGATACCACGCGGGCCTGCTCCGGCTCTGGCGCCGCGAGCCGGAGGCGGCGCTCGGGCTCGCCACCGAACTGCTCGACCTCGCCGACGAGCACGAGTTCCGGATCTGGACGGCGACCGGCAGCGTCCTCCGCGGGGCGGCCCAGGTCGAGCTCGGCCGGCACGATGAGGGATTGGCCAGCGTGCGGAGCGGGATCGGGCTGTACGGCGAGCTCCGGTCGCCGCCCATCTTCTGGCCGTTCCTGCTGTTCGTGCAGGCCCGCGCCTGCGCGACCGCCGGTCAGGCGGCCGAGGGACGGCAAGTGCTCGATCGGTCGCTCGAGATCCTCAGCGCAGACGCCAGGGCGACCATGCTGCCCGAGGCCTGGATCGCGAAGGGCGACCTCATCCGGCTGCTCGCGCCCGACGGGAACGGCAGTGGCGACGCCGAGCCGTGGTACCGGCGGGCGCTCGACCGGGCGATGGAGCTCGACGGGAGGACGGCACAGGTCCGCGCGGCGACCCGCCTCGCCCGGCTGCGAGTCGAGGGCGGCGATCCGGCCGCGGGGGCGACCCTCCTGGGCCCGATCCTCGCGACGATCACCGAGGGCCATCGACACCGCCGACGTGCGCGAGGCGCGCGAGCTCCTCGAGGCGATCGGGTCCGCCTAGGGCCTCACCGCGACACGATCCCGGAGCCCGTCGCCGAAGCCTGCGCGTCGCCCGTCGGCCCTTGCCAGGCGATGGCCCGCGCGGAGCGCCGGCTGCTGCGGTGCATCGCGCTGCGGTAGGCCTCCTGGGTCTCCGCGAGGGGTTCCACGCCGAGTTCCCGGTCCAGGAGGCGAACCAGCCGCCGGTACTGGCGCACGACCTGATCCCGGGATCCGGTCCGACCGAAGACCTCGATGAGCGTCGCGTGCGCCTCCTCGCGCAGCGGGTCCCGCGCGATCAGGCGAAGGGACGCGGATCGGGCGCCGGCGAGGTCCCCGTCCCGAAGACAGCGGGCGGCCAGCCTTGCCAGCGCGTCCTCGAACAGGTCCGCCAGGTGCTCGCGGTCGCGCGCGAAGCACTCCAGGTCCAGGTCCTCGACGTAGTCGCCGCGGTAGAGGGCGAGCGCTCCCTGGATGTCCGGGGGCCGATCGGCGAGCAGCCATTGGAACCTGGCCACGTCGAGGTCGCACGCGAGGTCGCCTCGCAGGCCCAGCCGGTCGGCGTCGCAGCCGAACACGTCGCCCGTTCCGGCGCCGGCCTCGACGAACGCCTGGCGCAGGTGCCACAGCGTCTGGCGCAGCCGGGCGGGTGACCGACTGCCCGCCTCGGGCCAGAGGTTGCAGGCGATGGACTCGCGCGACCGCGGCCGCTCCTGCACGGCGAGGGCCGCCAGCAGGGCCTGTTCGCCCGCCGTCCGAAGCGTGACGCGGCGCCCCATCCAGGTTGCCGAGACGTCTCCGAGGAGCGCGATCGCGAGCACGCGCGATCGGGGCTGGCGATCGCTGGCGGACTCGTCGGCTCGAGGTCGCGGCGCAAACGGAACAGGAGCCCGTCGCGGCCCCCCCTGCGCGTTGACGTGGACGTTCGCACCCCGGCACCCTGCGGTGTCCCTCCGTCCGTTGGAGTCAGATCATGCCACTCCGCCGGACGCCGGGGAAGACCCAGCGATGGCCTGACTGCCCGGACGAAGGCTGGGTGTCGTTCAGCGGCACCAGCAGACGATGACCGGGTCGGAGGTGTCAGGGCCGTCGCACTTGCTGCCCGGGTACTCGGCCTCCACCTGCCAGTTGCCGGGCGTCGTGCTGACCATGAAGTCCTCGTAGCAGCCGTTGGCATCCGTGACCACCGTGTGGTAGGTCACGTTGCCCAGCGGGTCGACGTACTTGAGGATGATCTCCACCCCGGCGACGGGCGGCTCGAGACAGCCCTTGCTGTTGATGCGGACGCAGTCGCGCCGGACCGTCTCCGGGTCGAACTCCTTGCCGGCCTTCTTGAGCTGCTCGAACAGCCGCTCGAGGTCGTTGCCCTTGCACGGCAAGGCGTCGGCCGTCAGGTCGATGACCGTCGGCCGCCGCAGGTCCACCTGGACGACGCCGCCGCCGACCCGGATCAGGGTGTCGCCACGCGGGAGCCCAGCTGGTCACCGCGATCCACTCCGACGTGCACAGCTCGGCGTCCTTGGGCGGCGTGATCGTGGCCTGCCCGGTGATCCGCTCACCGGGGGCCAGTCGGATCTTGCGCGGCAGGAGATCGACGTCCCAGCCATCCGGGACGCCCTCGGCGCGGAAGTAGAACAGGCTCGCGATCTCGTACGGGTTGGTCAGGTTGTAGCTGTAGGTCACCGGGTGGAACGGGCTGGCGGTCACGCTGGTGACCGTCTCGAGGTTCTCCTGCGCCCAGTTGTCGTTGGCGTTGGTGTCGGTGCCCACGAGGTTGATGAGGTCGACCTTGAGGCAGGCGTGCGTGCCCCCCGCGGCCGGCGTCCAGTCGATGAACTCGATCCGCTCGCCGACGCCGAGGCTGGTGATGTGCTTCATGCCCACGAACTTGTCGAAGTCCGCCTCGCCGCCGACCGTGTGGTACGGCTCGGAGATCCGGAACCGGACGTCGAAGTCGAAGGCCGTCGCCGGGCCGGCGTTCCGGAAGCGTGCGTAGAGGCGATTGACCATGCCCGCGACGGGCTGCTCGCGCTGGTCGTGCGGCAACGGCCCCGCGCCCTGGTTCCAGCCGTTCTTGGGCGAGTCGACCCAGATGTCGGGGCTGAACCAGTCGTAGAAGCGGCCGTTGATCGTGTCGCCGCGGACGATCGAGACGTTGTAGTCCGTGACCGGCGCCGTGTAGTCGACCTGGATGTCGAACGGCGCGCCGCCGGTGCCGGCGAGGACGCTGATGGTGATGCCGGTGCCCGGGATGACCACGACGTCGCCGACCTCGTACGAGGCGTCGTCGAGGGTCGAGGTCACGAGGTTCTCGTCCCGGAGGATGACCGGTCCCTCGCCCTGGGGAACGAGCTCGTTGACGTAGTAGATGAGCACGCCGCCGGCTGGCAGCCCGTTGTCGAAGTTGCTCTGGGTGTTGCCCCGCGCCTCGACGTAGTAGAAGGCGTTCTCGGCGGCCACGGTCGACGCGCCCTGGGTGAGGCCGATCGCGATCGCCTTGCGGTTCGCGGTCGGATTGGGGTTGCGGAACAGGTGCAGGGGGTTCGGGCCGCCATAGCTCGCACCCGGCGCCGGCCGGGCGATGAACGTCACGGTGTCGCCGTGCGCGGCGGGCCAGCCTGCCCGTTGCTTGGACCAGATGAGCGGGTGCACGTTGTCGAACGTGCCGCCCATGTTGTCCCAGTCGTCCACGTACGGCCGCGGGAACACGACGCCCTCGTGCGCGTAGAGGTCGACCAGCCCGAACTGGTGGAGCATCCCGTGCGTGAACCGGGCGAGCGAGTTCTGGTAGCCCTGGATCGAGACCGAGATGGGTCGCGTGAAGCCCGCCGGGAGCGTGTAGGGCCAGGGACCGGTCGTCGCCCAGTCGCCCGACTGGCTCGCGTCGTTGGTCACGATGATCATCCGCTCGATCGTGTCGAACAGGGTCGGCTCGGCGGCGACGAGCGCGGCCGTGACCTCCTCCGTCAGCTCGATGAGCGGGTTGCGCGTCGGATGGAAGTAGTAGTCGCGGTTCTGGGCCAGGTCGATGACGCCGCGATACATGGGCACGACGGTCGCCTGGCCGTAGCTGACCTCGTCGATGTAGTCGGCGACGTCGATCAGCGTCGACTGGAGGTTGGCGAGCGAGATGTTGGCGCCGATGTCCGCGAACCGCACGCGGACGACGAGCGTGTCCTGCGTGCCGGTGGTCACCGGCGGGTCGGTCAGGTCTGCGGTCACCACGAGCGCGTAGCCCTGGCCCGGGTTGCCGACGTTCACCGCGGTCGCCCGGACCCGGATCGTCCAGTCCCCGGCCGCGGGCGCGTTGACGAGGACGGCCTCGACGTTGTTGGCGGTGTCCGCGGCGCCGCCAGTGGTCGACACGCCGGCCGCGAACACGTTGCCCCGGAACAGCTGCGCGCCACCCGGTGACACCACCTCGAGGTCCAGGTCGTTCACGATCGCGGTCGTCGCGTTCACCGCGCCGGGCGGCTCGGTCCAGACCAGCGTGACCTTCAGGCGCTGGGTATTGGTCGCGACGTCGACGTGGTGCTCGTGCTGCTGGCCGGTGGTCAGTCCATCGACGTTGCGGAAGTCCCACACGCGCGTCGACAGCGTGCTGCCGGTGAACGCGAGCACATCCTCGAGGCGGAGCAGCCCCCAGCCCTCGGTGTTGTTGGGGTAGCCGGCGACGCCGGTCATGTCCAGCGTGCCGTTGAGCAGCACGGCCTTGATCAGCGCGCCCGACGGGATGAACGCGTGACTGGGTTCCTGGGCGCCCGTCGGGTACCAGCCTTCGCTGAAGTACTGGCGGACGAGCGCGGCGGCACCCGCGGCCGTCGGCGTCGCCCAGCTCGTGGCGCAGGCGCCGCCCCACATGGTCGTGCCGCAGGCGGTCCCGTCGTCCGCGGAGGTCAGGTTGCACCCGGGGCTCACGAGGTCGGGCTTGCGCCGGTTGTCGAGGGTCGGGCCGGGGTTGCCGTCGCCCAGGTTCATCTCGTTGGGATCGGCCTGGGCGGCGCCGCAGCAGATCGCGTTCTTGGCGGTCCCCGGTGCGCCCTGCTCCTCGCCCGTGTTGCCGGCCGAACCCAGGACGAGGTGATCCTCGTTGTTCCAGGTGAAGGTGTCGACGTCGACCGCGGTCTGGTTGTACGGCGCGGGGTTGCCCGCGCCGTGGTCGTCGTCGTGCCAGCTGTTCGTATGGATCGTGGCGCCCGCGCCCGCGGCCGCCGTCAGCTCCGCGAGCATGCTGCCCGACGCGAGGTCCGCCGTGGTGCCATCCACGAGGCGGGCGTTGTAGGCGCTGCCGCGGCCCGCCGTCGTGCCCAGGTTGTTGGCGTCATCGCCGGCCGCGAGGCCCGCCACGAACGTGTGATGGGCTCCGACCCCCATGCCCGCGGCATTGCGGACGGCCAGCACCTTGCGATGCGCGGGACCCGGTGTCGCCAGCGCGGGGTCCTGGAAGAAGCAGTGCGCCATGTCGAGCGTGTTGCCATCCAGGACGCCGATGACCTGGCCCTCGCCGTGGAGGCCCTGGTTCCAGATGCTCTGGGTGCCGGGCGTCCCCGACTGGAGCGTGCCGGCGGCACCCGCGTCGTCCAGGCTGGGCTCCGGCACCTCGTCGATGACGCGGACCTCGGGCAGGGCGGCGATGCGGGCGATGACCGCCCGGTCCTGCGCGATGAATCGGAGCAGGAGCGATCCGCCGATCGGCCGGTCGTCGATGACCTGCACCTCGCCGACGCCGCTCAACCGGCCGATCGCCTTCGCGACGGCCGTCGGGTCGGCGTGGTCGAACAGGACCACGTTCAGCCACAGCCCGTCGACGTCCTGGCGCTCCTCCGACCGGAACACCCGCTCGCCGACGAGGGGCGCGACCTTGTAGGCCGGCTCGTAGGGCACCATCGCCCGCACCAGCTCGTCCGTCCGCGAGCTTGGCACGGACGTCCGGGGCCAGGACCTCGAGGTACGCGCTGTCCGGGATGTACTCGGTCAGCGCGAGCCGATAGGCGGCGCGCAGCCGCTTCTGGTCATCGAGCGTGAGCGGCCCGTTGAACTGCACGACCCACGGACCGGCCTGGTCGGGCGCGAGCTTGGACCGCAGCTCGTCGGGCATCTCGGGCGCGTCGGTGCGCGGATCGAAGTCATACCGACCCAGCCGCAGCCGCATGCGTTCGGGTTGATCGTTCATTGCGGTCCCTCCGGCCCCGTCTGGCGCGATGCGCCGCCCGTCGACGCCACCACATACACCAGGGGCGTCTTCGTGCTGTCTCGGGACCCAGACGGCTCAGCCGCGGGCCGCCTCGCGGGACCGCGCCTACTGCTGGTAGCGCTCGACCACCTCGGCCGGGCGGACCTCGGCGGCGTCCGGGTCCAGGCCGGCGTCGCGGCGCGCCTCGCGCTGGTGGAGCAGGTCGTAACACTGGTCGAGCTCGACCTTGATCGTGTCCAGCCGCTCCTGGTCCACGGTGCTCAGCCCGCCGCCCGCGGAGGCCCGCTCCCACAGGCGAGCCTCCTCGTTCGAGAGGTCGTTGATCTTGTCGAAGATCGGCTGGTCGGTCATCTCTCGCTCCTGTGTCGGATGCGTCCAGCCTACGTGGGGATCGCCCGGGGCGCCCGGCGAGCGGAACAACGCGCGGTCGAGCACGATACGGCGAGCGAACCGGCCCAGCCTCGTGCCCTCCTCGCGGCACCGCCGGCTCGCGGAGGCGACACGCATGCTGAGCGACTATCCGGTCTTCCCGATCCTGCTGTCGAAGGATCTCGACGCGACCCGGGCGTTCTACCGAGACGTGCTCGGGCTCGAGATCGCGCGGGAGGACGAGGACGACCGGATCGTGTTCCGCTCGGGCGGCGGGACCCAGCTCGTCGTCACCAAGAGCACGGTCGGGACCGCCGACACCCAGACGCAGATGGCCTGGCGCGTCCCCGACATCCAGGTCGCGCTCGCAGACCTGCGGGCGCGCGGCGTGCGGATCGAGGAGTACACGGCGCCGGACCCGGTCACGACCGACGGCGTGGCCGACATGGGCCACTCCTGGGCGGCCTGGTTCCTCGACCCCAGCGACAACGTCCTCGCCGTGGTCCAGCCGAAGGGCTGACCGCTAGCCGATACCTGACCGGACCTGACGCACCGGGTGCGATGCTGTCGCCATGAGCGAGATCGGCGGCGTCGGCCGGGTCGAGGTCGTCTGCGGACCGATGTTCGCGGGCAAGACCGAGGAGCTCATGCGGCGCGTCCGGCGCGCGGTGATCGCGGGGCGGCGAGTCGTCGTCTTCAGCCACGCGCTCGACGCGCGGCACGGCAGCGACCGGCTGGCCTCCCACGTGGGGCGCGACTTCCCGTCGGCAGCCGCCTCGACCGCGTCCGAGATCGAGTCGGCGGTCCCGGGCGACACCGACGTCGTCGCCATCGACGAGGCGCAGTTCTTCGGGCCCGACCTCGTCCCGGTCGTCGGCCGGCTCGCCGCGCGGGGGCTCGTCGTGATCGTGGCCGGGCTCGACGTCACCTTCGACGGCCGCCCGTTCGAGCCCCTCCCCTCCCTCATGGCCCTCGCCGAGCAGGTCGACAAGCTCACGGCGATCTGCACGGTGTGCGGCGAGGAGGCGGTGTTCCACGTCAAGCTGGAGGCGACCGAGGCCGGGCCGGACGACCTGACCGCGGCGAACGTGGGTGGGTCGGAGATCTACCAGGCGCGCTGCCGGCGACACGTGGGGTCGCCGGCAGCCTGACACGGAGCGGGATCGACGACGCTACGCGCCGAGCCCCGCGTAGAACGCCCGGATGTCGCCGACCAGCTCGTCGGGCGCCTTGTGGGCCGCGAAGTGGCCGCCCTGGTCGAACGTCGTCCAGCGGACGATGTTGGCGTGGTCGCGCTCCGCGAAGCGTCGGATCCCGCTGAAGTCGCCGCCGAAGGCGGCGAGACCGAGCGGGACCGTCGTCGGCTCGGTCGGCCGATCCTTGGACGTGGGCATTCTCGAAGTAGAGTCGAGCCGCCGACGCCTGGGTGCCGGTCAGCCAGTACAGCATGACGTTGGACAGGGCGAAGTCCGGATCCAGGTCGTCGCCGAGGAGCTGGGCGTTCCAGGCGAGGAGGCCGAGCGGCGAGTCGGCGATCGCATAGGCCAGGGTCTGTGGTTGCTGCGCCATCAGCGTGTTGAACGAGAACTTGTTCTCGACGAACCACTGGAGCGTGGCGAGCTCGCTCGCCTCCTGCTCGGTCAAGTCGGCGAACTCGGCCGGGTCGCCCGAGGGAAACGAGAAGATCTGCGTCACGTGGACACCCACCACGTGCTCGGGATCCAGCCGACCGACCTCGGGCGAGATCATCGACCCGGCGTCGTTGCCGACGGCGCCGTACCGCTCGTAGCCAAGCCGACGCATGAGCTCGACCCAGGCGGCGGCGATCCGGTAGTTGGTCCAACCCGGCTCGCGGGTGGGGCCGGAGAACCCGTAGCCGGGCAGGGACGGGATGACGAGGTGGAACGCGGTCGCGGGGTCGCCGCCGTGGCTCCGCGGATCGGCCAGCTTGTCGATCACGTCGAGGAACTCCACGATCGAGCCGGGCCAGCCGTGGGTCACGATGAGCGGCAGCGCGTCGGGCTCGGGCGACCGCACGTGCAGGAAGTGGACGCGCTGGCCGTCGATCTCGGTCGTGAACTGCGGGTAGCGGTTGAGGCGAGCCTCGACGGCCCGCCAGTCGTAGCCGTCCAACCAGCGGTCAGCGAGCGAGCGGACGTACGACTGCTTGACGCCGTAGTCCCCGCCGCCGGGCAGCTCGTCGGGCCAATGGGCTCGTTCGAGGCGAGACCGGAGGTCGTCGAGGGCGGCCTGCGGCACGTCGATGCGGAAGGGCGTCATGGTGGTGTCGGGGGTCGAACCGGTCATGGCGGAGGCTCCTGCTCTCGTCCGTCCAAAGGGAACGAACTGTTCCGTTCCATTGTAGCGGAACGGAATGATTTGTTCCAGTGGTACGCTGCGCCCATGGAGAACGAGCGACTCAGCGGCCGCCGTGGACAGGCGGCGCGAAACGACGGCCGGATCCTGGCCGCCGCCCGGGAGGTGTTCGTCGCCGATGCCGACGCCCCGATCTCATCGGTCGCGAGCCGCGCGGGCGTCGGCATCAGCGCCCTCTACCGACGCTATCCGAGCAAGGAGGACCTGCTGCGGCAGCTGTGCGGCGAGGGTCTCGAGCGGTACGTCGCGGAGGCGGAGGTCGCCGTCGCGGACGACGGCGATCCCTGGGAGGCGTTCGCCGGCTTCCTCCGCCGAATCGTGGCCGCGGACGTCCACTCCCTCACCGTCCGGCTGGCCGGGACCTTCACCCCGACCGAGGACATGCTTCGTGACGCGCAGCGCGCGCGTGAACTGAACGAGCAGATCGTCGCTCGCGCGAAGGCCGGCGGCGGCCTACGCGACGACGTGCAGCCAGAGGACCTGGCCCTGGTGCTCGAGATGGTTGCCGCGATCCGTCCCGGCATCTTCGGGGACGACGCGCGCACGGCGGACCTGCGGCAACGCTACCTCTCGCTGTGCCTGGACGGTCTCAGGGCGCAGGAGGAGCCGCTGCCCGGCCCGCCGCCCACGGACGAGGAGCTGGGGCGTCGCTGGATGCGACGCCTCGCGTAACATCGACGACCCGGCCCCAAAAGGCCGGCCGCTGGCGAGTGGCCAAATTGGTAAGGCACCTGACTCTGGATCAGGAAATTGAAGGTTCGAGTCCTTCCTCGCCAGCCAATTCCCCAGAATCGACCGACGAACCAGGCATCCGGCGTGGCGTCGTGGACCTCATTCCAGGCGGCCTTCGAGATCGGTCAACGATGGCGGATCCTCACGTCTTCGCGGTCACCGTCGTCACCGGAATCTTGAACTTGCGTTTGGCGCGATTGGGTACGTCCAGCCGGAGCCAGCGAGAGGCGCCCGCGGGCAGCGTCGAAATGATGATCTCGTCGAACCCGCCCAGAGCGATCACCTCTTCAATCGCCTTGATCGGGTCGGCGGGGCCGACGTCGCCCTCGGCCTCGGCCCCTTGGTCCCGGATCTGGTTGATCAACTGGCCAAGGCGTGACCGCGAGATGGTTTCTGCCCGGTGGGCCATGGCCTCGTCGTTCGCGGCGAAGCCCGCTGTCGCGCTTGGGGAGGGACCCGTGTCACCCGACGCCATCACCTTGGCGTATGCGGTGCTGGTTGCGGTTGTCGCGGGAACGAGGACGTAGAAGGAGCTGGGTCCGCTCGCTATCCGGCGGCGTATCTCGTCCATCAGCTCGCTGCCGCCGATCGTTTGGTTGGCAACGACCAGGAAGCGGGACATGACCGTCACCTCCCCTTGGGGCCGAGCCTTTCACCTCGAGGCTTGACGCGCTCGCTCTTCGCGGACCAGGAAGAGGAAGGGCAGCAGCGTCGCGATGTAGGCGACCATGTTGTACCCGTAGTGGAGCACCGTGTCGCTGATGCCTAGCCGCTCGTCGAGGATGCCGGGGCAGGGGCAGCCGTCGTTCGCGATCACGTTCGAGATGATCACGATGTGCTCATTGACGTGCCAGAGCTCGAGCACGACGCCAAACACCAGGAACGTGACCAGCGCCCAACCGGGCACGATCGACCGAGCTGCCGGCGACAAGAAGAAGCCAAACGCGATGGCGATCAGCGCGACGACGTACCCGGCGTTGAAGACGAGGTGCAGCCACTCCTCGGTGCCCTGGAACTGGAACACATATCCGAGGAGGCCCAGGGCGTCCTTGTCGGGGATGCCGAGCGCGAACACCTGCACAAGCTGGATGTGGTGCTCGATGACGTGAACGCCCTGGATGACGACTATGGCCGCGTAGAAGGCCAGGAACCGACGGTCGACCTTCGGTCGCTCGACCGCCGACGGTTCCGCCTGCGCTAACCCGGAATCGATCGCCTTGGTGATCGGGAGCCCTCCCGACTAGAGCGGGTCGCAGTGAGCTTCGAGGGGACCGGTGGCGAAGCTGACGGGGTCGCCGCGCGAGGTGCTGACGTCGAAACTGAACGTGGCGAAGTCCGTGGTGACGATCGCGACGAAGCCGTTCTCCAGTCGGATGCCACCGGGGCCGGCGAGCGAGAACGCGTCGACCATCTTGCCACTGAGGATCCCGGGATCGGCGACCGTGTTCGAGAACGTGAACGAGTTGGCGTAGTTGAACCGGTAGGAGTTGCCGTCCTGGTCAGTCGCGACGCCGTTTGCGTGGGTGACGTTGCGAATCGTGGTGACGCCGCTCGCGTCGGTCGTAGTCCGGGTGACCGACGTGCCGGTGCCCGACCAGCTGATCTCGGTCCCATCGGGAAGGAACTGGCAGGTATCGGAGTTCAGCGGCGCGAAGGTCATCGGGATCGTCTCGATGACGATGTCGCCTTTCGCTGCGGCAACAGGCACGGCGACGATGAGGGTCATCGCAATGGCCGCGATCGTGGCGAGTCGCTTCATTGGGCGCGCTCCTTTCGATCCCGGAGGACGGGGGCGGCGCGCGGTTGGAGGGGATGGCAGCCGGAGGTCGTGTGTCCCGCCATCCGATCGACGCTGCGAGACCGCTCCCATGGGGTCCTCCCCCGGCTCTTCGACGCACCATTTTACGCCTGGCCACAAGCGCCACGGGCCCGATGTCTCTCGCGTTGGGTTGGGGTACCGCCACCTTGATTTGCGTTTGGTCCCCTAACTGCCGTGCCTTCGGTGCCGTGGCCACGAAGGCGAGCACGCCGGTAGCATCCCCCTGACTCTGGATCAGGAAATTGAAGGTTCGAGTCCTTCCTCGCCAGCCAACTCCCCCAAATCGTGCGTGCCAGGTAGACCGGCATCCGGGGATCGTGGCATAGGTCCCCAGTCGGCGGTGACCCTGCGTGCTGCCGGTCTGGCAGCACGCAGCTTGAGGTCAGCTTCTCCCGGGCCTAGTGGCTCGGCTCGCTGGCGGGCACGATGTTCTGGTTGATGTGGAAAACGTTGTCGGGGTCGTAGCGGTGCTTCACCTGGGCGAGCCGTTCGTAGTTGCCGCGGTAGGACGACCTGATCCGGTCCTGGCCCTCGTTCATCATGAAGTTGATGTAGGCGCCGCCGGCCGAGGTTGGATGCAGCTCCCGCCAGTAGTCCCTGGCCCATTCCGAGATGAGTCCGGCGTTGGCCGGGTCGGGGTCGACGCCAGCGATGATGCCGGCCCAGCCGCTGTCCCGGTAGGCGAAGGCCGTCGCGCCCGCTGGCACGCGGCGGACGGCGCCGTCGATGGGGTACAGGTGCATGGTGGAATGGTCGGTTGGCAGCTGCGCGCCGTACTTGACGTGCACGTCGATCGCGGCGTCGGAGATCTCGTTGAAGAAGTCGGTCCGCCAGGACCACTGCAGCCCGGCCGGGTACAGGCCGTCGAACGCGCCCTGCAGCACGTCGAACGGCATGGGCTGCACGCCCACCAGCAGCGGCGAGCCGTAGGTCCTGACCGGTTCGATCACCGCGTCGGCGAGGTCGTGTGCTCCGGTGTAGCACCAGACGATGACGCACGCCTTGCGGCCCCACAGCTCGTCCGGGAACGGCGGCGACGGGCGGGATGGTGATCAGCCCGATCCAACCGCTCAGCTCTTCGGGCAGTGACGGCAGCAGCTCCCGGTACCAGCGCATCACCTCGGCGGTGTCGGCGAAGTCGTACAGCACCGGGCCGCCGATGATCGTGCCGTGCTCGCCGATGTCGTGGCAGCGGAAGGTGAACGAGGTCACGATGCCGAAGTTCCCGCCGCCGCCGCGCAGCGCCCAGAACAGGTCGGCGTGGGCGTCTTCGCTGGCGGTGACGAACGTGCCGTCGGCCAGGACGACGTCGGCCGACAGCAGGCTATCCACGGTGAGGCCGAAGCGGCGGGACAGGTAGCCGATCCCGCCGCCGAGCGTCAGGCCGGCCACGCCGGTGGACCCGATGAACCCGGACGGGGTCGCCATGCCGAACTTCACGGTCGCGTGGTCGACGTCTCCCCAGGTGCAGCCGGCATCGGCGCGAACGGTGCGAGCGGCCGGGTCGACGGTCGTGCTGCGCAACAGCGACAGGTCGACGACCAGGGCGCCGTCGGCGATCCCGAGCCCGGCGCCGCTGTGGCCGCCGCCGCGGACGGCGATCTCTGCGCCGTGGCGGCGGGCGAACCGGACGCAGCTGATGACGTCGGCGGTGTCCCGGCAGCGCACGATCGCGGCCGGATGCTTGTCGATCATGCCGTTGTACACGGCGCGCGCCTCGTCGTATCCCGCATCTCCAGGAACGATCAGGTCACCGCGCACGGCGGCGGCCAGCTCGCGGTAGGGAACGGTGCCGACGTCGGCTGATGTGATGGTCATGGAGTACCTCTCGTCACGTCTCTGGAGATAGCACGATCGTTCGCACTAACTAGAAAGTACGATCGGACGTGCTATGTTGTCAAACATGACGACGGGCGCCGTGAAACAGAACGACCCGCGCGGAGCGACGGCCACGCGCGGACGGGGAACGGACCCGCGGCGCGATCCTGCGCGCGGCCGCCTCGCTGGCCACCGTTGACGGGCTGGAGGGCCTGTCAATCGGGAACCTGGCCGCGACGATCGGCATGAGCAAGAGCGGCCTGTACGCGCACTTCGGCTCCAAGGAGGAGCTCCAGCTGGCGACCGTCGAAGCGGCAGACCGGATCTTCCAGGACGTCGTCGTGCAACCCGCCCTGGCGGCTCCGCCGGGCCTGGCACGGCTCGTGGCGCTATGCGATTCGTACTTCGATTACCTCCAGCGCGGCACCTTCCCCGGCGGCTGCTTCTTCGCGGCGGCGGCGCTGGAGATGGGCACCCGCCCTGGCCCGGTCAAGGAGCGGGTCGCCGCCTGGGAGTCCGCGTTCGCGGCGCTGCTCCGGAACTTGGTGGCCGCTGCTCTTGAGCGGCAGGAGCTTCCCGCCTGGGAGGACCCTGAACGGCTGGCCTTCGAGCTGCACGGGATCATGCTGGCCGCCGACACAGGCTTCGTACTCCATGACGACCCCACGGTCCCGGACCAGGCCCGGCAGATCGTCCGCGAGCGGCTAGGACTCGGCGACCGCGGCAAGTGACCTGCGCCGAGCTCGTCGGGGCCGGGACGGCATTCGGCAGCCGGTGACAAGACCAGTAACCTGCACGGGCGCGACGAACGACCTCCGGGCCGATCGGTGGCGCCAGTCGAGACGCCGCGGCGAAACCTGCGCCCGCGGCCGACCCGGCGAAAGGAGCTGCCAGATGTCCATGATGCAGCCGAACCCGGCAACGGAGGCCGCGGCCGGCCCCGAGGCGATCCGCCCGTTCCGCATCGAGGTCTCGGACGAGGAGCTCACGGATCTGCGCCGCCGCGTCAAGGCGACGAGGTGGCCCGACCGCGAGACGGACCCGACGCAGGGCGTGCAGCTCGCGACGATCCAGGCCCTCGCCGGCTATTGGGGGTCGGGATACGACTGGCGCCCGTTCGAGAAGCGCTTCGCCGCCCTCCCGCACTTCGTCACCCGGATCGACGGCGTCGACATCCATTTCATCCACGTCCGCTCGAAGCACGAAGACGCGCTGCCGCTGATCGTCACGCACGGCTGGCCGGGCTCGACCGTCGAGCAGCTCAAGATCATCGAGCCGCTCACCGACCCCACCGCCCATGGCGCCGGCGCCGCGGACGCCTTCCATCTCGTGATCCCGTCGCTGCCGGGCCATGGCTTCTCCGGCAAGCCCACCGAGACCGGCTGGGACCCGATCCGCATCGCGCGACGCGTGGGTCGTGCTCATGCAGCGCCTCGGATACCAGCGGTACGTGGCCCAGGGCGGCGACTGGGGGAATGCGGTCACGGAGCAGCTGGCCCTGTTGAAGCCGGCCGGATTGCTGGGCATCCACACGAACATGCCGGCGACGGTCCCGCCTGACGTGTCGAAGGCGCTCGCCACGGGCGGCCCCAAGCCGGCGGGCCTGGCGGCCGACGAGGACCGGGCGTTCGGGATCCTCAAGCACTTCTTCGCGACCGGCACCGGGTATGCGGAGGAGATGGGCAACCGCCCGCAGACGCTGTACGGCATCGAGGACTCGCCGGTCGGCCTCGCGGCCTGGATGATCGATCACGACGAGGCCAGCTACAAGCTGATCGCCCGCGCGTTCGCGGGACAGCCGGGTGGGCTCACACGGGACGACGTCCTCGACAACGTCACCCACTACTGGCTGACGAAGTCGGGGATCTCGTCGGCCCGCCTCTACTGGGAGAGCCACCTGGCCTTCTTCGACGTCAAGGGCGTCGACATCCCGGTCGGCGTGACCGTCTTCCCCGACGAGCTCTATCCGGCCCCACGCAGCTGGGCCGAGAAGGCATACCCCAAGCTCATCCACTACAACACGGTGGACGAAGGCGGGCACTTCGCGGCCTGGGAGCAGCCGCAGGTGCTGTCCGAGGAGTTGCGGGCGACGTTCCGATCGCTGCGCTGAGGACCGCCGATGACGCAGAACCCGATCGCCGACGCCGTCCGAGCGGCCCGCTCGCTGAGCTCGATCGCCCATCGGCTGGCGGGCGAGACGTCGCGCTGCCGGTCGAGGGCCGCCTCGCGTCGTTCGACGGCGCGACCGGCTGGCTCAACTCGGAGCCGCTGACGCCCGAGGGGCTGCGCGGCCGCGTCGTCCTCGTCGACTTCTGGACCTACACCTGCGTCAACTGGCTGCGGACGCTGCCGTACGTCCGGGCCTGGGCCGCGAAGTACGCGACGCAGGGCCTGACGATCGTCGGCGTCCACACGCCGGAGTTCGGCTTCGAGCACGACCGTCGACAACGTCATCGCGCAGGTCCGGCGCGCTGCGGCGTCGACTACCCGGTCGCGATCGACAACGACTACGGCGTCTGGCGCGCGTTCGCCAACCACTTCTGGCCGGCGGTCTACATCGCCGACGCCGAGGGCCGGATCCGCTTCCACCACTTCGGCGAGGGCGAGTACGCGATGACCGAGATGGTCATCCAGCAGCTCCTGCTGCGACGCCGGCGCGCACGGACGTCGACCAGGACCTCGTGATGGTCGAGCCGCAGCGGCCTCGAGGTGGCCGCCGACTGGCGGACGCTCCAGTCGCCCGAGACGTACGTCGGCTACGGCCAGAGCAGCGGCTTCGCCCAGGACGGACGTCGCGCGTTCGACCAGCCGCACGCCTACGCGCTGCCGGCCGCTGCGCGCTCAACCAGTGGGCGCTCGCCGGGACCTGGACGGTGGCGCGCCACGCGGCGGTGCTCGAACGAGCCGGGCGGCACGGATCGCGTTCCGCTTCCACGCGCGCGACGTCAACCTCGTCATGGGACCGGCGTCGCGGGGAGCGTCGATCCCGTTCCGGGTCTTCCTCGACGGCGAGCCGGCGGGCGACGCGCACGGCGTCGACGTGGACGCCGACGGCAGCGGGACGGTCGACGACGCAGCGCACCTACCAGCTCATCCGCCAGTCGGGCGCGATCGCCGAGCGTCTGTTCGAGATCGAGTTCCTCGACGCGGGCGTCGAGGCGTACTGCTTCACGTTCGGCTGATGGCGACCCCCGGGCGTGGTTCCCGCCTGCACCGGATTTCGGCTCGACCCGATTGTTTCGCGCACGACGGTGCAGTACGTTCGGCCCCCCTTCGAGGTAGCTCGGATGTACCACCCCCAAGACGACGCCGCTGAGCCTGCCGCGCCCGCCGAGGCGTCCGACGAGCGAGGATCCGTCGAGCCGGCGGCCGGTGATGGTGCGCAGGAAGGCCACGACGGCGTCGCTGGCGCGGGACGCCGGCCGACGCACGTCTCCGTGCTCCTGGCGGAGATCGCCCGAGCGATGCAGACCGCGGCCGCCCAGGAGCGCGAGCGGATCCACGCGGGCGTGGGCGAGGAGGAGGCGACCCAGATCGAGAAGGTCCGCGTCCGGGCGACGGCCGAGCGGCCGCGCTCAGCAGGGCGCGGACGACGACATGCGTCGCGTCGAGTCGTGGTGCGACGAGCAGATCCGGCAGATCCGCCTCGAGGCCAGTCGTCGGATCGAGGAGCGTCGGGCGGGAGCTCGACCTGTCGGTCAGCCAGCACGGTTCGCTCATCGAGACGGAAGAGCAGTCGGTCCACGGTGCCGTGACGGGCTATCGCGAATCGCTCGACGCGTTCTTCGCCCGACTGGCGGAGGAGGACGACCCGAGCGCGATCGCGGGCCTTGCCGGGACGCTGCCCGATACCCCCGACCTGGACGCGGTCAGGGCGGATGCCCGTTCCCGCGCGATGAAGGCGCTCGAGGAACGGAGGCGGCACAGGAGGTCGCGTTGACGGACGATGGCCCGACGACCGATGAAGGCCCGACGGACAAGGGCGCGACCGACGACGAGGGCGCGACCAACGAGGGCCCGACGAACGAGGCACCGGCGAACGTGGCTCCGACCAACGAGGCTCCGACCGACGAGAGCACGATCGAGGACGGTCCGACGAACGCAGTTCAGACGAACGAGGGCGCGACCGACGCGGGCGCGACCGACGAGGGCTCGACCGACGCGCCGGGCACGCTCCCGCCGAGCGTGGAGGCGCTCGTGCCCGTGATGGAGCCGGAGCCCGTGACCGACCCGTTGCCCGTGATGGATCCGGCCGCCGCGGAGGCGTCGCACGAGAACGTCGCCTTCCGGATGCTCCATTCGTTGACGGGACGCACGTCGCCAACCGATGGACCCGAGAACAAGCGGTCCAGCCCGCGACCCTGATCCTCCCCGAACCCGCGGCTGCCCACCGCGGCGGCGCCGCACCTGATATCAGGCTTGACTTATATAAGTCGATGATTGTATCTTCGCGGCGTGCACGCGTTCGACGTCCTCGGAGACCCGGTCCGCCGCCGCATCCTCGAGCTGCTCGCCGATAGCGAGCTGACCGTCGGGCGCGGTCACCGTCGATCGTCCAGGCCGAGTTCGGCATCTCCCAGCCGGCCGTCTCGCAGCACCTCAAGGTCCTCCGCGACAGCGGCTTCGCGACGGTCCGGCCGGACGGCGCGCGGCGGCTCTACGCCGTCGACGCGGCGCCGTTCCACGAGCTCGACGACTGGCTCGACCACTTCCGCCGGTTCTGGGACCAGCGGCTCGACTCGCTCGCGACCGAGCTCGCCCGCGGCAAGCGCGAGCGCCGCCTCCGTGGCGAGACCGCGACCGCCCGAAGGAGACGCACCCGATGATCGACATCGTCCGCGAGATCGACGCCGTCCAGCGCGAGGTCGGCAGCGGTCGCCTCGCGGCCGGCGAGGCCCGCACCATCCGGCTCCGCCGGACGTACGACGCCGCGATCGACGACGTCTGGGACGCGCTGACGAACCCCGAGCGGATCGGCCGCTGGTTCCTGCCGATCAGCGGCGACTACCGGGTCGGCGGCAGCTTCCAGTTCGAGGGCAACGCCGGCGGCGAGATCGTCGCCTGCGAGCGGCCGAACCGGCTGTCCGGTCACGTGGGGCTTCGGCGAGATGGGCGACGCGCGCCATCGTCCGAGGTCGAGCTGCGGCTCACGCCCGACGGCGACGAGGCGACGGTCTTCGAGCTCGAGCACACGGCGATCGTGCCCGACGACGCCTGGGCGCAGTTCGGACCGGGCGCCGTCGGGGTGGGCTGGGACCAGGGCGCTGCTCGGGCTGGCGCTGCACCTCGCGGGCGGCTCGGTCGGCGATCCGATCGGCGTGGCAGCTGTCCGAGGAGGGGCGCTCGTTCGCGACCCGCAGCAGCGAGGCCTGGGGCGCCGCGAGCGTGCGGCCGGCGCCGACGCGGAGACGGTCGCCCGCAACGTCGCGAACACGAACGGGTTCTACGCGCCGGAGCCCGACGCGGCCTCCTGATGGCGCCGCCCGTCAGGCCTTGAGCAGGTCGTGCATCTGGCTGGCGATGAACCCACCGCGCCCTTCGGGTTGAACCGGTAAAGGCCGTCCATCAGCCTCGCGTCCCGGCCGATCAGCGCGCGGAAGGCGTCCTTCTCCATGCCGTCGCGTAGGGTAGGACCATGATGCAGACACGAACGCTTGGTACCAGCGGCCTCGAGGTCTCCGCCATCGGCCTCGGGTGCATGGGGATGAGCCAGTCATACCCGCCGATCCCCGACCGAGGCTCGATGATCGCGTTCCTGCGGTCCGCGGTGGAGCGCGGGGTCACCTTCTTCGACACCGCGGAGGTCTACGGGCCGTTCCACAACGAGGAGCTCGTCGGCGAGGCGCTCGAGCCGTTCCGCGGGCAGGTGGTGATCGCGACCAAGTTCGGCTTCGCCGCGGATCCCTGCGCCGACGGGAGGCGGACGGCGCTCGACAGCCGCCCTGACGCACGTCCGTGAGGTCGCGGAGGCCTCGCTCCGCGGCTCCGCGTCGACGCCATCGACCTCTTCTACCAGCACCGGGTCGATCCCGAGGTGCCGATCGAGGAGTCGCCGGCGCCGTGAACGACCTGATCGCCGAGGGCAAGGTCCGCCACTTCGGGCTGTCGGAGGCCGGCGCCCAGACGATCCGGCGGGCGCACGCCGTCCAGCCGATGACCGCCGTCCAGAGCGAGTACTCGCTGTGGACCCGGAGCCGGAGGCGAGGTGCTGCCGGCGCTCGAGGAGCTCGGCATCGGCTTCGTGCCGTTCAGCCCGCTCGGCAAGGGGTTCCTCACCGGGCGCGATCGACCGAGGCGCGACCTTCGAGAGCGCGGACATCCGCGCCGTCATCCCCCGGTTCGAGCCCGACGCGGTCGCGGCGCAACCAGGCGCTGCTCGAGCTGCTGCGGGAGGTGGCCGAGCGCAAGGGCGCGACGCCCGCCCAGGTGGCCCTGGCCTGGCTCCTCGCCCAGCGGCCGTGGATCGTCCCGATCCCCGGCACCCGACGCCGGACCGCCTCGACGAGAACCTGGCGGCGGCGGACCTCGAGCTGACACCCGACGACGTTCGCGAGATCGGCGAGGCCGCGTCGCGGATCGACGTGCTGGGCGCCCGCTACCCCGAGCACCTCGAGGCCCTCACGGGCCGCTGACACGGAGGCACACCATGGAGATCCTGCGCACGCCGGCGACCGTGAAGGCGCCGGCGGAGACGTTCACCGGCGACGCGTGGTTCGACGTCATCGCGCGCGGCGAGGCGCCCGTCGCGGGTCCGCGTGAACGTCGTCCGGTTCGCGCCGGGCGCCCGCAACGCCTGGCACGCGCACGCGGTGGGCCAGGTGGTCCACGTCACCGAGGGCGTCGGGCGGATCCAGGCCCGCGGCGGCGCCGTCCTCGAGATCCGGCCGGGCGACTCGATCCACACGCCCCCCGGCGAGTGGCACTGGCACGGCGCCGCGCCCGACCGGTTCATGACCCACCTCGCGATCTGGGAGGCGCCCGACGAGGGCCCCGAGAGCGAGTGGGGCGCGCAGGTGACCGACGACGAGTACCTCGCGACGCCCGGCGGAGACCGACCGATGACCGCGTGGACCGCCGACGAGCTCGACCGGATCGGCCGGGCCGACGAGCTGCGGGTCGCGTCGCGGCGGCCGACGGCACGCTCCGGCCGTACGTCACGATCTGGACGGTCCGCTCGGGCGACGACCTCTACGTCCGGTCCGCCCACGGCTGGGACAACCCGTGGTTCCAGCGGGCGCTTCGCTCGGGCGAGGGCCGGATCCAGGCGGGCGGTGTCGAGCGCGACGTCGCGTTCGAGGCAACCGGACCCGACCTGACGGCCGCGTTGCACGCCGCCTACCACGCGAAGTACGACCGGTACGGGCCGTCGATCGTCGGCACCGTGGTCTCGCCGGAGGCTGCCCGTTCGACCCTCCGGCTGGTGCCCCGCTAAGCCTCGGATCGCGAGGCGCGGCCGTGGGCTCGGTAGAATCAACAGAGACGGACCAGGAGAGCGTCATGGATGAGGACCGCGCGCGAGCGCTCGTCGGAGGTGAACGCCGTCGCATCGAGGCTGCACTCGCGCGAGCTCGCTGGCGAGGAGCAGGCCGAAGAGGCGTCTCGCTCCGACCAGCCCGGAGAGTCCGGAGAGGCCGGCACCGAGATCCAGCACGAGATGACCGACCAGGCGGTCGCCGCAACCCTGCAGGATGAGCTGGCCGCCGTGGTCCGTGCCGAAGCGCGCATCGCGCAGGGCAGGTTCGGCCTGTCGGTCGAAAGCGGTGAACCGATCCCGGACGACCGCCTGGAAGCCGAGCCCCTCGCCGAACGCACGGTCGAGGAGCAGTCGCGATACGAACGAGGTCAGCGGTAGGGGACTTGCTCGACTCCGGCCGCTTCGACGTCGCGAGTCAGCCTCGCCGTGGCGGCCAGAACAGCGGCTGATCCTTCTCATACACCGTGATCCGATAGCCATCGGGATCCGCGATTGCGAACGTCCGCCCGAACGGCCCATCGGATGGCTCGGCGAGGACCGGGACGCCGTCGGCCACCACCTGATCGAACAGCGCCTGCGCGTCACTGGCCCGCCACCAGAGCTGGATGCTCGTCGTCTCGGGCGACGGCGACGGGAGATCCGGACGGCGCGCGGAGGACAGGGCGAACGTCGGCCACCCGACGAAGACCGCCGAGTCCGGCCCGAAGTCGAACGTGTCACGAGTCGCGCCGAGATATCGCTCGTAGAAGCTGGCGGATCGCTGGGCATCCCGGACCGCGATCGAGATGAACCCGGGACTGGGGGTCACGACGGTCTTCGGCATCGAACACCTTCCTTTCTGCTCACGGGGTCACAGCTCGGGCCGCTCGATCCAGGGATCGGGCCCCGGATCCCCGCCGGAGGCGACCGATGCCAGTCGCGGGAGGTAGTGGTCCCAGCCACGGGCGTGCCGGTCCACGGCGGCTCCCCGGGACAGGCCCGAGTGCGTCACGCGCACGAGCGTGCCGTCATCCCGCTGGACCAGGTCGAACGCGACGGTCGTCGAGCCAGCCGGCACCGATCCGGATGTGCTCTCCCAACCCCACGTCTGGACCAGGCGACGGGGCGGGTCGAGCTCGACGAACTCGCCGAGGACGGCATCGCCCGGCAGGACTTCCACTCGATAGCGTCCGCCGGCCCTGGCATCGAGACTCGCGGCGACGCCCATCCAGCGGACGGCCTTGGTCGGGTCGACCAGGAACTGCCAGATCGTCTCCGGGGATGCGGCGATGACGACCTCGCGGACGACCGCGATGTCCTCACCGATCGGCGGCATCGCCGGTGGCCTCCTCGAGCTCGGCCTCGCGCTTCAGGATCGCGAGCCGCTCGTCCCAGAAGCCCTCGAGGAAGGTCACGAGCTCCTCGAACCCCTCGGGCCTCGCCCGATACAGCCGTCGGGTCCCTGCCCGACGCTCGTTCACCAGTCCGGCGTCCTTGAGGACGTTCAGGTGCTGGGAGATCGCTGGCCAGGTCACGTCGAATTGCGCCGCGATCTCACCCGCCGAGAGCTCGTTCGCGCGGACCAGGGCGAGGATCTGACGTCGCCGCGGCTCGGCGATCGCGCGTAACGCTGCCTCCATGATCGTCGTATTGTAGCCAGCGCTTCGCTAAGTCGCAACTACAATATGGCTCGGCATGGAGGTTCGGGCGTCAGCGCCGATCGAAGCGGAGGTAGGCCGCCCCACGCGCATCGACGTACGTGGCCGTCGGGGTCTGGACGACCCGGATGACGATCCCATCGCACGTCGGGCATCGAAGGATGGTCCCGGGCGCACGAACGTAGGCTCGCAGCTCGCCGATGGCGTGCATGTCCCCGCAGTGGGCGCAGCGCCCCGGTGTCGCCGTCATCTCCACGCCAAACACCGATGCGAGCATGCCGGCCGAGACGTTCCCGTCGAGCATGTCGTCCGGGTTGGCGTCCGGTCCCAGGTCGTCGGTCATGCGCGGTTCCTCCGTCGACTACGTCCCGGTCGGGCCGAAGCGTTCGGTCCGGACTCGATCGCCTGACAGGCCGAGACGGACGAGCCCGTCGGCCACGGTTTCGACCAGCGCCGTCGGGCCGCACACGAACGCCCGAGCGGACACCCCGAGTGGCTCGAGCACGTCGGCCAGCATGCGCTCGTCGATCCGCCGCGCGAACCCGGACCAGCCCGGCGGCTGTGACCGGGTCAGGGTCTCGACGACCTCCAGCCCGTCGCCCGCCGACGCGAGCCGATCCAACTCCTCGCGATAGATGATCTCGTCGAAGGCTCTTGAGCTGAACAGGAGGCGCGTCGGGACGCGTGATCCCGCCCGGGCCCGATGACGGAGCATCGCCATCAACGGCACCACGCCCGACCCGCCGGCGACCAGCAGGAGCGGGCCGCCGAGCTCCGCCTCCCAGACGAAGTAGCCGCCGATGGGCCCGCGCAGCTCGATCCGGTCGCCCGTCGTGAACACGTCGTGGAGGAACGGGGAGACCTCGCCGCCCTCGATCCGCTCCACCGTGATCTCGATCTCGCCGGCTCGCTCCGGCTCGGAGGCGATCGAATAGCTGCGCTCGACGCTGTAGCCGTCCTCGGCCGTCAGGCGAAGGTCGAGGTGCTGGCCCGCGCGGTGCCCCGGCCAGTCCGGGACGCGCAGGCTGTATGACCGCACGTTCCGGGTCTCGTCGCTGATGCCGGTGACGGTCGCGAGCTGCCAGGAGATGGGGCCGGCCATGAAGCGCCTCCCCTAGTCGCCGCTATAGCGTTCTTCGAGCCACTGGTCGCCCCGGTTGTGGTAGCCGAACGACTCCCAGAAGCCCGGCTCGTCCTTCGCTCGCAGCTGCACCCCGCGGATCCACTTCGCGCTCTTCCAGAAGTACCGCGCCGGCACCACGAGGCGGGCCGGTCCACCGTGCTCCGGCGCGAGCGGGCGTCCGTCGTATTCGAACGCGACGAACGCCTGGCCGTTGAGCACGTCCCCGAGCGGCAGGTTCGTGGTGTAGCCGCCGTCGCACGTCGCGATCAGGAAGGCCGCGGCAGGATCGAGGTCGACGTGCTCGAGGAGCGTGTCGACGCTGACGCCGCGCCAGCGCATGTCGAGCTTCGTCCATTTCGTCACGCAGCTGATGTCGACCGTCCACTCGCGCGTCGGGAGTGCCAGGAAGGCGTCCCACGTCCAGCGGACCGGCTCGCCGACCAGGCCCTCGATGGAGAACGACCAGCGGTCGAGCGGCGTCCGCGGGGTCGGCCCCGCGGACAGCACGGGAAAGTCCCTCGTGAGGTACTGGCCGGGCGGGATCCTCGACGCGATGTCGGCCTCGCCGGAGCCTTCGGCACCGCGGCGACCGACGAACCCCCGGGTGACGAATCGGTCGCTCATGGCTGCTTCGAGCCCTCCGAGTCCGAGGCTGCGGGGCCGTGCCCGGGCCATCCGCGTCGAGGCCGAGCAAACCGTGGGCCGGGCCGGTTGTCAATGCCTGGCCGGTAGCGCACACCTCAAACCACGGGAATTCCCGCTGGCTGCAATGCGCGGACCCGCGGCCGCTGGCATGCTCGACTCGAAGTGCAACGCACGTGCCTGGCTGAACGATGATCGGCGACCTCGGAGCCCACGAGCTGGGCCTGCTGGTGGCCGTGATGCTCGCCTCGGCCGTCGAGTTCGTCGAGGCCTTCACGATCGTCCTGGCCATGGGCCTGACCCGTGGCTGGCGCTCGACGCTCGCCGGGACCGCCGTCGCCCTGGTCGCGCTGGCGGTCGTCGTGATCATCGCGGGCTACGCGCTCGCCGAGTACTTCCCCGAGGCGCTGCTGCAGCTCGTCATCGGGACGTTGCTGCTGATCTTCGGGCTCCAGTGGCTGCGCAAGGCGGTCATGCGCTCGGCCGGCCTCAAGTCCCTGCACGACGAGCAGGCGACCTTCGCATCCGAAGAGGCGGCGGCACGCGACGCGCCGACCGAGACGATCATGGGACTCGACGGGTTCGCGTTCGTCGTGTCGTTCAAGGGCGTGTTCCTGGAGGGCCTCGAGGTCGTGTTCATCGTCCTCACGTTCGGCGTCTCCGCCGGCAACGTCCCGCTGGCCGCGGCCGGCAGCGCCGTCGCCGGGGCGATCGTCCTCGTCGTCGGTGCCCTCGTCCAGCGGCCGCTCTCGCGGGTGCCGGAGAACACGATCAAGTTCGGCGTCGGGATCCTGCTGTCGACGTTCGGGACGTTCTGGGCGATCGAGGGCCTGGGTGTCTTCTCGGCAGATGGGTCGAGCCTCGAGTGGCCTGCCGGCGACCTTGCCCTCCTCGCCGTCCTGTTCGGCTGGATCCTCGTCTCGCGAGGCCTCGTCGTCAGCCTCCGCCGGCGTGCGCCGGCGGTCGCCACGACCTGAGGCGAAGAGGAGGACCGATGCGTTTCCTCGTCGGCTTCGGCCGGTTCTGGTACGAGTTCATCGTCGGCGACGACTGGCGGATCGCCGCCGGGGTCACGCTGGTGCTGGCGGTCGGCGCGGCGGTCGAGGCCGCCGGGCTCGGCGGGGCGTGGCTTCCGCCGGCCCTCGCCGTCGGATTCGCCGTCGTCTTCGCCCTGCCGCTGATCGTCGGCGCCCGGCCGTCGACGACCGGAGGCGCCGCCGTTCCCGCCGCGGCCAACCGGCCGCCCCGGGCGGATCAGGACAGCCTCGCCTGACGCGAGGCCGGCGTGCAGCGCATGACCTGAACGCGGCGTGCGATCCTTCGAGCATGCGTGGAACGCTGTTCGATGCCGTGGGCGGGATGGACGGCGTCCGCCGCCTGGCGGGCGCGTGGCACGAGCGGGTGATGGCTGACGAGGTGGTGAGCCACGCGTTCAGGCACGGCTTCCATCCGGAGCACACCGAACGGCTCGCCGCGTACTGGGCGGAAGCGCTCGGGGGTCCGAGGGCCTACTCGGCCACCTACGGCGACGAGACGTCGGTCGTTCGTCTGCACAGCGGCAACGGCGAACACGACGAGATGGACCGGCGCGCGATCGCCTGCTTCGACCAGGCGCTTGCCGATGTCGGCCTCGCCGCCGACGACCGGCTGCGCCAGGTGCTGCACGACTACTTCGCGTGGGCGACGACCACCTCGATGGCCCGATACCAGCGAATCGGCCGACGATGTCCCGAACGGCCTGCCCATTCCCCGCTGGTCATGGGACGGGCTCGTCGAGTAGGCACGCCGTCCGCGTGCCAATCCATGGAGTCTTCTCAACCATGACGTCGCCCGACAAACCCACCAAGCGAGCCGCCGAGCAGGACACCGTCCTCACGAACCTTCCGGTCGCCATGACCGGCAGGGCGAGCCCGGCGAAGGCCGCAGTCGGCGACAAGCCAGTCTTTGCCTACATCAGCAGCCTGCCGCAGCCGCAGCGCTCCATCGCGGAACGCGTCGATGCCCTGGCCGCCGAGACCCTGCCGGGCCTGCAGCGCTCCGTGAAGTGGGGCATGGCCTGGTACGGCGTCGGCGACGGCTGGTGCTTCTGCTGCGGCGGCTTCGCCGGCCACGTCAAGGTCACGTTCGGGCGCGGCACGGCACTCACGCCCGTACCGCCCGTCGCGCCGATCGGCATGGGCAAGGACTCGCGCGGCGTGGACCTCGAATCACTGGACGACATCGACGAGCGCCAGCTCGCGGCGTGGATGAAACAGGCCACGGCCATGCCCGGTTTCGGGGGGAAGAAGCGATGAGCGCCGCCGCCGCGGGCGAGCGAGCGTTGGTCCTCGGTGGCGGCGGATCGACCGGCAACGCGTGGCTGATCGGCGTGATCGCCGGCCTGTTCGAGGCAGCATCTGGCTGGCGCTCGCGTTGCCAGATGCTGTGATGGCGCGCCCGACAGGACTCGGGCGCGCAGATGCCATAGGGATCCGGATCCCGATCGAGGGCGCGGGAGAAGTGGTGCGGCGCCGATCGGGACAGCGCGTAGGGCCTCATGGTGACCCGACCCGACTGTCGGACCGGATGCCAGGTCTCCCGGGCGGGCCGCCTGTCGAACACAGACGGCAGCCCTTACTAGTACGCAGGCAGAGGGGGCGTACGCGAAAGACCGTCCGCGGTCATTGCACTCCGCCGATCGCGACGACTTTGCCCAGATCGGTCCCGACGTACGCCCGGTCGCCGACGACGGCGATTCCGTCCGGTTGGCCCATGACCCCCTGGCGCCAGACCTGGGCTCCGCTATGGACGTCCACTGCGTAGACGGCCCGATCGCCACCGGCGACGTAGAGCAATGCGCCGGCGAGCGCATCGACCGATTCGTGTTGCGAACCAGGGAACCGTGCCCATCGAACGTCCACAGGAGCGCCCCGGTGGCAAGGTCGACGGCGTATACGTTGCCATCTCCGCCTGCGACGAAAACCGATCCGTCACCGAGCGCCGCGATCACGAGCAGCTGACCGGGTGGAGCCGAGAACTGCTGACGCACGTCGCCATTCAGGGCATCGAGGACGAAGAGGATGTGCGGGGCCGTCAGGTCGTCCAGCCCACTCGCCGCAACGACGACGCCGTTGGCGACAGCCGGGGACGCCGATCTGGCCCGGGCCCAGAGCCGTCTGCCAGCGAGCGTCTGCCGCTCGTGGTGTCGACGGCGCTGAGCGTGCCCCCCGCCGCACCGACGTAGACGATTCCGGCATCGACGGCAGGAGACCGAGTGACCGCTCCGCCGGCATCGAACGCCCAGCGCCTCTCCCCGGTCGTCAGGTTCAGCGCGTATAGGTTCCCGTCGGCGCTCCCGACATAGACGGTGCCGTCGACGATCGCGGCCGACGAGCGGACCTCGCCAGCGGTGGAGAATTTCCAGCGACTGAGACCCGTCGCGGATGTCGAGCGCGACGACGTCTCCGGCCGCGTCGCCGACCACCAGCAGACCGCCGCCAACCGCAGGCGACGTGTTCACAGGGCTGCCGAGCGAGACCTTCCAGCGGACGTCGCCGGTGGCTGCGCCATACGCCTCCACGCCGCCTCCACCGTCGGCGACGTAGACGACACCGGCGATCACTGCGGGCATGTTGCCGGCGATCGGGCCGCCGACGGATGCCTGCCAGGCGATCGCCGGCCGGGCGATGCGGTCCAGGGCCCCGCGACGACGCCTGTCCGACCAGGCCCGCCGTGGTACATCGCAACATCCGACACGAGGGCGGGCAGGACGGGTCGTCGCGAGCCCACCGCGAGCAACAGACCCACCAGCAGGAGCAGGCCGACGATCGCGACGAGGACGAAGATGCGGACCGACGCACTGACCCGCCGCGGGAGGACCCCGAAGGCCACGGACGGCGCCGCTGCGGCGTCAGCATCGACGGTCGTCCGGATCAACGCCGCCAGGTCGAACGGGGCGTGCACCTGTGCCGCCGGCGTCAGTGCCGAGCGGATCGCGTCGTCGGTCAGGGTGAACTGCCGGTTCATCGCCGCTCCACCTTCAGCGCCTTCTCGAGCGCACCGCGCGCGTTCGAGAGGCGCCATTTGATCGTGCCCACTGGCGAACCCATGACCATCGCAATCTCGGCCAGCGGCCGCCCCTCGACGTAGTGAAGGACGAGGAGCGACCGGACGGCTGGTTCGAGCCGCGCGAAGGCAGCCTGGATCGCCTCCGTCTCGCCGAGACGGTCAACCTCAGCGGCGCCGGAGGCTGTTCGTGGGTCGATGGTCGCAGCGGATCGTCCATCGAGATCTCGCGGATCGTTTCGCGACGCTTGCCTCGGAGCAGCATCCGGCAGCTGTTGACCAGGATCTGGGACAGCCATGAGTCGAAACGGTCATGGTTGCGAAGTCGCGGGAGCTCGCGCCAGGCGAGGACGCAAGCTTCCTGCGTCGCGTCGCGTGCGTCGGGTTCGCTCCGCGTGATCGCGACGGCCATCCGAAAGAGCCGGTTGAGGCGCGGGCGGAGCAGCGCATCGAATGCGTCGGCATCTCCCGCGGCAGCGCGCTCGAGCAGCCCCTCGTCGAGGGCGGTCAACGAAGCCCTGCCAGCCGCGACCGTCATCGACCCTCCAGTCACCATCGTGCGCGTCCCGTTCGGTCCCGCGCGGACGCGAACGCTACCGCGCTTCTGTCGCCGCTATCTCTCGGGGATCGCATACGCCTCGATGTACGGCCACGTCCACCCAGAGATGTAGAGGGTGTCGCCCTTCGCCGAGAGCGCCAGGTACCCGCCACCGCCGCTCGACCACCCGCTCAGGACCCGCCCATCCGGGCTCAGCTCGTACGTGCCGAGAGGCCCGAACGGCGGGTTGGTGCTTGCCGCTCCGACGAAGATCTGGCCATGGGGATCGACGGCCACGCCGACCGCGTCGCCGATCGACGACATGTCGAACCGAGCGATCTCCTTGCCCGCGCGGATCGAACTTTGCCACCGCCGGCGCCCCCACCCCGGGGTTCGTCGCGTAGACGTTGCCGGACGCATCGATCGCGACGAACGCTGAGAACCCGCCATCAGCCCCAAACGTCCGCAGGTAGGTGCCTGTCGAGTCGAATGCCTGGATCTCGACCGCGGCCATCGCCGACGTACACGGTCTTGCCGTCGGTGGCGACGGCGGTGATCTGGGAGAACCGGCCGGCGTCGGAGCCGAACGTCCCCCAGGCCTTCACGAAATGCCGGGAGGCGTCGAACTTCTCGATCCGATAGTTGCCGACGTCGCCGACGTAGAAGCTGCCATCCGGGGCGAACGCGATCGCGCCGAATCCATCCGGGTTCTGCAGGTGATCGTTCAGGTCGAGCTGGCCTGCTCCGGAGCCAGCCGTGCCCCACGACTCGAGGTACTTCCCGTCCCGAGAGAAGATCCAGAACAGGTTGTCGAACGGCACCGCGGCCCACACTTCGCCGGTCTTGGGGTCGACTGCGATTGGCTGAAAGCTTGGCTTGGCCGACGTCGGCGCCGTGCCCTTCCACCGAAGCGTCAGCGCCGGAAGTGGCGACGTGCTCGGGGCGACCGTACGTGTCGCGGGCGTGGGGGTTGCGGGCGCGCTGCTCACGGCCGATCCGGTCTCTTGCGAGGGGGCGGCGGAACCTCGACAGGCACTGACCGCGAAGACGACTGCCGCCAACGAAGCAATAGCTCGGCGATGCCCGGATAGGCGCGGTGACCCAGCTGCGTGCAATCGGTGTTCCTCGTGTCGGTACACGCCGCAGTCTGAGCGCCTCGCGAGAGGATGTCCTTGGTGGGATATGCCGCTTCACCGATCACGAGTCTGAACGAGTCTCCACCCAGGCTGACAAAGCTCATCGCTCGCGTTGCCATGTGCCCTGGATGAGGTCCTGGTAGCAGACGGGCGCATCAGCGACGAGCGTCAGCTTGCTGCCCTCTTTGCTGACGGAATAGCTGAACACGCCATCTGGATCGACGGGGTCGCCGCAGAAGAAGCCGCCGCGGTTGTAATCGCCGAGCGGCGGTTCGACGATTGCCGCGTGGATCTCGACCTTGCCCGGGGTCGGGTACTCCGCATCCTGATTTTGCCCACCACCCTGCGGGTCGTCGAATATCCAGCCGATTGTGTTGATCGTCACTTGCCAGACGCCGGGGGCGCCGCCGCCCTGCACCGTCTTTGACCAACGTCCGGCGATCGCGGCCGGGGGCGGGGGGGCCGCCTCGACGGTGGCGGTCACCGTTTCGACCGCGGTACGACCATCCGGAGTGATCGCCTTGGTCCCGAACGTGTGTGCTCCGGGCTCGAGGAAGCTGGTGACCAGCCAGTTGCCGTCGTCGGCGTAGAAATACGGTGCGTTGTGCTCGACCCACGCCAGCTGATCGTCAATCAGGAAGTCGACCTCTTGCACTGCGCCTGCCGACTCATGTGGCGTGGCCTCCCAGTGCATCCGACGCGGAAGCGCGGTCAGCCCGTGGAGCGTGCTGATGACACTGAACTCGGAGCCAGACGGACTCGCCAAAGCTGACGCACTCACCAAAGTGGGTGCGCTCGCCGAACGGGATGACTCGGGCGAGGCGGACGCTGTTCCCACGGCGCCGCAACCAACGAGCGTCGGGGCAAGGACCAGCACGACCACCATGAAGCCGGAGGATCGGCGAGGCCCGAGCCGCCAACGGAACGTGATTGGGCTCATGCAGGGATCCTCCTGTCGGTCGGCATCAACAGGCTGACCGTCTGGACGTGTGATGCCGGCTGGAGGTCCGCGGTTGGCTCGAACATTCCTCGCCGACTGCCAGCCGCCGGCGTCGCCCCGCTCTGGCACGCGGTCAGTCGCCGAGTCCCCGTATCAGTCCTCGGGCTCTAGACCCTGAAGATCGAGACACGCGGCCTCGCTCGCTCCTACACAGGATGAAGCGCCGGCAGGAAATAGAACACTTGTTCTGGCGCGCCCGACAGGAGTTGAGCGCGCGGATGCCATAAATATCCGCATACCGATTGAGGGAGCTGACTCCGGGCTCATGGCAGAGGGCGCCTGATCCAGAGTCTGTTGCCCCCGGGACGCCAAATTCGCCGCCATCTGAACTCGCGGCAAGCCTGCCGCCTCATCGTTTTCGAGGTGGGTCAGGCGCCCACCCCGAACTGAGTCAGATGCCCATACTTACCATCGGAATTAGTATGTTGCCATAGGCGCCGAACCTCGATCGCTTCGACATCGCACCGGCTCTGGCCGCCGCTGACTCAGCGGCCAAGGCCGAGCTGCCGTCCCTCCAGGCATGCCCGCCTCGTCAAGAGGCAGCGTCCCGCACGCGAGCGGTGTCCACGAACTGCTCGAACCGGACGATACGTCCGGCACGCACGACGAAGTGATGCGCGACCCGGCAATCGAGCTGCTTGCGGGTGACCTTGTGCGTGGCCGTGTAGCGGGCGAGCACGACGACATCCTCTGCGTCGACCACGTAGGCGTCGTCGTGCGCTGTCCACCCGTCCCACTCGCGCCCCAGCGCCTCCATCACGTTTGCTGTCACATCCTCCGGCGACCGATACGTACCGGCGAGCGGGAACCCCGCCATCTCGGTCCATTCGACGTCTGGCGCCAGGGTCTCCCGGAGAGCGGCCAGATCGCCCGTCGCAGACGCAAGATATTGACGGCGGACGACCGCGGCGGGCGAATCCCCCTCGGCCTCGATCAGCCCCACGTCATCTCGCCCTTCGCCACCTTGGACCCGAGACCGGCGGCGATCGCGAGACCGGCGTCCGGGTAGGCGGCGATCAGGGCTGCTTCGAGGGCCGCGCCGTCAGGCGACGCCGCCGCGAGGGCTTCGAATTGTTCAAGGTATTCCCGGGTGTGGCGGATCGCCGTCGTGTCGGTTGGCGCTCCGGCTGCGCGGTGGCCGGCGACCACGAAGGCCGGGTCGAGCGCCAGGAGGACGTCGAGCACGCGGACCCACTCGGCACGCAGAGCGGGGGTCGCGCTATCAGCCGTCCAGACATGGAGGCCCTCAAACAGGAGCACCCCGCCGAAGAGGGATCGGCTCGCCGGCTCCCAGAGGTACCAGGCTCGATCGCCGAGTAGATCGCTCCCCCGTCGGATTTCGATCGACGTCCCATCGACGGTGAGTGTCGATCCCGCCAGCTGCTCGATCTCGACGAGCCGTGTCGGCAGATTCCCGCCGAGATGGGCCCAGGCCTTCAGCTTGCCCTCGTAGCTGGCGCGGATGTGGTCGATCACGTCGGCCGGTGCGACGAACCGTGCATCGGGGAATGCGTCGGCGATGACTTCGGCGCCGAAGTAGAAGTCGGGATCCCCGGCGCTGATGACGACCGTCCGGAGCGTCCGGCCGGAGTCGAGAACGGCGGCCACGATCCGGTGGCCGTCGGCTCGAGTGAAGGCGGCGTCGACGACGAGAGCATCGGCCTCGCCGGTGACGAAGACGCTCGTCTTGTGGAGCGATGTCGGCGCGCTGTCGAGGATGGTGTAGGTGAGTGCTGTCATGGTGTCCTGATTGTGCGTGTGGCTGGTTAGCATGGTCAACGTAGGCCCGTGGAGCCTAGAAGTCACGGTCCTGATCGGGCGAAAGATGGTGAAAATGCGACACGAAGATCGAACAGCGATCCGCACAATCAGGTTCACCCCACCGCCCGAGGTCGTGGCCGACATCGAGGTGATCGACGTCGCGACGATGCGCCGACGGGCGGGCCTCCGTGAGTTCCGCGGTCCGCAGCGGCTTGGTTTCGATCTTCTGGTCGGGATCGAGCGCGGCGCGACCGTCCATTCGGTGGACCTCGTGGGCTACCACCTGGCGCCGGGGACGCCGCGGATCCTCGACGCCGGGCAGGTCCAGCAGTGGGGCGATATCGCCGCAATCGACGGGCCCGTGGCGCTCTTCACGTCCCGCGCCCTTGATTTCGGACACCGTTGCCCGGATTCGCGCCACCGGGATGGGGCTCCGAAGCCACTTCCCGGGGAGTTCCTCGAACGTGCCATTGGGTCTCGCCTGGTCGTATCTACGCCACTGCGCGTCCGTCGCTGTCGGGACGTCGGAGGAGCTCGGGTCCGCGCTCGTGGCGCGATCGCTCGCGGCACTGCTATTGGAGCTGCTTGCGGGCAGCGATTTCCCGGACGCCATCACCGCGAACCCGCCGAGGACTACCTGCGACTGCGTGAGGCGAATCGAGGGCGGCCTCGCCGCCGAGCGCAGGGTCGGCGTACGCCCGGCGACTGCGGATCTGACTCCGACGCTCGACCGGCTCGCACGCGCCAACGCGGGGGTCACCGCCAAGGCACTGATCGACGAGCGGGTCGTTCTCGAGGCACAGCGGATGCTCGTCCATGGCGACGAGCCAGTCGCCGCGATCGCGGCAGCGCTCGGCTTCGACGATCCCTCCAATTTCTCGAAGTACTTCGCCCACCGGGCGGGAAGCACACCGGCCGCGTTCCGGCGCCGGGCCAGGGGAGGCAATCAGATGCCCGTACCTGACAGCCCAAACCGGTCCAAGCCCACCCGTAGTCGACGACGTTGACCGCGGAGCCGGCAGCGCAGACGCCTTGGGCCGGACACGAGAATCCGCGGGTTCGACGGAGCGGAGGATCGGTCACGTGGGTCTCGAGTGCCGCTGCTCGCGCGTGTGTCCGGCCGAGCACCGCGAAACGTCACCTCGCCGATGCGCCTGCGCGGACTGGGCTGACTACCGAGCAGCTCATCTACGTCGGCCGCGCCGCGGGCGGTCCGGGGGCTCCGCGCACCTCCGCGCTCGAGCCCATGGGGAAGGCCAGCAGCGTGAGGTACTCATCCATCGGCGCCTGCCGCGATCGCCTTGTCCCGGATTGCAACTCAAAGAGAACATCTGTGATGGCGCGCCCGACAGGATTCGAACCTGCGACCTTCGGCTCCGGAGGCCGACGCTCTATCCACTGAGCTACAGGCGCGAGGCAGCGATCATACCGGCTCGCGATCCGGTGAACGCTTCGGCCCCTTTTGATGCTGTGTGGGTCGGACGGCGGACCCCGGCTAGCGCAGCTTGTTCGCCAGCTGCGTCCGCGGCGTAGCGTCCAGCTTCCGGAACGCCTTGCGGAGGTGGTACGCGACCTCGGGCTGACGAAGAGTTGCCCGCAATCTCGCGGTTCGTCCCGCCGTGAGCCGCGAGGCGTGAGATCCGTGTCTCCTGCGGGGTGAACTGATCGAGGGTGTCGACGGTCCGCTTGCGCGCGTGCTCGACCGTCGCCTCGAGCTCCCACGGCGTGCCGCTCGTGCGCGTGGGTCGAAGTGGCCGCCCCGAAGGCGGCTGCGGATGTGGTCGTCGACGAGCGGTTCCGTCAGGATTGAGCCGATGGAGACCAGGACGACGGAGCCGGCGCTCGCGGATCCTGATGCCAAGGCGTTCCTGCGTCGGGCCGATCCCGTCCTCGCACGGATCATCGACGCGCGGCCGGACTTCCGGCCGCGCGCCTGGACGACGGACCTCCCTGCACTCGACGCGTTCTCCACCCTGATCTTTCAAGTCATCGGCCAGCAGCTGTCCGTGCGCGCGACACGAACGATCATGGGCCGACTCGAGCAGCAGTTCGGGGGCCGGCTGCCGACAGCCGCCGAGATGCTGGCGGCGGATCCCGAGGTCGTCCGATCGAGCGGTCTGTCGGCGCGGAAGACGGCAACCTTGCGCGCGGTCGCGCAGCGCTTCGTCGATGGCGGCCTGAGCGACGACGCGCTGGCTGCGATGTCGGACGAGGACGTCGTGGCCGCCCTGACCAGCATCTCGGGCATCGGACCGTGGACGGCGCATGGCTTCCTGCTGGTCGCCCTCGACCGACCCAACGTGTTCCTGACCGGCGACCTCGCCCTGAGGCGCGTCATCGAGCGGGAATACGGCTTCGATCACCCGCCGACCGACGACGAGCTGGCGCAGGTGGCCGACGCCTGGCGCCCGTACCGGAGCCTCGCCGTGAGCTACCTGTTCGCGGCCGAGTTCGACGCCGGGGCCACCGCGCCTGCCTGACAGTCCGCCGGCCCGTGGCGGGAAAAGGATCG
>CAVYGH010000003.1:0-14396 GCA_963767945.1 uncultured Chloroflexia bacterium | reverse complement strand
GCCAGCAACGCGCTGGTCGCCTCGGGTGTCGTGGTCGTTGCCTCGGCCGGCAACGAGGGCCCCAACGCGTTCATGACCGGCGCGCCGGGCAACGCCACGGGTATCCTCTCGGTCGCCGCCTCCGATACCAACCCGTCCTTCCCGGGCGCGCTGATCGACCGCGCGACCGGCACGGATCTCAGCGCGATCAACCAGAACAACTTCCCGGGCCTGCCGGTGGCCGGCACGCTCGAGGTGATCGGCAACGGGGCAGGTGGCCTGTCGCTCGGCTGCGCGGCCGGCGACTACGGCGTGCTGCCGGCGAACTCGATCGCCGTCATCCAGCGCGGCGTCTGCGCCTTCGTCGACAAGGGTGCGGCTGCCGAGGCTGCCGGGGCCGTCGGCGTGATCGTCGTCAACCGCGACGACATCCCCAACCCCAACGAGTTCCCCACGTTCATCGGCTACTCGCCGGCGACCTTCGACATCCCGATGATCGGGATCGGCCGCGGGGCCAAGGCCAACCTCATCGCCTCCGACGGCGTCGCGGCGACGCTCGCTGCGGCACCGCCGATCGCCAACCCGGCCTATCTCCAGAATGCAAGCTTCTCGTCCGGCGGCCCCCGCCTCGGCGACAACGCGCAGAAGCCCGACGTGAGCGCCCCGGGCGTGAGCATCGTCTCGACGGGCGTCGGCACCGGGTTCAACCGCGACACGCTGTCCGGCACGTCGATGGCGTCGCCGCACGTCGCCGGCGTCGCTGCGCTCGTCCGGGCGAAGAACCCCAGCTGGCGACCGGAGCAGGTGAAGTCGGCGATCGTCGGCACCGCCGTCCAGTCCAAGGTCGACGCGTACAACGCGCGCATCGCAGGCTCGGGCATGGTCCAGCCGCGACGCGCCGCCGATACCAAGGCCTACGTCCTGGCCACCGACAACACGCCGAACGTCTCGTTCGGGTACGACCCGCTCCGGCTGGGCGCCTACCGCGAGACCCGGTCGTTCCGGATCTACAACACCAGCGACAAGAAGGTCACCTACAAGCTCGGGAGCACCAGCATCGCCGCGCTCGGCACGTCGAAGGTGACGATCAAGCCCAAGAGCAGCAAGGCGATCGACGTCACGGTGTCCCTCTCCAGCTCCCAGCTCGCGGCGACCAAGTTCGCGAGCCAGACGATCCCGGGCGGCACCGACTGGGGCAGCATCGCCAGCTACGGCGGCGTCATCACCGCGAACCCCAAGAACGACGGGAAAGGCTGGTACACCCTCCGGATCCCGTGGCGCGCCGTGCCGCGCGCGGCGTCGAACGTCGTGGCCTCGGCCAAGACGGCCTACACGTCCGCCGCCGGCATCTCGAGCGCGTCGGTCAAGCTGACCAACAACGGCGTGCACCCGGGCATCGCCGACGTGTACGCGTGGGGCCTCTCGGATCCGCGTGACCTGCCGTCGGCGGTCACCGCGACCAACGACATCCGGGCCGCCGGCCTCCAGGTCCTTCCCGTGGAGTTTCTGACCGGCGAGGAAGACCCGGGCGACCGCGGGCTGATCTTCGCGATCAACACCTACGGTCGCTGGTCGGGCGGCTTCCAGAACGTGTTCACCATCGCGATCTTCGGCGACGACCCGGAGCCGGAGTTCTTTGTCATCGGCGTCGACTTCGGCCTCGCAACCGCGGGCGACTTCAACGGGCAGATGGCGTCCCTCATCGTCGACCCGGACGGCAACGTCCTGGACGCGTGGGTCGCCGACGCGCCGGCGAACGGGTCCACCGTCCTGCTCCCGGCCCTCGCCAGCGACATCGACCGGACCGATCCGGACTCGACCGTCGACTACGAGGTCCTCGGCGAGAACCAGTTCGACTCCTCCAACCCGGCCGAAGGGTTCGAGGACGTGGTCGAGGGCCGGGCATCGCTGTCCGTCTTCGACCCGGCCGTCTCGAACGGTGACTTCATCCTCATCAACAACGGCACGAGCGCGAATCTCGGGCTCGAGGTCAACGAGGATACCCAGGCGGACCATCCGTCCAAGGGCTGGATGATCGTCACGCTCGATGACATGAACGGCGCCCCACAGGCGGACCTGCTGCCGGTGGGCGACCTGCCCTAAGGCAAGTTCACTCGCGCCACATCGAAGCCCCCGGCATCGCCGGGGGCTTCAACCGTTCCTGAGTCCGGCCGCCTCGCTGGGTGGCAGGTCGCCGGGCGACCGTCAGGTCGCGTCGGGTGGCAGGATCACGAGCGCGGTCACCATGCCGAACATCCCGTCGGGCCCCTCGACGTGCGGCAGGATGTGGCAGTGGAAGGCCCACACGCCGGGCCGCTCGCAGTCGATGATCGCGTCCCAGCGCTCGCCGGGGTTCACGCCCAGGGTGTCCGCACGGAACCCCGCGCTGCCCAGCTGGGCGCCGTCACGCGCCACGATGTTCATCCGGAACCCGTGGGTGTGCCAGGGTGCATCATCGTGCCCTCGTTCATGAACCGGATCAGGACCTTGTCGCCCTGCTTGGCGACGATGGGCGTCGTCGGCCGGAAAGCCGTGGCCGTTGATCGTGAACCCGCCCACGGCGTCGTTGTGGATGAACACGACCTCCTGGGTGACGCCGTACTTGCGCGAGTAGCTGTCGGCGGCCTTCTTCGGCTCGACGATGAAGGCGCCCAGCAGCCCGCGGCCGACCTGGTCGGTCGCGTTGTGATGCGAGTGGTACATGTGCAGCCCGCCGGGGTGGCCGTGAACTCGTAGGTGAACGTCTCGCCCTGCGCGAACGGCAGCTGCGTGACGAACGGCACGCCGTCCATCCGGAAGTCGGTGAACTCGATGCCGTGGAAGTGCACGCCGGTCGGCTCGGGCATGTTGTTGGTGAACGAGATCCGGACCTTGTCCCCGTCGGTGACGCGCAGCGTGGGTCCCGGCCACATCCTGTTGTAGCCGAGCGCCTTGACGGGCGGGTTGACGGCGTCGATCTGCCACTCGATCTCGTCCACGGTGAGCTCGAACACCTTGGTCCCGTCGGGATCGATCCGCACGGGGTCGAGCGGCTGGTTGCCCTGGGCGACCATCGTGAACTCGGGGTCATCGGTGTTCGGGACCGAGCACGTTGTCGAGGAACGGCGACATCCCGAGGGGGCCCGCGAGGTTGCCCACGAATCGCCGCACCTTCATCTGGCCGTTCAGGTCGTGCTCCGTCCAGCCGGCGGGCAGGTTCGGGATCGGCGAGGCGGACGGGCTCGCGGCGGCGGAGCCGGAGGGCTCGGGGGTCGCCGGCGGCGGGGTGGGCGTCGGCGAGGGGCTGGGCGGGGGCCCGAAGCTCCAGCTCGGGGCAGCGGTCGCCTGACAGGCGGCGAGGGTCGCCGCCATGCCCGCGACGCCGATGACGCCGGCCGCGCGCAGGAAGCCGCGACGGCTCAGGGCGGAATCCTTGGGCTCGGAGGTCGGAAGGTCGGCGGACGTGGTGACGGCGTTGTCCACTGGCGTTGGCTCCGGATGAGAGGAGTGCTACTGCTAGGCTGCCACAGATGGCCCGGTCGACCACCTGTGAGCCCGGCCGGCGTGCGGTGGGACGGTAGCGCATGGAGGACGACCTCGTCGCCTGGGGCCGGACGCTCCGCCTCGAGACCCGCGGCCGGGTCACCGGACGGACGGCGAGCGCGGTGGTCGGTTTCGTGGAGCGGCCGGACGGGACGCTCCTCGTCGCGGCCGGCTCGCCCGACGCCGGCTGGGCCCTCAACCTCCTCGAGGACCCGGCCTGCCAGGTGACGGTCGGGGACGAGGCGTGGGCCGCCGTCGCCACGCCGCTCGAGCGAGAGGCCCACGTTGCGGCCGTGCGCGAGCTGATCCTCCGCTACGGGACGCCGGCGGAGAACCTGGGTGCCGGTCCGTCGTTCGAGCTGCGGCGAGCCGCACCGCGGTCCACCGCGTAGGATCGGGACATGGACGTTCCGGGGAGCTTCGCGACGCGGGGGCTGCGCATGCCGCTGTTCACCGTCGCGGCGATCGTCGTCGTCGCCGCCGGGATCTCGTTCGTGGGCGGCCTGTTCGTGCTGCTCGCGTTCTCGGCGTTGGCGGCGGTCGTGGCACGCCGCGCCCAGCTCTGGCTCCTCGACCGAGGGCTGCCGCGGTGGGCCGCGCTCGTCGTCCCCACCGGCGAATTCATCCTGATCCTGGTCGTCCTGGGCGTGGCCGTGGTCGCGTCGATCGCCGCCGTGGGGCTGCAGCTCGCCGAGGACTCCGAGCGGATCCAGGACTGGCTGGCCGTGGCCGAGGACGCGTGGGGGACCGTGACCGGCGTGCCGGGCGGCACGCTCCCGCCGATCGAGCCGCAGGCGGCGCTCGGGGCGGCGAGGAGCGTCGTCGCGGCGCTGTCGCCCGCCGTGACGGGGTGCGCGCTGTCCGTCCTGATCGTGATCTACGTGTTGCTCGGCGCCAGGGGGCTCCACGGCCGGATGCTCCGGGCGACGTCCGCCGAGGTCATCGCGCGTTACGACGTGCTTGCGACCGAGCTCGTCACGTACGTCAAGGTCCGCGCGGCCCTCGGCGCTGGCGCGGCGCTGGCCGACACCGCCCTGCTGCTCGTGCTCGGCGTGCCATACGCCGTCCTGTGGGGCCTGATCTCGTTCCTGCTCAGCTTCATCCCCAACATCGAATTCATCCTGGCCCTGATCCCGCCGACGGCGTTCGCGCTGCTTGAGCACGGGCCGCTGACCGCCGTCGCGGTCGTCGCCGGCTACGTCGTGATCAACCTCGCCTTCGACTATGTGCTCCAGCCGAGGGTGTTCGCGACGACGCTGGAGGTCAGCCCCGTCGTCACGATCGTCACGATCCTCGTCTGGACGCTGCTGATCGGCCCGGCCGGGGCGCTGCTGGCGGTGCCGCTGCACGATCACGCTGCGTGCGATCCTGCTCCCCTTCCCGGGCACCGCGTGGTTCGTGGCGTTCCTCGGGCAGGAGGCGTCGGTGCCGCTCGACGACCCGCCGGTCGCGGCCGCCGAGCCGGCCGGCCCGGACGCAGCCGAACCTACAATCGGCCCGTGATCGACCCCGAGGCCGCCGCGTCGGTGAACGCCGCGTGAGCGGCCGCGTCTTCCGGCGCGCCGCCGCGACCCACCCGCCCGTCGCGGTCGAGGCCCATGGCTCCACCATCGTCGACGCCGACGGCCGCGAGTACCTCGACGCTGCGGGCGGCGCGATCGTCGTCAACGTCGGTCACGGCCGGCGCGAGATCGCGGCGGCGGTCGCCGACCAGCTCGCCCGCCTCGCCTACGCCCATGGCAGCGCGTTCACCACCGAGCCGATCGAGCGCTACGCGGCGGAGGTCGCCCCGCACCTGCCGATGGCCGACCCCGCGATCTATCCGGTCTCCGGCGGCTCCGAGGCGATCGAGACGGCCCTCAAGCTCGCCCGCGCGACGCACCTGGCGCGCGGGCGGCCGGACCGGATGGTCGTGTTCGCTCGCTGGGGGAGCTACCACGGGAACACCCTCGGCGCGCTCGACCTGTCGGGGCGGCGGCCGCTCCGGCGGCCGTACGAGGGCTGGCTGGGCCGGTTCCGCCACGTGAGCGCCGCCTACCCGTACCGGGGCGACGACGCGGGCTCCCAGGCGCTGGGGACGACGCAGGCGCTCGTCGATGAGCTGGACCAGGCGTTCACGATGGCCGGCCCGGGGACCGTGGCCGCGTTCGTCGCCGAGCCGATCGTGGGCGCGACCCTCGGGGCCGTCGAGCCGCCCGCAGGCTACTGGCCGGCGGTCGCCGACGTCTGCCGCCGGCACGGCGCGCTGCTCATCGCCGACGAGGTCATGACCGGCTTCGGGCGGACCGGCGCCTGGTTCGGGCTCACGCACTACGGCGTCCAGCCGGACCTGCTGGTCGCGGCCAAGGGCGCGACCTCGGGTTACTGGCCGTTCGGCTTCGTCGCTGCCTCGGGCGAGGTCTACGACGCCGTGAGCGAGGCCGGCCCGTTCGTCCACGGCTTCACGTACTCCCACCAGCCGGGCGCCGCGGCGGTCGCCCGAGAGGTGCTCCGGATCCTCGAGGCCGAGTCGCTGGTCGCCGCCTCGGCGACCAAGGGTGACCGGCTGCTCGCGCTCCTCCACGAGCGGCTGGACGAGAACCCGGTCGTCGGCGACGTCCGCGGTCGCGGCCTGCTCGTCGGCGTGGAGCTGATCCGCGACCGCGACACGCGCGAGCCCTGGCCGCGCGTCGCCAGGCTCGCCGAGGCGGTGGTCCGGACCGCGCGCGAGCGCGGCCTGCTGCTGTACTCCGGCACCGGCAACGCGAACGGTCTCGACGGCGACACGATCCTGCTCGGCCCCCCGTTCGTCGTCACGGACGAGGAGCCGGTCCGGATCGCGGACGGGCTGGCGTCCGCGATCGACCTCGCCGCCGCCTCGATCGGGGAGACCGCGCCGGCCTGAGACATCCGTGACGGGGCAGGACGCCGTATCGTCACGCACATGGTCGATGAGCCGCCGGTGGGCGAGGAGCCGCCGGCCTACGCCCTCCCACCCGCGCCGGTCATCGAGCCGGCCGTCCGGCCGTCCGCTCGACGACGCCGCGCGGGCCTTGCCGCGATCCTGCTCGCGGTCGTCGGCGTCGTCGCGGTGGTCGCGATCCTGCTCGCGACGGGCCGCCTCGGCCAGCCGTCGAAGCCCCCGCCGCGCGTCGCGCTCATCGATCCAGACGGTGGCCTCGCGATCGTCGACGCCGAGGGCGGCAACCGCGTCGTGCACGCGCCGACCGGGGACGACGTTCACCTTTCCCGCCTGGTCGCCGACGGCTCGCGTGTGGCCGCCGTGGCCGCGAACGACGTCATGGCGCCTCGATCGAGGTGTTCGGGGCCGGGTCGAGCGCCGAGACGGAGGGCACGGTGCTCTACCAGAGCGGCGAGCATGTGCCGTTCTACCTGTACTGGGCGCCCGACGGGCGCGCGGTCACCTTCCTGACCGACGAGGGAGCAGGCAGCCTCGCGCTCCGCTCGGCGCCGGCCGATGCCAGCGCGCGGAGTCGACGATCCTGCGCGAGGGCGCGCCGATGTATTGGGCCTGGGAGGGCACGGACCGGATGCTCGTCCACACGGGGTTGGACACGGACGCCTTCCTTGGTGTGCGCGGTCGGGTTGGACGGCGAGCACGCCTTCCACGACGCTCGCCGGACCGCCGGGCGTGTTCCGTGCCCCCGCCGCGTCCGCCGACGGCCGATACGAGGCGTACGCGGTCAGCAAGCCCGACGGCGCGGCGGCCGTCGTGGTCGGCGCCGGCGACGGGTCGTCCAGCCACGAGTTTCCGGTCTTCGGCCCGTCGCTGGCGTTCAGCTTCGCGCCGTCCTGGCGGACCGCAGCTCCGCCTACCTCGGCCGGGCCGAGGGCGACCGCGAGGCGCCGGATCCCGCTGGGGCCGCTGCGGGTCGTCGACGCCTCGACGGGCGAGGCGCGCGACCTGCCGGCGAAGGACGTGGTCGCGTTCTTCTGGTCGCCGGACGGCTCGCGGATCGCCGCGCTCGGCCTGACGACCCCGTCGAACCCCAACGCGGCCGCTCGCCCGGCCCCGGGGACGGCTTCGCGCGGCTGGCGTCCGTCGTCCGCGACGGCGCCGATGGCGGCGCCGGTCAGCCGGTCGACGCCCCCGGCATCGACGTGGCCCTGACCTTCGTGGACGTCGCGGCCGGGACGGCCTCGACCCCGCAGGTCGTGTCACTCTCGCCGCTGTTCATCAACCAGGTGCTGCCGTATTTCGACCAGTACGCGCTGAGCCACCGCGCGGTGTCGCGTCGCCGGACGGGTCGTCGATCCTGCTCCCGGTCGTGGGCGAGGATGGCACCGAGTCGCTCCACGTCGTGCCGGCCGACGGCTCGCAGGTGCGCGTGCTGGCCCCCGGCTCGATGGGGTTCTGGAGCCCCTAGGGCCGCTTCGGCGTCATCGCCCGCACCAGCACGATCACGCCCAGCACGAGCAGCGTGACCGGCCACACGATGTCGGACACGTTGGGCAGCGCCACGCTCGACACTCCGATCGCGAACAGGATCACGCCCAGGACCAGCTGCCAGCCCCAGCCCGCGCCGCTCATCCCGCGGACGAGCGCGATGAACAGGAAGGCGATGCCCAGGCACAAGGTGCCGACCCCGGGCCCCGAGACGACGTTCGCCGCCGCGAGCAGGTCGGGCGCGGCAAGGGCCGTGATGTCGCTCCGAGGTAGAGCGAGCCGAGCCCGCGGTTGACCAGCCACGACACCAGGAACGCGACGCCGACCGCGAGGAACAGCAGGCGAGCCGGCGGTCTCGAGGGCCGGGAACAGCTGGCGAAGCAGCAGCAGCGCCCCGAATACGACCAGGAAGATCCCGAACCAGGGCAGGCGGCTCCGGCTGCGCGGGCCGCCGATGTCGTTCCACTCCCAGCCGTAGATCTTGACGCCCCCCGCGTCGTAGACCTCGCCCGTCAACGGTTCGTCGCGCGGCTCGCTCATGGCACCTCCGTCCCTCGTCCGGGCAGCGTAGCGCGGTCGCCCGCTCCAGGCGACGGCGCGAGGCGGTCGACCGTTGCGGCCAGCTCGCGGAACCAGCGCAGCCGGTCGGCCCAGGGCACCGCCGCGTTGGCCGGCGACGTCGACGGCAGGACGAACAGCCGGGTCGTCCCAAGGGTCCGCTCCTGGACGCCGAGGTCCGGACGCTCCCTGAACGCCCCGCGGTACGCCTCCTTGCCCACGAACGCCATCACGGCCGGCGCCAGCTCGGACGCGACCCGCCCGAGACGCGCGGCGCTGTCGGCGAAGTCGGCGGCTCGCAGGTCGCCGGAGCCGGGCGTCGTGCGCAGCGCCGCGTTGGTGATCCCGATCCCAAACCGGAGGACCTCGCGTTGCCGCTTCGGCCCCAGCAGCTCCGGTGTCAGGCCCGACGCCTCGAGCAGCCGCCAGAAGTCGTTGCGCGGGTTGGCGAAGTGGGCGGCGGCGGCCGCCGAGGCGCGGCCCGGGTTGATGCCCACGAAGACGAGCCGCAGGCCCGGCGCGAGCAGGTCGGGGACGGCCGACGCCCCGGGAGCTTCCGGGACGCCGTCCGCCGCACGCGGGTCAGGCCGGTCCGGCGGCACGCTGGCCGGCCGGCCGCCGGCACCCGCGGTCTCGTCGCCGGTCGGCACCGTCGCCTCGTCCTCGACGTGGCTGAAGCCGAGCCTGTCGGCGAACCGGGCCAGGGGGCCCGGCGCCCACCAATTCCACTTGCCCAGCAGGCGCATCGTCGCCGGCACCAGCAGGATCCGCACGATCGTCGCGTCGACGAGCACGGCGATCGCCATGCCCACGCCGATGCTCTTGATCGTGATCGCGTCGGCCAGCGCGAAGGCGGCGAACACCGTGACCATGATCGCGGCCGCGCCGGTGATCACCCCCGCGGTCGTGGACGGCCCGGGCGACGGCCGCGCGGTTGTCGCCGGAGCGCCGGTAGGCCTCCTGGACCCGGGACAGCAGCAGGACCTCGTAGTCCATCGAGAGCCCGAACAGCACGCTGAACATGATGATCGGGTTGCCGGCGATGGTGAACCCGGGCGCCGTGAACCCGAGCGGGCCGCTGAGGTTGCCCTCCTGGAAGATCCAGACCATCGCCCCGAACGAGGCGCTGATCGAGAGCAGCGTCATGAAGATCGCCTTGATCGGCAGGACCACCGACCCGAACAGCAGGAACAGGACCAGGAACATCGCGATCAGCACGACGCCCACCGCGTACGGGATCCGGGTCCGTCTGCGACACCAGGAAGTCGTGGCCGGTGGCCGCCTGCCCGCCGATCATCGCCGACAGGCCGTCGCCCGGATCCACCGCGCGGACCGCAGCCACGACGGCCGTGCCGGCGGGGGACGAGGGCTGGAGCGGGCTGATGGCGTCGAACCGGACCGTGGACTCGTGCACGTAGCGATCCCACAGTCCGGCCAGCTGCGGCGGCCACGCCTCGCGCGGCTGGGCGTACATCGCCACCAGCTCGTCGGCGGTCAGCGGCTGCCCGGTGGCCGGATTGGGGATCCCGGTGAACGGGCTCTCGACGCGCTCCACGCCCTCGATGGCGGCGAGCTGCCCGCCGTAGGCGGCCAGGGCGCGCACGTCCTCCTCGGACGCCGGGTCGCCGGCCACGTCGACGAGGGCGATGATCGGGGCGGTGGTGCCCGCCTCGAACCCCTCTGGATCGCCACCGCCGCCTCGCGGCTCTCGAGCCCGGGAGGAAGCGTGTACGCGTCGGGGATGCCCTGCTCGAGCCGCAGGAACGGCAGCCCGGCGAGCAGCAGCAGGGCGAGGGTCGGGATGATCACCACGACGGGATGGGCCATGACGGTGTTCGCGATCCAGACCCAGCGGGACTGCCGGGCCGCGGCGGCCGCCTCGCGCGGCTGCATCCCGAAGGCCCGCCGGACGCGGTCGAACAGGCCGCCGACCGAGAGCGAGTTGATCCGCGGGCCGAGGATGCCCAGCAGCGCGGGCAGGAAGGTCATCGCGTAGAACAGCGCCGAGAAGACCGTCAGCATCCCGCCGATGCCGAACGAGCGGAGCGCGGGGGCGTTGAACACGAGCAGCCCGCCCAGCCCGATGGCGACGGCGAGCCCGGAGAACGTGACCGCCTTGCCCGACGTCGCGACGGCGATCTCGACCGCGTTGCCGACGCTGCGGCCCTTCTTCAGCTCCTCGCGGAACCGGCTGACCATGAACAGCGAGTAGTCGATCGCGAGCGCGAGGCCGAGCATCGTCGACACGTTCGAGACGTAGACGCTCATCTCGACCTGCTGGCCGACGATCCAGACCAGCGCCAGCGTGGTCGGGATCGCGAGGCCCGCGACGAGCAGCGGGATCCCCGCGGCGACGAGCGAGGTGAAGACGAGGATCAGGACGAAGGCCGCGATCGGCAAGCGCGAGACGGTCTCGGCGCGCAGCAGGTCCTGCTGGACCGGTCGGTCGAGTCGCGGGTGAGCGCGGGCGTAGCCGCCGAGCAGGAGCTCGATGCCGTCGCCGGGCTGGTGCAGCTCGGACTCGAAGCGGTCGATCAGCGGGACCGACGCCTCGTCGCTGACGTTGAGGTCGATGACGACGTACGCGGACTGCCCGTCGGTGGAGATGAACCGAGCGTCGCCCGTCTCGGCGAAGCCGATGGTGCCCGACACGTCGGGGTCACTGGCGATGTCGGTGAGCGACGCCGCGATGGCCGCCGGAGGCTGCCCCGCGCGCGTCCGCGCCCTCGGCGCCCCGGTAGACGGCGATGAGCGCCCCGCGCCCGGCGCCGAACTCGTCGGCGAGCCGGTCGGCGACCGCGGCGGATTCCGAATTCGGATCCAGCCAGCCGCCCGCCGAGAGGACCGAGGCGGCGCGCCCGGCGCCCGAGCGCAGCCGGCGACGCCGACCACGATGGCGAGGACGAGGACGATCCGGCGGTGCCGGTAGACGAAGGCTCCCCAGCGGCTGAACATCGCGGGCTCCGTTTCGTGGTCGGGGAAGTCGGCTAGGCCCGCGAGGGATGCGGGTACCGGGTGACAATAGAGAGCGAACGTTCTCCTTGTCAACCGCGACATTCGTCTCGCATGAACGTCAACGGGGCCGTCTTGCAGAACGAGCGTTCGCTCTGTGAGCCTCGGCCCATGCCGAGAGTCAGCGTCGCGCACGAGCAGGCGGTCCGCGCCCGGATCGTCGAGTCCGCGCTCCGGGTCTTCGCCGAGAAGGGGTACTACGGGGCCACGATCGGTGACGTCGTCCGGGACAGCGGGCTGTCCGTCGGCGCGATCTACACCTACTTCCGGGGCAAGGACGAGCTCTTCTTCGCGACCTGCGAGTTCTCCGCCGGCCAGGGCCTGGGCGAGCTGGGCAATCGCCTCGTCCGCGGGCGGACGGTCGCCGAGAAGCTGGCGATCGCGATCGGGTTCTTCCTCGACGCGATGGATGGCGTCCCGGGCGAGCCGGACATGGCTGGCCATGCTCGTGATGCAGTGGGCGAGGGCCGAGGCGGAGCCGTCCCTGCGTGCGTCGCTGCACGACGACGCGACCAGATCGCGACCGCGGGCGAGCTCCTGATCCGCGAGGGTGTCGCGACGGGCGAGCTGCCGTCCTGGACGGACGCCCCGGCGGCTGGCGGCGGCATACGTCACCTTCCTCGACGGCCTCCTGGTGTGGCGCCTCGAGCAGGGCGACGCCTATCGCCGCGAGGAGGCCGAGCGGCGCGCCATCGCGCTGCTGCGCCCGATCCTCGCCTCGGCGGCCGCGGCGGAGGCGCTGGTGGTGCCGCACGTGCCCGCCGAGACCTGGAGCATCACCGAGAAGCTGCCCCAGCCCCGCCTGTCCTAGCCCCGGCACGGGCTACGATCCGCCCATGCCGCACGTGATGACCGTCCTCGGGCCCGTCGAACCGTCGACGCTCGGGTTCACCCGGCCCCACGAGCACACGCAGATCGCCCTGTGGCACGTGCAGGACCGCTGGGACTACTGGGAGCTGACGCGCGACGAGCCGACAATCCTCGAGGAGCTGCGGCCGTACCGCGAGGCCGGTGGGACGGCGATCGTGGACCTCACGATGCCGGGCGTGGGACGCGACCCGCAGTGGCTGCGACGGATCTCGGAGTCCTGCCCAGCGGGCTGCGCACGTGGTGATGGGTGGCGGCGGACCGGTCGGCCGACTATCCGCCGGAGGCCATGATCGACCGGCGCTCGGTGGACTCGCTGGCCGAGGAGCTGGTCACGGACGCGACGGTGGGGGTGGGGGACACGGGCATCCGGACGGGGATCATCGGCGAGATCGGGACCGACAAGCCCTGGCTCTCGCCCGCCGAGGAGCGCGTCCACCGCGCCGCGGCGCGAGCGGCGCGGCGGACCGGCCTCGCCATCACGACCCACGCGGTCATGTCGGACGTCGGGGCGGCGCAGCTGACCGTGTTCGAAGAGGAGGGCGTCGATCCGGGTCGGGTCGTCATCGGGCATGCGGACAGCTACCCGGTCCTCACGCACTACCTGTCGGTGATCGGCGTGGCGTCGATCGAGTTCGACTTCCTCGGCATGTCGTTCACGGCGACGGAGCGCCACGGGGAGGGCCGCATCGTCGAGCTGCTGCTCGAGCTGCTCCATCGCGGGCACGGCGACCGGATCCTGCTCAGTCAGGACGTCTGCCGCAGCCAGCTGCGACGCTACGAGGGGAACGGGTACACGTACCTGCAGTCGACGTTCCTGCCGCGGCTGCGCGAGGCGGGCGTGTCCGACGCCGAGATCGACCGGATGACGATCGCCAACCCGAGGCGGATCCTCACGATCGGCTAGGAAAAATGCTGCGCGCACGTCACGCCAGCTGCGCGTCGACCGCCAGCTCCACGTTGCCCTTGAGCGCGACCGAGACCGACAGTCGTCCTTGGCGTCCTCGGCGAGCTCCGCGAACTTCGCACCCGTCGATGCCCGGGGACGGTGCCGCGGACGGTGATGTCGCTGCGCTGGATCTTCCAGCCGCCACCGCTGTTGTCGAACGTGATGGTGGCGCGCACGTCCAGCGACGAAGGCGGCGTGCCGTTCTTCGCCAGCCGGGCGCTGAAGGCCATCGAGAAGCACGACGCGTGGGCGGCCGCGATCAGCTCCTCGGGGCTCGTGCGCCCGTTGTGGTCCTCGGTCCGTGACCCCCAGGTCACGGGTAGGCGCGAAACGCGCCCGAAGACACGTAGTTGATCGTCCCCGCGCCGTCGGTCAGCCCGCCCGACCAGTTGACGTCGGCGTATCGCGTGATGGCCATCCTGTCACCTCCAATTCGAGCCTAGGGTGCCACGGGCACCGGCCCCATGCGGCAAGCGCCGGCCCGGCGGCACGTCCGCCGGGACCGATCGTGGCGTCGTGACGCCGACCGTCAGGCCGAGGCCGCCGGCTCGGCGGACGCGGGCTCCGCGGCCATCGACGGCGTCCGGCCGCGCGACGCGCGCCGCCGGAGCCCGTCGACGAGCGAATAGAGCACCGGGATCACGAGCAGGGTCAGGAACGTCGAGCTGAACAGGCCGCCGATGACGACCGTGCCGAGCTCGGCCGCGATGATCGAGCCCGGTTGAAGCCCGCGGCGAGCGGGACCAGCGCGAGCATCGTCGCGATCGCGGTCATCAGGATCGGCCGCACCCGGGTGCGACCGCCCTCGACGAGTGCGTCGTAGGTCGACATCCCCTCACGCCGCAGGCGCTCGACGAGGTCGAGCAGCACGATCGCGTTCGTGACCACGATCCCGATCAGCATCAGGAAGCCGATAAGGGCGCTGATGCCGATCGGCCGGCCGGTGAGGTACAGCGCGGGGAACGCACCGATCGTCGCGAGCGGCAGGCTGAACAGGATGATGAACGGCGTACCCTCACGAGCGAGTTGAACGTGAGCACCATCACGAGGTAGACCAGCAGGATCGCCACGGCCATGGAGGTGAACAGCCCGCCGAACGCCTCGTTCTGCTGCTGCGTCACG
>CAVYGH010000002.1:0-31520 GCA_963767945.1 uncultured Chloroflexia bacterium | reverse complement strand
ACCCGGTGCACGCCGCCCGCCCGATGGACGCGCGGCGCGACGGCTTCGTCATGGGCGAGGGCGCGGCGCTGCTCGTCCTCGAGTTCGGAGGACACGATGCGGGCCCGCGGCGCCGAGCCGTACGCGGAGGTGCTGGGCTACGGCTCCACCTCGGACGCCCATCACATGGTCCAGCCGCGACCGGACGGCAAGGAGGCCGCCCGCGCGGTCACGGTCGCGCTCGCGGATGCCGGCACGTCGGCGGACGAGATCGACTGGGTCAGCGCCCACGCGTCCTCGACCCCCATCGGCGACATCGCCGAGGGCCGTGCCCTCGCGGCGGCCCTCGGGACCCGCGCCGCGACCGTGCCGGTGAGCGCGACCAAGGCCCTGACCGGGCACCCGCTGGGTGCGACGGGGGCGATCGAGGCGGCGATGGCCGCCCTCGCGTTCCGCGACGGCTTCGTGCCCGGGTCGGCGAACCTCGAGGCGCCCGAGCCGGAGCTGGACGACCTCCTGCCGGGGCTCCTCCGCCAGGGCTGCGAGGGCCGGTTCGGGCGCGTGCTCTCGACGTCGTTCGGCTTCGGCGGCCTGAACGCCGCGCTGGTGCTGGGGCGCCTGACTCGGAACCCGCGGGTGAGCGGTGCGGGGTACCCTCGCGCCATGTCAGACCTGCCCGCCTGGGAGCGCCGGTTCCGCGCCCCCCTCCTCGCCTTCCCCGCCTGGGCGGCCGATGCGCCGGACCGGCTCGTCATGGCCTCGACCGAGAGCGGCGCGTACCAGCTCCACACCTGGGACCGGGTCACCGGCGAGCGCCACCAGGTGACCGAGGACCCGGTCGGCGTGCTCGAGGGCCGGCCGACGCGCGACGGGAGCGGCGTCGTCTGGTTCCCGACGAGACCGGCGCACGAGATCCGGCACGTTCGTGATCGCGCCGTACGACGGCGGACCGGCCCCGAGCCCCTGATCGAGGGGCTGCCGACGGGCTGGCCGGAGGGCCTCGCGATCGGACGGACCCCGCTCCATCGCCGGCGTCAGCACCGACGAGGGCTTCTCGATCTGGACGGCGGAGCACGGTGGCTCCGCTCGCCGGATCCACGAGCACGCGGAGCCCGTCCGGCTCGCGGGCGGCTGGGGGCCTGATGAGCGCGGTCGACCGGCGGGCGCTGTCGAGCGACGACTCGCTCGCGGTGCTCGAGGTCATGGAGGACGGCGACGTGCTCCACCCGTCGCTCCGGTCGATCGACGCCGTCACGGGCGCGACCGTCGCGACGCTGCGCGACGACCGCCTCGAGCTGTCCGGGTTCGGGTTCTCGCCCGTGCCGGGCGACACGCGGATGGCGATCACCCACGAGCGGACGGGCGAGCGACGGCCGGCGCTGTGGGACGCCCGGACGGGCGCGCTCGACGGACCTGCCGCTCGACCTCGAGGGACCCATCGAGCCCGTCGACTGGTGGCCGGACGGCTCGGCGCTGCTGCTGCTCCAGCTCGTCGCCGGCCGTCATCGCCTCCACCGCTACGACGTGGGCACCGGATCCGTCACGACGCTCGACACGGAGCCGGGCTCGATCACGGCGGCGGCCGTGCGGCCCGACGGCGAGGTCTGGTACCGGGCCCACAACGGGCTCCACCCCGCGGCGATCCTCGCCGTCGGCTGGTCGACGCCCGATAGTGGAGGCCGAGGGCGCGAAGGCGCCGGCCGGCCGCGTGTTCGAGGAGTGGTGGTTCGAGAACCCGAACGGCCAGCGAGTACCAGGGGTTCATCGTGCGCCCGGACGGCGACGGGCCCTATCCGGTGGAGATGCGCGTCCACGGCGGGCCGCATTCGCTCGACATGGACCGCTGGTACCCGGACGTGCTCGCCCACGTCGACGCCGGGTTCCTCGTCGCGATGGTCAACTACCGCGGATCCGACGGGTTCGGGCAGGCATGGCGCGACGAGCTCACGGGGAACGTCGGCTTCCTCGAGCTCGAGGACGAGCTCGCGGGCCTCGACGACCTGATCGCCCGCGGCCTGGCCGATCCGGCGCGGGTCGTCCTGGCGGGCTGGTCGTGGGGCGGCTACGTGACGCTGCTGGGCCTCGGCCGCCACCCCGAGCGGTGGGTGGCGGGGATCGCGGGCGTGCCGATCGCCGACTACATCGCGTCCTACGAGGACGAGGCGCCGATCCTCCAGTCGCTCGACCGGGCCCTCTTCGGCGGCTCGCCCGAGTCGATGCCCGAGCTGTTCCGCGAGCGGAGCCCGATCACCTACGCCGACGGGGTCGACGTGCCGCTGCTGATCCTCGCCGGCGAGAACGACTCGCGCTGTCCGATCCGCCAGGTCTGGAACTACGTCGGGCGGCTGCGGGCCCGCGGCCTCGAGCCCGAGGTCTACACGTACTCGACCGGTCACTCGTCGTTCGACGTGGACGAGCGGGTGAAGCAGTGCGCGATCGCCCTGGACTTCCTCGCCCGGAGCGTGCCCGGCGTCCGGCGGGTGGACGGCCTGGACGCCTACGTCGCCGGCCGGGAGCCGTGCCCGCCGCCTGACGCTCAGACGTATTCGACCCCGCGCTCGGCGGCCATCCGCTCGGCGCAGTCCGCGAGGCGGGCCGCGAGGTGCCCGTGGCGCCCGTGGCCGGCGTGGCGGCCGGCGTTGCCGAGGTCGTCGTGGTATCCGTGGCCGTGGTGGCCGCGCGATCGCGGCTCGGCTCCGCCGGCGCGCGCGGACCACGCGGCGAGACGGGCGCGACGGCGGTGCCGGGCGATCGTCGCGAGGATCAGGACCCCGCCGACGACGAGCGGGAGCTTGCTGGGACGCTGCTGTTGCATCGAACAGATCTCCGTGGATCGACGGCTGGCGCCGTCCGATGCCGCCATCGTCGTCCCGCGGTGTGGGCGAATCATCGAGCGACCGTGCAGATCCCGTGCGCGACCGGGATCGGCGACGGCCGTCCCCGACACCGCCGGGTCAGTCGATCGTGAAGTGGTCCGGGCGCTGGTAGGCGCCGGTCCGCTCCTTCTCGAGCTGCATCAGCACGTCGTTGAGCAGCGACGACGCGCCGAAGCGGAACCGGTCGGGCGTCATCCACCGCGGCCCCAGCGTCTCGTACAGGACCACGAGGTACTGGATCGACTCCTTGGCCGTGCGGATCCCGCCTGCGGGCTTCATGCCGATCGCCTTGCCGGTGACGCGCTCGAAGTCGCGGATCGCCTCGAGCATCACGAGCGTGACCGGCAGCGTCGCGGCGGGCACGATCTTGCCGGTCGAGGTCTTGATGAAGTCGGCACCCGCGGCCATCGCCAGGACCGGACGCGCGGCGCACGTTGTCGAAGGTGCCCAGCTCGCCGGTCTCGAGGATCACCTTGAGGTGCGCGTCGCCGCACGCGTCCTTGACGGCGACGATCTCGTCGAACACCGTCGCGTAGTCGCCCGACAGGAAGGCGCCGCGGTCGATGACCATGTCGATCTCGTCGGCGCCGGCCGCCACCGCGGCCCGCGTCTCGGCGAGCTTGACGTCGAGGAAGGACTGGCCCGACGGGAACGCCGTGGATACCGACGCGACCTTCACGCCCGACGCGCCGAGCGCCTCGCGGGCCTCGGCGACGAACGTCGGGTAGACGCAGACCGCGGCGACGTGCGGGATGGACGCGTCGCCCGGCTGGGGGCGCATCCCCTTCGCGCACAGGGCGCGGATCTTGCCCGGCGTGTCCTTCCCCTCGAGCGTCGTGAGATCCATCATCCGGATCGCGAGCTCGAGGGCCCAGACCTTCGACGCCTTCTTGATCGAGCGGCGGCTCAGCGACGTGACCCGCTCCTGGATCCCCACGGCATCGACAGGCGTCACCCGGCCGAGCAGGCTGCCGAGGCTCCCGGCGCGGCTGTCGAACGCGCGGATCAGCTCCTGCGCGCGTTCGCGCGTGGCGGTGTCCCGGGCGACGGACGTGGTCATGGCCGCGAGTCTACCCGCGTGGCGCTACCGCCCCGCGCGGTTCTTCGGTGGCGCGGGGAGGCGCGCCGCTCGCCGCGGACCAGGAAGTGCACGAACCAGTCGCGCACCTGGACCAGGTTCTCGACCCGCCGGTACGGCACGCCGCCGCGGGTCAGCTCGTGGTTCTCCTCGGGCACGCGCATGAACCGGACCGGCCGCCGCAGCGAGCGCAGCACGGTGAACAGCGTCTCCGCCTGGGCCACGGTGGTCCGGATGTCGCGCTCCGAGTGCTGGATCAGGAGCGGGGTCCGGACGTTGGCCGCCAGCGACAGCGGCGAGATCGAGTGGAAGTACTCCGGCTCCTCCCACGGGCTGCGACCGAACTCGATCCGCGCCCACTCGGCGCCCGAGATGTCGCCGGTGAGGAACAGCAGCCGCATGTCGACGACGGAGCGGCAGGTGATGGCCGCCCGGAAGCGGTCCGTCCGGCCCACGATCCAGTTGGTGAGGTAGCCGCCGTAGGAGCCGCCCGTGACGCCCAGCCGCTCGGGGTCCGCGAGCCCGTCCTCGATCGCCTGGTCGACGCCCGCCAGCACGTCGGCCATCGGGCCGTCGCCCCAGTCGCCGAGGTTGGCGCGGTTGAACGCCTCGCCGTAGCCCTCGGAGCCGCGCGGATTCGACGCGAGCACCGAGATCCCCGATCCGGCGAGGATCTGCCACTCGAGCATCGGCGACCAGCCGTAGAGCGTGTGCGGGCCGCCGTGGATCTGGAGCACCAGCGGCTGGCGGCCACCACCGGCGGGGAGCAGCCAGCCCTGAATGTCGCGCCCGTCGCTCTGCCAGCGGCGCTCGACCGGCTCGACCCAGTGGATCTCCTGCGCGAGCTCGTCGTTGAGCGACGACAGGACCCGGGGCGCCTTCGTGCCTCGCGCGGTCGCCGCCGCCTCGAAGACCACCACCTCGGGCAGCGTCGTCGCGGCCGAGCGGATCGCCGCGACGAGATCGCGGTCGCCCGACGGCACCGCGTCCCAGCCCGACAGGTAGTGGCGATCCTCGGTCAGCCGGACCGGCTCGTCGTCGCCGTCGAGCGCGACGCGCCACAGCTCGTAGGCCCCCTCGACCGGCGCCCGGAACAGCACGGTCTCGCCGTCGGTGCCCGGCACGCAGGTGGGCGCCCTCGCCGATGGTCGCGTCGCTGTTGAGCGACGCGTCGGGCTTGAGGCCGCTCTCCGCGAGGAGGTCGGTCCCGCCGCCCGGGCCGGCGTCCGAGCCGTCGGCCGCGAAGCGCCAGATCCCGCAGCGGTAGTAGACGCGCGGGAACCGGTCGCCCAGCGCGAGGATCGAGGCCCCGTCGCGCGTCCACGCCGGGCTGTAGAACACGGCGTCGGCGCCGCCGGTGATCGCGGTGACGTCGCGAGAGGCGACGTCGACGACGAACAGGGACGACCGGGCGTCGAGATCCGGGTGCGGGCGCCGGTTGGCCGTGAACGCGATGCGCGTGCCGTCGGGGCTCCAGACCGGGCTCGCCTCGGCCGTCGGGCCGGCGACCACGGATCGCGCCTCGCCCGTCGTCGCGTCGACCACCCACAGGTGCGCGTCGCGATCGTCGATGAAGCCCACCCCGTTGTACTGGTAGGCCAGCCGGTCGAGGTAGCGGTAGTCCGACAGCGGCGTCTCGCCGGGCTTCGGCTTGGGCGGCCGGCCCCAGCGCCGCGTGTCCTCGGCCAGCGTGGCCCCGCGCGAGCTCGTCAGCACCGCGATCGACCGTCCGTCGGGCGCCCAGTCGAAGTCGCCGACGCCCCGCGGCAGGTCGGTCAGGCGGCGCGCCTCGCCGCCGTCCAGCGGGAGCAGGTAGACCTGGTCCGTGTCGAGGCGGTCCTTGGCCTCCTTGGGGCGATCCGGCTCCTCCTCGGCGCTCAGCCGGCGATCCGAGATGAACGCGAGCGTGCGGCCGTCGGGCGAGAAGCGGGCATGTCGATCCGAGCGCGTCCCGATGGTGACCTGGCGGGCCGGCGCCGATCCGTCGGTCGACGCGAGCCAGACCGCGTATCGATAGCCGTCGCGACCGGGGGCGCTGCGCTTGACGGTGAACGCCACCAGGCGCCCGTCGGGCGACAGCCGCGGGTCGATCGGAACGCGGAGGCGGTACAGGTCGTCGGGCCGGGCAGGTCGGGGCACGGGCTCCTCCGGTCGCGTGACGGACGATGCCGTCGGGGGCGTGGATCGCGGCGCCGCCGTCCGCGTGGTCTGGGCGGAAACTGGCCGGCACCTGAGTCTATCCCCGGTGGGCGGGCTACCATCGGCGCAAGATGGTCGAGCAGCTGAACCTCCGGCTCGAGCCGGCGCTGCCGCGCCCGGGCGACGTGGCCCCGATGTGGCCGACGGCGCGCCCGGACCCCTTCGACTCCTCCGACTACCTGTTCGAGCCCACCTGGGGCGGACACCGCGTGCTCGCCTTCATCGGCCCGTCGGAGCGGCCGGGCGACGGCGCCGTGCGGATCGTGGACCCGACCGGCCGCGACCTGGCCGACCGGCTCCCCGAGCTCGCCGGGCTCGCCGTCCGCGTCGCCGCCCGGTCCGCCGTGCTCGACGGCGAGCTGGTGGTCGTCGACGCGCACGGCCGCGGCGACGACGACGCGCTCCGCCAGCGCCTGAACGGCAACCCCGGACGACCCGTCGCCTACCTCGTGTTCGACGTCCTCCACCTCGACGGCAAGTGGCTGCTCAACCTGCCCCTCGAGAAGCGGAGGCTCGCCCTGCGACGCATCCTCCGGCCGGGGGACGAGGTCGTGGTCGTGCCCGCGATCGCCGGGGAGGGTCGCGCGCTCCATGCGGCGGTCACCGCGCAGGGCATCGCGGGGGTGCTCGCCCGTCGGCGCACGAGCCCGTACCTGCCGGGCGTCCACAGCGCGCTGTGGCGCTCGATCGTGGCCGGCCCGATGCCCGACGCGGACGCCGTGGCGCGAAGCGGGCGCGGAGGCCGATGTCGTCGACGAGGCCGTCGGCACCGCGCCGGTGCTGGCGCTCTTCCGGCGCCTCCCGTTCGAGGAGGAGGCCGCCGAGTAGCGGCTACCCGCGGACGGCGCGCACGAAGGTCCGCATCGTCGGCGGCTGCCCGTACAGCAGCACGCCTGCGCGGTAGACCCGGATCGAGAGCCAGGTCACGATCGGGACCGTCGCGACCAGCAGCCCGAGCGAGAGCGCGACCTCCCACGGCTCGACGGACCCGACCGACAGCCGGGCCATCATCACGAACGGGCTCCACAGCGGCACGTACGAGGCGAACCGGATCAGCGGGCCGGCGCCGCCGGACAGCGCCAGCACGGCCGGGAAGTAGCCCATGATCGCGGGGATCGACAGCGGCAGCGCGACGATCTGGAGGTCCTCGGGCCGGCTCAGCAGCGATCCCGCGCCCGCGTACAGCGCGGCGTACAGCGCGAACCCGAGCGTGAAGTAGACGAGGAACGCCGCCAGCAGGCCCGGCGACAGGCCACCCAGCGACGGCGCGGCGTCGGCGATGCCGAACATCGACTGGGCGAGCCGCCCGGACAGCAGCAGCGCGACCACCGCCGGCAGCAGGACCAGGCTCACCTGGGTGAGGCCGGCGAGCCCGATCCCGCCGATCTTGCCCACGACGAGCTGCGGCGCGGTCGCGGCGGAGATCAGCAGCTCCATGACCCGGCTCGCCTTCTCGGCCACGACGCCCGAGGCGACCCACAGCCCATAGAACACGAGCGTCAGGAACGAGAGCACGACGAACACGATGCCCACGATCCGGCGGCTCGCGTACTCGGCGGTGTCGATGGTCAGCCCGGTCCCGTCGCCCGAGGCCGAGGCGCCGGCGTCGGCGACGCTGAACGAGGGCAGGACGAACGGCTGGGACGACGCCGGCTGGGACGCCGTCCAGTCGAGGATCCCGACGCCGAACGCGCCGATCTGGAGCAGCTGCGCGCGGTCCGGGCTGAGCGCGCCCGTCGTGAGGACCCGGAAGTCGAGCCCGTTGTCGGGCTTGCGGACGATGAGGACCGCCCCGGCCAGCACGCCGTCGCGCACGTCGTCCGCGGCCTCCCCGGCGTCGGTCCGGGGCTCGAAGTCGAACCGGCGGACGCCGCTGTCGCCCTCGGCGTTGGCGTTGAGGGCGCGCGTCCATGACCGCGACGGCCCGGGCCGCGAGCGCCGGGTCGTCGGCGACCACGCCGACGCGGGTCACGGTCGCCTTGTCGAGCAGCCGGACGCCGAGCGGGATGAGCGCCACGACCACCGCGAGACCGACCAGCAGCAGCGTCGAGAACACGAACGCCCGCGACCGGACCCGCTCGACGTACTCGCGCCGCGCGACCAGCACGATGTTGGTGGCGTTGCTGCTCGAGGGCATCGCCTCGGGCGGGGCCGGCGGCATCGCGTGCGGCGCGTCGCTCACGCGGCGTCCTCGGCCGCGGCGGCGCCGTCCGGAGCGGCATCGGTGGCGTCCGTGGCGTCCCCGCCGGTGGCGCGCCGTCGACCGGCGCGAGGTGGGTCTCCTCGTCCGCCGGATGGCCGACGAAGTCGATGAACACCTGCTCGAGGCTGGGATCGGCGAGCTCGAAGTGGGTGACCTTCGCCCCGGCGTTGACCGCGGCCGCGAGCACGACGTCCGGCTCGAGCCCGGGTTCGAGCTCGACGGCCGATCGGTCCATGCCCACCTGGATGATCCGCGTCCCCGGGACGTCGGCGAGCCAGGGCATCCGGTGGTCGCCGGCGACGGAGATCCGGACCAGTCGCCGGCCGGTGGCGCGACGGACGTCGCGGATCGGCCCGCCGACCACGACCCGCCCGCGGTCGACGATCGCCACGGACTCGCACAGCGCCTCCGCCACCTCCATCTGGTGGGTCGAGAAGACGACCGTGCGCCCGCGGTCGCGGAGCTCGAGGAAGGCCTCGCGCAGGAGCATCACGTTGACCGGGTCGAGCCCCGTGAACGGCTCGTCCATGAGCAGGACCTGCGGGTCGTGCAGCACCGCGGCGATGAACTGGATCTTCTGCTGGTTGCCCTTGGACAGCTGCTCCGGCGCGGCGGTCGGCGAGGTCCTCGGCCCGGAACCGTCGCAGCCAGGCGAGCGACTCGCGACGCGCCCGGTCGGGCGGCAGGCCCTGGAGGCCGGCGAAGAACTGGAGCTGCTCGAGCACGCGCATCCGCGGGTACAGCCCGCGCTCCTCGGGCAGGTAGCCCCACGTCGAGCGCGGGAGGCGGTGGCTCTCGACGCCGCGCCAGGTGACCCGGCCCGCGTCCGGCTCGAGCACGCCGAGCGCGATCCGCATCGTCGTCGTCTTGCCGGCGCCGTTGGCGCCCAGGAATCCGAACACCTGGCCTTCCGGGACCTCGAACACGAGGTCGTCGAGCGCGACGACGCTCCCGAACCGCTTGGACAGGTGGTCGACGACGAGGGTCATGCGAGTACCAGGGACGTCATGCGCTCCCGAGCATAGCGGGCACCCCCGGGACCGCCATTCGGGGAAGGTCCTGCCCCGACGCGCGATGATGGTCCGGGTAGCCGAAGCCGACAGGAGCGTGATCATCCGCCCGGAGTCCGCGCCGCTGGTCAGCGACTGATGGACCTGCGCCCGATCGTGGTCGCGGTGCTCGCCGTGGCGGCGGTCTGGATCGCGTTCCTGGTCCTGCTGTGGGTGCTGCGTCCGAAGGGCACCAGCCTGCGCGAGCTGGTCGCGGTGGTGCCCGACCTCCTCCGGCTGCTGCGCGACCTCGTCGGCGACCGGACGACGCCGCTCGACGTCCGGATCGTGATCGTCGTGCTCGTCGCGTGGATCGTGTCCCCGATCGACCTCATCCCCGAGTTCATCCCGGTGCTCGGACCGGCCGACGACGTCGTGGTCGCCGTCGTCGCGCTGCGCTACGTGCGGCGCCGTCTCGGGTCGCCGGCCCTGAGCGACCGGTGGCCGGGCAGCCCGGAGGGGTTCGACGTCCTGGCCCGAGTCATCGGTCGCTGACCCGCGGCGGTACGATCGGAGCGTGCAGGACTCGCAGCGCACCACGCCGACCCGGATCGATGCCGAGCGCGCCGCCGGGCGCGTGACGGTCGGCTGGGCCGACGGCCACGAGACCACCTACGACACCGTCACGCTGCGCTGGCTGTGTCCGTGCGCGTACTGCCGAGGCGAGGCCGGCCTGCCGGGCTGGCTCGACACCGCCCCGACGCTGACGCCGGACCAGACGCGGCTCGTCGACGTGTCGCTCGTCGGCGCCTACGCGATCATGCCGATGTGGGGCGACGGCCACCACACCGGGTTCTACTCGTACCGCCTGCTCCGAGAGCGCTGCCCGTGCGAGGACTGCACGAGGGATCGGACGCAGGCGCACACCGCCCACGCTGGAGGGAACCGATGATCATCGCGACCACGCCGTTCATCGCGGGCCATCGCGTCACCGAGACGAAGGGGCAGGTGTTCGGGCTCGTCGTCCGGAGCCGGGGCATCGGCGGCAACCTGATGGCGGGGCTCCGCTCCATCGCCGGCGGCGAGATCCACGAGTACACGAGCCTGCTCGAGGACACCCGGCGCCAGGCCATCGACCGCATGGTCCAGAACGCGACGCTGGTCGGGGCCAACGCGGTGATCTCGATGCGCTTCGACTCGTCCGAGCTGGCCGGCACGATGTCCGAGATCGTCGCCTACGGCACCGCGGTCGTCGTGGCGCCGGACGCCGACGCGCCCCAGACCGGGGAGTAGCCGATGGGCGTCTCGCTGGCCCGCGGCCTGATCGGCGGGCTGGGCGTCGTGTTGATCGTCGTCGGCCTCGTGGTCGCGGCGGCCGGCCCGGGCGGGAACGTGGTCTCGTTCCTGTTCCTCATCCTGCCGGGCGTGATCCTCGTCGTCGCCGCCCTGATCGAGCGGCTGCGCTACCGGTCGCTGTCGTCCGACGGCCTCGGCGAGACCCACGGTCCGGGTGGCGGCGAGCTCGAGCCGCCCGAACCTCGATTCCGGCCGACGGACGAGCGGTTCGTGGACCCCTCGACGGGCGCCCAGATGCGCGTGTTCGTCGATCCGCGGACCGGCGAGCGGCGGTACCTGGCGGAGGGCTGACCCGGCGCATCGGCGCACCGGATCGGGACGTCCTCCGGAGCGGTTCGGGAACGGCGGCGTGGTATTCTCGGCGGCCCGACCGGGATCGGGCCGTGGGTGCTTTCATGCGCCCCGTCCCCGGCTCGGTCCGCACACTGCGAGGACCATGACCGCCGTTCGCCCAGCACCGGGACCGCGCGCTGCCGCTCGCGGCCGGCGGCGGACGGGCCGCGAGCAGCGACTGCCGATCCTGAACCGCGAGCTGTCCTGGCTCGAGTTCAACGCGCGGGTCCTGCACGAGGCCGGCGACGAGCGGAACCGCCTGCTCGATCGCGTCCGTTCGCTGTTCTTCTTCGTCAACAACCTCGACGAGTTCTTCCAGGTGCGCGTCTCGGGCCTGCGACGCCAGGAGCTCAGCGGCTCCCAGGCGATCTCGGCCGACGGCCGGACGGCCGCCGAGCAGCTGGACGCGATCCGGGCCCGGGTGCTGGAGCTGATGGCCCAGCAGGCGTCGATCTTCGCCAACCTGCGACGCGACCTGGCCGCCGAGGGCATCGAGATCCTCGACTACGACGACGTCGCCGACCACCACGAGGCGCTGCGCCTCCGGTTCCATGACGACATCTATCCGGTCCTGACCCCGCTGGCCGTCGACCCGGGGCATCCGTTCCCGTACATCAGCACCCTCACGCTGTCGATCGCCGTCGGCCTGCGCGACCCGGACACGGGCGAGAAGCGCTTCGCGCGGGTCAAGATCCCGCCGCTGCTGCCGCGCCTGATGGAGGTGGAGCCCGGCCGGTTCGTGCTCCTGGACCAGGTCATCGAGGCCAACCTCGACGAGCTGTTCCGGGGCATGGAGATCCTCGAGACGCACCTGTTCCGGGTCACCCGCGACGCGGACATCGCGATCGAGGAGGACGAGGCGGACGACCTGCTGCTCGCGATCGAGGAGGAGATCCGTCGCCGGCGCTTCGGCGAGGCGGTCCGGCTCGAGGTCGAGCGCTCGATGCCCGAGGTCACGCGCCAGATCCTCAGCAAGGGCATCGGCGTCCTGGACGACGACGTGTACGAGGTCGCCGGGATGCTCGACCTCACCGCCCTGTGGCAGCTCGTCGACCTCGATCGTCCCGACCTGCGGTCGCCCGCGTACACCCCCGTGATCCCGCCCCGGCTCGTGCCCCACGAGGACGGCGAGCCGGTCGACGTGTTCGCCCAGATCCGGGCCGGCGACCTCCTCGTGCACCACCCGTACGAGTCGTTCTCGGCGTCGGTCGAGCGGTTCATCGCGCAGGCCGCCAACGATCCCGACGTCCTGACGATCAAGCAGACGCTGTACCGGACGTCGGGCGACTCGCCGATCGTGCAGAACCTGATCAAGGCCGCCGAGCGCGGCAAGCAGGTCGTCGTCCTGGTCGAGATCAAGGCCCGCTTCGACGAGGAGGCGAACATCGTCTGGGCCCGCCGCCTCGAGCAGGCGGGGGCGCACGTCGTCTACGGGCTGGTCGGGCTCAAGACGCACTCGAAGGTCGCGCTGGTCGTCCGACGCGAGGGCGGCGGCCTGCGTCGCTACGTCCACATCGGCACCGGCAACTACAACTCGAAGACCGCGCGCTCGTACACCGACCTCGGCCTGCTCTCGTGCCGCGAGGAGCTGGGCGCGGACGTGACCGACCTGTTCAACTCGCTGACCGGCCTCTCCCGCCAGCGCGTGTTCCGTCGCCTGATCGTCGCGCCGACGACCCTCCGCTCGCGGTTCCTCGAGCTGGTCGAGCGCGAGACCAACAACGCGCGGGCCGGGGCGCCGGCCCGGATCATCATCAAGATCAACTCGCTCGTGGACACGCAGATGGTCGATGCGCTGTACGACGCCTCGAAGGCGGGCGTCCAGATCGACTGCATCGTGCGCGGCGCGTGCTGCCTGATCCCGGGGGTCGAGGGCCTGTCCGAGAACGTCCGGGTCCGCTCGGTGATCGGCGAGTTCCTGGAGCACTCGCGGATCTGGATGTTCGCCAACGGCGGCCGGGCCGAGTGGTACATCGGGTCGGCCGACCTGATGGAGCGCAACCTCGACCGCCGCGTCGAGGTGGTGACCCCGGTCGAGGACATCGAGGCGCAGGCCCGCCTCGCCCGGATCGTCGACGTGATGCTGGCCGACAACCGGCGCTCGTGGCAGCTCGGGCCGGACGGCGCCTGGCGGCGGACCGAGGCCATCGAATCGGTCGAGGGCACCATCGACACCTTCGCCACGCTCAAGGACGACGCCGCGATGTCGGTCGTGGGGACGGACCATACTCACCACTCCGGCGTCGGGGCCGCCGGTTCGATGGATCCGCGCGCGTGACGGAGCTGATGGAGCGGAGGCCGATGGAGGTCGAGCTCAAGTACCGGATGACCGACGTCGCGACCGGCGAGCGGCTGCTGGCCGCCGACGACCTGGCGGGCTTCGCGGCGACCGGCCCGGTCGAGACCGTGCGACACGAGGATCGCTATGTCGACACCGCCGACGGCGCCCTCGAGGCCGCCGGCTACGCGGGCCGCCTGCGGTCGACGGGCTCGGGCACGATCCTGACCCTCAAGGGCCTCGAGCGCCACGACGACGGCGCGGCCCTCCAGCGGCGCGAGGAGCACGAGGGCCCCGCGGATCCGGGGCGGCCGCCCGCGGACTGGCCGGCATCCGAGGCGCGCGACGCGGTGATCCAGATCGCGGGCGATCGGGCGCTGCACGACCTGGTCGAGCTGCGGCAGGTGCGCCAGAAGCGCTTCTACGCGCGCAACGGGACGGTCGTCGAGGTGTCCGTCGACGACGTCGAGGTGCTCGTGGCCACGGCCGTCGCGGAGCGGTTCGTCGAGCTCGAGCTGGAGCTGCGCGAGGGCGACGAGGCCGAGCTCGAGCCGCTGGCCGACATGCTCGCCGAGATCGAGGAGCTGGTGGCCGTCGACAGCTCGAAGTTCGAGCGCGCGCTGGAGGTCGTCCGGCGCGAGCCGCGCGAGGGCGCGGCCGACGACGCCGACGGAGCCGATGGCGATGAGGCGCATCGGTCGACGCGGTCCGGAGCCCAGCGGCGCAAGCGGCGCAAGGCGGCGCAGGCCGCGGCCGCGGAGGAGACCGTGGCGTCGCACGACACGGCACCGGTGCCGGCCGAGGCCGGGGCCGCGACGGAACCGGTCGCCGAGCCCGAGCCCGCTCCCGAAGCCCCGCGGATCCTCGTCCCGAAGTCGCCCGGCGTCCTCGCCGACGACCACATCGCCGAGGCCGGCCGCAAGGTGCTGCGCTTCCACCTCGCGCGCATGGTCGCGCGCGAGGCCGGGACGCGCGAGGGCAAGGAGGCCGAGGAGCTGCACGCGATGCGCGTGGCGACACGGCGGCAGCGGGCGGCCTGGCGGGTGTTCGGCGAAGCCTTCGACACGAAGCGCACGGCCCGCCACCGCAAGCGGCTGCGGCTCGTGGCCGCCGACCTCGGCGCGGTCCGCGACCTCGACGTCCTGATCGAGTCGATCGAGGGCTACCAGCACCAGCAGTCCCCCGAAGAGGCGGCGGCGCTCGAGCCGCTCGTCCGCTCCTGGCGCGTGCGGCGCGAGACCTCGCGCGAGGTCCTCGTCCGCGAGCTCGACGCCGAGCGCTACCGGCGCTGGCTGGACGGCTACCTGGCCTTCGTGCAGACCGAGGGTCAGGCCGTCCACACCGTGGGCCCCACGGAGCCCCATCGGGTCCGGGACACGATGCCGTCCCGCATCTGGAGCGCGTACGAGGCGCTGCGCGCCTACGAGCCGGTGATGCGCTGGGCGGACGTGACGACGCTCCACGACCTCCGGATCTCGGCCAAGTGGCTGCGCTACACCCTGGAGTTCGTGCGCGAGGCGCTGGGCCGCGACGCCGGACACGTCATCGAGAAGGTCGTCGCCCTCCAGGACCACCTCGGCTGGCTGCACGACGCCGACGTGGCGGCCGGGTCTCGCCCGCGCGTTCCTCGTCGAGCATGCGGGCGACCTCACCGAGGTCGAGAGCGCCGCCATCGGCCGCTACCTCGTCGATCGCGAGCGGACGCTGGCCAAGCTGCGGCGGACCGTCGGCGTGCCGTGGCGCGGCGTGTCGAGCCTCGCGTTCCGCCGCTCGCTCGGGAGGCTCGTCGCGGGCCTGTACGATCCGTCAGCGCCGCGTCATCACGCGTGATCCGTTCGCCGTCCCTGTAGGCGACCACGAGCGTCCCGTCCGCCGTCGTCGCGGCGGATGACGACGCCGCCGTCGACGGGGTCCGAAGCGGCGTCGCCGTCCATCCGCCGCCCGGCGCCCGTTCGTAGTGCGTGAGACGGCCCCGGCTCGCCGATCGGCATCGCCGTTGACGAGCACGTGCGACGGCGCCCGTCTCCGTGTCGAGCACGAATGACGCCAGTCCCGTCGCCGTGGTGATCCGCTCGGACGTCCAGTTCCCGTTCCGCAGCGTCCCGTAGTACGTCCCTTGGGCATCGAGCACCTGTCGAGCCGCCGCAGCCGCCATCCTCGGCTGCTTGTAGCGCGTCCAGACGACGTGCGGCTGGTTGCCCGGTCCGAGGACGAGGAGCGGGTTCGCGCAGACTCGTCCCTGTCGCGACACCACCGTCGAGTGATCGTCGCACCCGTCGATGGTCGCGACCGTGATCGCTCCATCCCGCCCGTCGACGTACGCGATCCGCGCCTTCCCGTCGTCGCCGACCCGGAGCGAGGTCCCGTCGACACGCCAGTCAAGCGGCACGCGGACCTGGTCGATCGGCCGCTCGACCCGCTCGTACGACCTGCGCCGCGCCGGGCCAGACCGTCGCATGGATCGTGTCCGTCACGACACGCGGAACGCAGTCCAGGATGTCGCCGTCCCGGCCGATGCTGCGTGGCGTCGACCACGCGCCGTCGGGGAGGGTCGCGTGCGGCACGTAGACCCCGAGGTCCTCGTAGACGACCCCGTCGTCCGCCGCACGTGTCGGCGTCGGTCGGCGGGCCGCGTACGCGTATAGGCCAGGTAGAGGTGTTCGTCCGTCGACGGCGAGCTGCGGTCCGAGGCTCGGTTCGGTGCCGCGCGGGAGCTTGCAACATCCTGGCGGCCAGTCGCCGGTCGCCCCGCCCTCCGCGTACCGAATCGGCTGCGCCGCACGTCGCGGCGACGTGATAGACGCTCGACCCGTCGATCGTGAGGGCGGGCCGAAGCAGCCCTTCGGCAGCACCTGCCGAGCCGCTCGCCACGTGGGCTTCGGCGGGCGGTACTCGACCGTCCGCTTGCCGTCGGGCGACTCGTCGACGGTGCCGGCCTGCGCCTCGACGTCGAAGTCGAGCTTCAGCGAGCCGGCCGGTGCCTGGAGCGCCGCGAGGTCGACGTCGCACTCCCACGCGCCGGCGTCCGTCGGCTTGGTCGCCACGCACGCCTCGTGGCGCGGGTCGCCGGGCCAGTCGATCGAGAAGGTCACGCGGGCGCCGTCGCTCGTGCCCGGCACGTCCGGTGCCGCCCGCAGGGTCAACCGCCGTTTCGAGACCTTCGCCCCGTCCTTCGGCGACGCCCAGCGGAACGCGACCTCCGGGGGGCCGCTCGGGAACGACTCGGCGGCCTCGCTCGGGCCCGGTGACGGGACGGGGACGACCGAGGGCGTCGGCGCCGGGTCGCAGCCGGCCAGCAGGGCCAGCCCGAGCAGCCCGACGGCCATGGAATGTGCGGCGCGCGCGTCGCCGAAGACCGCGCTGAAGGCCGTGCTGACGCGGCGACGCCGACCAGCGAACGATGGGCTGACCCCTCAATCCCGACGGTGGCGCGACCCTACTCCGACCCCGCCGCCGACACAAGCCCCGGTCCGATCGGGCTGTCGCGATCACTCCGGAGTCGGCGTGCTCGTCCCAGCCGGCGACGAGGAACGGCAGCCGGTCGCGCCAGGCCGGCCCGGCACTGGCCGCGGCGAGCACGGCGCCCTCGCGGATGCCTTCCTCCGAGACCTGGAGCCGGTCCACGCCATAGCGCTCCAGGATCGCGTCGACGATCACCGCGCCCGCCGGCAGGATGCGCGCCCGCTGCGGTCGCAGCGCGTGGCGCTCGGCGGCCTCGACGCTGCGCTCGACCGTGAGCATCGCGAGCGCCACCGCGATCCGGCGGCGGGTCAGGACCCGGTCGATGGCCGTCGCCGGGAGCAGTCGCAGCAGGTTCGAGGCGGTGCCGCCGACGGCGACCATCTCCTGCGGGCTCGCGTCGGGCGCCTCGACGAGCGCGGCGCGCGCGATCTCGCGCAGGGCGTCCACCTCGGCGGGAGTCGGCGGATCCGAGTGGATGTGGTCCTGCGTCAGCCGGGCGGACCCCAGGCTCAGGCCGACGGAACGCACCGGCCGGTCGGGACCGGCGATGACGAACTCGCAGCTGCCGCCCCCGATGTCGACGATCAGGACCTCGGTGCGAACCTTGCGGCCCTTGGTCACGCCGAGCAGCGTCAGCATCGCCTCCTCGTCGTGATCCAGCACGTGGAGCGCGATGTCCGCGCGGGACTCGGCCTCGCCCACGAGCGCGGACGCGTCGAAGGCGCGCCGGATCGGCTCGGTGCCGACGATCGTCAGGTCCTTCGCGCCGAGCCGGCTCGCCGTCGCCGCGTAGCTCGCGAGCGCGTTGACGACGTCCCGACGGACCTCGGGTCCGAGCCTTCCGTCCCGCGCGACGCGGTCGCCCAGGCCAAGGAACACGGACTCGTCGAGCAGCGGCTCGACGCGATGCCCGGCGACGGCGGCCACGAGCAGGTGGATGCTGTTCGCCCCGATGTCGATCGAGGCGCCGATGACGGCGCCGTCGGCGACGCTGCGCGGCGTCGACGGCGTGCGGGACGGCGGGTTCGGGTTCGGGTTCGGGTTCGGGTTCGGGTTCGGGGAAGGCTCGGGTTCGGCGATGGCGGGGCATCGAGATCGACGGCGGGCTCGGCCGAAGCCAGCGCCACCCCGACGGCCTCGGGCTCGATGGCGGCGGGCTCGACGGGCGCCGCGTCGGGCTCCCCTGGCGCCGGCTCGGGCACGACGGGTTCGGCGTCCGCCGCCTCGGGCTCGACGGGCTCGGGCTTCGACGGGCGCCGGCTCGGGCTCGACTGGCGTCGCTGCGGGCTCGATCGCGTCCGGCTCGATCGCTTCCGGCGTCGACCGCTGGCGGCGACTCGGGCTCGATGACGGCGGGCTCCGGGTCCGCCGTCGACGGCACGACGTCCTCCGGCTGCGGCTCGGTGTCGTGGGATGTCGCCTCGAGCTCGCGGTCGACGGCGTCCTCGACCGGCGACGCGGGCTCGGGCGCCACCTCCACGGGTCCTGGCGCCTCACGGCGGGTCTCGTCCTCGGGCGCCTCGGGCGCCTCGAGCTCCAGCGCCTCCGACTCGATCGGGCCGGGCTACCGGCCGGCCCGCTCGGCCGGCTCGCCGGCTCGGGCTCCACCGCCGATTCGGCCTCGGCGGGCTCCTCGAGCGGGATCGGCGCGGTCTCGACCGGCGGCGGATCTGCCGTCACCGCCTCGACGTCGGCCTCCGCCCCCGGCGCGTCGGCGGTCTCGGTCGGCGCCGCAGGCTCCGACGGGATGGGCTCGACGGACTCGGGCGTCGAGCCCGGTTCGGTCGTGGGCTCAGGCTCGGGGCAGGCACGTCCACCGGCGCGGCCGGGCACCGCGGCGGGCCTTCGCGCGCGCGGCGGCCGCGCGTCCACGCGGTCGACGATGCGCGATGCGGCGGGCTCGCGCGTCCGGCGCACGAGCGCTCCCGCCTCCGCGAGCGACGCGGTCGCGGCGGCGGGCACCTGATCCGGCGCCGCGTCGGCCGATTCGTCGGCTTCCGGGGCCTTCGGCCGAGCCTTGGGCGGCTTCGGCTCCGTCGGCTTGGCCTCGACGTCCTCGAGCGCCTCGATCTCGTCGGCCCCGATCAGCGTCTCGGTGGATCGCTCCGCCAGCTTGGCGGCCCGCCGGTCGGCCTTCGCGGCCTTCCGGGCCGCCTTCGCCGCCTTGGCGTCGGCTTTCTGCGCCGCCTTGGCCGCGGCCTTCTCGGCAGCCCGGGCCCGCTTCGCGGCGTCCTTCTCCGCAGCCTGCTGGGCCTTGGCCGCCTGCTTCGCGGCCTTCGCCTCGCGCTTCGCCGTCTTCGCCGCGCGCTTCGCCGCCTTGCGGGCCGCCTTGGATGCGGCGTCGTCGGACGGGGTCGCGTGGGCTGCGCCCCCCGGTTCGTCCACCATGGCCGCTCCTCGATGCCGGCTGAGCCACCGCGCGTCGCGTGCCCAAGCAGTCTGCCCCAGCCGGGTCGCGCGCGCTGGTCCCGCGGGGTTCGACACGCTGCGGGCGACGGCGCGACCGGCGGTTGTTGACCCAACGTTAACGGGCGCCGAACAGCCCGTTCACCGCGTGGGGCGATCGTGGCTCCCGTGGTCGCCGTCGTCCCCCAGGATCATGACTCACACGCGAACTCCGCCCCCATGCGTACCGGGCGGGCCGCGTGGTTGATCCTGGCGGTCGACGGTCCGGCCATCGAGGTGCCGGACCGCGTGCCGTCGACGGCCGTCCGCGTCATCGCCGATCCCCGACGCTTTCGCGACGTGCTGCTCGCCGAACGTCCACGGATCGTGCTCTGCGCGCAGCCGCCGGCGGACGCGGAGGCGCTCCGGATCGTCGCCGAGGAGCGCCGCCGGCGCACGGCGATGCGGGCCATCCACCTGGCGCCGCCGGACGCCGTCGCCGAGCGTCTCGCCGCCCTGGCGGCCGGGTTCGACGACGCGCTGGCCACGACGACCGACTCGGCGGAGCTCGCCGGCCGGCTCACCTGGCTCGAGACCAAGGCGAGGGCGCGGCCGGGATCCCCGATCGTCCTGCCGATCGGCGACGGCCTCGAGCTCGATCTCGCGGCGCACGAGCTGCGTCGCGACGGGCAGGTCGTCCACCTGCGGCCGAAGGAGTTCGGGCTGCTGGCCCTGCTCGCCGCGCACCCGGGCCGGGCCTACACCCGCCGGGAGCTGCTCCACCTCGTCTGGGGTCCCTCGCACGCGGGCGGGCCTCGGACGGTCGATGTCCACGTCCGGTGGCTTCGCTCGAAGATCGAGCCGGAGCCCGATCGCCCGGCCTGCCTGATGACGGTCCGGGGCGTCGGCTATCGCCTGGACGACCGGCAGCGCTGATGCCCTCGGTGGGCTCCAGCGTTAACCGGCCCTTAACACGTCGCACACAGGTCGTTGACACGCGGACTCGACCGTTGTCCGCGTAAGGGACTGCACACGTCCGGATCGGCGCGCCCTGGCGCCGACGGCGAATGGAGGACACACGTGACGCTCGATACATCGAAGCGCCTTGGGGGATTCGCGCTCGCGGCGACACTGCTCGTCGCGGCCTGTAGCAGCGGGACCGGCGCCACCACCGCGCCCAGCGCCGCCGCACCCAGCGCCGCCGCGCCAGCGAGGCTGCGCCGAGCGCGGCCGAGAGCATGGAGGCTCCGGCGAGCGCCGCGGCCGGTGCCGTCGAGGGCACGATCAGCGTCTCCGGCTCGTCGACGGTCGAGCCGATCTCGACCGGGGTCGCCGCGGCATTCAAGGAGGCCAACCCGGGCTTCAACTACACGGTCGAAGGTCCTGGCACCGGCGACGGCTTCAAGCGCTTCTGCGCCGGTGAGACCGACATCAGCGACGCCTCGCGCACGATCAAGGACGAAGAGAAGGCCCTCTGCGACGCCGCCGGCATCGAGTTCATCGAGCTCGAAGATCGCGTACGACGGCATCACGGTCATGACCAACCCGTCGGACACCGCGGTCACCTGCCTCAGCTTCGCCGACCTGTACGCGCTGATCGGCCCCGAGTCGACCGGCTTCGCGAAGTGGACGGATGCCGCCGCGCTCGCCAAGGAGCTCGGCTCGAACACCACCTTCCCGGATCTCGCCCTCTCGGTCGTCGGCCCCGGCGAGGAGTCGGGCACGTTCGACAGCTTCATCGAGCTGGCCCTTGCCGGCATCGCGACCGAGCGCAGCCAGGACGCCACCACGCGACCCGACTACACCGCGAGCGCCAACGACAACGTGATCGTCGAAGGCATCAGCACCGACCCGGGCTCGCTCGGCTGGGTGGGCTTCGCCTTCGCCGAGGAGAACAAGGACAAGGTCCAGGAGATCGGCGTCAGCAAGGACGCCAACGGCACCTGCGTCACGCCGAGCGCCGAGACCATCGCCGACGCCAGCTACCCGCTCTCGCGCGGCCTGTACGTCTACGTCAACAAGGCCAAGGCCGCGGAGAACCCCGCCGTCGCCGCCTACGTCGACTACTACCTCGCCGACGGCACGATCGACGCGCGTCCTCGAGACCGTCCCGTACGTCAGCCTGCCGGCCGACGAGCTGGCGGCCACGAGGGCCACCTGGGACGGCCGCTAGCCCCGCTCCTCCTCCCCGAGACCGGCCGAGTCTGCTCGGAGACCCGGCCGGTCTCAGCCTTCCCTCCTCGTAGACTGAGCGTCCAGATCGCATGCAGAACGCGAGCACACCCCCGCCGCCCGGCGCCGTTGAGCGAACGCTCACCGGCGACCGCTCGCGTCGGCGCGCGGGAGTCGCCGATCGGCCGCGATCCTCATGGCCTGCGCCCTCGTGTCGGTGGTCATCACCGCGTTCATCATCATCACCGTCTCGGGCCAGGCGATCCAGTTCCTGACCGAGATCGACCTCTCGCAGCTCGTCGCGCCCGGCTGGTTCCCCCGCCGCGGCATGTTCGACATCGCGACGCTGCTGATCGGCACGTTCCTGGTCACGATCATCGCGATCGCGATCGCCGCGCCGATCGGCCTGCTGTCCGCGATCTACCTGGCCGAGTACGCGAGCCCCCGGGTGCGCGGCACGCGTCAAGCCGGTCCTCGAGATCCTGGCCGGCATCCCGAGCGTGGTCCTCGGCTTCTTCGCCCTCACGTTCATCAACCCGGTCGTCGTCCAGACGCTCGTCCCGAGCGCCAAGGGCTTCAACCTGGCGGCGGCGGCGGTCGCGGTGGGCATCCTGACGATCCCGCTGATCGCGTCGGTGTCCGAGGACGCGATGCGGGCGGTGCCGGCGTCGCTTCGCGAGGCGTCGTACGGCCTGGGCGCCCGACGGGTCACGACCGCGACGCGCGTCGTGGTGCCTGCGGCGGTCTCGGGGATCGTGGCCGCGATGATCCTGGGCATCTCGCGCGCGATCGGCGAGACGATGGTCGTGGCCATCGCGGCCGGCGCCTCGGGCAACTCGCTGCGTTCGTGGAACCCGTTCGACCCGGGACAGACGATGACCGCCGCCATGGCCGCGCTGGCCACGGGCTCCGACCAGGTCGCCGGCAACAACGCCGCGTTCCAGAGCCTGTTCTTCGTCGGCCTGCTGCTGTTCCTGATCACCCTCGCCCTCAACGTCGTCGGCGACAGCTTCGTGCGCCGCATGCGTCAGTCGTACTGAGCGAGCCATGACCGCCGAATCCGTGACCGTCATCGCCGTCAAGCGCACCCTCGCCGGCACGCGCCGGGACATCTGGGGCACGGTGTTCTCGCTGCTGCTGCTGGGCGCGCTGCTGCTGACGCTGATCGTCCTGATCACCCTGCTGGTCGACCAGCTGAGCCGGGCGCTGCCGGTGTTCCAGGAGCGCGGGCTCGACTTCCTGACCTCGCCCCTGTCGCCCGATCCCAGCAAGGCCGGCGTCCAGCAGGGCCTGGTCGGCTCGATCCTGATCGGGGTGCTGGTCTCGATCCTGTGCTTCCCGCTCGGGATCCTGACGGCCGTCTACCTCGAGGAATACGCCCCGGCCAACAAGCTGACGCGGTTCATCAACATCAACATCCGGAACCTCGCCGGCGTGCCCTCGATCGTCTACGGCCTGCTGGGGCTGACGGTGTTCGTCGCGTTCCTCGACGCGATCGGCTTCCCCAACAACGGGCGCAACATCATCGCGGGCGCGGCCACGCTGACGGCCCTGATCCTCCCGATCGTGATCATCACCTCGGCGGAGGCCCTGCGCGCGGTCCCGGTCAGCCTCCGCGAGGGCGGCTACGGGATCGGCTCGTCGCGCTGGCAGGTGACCCGCCAGCTCGTGCTGCCCTCCGCGCGCCCGGGCATCCTGACCGGGACGATCCTCGCCCTCGCGCGCGCCCTCGGCGAGACCGCGCCGTTGCTGCTCGCGGGCGCCGTCCTGGGCACCTACTCCACGGCCGGCACGCTCGGCGACCTGTTGACCGGACCGTATACGGTGCTCCCGATGACGGTCTACGACTGGGCCAGGCGTCCGCAGGAGGAGTTCCGTGCCCTCACCTCGGCGGCCATCGTGGTGCTGCTCGCGGTGACGCTCACCTTCAACGCCCTCGCCATCCTGCTGCGCAACCGGTACCAGAAGTCAGTGGTGATGGACCCGCAGGCACCCGACGCGCCACCGGCCGCCGGGCCGGCCACCCAGGAGACCGTTGTGACCACCGAAGTGAAGCCGCTGACCGTCGACGTCGGCGCCGCGCGAAGCGACGCCGCCGCCGCCAGCTTGTCGGGCGAGGAAGCCATGTCCTCGCTGCCGACCGCGATCTCGCTCAGGGACGTCTCGGTCTTCTACGGCGCCTTCCGGGCCATCAAGGACGTCTCCATCGACATCCCCAAGCAGCGGATCACCGCGTTCATCGGCCCGTCCGGGTGCGGCAAGTCGACGCTGCTGCGCTCGATCAACCGCATGAACGACCTCGTGCCGACGGCCCGGGTCGAGGGCAGCATGCTGTTCCACGGCGAGGACCTGTACGCGGGCTACGTCGACCCGGTCGAGGTGCGGCGCCGGATCGGCATGGTGTTCCAGAAGGCCAACCCGTTCCCCAAGTCGATCTACGACAACGTGGCGTTCGGGCCGCGGGTCAACGGCATGAAGGGCAAGATGGACGACATCGTCGAGGAGAGCCTGCGCCGGGCGGCCCTCTGGGACGACGTCAAGGACAAGCTCAAGCAGTCGGGCATGGCCCTCTCGGGCGGGCAGCAGCAGCGCCTGTGCATCGCCCGCGCGATCGCCACCAGCCCCGACGTGATCCTGATGGACGAGCCGTGCTCGGCGCTCGACCCGCGCTCGACGCTCCAGATCGAGGAGCTCATGCTCGAGCTCAAGCAGAACTACACCATCGTGATCGTGACCCACAACATGCAGCAGGCTGCCCGGGCGTCGGACTTCACGGTGTTCCTGACGATGGACCAGGATCGCGCGGGGTACGTCGTGGAGCGCGGCAACACGCTCGAGATCTTCACCAACCCCAAGGACCAGCTGACCGAGGACTACGTGTCCGGCCGGTTCGGCTGAGACGGGAGCCGACGATGACCGACAACGGAGACCGGGGCACCCGCGGCGCCGTGGAGCGGGCGGTGGCCTCGATCGTCGAGGCGTCGCAGGAGGCCGGCACGCCCCTGCGCGCCGACGCCGTCCATCCCACGCGGTCTGCCTACGACCGCGACGTCGCCGAGATCAAGGACAACGTCCTGCGCATGGGCGCGATGGTCGAGGCCCAGATCCGCGCCGCGATCGATGCGCTCGTGACCCACGATCCGGATGCCGCCCTGCAGGTGATCGTCAACGACCGCCAGGTCAACGAGGTCCAGCGCAAGGCGACGGCGATGATCGCGGCGACGATCGCGACCCAGCAGCCGGTCGCGCGGGACCTGCGCTACCTGCTCACGCTGGATCACGTGTCGTACGAGCTCGAGCGCATGGGCGACCACGCGGGCTCGGTCGCCAAGCAGGCGCGCAAGCTCGCGCCGTATGCGCCGATGAAGGACTACGTGGACCTGCCCAAGCTCGGGGAGCTGGTTGCCGATCAGGTGCGCGGGATCATTCGCGCACTGGTCGACGTGGACGAGGGCAAGGCGCGCGAGGTCGCGGCCCTCGACGACGAGGTCGACGACCTGTACCACGCCATCTTCGATGAGGTCCTGCGGCTGATGCGCGAGGACCCGGTCAACGTCGAGCCAGGGACACGGATCCTGTTCGCCGCGCACTACCTCGAGCGGATCGGCGACCGCGTGACCAACATCGCCGAGGACATCGTGTTCCTCGCCTCGGGCGAGGTCGAGGACCTGAACCCGTGACCGACGCCCACGACCACGACCACGGCGCGCTGGGCGAGCGACACCGCCGACGCCCCGGTCCGGATCCTCGTCGTGTGCTGGGGCAACAGCGCGAGGTCGATCCTCGCCGAGGCGCTGCTCCACCACCTCGGCGGCGACCGGATCGACGCGTTCTCGGCCGGCATCGAGCCCGCCGGCATCAACCCGTTGACGGTCAGGGTGCTCGACGAGGCCGGCCTGCCGACGGACGGGCTCCGCTCGAAGTCGGTCGACGAGTACCTGGGCCAGCGGTTCGACTACGTGATCACCGTCTGCGACGACGCCCGCGGCGTGTGCCCCGTCTTCCCCGGTGTCCACGAGTCGCTCCATTGGGGCTACCCGGACCCGGCCAAGGTCGAGGGATCGGAGGACCTGCGCCTGTCCGCGTTCCGGTCCGTGTTCACCCAGCTCGGGCAGCGGATTCACCAGTTCCTGCCGATCGCCGAGCGGTATGCGGACGAGCGACGGCCGGTCGAACTGGCATGATCAGGGGGTGATCGGCCTCCACCTCCTCCGCCACGCCCACGCGGGCGACGCCACCAAGTGGACGGGCGACGACGACGTGCGGCCGTTGACGGAGAAGGGCATCCGCCAGTCCGAGCGGCTGGGCAAGGTCCTGGCCACGCTACGACCGAGGCGCCCGACCTGTTCCTCACCTCGCCCAAGCTTCGCGCCAGCCAGACCGCCGAGATCGTCGCCAGGGCGCTCGACGTGCGGGTGGTGACCGACGCGCGCCTGGGTCAGCCACTCGATCTCGAGGTGATCTCCGCGATCCTCGGCGACGCGGGTCGGGCCGAGCGGCCGTGCCTGGTGGGCCACGACCCCGACTTCTCGGAGATGCTCGGCGACCTCGTCGGCCTCGACGTCGTCCCGATGCGCAAGGGGGCGATCGCGCGGGTGGACGTCGCCGACCGGCACCTGGTCGCCGGCCAGGGGACCCTGCGCTACCTGCTGCCGCCGGAGCTGATCCCCGGCAAGTAGGCGGCTCGAGCGGTCAGCCCACCCGGTCCCATCGCCAGCCCATGGTGTGCACGAGCGGCGCCCCCGGCTCCACGATCTCCGGATCGCCGTTGACGGCGTCAGGCGGCCCGCTCTGGGGCTCGACGCAGACCGCGTGCTCGGGCTCCGTGTAGGCGATCCACCAGCTGCAGGTCGAGGACAGGCGGAGGCGCAGGCGTCCAGGCCAGGTCAGCGTCGGCTCGCCGTGGACGCCCGTGAACGCGTCGTCCCAGGGACCGGGCGGCGGCGCCGTGCGCTCCCCGCTGGGGATCCCCTCCGCGTCGCGGACCAGCATCTCGTCCGCGTCGAGGTCGACGGTGACCGACGGGTCGCCGGGGACGAGGACCCGGCGGAACCACGGATGCCAGCCGATCGTCGCCGGCATCGGCTCCGCGGCCTCGAGCGTGAGCTCGACGCGGAGCGAGTCCTCGTCCAGCGCGAACCGCTGGACCACCCGGCCGCGGAACGGCCAGCGCTCGTCGAGGTCGATCGAGAGCGTGCTCGCGTCCTCGACGCGCCACGGCCGGTCCCAGACCACGCCGTGGATCGCGTGGGGCGGCATCCCCGTCGGCAGCCGGTGCTCGATCCCGCGGAACGCGAATCGCCCGTGTCGGATGCGGCCCGCGAACGGCGCCATCGGGTAGCTGCCCCAGCGCATCCGGTCGGGGTCGCCCGTGACGAGCAGCTCGTGGTCGCCGACCACCAGCGAGCCGATCCGTCCGCCTTCCAGCGGGCAGGATCGTCGCCCGGGCGTCGCCGGCCTCGAGGACGAGCGTCGAGGCGCCGTCGGGCGTCGAGCCGGCGTGTGCCGGCCGGCTAGCCATCGAGCGCGGCGCCCTCGACGCACACGGCGACCACGCCCAGCTTCGCCAGGCGCTCGACGCTCGGCGGCCGGGTCAGCGTCCAGGCGGCGACCTCGAGGCCCGCCGCCCGCGCGGCCTTGAACGCCGAGGCGCTGATCGCCCGCCACTGGACGGCGACGGCGCGACACCCCAGCCGGGTGGCCGTCTCGATGGTGTCCGTGCCGAGGTCCGTCGAGTTGAGCCACCTTGGCCAGTCGGGCAGGAGCCGTGCCATCGCGGCCAGCGCGTCCTCGTCGAACGAGGACACGATCGCGCGCGCCGGCGCCTTGCCGCGGCCGGCGCGGAGCACGTCGGCGGTCGCCGCGCCGTGGCCGGGACCCTTGAGCTCGACGTCGAGGAACGCCTCCCCGGGGAGCGTCGCGAGCACGAGCTCGAGGGTCGGGATCCCCGACTCGCGCAGCTCCGCGGCGGTCAGGTCCCCGACCGCATCGTCGCGGCCCTGGACGCGCTCGAGGGTCTCGTCGTGGAGGAGGACCGGCACCTCGTCCTTCGCCAGCCGCACGTCGAACTCGACCCCGTCGACGCCGGTCATCCCGGCCGCGAACACGAGGGCCTCGAGCGAGTTCTCGCGGGCCAGTCGCCAGTCGCCGCGATGGGCGAGCCGCAGCATCGCCGCCGGCTCGGGCGGGGACTCGGGCGCGGGCTTCGCCTTCGGCGCGGGCTTCGCCTTGACCTTGGCCGTTGGCTTGGCCGTGGCCGCCGGCTTGGCCGTGGGCTTCGCGCCCTTCGTCGGGCTCATCCGACCCGCACCGTGGCGGCGATCCCGAGGTGGTCCGATCCGTAGAGGGTCGGGTCGCCGACCGCCGGCCGGTCGAAGGCCAGCCGCGCCTCGTCGACCGCCACCGCCCCGCGCAGCCACACGTAGTCGAGGCAGTCCGGCTCGCCGTCGGTGTCCATCGCCTCGGCCTGCAGCCCGCTGGGCCAGGTCACGGTGGGCTCGCGGCCGTTGGCCTCCTCGTACGCGGACCGGAACCCGGCCTCGCACATCCGCCCGTAGGCCGGCTCGCGCGGGTCGGCGTTGAAGTCGCCCACGACGATCAGCGCGTCGTGCGGGGGCGACGCCTCGAGCCACGGCAGGAGCGCCTCGACCTGGCCGAGGCGCGCATCGAGGGCGTCGGGCGGGTGATGGAGGTGCGTGACGGCGAACACGAGCGTCGCGCCGCCCGGCAGCGCGATCCTCGCGCGGTGGGCGGCCCGGGCCCGACCGAGGTCCAGGCGTTCGACGTCCGTGGCCACGAGCGGCGCCTTGACCAGCAGGCTGTTGCCGTACTCCGGTCGTCCGGCCCAGCCCCGAACAGCCTCGTAGCGACCCTCGCCCGACGCGCCCAGCAGCCGGTCCTGCTGGAGCGGATACACGACCTCCTGGAGCCCGATGAGGTCCGGCTGGAGCGCCGCCATGTCGGCCAGCAGCAGCGGCAGGCGCTCGGCCCACCGATCCGCCAGGTTGAGGATGTTGAGCGTCGCGACAAGCAGGCGGTCCATCGGTTCCTCTGGCTCCGGGCGTCAGCGCGACACGGGCTGCGCGGGCCGCGTGCCTTGCACGGCGTCGGTGCCGTCCGCGACCCGGCCGGGTCCGTCGACGGCGGGCTTCGCCGTCGGGATCGCGAACGAGAACGTCGATCCGCGTCCGTCCTCGGACTCGACCCAGATCCGCCCCCCGTGGCCCTCGACGATGTGGCGGGCGATCGACAGGCCGAGCCCTGTCCCGCCGCCCCGCAACCGCGCACGATCGGCCTTGTAGAACCGCTCGAAGATCCGGGACCGGTCGGCCTTCGGGATGCCGACGCCGTGATCGACGACCGCGCACACGACATCCGCGCCGTTGGGGCGCACGTCGACCCGGACCTCGCCGCCGTCGGGGCTGAACTTGATCGCGTTGTGGACGAGGTTGACGAACACCTGGCCGAGGCGCGCCTCGTCGCCCAGGATCAGCGGCACCCCGGGGTCGGTCGCGACGACCAGGGTCACCCCGTTGCGATCGGCGAACAGGCGGAGCCGCTCCGCCGAGGCCTCCGCCAGGGCGACGAGGTCGACGTCGTCGCCGAGCACGAGCTGGCTGCCACCCTCGATCCGCGCGAGGTCCAGGAGCTCGTTGACCATCTGGACGAGGTGGCTCGTCTCGACCTCGATCTTCGTGATCCGGTCCCGCATCCGCGCCGGGACCTCGCTGTTCTCCGCGTCTCGGGCGAGCGTCTCGGCCAGCAGGCTGACGGTGCTCAACGGCGTGCGCAGCTCGTGGCTGAGGTTGTCGATGAACTCCGACCGGATCTGCTGGAGGCGGCGCAGCTCGGTGACGTCCTCGAGGACGACGAGCCGGCCGGTGTCGTCGGGCCGGTGGATGCTGACGACGAGGTGATGCGGCTCGCGGTCGCCCACCTTGACCTCACCGCTTCCCGTGCCGCCCACCGGCACGCCGTCGATCAACACTTCGGCCCGGGGATCGAGGAAGGCCTCCATCACGGAGCGCCCGATCAAGCGCCCCGGCCGGACCTCGAGCAGCGCGTGCGCGCGGTCGTTTGCCCGGTCGATCCGGCGCTCGCGGTCGAGGTGCAGGACGCCGACCGGGAGCATCGCCTCGACCGCCGCGAGGGCCTGCGCCATGGCCGCGGCGGTCCGCGTCGCCTCCGTGGCCGCGAGCGCGGCGAGGCTGTCGCCGCTGGCCCGGCGCAGCGACTCGAGCTCGTCGGTCCGGCGCCGCACCAGCATCATCGCCGCGACGAGCGCGACGGCCAGCCCGATGATCGCGATGAGGAGCACCCCGTCCACCCCGCGAGCATCGCATACGCAGGCGACGCGGCGCGAGCGGGCAAGCGGATCAGCCGCAGCCCGATCCACCGCAGCAGCCGGCATCGGCCATGGGGAGTGGCCGTGACGCCTCGAGGTCGACGAGCGGCCTCGCGTCGGCCGGCTTCGCGGCCCGGATGATCGCGCTGGCCATGCCGTCCGCAACGGTGTGCGACGGCACGATCGAGACGTCACGCAGGCCCGCGTCCTCGAGGCCGGCGCGGAACTCCGAGACCGACAGTGCGCCGGCGATGCACCCGGTCCACGCGCCGCGCTCCGCACGTTCCACCGCGCTGAGGGCGTCGTCGGCGACGATGTCCGTGATCCCGAGCCGACCGCCCGGCCGGAGCACGCGCGCGATCTCGCGGAACACGGCGGGCTTGTCGGCCGCCAGGTTGACGACGCAGTTGCTGATCACGACGTCGATCGAGTCGGCGGGCAGCGGCAGCGCCTCGATCTGGCCCTTGAGGAACTCGACGTTGGTGGCCCCGGCGTCGTCCGCGTTCCGCCGCGCGAGAGCCAGCATCTCGTCGGTCATGTCGACGCCGAACGCGCGCCCGGTCGGGCCGACGCGCTTCGCCGAGAGCAGGACGTCGATCCCGCCGCCCGATCCGAGGTCGAGCACGCGCTCGCCCGGGTGGAGGTCGGCGACGGCGATCGGGTTGCCGCAGCCGAGCGACGCGAGGACCGCGGCATCCGGCAGCTCGTCGCGCTCGAGGGCGCTGTACAGGCCGGAACCGATCGTCGCGGGATCGCCGCAACACGAAGTTCCAGCCGACGCCGACGAGCGCCGCAGCGGCGTAGCGCTCGCGGACGGCCTCATGGATCGTCTCGGCTGTGGACTCGGTCGGCAGGGCGTCGGTCGTCATCGCTTCGCTCCAGTGCTCGGGTCGTCGGGCTGTATTGATACTTGACGATATAGACGGATGTCAATACAGTCGCCGCGATGAAGCGTCAGACCGATCCCGACGTGCGCCTGCTCCAGGCCGCCGCCGATCCGACCCGGCTCGCGATCCTGCGCCAGCTGAGCGATTGCGCCGAGGTGTGCGCCTGCGACTTCACGTCGTGCTGCGACGTGAGCCAGCCCACGGTGTCACACCACCTGAAGGTCCTCCGCGACGCCGGCTGGATCCTCGGCGAGCGGCGCGGGACCTGGATCTACTACTCGCTGCGGCCCGAGGCGGTCGTCCGGTTCCGGGAGCTCGCCGGCGGGTTCGGCACGGCCGTCCCCATGCCCGCGGGGGCGCGCAGGCTTCCGGTGATCGAGGTCGGCACCGCTCGGGCTTGACCTTCAAGCAACTCGAAGGTCTACGCTCACGACATGCGGATCGCAGAGCTCAGCGGGTCGCCGCCGACCTCGCGCCGTCGGCCGTGCGCTGGTACGAGGACCAGGGCGTCCTGCCGCGACCGGCGAGGCAGCCGAACGGCTACCGCGACTACAACGACGTTGACCTTGGCCGGCTCCGCCTGGTCGCGTCGCTTCGGCGCCTCGGCCTCGGTCCGGAGGATGCCGGCCGCGTGGCTCACCTGTGCCTCGAGCGTGGCGCGGTCAACGCCGACCTGGCGCCGATCCTCCTCGAGCAGCGCGCGGCCATTGCCCGCCAGCGCGCGGACCTCGATCGGCTCGAGGGCGAGCTGCTGGATCTTGAGCTCACGATCGCGGCCGCCGGCCGCGCCGCACGGAGGATCCCCGCGATGGCCACGGCCCCGATACGCGTGCTGTTCGTCTGCACCCATAACTCCGCGCGAAGCCAGATCGCCGAGGCGCTGCTGGGGCAGTACGGCGGCGCGGACTTCGAGGCCCACTCCGCGGGCACGGTGGTGACGCAGGTGAACCCGCTCGCGACGCGGGTCCTCGGCGAACTC
>CAVYGH010000001.1:0-19807 GCA_963767945.1 uncultured Chloroflexia bacterium | reverse complement strand
CGCGCATCTGCTTCATCAACAAGCTCGACCGGACCGGCGCCAACTTCTGGCGCGACGTCGACATGATCACCGAGCGCCTGGGCGTCAAGCCCGTGCCGATCCAGATCCCGATCGGCATCGAGGACACGTTCAAGGGCCTGGTCGACCTCGTCCGCATGAAGGCCCTGATCTGGCGCGACGATCTCGGCAACACCTTCGACGAGACCGAGATCCCTGCCGAGCTGGCCGACGAGGCCGCCACCTGGCGCGAGCACCTGCTCGAGGCCATCTCGGACGTGGACGACGCCGTCGCGCACAAGTTCCTCGAGGGCGAGGAGATCTCCGAGGCGGAGATCAAGCACGGCATCCGGCTCGCGACCCTGCAGTACAAGTGGGTCCCGATCCTGTGCGGCTCCGCGCTCAAGAACAAGGGCGTCCAGCCGATGCTCGACGCGGTCGTCGACTACCTGCCGTCGCCGCTCGACGTGCCGCCGGTCATCGGCCTCAAGCCGGGCACCGACGTCGAGGTCCTCAAGACCCCGGACGACAGCGAGCCGTTCAGCGCCCTGGCGTTCAAGATCGCGGCCGACCCGTTCGTCGGCAAGCTCGCGTTCTTCCGCGTCTACTCGGGCACGCTCAAGTCGGGCTCGTACATCCTGAACGCCACCAAGGGCAAGAAGGAGCGGATCGGGCGCATCCTCCAGATGCACGCCAACCACCGCGAGGAGATCGACGAGGTCTACGCGGGCGACATCGCCGCGGCCGTCGGCCTCAAGGACACCTACACGGGCGACACCCTCGCGGATCCGGATCACCCGGTCATCCTCGAGTCGATGACCTTCCCCGAGCCGGTCATCGAGGTCGCGATCGAGCCGCGCACCAAGGCCGACCAGGACAAGCTCGGCATCGCGCTCCAGCGCCTCGCCGAGGAGGACCCGACCTTCCGCGTCAAGACGGACGAGGAGTCGGGCCAGACGCTGATCGCCGGCATGGGCGAGCTCCACCTCGACGTGCTCGTCGACCGCATGGTCCGCGAGTTCAAGGTGGCCGCCAACGTCGGCAAGCCGCAGGTCGCCTACCGCGAGACCATCCGCCGCGAGGCCACCGGCAACGGCCGCTTCGTCCGCCAGACCGGCGGCAAGGGCCAGTACGGCCACGCCGTCATCAAAGCGGAGCCGAACGAGAAGGGCGCGGGCTACGAGTTCATCGACAAGATCGTCGGTGGCACGATCCCGCGCGAGTACATCAAGCCGATCGACATGGGGATCCGCGAGACGCTCGAGTCGGGCATCTACGCGAACGTCCCGATGGTCGACGTCAAGGTCACCCTCGTCGACGGGTCCTACCACGAGGTGGACTCCTCGGAGATGGCGTTCAAGATCGCCGGTTCCATGGCGATCAAGGACGCGGTCGCCAAGGCGAACCCGGTGGTGCTCGAGCCGATGATGCAGGTCGAGGTCACGATGCCCGAGGAGTTCATGGGCGACGTGATCGGCGACATCAACAGCCGGCGCGGGCAGATCGAGGGCATGGACCCCCGCGGCTCCACGCAGGTGGTCCGCGCGGCCGTGCCGCTCGCCGAGATGTTCGGCTACGCCACCGACCTGCGGTCGATGACCCAGGGTCGAGCCAGCTATTCCATGGAGCTCAGCCACTACGCCGAGGTTCCCACGAACCTCGCGGCCGAGCTCGTCGCCAAGTCGAAGGTCTAACAGAGGTCGTCTCGCCCAGGCGAGCGAGGAGCAGGGAGTCCACCGGGACATGGCCAAGAAGAAGTTCGAGCGCAACAAGCCGCACGTGAACGTCGGCACGATCGGCCACATCGACCACGGCAAGACGTCGCTCACGGCCGCCATCACCAAGTACCTGGCGTTGAAGGGCGACGCCGAGTACCGCGCGTTCGACTCGATCGACAACGCGCCCGAGGAGCGGGAGCGGGGGATCACGATCGCGATCGCCCACGTCGAGTACGAGACCGAGTCCCGCCACTACGCCCACGTCGACTGCCCGGGCCACGCGGACTACATCAAGAACATGATCACGGGCGCGGCCCAGATGGACGGCGCGATCCTGGTGGTCGCGGCCACCGACGGCCCGATGCCCCAGACCCGCGAGCACATCCTCCTGGCCCGCCAGGTCGAGGTGCCCTACATCGTGGTCTTCCTCAACAAGGTCGACATGGTCGACGACCCCGAGCTGCTCGATCTGGTCGAGCTCGAGGTCCGCGAGCTGCTCTCCAAGTACAACTTCCCGGGTGACGACATCCCGGTCATCCGCGGCTCCGCGCTCAAGGCGCTCGAGGCCCCCGACGACAAGAACGACCCGGCCTACGCCCCGATCCAGGAGCTGATGGACGCGGTCGACTCCTACATCCCGACCCCCGAGCGGGCGGTCGACAAGCCGTTCCTGATGCCGGTCGAGGACGTGTTCGGCATCAAGGGCCGGGGGACCGTCGCCACCGGCCGCGTCGAGCGCGGCATCGTCAAGGTCGGCGAGGAGGTCGAGATCGTCGGCGTCCACGCCACCCGCAAGGTCGTGGTCACCGGCGTCGAGATGTTCAAGAAGCTGCTCGACCAGGGCGAGGCGGGCGACAACATCGGCTGCCTGCTGCGGGGCATCGAGCGCGACGACATCGAGCGCGGCCAGGTGCTGGCCAAGGCGGGCTCGGTGTCGCCCCACACCAAGTTCACCGCGCAGGTCTACGTGCTGACCAAGGAGGAGGGCGGCAGGCATACCCCCTTCTACAACGGCTACCGGCCGCAGTTCTACCTGCGCACGACCGACGTCACCGGCTCGATCGGCCTGCCCGGCGGCGCCGAGATGATCATGCCCGGCGACAACGTCGAGATGACGGTCGAGCTGATCACCCCGATCGCGCTCGAGGTCGGCCAGCGCTTCGCCATCCGCGAGGGCGGCCGCACCGTCGGTGCCGGCGCCATCACCAGCATCATCGCGTAGGGACGGCGACATGGCGAAGCAGCGGATCCGAATCCGCCTCAAGGCCTACGACCATCGGCTGCTCGATCAGTCGGCGGCCCAGATCGTCGAGACGGCGCAGCGCACCGGCGCTGACGTCGTCGGCCCGGTGCCGCTGCCGACCCGGATCGAGAAGTTCACGGTCCTCCGGTCGCCGTTCATCGACAAGGACTCGCGGGAGCAGTTCGAGATCCGCACCCACAAGCGGCTCATCGACATCCTGGATCCCTCGTCGAAGACCGTCGACGCCCTGATGCGACTCTCGCTTGCCGCGGGCGTCGACATCGAGATCAAGATGTAATGAGTATCGGTTTGATCGGCCGAAAAGTCGGCATGACCCAGGTCTTCCAGCCGGACGGCACCATGGTGGGCGTCACGGTGGTTCGGGCCACCCCGAACACCGTCACCCGCCTCCGCACGCCCGATCGCGACGGCTATACCGCCGTCCAGCTCGGCGCGGGCGAGCGTCGCCGGGTGACCAAGCCCATCGCCGGCCAGCTCAAGGACCTGCCGCGGGTCGCCAACATCCGCGAGTTCCGGCTCGACAGCGCCGACGACTACACCGTCGGCCAGCAGATCGCGGTCGCGGACGTGTTCGCCGAGGGCGACCTCGTCGACGTGACCGGCGTCTCGAAGGGCCGGGGGTTCGCGGGCACCGTGAAGCGCCACAACTTCTCGCGCGGTCCCAAGACCCACGGGTCGGACAACTACCGCAAGCCCGGCTCCATCGGGCCCGGCACGACGCCAGGGCGCGTCTACCGGGGCATGAAGATGGGTGGCCACATGGGCCACGAGCGGGTCACGATCAAGAAGCTGCGCGTCATCCGCGTGGACTCCGAGCGGAACCTGATCCTCGTCAAGGGGTCGGTCCCCGGGGCGCCGGGCACGCTCACCTTCGTCCGGAAGGCCTGACCATGCCGCAGACCACCCTCTACGACCGCACCGGCGCGACCATCGGCAACGTCGACCTCGCCGAGACCCTGTTCGCCGCGCCGGTGAACGAGGCCGTCCTCCACCAGGCGGTCGTCGCCCAGCTGGCCGGCCGCCGGCTGGGGACCTCCGACACCAGGACGCGCGGCGAGGTCCGCGGCGGCGGTCGCAAGCCCTACCGCCAGAAGGGCACCGGCCGCGCCCGCCAGGGCTCGCGCACCGCGCCGCACTACCGCGGCGGCGGCGTCGTGTTCGGCCCGCACCCGCGCTCGTACGAGCAGAAGCTGCCGCGCAAGATGCGGCGCATCGCGCTGCGCTCGGCGCTGACGGCCAAGCTCAACGACGACGCGATCCGCGTAGATCGACGCGTTCGGCATGGCCGACGAGCCGAAGACCAAGGCGTTCGTGACGGTCCTCGAGGCGCTCGGCGCCGGCGACGGCCACGCGCGCCGCGTCCTCGTCGTGGCCCCCGCGCCCGACCTGTCGCTGCTGCGCTCGGCCGCGAACCTGCCGTCGGTCATCGTGATCCGCGCCGACTCGCTCAACGTCGTCGACCTGCTCAACGCGGACGCGGTCCTGATCGAGCAGCCGGCCCTCGCCCGGATCGAGGAGGTGTACGCGTGAGCGTCCTGACCGCCGCCGACATCATCCTGCGCCCGGTGATCTCCGAGAAGTCGATCGACGAGTCGGGCCGCGGCAAGTACACCTTCGCCGTCCACGACAAGGCCAACAAGATCCAGATCAAGGCCGCCGTCGAGGAGCTCTACAAGAAGGAGAAGGTGACGGTCATCGCCGTCAACGTCCTGACCTCCAAGGCCAAGGAGAAGCGCCGCGGCACCAAGCGCGGGCGGATCGTCGGCCACACCTCCGCCTGGCGGAAGGCCATCGTCACCCTGGCCCCCGGCCAGAAGATCGAATTCTTCGAAGGGGTGTAGGGATGCCGCTGCGAAGCTACAAGGCGACCTCGCCCGGCCGTCGGTGGATGACCCGCCCGACGTTCGAGGAGATCACCACCGACAAGCCGTACAAGCCGCTGCTCGAGCCGCATGAAGCGCGGCTCCGGCCGGAACAACCAGGGCCGGCTCACCGTCCGCCATCGCGGCGGCGGCGAGAAGACCCACTACCGCCGGATCGACTTCAAGCGCGACAAGACGGGCGTGCCCGCGCGGCTCGCGACGATCGAGTACGACCCGAACCGGTCGGCGCGTATCGGCCTGCTGCACTACCGCGACGGCGAGAAGCGCTACATGCTCCTGCCCAACGGGCTCAAGGTGGGCGACGTCGTCGTCTCGGGCCCGGACGTCGGACGCGCGGGTCGGCAACGCCCTGCCGATCCAGAAGATCCCGCTCGGCACGACGATCCACAACATCGAGCTCGTCCCGGGCAAGGGCGGCCAGATCGTCCGGTCCGCCGGCGTCTCGGCGCAGCTCCTGGCCAAGGAGGGCGACTACGCCCAGATCCGCCTCCCCTCGGGCGAGGTGCGCCGGGTGAGCGTCCGCTGCATGGCGACGATCGGGCAGGTCTCGAACGTCGATCACGAGAACCAGAACCTCGGCAAGGCCGGCCGCGCCCGCCACATGGGCAAGCGGCCTGAGGTCCGGGGCGTCGCGATGACCCCGCGGGACCATCCGCACGGCGGCGGCGAGGGCAAGAGCCCCACGGGCATGCCCCCGAAGACGCCGTGGGGCAAGCCCGCCATGGGCTACCGGACACGACGCGGCAAGGAGACGAGCCGCGTGATCGTCCGCAGCCGGCATCGCAAGTCTTAGGAAGGAGCTAGAGCATGTCTCGATCGGTCAAGAAAGGACCGTTCGTCCAGCCCCGGCTCCTCGGCCGGGTCCAGGATATGAACAAGCGGAACGAGCGGAAGGTCCTCAAGACCTGGTCGCGCGCGTCCGTCATCTTCCCCGACTTCATCGGGCACACGATCGCGGTCTACAACGGCCGCAAGCACGTGCCGGTGTACGTCACCGAGAACATGGTCGGCCACCGTCTCGGCGAGTTCGCGCCCACCCGCACGTATCGCGGGCACGGCCGGACCGCGGACCGGTCCGCCGGGCTGCGGTAGGAGCAGCGATGCGCGTCTCCGCCACAGCGAAGTACCTGCGGGGCTCCACCCGGAAGGCCCGCCTCATCACCGAGGCGATCAAGGGCATGCCGGTGGAGGAGGCCGCCGCGGCCCTGCGGTTCATGCCGCAGACCGCCGCCAAGGACGTCGCGCGCGTGCTCAAGAGCGCGACCGCGAACGCCGAGAACAACCTCAGCCGTTCGGCCGATGAGCTCTACATCGCCGACGCGGTTGCGAACGAGGGCCCGACGATCAAGCGGTGGCGCCCCCGGGCCCAGGGTCGGGCATTCCCGATCCACAAGCCCATGACGCATATCACCATCGTCGTCGCGGACCGGGAGGCCTAGGCATGGGACACAAGGTCCATCCGTACGGCTTCCGCTTGGGTTACACGCGATCGTGGACGGCCAAGTGGTACGCCGACAAGGAGTACACGACCCTCCTCAAGGAGGACATCTCGATCCGTCGGCTGCTCGACCGCCGGCTCGCCAACGCCAGCGTGAGCGGCGTGGAGATCGAGCGTGGCATCAACCACGTGACGGTCGCGATCCACACCGCCAAGCCGGGCATCGTGATCGGGCGCGGCGGCCAGAACGTCGAGATCCTGCGCAAGGAGATCGGCGAGCTGACCAAGCGCAAGGTCAAGCTGGAGATCCGCGAGATCCGCCAGCCGGAGCTCGACGCCTACCTGGTCGCCCTCAACATCGCCCAGCAGCTGACCCGCCGCGTCGCCTACAAGAAGGCGATGAAGCAGTCGATCCAGCGGTCGATGAAGGCCGGCGCCAAGGGCGTCCGGATCGCGCTCGCCGGCCGCCTCGGCGGCTCGGAGATGGGCCGCCGCGAGTGGGACCGGGAGGGGCGCATCCCGCTCGGGACCCTGCGCGCCGACATCAGCTACGGCCAGGTCCACGCCCACACGACCTACGGTCGGATCGGCGTCAAGGTCTGGATCTACCGGGGCGAGATCCCGGTGGAGCGCCGCCGCCGCGAGGCCGCGGAGGCCGTGAGCGCCGCCGCCGCCGCCGGCCAGGGGGTGTGACGCGATGCTGATGCCCCGACGCGTGAAGCACCGCAAGGTGATGCGCGGCCGGATGTCCGGGATGGCCAAGGGCGGCCACACCGTCGCGTTCGGCGAGTACGGTCTCGCCACGCTCGAGCCCGCCTGGATCACGGCCCGCCAGATCGAGGCCGCCCGGCGCGCGATGACCCGTTCGGTCAAGCGCGGCGGCAAGATCTGGATCCGCGTCTTCCCCGACAAGCCCGCGACCAAGAAGCCCGCCGAGACCCGGATGGGCTCGGGCAAGGGCGCACCGGACCACTGGGTCGCCGTCGTGCGACCGGGCCGGATCCTGTTCGAGATGGCCGGCGTCGAGCACGAGGCGGCCGTCGAGGCCATGCGTCTCGCGTCCCACAAGCTGCCGGTCCAGACCCACATCGTCGTCCGCGAAGGCGGGAAGGAGGTCACCGATGGAGATCGGTGAGGTCCGCCAGCTCTCGGACCGGGAGCTCGACGACCGGCTGCGGGAGGCCAAGCAGGAGCTGTGGCAGGCCCGTTTCGCCCTCTCGACGCGCCAGTTGAAGGATTACAGCCAGATCCCGGCGACGCGACGCACGATCGCCCGGATCCTCACCGTCCAGCGCGAGCGGTCGACCGCGCCGCGCGTGGCCGAGTAGGAGCGCCGGGATGACAACCGCAGGAGCCACGACACCCGTGCAGGGACAGCGCAAGACCAAGGTCGGACGCGTGGTCAGCGACAAGATGGACAAGACGATCGTCGTGTCCGTCGAGCGGCTGACCCGCCACCGCCTGTACAAGCGCGTCATGAAGGCGTCGACGAAGTTCGCCGCCCATGACGAGGAGAACGACGCCAAGATCGGCGACACCGTCCTCATCGAGGAATCGCGGCCGCTGTCCGCCACCAAGCGGTGGCGGCTCGTGTCCGTGATCTCCCGGGCGGGCGAGGAGCGCGCCGGCGAGACGATGGTGGCCGAGGAGGCCGCGACGTCCGAGGCGATCCACGGCAGCGCCCATCCGGGTCGCCGGACCGAGGCCGACGTCGAGACCGCCGCCGAGACCGGCGACCAGGCCGAGACGCCCGCGACCGAGGAGGCGGCCTCGTGATCCAGGCCCAGACGCGTCTGCGCGTCGCCGACAACACCGGCGCGCGGACGATCCAGTGCATCCGGGTGATGGGTCGCTCGCGCAAGACCACCGCCGGCGTCGGCGACGTGATCGTCGCGAGCGTCAAGACCGCGATCCCGAACGCCCCCGTCAAGAAGGGCGACGTCGTGCGCGCGGTCATCGTGCGCACGGCCAAGGAGATCGGCCGCCCGGACGGGAGCTACATCCGCTTCGACGAGAACGCGGCCGTGCTCATCAACAACCAGGGCAACCCGCGCGGGACCCGCATCTTCGGACCCGTCGCGCGCGAGCTCCGGGAACGCAACTACATGAAGATCGTGTCCCTCGCGCCGGAGGTGCTGTGATGGCCGCCCGGTCGATCGAGCACCAGACCAAGGTGCCCGAGATCCGCAAGGGCGACACGGTGGTCGTGCTCGCCGGCCGCGACGCCGGCAAGCGGGGCAAGGTGGAGCACGTCATCCGCCGCGACCCGTCGCCGACGTCCGTTCGCTCGGGCTACCGCCGCACGTCGCTCAAGGGCGGCGTGTTCGTGATGGTCGAGGGGCTCAACATCGCCCGCAAGCACACCAAGCCGCGCCAGCGGTCGGCGGGCGGCGTGGGTTCCATGCCCACGATCGATCCCGGCGGCATCCTCGACCACATGCTGCCGCTCCCCGTGAGCCGCGTGATGATCGTGTGCGGCCACTGCGACCGGCCCACCCGTGTCGCGCACCGCACGCTCGACAACGGCTCGCGCGTGCGCGTGTGCAAGCACTGTGGCGAGCCGCTGGAGGTGAAGTCGTGAGCGGCCAGCTGCGGGAGCGCTACCTGACCGAGGTCGTGCCGGCGCTCGAGAAGCAGTTCGGCTACGAGAACCCGATGCAGGTGCCGCGCCTGGACAAGATCGTCGTCAACATCGGCCTGGGCGAGGCCCTGGCGAACGCCAAGGCGGTCGACGCGGCCGTCGGCGACGTGCAGCTCATCACGGGCCAGAAGCCGATCGTCACCCGCGCCAAGCGGTCGATCGCGCAGTTCCGGGTCCGGACGGGCAACCCGATCGGCGTCAAGGTGACCCTCCGCGGTGAGCGGATGTGGGACTTCCTCGAGCGCACGACGCGGCTCGCCCTGCCGCGCATCCGCGACTTCCGCGGCGTGCCCGGGCGGTCGTTCGACGGCCGTGGCAACTACTCGCTCGGCCTCCGGGAGCAGCTCGCCTTCCCGGAGATCGACTACGACAAGGTGGACCGTCTCCGCGGGCTGGAGATCAGCATCGTGACGACCGCAAAGACCGACGAGGAATCGAAGCGTCTGCTCGAGCTCCTCGGCATGCCCTTCGCCGGCTAGGGCGCGGGGAGGAGTCGGAATGGCCAAGAAGTCTCTGATCGCGAAGCAAAAGCGCACGCCGCACCACCCGGTGCAGGCCTACAACCGCTGCACCGTCTGCGGACGGCCGCGGGCGTACATGCGCCGCTTCGCGCTGTGCCGCATCTGCTTCCGCGAGCGCGCGCTCGTCGGCGAGCTGCCCGGCGTCACGAAGTCCAGCTGGTAGAACGATGAACATCTCCGACCCGATCGCGGACATGCTCACGCGCGTCCGCAACGCGTCACGGGCCCGCCACACCGAGGTCGTCGTGCCGGCATCGCGCACCAAGCGCGAGATCGCCCGGATCCTCAAGGAGGAAGGCTTCATCGCCGACGTCCACGAGGAGCGCGACGGCGTGGCGCAGCTCCTGCGCATCGAGCTCAAGTATGTCGACGGCAAGGTGCCGGTCGTCTCGGGCCTCAAGCGGATCAGCAAGCCGGGCCTGCGCGTGTACGCGCGCAAGACCGACATCCCGCGCGTCCTGGGCGGCCTCGGCGTCGTGATCGTCAGCACCTCCAAGGGGATCATGACCGGCTCGCAGGCCAAGCAGGCCCAGCTGGGCGGCGAGATCCTCGCCTACATCTGGTAGACCTGATGTCCCGTATCGGCCGACTCCCCATCGCCGTTCCCGCCGGCGTCGACGTGACGCTCGACGGGCGGATCATCACCGTGAAGGGCCCCAAGGGCACCCTCACCCGCGAGCTGCCGCCGCGCATGAACGTTGCGCACGAGGACGGCACGATCGTGGTCAGCCGGCCGACGGAGAACAAGCTCGACAAGAGCCTCCACGGCCTCACCCGAACCCTCGTCAACAACATGGTCGTCGGCGTGACGGACGGGTACCGCAAGGGCCTCGAGATCGTCGGCGTGGGCTACCGCGCGCAGAAGGTGGGCGACAAGCTCCAGCTCGCGCTCGGCTACAGCCATCCGATCGAGATCGACCCGCCCGCCGGCATCAGCTTCGAGCTCGAGACCCCGCTCCGCCTCGCGGTCGTGGGCATCGACAAGGAGCTGGTCGGGCAGATGGCCGCCAAGGTCCGCGCGACCCGCAAGCCCGAGCCGTACAAGGGCAAGGGCGTCCGATACGCCGGTGAGAACGTCCGCCGCAAGGCGGGCAAGGCCGGCAAGATCGGCGGGAAGAAGTAGCGATGACGACCGTTGCCACCCGTTCGTCGGCGCGCACCAAGCGCCACGAGCGACTCCGCCTCCGCCTGTCGGGCACCACGAGCCGCCCGCGGCTGGCGGTGTTCCGCAGCCTGAACCACATCTACGCCCAGGTCATCGACGACACCAACGGCCAGACGCTGGCCGCGGCGTCGTCGCTCGAGACCGGCCTGCGCGGTGCCGACGGGTCGAAGACCGACGACGCAAAGCGCGTCGGCCAGCTCGTCGCCGAGCGTGCCAAGGCCGCCGGCGTCGGGCAGGTGGTGTTCGATCGGGCGGGCTTCAAGTACCACGGGCGAGTTCGCTCGCTCGCCGAGGCGGCCCGCGAGGCCGGCCTCGACTTCTAGAGGACACGCCTGTGGCCCGCATCGACCCGAACAAGCTTGCGCTCGAGGAGCGCGTCGTCCAGATCAACCGCGTCGCCAAGGTCCACAAGGGTGGCCGGCGCTTCTCGTTCTCGGCGGTCATCGTCGTGGGCGACGGCAACGGTCACGTCGGCGTGGGCCTGGGCAAGGCGGGCGACGTCCCGGAGTCCATCCGCAAGGGCGTCGAGGACGCGAAGAAGAACATCGTCCGCATCCCGATGGTCGGGACGACGATCCCGCACGAGGTCCGCGTCGAGTACTCCGCCGCGCGCGTGATGCTCAAGCCCGCCTCGAAGGGCACCGGCGTCATCGCCGGCGGTGCCGTGCGTGCCGTCGTCGAGGCGGCCGGCATCCGCGACATCCTGGCCAAGGTCCACGGCTCCACCAACCCGGTGAACGTGACCCGCGCGACCCTCAACGCGCTCCGCAGCCTCCACTCCGTCGAGGAGCTGTCGCGCCGGCGCGGCGTCCAGCTTCGGCTGGTCGTCCCGGGCCAGCCCGATGCGGCCATCCGCGCGCGGGAGGTGGCCGATGCCCGGTAGCCTTCGCGTCACCCAGACCAAGAGCACGATCAGCCACATCGCCCGCAACCGGGCGACGATCCGCGCGCTGGGCCTGCACGGGATCGGCAGCTCGTCGATCCTGCCCGACAACCCCGCCGTGCGCGGGATGGTCCGCCAGGTCCGCTTCCTCGTGACCGTCGAGGAGCTCCCGGCCGGCGCGGGCAAGACGACGTCGGAGAAGTCCTGATGAAGATCCACGACCTGCACCCCGCCGAGGGGTCGGTCACCAAGCGGACCCGGGTCGGCCGCGGCATCGCCGCCGGCAAGGGCAAGACCGCCGGCCGCGGCACCAAGGGCCAGCGCTCGCGCGCGGGCGCCTCGATCCCGGCCTGGTTCGAGGGCGGCCAGACGCCGCTCCACATCCGCATCCCGAAGCTGCGCGGCTTCCGGAACATCAACGACGTCGAGTACGAGGTCGTGAACGTCGGCGCCATCAGCGCGGCGATCGATGCCGGCAAGCTCGAGACGCAGAAGGGCGCGCCGGTCACGGTCAACGCCGACACGCTCAAGCAGGCCGGGCTCGTCCGCCGGGACCGGCTGCCGCTCAAGATCCTCGGCGAGGGCGAGGTCGGCACGAAGCTGTTCGTGCTCGCGGACGCCTTCACGCGCAGCGCGCGCGAGAAGATCGAGGCCGCGGGCGGCACCGCCCAGGTCATCGAGGTCCCCACCAGCCCGCTCGCGGCGCTGGGCGTCGAGGTCCCCGAGGCCGACGGCGCGGCGGCGGCCAAGCCGGCCCGCGCCAAGCGCCCGCGCAAGGCCGCGGACGACGACGAGGCCGGCAGCGACGAGGCCGCGACGGCGGACGCCGAGCCGGCCGACGACGCCGAGCCGGCCGCCACCGCGACCGAGGACGCCGAGTCCGCACCCGCCAAGCGGGGCGCGAAGGGCAAGGCCGCCACCGCCGAACCGGCCGCCGAGGCCGATGCCCCCGAGGACGCCACCGAGACGCCCGCGGAGGCCGACGAGGCCGACGCGGCCGACAACGCGTAGCGCCCGTGTTCGAGGCGCTGCTCAACGCATTCCGCGCGCCGGACCTCCGGCGCCGGATCCTGTTCGTCGCCGGGATCCTGCTCGTCTTCCGGCTGCTCGCCCACGTCCCGATCCCGGGCGTCAACTCGGCGCAGCTCCAGGAGTTCCTGGGCTCGAACGCGATCTTCGGGCTGCTCGACCTGTTCTCGGGCGGCGGCCTGACGAACTTCTCGGTCGTGGCCCTGGGCGTGAACCCGTACATCAACGCCTCGATCATCATGCAGCTGATGACGGGCGTGGTCCCGTCGCTCCAGGCCCTCCAGCGCGAGGGCGAGTACGGCCGGACCAAGATCAACCAGTACACCCGCTACCTGTCGGTGCCGATGGCGCTGCTCCAGGCCTACGGGCTGCTGGCCCTCCTGTCCGCGAACAGCGTGCTCACCACGTCGTTCGACCTGGGCGCCTGGGAGACCCTCACCCAGATCGTGACCCTCGTCGCGGGCTCGGTGGTGCTGATGTGGCTTGGCGAGCTGATCACCGAGAAGGGGATCGGCAACGGCATCAGCTTCATCATCTTCGCGGGCATCGTGAGCCGCGCCCCGGGTGCGCTCACGGCCTTCATCGACAGCCCCGACCTCGCCCGGTTCGTCCTGTTCGCGATCCTCGCGATCTCGGCCGTGGCGGTGATCATCTTCATCCAGGAGGGCCAGCGCCGGATCCCGATCCAGTACGCCTCCCGGGTGCGCGGCCGGCGCATGTACCAGGGCGGCCAGACGTTCCTGCCGCTGCGCGTCAACCAGGCCGGCGTCATCCCGATCATCTTCGCCGTCAGCATCCTGCTGTTCCCGAGCCAGATCGCGAGCTACTTCGTGAACTCGGGCGGCATCGTCGGCGGGATCGCGAACTGGATCGTCACCTGGCTGGCCCCGGGATCCTGGGTGTACGTGGTGCTGTACTTCCTGCTGACGTTCGGCTTCACGTACTTCTACACGGCGTTCACGTTCAAGCCCGACGAGACGGCGGAGCAGCTGCGCAAGAACGGCGGCTTCATCCCGGGCATCCGGCCCGGGCGACCCACCCAGGACTACCTGGCCAAGGTGGTGACCCGGATCACGGTCGCGGGCGCCCTGTTCCTGGGCATCGTCGCCGCCTCGCCGCCATTCATCGGCCTCATCCAGCCGAGCTTCCAGAACATCGCCCTCGGTGGCACCGGCCTCCTGATCGTGGTCTCGGTCGTCGTCGAGACGATGAAGCAGGTCGAGGCCCAGCTCCTGATCCGGCAATACGAGGGCTTCATCAAGTGACGCGCGCGGCGCTCGCTCGCTGACATGAAGGTCGTCGTCCTGCTCGGCGCCCCGGGCGCCGGGAAGGGGACACAGGCGCCGCTCCTCGCGGGGCGACTGGGGATTCCGATCGTGGCGACCGGCGACCTGTTCCGCGCCGCCGTCCGCGACGGGACGCCGCTGGGCGTCGAGGCACGGCAGTACATGGACGCGGGCCAGCTGGTGCCCGACGAGATCACCGTGCGCCTGCTGCTCGACCGGTTGAGCCGGCCCGATGCCGATCGCGGCGTCATCCTCGACGGCTTCCCGCGGACCGCGGTCCAGGCGAAGGCGCTCGACGAGGCGCTCGCGAGCCGCGACTCGAGCGTCGGGGTCGCCGCGCTCGTCGACGTCCCGACCGACGAGCTCATCCGCCGCATGTCCGGCCGTCGGGTCTGTCGCGCCGCCGGCCACCCGTACCACGAGCTGTTCAGCCCGCCGCGCGTGCCCGGCGTGTGCGACCTCGACGGATCCGAGCTGTACCAGCGGTCCGACGACCATCCGGACACGATCCGCGCCCGGATGAGCCAGCAGCTGGGCGCACTCGAGGCCGTGGTCGACCACTACCGGGCCTCCGGGGTCCTCCGGGTCGTCGACGGGCTCCAGGACATCGATGCCGTCGCGCGCGGCGTCGCGGCCGCCGTGGAGGCGGCGGGCGTCGCCCCGAGCCCGCCCCGGGCGAGCGCCGGGCGCCTGATGCACGTCACCCGCAAGTCGCGCGCCGAGATCGGCAAGATGCGCTCCGCCGGGCGGATCGTCGCCGAGGTCCTCGCGCTGGTCGAGGAGCACCTCGAGCCGGGAGTCTCGACCGCCGAGCTGGACCGGCTCGCCGAGCGCCACATCCGTGCGGCCAAGGGCGTGCCGTCGTTCCTGAACTACCTCGGTGGCCGGCGCTACGACGCCCGCGACCCGCACGCCTACCCGGCCTCGACCTGCATCTCGATCGACAACGAGATCGTGCACGGCATCCCGGGCGACCGGGAGATCCGGGCCGGCCAGCTCGTGTCGGTGGACGTCGGCGTGATCTACGACGACTGGCACGGCGACGGCGCGCGCACCTTCGTGTGCGGCGGCCCGGACGCGGCCACCGAGGCCGCGCGCGGCCTCGTGGACACCACCCGCCTGGCGCTGATGGCCGGCGTCAACGCCTCGCGTCCCGGCCACTTCATCGCCGACATCTCGGGCGCGGTCGAGGACGTCGCCACGCCCGCCGGCTACGGGGTCATCCGCCAGTACGTGGGCCACGGCATCGGCACCTCGATGCACGAGGACCCCCAGGTGCCCAACTTCCGCTCGCGATCCAAGGGCCTCAAGCTCGAGCCGGGCCTGTGCCTCGCGATCGAGCCGATGCTGACGCTTGGCTCGGAGGCGACCCAGACGCTCGCCGACGGCTGGACCGTCGTCACCTGGGACGGGTCGCTCGCGGCCCACTTCGAGCACACGGTGGCGATCACGGCCGATGGGCCCGAGATCCTGACCACGGTCTGATGACCACCGTGGAGTTGTCGGAATTGCCTTCGTTTGATATCCTGCCCGTTCGTGTGTCGGCCCGTCCGGGCCGGCACTCGTGCTGAGAAGGGACCCAAGGGACAGAGCTTGCCGAAGAAGGACGCGATCGAAGTCGAAGGAACCGTCATCGAGCCGTTGCCGAACACGATGTTCGCAGTCGAGCTCGAGAACGGCCATCGTGTTCTCGCACACATCAGCGGCAAGCTCCGGATGAACTTCATCCGAATTCTCCCCGGTGACCGGGTCCGAGTCGAGTTGTCTCCGTACGACCTCACACGGGGTCGCATCACGTACCGACTGAAGTAATCGAGGAACCCGTGAAGGTCAGAGCGTCCGTCAAGACGCGTTGCGACAACTGCAAGGTCATCCGGCGCCACGGCACCGTGATGGTCATCTGCTCGAATCCCAAGCACAAGCAGCGGCAGGGCTGACGCGATGGCTCGTATCGCAGGTATCGACATCCCGCGCGAGAAGCGCGTGGAGATCGCCCTCACCTACATCTACGGGGTGGGGCTGTCTTCCAGCCAGAAGATCCTCAAGCAGACCAGCATCAACCCGGACACGCGCGTCCGGGACCTCACCGAGGACCAGGTCAACCGCCTCCGCGAGGTGATCGACCGCAGCTTCAAGGTCGAGGGCGACCTCCGTCGAGAGGTCGCGCTGAACATCAAGCGCCTCATCGAGATCGGGTCGTACCGCGGCATGCGCCACCGCCGGAACCTCCCGGTTCGCGGGCAGCGCACGAAGACGAACGCCCGCCAGCGCCGGGGGCCGAAGAAGACGGTCGGCGCGCGCAAGAAGACCAAGTGACGAGGAACCGTTAGCGCATGGCCGAACGGAAGCGCGCCCTCAAGCAGCGGCGCCGGGAGCGGAAGAACGTTCCCCAGGGGCACGTCCACATCCAGGCGAGCTTCAACAACACGATCGTGACGATCACCGACCAGGGTGGGAACGTGATCTCGTGGGGGTCCGCCGGCATCGCCGGGTTCAAGGGCTCACGCAAGAGCACCCCGTACGCCGCGGCGCTCGCCGCCGACGGCGCGGCCAAGCGCGCCATGGAGCATGGCATGCGCCAGGTCGAGGTCTACGTCAAGGGCCCCGGCGCGGGTCGCGAGCAGGCCATCCGGTCGCTCCAGGCCGCCGGCCTCGAGGTCTCCGCGATCACCGACGTCACGCCCATCCCGCACAACGGATGCCGCCCGCCCAAGCGGCGCCGCGTCTGAGCACGAAGAGACCATGGCCCGATACACCGACGCCGTCTGCCGGCTCTGCCGCCGAGAGGGGCTGAAGCTCTACCTCAAGGGCAGTCGCTGCTATACCAAGAAGTGCTCCTTCGAGCGGCGCCCGACGCCGCCCGGCCAGCATGGGGTCCGCCGCCGCAAGGTCGGCGACTACGGCCTCCAGCTGCGCGAGAAGCAGAAGGTCCGCCGCGTCTACGGCGTCCTCGAGCGCCAGTTCCGCAACTACTACCTCGAGGCGTCGCGCCACTCCGGCGTGACGGGCGAGGCGCTGCTGCGGACGCTCGAGCTCCGGCTCGACAACGTCGTCTATCGGCTCGGCTTCGCGCCATCGCGGGCCGCCGCCCGGCAGATGGTCGCGCACGGCCACTTCGCCGTGAACGGCGTCCCCACCAACATCCCCTCCTACCGCATGAAGATCGGCGACAAGGTCGAGGTGCGCAAGTCGCACCACGAGCGAGAGCTGTTCAAGACGGTCAAGGAGACCCTCCGTTCGCACCAGGCGCCGGACTGGGTGAGCCTCGACGCGGCGAACCTCGCCGGGTCCGTCATCGCCTTGCCGCGCCGCGACCAGATGCCGCTCGACTTCAACGAGCAGCTCGTGGTCGAGTACTACTCGAGGTAGCCGCCAACCCATGATCGAACTCGAGACCCCGCAGATCGAGCCCATCGCAGAAGCCGGCACGTACGCCAAGTACGAGGCGGGGCCGCTGCAGGCGGGCTACGGCGTGACCCTCGGCAATGCCCTCCGCCGCGTCCTCCTCTCGTCGCTCGAGGGAGCGGCGGTGACGTCGATCCAGGTGCGCGACGTGTACCAGGAGTTCTCGACGATCCCGGGCGTCAAGGAAGACGTCACCCAGATCGTCCTGAACGTCAAGAAGCTGCGCCTGAAGAGCTTCGCGACCCACCCGGTGCAGCTGCGCCTGATCAAGAGCGGCGCCGGCCCCGTGATCGCCGCCGATGTCGCCGAGTCGGCCGACGTCGAGATCGTCAACCCCGAGCTCGTGCTCATGACGATCGACTCCGACGACGTGACGATCGAGATGGACCTCACCGTCGAGCGCGGCGTCGGCTATCTCGCCGCCGAGCGCAGCGAGGCCCTGCCGATCGGCGTGATCGCGGTCGACGCGATCTTCACGCCCGTCCGCAAGGTCAACTACTGGGTCGAGGGCATGCGGGTGGGTCAGATGACCAACTTCGACAAGCTCACGATCGAGATCGAGACCGACGGCACGATCACGCCGGAGGAGGCGCTGTCGCGCTCCGCCGACATCCTCGTGCACCAGTTCCAGCCGTTCGTGACGGTCGGCGTCGCCGCCGTGGCCCCGGATCGCGCCGCGCCCGGCGTGCCGCAGCTGCCGCCCAACATGCTCGACATGCCGATCGAGGAGCTGGACCTGCCGATGCGGGCCTACAACTCGCTCAAGCGCAACAACATCGTCAAGGTCGGCCAGCTCCTGCAGCTGAAGGACGACGACCTCCTGCGCATGCGCAACTTCGGCAAGAAGTCCCTGGACGAGATGAAGGAGCGCCTCCGGATGCGCGGCTTCATCCTCCCGGAGACCGAGTCCGACGGCGTCCTGGACGGCGACGACGAGCCGTTCGGGGACGACGAGGAGGCCTGAGCGATGGCCCACCGCATCGACGGGCGCAAGCTCTCGCGCAAGCATGGCCCCCGCATGGCGCTCTACAAGAACCTGACGGTCTCCATCCTCCGCTACGAGCGGGTCCAGACGACGGAGGCCAAGGCCAAGGAGATCCGCGGGATGGTCGATCGCATGATCACGCTCGCCAAGCGCGGTGATCTCGCGGCCCGACGGACAGTCGTCTCGGAGCTCCCGAACGAGCCGCTCGTCGTGACCAAGCTGTTCGAGGTGATCGCCCCCAAGTACGCCGATCGTCAGTCCGGGTTCACCCGGCTGGTGCACATCGGCCAGCGCAAGGGTGATGCGGCCGAGATCGTCCAGATCGAGCTGGTCTGAGGATCACCTGAAGTCGCCGATCACCGGTGACGACTTGAGCGCTCGAGAGGGCGCGCCGACGCGCTACCGCGCGACGGTCGAATACGACGGAACGGACTATGCCGGGTTCCAATTCCAACGGAACGCCCGGACGGTCCAGGGAGAGCTCGAGGCCGCGCTCGCCCGCCTCGCAGGAGGCGAGCGGATCGTGGTCGACGGGGCGGGACGCACGGATACCGGGGTCCACGCCGCGGGCCAGGTGATCGGTTTCACCTACCGCGGGGGGCTGACGGGGCCGGCGCTCCAGCAGGCGGTCAACGCGCTGCTCCCGGCTGACGTCGCGATCCGCGACGTTCGACGGGCTCCGGACGGGTTCCACCCACGCTACGCGGCGCGGTATCGGGAGTACCGCTACACCGTCTGGAACGGGCCGCGCAGCCCGCTCCGCGAGCGTCATGCGTTCGGGGTGCGGAGCCCGCTCAACATCGCCGCGATGGCGAGCGCCGCGACGGTCCTCGAGGGCCGCCACGACTTCTCGGCCTTCAGCGGCACGGACCGGCCGCCGGTCCGGACCGTCTACGCGGTCCGGGTCCGACGGGAGGGCCGCCTGGTGACGATCGACGTCCGGGCGGAATCCTTCCTCCGGGGCCAGGTGCGGCGCATGGTCGCCGCCCTGCTGGAGGTCGGCCTGGGAACATTGGACACCGAGGGGCTCCGGACGGCACTCGCCGGACCGGGGCCGGCACTGAACGGGGCTTCGGCTCCCGCGAAGGGCCTGTGCCTCCGGCGGGTCGTCCTCGGCGGACGGCAGTCGGACGACAAGGAAGACGAGGAATGAGCGCGAAGACCTATACGCCTCGAGAGAGCGAGATCGAGCGACGCTGGTACGTCGTTGACGCGACGGACGAGACCCTCGGCCGCCTCGCGACGCGCATCGCGCGTGTCCTCGAGGGGAAGCACAAGCCCACCTATGCCGCCCACCTCGACACCGGCGATCACGTGATCGTGGTGAACGCGGCGCGGATCACGGTGACCAGCGACAAGCTCACGTCCAAGACCTACGCCCGCCACAGCGGCTATCCCGCCGGGTTCAAGGAGGAGACCCTGGGTCACCTGCTCGCCCGCCGGCCGGAGGAGGTCATCCGCCGCGCCGTGAAGGGGATGCTGCCCCACAACCGCCTGGGAACCCAGATGCTCCGGAAGCTCAAGGTCTATGGGGGTGCCGAGCACCCGCACCAGGCCCAGCAGCCCGAGCCGCTGGCCTGATCGAGGAGCCC